>NZ_JARWNX010000060.1 GCF_029868385.1 Nocardia cyriacigeorgica | reverse complement strand
GGGCTCTTTTTGTTGGCGGCGCGGGCGGCGCCGGGTGTGCGGGCCCCCGTGGTGTCGCGCGGCCCCGCGGCGGCTGTGTGCGTCCGGGTGGCGCCGGGGTCGGGGACCCGCGAGACGGGCCGCGAACTGTGAGGTTCGGTCTCGCTTCGCTCGAAAATTTAGGTGTGACCGTCGGATGTCATGGGTGTGGTCCAGCCGAAACTGTTATGGGTATGGTCCAGCCGAAACGCCGTACGGCTGAGTCGTGCGGCAGGGTCTCGGCGACACGCGCGGTTGCTGATCTGTTGCGTGTGGCGCGGACAGGTCGGCGACCGGGCGAATCAAGTGAATCATGGTGAGAAGCCGCACAACCCCGGCGAGAAACATGCGCGAGTTGTCGACCTGTATCGCGCACACCGGGTACGGTCGTCCTAGGGACCTTTGCTCCCGGTTGACAGCAGTGCACCACCACCCGGATACGGTCGACTGATTCAACGACACCCTCCACCGGTGGCGGAGAGCTGGCAACTGGATGGACGGTTGCACGCGAACAAGGAAGTAGGACCCACGAGATGGCGCGCATCGGTGATGGCGGCGATCTGCTGAAGTGCTCGTTCTGCGGAAAGAGTCAGAAGCAGGTCAAGAAGCTCATTGCGGGACCCGGGGTGTACATCTGCGACGAGTGCATCGACCTGTGCAACGAGATCATCGAAGAGGAGCTGGCCGAGTCCAGCGAGGTCAAACTCGATGAGTTGCCCAAACCCGCCGAGATCCGGGATTTCCTGGAGAACTACGTGATCGGGCAGGACACGGCCAAGCGCACGCTCGCCGTCGCCGTCTACAACCACTACAAGCGCATCCAAGCCGGTGACAAGGGCCGCGACAGCCGCGGTGAGAGCGTCGAACTGGCCAAGTCGAACATTCTGATGCTCGGCCCCACCGGCTGCGGTAAGACCTACCTGGCGCAGACCCTGGCCAAGATGCTCAACGTCCCGTTCGCCATCGCCGACGCCACCGCGCTCACCGAGGCGGGTTATGTCGGCGAGGACGTCGAGAACATCCTGCTGAAGCTGATCCAGGCCGCGGACTACGACGTCAAGCGCGCCGAGACAGGCATCATCTACATCGACGAGGTCGACAAGATCGCCCGCAAGAGCGAGAACCCGTCGATCACCCGTGACGTCTCCGGCGAGGGTGTGCAGCAGGCGCTGTTGAAGATCCTGGAGGGCACCCAGGCCAGCGTGCCGCCGCAGGGTGGGCGCAAGCATCCGCACCAGGAATTCATCCAGATCGACACCACCAATGTGCTGTTCATCGTGGCGGGCGCGTTCGCCGGTCTGGAGAAGATCATCTCCGACCGCACCGGCCACCGCGGCATCGGCTTCGGCGCCGAGGTCCGGTCCAAGGCCGAGATCGACACCACCGACCACTTCGCCGAGGTGATGCCGGAGGATCTGATCAAGTTCGGTCTGATCCCGGAGTTCATCGGCCGTCTCCCGGTCGTGGCGTCGGTGACGAACCTGGACAAGGATTCGCTGGTCAAGATCCTCTCCGAACCGAAGAATGCGCTGGTCAAGCAGTACATCCGGCTCTTCGAGATGGATGGCGTCGACCTCGAGTTCACCCGCGACGCACTCGAGGCCGTGGCCGACCAGGCGATCCTGCGCGGCACCGGCGCCCGCGGTCTGCGCGCCATTCTGGAGGAAGTCCTCCAACAGGTGATGTTCGACATCCCCAGCCGCGACGACGTCGCCAAGGTCGTCGTCGACGCCGACACCGTCAACGACAACGTGCTCCCCACCATCGTTCCGCGCAAGCGCGAACGCGCCGAGCGCCGCGAGAAGTCGGCCTGAGTTCTGCACCTGAACGGCCCGTCCACGCTGTGGACGGGCCGTTCATCGTTTCGGGGCGGAGTTGGCGATGATGGCCTCTCGACGGCGGCGATCGTTGTAGGGTCGGTGCACCTGCTGGTGTCGCACAACGAGGAGCGACCGATGTCGATGCGTTTCCGAGCCCGCACTCTGGCCGCAACGGCCGCACTCGCCGCGGCGGCGGCATCGGCGGTGGTGGTCAGCGCGCCCACGGCGGCAGCCACCGTCACCCAGGTCAGCGTCATGCCGGACTTCTCGTTCGGGCCGATCACCAACTACGGCACCACCTGCCAGTACACGGTGCGCGCGCGGTTGACCGAAGGTCTGACACCGGTGACGTTCTACGACAACGGCGTGCCGTTCGCCACCGTTGCGGCGACGGACGGGGTCGCGCTGGTCACCTGGACACCGACCACGCGGGGTCGGCACACCTTGCAGGCGGTGCAACCGACGACCGGGGCGAATCTCGCGCCCTGGGTCCAGGTCGACGTCGGTGTCGGCATGCACATCGGGTACGCCTGCCTCGTCGTGTGAGCGCGCTGAGGCTCTCGGCCTCAACAGCGGGGACCGGCTTCGGCCTCAGACGGGCTCCATGCTCAGATCGTCCTGGCCCCAGTACGCGCGCATATGGGTGATCCGGCCCTCGTCGTCGAACTCCATCACGTCGATCGGATGCAGCGTCATGCGCTGGCCGCCCGCGATCGTGACGAGAGTGAACATGAATGCCGCGTGATTGCCGACGATGCGGACCGAATCGGCGTGGATCGAGGTTTCGCGCTCCAGGTTCGCCAGGATGTCGTAGAACTCGCGAATCGCGTCGTGGCCCTGTTTCGGAGGGGTGCCGATCGGGTCCTCGACGATCGCGTCCGGTGCGTAGAGCGCGACGATATCGTCGGTGGGACCACTGCCGACCAGCTTGACGTACTGCTCGACCACATCGCGGATCTGCCGTGCCATGGGGAACTCCTGCCGAATTGAAACGTGTTCTAATTCGGCACGATATCAGTCCGGGACCGCCGTCGCGGTGGGAACGGACCGACCATGTAGTTGTCGCCTCCGCTGGGACTCGGTGACGGCCGGTGGGTTCCGGCCGGTGCCGGTGTCGCCAGATCGCCGTTGATCTCGCAGGTTCGCCGTTGAACCTTTGTCCGTACGGATGCTTCTGCTGATGTGTCGGTCCACGCGGCTCCACTGTTACGTGGATCACTCACCGATCAATCCGTACTCGGGTTCGCCCGCCATGCGGTAGGTGGACATGACCAGACCGGCCGAGCTCGCGCGGGAGTCGGTGAGCCGGAATCCGGTGGGGCGCAAGCCATCGGTGAACAGTCGCTTGCCCTGGCCGAGCACGATGGGGGCGGTGACCAGATACAGGGTGTCCACCAACCCGGCGGCCAGCAGGATGCGCCCGAGCGCGCCGCTGCCGTGCAGCTGGACTTCGCGTCCGGGGTGCTGTTTGAGCGCGGTCACCTCGGTGATCAGATCGCCGCGCAGAATCTCGGTGTTCGACCAGTCGGCTCGCTCGAGATGAGTGCTCGCGACGAATTTGGGCAGGGCGTTGAGTTTCACCGGCACCACGTCATCGGTGTCGGTGACCTCGGGCCAGTATCCGGCGAAGATGTCGTAGGTGCGCCTGCCGAGCAGGAAGGCGTCGGCCCGGTCGAAGATGGTATCGATGAAGGCTCCGAATTCGTCGTCGACGAACGGTGCCAACCAGCCGCCATGGGCGAAGCCGCCCTCGGGATCCTCGTCGGGTCCACCGGGTGCCTGGTAGACACCGTCGAGGGTGAGAAACAGGGTCAGTGACAGCTCCATCGGTGCACTCCTTGTCCGTATCGCCCGGTCGAATCGGGCTCGTTATGGGTTCCGACGGGCCGCGGCGCGGAAAATCATCGCGTTATCCACCGGGTTCTTCCCCGGTGTGTCGGGCGTACCTTGTCGGTACGGTGATGTTGAATCGGTCCGGTCAACCAGATGTTCGAGTGACGAGTGAAAGCGGAGGAGACATGGCACTGCCTACCATGACCGCGGAACAGCGCACCGAGGCGTTGGCCAAAGCGGCTGCGGTCCGCAAGGCGCGCTCCGAACTGATCGGCAAGGTGAAGGAGGGCAAGGTCTCGGTAGCGGATCTGCTGAAGAAGGCCGACTCCGACGACCTGGTCAAGAAGACGAAGGTCGCGGCGGTCATCAAGGCGCTTCCCGGCGTCGGCCCGGTCAAGGCGGCGAAGCTGCTCGACCAGGCGGAGATCCCCGAGGACCGCCGTATCGGTGGTCTCGGCGCCCGTCAGCGCGCCGCCCTGCTCGAGGCCCTCGCCGACTGAGAATCCGGCGCTGAGCGTCCGCGCGACGAATCATCCGCGACGGACGCTCAGGTCGGTGCGGTCGAACACCCGGGCCCACCGCATATCGAGTCTCGTCAGGCGGGCCGGGAGTTCGCCGTGGGATCGGTGACGATCCGATCGGGGTGGGTGTAGATGTTCATGGTCTCGCCGCGGACGAAGCCCGCCAACGTGAGACCGGATTCGGCGGCGAGATCCACGGCCAGCGAGCTGGGGGCCGAGACCGCGGCCAACAGCGGGATACCCGCCATCACGGCCTTCTGGACCAGTTCGAAGGACGCGCGACCGCTCACCACCAGGACCAGGTCACCGGCCGGGATCCGATTCTCGCGCACCGCCCAGCCCACCACCTTGTCCACGGCATTGTGCCGGCCGATGTCCTCGCGGACCGCCAGCACCGTGCCGTCCGGGGCGAACAGGCCCGCCGCGTGCAGGCCGCCGGTGGCGTCGAAGACCGATTGCCGTGAGCGCAGCGTATCCGGCATGGCGGCCAGCACCTCCACATCGACCATCGGGGCGGGTGCGGTCAGCGGGAAGCGAGTACGGGTGCGTACCTCCTCCAGTGCGGATTTACCGCAGAGCCCGCAGGCGCTGGTGGTCAGGAAATTCCTGGTGTGGATGGGAGCGGGTGTGCGCAGGGTGACGTCCAGAACGTTGTAGGTGTTGCGCCCCTCGTCGTCGGTGCCCGCACAATAGCGGGCGGCCAGGATGTCCTCGGCCGAGCCGATCACCCCTTCGGCGAACAAGAATCCGTGTACAAGGTCGATATCGCTGCCCGGTGTGCGCATGGTGACCGTGAGCGGCGCACCGTCCACCCGGATCTCCAGCGGCTCCTCCACCGCGAGGGTGTCGGGTCGTTGCACCGAACCGTTCGGCGAGATCCGTTGCATCCGCCGCCTGGCGGTCACCCGGCTCATGCGCGGGCCCGCTCGAGCCGGATGGTGACCGCCTTCGCCGCCGGAGTGTTCGATCTGGCCGCCACATGATCGAGCGGGATGAGCGGATTCGTCTCCGGATAGTAGGCGGCGGCATTGCCGCGCGGAGTCGAGTAGCCGATGAGCCGGAACCCCTCGACGCGCCGCGCCACACCATCACTCCACTCCGACACCAGATCGACGAGTTCGCCGTCGACGAAGCCGAGTTCGGCGATATCGTCGGCATTGACCAGCACCACCTTGCGGCCGCCGTGTACGCCGCGGTAGCGGTCCTCCAGTCCGTAGATGGTGGTGTTGTACTGGTCGTGGCTGCGCAGCGTCTGGAGGATCAGGCGGCCGGGTGGCACCGGCAGCCAGGTCAACTCGTTGACGGCGAAGTTGGCGCGTCCGGTGGCGGTGCGGAATTCGCGCGCGTCGCGTGGTGGATGCGGGAGTACGAAACCATTGCGCTGGCGGACCTTTCGGTTGTAGTCCGCGCAGCCGGGGACGACCCGCGCGATGGCGTCGCGGATGAGGTCGTAGTCGCACTGGTAGTCGGCCCATGGCACCGGATGGTCCGGGCCGAACAGATATTGCGCGAGCTCGCAGACGATGGCGACCTCACTGCGCAACTGATCGCTCACCGGGTGTAGCCGCCCGGTCGATAGATGCACCATCGACATCGAATCCTCCACCGACACCTGCTGTCTCACCCCATCGCGCAGATCGAGATCGGTGCGGCCCAGGGTGGGCAGAATCAGAGCGGTGGCGCCGTGCACGATATGGCTGCGATTGAGTTTCGTGGACACCTGAACGGTGAGATCGCATGCGCGCAACGCGGCCTCGGTCACCTCCGTATCGGGTGTGGCGGCAACGAAATTGCCGCCCATGCCGAAGAACACCCGCGCCTTACCATCACGCATGGCGCGAATCGCGTTCACCGTGTCGAAGCCGTGCGCACGGGGGCTGGTGATGCCGAATTCCCGATCCAGTGCCGCAAGGAACGATTCGGGCATCTTCTCCCAGATGCCCATGGTGCGATCACCCTGGACGTTGGAGTGCCCGCGCACCGGGCACACACCCGCACCGGGCTTACCGATCATGCCGCGCATGAGCAGCAGGTTGGTGGCCTCCTCGATGGTGGCGACACCGTGGGTCTGCTGAGTGAGCCCCATCGCCCAGCAGACGATGATCCGTTCGGATCCGGCGAACAGCCGCGCGGTGTGGTCGAGTTGCCGCCGGGTGAGCCCGGTCGCCTGTTCGACGACGCCGAGGTCGACGGCGCGTACCTGCTTCTCGTACTCGGCGAAGCCCGTGGTGTGCGCATCGACGAAGGCGCGGTCGACCACGGTGCCCGGCGCCCGATCCTCGGCGTCGAACAGCAGTTTGCCCAGGCCCTGGAACAGCGCCATATCGCCGCCGAGCCGGATTTGCAGGAAATCGTCGGCGATGGGCACGCCGGTGGTGAGACCGCGCACCGTCTGCGGATCGCGGAATCCGATCAGACCGGTTTCGGGCAGCGGATTCACTGCGATGATGCGCGCGCCCGCCGCCTTGGCGTCGGCGAGGGCGCTGAGCATGCGTGGATGGTTGGTGCCAGGGTTCTGGCCAGCGACGATGATCAGATCGGCTGCCGCGAAATCGTCGATGGTCACCGAGCCCTTGCCGATGCCGATCGAACCGGTGAGGGCCGTGCCGGAGGATTCGTGGCACATATTGCTGCAATCGGGCAGATTGTTGGTGCCGAAGCTGCGGACGAGCAGCTGGTAGAGGAACGCTGTTTCGTTGGCGGTGCGGCCGGAGGTGTAGAACACCGCTTCGTCGGGGCTGTCGAGGGCGTGCAGCTGGTCGGTGATCAGCTGGTAGGCGTCGTCCCAGGTGATGGGGGTGTAGTGGTCGGCGCCGGGACGCAGCACCATCGGATGGGTGAGCCTGCCCTGTCGGCCGAGCCAGTATCCGGACTTGTCCGCCAGCTCCGTGATCGAATGCGTGGCGAAGAACTCGGGGGTGACGGTTCGTGTCGTGGCCTCTTCACCGACCGCCTTGGCGCCGTTCTCGCAGAACTCCGCTGGCCTGCGGTGGCCGGTGGGTTCGGGCCATGCGCAACCGGGACAGTCGAAGCCGTCGACCTGGTTGAGCCGCACCAGCGTGCGGGCCGTGCGCACCACGCCCATGTCCTCGACGGCCCGCTTCAGCGCGACCGCCACCGCGGTGACGCCTGCCGCCTGCTGCTTCGGCGGTGTCACCGAGAGTGCGGACTCAACGATGTCCTCGGTCGGCCCTTTGCGGTGCATGGGGCCCATTGTGCCCCCTGCCGGTCTTGCCGGGGGCGCAGACGGGCGGCCATATGCGTCGGGTGCGTGCGGACAGCAGCGAGGGCTGGGCCGTAAGTGTGCGGGACCATCGCTCGATGGGTGCGGGTCCGGCCACCGCGTGCGCGTGACCATCTCTCGATCAGGTGCGAGACCGATCTTTCGGCCTTCGGCCACCGCGTACGTGTGACCAGCTCGCCGCGTCTACGCGAATACCCGAGGCTCGGGACCGCCCCGGAGGTGCGGGGATGCGAGGTCACCTGCCGGTGTCGGCGCCCTCCGCAGTGGAATCGGCGCTCCCGCCGCTGTAGGTCAGCACGCGTTCGCTGATTCTGATGCGGCCACCCGGCGGGAGTTCGGTCGGCGATCGGCCGACGCGTGTCCATTCGGGGGAGTCGGGGGTGGCGAGGAAGGTGCCGGACGCGGTGCCCGCATCGCGCACGTAGACCTTGCCGCGGTCCAGCGACACGTAGGCGTGCACCCGCGAGATGTGCCGGTCGCGTTGCAGCACGATCGGGGCGGCGGTGGCGCGGCGCACCGATTCGTCGGCGGAGGGGCCGCGGCCGATGACATAGGGGCGGTCCAGCGGGTAGGTGGCGCCGTCTTCGGCGATCAGTACGCCGGGGGTCTTGGCGTTCGGCGTCGCGCCGACGGCGAGGCGTGGGCGGCGACGGACCGTATCCGGTGGCCCCGGCTTGTGCAGGGCGACCGGTTCCGGCGGATCGGGCCGCAGCGTGGCGGGCGCCTGCGACCAGGCGAGCGACATCGCCTGGGTGCCCTCGGGCTTGGGACCTGCGCGATGCCGCGCAGCCGCCGACGGCTTGTGATCGACCGGTGCGGCCGCACGAGTCGAGGGATGGTCGTCGGGTTCGGCGTCGGCGGCGGCGAATCCGGCGGGCGCGGTGGCGGGCGGTTCGCCCGGTGTCGCGGCGGCTGCGGCGGCGCGCGCCGCGGGTTTCCGTCCACTGCGGCGAACGCCGGCGCGTAGCACGAACCCGCCGCCGGGAACCACGCCGGACCGCAGATCGGTGCGCGGGTGTTCGGTGATCTCGGTCGCGGTGTCCGGGCCGATGGTGATGGAGCGGATGGGCACGCGCACGATCTCGTCGACCCAGGTGAACGCGCGCGAACCGGTCAGACGTCGAGCGCCCTCCGCGCCGTCGATCATGGCGGCCACGGAGCCGCGCAACAGCACGAGCGTGCCGTCGTCGGTGGGTGCGAGCACGCCGAAGGGGGTGAGTTCGGAGCCTGCGCCGAACACCACCGCGGCCAGCCGCTTGGCGATGGCCGCACCGGGATATTCGGTCGCCGCCACGGCCTCCACCGCACCGAGAATCCGCTCGGTGGAGGCGGTTTCGCCGCCGATATAGACGATGACGTCGTCGAATCGCGCCACCAGGCCATCGCCCGGCGCGACGCCGACTGTGGATGATCTGCCGCGCACTCGCGCCTCCTTCCTGGCGCACCACCGGGTCCAGCATAGAGGCCGCGCGCGGGGCTGACCGGGGGATGAACTCCGCCAGGGTGGCGATGTCTGTCGTACTGGCCCGACCCCGACGCCATCGGTGCAGGTGGGGACGAGAACTCAGCGGCGAAGGCCGCGGTCTCCGCCAAATCTGGCACGTCCATCTCCGCGGACCTGGCACGTGCACTGAGGCTCCGCCACGGATGAACCCCGCGATATCGGGGCCGAGCCACGTATGACGCTGGCGATATCAGGGGCCGACTACCGTTGGAGGCGTGATCCGCGCTGCTGCCCTGGCCGACCTCCCACTGCTCCAAGACATCGAACGCGCGGCTGGTGCCCCGTTCGCCGGGATCGGCATGACCTCGGTCGCAGATGACGAACCGCCGAGCATCGACACCCTGCGCGAGTTCGTCGACGCCGACCGCGCCTGGGTGTGGGCCGACGATGCGGGAACGCCGGTCGCCTACGTGATCGTGGCCGTCATCGATGGCAGCGCGCATATCGAGCAGGTCTCGGTGCACCCGGCGTACGCAGGCCGACGGATCGGCAGGCGCCTGATCGACCACGCCGCCCGCTGGGCGAGCGAACACGGCCTGCCCGCCCTGACCCTGACCACCTTCACCGAGGTCGGCTGGAACGGCCCGTACTACGAGTCCATGGGCTTCCGCTACCTGTCCGCCGACGAGGAAACCCCAGGGCTACGCGCTATTCGCGCCGCCGAAGCCGCGCACGGACTGGACCGGTGGCCGCGTGCGAGCATGCGCGCCCAGGTCGCCGGATGGACCGCGCACTGAGCACCTGGGTGCCGCGCGGTCTCAGGGAGCCCCGACTCGAGGGCCAGCGCTACGCCTTCTTGCGCAGCAGCATTTCCAGCTCGTCGATTGCTTCTTGCCAGCCCGAGTCTTCCTCCATGTATTCGATCAACAGTGTTCGCTGCCATCGCGTCCAGAAATGTGCGTCGATGAAGCGAACATCATCGCGCAATAGCGAATGGCGTGTGACGAACGCGTGGATCGAATCGCTCCGAACACCCAAGTCGACCAGCAAGTCCCAGGCCGTAGCGGCCATCGAATCCCTCCCCGGTTCCCGTGGGGAGATCGTAGTCCCGATCGGATGATCGCCCGACCGCTAGTCGGTTCGCTCGACTGCGAGTGCCTCCTCCGCCGTGGGCAGTGCCGCCGCCCGGTCGGCGGCGACCAGTCCGATGCGGGTGCGGCGGTCGAGGAGGTCGGCGGTGTCGAGGGCGCCTTCATGGGATATCGCCCACGCGAATTCGGCGCGGATGACATCGATTCCGGGCGCGACCGGTTCGAGCAGTGCCGGGTCGTTGTCGGCCTGGGCGAGCACGGCGGACGCTTCCGAGCCGTAGCGTTCGACCAGTACCGGTGGCGCGGCGATCTTGTCGCGAGCCGCGCCGGATACCGCGCCGATCAGCGGCAGCCGCTTGGTGCGGCACGGGCCCGCCGTGAGTCCGGCGTGGGTGACGGCGGCGTCGACGGTGTCCTCGGCCATTGTGCGGTAGGTGGTGAGTTTGCCGCCGACAATGGTGATCAGACCGTCGGGGGAGTGCAGGACCGCATGCTCACGGGAGATGTCGGCGGTGCTGTCGGTGCCGGTCTTCAACAGTGGACGCAGACCGGCGTAGCTGCCGCGAATATCGGCGCGGGTCAGCGGTTCCCGCAGTGCGGGGTTGATGGTGTCGAGCAGGAAATCGATCTCGGAGTCGGTGGGCCGCGGTTCATCGGGGACCGGGCCGGGGGCGTCCTCGTCGGTCAGACCGAGATACACCCGGCCGTGTGCGGCGGGGAAGGCGAACACGAATCGGCTGGTGCTGCCGGGCACCGGCACGGTCAGCGAGGCGCTGAGCCCGCCGAAGGCCGCGGCGTCGAAGACCAGGTGGGTGCCGCGGCTTGGCCGCAGTTCGATACTCGGGTCGACCTGATCGGCCCATACCCCGGTCGCGTTGAGTACTGCGCGGGCGCGCACGGTCAGGGTCTCGCCGGTGCGGGTGTCGCGCAGGGTCGCGGACTCGCCGGTGGCCGTGGTGACCTCGACCCGCGTCAGCACCGACGCCCCCATCGCGGCGGCGGTGCGCGCGAGCGCGACGACCAGCCGGGCGTCATCGACGAGTTGTCCATCCCAGGCCGTCAAACCACCGCGCAACCCGTCCCGACGCACCGTCGGCGCCAATCGCAGCGCCTCCGCGGCGGCCACTCGCCGCGAACGCGGCAGCAGACCCGCCGGTGTGCCCGCCCCGCGTCGCAGCATGTCTCCGGCCAGGAATCCTGCCCGGACCAGCGCACTCTGCGCCCGGCCCAGCTCGGGCAGCAGCGGCACCAGCTGCGGCAGCGGTCGCACCAGATGCGGCGCCGTGGTGCGGATCAGGATGCCGCGCTCCACCGCGCTCTCATGGGCGATGCCGACGTGCCCGCCCGCCAGATACCGCAGCCCACCGTGCACCAGTTTGGAACTCCACCGGCTGGTGCCGAAGGCCAGATCATGGCGTTCGACCAGTACCGTGCGCAGTCCGCGGGCCGCGGCATCGAGGGCGACGCCGGTGCCGGTCACACCGCCGCCGATCACCAGGACATCGATCCCCGGGGTATCGCCGAGTTCAGCCAGTTCCCGCTGTCGCCGTTGTCCGTTGAGCGCGGAATCGCCGGTGCGTACCGAATTCTGTGTCATCACAGTCCTTGTCGTCGGTCGGACATGGTGGCTTGGTGGGGTCGGTCGACTGTGCGTCGACGATTGGTTCATTCGCGGGTGCCATCCCGATGTGAGTCCCCGCGCGTCGGCGGCATGGTGTCGGAGGTGCCGGGCCGCGGAATCAGATAGCCGTCGACGGCGCGGGCGAGTTCGGCATCCAGGGCAGCACCGTCGAGCAGTCCGGACACTGTTTCGGCCGATTGCACCACCGATTGCGCGATGAGCAGCAGCATGGTCGCCATCTGTTCGGGATCACCGTCGCGCACCGATCCGTCGGCCCTGCCCTCCCGGATCGCGGTGGCGAACAGTTCGATCAGATGGCGCTGATTGCGGCCGAGGCGACCGAAGACGTAGGTGAGCATCAGATCGGTGTCGGCGCGGAAGATCTTGCGGAACAACGGGTTCGCGCGCACGGCCGCGGACCCCGCGACGATGCCGTCGACCAGGCGCCGTCGCACCACACCGTCGGCCGGGATGGCGGTGGCGAGGATATCGCTCAGTTCACGTACCAGCAGTTCGGCCACCAGCGCACCGGTATCGGGCCAGCGCCGGTAGACGGTGGGCCTGCTCACCCCGGCCCGGCGCGCGACCTCGGTGAGCGTGGTGCGTCGCACCCCGAACTCCGCTACGCAGGCGCGTGCGGCATCGAGGATCGCGAGGTCGATCGCCGAAGGTCCGGCGTCGGGCGCATCGGAGACGGTCATGGGTTCACCACCGGGGTCGGGCGTGCGATCGCACGCGATCTTGCGTGTTCATCGGTTACTTCTTGACAGTCTATGTCAAACTGTAACGCATGGTCGATACTCAGCAGCCTACCGGCGCCGATCCGGACCCCCTGACGAATCAGGACGAATCGGCACTCCCGACGACGATGGTGTGGGATGCCTGGGGCGCTCCCACCGGACACAAACCGTTGTCGGCGCAGATCCGGGGCCTGCTGAAACAGGTATTCGGGGTATCCGGCGAACCGGTGCCGCGCCGCGCCGAGGCCGAGGTGCCGCTGCGCGATTCCGCCCTGACACCGGCCGCGCGCGACGGGCTGGCGGCGGTGGTAGGCGCCGACAATGTGTCGGCCGACCATCACGACCGGCTGCTACACGCGGGCGGTAAGAGCACCCCCGATCTACTGCGCCGCCGCGCCGACGGCGCACAGGACGCGCCCGATGCGGTGGTGTTCCCCGGCGATCACGCCGAGGTCGTCGCCGTGCTGTCCTACTGCGCGCAGGCGGGCATCGCGGTGGTCCCCTTCGGCGGCGGTACCAGCGTGGTCGGCGGCCTCGATCCGATCCGCGGCGATTTCGATGCGGTG
Organism: Nocardia cyriacigeorgica; assembly: GCF_029868385.1. Lineage (GTDB taxonomy): Bacteria > Actinomycetota > Actinomycetes > Mycobacteriales > Mycobacteriaceae > Nocardia > Nocardia cyriacigeorgica_F. Next base: position 184,148 of record NZ_JARWNX010000060.1, on the reverse strand, counting down.
ATCACACTCGATCTGCGCAGGTTGAACGCGCTGTCGGAGGTCGATCCGGTGAGCGGAACCGCGACCTTCGGCGCCGGTGTCACCGGTCCACGCGCCGAGGAACTGCTCGAGGCGCACGGGCTCTCGCTCGGTCATTTCCCACAGAGCTTCGAATTCGCCACCCTCGGTGGTTTCGCGGCCACTCGTTCGTCCGGCCAGGCCTCGGCCGGTTACGGCCGCTTCGACGATATGGTGCAGCGGCTGAAGATCGCGACGCCCAGCGGCTCCCTGGATCTGGGCCGCGCGCCCGCCTCGGCGGCGGGGCCCGATCTGCGCGAACTGTTCGTCGGCTCCGAAGGCACGCTCGGCATCATCACCGAGGTGACCGTGCGGGTGCATCCGGCCCCGGAAACCATTGCCTACCAGGCCTGGTCGTTCCCGGACTTCGAAACCGGCGCGGCCGCGCTGCGCACGGTCGTGCAGGCGGGCGCCGCCCCGACCGTGCTGCGGCTCTCCGATGAGATGGAGACCGGCGTCAATCTGGCGCGCACCGCCGATATCGGCGGCGAATCGGTGAGCGGCTGCCTGGCCATCACCACCTTCGAGGGCACCGAGATGCATGTCGCGGCCCGCGGGCTCGAGGCCGGTGCATTGCTGTCGGCGGCGGGTGGCACGGTACTGGGCGAGCTGCCCGCGCGCGAATGGGAGAGCGGCCGGTTCTCCGCACCGTATCTGCGCGACGCGCTGCTGGACGCGGGCGTGCTGTGCGAGACCCTGGAAACCGCGACCACCTGGTCGAATCTGGCGCACCTCAAGGCGAAGGTCACCGCGGCCCTCACCGAGGCGCTCACCGGACAGGGTGCTCCGGGGCTGGTCATGTGCCATATCTCGCACACCTATCCGACCGGCGCCTCGCTGTACTTCACCGTCATCGCCAAGCAGCTCGATGATCCACTCGCCCAATGGCAGGCCGCCAAACGCGCCGCGGGCGATGCCATCGTGGCGGCGGGCGGCACCATCACCCACCATCACGCCGTCGGCGCGGATCACCGCCCGTGGATCCCGGACGAGATCGGTGAGCTGGGTGTGCGGGTGCTGCGCGCGGTGAAACGTGAGATCGACCCCGCCGGGATCCTCAATCCGGGCAAGCTGGTCCCATGACATCGCAGTCGCGGCGCGAGATACGCAAGGTCACCGTGGTGACCAACGCGCTGTCCGGGATGGGTAAGGGGCATGACGTCGCGGGCGCCGCCATCGCCCGGCTGAGCGAATGCGGCGTCGAGGTCACCGAGATCCGGGCGCCGTCGGCGGCGGAATCGGTGCGGCTGGTGCGCGCGGAGGTCGCCGGGGCAGGCCCGCATCCGGATGCGGTGGTCTGCGCGGGCGGTGACGGTCTGGTGTCGGTGATGCTCGAAGCCCTCGCCACGACCGGCACCCCGATCGGCCTGATCCCCGGCGGCACCGGCAACGATCTGGCCCGTGAATTCGGCATCCCGAACGATGATCCGGTCGCCGCCGCCGATGTGGTGCTCGGCGGGATGGCACGCACCATCGACCTCGGGCTGATCGATCGGGGCGAAGACGCGCCGATGTGGTTCGCCACCGTCACCGGTACCGGATTCGACGCGCGAGTCACCTTGCGCGCCAACCGGATGAGCTGGCCGAAGGGTCCACTGCGCTACACCGCCGCCGCGCTCGCCGAACTCGCGAGCCGGACCGCGACCCCGTACCGGATCGAACTGTCGGACGGGTCGGCCTCCCCGGACACGGTGGTCGAGACCGACGCGATGCTGGTGGCGGTCGGCAATACCCGCACCTACGGCGGCGGCATGCTGGTCTGCCCGGATGCGGTGGTCGACGACGGATTGCTCGATGTCACTGTGGTGCGCGCGGTGTCGCGATGGCAGATGCTGCGGTTGCTGCCCGCACTCGCCTCCGGTAAGCGGATCGACCATCCGGCGGTATCGCACTATCGGGCTCAGCGGATAGCGCTGACCGCGCCTGAAGCGCCCGCGACCGCCGACGGGGAGCCGGTGGGCACGCTGCCGATCACGCTGCGCGCGGTTCCCGGTGCGCTGTCGATACTCGTGCCGGAGTAGAACCACGGCTTGCGCCGGGAGAGTGCGGCGTAAGAGTTCAGGCCGCGAAGCCGACCCGGCTCAGCCCGTCCACCGTGTCGCGGTCGGCGATGACGATAGAGGCCGGTGCGGGATCGGTGATCGGTTCCGTGCCCACCTGCCGCAGCAGCCGCTGCCAGCGCACGCAATGCAGCCGGAAGAAGAAGCCGTTGACCCGTCGTCCACGCGAGTACTGACCCGCGCGCGCGATGGTGGCGGGCACATCGATCAGGATCAGATGTAGTTCCCGGCCGCGTGCGGCCGCCCAGCGGGCCAGCATCCGTCGCGCCCAGCCGAAGGTGGCGCAATCGTGCACGACCACCGGACCGGCGTTGTCGCGCAGCGCGTTCCGGATCCGGCTGTAATGCGCGATATGCACCACCGGCCGCCACAGCGGGTACGGCAGCCTGCCGAGCCGGTGCCGCCAGGAGTTGCGGGAATGCTGCGAATCGAGCACCACCGAACCCTGCGGACCGGCGGGCGGCCATTCGGCTTCGGCCGTCGATCCGAACAACCTCCGCAACGCCGTACTCTTGCCCGCACCCGGCACACCGGCGAATACCAGCACCGCCGTCGCCGGATACCGCAGTTCGTCGACGGCGCGACCGCGTAGATCATGGACCGTATGGGGTAGCAGCACGGAAACCGATGCGGGCGCACGGGATTCACCGGGAAGCAGAGTGGGCGATTCGAGCCGGGGGTTCACTCTTCCAGAGTTGTCAGTAATGTCCGATTCGGCAACTGTGTGTGACCAATACGGGCGAAAACCGAAGCTGAGAATTGCCTATGGATCCACGATCGCCACTGTGAACGGCGGTAGTCTGTCAGGTGTAGGCGGAGTCTTCGGTGTCCCTCATCCACCGAAGACTCCGCCGCTGTTCTTTCCGCCGCATATCGGCGCGCCCGCCGATCCGGCGTCGTCGACCCTGCGCGAGACGGTCCGCGCCGACCACTAGAATCGCGGGGTGACCAGCGCAGCCCCAGACCACACGCGTAATCGTGCCGATGCCCTCCCCAAGAGCTGGAATCCCGGCGAGGTGGAGGCCGAGATGTACGAGCGCTGGGTAGCGGCCGGTTACTTCACGGCCGACCCGGCCAGCAGCAAGCCCGGATACTCGATCGTGCTGCCGCCGCCGAACGTCACCGGCAACCTGCACATGGGCCACGCCCTCGACCACACCCTGATGGACCTGCTCGCCCGCCGCAAACGCATGCAGGGCTACGAGGTGCTGTGGCTGCCCGGTATGGACCACGCGGGAATCGCCACCCAGAACGTGGTGGAAAAGCAGCTCGCCGTCGACGGCAAGACCAAAGAAGACTTCGGCCGCGAGCTGTTCATCCAGAAGGTGTGGGACTGGAAGCGTGAATCCGGTGGCGCCATCCAATGGCAGATGCGCGCGCTCGGCGACAGCGTCGACTGGAGCCGCGACCGCTTCACCATGGACGAGGGTCTCTCGCGCGCGGTGCAGACCATGTTCAAGCGCCTGTTCGACGCCGGGCTCATCTACCGGGCCGAACGCCTGGTCAACTGGTCGCCGGAACTGCGCACCGCCATCTCCGATATCGAGGTCAAATACGAAGACGTCGACGGTGAGCTGGTGTCGCTGCGCTATGGCTCGCTACGGGACGACGAACCGCATGTGATCGTCGCCACCACCCGGGTGGAGACGATGCTCGGTGACACCGCTGTCGCGGTCCACCCCGAGGATCCGCGCTACCGGGCGCTGATCGGCACCACCCTCGAGCATCCGATCACCGGCCGCCGGATTCCGGTGATCGCCGACGACTACGTCGACCCCGAGTTCGGTTCCGGTGCGGTCAAGATCACCCCCGCGCACGACCCCAACGACTTCGAGATGGGTCTGCGGCACAACCTGCCGATGCCGACCATCATGGACGAGCGTGGCCGGATCACCGGCACCGGAACCGAATTCGACGGTATGGACCGGTTCGAGGCCAGGGTGAAGGTGCGTGAACGCCTCGCCGAGGAAGGCCGCGTCGTCGCCGAGAAGCGGCCCTATCAGCACAGCGTCGGGCATTCCGAGCGCAGTGGTGAGCCGATCGAACCGCGACTGTCGATGCAGTGGTGGGTCAAGGTGGAATCGCTGGCCAAGGCCGCTGGCGACGCGGTGCGCGGCGGCGATACCGTCATCCACCCCGCCAGCCAGGAACCGCGCTGGTTCGACTGGGTCGACGATATGCACGACTGGTGCATCTCCCGGCAGCTGTGGTGGGGCCACCGCATCCCGATCTGGTACGGCCCCGAAGGCGAGATCATCTGCGTCGGCCCCGACGAGACCGCGCCCGAGGGCTGGGTGCAGGACCCCGACGTGCTCGACACCTGGTTCTCCTCCGGGCTGTGGCCGTTCTCCACCATGGGCTGGCCGGACAACAGCGCCGAACTCGAGAAGTTCTATCCTACAAGCGTTCTGGTCACCGGCTACGACATCCTGTTCTTCTGGGTGGCGCGGATGATGATGTTCGGCACCTACGTCGCCGAGGACCCGGTGCTGACCGCGGGTAAGGACGGTGTGCGGCAGATCCCGTTCAAGGATGTTTTCCTGCACGGCCTGATCCGTGATGAGCACGGCAAGAAGATGTCCAAGTCGCGCGGCAACGGCATCGACCCACTCGAATGGATCAACGCCTACGGTGCCGACGCGCTGCGGTTCACCCTTGCCCGCGGCGCGCAGCCCGGCGGTGATCTGTCGGTCGGCGAATCCCATGCGCTGGCCTCGCGCAGCTTCGTCACCAAGCTGTTCAATGCCACCAAATTCGCCTTGATGAACGGCGCCCGCCCCGGCGAGCTGCCCGAGCGCGCCACCCTCACCGACGCCGACCGGTGGATCCTCGACCGCCTCGACGTGGTGCGCGCCGAGGTCGACGCGGCCTTCGATACCTACGAATTCGGCAAGGCCTGCGAGGCCCTCTACCATTTCGCCTGGGACGAACTGTGCGACTGGTACCTCGAACTCACCAAGGTGCAGTTCGCCGCCGACGACGCCCGCGCGGAATCCACCCGCACGGTGCTCGGCTCGGTGCTGGATTCGGTGCTGCGGCTGCTGCATCCGGTGATCCCGTTCGTCACCGAATCGCTGTGGCGCGCGCTCACCGACGGGGAATCGATCGTGGTCACCGAGTGGCCGCAGGCTTCCGGGCACGCAACGGATCAGGGTGCGGCACAGCGCATCTCCGATACCCAGCGGTTGATCACCGAGATCCGCCGGTTCCGCAGCGATCAGGGCCTCGCCGATAAGCAGAAGGTGGCCGCCAAGGTGATCGGCCTCGACGCCGCCGGGCTCGACGCACTCGAACGCTCCATCGCCGATCTGGCCCGGCTCACCGCGCCCGGCGACGATTTCGCCGCCACCGCCTCGGTCGAGGTCCGGCTCAGCGACGCCACCGTCACCGTGGAACTCGACACCTCGGGTGCGGTCGACCTGGACGCCGAACGGCGCAGGCTGGAAAAGGATCGCGCGGCCGCCGAGAAGGAACTCGCGGCGACCACCGCCAAACTCGGCAACGAGGCCTTCCTGGCCAAGGCGCCCGAGCAGGTGGTCGACAAGATCAGGACCCGCCGCGATGTCGCCGCCGCCGAGGTGGAGCGCATCGGCGTCCGGCTCGCCGAGCTGAGCGGCAAGTGAGCGGGCCCGGCGAGGCCGACGGCGCGGACTACCCGCACGAGGCGGGCAACGCCGAACCGGAGCCACAGCACGGTACCGGGGCCCCGCTCGGCTCCGGGCCGTCGCCGGTGGATCTGGCGGAGATGGCGCTGGTCGAGGCCGAACTCGACCGGCGCTGGCCGGAAACCAAGATCGAACCGTCGCTCACCCGCATCTCCACCCTGATGGATCTGCTCGGGTCGCCGCAGCTGAGCTATCCGGCAATCCATATCGCGGGCACCAACGGCAAGACCTCGGTGACCCGCATGATCGACGCGCTGCTCACCGCATTGCACCGGCGCACGGGCCGCATCACCAGCCCGCATCTGCAATTGGCCACCGAGCGGATCAGCATCGACAACGCGCCCATCACACCGGGCCGCTACGTCGAGGTCTACCGCGAGCTGGCGCCCTATATCGAGATGATCGACGCACAGTCCGCCGCGGCGGGCGGCCCGGCGATGAGCAAATTCGAGGTGCTCACCGGAATGGCCTACGCCGCGTTCGCGGAGGCGCCGGTCGATGTCGCGGTGGTGGAGACCGGGATGGGCGGCACCTGGGACGCGACCAATGTCGTCGACGGTCAGGTCGCGGTGATCACCCCGATCGGGCTCGACCACACCGACTACCTCGGCCCCGATCTCACCGCCATCGCGCGGGAGAAAGCCGGGATCATCAAGCGCGCGCCGGAGAGCGTGGTCCCGCGCGACAACGTGGCCGTCATCGCCGAACAGGACCCCGAGGCGATGGATGTGCTGTTGCGCCGCGCCGTCGAGGTGGACGCGGCCGTGGCGCGCGAGGGCGCGGAGTTCCGGGTCCTCGCGCGCAAGATCGCCGTCGGCGGTCAGCAACTGGAACTCCAGGGCCTCGGCGGGGTGTACGACGAGATCTTCCTGCCACTGCACGGTGAACATCAGGCCCGCAACGCCGTGCTGGCGTTGGCGGCGGTAGAGGCGTTCTTCGGTGCGGGTGCGCAACGACAGCTCGACATCGATGCCGTGCGCGCGGGATTCGCGAGCGTCACCAGCCCGGGCAGGCTGGAACGGATGCGCAGCGCGCCGACCATCTTCATCGACGCCGCGCACAATCCGGCCGGGGCGAAGGCGCTGGCGGCGACGTTGAGCGGTGAGTTCGACTTCCGCAAGCTGGTCGGCGTGGTCGCGGTACTCGGTGACAAGGACGCCGCGGGCATCCTCGAGGCGCTGGAACCGGTGTTCGACGAGATCGTGGTCACCACCAACGGCTCACCGCGCGCGCTCGACGTGGACACCCTCACCGATCTGGCGGTGCAGCGCTTCGGTGACGAACGTGTCGTGCCCGCGTTCACCCTGCCCGATGCCCTGGAAACCGCGATCGCGATCGCCGAGGACGTCGCCGACAGCGGCGATATGGTGTCCGGCGCCGGTGTGGTGGTGACCGGCTCGGTGGTGACGGCCGGTGCGGCACGCGCGCTGTTCGGTAAGGACCCGGCGTGATCGGTCAGCGCAGGGGAGCGGCAGCGTGCATCACCACGGAGGGCGCCCGAGCGGGCCGCGGTGGGCGCAGCGTGATCGGTCGGCGCCCGGAGGTGGCGGCGTGTGTCGCCATCGGCGGTGCCCGAGCCGGCCGCAATGGACCCGGCGTGACCGGTAGTCGGTGCCGAGGAGGCAGACCATGAGCGAATCCGATCCGCGCCCGGACGACGATCCGGAGACCACGGCCGAACCGGCATCCACCGCGGCGACCCCCGCTCCGCCCGACCCGTGGAAGGGCTTACGTGGGGTGATGGCGGGCACGCTGGTCCTCGAGGCGATCGTCGTACTGCTCGCGCTGCCGGTGGTCGCCGACGTCGGTGGCGGCGTGAGCTGGCTGTCGGGCACCTACCTGGTGACACTGGCGGTGGTGATGGTCCTCGGGGCGGGCCTGCAACGCAAACCCTGGGCGCTCCCGTTCAACCTCGGCCTCCAAGTGCTGGTGATCGCCGGTGCGTTCATCCACATCTCCATCGGCGTCATCGGCATCCTGTTCGCCATCGTCTGGGCCTTCATCCTCATCCTGCGCAACGACGTCCAGCGACGCATGGACCTCGGCGTCCTGCCGAGTCAACGCATCCAGCGTCGCGACTGATACCCGCAAAGCCGGTGGCGAGGACGGCGGCGCCATTGCTACAGTGGCGCCGTACCGTCCCCCTGGCGGATCCCGATGCATCCTTTGAGCGTCATGGAGATTCGCCATGTCTTCCTTCGTCATCCGTCCCTTCCGGCGCGACGACCGTGATCAGCTGACCCGGCTGGCCAACACACATATCGCCGCCGTCGTCCCCGGGGTGTCCATCTCGGTCAACACCATGTTGAGCAGCCTGGAGCGACGACCAGAAGAGGTCATCATCGATCCGTGGGTGATCGAACGGGTCACCCTCGTCGCCGAACAGGACCGCGAGCTCGTCGCCGCCGCACATCTGCTGCGGTACGACTCGGCCGCGCACGTCACCGACAGCCATCGCAACGCCGGGACGGTCGAATGGTTGCTCGCCTGGAACAGGCAGACCCTCGGCGCCGACGGCACCCTCCGCACAATCGACGCCGCGACCGACGCGCTGATGGCGGCCTGCCTCGCCCAGTTCGCGCGCTGGCGGGTCGAGTCGCGGTACTTCAGCGGCAATCTGCCCACCTTCGCCGCCTACGGTCTGTCCGAGCAGTGGCCGCACCTGCGCGCGATCCTGGAACGGACCGGCTGGGCGCAGACCGACGAGTCGAGCATCGAACTGCTCCTGCTCGCCGAGGTCGACCAGATTCCACGCCCGCGTAGCGACGACCTCTCGGTGCGTCGTGTGATGGGTGAACTCGGCACCCGGTTCATCGCCCGCCGCAACGGCGAGGATGTCGGCCATCTGGAGATCGACACCAACCTCGCCCAGCCGGAGCGGATATCGAGGCCGGGCGGTTGGGCCGACGTCTGCCGGGCAGCCGGAGCCCCAGAGGTACTGCGCTGGCTGTACGGACAGGTTGCCGACTGGTTGCGGCTCGGCGGGGTGGACCGGCTGCTCACCTACAGCGAGCCGGGAGACCCCGAGCTGGAGCTGCTGGCCCAGTGCGGCTTCGTGGAGCTGACCCGGAGTGATCGGTCCTGGGCGTATCCGGTGTGACCGCTGGTTGGGTGACCGGGGCAGGAGCCCGCTACGCTGTCGCCGTGACTGAGCAGACGTTGATTCTCATCAAGCCGGACGGTGTGGCCCGTGGCCTCGTCGGTGAGGTGCTGAACCGGATCGAGCGCAAGGGCCTGAAGATCGCCGCGCTGGAGCTGAAGCAGGTGTCCGACGAAGTGGCGGGCGAACACTACGCCGAGCATGCGGGCAAACCGTTCTACGGCTCGCTGATCGAATTCATCACCTCCGGCCCGGTGGTCGCGGCCGTCCTCGAGGGTCCGCGCGCGATCGCGGCGTTCCGGCAGATCGCCGGTGGCACCGATCCGGTCGAGAAGGCCGCCACCGGCAGCATCCGGGGTGATTTCGCCCTGGAGACCCAGGAGAATCTGGTGCACGGGTCCGACTCGCCGGAGTCGGCCAAGCGGGAGATCGCACTCTGGTTCCCCGACTTCCCGGCCTGATCCGACTCCATTTCCGTCGCTTCAGACGTCACGCTGTTGCGCCGATGGCGAACCCTCGGCGCACGGTGTGGGATACTGGCAACTGGTTGCAACCGAATAACGGTCGTAACCGGATGACACCCCGAGGTTCGATGCCGATCATCGCTGCCGCGGCGCGGTAACTCGTTCGCGTCGGCACGCTGGATGAACGCTCACGCCACGGAGTTCAGCCATACAGCCAGGCGCCGCGTGTCCAGTTAGCCCGAACGACGATCGATATGGAGATAACCGGGCACGCGGGGCGAGACCATCGACCTCGTGCCAACCGCGCGAGGTGTACCGACAGCGCCCCCGCGTCGGCCGCGTCACTCCCTGCCGGGAGGAACGCGCCCGGGGGCCCGAGGAGACTTCGTGGCCGATCAAGAGCCGCTGGACACAACATCACAGGATGCCGATCAATTGCCGGAGCGAATCCGAGTTCATGCGTTGGCCAAACGTCTGGGAGTAACGAGCAAGCGGATCCTGGCCAAACTGGGTGAGCTGGGCTCGGATGCGCGCAGCCCCCAGTCGAACGTGGATCGCGCGGTCGCCGAGTCGGTTCGGGACGCGCTCGCCGCGCCCGAGTCCGAGTCGGCCGCCGCCGCGACCGAACCGCCGCCCGTCGCGGACACCACCCAGCAAACCGGCGCCGAGCCATCCGTCCCCGCGTCGGTCGAGCCCACCGCCACGGTCGAGGCCGTGCAGGTGGTCGCCGCCGAGGAGGCCGCGCCCGAGGCTCCGGCCGCCGATCTGTTCTCCACCGCGCCCTCGTTCAGCCCGCCCGGCGGACTGTTCGCCAGCCCCATTCAGGAGACGCCCCCGGCCGTGGAGCCGGTCGTCTTCGAATCCGCGGTCGTCGCCGCGCCGCTGTTCCTGTCCCCGGATGCCACCGCCGCCGGCGAACTGCGTAAGAAGCGCCGCACTGAGCGCGATACGACACGCACCGAGGACGAGACCGCCCCGGCGGAGGAGACCGAAGACGAGGTCGCCGACGAGCAGGACACCGCCGAGCAGGCCGAATCCGATGATCAGCCCCGGCGCAGGCGCCGTGGCCGCCGTGGCCGTGGCCGTGGCCGCGGTGAACAGCACGCCGACGGCGACGACGAGCACGATACGGAGACCGAACGCGGCGCTCGGGACAAGGACGAGACGCGCGGCAAAGACGACAAGGACGAACCGCGCGGCACCGAATCCGGCGGCGAGGATGCCGGGCGCGCCGACACCGTGGCGGCCGAGCCCACCGGCGACAAACAGGCCGAGGCCGTCGAGGACGGAGACGACGCCGAGGAGTCGGAGGGCTCCAGCCGCAGGCGGCGCAGGCGCAGGCGGCGCAAGGTCGCCGGTGAGTCCGGCGGCGAGAACGAGGCGGCCGAGGACGATCCGCCCAACACCGTCGTGCACGAACGTGAACCCCGCAACAAGAGCAGGGGCCGCGCCGCCGCCGTCGACGAGGTGCAGGGCATCACCGGGTCCACCCGGCTCGAGGCCAAGCGTCAGCGTCGGCGTGATGGCCGCGAGGCGGGCAGGCGGCGTCCGCCGATCCTGACCGAATCGGAGTTCCTGGCCCGCCGCGAGGCGGTCGACCGGGTCATGGTGGTGCGGGAGAAGGAATTCCCCGGCCATCCCACCGCCACCCAGGTGGCGGTGCTCGAGGACAACATTCTCGTCGAACACTTCGTCACCAGCACCGGCCAGGCGTCGATGGTGGGCAACGTCTACCTCGGCAAGGTGCAGAACGTGCTGCCGAGCATGGAGGCGGCCTTCGTCGATATCGGCCGCGGCCGCAACGGCGTGCTCTACGCCGGTGAGGTGAACTGGGAGGCCGCCGGACTCGGCGGCAAGGAACGCAAGATCGAGCAGGCGCTCAAACCCGGCGATCAGGTGCTGGTCCAGGTCAGCAAGGATCCGGTCGGGCACAAGGGCGCCCGCCTGACCACCCAGATCAGCCTCGCCGGACGTTTCCTGGTCTACGTGCCCGGCGGTACCTCCACCGGTATCAGCCGCAAACTGCCCGATACCGAGCGCAAACGGCTCAAGGAGATCCTGCGCGAGATCGTGCCCGCCGATGCGGGCGTGATCATCCGCACCGCGTCCGAGGGCGTCGCCGAGGCCGAACTGGCTCGCGACGTGGAGCGGTTGCAGGCCACCTGGCGCACCATCGAGAAGGCCGCCGAACAGGATTCGGGCGCACCGAAGACGCTCTACGAAGAGCCCGACCTGCTGGTCAAGGTGATTCGCGACCTGTTCAACGAGGACTTCTCCAAGCTCGTCATCGAGGGTGAGCGGTCCTGGAGCACGGTGGAGACCTATATCCGCACCGTCGCGCCGGATCTGCTGGCGCGGGTCGCCAAGCACGAGAACAACGGCATGGATGTCTTCGAGACCTACCGCATCGACGAACAGCTGGCCAAGGCGCTCGATCGCAAGGTGTGGCTGCCCTCGGGCGGCACGCTCGTCATCGACCGCACCGAGGCGATGACGGTCGTCGACGTCAACACCGGCAAGTTCACCGGCTCCGGCAACAGCAACCTCGAAGAGACGGTCACCCGCAACAACCTGGAAGCCGCAGAGGAGATCGTGCGGCAGATGCGGTTGCGCGATATCGGCGGCATGATCGTCGTCGACTTCATCGACATGGTGCTCGAATCCAACCGTGACCTGGTGTTGCGTCGGCTCACCGAGGCGCTGGGCCGCGACCGCACCAGGCATCAGGTCTCGGAGGTGACCTCGCTGGGTCTGGTGCAGATGACCCGCAAGAAGCTGGGCACCGGCCTGGTCGAGGCGTTCTCCACCACCTGCGAGCACTGCCATGGCCGCGGCATCCTGGTGCACAGCTATCCGGTGGAGCCGACCGCGACCGAGGACGGTGGCGGCCGCGGCCGCGAGTCGGGTTCGCGCAGGCGTCGCGGCCGCGACAAGGCCGCCGCGGCCACCACCGCGCAGCCGCAGCAGTCCACCGTGCCGGAGGTGAGCGAGGAAGAGGCCGCGGCCAAGCGCGCGCATCCGGTCGCGTTGGCCATGGCGGCCCATCACACCGAGGACGCCGAGTCGGCCGAGGTGTCGGAGGCCGCTGCCGAGACACAGCCGTCGGAGACGGTGGCGAGCGGAGCCGCAGCGGCCGAGGCCGGTGCGAAGGAGGCGACCGCCGAACCGGCCGCCGAGCCCGCTGCCGCCCAGAACGGCACCCGCACCCGGTCGACCAGGCGTCGGCGAGTGGCGCGTTCGGCCGCGGCCCCCGCGGCGGAGACGGTGGTGACCACCACTGAGCCGGTCACCGCCGAGTCGGCCGTCGCTACGACCGAATCGGACATCACGGCCTCGACCGAGCCCGACACCGTCGAACCGGCCACAGCGGCACCGGCAGCCGAGCCGACCACGGCCGAGGCCACCGTCACGGCGGCACCGGCCGAACCGACTCCGGCAGCCGAACCGGCAGCGGCCGAGCCGGAACCGACAGTCGACACCGAACCCGAAGCGGTGCCCCCCACCGTCGAGTCGGCCGCGACCACGCCGACCGAACCCGAGCCGGTGCCGGAGTCCGCGGAGGAAGCGCACGCCGAGCCCGTCTCGGCGAACGGCACCCACGCCCGCCCCACCCGGCGCAGGCGGGTCGCCCGTTCGGCCGCGGCCCCTGCCGCGGACAGCACAGGTGCGGTGTTCGTCCTGAGTAGTTCGGAGGAGCCCGCGGCCCCGGTCGCCGACTACGCCGAGCCGGTGCCGGTCCAGGCGCCTGTCCGCAGGCCGCGCAGACGGAGTTCGGGGCGCCCCGCGGGGCCGCCGCCAGCCGACGCGACGAACGAATGACCAGGTGGTCCCCGCCCTTGTGGCGGGGGCCACTGTCGTTCGGCGGCCGGTTTGGTCGCGCACCCATGCGTCCTGTAATCTTGGACAGTCGCTGCCCGGCGACAGCGTTTTATCACGCTGTGCCCGCGAAGCTGTATCGGGAACTGCACCTAGCAGACCCTGAGCAATCGCCAGTGCTGAGGCGGCGGTGACTACCAGACCAGATGTGTAGTGGTTGCCCGGTGGAGTTCTTCCGCCGGGTGCCGCTCCAGCCGCGCTGACAAGCGCCGCACACCAGAGGAAGAAGGGCAGCCGACCGATGGCAACGTACGCGATCGTCAAGACCGGCGGAAAGCAGTACAAGGTCGCGGTCGGTGACCTGGTGAAGGTCGAGAAGATCGAGGGTGCGCCGGGCACCGCTGTGGATCTGTCGCCGGTGCTCGTCGTCGACGGCGCCGAGCTGACCGCCGATGCGGCCGCGCTGGCCAAGGTGTCGGTGTCCGCCGAGGTCGTCGAGCAGACCAAGGGCCCGAAGATCCGCATCCACAAGTTCAAGAACAAGACCGGCTACCACAAGCGCCAGGGTCACCGTCAGCCGCTGACGGTCCTGAAGGTCACCGGCATCAAGTAATCGGCCCGGGGGTTCGTCGAACCCTCACCTGGAGGAGTACAGCAATGGCACATAAGAAGGGTGCATCCAGCTCCCGGAACGGTCGTGATTCCAACAGCAAGCGCCTCGGCGTGAAGCGGTTCGGTGGTCAGTCCGTCAAGGCCGGCGAGATCCTGGTGCGTCAGCGCGGCACGCACTTCCACCCCGGCGTGAACGTCGGCCGTGGCGGTGACGACACCCTGTTCGCCCTCGAGGCGGGCGCGGTCGAGTTCGGCAGCAAGCGTGGACGCAAGACCGTCAACATCGTGGTTCCGGAGCCCGTCGAAGCCTGACCGGCTGACGACTCCAACACAGACGAGCGGGTCAGGGTGATATACCCCTGGCCCGCTTTTCGTTGTTTCCAGCAAGTGACCTGCGGCGACGTTCGCCGTCCCGACCAGACCGAAGGAGGATGATTCGGCGTATGTCCAAATTCATCGACCGTGTCGTACTTCATGTGCGTGCTGGCAAGGGCGGCCACGGCTGCGCGTCGGTACACCGGGAGAAGTTCAAACCGCTCGGCGGCCCCGACGGCGGTAACGGCGGCAACGGCGGGGACGTGATCCTCGAGGTCGACGCCAACGTGCACACCCTGCTGGACTTTCACTTCCATCCGCATGCCAAGGCGAGCAACGGCAAACCGGGCGAGGGCGGCAACCGAGACGGCAAACAGGGCGGCGACCTGCTGTTGAAGGTTCCCGACGGCACCGTGGTGCTCGGTTCGGACGGCGAAGTGCTGATGGATCTGGTCGGCGTGGGCAACCGCTACATCGCGGCCCGAGGTGGTCGCGGTGGGCTCGGCAATGCCGCACTGGCCTCCAAGGCCCGCAAGGCGCCCGGGTTCGCGCTGCTCGGCGAGGAGGGGGAAGAGCGCGATATCGTGCTCGAACTCAAGTCGGTGGCCGATGTGGGGCTGGTCGGATTCCCGTCGGCCGGTAAGTCCTCGCTGGTGTCGGTGCTGTCGGCGGCGAAACCGAAAATCGCCGACTACCCGTTCACCACCCTCGTGCCCAATCTCGGTGTGGTAGCCAGCGGCGATACCACCTTCACCGTGGCCGACGTGCCCGGCTTGATCCCTGGAGCGAGCCAGGGGCGCGGCCTCGGACTGGACTTCCTGCGGCATCTGGAGCGGTGCGCCGTGCTCGCCCACGTCGTGGACTGCGCGACGTTGGAGCCGGGCCGCGATCCCGTCTCCGATGTCGATGCCCTCGAAGCCGAACTCGCCGCCTACAAACCCGCGCTGAGCGCCGACGCCGGACTCGGCGATCTGGCCGACCGCCCGCGCGTGGTGATCCTGAACAAGACCGATGTGCCCGACGCCGCCGAACTGGCCGAGATGGTCACCGACGAGTTCACCGCGCGCGGTTGGCCCGTCTTCGAGATCTCCGCGGTGAGTCGGGCCGGGTTGCGCCCGCTGACGTTCGCGCTCGCCGATCTGGTGCTGAAGTATCGGCAGGAGCATCCGAAGGCGGCGCCGAAGCGTCCGGTGATCCGCCCTATCGCGGTGGACGAGACCGGTTTCAGCGTGATCGCCGATCCGGAGGAGCCCGGCGGTTTCATCGTGCGCGGCACCCGGCCAGAGCGCTGGGTGCGGCAGACCCAGTTCGACAACGACGAGGCCGTCGGCTACCTGGCCGACCGGTTGGCCCGCCTCGGTGTCGAAGACGAACTGGTGCGCCTCGGCGCCCAACCGGGTGCACCGGTCACCATCGGTGAGGTGACCTTCGAATGGGAGCCGCAGATCTCGGCGGGCGTCGATATGGTGCCCACCGGCCGCGGCACCGATATCCGGTTGGAGCAGACCGACCGGATCAGCGCGGCCGAACGCAAACATGCCTCCCGAGTGCGTCGCGGTTTGGTGCGCGACGACGAGGACGGACAGTAGGCGCGTCCCGGCGAGAGGCCGGATCACGCGAGAACATGGGTGGAGATCAGCCGTGACCGAGACGGAATTGCAGTTCGGCGCCGAACTCAGCGAGGCGCGTCGAGCCATCGCGGGTGCGCGCAGCGTTGTGGTGAAGATCGGGTCCTCGGCGCTCACCAGCATGAAGGCCGGGCTGGATACCGACCGGCTGGACCGGCTGGCCGATGCCGTCGAGGCGCGGATGCGTGCGGGTTCGGATGTGGTCGTCGTGTCCTCGGGCGCGATCGGCGCGGGGATGGCACCGCTGGGTCTGAGCGTCCGTCCGCGTGATCTGGCCACGAAACAGGCCGCGGCCAGTGTCGGCCAGTTGGCTCTCGCACACGCGTGGGGTACCTCGTTCGCGCGTTACGGCCGCACCGTCGGTCAGGTGCTGCTCAGCGCCGACGACTTCGCCCGCCGCGAACACCATCGCAATGCCCAGCGCACCCTCGATCGCCTCCGTTCGCTCGGTGCGATCGCGGTGGTGAACGAAAACGACACGGTCGCAACGGAAGAGATCCGCTTCGGAGACAACGACCGGCTCGCCGCTCTGGTCGCGCATCTGGTCGGCGCCGACGCGCTGATATTGCTGTCGGACGTCGAGGGCCTCTACGACGGCGATCCGCGTAAGGGTGGCGCCACCTTCATTCCCGAGGTGCGTTCCAGCGCGGACCTGGACGGGGTGATCGCGGGCAGCGGTGGTGCGCTCGGCACCGGCGGTATGGCCTCGAAGCTGTCGGCGGCGCGGCTGGCCGCGGACGCGGGGGTGCCGGTGCTGCTGGCCGCGGCCTCCGACGCCGCGACCGCCCTGAGCGGCGGCACCGTCGGCACCGCCTTCGCCGCCCGCTCGGTGCGCCTGTCCGCGCGCAAGTTCTGGGTGCGCCATGCCGCCGACAGCCGCGGCGCCATCCACATCGACGACGGCGCCGTCGCCGCCGTCGCCCACCGCCGCCACTCCCTGCTCGCGGCCGGTATCACCGGTGTCCGTGGCCGCTTCCACGGTGGCGACGTCGTCGACCTCATCGCCCCGGACAACCGCCTGGTGGCCCGTGGCGTCGTCGAATACGACGCCACCGAACTGTCGACCATGCTCGGCCGCTCCACCACCGAACTCCCCGACACCATGCAGCGCCCCGTCATCCACGCCGACGACCTGGTGAAGGTGTAGCCGAGCCGCTCGGCGCCGAGGACTTCGAGAAGTACACCTGATCTTCCTGACCGACCTCGGCCTGTGGCGTTGCTGCTGCGTACGGTAGGCGCGCGCACCGCTGCGCGCCATCCATCGGTGGATGTCGTGGCCGTCTTCGCTTGATCGACGACACCGAAGCGTTCCCGCACCTGTCCGACACCCTGTCATCCTGGTGGCAATGCGGCGTGGCACTAGCCCTGCGGTGGAATGACGCCCGGCTGGTCGGTTGCGGGTGGTTGGCCCTCGGGGATCGGGCCGGTGATGCCGGGCTGGCCCGCTGGGTCGGGTAGCGGCACGGGTGGGTCTTCCGGTCCGGGGATCGGGGGCGGGGGTGGGGCCTCTGGCATCGGAGGTGATTCGACCGGGGCAGGCGGTTCCGGGGTCGGCAGAGGGGGTGGCTCGACCGGAGGAGCGGGGAGCGGCGGTGCCGCTGGTGGGGGTATCGGGAGTGGCGGCTCCGGTGCGGCCGGGGGTGTGGGGGCAGGGGGTGCGGGGGCAGGGGGTGCGGCCGGTGGGACAGGCGCGGGCGGTTCGACCGGTGGCTCGGTCGAGGGGGCCGGAGCAGTTGGTTGGACCGGTGGTGGCGCGGGGACCTGCGGCTCGGTCGACGGGGCCGGAGCGGGTGGTTCGGTCGGTGCCGGGGCGTCGGCAGACGGTGGTGTGGGCACTGGAGGTTCGGCCGGGGAAGGGACCGGCATGGGCGGCTGGGTCGGTGGGGGAACGGGGAGAGGGGGAGCCTGTTGGGTGGGTGGTGCTGGCACGGGGGCGTCCTGCGGACGTTCGGTGGGCGGGACGTGCTCACCCGGAGGCGTCGGAGTGTCGGTGTGTGGGGGTGTTGCCGAACGCGGTGGAGTAGCCGGAACATCGTGAGCCGGTGGGAGATTCGGTTCCGAGCCGTTCGGCGCGTTCGTCTCCGGGCCGGACCGCATGTGCTGTGGCGATCCGGTCGGCGGGGGCTGGGCGCCGGGCGCTTCCGGCGGCGCGGGCAGGGCGGGGACACCGGTGCCTGCCAGCCCGTAGGCGGGTTTGTAGATCATGTTCATCGCCAGTACGGCTTCTTGGCGCAACGCCTCCTGCGCCATATGCGCATCGATGACGTTCGCCGCTTCCAGCAGTCTGGCGATGGCGCCGATGGGGCCCGATCCGCCGGGCGGCACGACGGCCAGTTTGACCGCCTCCGCGGCCGCGGCGACCCCGCCGATCCTGGCGCCGACCTGGCCGAGCACCCCGGCCAGCTCGTCCACCGAGGCGGCGAAGCTGCGGGCGCTGGCATGGGCGGCGTCGGCGGCGGCGCCTTCCCAGTCCATCCCGTCCATCACCCGGTCGACACTGTCGCGGGTGAGCGGAAACGAGGTGGACAGGCCCGCGGCGGCCTCCAGCCAGGCGGCCGAGGTCTGCACGATGGCGGCCGCGTCGATCTCCTGGGCTTTGGCGTAGATCTCCTCGTGCCGCATCGACTCGAAGTGCTCCATCGCGCTGATGTACTCGGGGTCGGTGCCGCTCATCGGGGCAGCCTCGACTCGACGGCGCGCAGCGCGGCGGCATTGGCGGCATCGGCCTCTTCGTAGAGTCCGCCGCTGATCAGGAACGCCTCTTTCATCCGGTACGCGGCCTCGATGTAGTGGTCGAGCAGGGCGGCGGCGTCGCGGGCCTTGTGCCCGAAGCCCGCCTGTAGTTGTCGCGCCGAGACGAAACCGCCGAAACCGCGCGGTTCGGCCACCGATTCCAGCCGCTGTTGCAGATGTAGCAGGCGATCGACCTGATGGTCGTAGAGTTCGGCGCAGCGCCGCGCCGCGGCCGGATCGAACTTGACGGTGCCCGCGTGTGCCGCTTGCCGAAACCGGGCGATTTCGGTTCGGCTGGTCTCGATCGTCATCGCTGTCCCCTCCATCGGTCCGATTCAGAGTAGCCGCAATCGAGGTCGCCGGTCAGGCAGTGAACCGGATCAGGACGGGACCCGCTTCTGGAGTTGTGCGGCGAGCTGATCGGCCCCGGCGGGCACGATATGCACCATGTCACCGGCCTTGATCAGATAGCGGCCGTCGCCCTCGACGTCGATCCAGGTGTAGTGGACGGGCGCGGGCGGGGTGGGCCGGTCCAGGCGTGCCTCGATCCGGATATGACCTTCGGCGGTGTGTGGTTTCAGCAGCAGTCGCCGGATCGGCCGCGCGGCCCGCTCCGTGGTGACGACGACCTCGTCATCGCGGATGGCGTCCGCGGCCGCGGCGCGGGCCGGTTCGCGTCCGGCGGGCGTTGTCGGCAGCAGCGCGGCGATCCGCGCCCCGAGTTTCGCGCTGTGCCCGATGGATATCCGTACCTGTCCACCGAAGTCCGCTGTGCGGCCGGGTTCCTGGACCGCGAGCACCGCGCGATCGAAGACCGCGGTGGCAAGCAGCCGGATTTCGCTGCCCGCGGTGTGCCCGCCGCCGACGGCGACGATTCTGGTGTGCGGTGCGGCGAGAATGCGCAGACAGGCCGACAGATCCGGGTCCGCGCGGAGTGGCAGTCTCGTGGCGAGTTCGGCGCGCAGTGCGTCGGCGTCGGATTCGGTGCGCGGCGTCTCCAGGATGCGCAGCGGATACGGATGACGGTCCTGGTCGGTTTCGCGCCAGATATGGGCGAACTCGTCCGGGGTGAACGTCCAACCCACGACCCGATCACATCCTCACCACAGCACCCACCGACGCTGCCCGACAGCTTAGTGTGCGCCGCGGGAGCGGGTGCGACCGAAGCCGGACGCCGGGCCATTCGAGGGTTGTGAGCTAACACCACGGTCAATTCTCGGATATACAGACAATGCCCGGATTTACTCGGTCGCGGGCCCCGCGATCGCGGAGGGCCCGAGAATTTATGAGCTGCCAGGCGATGACCGGCAGCGATGGGAGGAAGCGTGCAGCTGCTCGGACCGTGGACCGACTCGGGGGCCATCACGGCCTTGGCAGGCGGTAAGGCCCGCGGATTGCACACCCTGCACAACAGCGGTTTCGCGGTGCCGGAGTGGACGGTGCTCGGCACCGATGTCTTCGACGCGTTCGTCGCGGGTGCGGGTCTGACTGAGCCGATCACGGCTTTCGCCGCCGCCGACACGCCTGATGCGGCCTCCGAGACCGGCGCGGCGCTGCGCGCGGCGATCGAATCGGCCGAGCTGCCCGCCGAGGTCGCGGCGCTGATCGCCGACGGCTACGGCCGCCTCGGCGGCGCCGCGATCGCGGTGCGGTCCTCGGTCGCGGCCGAGGACGGTCCCGCGCATTCCTATGCCGGCCAGTTCGATTCGTTCCTCAATGTCAACGGCGAGGACGCGGTGGCGGACCGGGTGCGCGCCTGCTGGGCCTCGGCGTTCTCCGAGCGGTCGATCCGGTACGCGTTCGCGCATGATCAGCCGCGGGTCGCCGCCGTCGCCGTGGTGTTGCAGCGGCTGGTTCCGGCGCGGATCAGCGGGGTGATGTTCACGGCCAACCCGGCCAGCGGTTCGGCCGACGAACTGGTGATCAGTGCCGTCTACGGTCTGGGCGAGGGTTTGGTGTCGGGTGCGGTCGACGCCGATTCGGTGGTGGTGGACCGTGCGGGCACGGTGCTCGACACCGTCGTCGGTGACAAGGACCAGGCCTTTGTGCCCGATGCGGCCCAGGGCTCGACGACCAGCGAGGTCGACCCGCAGCGCCGTGCGCGCCTGGCCCTGACCGAGGCCGAGATCGCCTCGCTCGCCGAACTCGGCCGCAAACTCGAGGCCGCGCTCGGTGCGCCGCAGGATATCGAATGGGCCATCGACGACGACGGCGTCTGGTTCCTACAGGCCCGCCCCATCACCACCGCATTGGCCGCGGTGGCGGCAGACCGGGCGGTGGCCGAGGCCGCGCTGATCCGCGGCGCCGGTGAGGACGTCCCCGACGGGGAGGCCCGGATCTGGGACAACTCGAACATCATCGAGAGCTTCAGTGGTCTCACCTCACCGCTGACCTACACCACCGCGGCCGATATCTACGGCCGGGTGTATCGCGGCTACGCCGAATCGCTGAAGGTGCCCGCCGAACAATTGCGCCAGACCGACGAGTGGACGCCGGTTCTGCTCGGCTACTTCCACGGTCGGGTGTACTACAACCTGCTGCACTGGTACCGGATGGTCGGTATCGCGCCCGGTTATCCGCTCAATCGCAAGGTCCTCGAAGCCGCGCTCGGGGTGGACGAACCGCTCGCCGACGATATCGCGAAAACGCTGCGGCCCTACACCTTCGGCAGCACGGGCGCGCGGATCCGGTCGCGTGCGGTCACGACGGTCACGTATCTGCGCAGGCTGTTCGGCATCGACGAGATGGTCGAGCAGTTCTTCACCGAGTTCTACCGCGTCTACGACGAATACGAGGCCATCGACTACACGACGCTGACCGGCGAGCAGGCCTATGCCGCCTATCGGCGGGTGGATCGGGACCTGGTGCAGCGCTGGGGTCCGCTGATGGTGCTCGACGCGATCCTGCTCACCTGCACGGGCGCGATGTTCCTGCTCACCAAGCTGTTCCTGCCGAAGGCGCCGGAGTGGTTCCTGTACGCGGTGGTCGGGCCCGGCGCCGATGTCGAATCGGCCGAACCGGCGCGGGCGCTGACGGCGATGGCCGAGATCGTGCACGCCGATCCGGAACTGACCGCCCTCATCAATTCGACCGAACCGCAACAGATCTACCGGCAGCTGCACACCTCCGATGCCTACGCGCAGTTCCGTGCCGAGGTGGACGCCTACATCGACCGTTACGGCTATCGCAGCCTGGACGAGCTGAAACTGGAGACGCCCGATCTGCGTGAGGATCCGGCGAGCCTGTTCGTGATGCTGCGCAGCGCGCTCGGCCGGGTGGGTCAGGCGGGGCAGCAGCCCGACCGCGGTGCGGAGGCCGACGAATACCTCGACGCACATCTGACCGGGGTCCGCAGGCGGATCTATGAACGGTTGCGCGCCAAGGTGTCCCGGTGCGCGGCCCATCGTGAACGGTTGCGTTTCTGCCGGACCAGGGCGTTCGGCATGGTGAAGCGGATGATCCGGGTGATGGGCCGCGATCTCGCCGCGCGCGGAGTCATCGACGAGTTCGCCGATGTCTTCTACCTGACGGTGCAGGAATTGCGTGGCAGCTACGAAGGCGCGGACACCGCCGACCTGCGTGATCTGGTCGCCGCGCGGAAGGTGCAGCGCGCCAAGGATGCCGAATTGGTGGCCCCAGCAAGGTTCACGACGGTCGGATCGACATTCGGCCGGGCGGAGCTGGCTTCCCAGGGCTGGGTTCCGGTCACCGACACGCCACCCGCGTTGCCGGGTACCGTCCTGGCAGGCACGCCGTCGGCCTCCGGTCTGGTCGAGGGCGCCGCGGTTGTGGTGGACGAGCCCTGTGACGTTGCCGGTGGCATCCTGATCGCCTATCGCACCGACCCCGGCTGGGTGGCGGCGCTGCCGTCTGCTTCGGCGTTGGTGATCGAGCGGGGAAGCCCGCTGACCCATGTCGCGATCGTGGCGCGGGAACTCGGCGTGCCGACGGTCGTTCAGGTCAAGGACATCACCAAGCGGATACGGACGGGCATGCACATACGGGTGGACGGAACGAACGGAACGGTGACAGTGCTGTCGGGAGGGGAATCCGGCGATGAGTGAGTCCGAATACGTTGCCACGGTACGCCAGTGGCTCATCGCACCGGATGCGGATACCGGAATCCATTTCGCCGATGAGGCCGATGGTTGGGAGTACCGCAGCTACGCCGAACTGGCCGAGCTCACCTGGTCGATCGCCGAGGTGATGCGCGAGCACGGTATGGGCAGTGGTGACGGCGCCTGCGTCGTCATGCCGACCGGATTCCCCTGCGCGGCCGCGTTCTACGCGGTGTGGGCCTGCGGCGGAGTGTTCACGCCGGTGGCGCCGCCGATGTTCGGTGATCTCGACCAGTACATCAGCCATGTGGCCTCGATCCTGGCGCAGGCGAAGCCGCGGGTGGTGGTGACCTCGGTCGAGTTCGAACAGCTCGCGCGCCGCGCCGCGGCGGAAGCGGGCCGAACCGACGAACCGGTCGTCATCGATCCGAAGACATTGCCGCCCGCGCCTGCCGAACGGGTCTTCGGCGCGCCGGACCCGTGTGCGCTGCTGCAATTCACCTCCGGTTCCACCGGAACCCCGCGCGGGGTGCGGGTCAGTTGGCACAACCTGGCCAACAACATCGCCATGATTTCGCGTCTCATCGATTGGCGGTCGGGCGAGGCGATGGTCTCGTGGCTGCCGCTCTACCACGATATGGGTCTCGTCGGCGCATTCCTGACCACCGTCACCAATCAGGGCGAGCTGTACCTGATGCGTCCGGACCAGTTCGTGCGCGATCCGGCCCGCTGGTTGCGGGCGATGAGCCGCGCCCAGCATTCGCCGTCCCCGTCATTCGCGCTCGGCTATGTGGCGCACAGGGTGCGGCCGGAGGAGATCGCCGATCTGGACCTGTCCGGGTGGCGCACGCTGGCCATCGGTTCGGAGCCGGTGGAGGTGTCCGATGTGCAGTCCTTCGCCGAACTCGCCGGACGCCAAGGCTTTTCGATGAATGCCTACACCCTGGCCTACGGGCTGGCGGAGGCGACGCTGATGGTGTCGTCATCGGCGCGCGGGCGGCCGATGACCGCCCTGCGGGTGGACAATGCGGCGCTGCGGTTCGGCCTGCCGGTATCGGTGCTCGCCGAAGCACAGCTCGACGACAACCGTCGGGTGGAGGGTGCGGGCTGGATCACCGGCCTCGGCTATTCCACCCCGGAATCGACGGTGCGGGTGGTCGACGAGGAGGGCAACGACCTGCCCGACGGCACCCTCGGCGAGATGGCGGTGGTCGGCGATTCGGTGGCGCTCGGCTATTCGGGCCCGCCGAGCCCCGGATCGTCCACCCGGATCGAGGACGGCGTGCTCTACACCGGTGACGCCGGATTCCTGTACCGCGGCGAGGTTTTCGTGCTCGGCCGGATGGGGTCGAGTCTGAAGGTGCGCGGCCGCTCGGTGTTCATGGAGGACATCGAATCGCGGGTCGCGCAGGAAACCGGGATCACCAAGGGCAAACTGGCCGCGGTGGCGATCACCGAGGCCGGTGCGCAGGGGATCGCGCTGTTCGCCGAATCCGCGCCGGGGGAGTGGCTGGCCGAGGCGCGCAAGATCATTCGCGGGGAACTGGGGCCAGCGCAGACTGTCACGGTGGTGACCGGTCCGCGCGGTCTGATCCGGCGCACGTCCAGCGGCAAGCCACGGCGACGTCATATGTGGCAGTTGTTCGCCGACGGCGCCCTGGACGGCGCGGTGGTGCACGAGGCCGACGGCACTGCCTCGGCGGGCGCGGTCGATGCCGCCGCCACCCCGCTCGATACCGAAACACCCACGCCGACCTTGCCCGCCGAACGCACCCGCGAACTCCTCGACGCCGCCTTGGCACAGGTGTCGGTACCCGCGGATTCGGTGGTCCTGTTCGAGGGCTCGCTGGCCGAGGGCTTCGGCAATGAGGGCTCCGATGTGGATTTCCTGGTCGTCGCTCCGGGCGACGAGCAGCTGCCGACCCTGCCGACGGTGCTGTTCATCGACGGCCGCCGGGTCGAGGTCCGCACCCGCTCCCATGCTCAGCTGCGTAAGCAACTGGAGGCCGTGGCGGCGGCGGAGGCGGTCACGACCCTGGACGAAGATCTCCTCAACCGGTGCCAGCGGTTCCTACGCGCCACCATTGTGCGGCCGGGTGCCCTGGATATCGCCGAACTGCGCGCGCTGCTGCCGCACGCCACGTTCGCCGCACGCCTGGCCGATTGGTGGGCTGCTCGGGCCCGGCAGGCACTGCGGTACGCGGTGGCGTTGCGCACTCTCGGCGCGGAGGCCGAAGCCCGTGACTGGGCCGCGGACGGTCTGCGACAGGCGATGAAGGCGTGGAGCGCGGGCAAGAACGAGACGTATCTCGAAACCAAATGGCTGCCACAGCAATTGACCCGCATCGGGGCCGACGACCGGATCACCCGGTTCCAGGATCTGCTCACCCCCGCCGATCGCGGGCCGATCGTCTGCGCGACCGGTGAACCGGCCGCCGCGGAGGCAGCGCGGCCGCAAGGCATCCTCGGTGCGCCGACCGAACGCGCGCTCGAACAGCGCGTGTGGTGGGAGCAGGCCCTCGAACTGGCTGCCGACCTCGGCGTCACCGATGTGGCCGACGATGCGGATCAGATCCTGTTCGCACGCGTCCCCGAGGTCACCACCTGGAAGATCGGCGACCGCATCCATATCATCCGCGGTGACCGGGATGTGTTCGTCCTGTCCGAGAGCGGTGGCCGTGCCTGGCGGTCGGTGGTGTTCCGGCATTCCCTCGCCGCCGTCCTCGGCCGCGCGAGGACCGATATCCGGGCCGAACTCACCGAATTCCTCCGCCTCGGCGTAGTCGGATTGCAGTGGCGCGGCGGTGAACGCATCGAACCCGCACTGGCGATGTGTAAACCGTTACGGCCCTATACGCCGGTGCCGTCCTCGGCGGCCCCGGCGCTGGGGGTGACCGGTGCGGTGAGCACCGATCCGGTCGCGACCCTGTCGCCGCTGCCCGCACCGCGGTTCACCGAATGCGCGATGAACCTGGTGTGGTCGAACATCGTGTTGGAGAATGCGCGCGAAGACCTGGCGGGCGCGGTGAAGAACGCCCAGGGCGGGGTGGCCGATATCGCCGCCCACCGAATGATCGCCATGGCGGTACGGGTGCTGTTGTCCGCGTTCGGCATCCATCCCTTGCCCGCGGATGTGGCTCCCGTCGACACGGTTCGGCGACTGCTGCCGCCGCACGCCGGGCGCCGCGGTGAACTGCTGGACGCGCTGGAATCGGCGCAGGCGGTGCGGTTCTCGGTCACCCTCGCCGCCGGTGGGGATGCCCTGGCCGGATTCGCCGCGATCGACGATTTCGTAGTCCTGGTGCGCGCGGTGGCCGGTGGCGCCGACTTCCCGGCCTCGTTCGACTCCCGCGAACAGTGGCGGCGCACCCTCGCGATCGGTTACGACTGGTTGCGTATCGCCGGCTACCTCGACACCGACCTGCCGTTGGACGAGGCCCGTGACCTGCTGACCACCGGCGGTCAGCAACCCCATCTACGCGAAAGCGAGCCGTCATGACCGCCACCGACACCGACGTCGCCGACCGGGTGCGCGCCCTCATCCGCGCCATGGCGCCGGATCAGGACGCCGCCATGGCCGATGACCAGCGGCTCATGGAGGACATGGGCTTCGATTCGCTGCGGCTGATGGAACTGACCGTGGTGCTCGAGCGCGCCTTCGACCTGCCGCGGTATCGGCCGGAGGAGCTGGCCGGTGTCCGCCGGGTCGGCGAGGTCATCACGATGATCAGCGGCAGTCTGGACAACCGATCATGAGCGACCGCGATACCGCTCTCGTCACCGGCGCGACCGGTCTGGTCGGCGCCGAAGTGGTGGCAAGGCTGGCCGCGGCGGGTCGGCCGATCGCCGCGGTGCTGCACCGCAACGGCGATATCGTCCGCAACGACGGCACCCCGCTGGAACCGGGAACGTCGGTCACCGGCGATATCAGGGCCGCCGGGTTCGGGCTCGCCGACCGCGACGCCGAGGATCTGGCCGAACGGGTCGGGGTGATCGTGCACTGCGCCGCCACCACCGCCTTCGACGCCCCCGACACCGACTACGAACAGCTCAATATCGCGGGCACGGCCAACGCGATCGAACTCGCGCTGCGCTGGCAGGTGCCGTTGGTGCACGTCAGCACCGCCTATGTGTGCGGGATGCGCGGCGGCACGATCGCCGAGGACGAACTCGAGACCGGTCACGCATTCGGCAACGGTTACGAAGCCAGCAAGTTCCGTGCCGAACAGCTGGTGCACGCGGCCACCGAACGCGGTCTGAACTGGGCGATCGTGCGACCGGGCATCGTCACCGGTGCCAGCGACACCGGCGCCATCCGCGAGTACAAGAACCTCTACACCGTGGTGAAACTGATGGTGGAGGGCAAACTGCGGTCCCTGCCCGGCCGCTACGACGCGACCCTGTCGCTGGCGCCGGTCGACCATGTGGCCGATGTGGTGGCCGCGGCGGTCCTCGACTTCGATTCGGCCTCCGGGCGCACCATGCACGCGCTCGGCCGCGACACCTTGTCGTTGCGTGAGGTCTCCGATGTGCTGGCCGAATACCCGTCCTTCGAGGTGGCTACCTTCGTACCGGAGACCAGCTTCGCCGAATCCGATCTCGCACCGATCGAACGTGAGTACTACCGGCGCATCGGTTCGCTCTACACCAGCTACTTCCGGCGCAGGCTGGTCTTCGACACCGAGAACGCCGATGTGCTGCTCGGTCGTCCGGCGCCGGCCACCGGCAAGGAGTATCTGCGCACCCTGCTCGACTACTGCCTGGAATCGGGCTATCTCGGGGTACCGCTGCCCTCGATCGAGGATGTGTTGGCCGGTAACGGTGTCGACGGGGTGGGCCGATGAGCGAGGCGCTGCGTGAGCTGCTGAGCGCGCTGACCACCCAGCCGGAGAAGGTGCGCGCCTACCTGGGCGACACCTTTGTCCAGGAGAGTGTCGACCAGCTCGATCGGGCGGGTGTGGACGCAGCGAAATTCGCCAGAGAGCATTCGCTGCTGTTGCTCAAACCCGATGCGATCGTGGCGCGTTCGGTGGAGCCGACCCTGACCTGGCTGTCCGACAACGGTTTCCGCGTCGTAGACGCCGAGCGGGTGCCCGCGGATCGGCTGCTGGCGCGGGCGCTGTGGTACTACTCCTGGAATATCGCCTCGACCGAGCGGCGGCGGCTGGCCGATCTGCTGGTCGGCATCTGCGATGTGCTGGTCCTCGTGGTGTCCGCCGCCGATGCCGAACTGCCCGTGCCGGTCCGACTGACCGACGCCAAGGGCCCGACCGATCCGCGTAAACGTCGGCCGGGCGAACTGCGGCATCTGCTGGGCCGACACAGCTATCTGCTGAACCTGGTGCATTCACCCGACGACCCCGCCGATGTACTGCGCGAACTGTCGATCCTGTTCGATGAACCACGCCGCGCCGAAGTGCTGGCGCGCGCGGCCGCCGATGCGGATCGATCCGCCGATGCCGCGGTGTTGGCCGCCGAACTCTATGCGAACACTCCGGCCCGCGATTTCGGCCGGACCGAGGCCGCCCGCCAGCTGGCCGCCGAGCTGGAACGCGCGGGCGTCGCCATCCCCGACGGATTCGATCCCGAGTCCGATACCGACTGTGCCCGGTTGCTTGCCACGGCCTGGGATCGGGGCGTCGACCTCGATCCGTGGTCGATGATCGTGCTCGGGTCCTATGTACTGCCCATGCGGGTGGGGACGCAACCGCAGACGTTGCGCCCGGTGACCGCATCCGACTGGTTGGAGGCCCGGCCATGAGCGTCGAAACTGTGAACGCCGACAACACCGCATCGCATGTCCGCACCATCCCGAGGGAGCTGGCGCATCGCTGTGCGGTCGCCGAGGTGTTCGTGACTTCGCTCGACACGGTGGGCGAGGACCAGTTCGTCGCCGGTGCGCAGCTACCGCGCATGCACTCCTACTACGGCGACCACGCGGGCAGCCTCGCCCTGCGCCACGACCCGCTGGTGGTGATGGAGGCCGCGCGCCAGGCGGCGATCGCACTGACCCACGAGTTCTACGCCGTCCCCACCGACCGGGCGTTCCTGGTGCGCACCTTCAACGGCACCGGCGCCGATACCGAGGCCTGGGATGTCGGCTTCGCGCCCGCGGATCTGGTGATGGCCGTGCGGGTTCCGCGTAAACACCACGACGGCACCGATATGCACGGTGTCGACATGGTGCTCGACATCTCCTGCGGCGGTGTCCCGATGATGACGGTCGACGGATCGTTCTCCTGGACCACCGGCGCACGCTGGGACCGGATGCGCAGCGGATTCCGCCACAGCCTCGGTCTCGGCCCGTTCGTCGGTGCGTCGGCGCTGACCGAGCGCGCCGAATCGGCCGCAGTGGGCCGGGAGAACTGGCGCAATGTGGTGGTCGGCCCGATCCGGCGGGACGGCGATACCGCCGTGGCGACGCTGGTACCCGATATCGGCCACCCGATCCTGTTCGATCATCCGCTCGACCATGTGCCGGGCAGTCTGCTGATCGAGGCGTGCAGGCAGACCGCACTGGGCATGGTCCTCACCCAGGCGCCCCGACTCATGGGTGTGTCGAGCACCTTCGACCGTTTCGTCGAACTCGACAGCCCCGCCGAATGCCGGGCCGAGATCATCGCCCGCACCGGTGACCGCACCGTTGTGCGGTGCGAGATCCACCAGGCCGGTGCGGTCGCGGCCCGCGTGGACGCCGAATTCGCGCAGGATGTGGTCGTCGCCGAACCGGACGCGCCGATCGATGGGGTCGCGCTGTGATGGGTGGGGTCGAACTGCTCACCACCACCCGCGCTTTCCGCCGCAGACTGGACCCGACCCGCCCGGTCGATCGCGAGGATCTGCTGGAATGCCTCGATATCGCGGTGCACGCGCCGAGCGGGACGAACCGGCAGCCGTGGCGATTCCTCGTCGTCACCGATGCCGCGACCAAGCAGCAGATCGCCGAGTACTACCGCAAGGGCTTCGCCGCGTACCTGTCCGCGCGCACCCCGCGCCCCGATCAGCTCGCCGATCTGGCCTCCGGACAACATCTGGCCGCGCATCTGCACGAGGTGCCGGCACTGGTGCTGGTGTGCTCGCTGGGCCGTCCACCGGCCGAGGCGTCGTCGTTGATGCTGGCCAGTTTCTACGGGTCCATCTATCCGGCGGTGTGGAATTTCCAGCTGGCACTGCATGATCGGGGCCTCGGCTCCTGTATGACTACCGCGCATCTGGCCTACGAACGGGAGGTCGCCGAACTGCTCGGCATCCCATTCGACGAGGTGACCCAGGTGGCTATGCTGCCGGTCGCGCATCTGCGTCCCGGCAGCACCGGCCCCGGCCGACGGGCGCCCGCGGCCGAGGTGACCATGTGGGACCGCTGGGGTGCGGAGTGAACCAGGTCTCCGACGGTCGGGGTGTGCGCGAGCACGATGATCCTTCCGCACCCGGCGCCGTGACCTCGCCGATGGGACCGATCGGCGCGGTGGTCCGGATCGCGCGCTTCACCGCCGTCATGTACAAGCCGCACTATCTGCTCTACGGCGTGCTGTGGGTGCTGGCGTTGGAGGGCACCGCCGCGCTGGTCACCCGACCGGAGTCGAGTTGGCATCCCACCTGGGCGACGGCGCTGCGGATCGTCGTGGTCGCGTTCGTGCTGTTGTATCTGCGGATGGTCGACGAGCAGAAGGACCTCGACTACGACCGGGTGCACAACCCGGATCGGCCGCTGGTGACCGGCGCGGTCACCGCACTGGATCTGCGTGCCGCGATGGCCGTCATCGCGGTCGGTGCGATCGCGGCGAGCCTGGTGCTGTCGGTCGGGTCCGCCGTCGCCATCGCCGCCGTACTCGCCTACGGGCTCGGGCTGTGGGGGCTGGAGCGGCTCTCCGAACCCATCCGCACCAGCATCCTGCCGAACCTGTTGGTGACCTATCCGGTGCAGTTGCTGGTGACGGCTTATGTCGTGGTGTCGGCCATCGACACCGGCGAGGTCGAACCGGGATGGCAGGCCGCGGCCGCCGCCGTCATCTTCGCCGGGGCGTTCCTCCAGTTCGAATTCGCGCGCAAGACCTCGCGGATATCGCGTCCGGGGCAGATGTACTACTCCAATGCGCTCGGCGCGACCGGATCGATGGTCGCGGCGCTCGGCTGCGCGGTGGTCGCCGTGGCCGCCGATCTGGTGCTGGTGCGGCCGTGGGAGCACGACGGCGCACGCGCTGTGCTCGGCTGGATTCCGCTGGCGCTGCTGGTGATTCCGTTCCTCGGCGCGGGGCGTTTCCGGCGTTCGGCGGACGAGGACTATCCCGTGGTGCCCGCGGTGCTGTTCATCCTCACGCTCTATCTGGCGCTCATCGCGCAGGCTGTCGTACCGGGCTGAGCGTCACCACCGCGTCAGCCCGCCGGGACGGCTTCGAGCACGTTCTCCGGTGAGAGGGTGGTGGTGACCGAGGTGAGGGTGAAACCGCATTCGGCCAGCAGCGCACGGTATTCGGCCTCGGTACGTTCCCGACCGCCCGTATTCACCAGCATCTCCAGATCGATGTACTTGCTCGGATGCGGGCGGGCGTCGTCGGGCAGGACGAGTTCGATGAGCAACAGCCGCGCCCGCGGTGACATGGCGTTGCGCACGGTGCGCAGAATTCTCGTGGCCTGCTCGATGGGCCAATCATGGATGATGTGCTTGAGCAGGTAGGCGTCACCGCCTTCGGGGACGGTATCGAAGAACGAACCCGCCACCACGGCACACCGATCGGCCACCCCGTGTTCGGCCAAGCGCACGCGGGCGTCGGCCACCACCTCGGGAAGATCGAACAGGATGCCGCGCGATTGCGGTGCCCGGCGCAGGATCTCGGTCAGCAACACCCCTTGTCCGCCGCCCACGTCGACGAGGGTGCGATAGCGGCCGAAATCGTAGGCCGACAGCAGCGGCTCCCTACCGAGATCGTCGATGCTGGCCATCGCGCGGTCGAACAGCGCGCCGGTCTCGCGGTCGGTGCGCAGATAGTCGAACAGCGGAACACCGTCGACCGTGCTGCCCACCGCCTCCCCGCTGCGCACCACCTGCACCAACTGCGTCCAGTTGTCCCGGTGGATCTTCGACCCGAAGAACAGTGAGGCGTCGCGCAAGGAGACCTCGGCGTCGGCCCGCAACGCGCGCGCCATCGGGGTGAGCGCGTACCGGCCGTCGCGGCGCCTGGTGAAGATGCCGTGGCTGATCAGCAGCCGCATCAGCCGGTGCAGTGCGTCCTCGTCGGCGCCGACGATCTGCGCCAGTTCGGCGCCGTCGCGCGGGCCGTCGGCCAGTGCGTCGGCAACCCCGAGGTCGGCGGCGGCGTGAATGGCCTGGGTCAGCCATCCGGCCGCGATCATCTCCAACAGCGCCACATGCCCCGGCACCATCCGCCGGTGCGCCGCCGCCAGCACAGCGCGTGCCCGTTCCACCGCCTGCACCAGCGCCCGCGGTGGCAGTTTCGCTCGATCGGAGGTCATGACGACTCCATTCGTCGGCGTCCGCTTACCGAAGACATTACGGCCCACAACCTCCTCGACATGCGGAAACACCGAAGGTGGAGTGCGGCCCGCGGTTCGACCGGGCTACCGGCGCCCAGCGGGATCGTCGGGGCGCGCCGCGGCGCGTTTCCGTTCGCGGTCGGCGGCGGTTTCGAGGTATTCGCCCAGTTCGCGGCGCAGGTTGGTGTCGAGGGAGCGGGCCAGGGTGCTGTGCACCGAAGCGACGGCCAGTTCGCGCATCTTGTTGAGCATGGCCGTGGTCTCGGCGATCTCGGCGCTGGTCTCCGGCAGCCAGCCGGGACCGTGCTCATCGACGATATGGGTGCGCGCCGCGGTGATCATGATCTTGGTGATGTCATCGATATGTGCAGCGACCTGGGTGTGCACACTGATCAAGGTGCGCAGGTCGAGCCCGTATTCATCGAGTTCGGCGAAGGCGGTGAGCAGCTGGGTGTCGGTGAAGACGACCGTGTCGTTGTCGATGCGGACCAGCCCCATCCCGCGCAACTGCTCGACCAGCTCATCGGTATCGGGCCCGAGGATGGAGCCGATCAGCTCCCGCGAGACCTCGAACGGCTCGTCCTTGGCCCACATCGCGGTCACCGCATGTTGCAGACCGAGCACTTCGGTGAGGTCTTTGCCGGTCTCCCAGCTGGTGATGAAATCGGCGATATGGGCGGTGGTGAAACCGCGCTGTAGCAGCGAATCGATCAACCGCAGTCGTTCCAGATGGGTGTCGTCGTAGATACTGGCGCGACCGTGCTTACCGACCGGCGGCGGAAGCAGCCCACGCTCCTGATAGGCGCGGACATTACGGCTGGTGGTGCCAGCGGCGCGTGCGAGATCATCGATGCGGTAGTTCGGCATCGCTGCACCTCCTCGCACAACCCCACCCGCGCCGTACCGGCGGGCGCTACAGCCGTCGACCGCCCGAGTGTAGCGCCCATGGACCGGTACGCAGGACATCGCCGTACATCGGCGATGACTCCTGGCGGATCGGCGGCTTTCTGCCGGGGCCAGTGGCCTGGTTTCGAGGCGTACGGGGCGGCGCGATCAGTAGCCGCGCTCCGGGTCGATCGGGGCCAGCAGATCCGCACCGGTCGCGAATCGGGTGACGTTCGCCGTCAGGTGTTCGGCGAAGGCCGCCATCCGCAGCTGCGGCGGATTCGAGTCATGCGGGGTGACAATGGCATTGGGAATGTCCCACAGCGGATGGCCGTCGGGCAGCGGTTCGGGATCGGTGACATCGAGACCGGCGCCACCGATCCCGTTCGTGCGCAACGCCTCGACCAGGGCCTCGGTATCGACCAGGCTGCCGCGCGCCACATTGATCACCCACGACGAGGGCTTCAGCTGCGCCAGCTCTTTCGCGCCGACCAGATGGCGGGTCTCGGCGGTGGCCGGAGCCGCGATCACCACATGATCGGTGCGGGACCACACGCTCGCGAGATCGTCGGCGCGCACCGTCTCCACCGCATCCGGGATCCCCGGCCCGGTGACCGGACGCCCGGAGCGGTTGACCGCGATGATCCGCGCGCCCAGCGGTGTCAGCATCGGGATGAGCGCCCGCCCGATACCGCCAGCACCCACGATCGTGACGGTGGCGCCGCGCAGCGAACCGATATGCGGGAAGAACTCCTGCTGCTGCCAGCTGCGCGCCCGCAGATGTTGCGGGAGATAACGCACTCCGGCCAGCAGCAGCATCAGCGTGTGCTCGGCGACGCTGGCGGCGTATGCGCCTGCGGCGGAAGTGAATCGGACGTCGGGGAACCGGTCGAAGACTCCGGCCGCGAACCAGTCCTCCACACCGGCGGCATTGAGCTGCACCCATTCGATACCGGTGGGGAGCTGCTCGGGAAATTGCGTCGGAGGCCCGTTCCAGATCAGGGCGCGGGCGTCGGTCAGATCGGCGATGCGGGCGCCCGCATCGGTCACCGCCTGCTCGAGCACTGGTTGGTCGCCCGGGCCGATCGCGATCGCAATCCCTGTGCCGCTCATCCTCGGACCTCCTCCGCTCACTCTGCCGCGCGTGTCTATGCGGCCGTATCGGAACCGAACGTACTCGTCGGCGGGTGAGCGGTGGCGGTCGCGCGTGGGATTCGCTTCTTGCGATGGCCGGGTGCTGCGCAGGAGACGGTCCTCGAGCGCCTGATGAGTCTTCTGCGGCTGGCTGAGCCTGCGTCCGGCGCCCGTGCGGAAGCAGGCGCCGAGACCACGGTCGACCTCACCCGAGGATCGGCGCGGGCGCCGGATCGACGGTCGACGCCATCTATCGAAGCGGGCGTCGAGACCACGGTCGACGTCACCGCTGGGTATGAACTCGGTGACGTCGAACATCCGCTGCCTCGCGGCGCTGTCCTATCAGCCAGCTGCTCGGCACCACGAAGATCATCCTGACCCACCTGCTGTGCGCGGCCGATTCGAGGAGCTGGCGACCTGCTCGGCGGGTTCTAGCGGTCGTCGCAACACTCTCGATGAGAGGTTGCGACGACCGTGTCGTTTTCCGAGGGTGTTGCCGAGCACGGCCGTCGTCGTGGTGCGCGGCGTGGCTCGCTCGGATCAGTCCTCGTCCAGCTCGACCTTGTCCCGGTCGGCCCATTCGATCAGGCGGTCCAGTTCGAACACGGCGTCATCGATGCCCGCGTGCAGGTCACCGAGTTTCCGGTAGCGGGCGGGCACGGTGGCCATGGTGAAATCGCGCGGGTCGATATCGGCGATCTCGTCCCAGGTCACCGGGGTGGAGACGGTGGCCTCGGGGACTCCGCGCACCGAGTAGGCGGCGGCGATGGTGTGATCGCGGGCGTTCTGGTTGTAGTCGACGAACAGCAGCCGCGGATCGCGGTCCTTGCGCCACCAGGTGGTGGTCACATCATCGGGTGCGCGTCGCTCCACCTCATGGGCGAACGCGAGCGCCGCACGCCGCACATCCTGAAACCCCCACTCCGGCGCGATCCGCACGTACACGTGCAACCCATGCCCACCCGAAGTCTTCGGCCAGCCGACAGCCCCGATCTCATCGAGCACCTCGTGCACCACCCCCGCGACCCGCTGCACCCGCGACCACGGACAGTCGGGCATCGGATCCAGATCGATCCGCCACTCGTCCGGACGCTCGGTATCGGCGCGACGTGAATTCCACGGATGGAACTCCACCGTCGACATCTGCACCGCCCAGATGACATCCGCCAGCTCCGACACACACAGCTCGTCGGCATGCCTGCCATATCGCGGAAAGAACACCCGCACCGTCGGCACCCACTCCGGCGCGCCCGCCGGTAGCCGCTTCTGATGCACCTTGTTCCCGGCCAGCCCCTTCGGAAACCGATGCAGCATGCACGGCCGATCCCGCAATGCGTTGACGATCCCATCCCCGACACTCAGGTAGTACTGCACCAGGTCGAGCTTGGTGGCACCGGATTCGGGAAAATACACCCGATCAGGACTGGACACACGAACCACCCGCCCCCCGACATCCAACTCGACCGCCGCCCCCACGCCACTGGCCATGCCCAGACCATAACCCGAACCAGGTCCCGCCACCCGGCCTCACGCGCCCAGCACTGTCATTCCCGACGGTTGTCGAGAGCCTTCCGGATCAGCTCCCGCGCGCCCTCTCCGGTGCGGGCCTGACCAGCCAGCACATCGAACGCCCGACCGCTGAGCGTCCGTCACTACCACTGTGCAGGTCCGTACTGCACCCGTCACCGCACCCCTGCGACATAGTCGGCGTATGGAGTCGCCCGTCGCCACAGACGCTCTCGCGCGCACTGGTCGACGATCCCCGGGATCAGTGCTGATCGCCGCACCGACAGGTTTGCCCGCACCGTCGATGATGTTGAACGTAATCGAGGCGTCATCGACGAGCCAACAGTCATCCGGTGGGTCGCGCCCGTAGAGATAGGCTTCACGCGACTGGTCTTTTCGATGTTGCCGAACACCTCGGCGTATCCGTATAGCCCATAGGAATCCGACCTTGATCGTGAACCCTTCTGCTTTCACCATTCTGTGCTTCGGTGATTCCAACACATTCGGCCAACCCGCCGAGAAGCGCGGACGATGGCCGGTCGACGTGCGTTGGACCGGGCGGCTCCAGCAGATTCTGGGTGCCGAATACGCTCTTGTCGAGGAAGGCCTCGGCGGCCGGACCACCGACCTGGACGATCCTGACCGGGATGATCGCAATGGCCGCAAGTACTTTCAACCATGCCTGCGCAGCCACTCACCGTTGGACATGGTGATCATCATGCTGGGAAACAACGATCTCAAAACCAAGTTCGGTCGAGAGGTAGACGCCGTCGCCGCCGCGCTCGAGGGCTATATCGACCACATCGAACGCACCGCGTGGACCCGCACCGGTGGGGTACCGGCGATACTGCTGGTCGGTCCGATACACCTTGACGCCGACCAGCCCGCATTCGCCGAGCAGAGTTCCGAATACGACGCCGACTCCGTGCGTAAATCGCGCGAACTCGGCGAGGCGATACGCGGCGTCGCTCATAAGCGCGGAGCCTTGTTCGTGGACGCCGCTACCGTTGCACGTCCGGGAATCGACGGTGTACACCTGAGCCGTGAGTCACACCAACCCCTGGCAGAACTGATCGCCGAGGAAGTACGTCGATTCGGTCAACTCTTCACCTGACGTTGCACCCCGCGAAGTCGCCGTTCGAAATCAGCCGTCGGCGGCCCGCGAGGAAGCGGCGCAACGGTTCGGATTCCACGGCGACACCGTAGGAGTCGAGGACTTCCAGGTGAAATGCCTCGCGTTTGCAAGTGCGTAGAAGTTCAGGGTATGGATCACCTTGCAGCAGAAGCACCGTAGTAGTTCCTCTCCAGCTCGGACCTCGCTCGCCGAGTCGGCGGGGCTGGGTGGAGCTTTCCAGCGTGTCGGGTTCGGCGACCGGTCGAGCCGGGGGCGAAGGTAGTCCGGCCGGTAAAGGTCATTGTCGATCTGGCGAACATAGTGGCCATCGATGCGGCGGTGCGCGTCATGATCGCTGGATGTGATGCGGCCGGGCGGGATTTCGATCCGGATCTGGATCTGGGCCGCGTCATCGATCCCGGCGACGCGTCAGTGCGGTCGGTAGAGGATCAGGTCGGGGTGGCGAGGGCGAAGGGGAGGACGGCGGGGGCTCCGGCGGCGCGGAGTTCGTGGGCGGCGACGGTGAAGGTCCAGCCGGTGTCGGTGAGGGCGTCGACGAGCAGGATCGGGCCGTCCAGGTCTTCCAGGTCCGGTAGTTCCCACAGTTCGTGCAGGGCGGCTACGCGGTGCGCGGAGTTGACCGCGGATACCGGCGGACGATCGGGGCGTACCCGCATCGTGCCGAGGTCGCGGAGTTTGCCGATCTCCGCGAGACGGGTCGCGAGGCTCGCCGTCAGCACGGGATGGGTGGGTGATTCCAAGGCCAGCACGGAGGTGGGGCGGATATCCCAATCCCAGTCGCGCAGTACGGCGATGCAGGCCTGCACCACGGTGTCGGGGACGGGGGCATCGGGGCCGTCGAGTAGGGCACGCAATCGCTGCCCCCAACCGAGTGCGCTGAGCCTGCCGAGTACCCGGCCGGTTTCCGCGCCGTCGGAGATCTTGCCGGACAAGGAGATACCGAGTTTCGCCATACCGGTCGGCCACACCTTGCGCGGCGCGAGGTCGATGCCGGGACGGTCGAGTCGGAGGCGGGTGGTGGCCACCGTATCGGCGTCGACGGAGGTATCCGGCCGGGTACCGGTGCAGTTGTCGCAACGGCCGCAATCGGAGGTGCCCGGCGCCGCGGCCTGCAAGCCCGGATCGTCGAGTTGACCGCGGAGGAACACCATCCGGCATCCGGTCGTCGACTGGTAATCGATCATCGCCTGCTGTTCGGCCGATCTGGCCGCTTCCAGCCGCTCGTAGCGTTCGGTGTCGTAGGTCCAGGCCTGACCGGTGGACATCCATCCGCCGCGTACCCGCCGCACTGCGCCGTCGACATCGAGCACTTTCAGCACCATCTCCAGCCGCGACCGATTCAATTCGACCAGCGGTTCCAGGGCAGCCGTCGACTGCGGACGTTCGGTGTCCAGCGCCGCGAGTACCGAACGCACGATGTGCTCGCGCGGGAAGGCGACGGAGGCGAAGTAGCTCCAGATGCGTGCGTCTTCCGGGCCGGGCAGCAGCACCACCTCGGCCCGTTCGGTGCCTCGTCCAGCACGGCCGACCTGCTGGTAGTAGGAGATCGGGGAGGAGGGCGCGCCGACGTGCACCACGAAACCGAGATCCGGTTTGTCGAATCCCATGCCGAGCGCCGAGGTGGCGATCAGCGCCTTGACCTCGTTGTTCAGCAGGGCCGCCTCGAGCATTTCGCGTTCGGCCGGATCGGTCTGGCCGGTATAGGCGTTCACGGTGTGACCATGGGAGTTCAGTACGTCGGCCAGATCCTGGGCGGCGGCGACGGTCAGTGTGTAGACGATGCCCGAACCGGGCAGTTCACCCAGATGGCGGCCGAGCCAGGCCGTGCGCTCGACGGCGTCGTCGAACCGCACCACCGACAGATGCAGTGATTCGCGGTCGAGGGTGCCGCGCAGTACCAGGGTGTCGGTGCCGATCTGGGTGGCGACATCGGTGACCACGCGGTCGTTGGCGGTGGCGGTGGTGGCCAGCACCGGAACCTCGGAACCGAGGTCGGCGATGAGGGTGCGGATACGCCGGTAGTCGGGTCGGAAATCGTGGCCCCAGTCCGAGACACAATGAGCTTCATCGATCACCACCAGGCCCGCGTCGGCGGCGAGTTTCGGCAGCACCTGGTCCCGGAAGTCGGGATTGTTCAGCCGCTCCGGGCTGACGAGCAGGACATCGACCGCACCCGCGGCGACCTGAGCGTGGATATCGTCCCATTCGGTGACATTGCCGGAGTTGATGGTCGCCGCGACCACACCCGCGCGTTCGGCGGCGGCCACCTGGTTGCGCATCAGCGCCAGCAGCGGCGACACGATCACCGTCGGACCACGCCCCGCCGCGCGCAGCAGCTTCGCCGCGATGAAGTACACCGCCGATTTACCCCAGCCGGTGCGCTGCACCACCAGCGCACGACGCCGATGCACCACCAGCGCTTCGATCGCGGTCCACTGGTCCTCGCGCAGCCGCGCCCCGCCACCGGCCAGCTCCCGCAGCAGCCCCTCGGCCCGCGCACGCAGCTCGGCAACGTCGATACCCGTCGTTGTCGTCCCCTCAGCCGTGTTCATGCGCCCATGGTGCCCCACACCACCGACAAGATCACCGGTGGCCGACGAGTCCGAGCCGTGACCGGCGGATCTGGGTACTCCCGTGGACAATGAGGTTGATCACGAGGGGCCACCGGGCCGGGGTCTGGTAGGAGGACGTAATGCCGGAAAGTTTTCAGTCTCCCGCGGGGTGGTCGCCACCGGGAGCCCAGTTCCAGAACCGCGGCTCCCTCGGCCGCACCCTGATCGGGACCGTGATCGGGCTGGTGGTGACGCCGATCGGCATCGGCATCGCCGCGCACGGTTCGCTGACCACCAGCCGCTGGTGGGACGCCGTCGACCGCTGGAGCGCACCCGGCCAGTCGGTGCTCGGCGCGATCCTGCTGCTACTGGTGGCGGTGCTTGCCGCCTACTCGCCCGCGGCGACCATGATCGCGGGCCTGATCTGGGGCATCCTCCCCGGCATCATCCAAATCCTCTTCCCCGAGGACACCTTCCGCCTGATCGGCGATTTCCCCGGCCTCCCCGCCGAACTCCACGTCGCGTTGCACGCCTGGCTGGTCAGCGGAATGGTCCTCATCGTCGGCACGCTGCTGTTCGGCGCGGGCGTGGTGGCAACCCTCAAACGCCGTTGAGCCGGACCCGGCCGGACCTGATGCGGTCCGGCCGGGTAACCGATCAGCCCTTGACGCAGAGCACTTGGCGCAGCGTCGCCACCACCTCGACGAGGTCGTGCTGGGCGGCGATGACGTCGTCGATGTCCTTGTAGGCGGCCGGGATCTCGTCCACGACCCCGGCGTCCTTACGGGACTCGACGCCCTCGGTCTGGGCGATCAGGTCGGCGACGCTGTACCGCTTCTTGGCCGCGGTGCGGCTCATCCGTCGACCCGCGCCGTGGGACGCGGACTGGAACGAATCCGGGTTTCCCTTGCCCTGTACGACATACGAGCGGGTGCCCATCGAACCGGGGATCAACGCCAGATCGCCCTTTCCCGCGCGCACGGCGCCCTTACGAGTCACCAGCATCGGCGTGCCGTCGATCACCTCTTCCGCCACGTAGTTGTGATGGCAGGAGATCGGGGCATCGAAACGCACCGGACGGTCGGCGAATTCGTCGCGAACCGCACGGCACACCAATGCCAGCATGACCGCTCGGTTGCGTGCGGCGTATTCCTGAGCCCAGGTGAGGTCGCGACGGTAGGCGTCCATTTCCGGGGTGCCGGAAAGAAATACGGCCAAATCGCGATCTGGAAGATCCACATTGTGTGGCAGCGTTCGGGCGACGGCCATATGCCGTTCGGCGAGTTCCTTACCGATGTTCCGGCTGCCGGAATGCAGCAGAATCCAGACGGCGTCATCCTGGTCCACACAGATCTCGATAAAATGATTCCCGCCGCCCAGCGTGCCCATCTGCTTATGCGCCTTGGACTCACGCGACCGCACACTCTTGTCGAGATCGGTGAACGAACCCCAGAACCGGTCCCATCCCGAACGCAGCGTCGATGTGCTCGCACCCAGTGCGGAGACCTCGGCGCCGATCCGGCCGACGTTCACCGGGGCGTCGTGGGCGTGGAAGCCCACCGGCACGGCGGCCTCGATGCGGCTGCGCAGGGAACGCAGGTCATCGGGCAGGTCGGAGGCGGTGAGGTCGGTCTTCACGCTCTCCATTCCGCAGCCGATATCCACGCCGATGGCGGCGGGCGCGACGGCGTCCTTCATGGCGATCACCGAGCCGACCGTCGCACCTTTGCCGAGGTGCACGTCCGGCATGACGCGGACACCGTGAACCCATTCCAATTGCGCGATATTGCGCAGCTGTCGCAGCGCGGCGTGCTCGATATCGTGCTCGGAAGCCCACATCAACGTCCGCGCCCGGGTACCGGGCAGCTCGACGGGAAAC
Source organism: Nocardia cyriacigeorgica (assembly GCF_029868385.1). GTDB lineage: Bacteria > Actinomycetota > Actinomycetes > Mycobacteriales > Mycobacteriaceae > Nocardia > Nocardia cyriacigeorgica_F. The sequence continues at coordinate 143,057 of NZ_JARWNX010000060.1, read as the reverse complement.
ATCGTCTCGGTCCTTTCACTACCGTGCGAAATCGATTTCGCCTGACGCATTCAACGGTAGGCGCGGGAACGGCGGGGCGCACTCGAATATCGGTGGGAGTACGGCGATCACAGGTGCCCGCGCACCTGTCCGTCATACGCTGCCGACGGTATTCACACTGCGGAGTCGGTGTCGCCGAGTGCGGCATCGATCTCGGCGCGGTGCGGAATCGAAACGCTCGCACCCAATCGGGTGGTGGCCAGTGCACCCGCCGTGCAGGCGAAGCGCAGTGCCTCGGCAGGGCCGCGATTCCAGGCGACGGCGAGGGCCCCGGTGAACGTATCGCCCGCGCCGGTCGTGTCCACCACATCCACCGTCGCACCTGGTACGGCGAGTTCCGCGCCGTCGGGACCGCGATAGCGAGCACCGTCCGCACCGAGCGTCACCACCAGATGCGGAACCGGGTCGAGCGCGGACCCGAGGTCGGTGAATTCGCCGGAGTTGACCACCGCGACGTCGACATCGGCGCACAACTCGGACGGCAATGAGCGGGCGGGCGAGGGGTTGAGCACGACAGTGGTGCCGTTCGCCCTCGCATGCCGTGCTGCGGCTGCCACCGTCGGTATCGGAATCTCCAACTGGCACAGCAGGATATCGGCGGCGTCGAGCACCGCGAGATCGTCATCGTCGAGTTCGGTCAGCGTGGCATTGGCCCCGCCCACCACGATGATGCTGTTCTCACCGCCCGCGTCCACCACGATCGCGGCGATTCCGCTCGGCCCGTCGACCGTGCGCAACCGGGCGGTCCCCACACCGGATTCCCGCAACACCGCCCGCAGTCCGTCGGCGAACACATCGTCACCGACCGCCCCGATGAACTCCACCCGCCCACCGGCCCGTCCGGCCGCGACCGCCTGATTCGCGCCTTTACCGCCCGGCACCATGGCGAATCCGCTGCCGAGCACCGTCTCACCGGGGTGCGGCCGCCGCTCGGTGGTGGTGACCAGATCCATGTTGATGCTGCCGAGCACCGCGATCACGGGCCCACGTCCGTCGGTCATACCGGCACGGTAGCCGCAGGCGGGTAGCGCGCGCCGCCTACGCGACGGAAATCGCTGAGTTGGGATCGACGCCCGCGATCACCGAGCACGGAGACGAGCTGATGGAGGTGAGCGAGCGGGTCGCCCGTCGCACCAGCTGATTTACCAGCGCACCGTGATCCCGGCTTCGCGGGCCAGGCTTGCGGCGAGGCCGAGGAGGTCGCCGCCGTCGACGGTCGCGCCGCGTAGGTGGGTCACGCCGTTGATATCGGCGAGGGTGCAATCGCTGAATCGGAGATTGTGTCTGGCGCCGGTCCCGGTGAAGCGGGCGCCGGTCAGATTGCAGCGTTCGAAGACGACGTTGCGGAAGTCGACGCCCTCGAAATCGGCCTGCCGCAGATCGCAGTCGCGGAAGACCACGGTGCGCAGCTTGGAGTACCGGAACGAAGTGAGGTCGGCGCGGGTGCCCTCGAGCAGGACATCACGCCAGTTACCCGCGGTCCACGACATCCCCGTCAGCCTGCTGGTGCTGATCACACATTCGGCCATCGAACATTCGTCGGCCTCGAGGTTGGCCAGATCGCAGACCGACAGCTCGGAGTCGTACAGGGTGACCCCGCGCATGACCCCACCCAGTCGGCAGCTGTCGAATCGGCAACCCTCGAGGCCGAGCGCGTGGGTCTGCGGGCGGGTCAGATCGGCATCGGAGTAGACGACGTCGTCGATGGTGGTGTCGTCGTCGAAATCGTCGCCCGGTGATTGCGCGACTCGCCGCTCACGCGGTTTCGGCGCACTCGGCACGACCGGGGCGCTGCTGTTACGAGGGACTGCCACCGTGTCTCCGCTCCTGTGTCGTGAACTACGCACCGCATCCGGCAACGTAGCCGATGGCACCGACAGCCATCGCCGTGACCGGCGCGGACCAGCGACCTCTGCGGCCGCGGCACGATGATTCGGTGTCGGAGCGGCTGCGTAGTCTGTAACCCATGACGGTAGGACAGACAGCCGGGATCGATATCCGTGCGGCCGTGCACGAGGCCGCGCGTAAGGCTCGGGTGGCCTCGCGTGCGCTCGCCCAGTTGACGACCGCCGAGAAGAACGAGGCGCTGCACGCCGCCGCCGATGCGTTGCTCGCCGCCGCGGACCGGGTGCTGGCCGCCAATGCCGAGGACATCGCGACCGCGCAGGCGGCGGGCACCGAGGAATCGCTGCTCGACCGTTTGCGGCTGACGAAGGCGCGTATCGATGGCATCGCCTCCGGGCTGCGTCAGGTCGCGGGGCTGCCGGACCCGGTGGGTGTGGTGGTGCGTGGGTCCACGCTGCCGAACGGGCTGGAGATCCGTCAGGTGCGGGTGCCGCTCGGTGTGGTCGGCATGGTGTACGAGGCGCGGCCGAACGTTACCGTCGACGCTTTCGGGCTGGCGTTGAAATCGGGTAACGCCGCCCTGCTGCGTGGCTCGTCCTCGGCGGCCCGATCGAATGCCGCCCTGGTCGAAGTGCTGCGTGAATCGCTTGTCGAGCAGGGTATTCCCGCCGATTCCGTCCAGCTGCTGCCGAGCGAGGACCGCTCCAGCGTCACGCATCTGATCCAGGCGCGCGGCCTGGTCGATGTGGTCATCCCGCGTGGTGGCGCGGGTCTGATCAATGCCGTGGTGCGCGATGCGCAGGTGCCGACCATCGAGACCGGCACCGGCAACTGCCATGTCTACGTGCACGCGGGCGCCGATCTGGAGATGGCCGAGCAGATCCTGATCAACGCCAAGACCCGCAGGCCGAGCGTCTGCAATGCGGCCGAGACGGTACTCATCGATGCCACCATCGCCGAGACCGCCGTCCCGCGGCTCACCAAGGCGCTCGAGGACAGCGGCGTCACCATCCACGGTGATCTGCCCGGTCAGGTGCCCGCCACCGACGCCGACTGGGGTGAGGAGTACCTGACCCTCGATATCGCGTTGAAGGTCGTCGACGGTCTGGACGCCGCGATCGAGCACATCAACACCTGGGGTACCGGCCACACCGAGGCCATCGTCACCGCCGAGCTGGCCGCCGCGCGCGAATTCACCAGCCGGGTCGATGCCGCCGCGGTCATGGTGAACGCCTCCACTGCCTTCACCGACGGTGAGCAGTTCGGGTTCGGCGCCGAGATCGGCATCTCCACCCAGAAGCTGCACGCGCGCGGCCCGATGGCGCTTCCCGAACTCACCTCCACCAAGTGGATCGTCTGGGGCGAGGGGCAGGTCCGTCCGGTCTGAACCGTGACGCGGATCCGCCGTCCCGTAGCGTGGGGCTGGTAGTCGCAGGAAAGGGACGCGGTGGTGGAGCGCTCGAAGTCGGATCAGGTCGCGGTTCAGGAGCCGATCTTCGCGTCGGTGGACGAGGTGATCGATCGGCTCGCCGAGACCGGTTATCTCGCCGACAAGGCCACCGCCACGTCGGTGTTCCTGGCCGATCGGCTGGGTAAACCATTGCTGATCGAGGGCCCGGCCGGTGTCGGCAAGACCGAGTTGTCGCGTGCGGTCGCGCAGACCGCGGGCGCCGAGCTGGTGCGGTTGCAGTGCTACGAGGGCGTCGACGAGGCTCGTGCGCTATACGAGTGGAATCACGCCAAGCAGATCCTGCGGATTCAGGCCTCCAGCGAGAACGACTGGGAAGAGACCAAGGCTGATGTCTTCACCGAGGAGTTCCTGCTGGCGCGGCCGCTGCTGACCGCGATCCGCCGAACCGAGCCGACGGTGCTGCTCATCGATGAGACCGATAAGGCCGATGTCGAGATCGAAGGGCTGCTGCTCGAGGTGCTCAGCGATTTCGCGGTGACCGTGCCGGAACTGGGCACCATCACCGCCGAGCACAAGCCGTTCGTGGTGCTCACCTCCAATGCGACGCGGGAATTGTCCGAAGCGCTCAAGCGCCGCTGCCTCTACCTGCATCTGGATTTCCCCGACGCCGAGCTGGAGCGTCGCATCCTGGCCAGCCGGGTGCCGGAGCTGCCGGAGGCCGTCGCGGCGCAGCTGGTGCGGATCGTGCACGTGCTGCGCGGTATGCCGTTGAAGAAGCTGCCGTCGGTGGCGGAGTCCATCGACTGGGGCCGCACCCTGCTCGCGCTCGGTATGCAGGATCTCGACGACACCACGGTGCGCGCCACCCTCGGCGTGGTGCTCAAACATCGCAGCGACCACGAGCGTGCGCTGGCCGAGCTGAAACTGGCCTGAGCCGATGTCCGCGCGTTCGGTGTCCGCGCAGTCGCCGAGTTTCCAGGCGCCGCACGGTATCGCGGGTCATCTCGTCGGATTCGTCGAGGCATTGCGGGAGCGCGGTGTTCCGGTCGGTCCCTCGGAAACGGTGGACGCGGGCCGGGTCCTGACAGTGCTCGACCTGATGGACCGCGAGGCGGTGCGGGAGGGCCTTGCCTGCGCGCTGCTGCGCCGCACCACCCACCGCGCCACCTACGACGGTCTGTTCGACCTGTGGTTTCCGGTCGCGATCGGCGCCCGCACCGATACGGTCGACGATGTCGAGATCCCGCGGACGCCCTCGGGGGAGGTCGATATCGAGGCGCTGCGTGAGTTGCTGTCCGAGTTGCTGACCGAGGAGGGTTCGGCCGCGCAGCTGGAGTCGCTGGCCGGGCAGATGGTCGAGGAATTGGGCCAGTATCAGTCCGCGCGCGGTCCGTCGTTCTCCACCTATCAGGCGCTCAAAGAGGTGCAGCCGCAGACCCTGCTGGCGAAGATCCTGGCCGGATTGGCGCGCCCCGACGCGAGTGCGTTCGCTACCGAGGTCGCGCGCCGCGCCGCCCGTCAGCGCATCGATGGCTTCCGCGCCACCGTCGACGCCGAGACCCGCAGGCGCGTCGCCGAGCGGATCGGCCGGGAGCGCGTCGCCAGCTACGGCGTCGCCCGCCAGGCCGAAGAGGTCGATTTCCTGCGCGCCTCGGAGTCGGAATTGGCCGAGCTGCGCCGCAGTACACAGCGGCTGGCCCGGATCCTGGCCTCGCGGTTGGCGGTGCGGCGCAGGCATTCCCGGCGTGGTGAGATCGATCTGCGGCGCACCCTGCGCACATCCATGTCCACCGGTGGGGTGCCGATCGACCTGGTCAGCCGCAAGCCACGGCCGGGCCGACCGGAGTTGGTGCTGCTGTGCGATGTCTCCGGTTCGGTCGCCGGATTCAGCAATTTCACCTTGCTGTTGGTGAGTGCGTTGCGTGAGCAGTTCTCCCGGGTGCGGATCTTCGCCTTCGTCGATCAAACCGATGAGGTGACCCGGTTCTTCGATGCGCGAACGCAGTTGGACGAGGCGATGAAGCGGGTGTTCACCGAGGCCGATGTCGCCGGGTTCGACGGGCATTCCGATTACGGCAGCGCGCTGTCCGGGTTCGCCGCGAAGTGGCCCGATGCCGTCACCAGCCGCAGCTCGCTGCTGATCCTCGGTGATGCGCGCACCAACTATCGCGACCCCGATCTGGACACATTGCGCGGTCTGGTCGAGGTTGCCAAGCACGCGCACTGGCTGAACCCGGAGCCGGAAACCCAATGGGGATCGGGTGATTCGGCGGCCGATAAGTATCAGCAGGTGATCGAGATGCACGAATGCCGGTCGGCGGCGCAGCTGACCGCTGTGGTATCGCGGCTGCTTCCGGTGTGACGATCAGCGCTTGTTAAGCGAATCTTATGGTGTTGCCGCGACAATGCCCGAATGGTCAACACAGCTCCAACGGACAACAACTATTCGTTCCAGGTCGATCTACGCGGCATCGTGGATCTGCTGTCGCACCACCTGTACTCGAGTCCGCGGGTCTACATCCGGGAGCTGTTGCAGAACGCCGTCGACGCCGTCACCGCCCGCGCGAAACTCGAACCCACCGCACCCACCGCGATCCGCCTGACCCTCGACGGCAGCGGCCTGCGCATCACCGATCCCGGTATCGGTCTCACCGAAACCGATGTGCACCGTTTCCTCGCCACGATCGGCCGTTCCTCCAAACGCGATGACATCGAGGGTGCGCGGCGGGAGTTCCTCGGCCAGTTCGGGATCGGTTTGCTCGCTTGTTTCACCGTTGCGGAGACGATCCGCGTCGTCACAAGGTCGGCCGCCGACCCTGAAGCGGTCCCGGTGGAGTGGAACGCCGCCGCCGACGGCACCTATGTGCTGCGCGCGCTCGATCCGCAGGAATATCCCGAACCGGGCACCACCGTCGAGCTGACGCCGCGACCGGGCGCGCAGTCCTGGTTCACCGCCGAACGAGTGCTCGAACTGGTCGCCGACTACGGTTCGCTGCTGCCGTACGAGGTGACCGTCGACGCCGACGGGGCGGTGGTCCGGGTGACCGATCCGCCGCCGGTCTGGCGGCGTCGATTCGATTCACCCGCCCTGCGCCGGGCCGCCCTGTTCGACTACGGCGAACGGGTCCTCGGTTTCCAGCCGTTGGATGTGATCGACCTCGATGCCGAAGCGGCCGGGGTGAGTGGTGTCGCCTATGTGCTGTCGCAGCCGGGCAATCCGGCCGAATCCAGTGCGCACCGCGTCTATCTGAAGGGGATGCTGCTCGGCGACGCCGTGCGCGGGGTGCTGCCGGACTGGGCATTCTTCGTGCGCTGCGTCATCGATACCGACTCGCTGCGGCCGACCGCGTCGCGGGAGGGGCTCTACGAGGACGAACGGCTGGCCATCGTGCGCGATGCGCTCGGTGAGCGCGTGCGTGACTGGCTCACCGAGATCGCCGCCGAGCAGCCCGAACGGCTGGCCGCGTTCCTGTCGGTGCATGCCCTCGGGGTCAAGGCCATGGCCAGGCATTCGACCGAACTGTTTCAGATCATGTTGCCGCATCTGCTGTTCGAGACCACCGAAGGCCGGATACCGCTCACCGAGTTCGTCCGCAAACATCCGGTGGTGCGGGTCAGTGCGTCGGTGGAGGAGTTCCGGCAGGTCGCGCAGACGGCGTCGGCGCAGGGCATCGGCATCGTCAACGGCGGCTACACCTATGACGCCGAACTGGTCGCGCTGCTCCCGCAGATCGTGGCGGGGGTGGAAGTGGTCGAACTCGACGGCGCCGCGGTGACTGCCGCGCTGGATCCGGTGGACCCGGCCGAGGAGCTGGCGTTGGCGCCGGTCCTTGCTGCCGCGCGCACCACCCTCGACCCCCTGGCCTGCGATGTGCTGCTGCGTGCCTTCCACCCGGTATCGGTGCCCGCGCTCTACCTCGACAGCCGCGGCGCAAGGAACGAACGCGCCAGGGCCGATACCGCCGCCGACGCCGACGACCTGTGGTCAGACATCCTCGGCGCGCTCGAATCCGCGACACCACGCGCACAGCTGGTGCTCAACTATCACAGCCCGGTGGTGCGCAGGCTGGCCCGCATCGGCGATCCGGCGTTCTTGAAGACCGCGGTGGAATCGCTGTACGGACAGGCATTGCTGATGACCCACCGGCCACTGCGGCCCGCTGACACCGCGCTGCTCAACCGCGCGTTCGGCGAGTTCCTCAGCTGGGCGACCGAGCGCGCCGTCGATGGCGGGGAGAACTGAGATGGAACACGCCGAGATCGAGACCGAACTGCGCCGCTGCCGCTCGCTGCCGCATGGGCGGACCCGTACCCAGCGCCTGGAGACGGTGGCGGCGGCCGCGCGTAGCGGGGCCGACCGCGCGCTCGAGGGCAGTGTGCTGCTCGAGCTGGCCCGCTCGTATATGTATGCCGGTGAACGTGATCTGTCGCCGGTCGCCTACGGCAGGCTACTGGGGATCTACGATGCGCATCCGGCCGAGCTGGGTCATCTGACCCACTCGGTGCATTGGCAGCTGAAATGGATGACCTCGGACCTGATCTGGAATCCGGCGGTCGGGCTGCCGACGGTGCATCGCTGGCTCGACGAGCTGGAGAACCGGTATCGGCAGCGTGGGTACAGTGCGCGTCCGGCGCTGAGCCTGCGCGCCGATATGGCCAGCGCGCTCGGTGACCACGCGGCGGCGATCGGTTTCCGGGATGCCGCGCTCGCCGCCGAACGCGACAGCATGGCCGACTGCGATGCCTGTGAACGCAACAGCTGGGGCGTCATCAGCGAGGCCGCCGGTGACGATGAGGCGGCGCTCGAGCATTGGCAGCCGGTGCTCGACGGTGACCGCACCTGCGCGGAGGAGCCGCATCGGGTGCTGGCCAAGGCGCTGCTGCCGATGCTGCGTACCGGACGCACCGCAGCGGCACGCAGTGCGCATCTGACCGGATATCCGCTGGTCCGGCACAATATCGAGCTGCGTGCGTCGGTGGGCAAACACATCGAGTTCTGCGCGCTCACCGGCAATGAGGCTCGTGGGCTCGAAATCCTCGCCGAGCACAGCGGCTGGATCACCGAGCAGGCCGCCGATACCGCGAACCGCCTCTCGTTCATCACCGGAGCGAGCGTGCTGCTGCGCCGATTGACGGCGTTGGACATGGGGGAGCTGCCGCTCGGTGCGGGAACGGTGGCCTCGGTGCTGGCCGAGTTCGAACCCGAGATCGAGCAGCTGACGCGGCGCTACGACAGCAGGAACGGCACCGATGAGTTCAGCCGTCGCGCCACCGCCCGGCTGACCAGGCAGCCGCTGCTCGAGCTGCTGCCCCTCGGCTTGCGTGGGCGCCTGCCCGCCGATGCACCGCTCCCGACGGTTGCGGTGAGCGCGGCCACCGCGTCCCCGCTGCCCGCGTCGACGGGTGACACCGGACCCGCCGCGGAGGCAGTCGATCGCTCGACCGAAGCGAGGCGGCTGATCGAAGCGGCCACCGCGCGGCTGCATACCGACGCGGCGGCCGCCGAAACCCAGCTGCGGCGGGCGCTGGCGGTCGGTGCCGGTGCGCTGCCACGTGAGGATCTGGCCCGGTTGAACTCGCTGCTGGTCTCGGCGCTGGCCGGGCAGCCGGGACGCGAGATCGACCTGGCCGATGCCGCGCTCTACGCCGCCGCCCGCTGGTCGGGGTTGTCGGACGCCGACGCGGCGCATCACAGCTGCGTGGCGGCCCGCGCCTTCCATCGCGCGGGCCAGCACGGTCCGGCCGCCGCCCTGTTCGAGCAGGTCGTCAGCGACCCCGACCTGGGATATCCGGCCTCGGAGCTGGCCGTCATCGGTGCGCAGTACGGGGCCTCGCTGTCGGCGCTGCGCCGGTACGACGATGCCGCGCACCAGTACGTCTCGGCCGCGATGGTGATCGAGAAGGTCGCCGGACACGACGAACTCCGGGCCGAACTGGCCGGATCGGCGGCGCAGGCGCTCGCACGGTCCGGCCGCACCGACGAGGCACGGGCGGCCTATCTGCGTGCGGCCGATCTGTGGGGTGGGCTCGGCGAGATCGGCACCCGCGCCGATTGCCTGCGGCGGCTCGCGTGGATGCAGACCTGGGACGAGGACGCCGACTCCGCGACACCGACCTGGCTGGCCACCATGGAGGCCCTGATCGCGGAGCTGGCCGCTGCGACCGAGGCGCAGACTGCGACCGACCTCGCCGCCGAGCTGGCGCTCACCCGATCCCAGCTGGCCGATATGCGTGGTGAGTTCCAGATCGAGGAGCCGGAGGACGCCTAGTCGCCCGCACGGCCACGGTGGCGGCTCGCACACCCGTTAAGCTCGGCACTCATGCACACGACAGGCCGGCCCCGACGCAAGCTCGGGGTGATGGGCGGAACGTTCGACCCCATCCACCACGGTCACCTGGTCGCCGCCAGCGAGGTCGCCAATCGGTTCGACCTCGACGAAGTCGTCTTCGTGCCCACCGGACAGCCGTGGCAGAAGGCGGACAAGCAGGTCAGCCCGGCCGAGGACCGCTATCTGATGACCGTCATCGCGACGGCGTCCAATCCGCGGTTCTCGGTCAGCCGGGCCGATATCGACCGCGGCGGGGTCACCTACACCGTGGAGACCCTGCGTGACCTGCGATCCCAGCACCCCGATGCGGAGCTGTACTTCATCACCGGAGCGGACGCGCTGGCCAATATCCTGACGTGGCAGGATTGGGCGGAACTGTTCGACCTGGCGAGGTTCGTCGGGGTGAGCCGTCCGGGCTACGAGCTGCACACCGATCATCTCGAGGAACATCTGCGTGATCTTCCGACCGATGCGGTGACCATGATCGAGATCCCGGCCCTGGCCATCTCGTCGAGCGAATGCCGTCGCCGCGCCGCTGAGAATCGGCCGGTCTGGTACCTCGTCCCCGACGGCGTCGTGCAGTACATATCGAAGCGGCACCTGTATGTGCCCGCAGGAGCGGAAGGTAGCTGAGCGTGAGCGAGCGCAGCGAGGTGCGAGCATGACGGCCTCTGTCGAAGCGGTGGAGATGGCGCAGGTCGCCGCACGGGCGGCCGATGAGAAGCTGGCTTCCGATGTGGTGGTGCTCGATGTGTCCGAGCAGTTGGTGATCACCGACTGCTTCGTGATCGCGTCCGCGCCGAACGAGCGTCAGGTGAACGCGATCGTCGACAATGTCGAGGAGAAGCTGCGCGCCGCCGGGCACAAGCCGGTGCGGCGCGAAGGCACCCGTGAGGGCCGTTGGGCACTGCTGGACTACGTCGACGTCGTGGTGCACATCCAGCACAACGACGAGCGCAACTTCTATGCGCTGGAACGCTTGTGGAAGGACTGCCCGGTGGTTCCGGTCGACGGCATCGCCGCACCGACGGCCGCCGAAGCGGCGACTTCCGAGGACGGCGAGTGACCTCGAAGTACCGGCATGTGCGCAAGCTGATCCTGCTGCGCCACGGGCAGACCGAATGGAATGCCATCGATCGGATGCAGGGCCAGATCGACACCGACCTCACCGAACTCGGCCGCCGCCAGGCCAAGGAGGCGGCACGAGAGCTGGTGACCCACAATGCGATCGCCATCGTGTCCTCCGACCTCAAGCGCGCCTATGAGACGGCGGTGGCGCTGGCCGATCACACCGGTATCGAGGTGGTCCGCGACCCACGGCTGCGCGAGACCAACCTTGGCGACTGGGAAGGTCTCGACCATGTGGAGGTCGACGCGGGATATCCCGGTGCCAGGGTGGCGTGGCGGCTCGACGCGAGCTTCACCCCGCCCAATGGCGAGAGCAAACTCGAGGTCGGCGCGCGAGCGCTGCCGGTGGTGCGAGAACTGTTCGCCGAGCGGCAGGATTGGCCCGGCGGGACTATCATCCTGGTGGCGCACGGCGGGCTGATCGCCGCCCTCACGGCCGCGCTGCTCGACCTGCCGCCACGGAGCTGGCCCGCCCTCGGTGGCCTGGCCAACACCAGCTGGGTGCAGTTGAGCAGCCACGGTCCGAGCATCGACCAGCCCGGCTGGCGCCTCGATGTGTGGAACGCAGCGGCGAAGGTAGCTCCCGATGTCCTCTGAAGAGCCCCTCCGGCAAGTGCCGGATGAATTGTTCCGGAAGATTTCCGCCAAACCGGAACGTGCCCTCCCGGATGCCCTGTTCGGGCCGCCGCCGACCCCGCCACCGGCCGCGCCGGAGACGGTCCACGCCGCCGCAGGCACCGACGCCGTGCCGGAGCCACCCACCGAGCCTCCGGATGCGGGCGACCAGAGCGTGAATTCTGGAGCGGAGCAGGCTGAATCGGATGCGATCGCGGCCGCGGTCGAGGGTTCGGCAGAATCGTCCGAGATGTCGGGCGGGGATGCGCCCGTCGCGGACGGATCGTCGGAGGATGCGCTCGCCGATGACGAATTGGTCGTTGATGCTGCTGGCTCCGGTACAGGTTCGTTGGTTGTCGACGGTACGGATGGAACCGAATCCACGCCCGGCGATGGAGTGAGCCCTGTTGCCACGCAGCTCGGCTCGGGTGCGCAGGCAGCCGAATCCACCGATGCCGAGACCTCGGTCGAGACGGGTGCGTCCTCGACCGTGGGCCGGTCTGAATCCGCTACCGAGGGGATCCGCACCGAACCAACGGCCGCCTCCTCCGGCGTCGCTGCCGACCATTCGGCCGACGCCGAGGTCTCGGCCGGTGTCGAGACCGTCGCTGGTGCCGCGACCGCCACTACCGTCGAATCCGCGCCTGTTGGTGCGTCCACCGATTCGGTTGCGCGGTCGGGTGAGGCCGCCGAATCGAGCGAATCCGTATCGGTGGACGCCGTTGCCGCGCAGAACGAGTCCATCGTTGATGATGCGCCCGCTACGCCCTCGAAGGGCGCGCTCACGGTAGATGCCGCAGAGCACGCCGTCGACGCATCGCAGGAGAACCCGCGCCCGGTGCTGCTGGTGATCGCGGACTCGCTCGCCTACTTCGGGCCCGAGGGTGGTCTGCCCGCCGACCATCCGCGTATCTGGCCGAACCTGGTGGGCGCCGAACTGGATTGGGATGTCGAGCTGGTCGCGCGGATCGGCTGGACCTGCCGCGACGGGTATTGGGCCCTGATCGGTGATCCGCGGGTATGGGCGGCGGTGCCGCGAGCCGGGGCCGTGGTGTTCGCCGTCGGCGGGATGGACAGTCTGCCCTCGCCACTGCCGACGGCGCTGCGTGAACTGATCCGCTACGTGCGCCCGCCCGCCGTGCGGCGTGGCGTTCGGTCGACCTACCAGTGGTTGCAGCCGAAGCTGTCGAAACTCGGTCGGCGCGTGGCACTTCCGCCGAAAGTCAGCGTGAACTATCTGGAGCAATCCAGGGAGGCGTTGGCGCAGCTGCGTCCCGACCTTCCCGTGGTGGCGGTGCTGCCCTCGGTGCACAACTGCGAGGCATACGGGCGGGTCCATCGCGGCCGCGACCGCGCGGTGCGTGCGCTGCGGGCCTGGTCGGACCGGACCTCGGTGCCGCTGGTCGACCTCGGAGAAGCGGTCCGCGACAACGTCTTCTCCGATGCCGCCAACCCCGACGGCATCCACTGGGGCTGGGACGGGCACACCGCCGTGGCGAACGCGATGGTGAAGACCTTGCAGGAGGTTCGGTAGTCCGTGGCCGTCGTGGTCGTCACCGATTCGTCTGCGAGCCTGCCCGCCGACCTCGTCGGTGAACTGGGCATAGGCGTTGTGCCGCTGCATGTCCTGATCGGTGACCGAGCCGTCCGCGAGGGTATCGACGAACTCGATATCGATTACGGCGCCGACACCGTGACCACCTCGGCGCCATCGCCGGGTGAGCTGCGGGCCGCCTACGAATCCGCGCTGGCGCGCAGCGAGGGCGACGGCGTGGTCGCGGTGCATCTGTCGCGCCAGCTGTCGGGTACCTGGGAAGCGGGCAGACAGGCCGTACGCGATATGGACGCATCCGACCGCGTGCGGCTCGTCGATTCGTTGGGCGCCGGATTGGCCACGGGTCTGCCGGTATTGGCGGCGGCCCGGCGCGCCTGCACCGGCGCCGGGCTCGATGTGGTCTACGACGCTGCCGTCGCGGCGGCGGCGCGGGCCAGGACCTTCATCCTGGTGAACCGGACCGAACAGCTGCGCCGGGGCGGGCGGCTCAGTTCGGCGGCGTCGTTCTTCGGTAGCGAACTGGTCACCAAGCCGTTGTTGCAGATCGTCGGTGGCAAGCTCGAACTGCGCGAGAAGGTGCGCACCCGCTCCAAGGCCTACGCGAAGCTGATCGCCGCCGCGGTGGATGCGGCGGGCGAGGACGGTGCGGCGGTGGCGGTGCAACATCTGGGCGCACCGGACGCCGCCGATACCCTGGCGGCGCAATTGCGGGAACTGGTGCCCGGTGTCGATGAGGTCATCACCGCCGAATTCGGACCGGCGCTGGCCGTTCACCTCGGTGTCGGAGCGGTGGGTGTGCTCGTTCTGCCCGGTGGGTGCTGACATGGGCGAATCCTCGCATCCGGTGAACGAGCGGAGGGCCGCGTCCGGCCGCTGAACCGGCGTGTCCGAGCGAGTTGTACACAGGCTCGCAGTTATCCACAGGTTTCTCGAAATCCCTGGTCGTCACCGGCTGCCCGTCGACAGCTGGTCCTAGCGTTGCCGCCATGTCACGACACGAGGAACGCGAGCGAATCCGGGAACGACTCGGCGTGCTCACCGCACGCGTCGGAGCCACACGGGCAGCGCCCGGCTCCGCCACATCGATGCGCTCGGGGAGCGTCGCGCGATCGGTCGCGGCATCCCGCCCGGAGTGGGAGGGGAACTCCGGGCGGGAGCAGTCCACCGACGCGCAGTTCGGCGGAGCAGGCGTCGGTGGAGGAGGTTTCGAGAGATCGGATCCACCGCATCGCGCAACGCGACGTCCGGAAAGCGCAGGGGGCTCGCCGGATTCGGTAGCCGAAGCCGAGCGCGGGCGGTGGAATCTCGACGAGCTTCCGCCGGACGATCCACCGAAAAGGCTGGGCGATCTCGATGAGGTCGGCGAGGTGAGGTCGCCCGGCTGGCTGGACGATCCGGATGGCTCCGGCCATCGCTGGCGAGACCGGCTGGTGCCGCCACGTTTTCGACGCACCCGGCTGGATCCGGGACGGCGTGGGGTGCTGACGATGGCCGGGGTCGGCCTGGTTGCGGCGCTCGTCGCGGTCGTGGTGGTGCTGTGGGAACGTCCCGTCGCACAACAGGTCCCGCCCGTCGCCGCCGTATACACCGGCGTCCCGGAACCCGGAGCATCCTCGCAGGCCGGTCCGGCCGCGCCGCCGGACACCGCGCCGGATGGTGCCACTGCGGAGTTGGTGGTGAGCGTGGTCGGCCTGGTGCACAGGTCCGGGCTGGTCCGTGTGCCGCCCGGATCCAGGGTGGCCGACGCGGTGGCCGCGGCCGGAGGCGCGCGCGAGGGTGCGGACCTGGCCGGGATCAACCTCGCCCAGCGGCTGGCCGATGGCGATCAAGTGATCGTCGGCGCGGTGTCGGCCGAGCCGGGCGTGCCCCGCCTCGGCAGCACCACCATCGGGGCCTCCGGCCGCACACCGGGCGCCACGAGTTCGGCCCCGTCCGGCGCTGCCACCTCGTCGGACCCCGCCACGCGAGTGAATCTCAACTCCGCCACCGAATCCGATCTCGACGCCCTACCCGGCGTCGGCCCCGTCACCGCTCGCGCCATCATCACCTGGCGCACGACGAACGGCCGCTTCACCGATATCGAGCAATTGGGCGACGTGGACGGCATCGGCCCGGCCCGCCTCGCCCGGCTCCGCGACCTGGTGACGGTATGAAATGGCATTCGATGACACCGGTGTGGCGGGGGATGGTGCAGCGGAGGCGAGGCTCGACGGGCGGCTGCTTCCTGCGGCGGTGTGCTGCTGGGCAGTGACCGTGCTGGTGTTGAGCGCCGGGTGGCAGGTCGGGGTGATGGTCGCGGTGGGAGCGACGGTGGCCGCTATCGGGCTGTGGGTTGGGCTCATGTGGGCGGTGGCGCACCGGCGGGAGCGATGGCGGGCGGTCGCGCTGGTCGCATTGGGTGCGGTGGTGTTGGGGGCCGGGTTCGCGGTGGCCGCGGCCTGGCGGGAGCACCGGGTCCAGACGCATCCGTTGCGGGCGGTGGCGGCAGGCGCCTCGGTGCGCGTGGTGGTGACGCCCGACGATGACCCGAAACCGGTGCGCGGAGCGACGTTCGGTGGTGAACGCACCTGGCTGGTGCGGGCGAGCCTACGGGAATTCCAGCACGGTTCGACGGTCGTTCGGGCCGGTGGTGCGGTGGTGATATTGGCGACCGGACCGAAGTGGGCGCAGTTACCGCCGGGACAACCGATCGAATTCCGGGCCAGGCCGTCCCCGCCACGGATGAGCGATCTGACCGTCGTCACATTGCATGCCCTCGGTGATCCGGTCGCCGCAGGTCCACTACCGTGGTGGCAGCGGTTCGCGAGTTCGGTGCGGGCGGATCTGGTCGCGGCATCGGCGGCGGCGTTACCGGCGGCGGCCGCCGGATCGCTGCCCGCGCTCGTCGTAGGGGATACCTCCGCGCTCTCCGACGATGTACGCCGTGACTTCGAAATCGCCGGTTTGCAGCATTTGACAGTCGTCAGCGGGGCAAATTTCACAATTTTGCTCTCTGTCGCACTGTTTTTCACGCGTTTGCTCACGCTCGGCCCACGGATGACAGTGACGGTGGCGGCGGCCGCACTGCTGATGTTCGTCGTCATCGCGCGGCCGGATCCGAGCGTACTGCGGGCGGCGGCGATGGGTGGGGTCACCCTGCTGGCACTGCTGACCGGTCGACGGCGGCAAGCCCTGCCCGCCTTGTGCGCTGCCGTCCTCGGACTACTGGCCATCTGGCCCGCGCTGGCGGTGTCGGCGGGATTCGCTCTCTCGGTACTGGCGACAGGTGCATTGATTCTGCTCGCGCCCAGCTGGGCGGAGTGGTTGCAGGCCAAAGGATGGTGGCGCCTGCCCGCGGAGATCGTTGCGGTCTCGGCGGCCGCGTTCGTGGTGACCACGCCGATCGTCGTGGCGTTGAGCGGCAAGATCAGCCTGGTGGCGGTGATCGCGAATATCCTTGTTGCGCCGGTCATCGCCCCGATCACGGTGATCGGGGCCGCCGGTGCCGTGCTGGCGTCGATATGGATGCCGCTGGCGGAACTGGCACTGCGATGTGCGATGCCACCGATGTGGTGGTTGCTGTGGGTCGCCGAATACTGTGCCGCGATACCCGGCGCCACAGTGGCCGTTCCGGGCGGTTCGAGCGGCGGGTTGACGGCCTGCGTGGTTGTCGTCGCAGGGATCTGGCTGCTGAGATCGGCTCTGGTGCGCAGACTGGTAGCGGCCGTACTGATCGGCGCCGCCGCCATCCTGGTTCCGGCCAGGCTGTGGTTGTCCGGCTGGCCGCCCGACGGCTGGGTCCTCGTCGCCTGCGACGTCGGTCAAGGTGACGGACTCGCCTTGGCCACCGGTCCCGGTAGCGCAGTCGTCATCGATGTCGGCCCCGACCCACGTACGATTCGCACCTGCCTCGACCGACTCGGCATCACCCGGATACCACTACTGGTCCTGAGCCACCCGCACGCCGACCACATCGGCGGACTCACCGGTGCGTTGGATGGACGCGAAGTCGGCGCGATCGCGATCGGGCCCGGTGAGCTACCGGCAGGCGAGGTCGCTGCGCTGTCTGTGGCAACGCATGCGAATGCGCTCGCGGAACCGCCGACCTCCGGATGCGGCGCAGCCCCGGCTGCTGCGACACACCACACGGGAACACCAGCCGTGCAAGAGGTCCGATCGCACGGCGGATTCGGCACCACAGAGCTTGCGCAGGTAATTCATCGAGCGAACGTCCCGGTGGTCGAGATGGCCGTCGGCTGCCGCGTCGACCTCGCCGACCTCGTCCTGCACGTGCTGGCACCCGCAACACCCGTCGCCCGACGAACAGGGCCGCTCGATCTCGATACCGCCAACGATCGCTCGGTCGTCCTCGCCGCCGACACGGCGGCCGGTCGCATCCTTTTCACCGGCGATATCGAAGTCGGTACCCAGCGATCCCTGCTCGGCGCCGGTGCACCACTCCGGGCCGACATCCTCAAGATCCCGCACCACGGTTCGCGCACCACCACGGCCGAATTCCTCCGGGCGGTACGGCCCCGTCTGGCGATCATCAGTGCCGGATCCGACAACACCTTCGGCCACCCACATCCACGAGTGCTCACGGACTTGGCAGCACTGGGTGCGACCACCGCGCGTACCGACCGGGACGGTGCTATCGCCATCACCTCCGTCGGTGCTCACCTGCGGATCCACACCGCGGGCCAGGGCCGCGAGCGCCGTCGTCGCCCTGTCGCCGATACGGGCCGTCGCCGATCGGGTGGATTCCGATCGGCGACGGCGAGGGTACGACGCATGCCTACAGGAGTTCGGGATCGAGCGCCTCGGCCATCCTTCGGTATCCGGCGTCGTTGGGGTGCAGGTGGTCGCCCGAATCGTAGGCATCGAGCAGCACCACCGGATTCGCCGGATCAGCAAGGGCTCGTTCGAAATCCACGACCGCGTCGAATTCTCCCGAGGTGCGAATCCACTCGTTCAGCGCCTGCCGTTTGGCCTCCGACCGCGCGCTGTCATGAGTGGAACCGCCGAAGGGCAGCAGGGTCGCCCCGATCATCCGTATTCCGTGCTCGTGCGCCAGGCCGATCATGGTGCGGTAGCCGGTGATGATCTGCTCCACCGGCACATTCGGGTTCGGTTCGTAAGTGGGCTGATCGGATTCGCTGAAACCGATGTCGTTGACGCCCTGCAACAGCACAACGGTGCGTACTCCGGGCTTGTCGAGTACGTCGCGGCGGAAGCGTGTCGTGGCGCGGTCGCCGTACCAGGCGGTGTCGTTGGCCACCAGGTTGCCACCGATACCCAGGTTCAGTACCGCGCGCTGCCGCCCCATCGCGGCGAGCCGGTCTCCGAGTGCATCCGGCCAGCGGTGATTCGCGCCCGGTGTGGAACCGAAGCCGTCGGTGATCGAATCACCGAAGGCGACCACGGTATCGCGACGCGGATCCGGGCCCGCCACTTCCACATCGACGAGGTAGTACCAGGAGCTGGTGCGCTCGGTGAAGGCCGCACCGTCGATATCGTCTCGGTGATCGCCTGCGGCGCGGTAGGAGTCGGTCCATGCCTGTGAATGGAAGGTGGCCGGACCAGTGGTCTCGCGGAGGTAGAGCGTCACGGTGACCGAATCCATCGGGTCGACCGGCAATGATGCCGCGTCGCTGGATATTTCATCGCCTGCCGCGATGACCGGGGCCGCCGCTCCATCGAAGGTCAACGCACGGATGGTCTCCGCCCGTACGGCCGCGCCGTCGGCCGTGGCGGCGACGGTCGCCCCGGCGATCCGTAGCGGCGCCGCGCCGAAGCGATTGGACAGGCGGATGCGTATCCGGTCGCCGCCATTGGAGACCCGGACCACTTGGCGCAGCGTCTCGTCCGAAAACCCGGCTTCCGACCAGTTCGGCCCGAACCCGGTGCTTGGTCGCTGCGCCGCCGCGGACCAGGCGGCCGACCATGCGGGAGTGTTCTTCGCCGCGATGTCGATGCCGCACGCAGCGGTGAGCAGCATCAACGCCGTGAGTATGGCGACTCCGAGTCGCCGCGCCGAGAACCTCATGACCATGCCTCATTTCGTCTGCGGACCGGGTGACCGCCCGGCTCGTATATGGCTAACGGGAATGCAGTTCCATTAATTCCGTCTGGATTCGTGAGGGTGGCAATGGGCAGCGGAAGGACTGCGCATCGGCCGGTATCGGTAGATCCGGTCCGGGTCGCGGCCGCCGGGCGGCCCGGCTCGGTAGGTGTGTCGGCTGCCGACCGTAGGATCGGGGCGTGAGCGAACGACCTGCGGCGGTCCACCTGGTGCTCGGGGACGAGGAATTGCTGATCGAGCGTGCGATCGCTGAGGTGACCGCGCAGGTCAGGGCGTGTGCGGCGGATCCGGAGGGGGTGCCGGTGGATCGGCTGCGGGCGGGGGAGGCGAGCACCGCCGAACTGGCCGAGCTGCTGAGCCCGTCGCTGTTCGCCGAGGACCGGGTGATCATTCTGGAATCCGCTGCGGAGGCCGGTAAGGACGCGGTCGCGGTGATCACCGACGCGGCGGGTGATCCACCCGACGGAGTGGTGCTCATGGTGCTGCACTCCGGCGGCGGGCGAGCCAAGGCGCTGGCACCGGCGTTGCAGAAGGCGGGCGCCGTGGTGCACAACTGCGCCAAACTCACCAAGGCATCCGAACGCGCCGAGTTCGTCCGCGCGGAGTTCCGGGCCGCGGGTGCGCGGGTCCCCGGTGAGGTGGTGCAGGCCGTGCTCGAGGCGGTCGGCTCGGACCTGCGGGAGTTGGCTGCGGCCAGTTCGCAGCTGGCCGCCGATACCGGCGGCAAGATCGATGTCGCCGCGGTGCGGCGCTACTACTCCGGTAAGGCCGAGGTGTCGGGGTTCGATGTGGCCGAGCTGGCGGTGACCGGTGACCGTCCGGGTGCGATGGAGGCATTGCGCTGGGCCGACGACCGGGGTGTGCCGCATGTGCTGTTGGCCGACGCCCTGGCCGATTCGGTGCACACCATCGCCAAGGTCGGTTCGGCGGGCCGCGGCGACCCGTTCAAGCTGGCCGGTCCGCTCGGTATGCCGCCGTGGAAGGTGAAGAAGGCCCAGGCGCAGTCACGCGGCTGGACCCCCGCCACCATCGGCACCGCACTCCAGGTCGTCGCGACGCTGAACGCCGACGTCAAAGGCGGCGCCGCCGACTCCTCCTTCGCACTGGAACATGCGGTCATGCAGATCCTCGATTTGCACGGCCGCTGACCCGGCCGACTCCCGGGGCGTCCGGTGGCCGGCTACCGCACCGACCACGTCGACGATGGCGAGCCCCTGTTCGGTCGACGCGCCACCGGCCGCGACGACATTCTTGCGCGTCCCTGCGGTCAACCGGATGCCTCGTCGGAGTGGTGGTCAGCCGGCGCAGGCTCGCCTCGACCGAGGCGGGCCTGCTCTTGCGGTCGGTTGCCGCCGGGAGTTCGGGTCGGCTGGTCGGCGCAATGTGGTGTATTTCGACAGCAGGACCTGAGGACGGCGGTCGGCCCGCTGCCGATGACAGCGGGCCGAGGGACGGGGTGGGAGCCGGTTCGCGCTATTCGACGACGGTGAGTTCGGCCGGATCCTCCTCATCGGCCTCCTCGTAGCGGCCGTCCCACTCCTCGTAGGCGGGCGCTTCCTCGTCGCGGGTGACGATCCATTCCATCGAGTAGGTGTCGTCACCGAGCGGGACGGCCACGTTCTCGATCTTCACCCCGATATTGAGCACCTCGGCGGCGTGGATCACCCCCGGAAGGTCCTCGGCACGCACCACGGTCTGATTCGCATACAGGGTCACCATGGGGCGAATCGTACGTCAGCTAACCGACAGCACGACGCGCACCGCTGGCCCGACCGTGCAGACAGCGAAAGCCGCCGCGGTCGTCGTGGCCGCGGCGGCTGAGCGTCGAGACGGTACCGAGCGGTACCGGGTACATCACATCTTGTTGTAGGCCAGCGACAGCGCCGACTTCTTGTTGGCGGCCTGGTTGGCGTGGATGACACCCTTGGAGGCGGCCTTGTCGAGCTTGCGGCTCACGAAACGCAGACGCTCACCGGCGGCGTCCTTATCGCCCGCGGCGGCGGCTTCGCGGAAGCTACGGACGGCGGTGCGCAGCGCGGACTTCACCGACTGGTTGCGCTGACGCGCTTCCTCGTTGGTCCGGATCCGCTTCATCTGGGACTTGATGTTGGCCACGCCTGTATCCTCTGGTTTCCTCGTCGCTGATGGCTTGTCTCTGAAGTCTGGTAGCGCGCATCATGCCCTGCGATTACGCCGGGTAGGGGGTAACGCTGCGCCGAAGATCGAGGGTACCAGCACCCTCGCGGCACACGAAATCGTGTCGGCCGGACAAAGGCCGTGGTGAGCGCTGTGGCGTCAGCGTTCACCGGCGATATCAGAAGTTTACGTGTGTCTCACCCGGCATCGCCGCTGGGTGATGCACGATTTCGGAATGACCCCCACCTCGCCGCCCCGTCCGGCTCGATCCGTCGCGCAGGTTCGTCCGGTGCGGGCGGGCAGACGGACGGGGGGCCAGCGCAGGCGGGGACCGGCCGTGCTGTTCGAGGGCTACCGGCCGGGCAGGTTCGCCGCCGCGTTCGACGAGATGTTCGACGCCACGGGCCGGGTCCGTTCGCCCTACAAGGGGATCCACGCCGCACTCGCGCCCATCGATGCCGCGGATCTGGCCGCCAGGTCCGAGGCACTCGACCGCGCGTTCATCGATCAGGGCATCACGTTCTCGCTCTCGGGTCAGGAGCGTCCGTTTCCGCTGGATCTGGTGCCACGGGTGATCGCGGCCGCGGAGTGGGCCAAGCTCGAACGCGGTATCAAGCAGCGGGTGCGGGCATTGGAGCGGTTCCTGGCCGACGTCTACGGCGAGCAGAACATCCTGCGTGACCGGGTCATCCCGAAGCGGCTGGTCACCTCGTGCCGTCACTTCCATCGGGAGGCGGCCGGTCTGGTGCCGCCCAACGGCGTGCGCATCCACGTGGCGGGTATCGACCTGGTCCGCGATGAGCACGGCGCGTTCCGGGTGCTGGAGGACAATCTGCGTTCGCCGTCCGGTGTGTCCTATGTGATGGAGAACCGGCGCACCATGGCCCGGGTCTTTCCCGATCTGTTCTCCTCGCATCGGGTCCGCGCGGTCGGCGACTATGCGAGCCATCTGCTGCGTGCGCTGCGGGCGTCGGCGGCGCCGAACGAGGCCGATCCCACCGTCGTCGTGCTCACCCCCGGTGTGCACAACTCCGCCTATTTCGAGCATTCGCTGCTGGCCAGGCAGATGGGTGTGGAACTGGTGGAGGGGCGCGATCTGTTCTGCCGCGACAATGTCGTCTATATGCGGACCACCGCCGGTGAACGGCAGGTCGATGTGATCTATCGCCGCATCGATGACCCCTACCTCGATCCGATGCAGTTCCGCCCGGATTCGGTGCTCGGGGTCGCCGGGGTGCTGAACGCGGCCCGCGCGGGCAATGTGGTGATCGCCAATGCGGTGGGCAACGGCGTGGGCGACGACAAACTCAGCTACACCTACGTGCCGACGATCATCGAGTACTACCTCGGTGAGAAACCGATCCTGCCCAATGTCGACACCTACCGCTGCTGGCTCGACGACGAACGCGCCCAGGTCCTCGACCGGATCGCCGAGCTGGTGGTGAAGCCGGTGGAGGGCTCCGGCGGCTACGGCATCGTCATCGGACCGGATGCCGGCGCACGGGAACTCGACGCCGCCCGCCGCAAGATCCGGGCCGATCCGCGGGGCTGGATCGCGCAACCGGTGGTGCAGCTGTCCACGGTGCCGACGAAGGTCGGTGACGAGTTGGTGCCGCGACATGTGGATCTGCGGCCGTTCGCCGTCAACGACGGCGACGACATCTGGGTGCTGCCCGGCGGCCTGACCCGCGTGGCTCTGCCCGAGGGTTCGCTGGTGGTCAATTCCAGTCAGGGCGGCGGCAGCAAGGACACCTGGGTGCTGTCCCCGCGTACCTCGCGCGCCGACCGGGAGCTGGCGGGCGCTGAACTGGTCGGCGATCCGCCGCAGGCCGACGCGTTCGAATCGGGCCGCGAACTCACCGCGGCGCAGGCCACCGTGCAGCAGCAACAGCAACAGCAGGAACAGTGATGTTGGCGCGCAACGCGGAATCGCTGTACTGGATCGGCCGCTATGTCGAGCGCGCCGACGATACCGCCCGCATCCTCGACGTCGCCGTGCATCAGCTGCTCGAGGACGCCACCGTCGACCCCGACCGCACCTCGCGGGTGCTGCTGCGGGTGCTCGGCATCGAACCGCCCTCGGGTTCGCTCGATGTGTGGTCGGTGACCGATCTGGTGGCGTTCAGCCGCGAACACGGCGGCTCGATCATCGACTCCGTCGCCAATGCCCGCGAAAATGCCAGGGGCGCACGGGAAGTGACTTCGAGTGAGATGTGGGAATGCCTCAACGCCACCTATATCGGGCTGGCGATGGCGGAGAAGGCGGCGCGCGGTCTGGGGCCGCACGAGTTCTTCCACTACATCAAGGACCGTACGGCCATGTTCGCCGGACTGTCGGATTCGACGCTCAGCCGCGACGACGGCTACCGCTTCATGCTGCTCGGCCGGTCGATCGAACGCGTCGACATGATGGTGCGGCTGTTGCTCTCGCGCGCGGGCGATCGCACGTCCTCACCGGCCTGGGTGACGGTGCTGCGCTCGGCGGGCGCACACGACACCTATCTGCGCACCCATCGCGGCGCCCTCGACGCGCATCTGGTCGCCGAGTTCATCCTGCTCGACCGGCTGTTTCCGCGGTCGGTGTTCCATTCGGTGCGGGTGGCCGAGACCTGCCTGGCCGAACTGGACCAGCGCCCCAACAGCCGGTTCGGCGCCAGACACGAGGCGCAGCGGTTGCTCGGCCGCGCGCGCAGCGAACTGGAATTCCTGCCGCCGGGAGCGTTGCTCGAGGACTTCCAGGATCGGCTGCTGCTGTTGCAGCAGACCTGTCGGGAGGTGAGCGAGGCCATCGCGATGCAGTACTTCCATGCCGCGCCCTGGGTGGCATGGACCGATCTGGGGAGCAGCCGGGATCAGATGCAGGAGGTGGGTGAGCTGTGAGCTGGCGGATGCGGGTGGTGCACACCACCGGATATGTCTACGACGCGCCGGTCACCCGGTCGTTCAACGAGGCGCGGCTGACTCCGCGCGCCGACAGCAGGCAGAACGTCATCCTGAACCGGGTCGAGACCGTGCCCGCGACCAGGTCCTACCGGTACACCGACTACTGGGGCACCGCCGTCACCGCCTTCGACCTGCACGCGCCGCATACCGAACTGGAGGTCACCGGCGCGTCGGTGGTGGAGACCGAGCCGTTCACCCGTCCGGCCGAGGAACTGTCCTGGGATCAGCTGGGTGATGAGCGGATCCGCGATCGATTCGACGAGATGCTCGCCGCCACCACCTATGTGCCACGGGAACGGAAGCTGGCCGCCGTGTCCCGGCAGCTCGCCCGCGGGGTGGCGCCCGCGAAAGCAGTGGTGCGGGCCGCGGAATGGGTGCATCGGGAGATGCGCTATCTCGCGGGCACCACCTCGGTGCACACCTCGGCGGTGCAGGCCTTCGCCGAGCGGCAGGGGGTGTGCCAGGACTACGCGCATCTGACCCTGCTGCTGTTGCGCAATATGGGGATACCGAGCCGATACGTCTCCGGCTATCTGCATCCGCATCCCGACGCCGAGATCGGCGCGACCACGGCGGGGCAATCGCATGCCTGGATCGAGGCGTGGACCGGAATGTGGTGGGGCTACGACCCGACGAACAACATTCCGGTCACCGAGCAGCACGTTTCGGTCGGCGTCGGGCGTGATTACGCCGATGTGCCGCCGTTGAAAGGCATCTTCTCCGGCGGCGGCTCGACCGACCTCGAGGTTGTTGTGGAGATCACTCGCCTCGCGTAACGTTCGATTTCACTTCGGCCGTACCAGTATTTCCAGCGGGACCCAGGACTATCCGGTGTGTTCTCCGCGATGGCGGGGACGATCCTCTCGGAAGGCGGACGTCATGTCACCTACTGCGCAGGAAGTTGTCGAGGAAGCCGTCGAACTGAAGCCGATACCCGAGGCCAAGAAATGGGCCGCGGAGGCGCTCGGCACATTCATCCTGGTCATGGGTGGTGTCGGTACCGCGGTGCTGGCGGGGGAGCGGGTCGGTGCGCTCGGGGTGGCGCTGGCATTCGGTCTGACATTGATGTTTCTGGTCTATGCCATCGGGCCGATCTCGGGCTGTCATGTGAATCCGGCGGTGACGATCGGGCAGTTGCTGATGGGGCGGCTGTCGACGATCAGCGCGGTCGGCTACGTCATCTCCCAGCTGATCGGCGCGTTCCTGTCCGGTCTCGTGCTGTTCGCCATCGCGAAGAACCTGCCCGCCTACGATCGCGCGGTGGACGGGCTCGGCGCCAACGGCTGGGGTGAGCACAGCCCGTCGGCGCAGACCGGCCCGCTCGGACAGGTCGTGGTCCAGGACGGCTACGGCATGGCGGCGATGATCATCATCGAGGTGATGTTGACCGCGCTGCTGGTGTTCGTGGTGTTGGCCTCCACCGATCAGATCTCCGACGTCCCGCTGGCCGGTCTGTCCATCGGTGTCACCCTGGCGGCCATCCACCTGATCTCCATCCCGGTCGACAACACCTCGGTCAACCCGGCCCGCAGCCTCGGCGTCGCGCCGTATCAGGACGGCGCGATGGCCCAGTCCTGGGCGTTCGTGGTGTTCCCGCTGATCGGTGGCTGCCTCGGTGCGCTCATCTACGGCATGCTGTTCGGCCGCTCCCGCGACATGATCAGCTGACCGGCCCGATCCCGACGCACAGACCCCGCCACGACCACAGGTCGGCGCGGGGTCTGTTGCTGCCGATCAGCTCCAGTCGTATTCGATGACCAGGCGATGGGCGACCAGGTCGAAGGTCTTGCGGGGCAGGATGGCGCCTTCGCGGCGGATGCCCGCCTCGGGCACGTCGAGCACGCGGTCCAGCCGGACCCAACTGGGGCGGCCTTCGTGATCCCAGCTGCCGCTGCCGATGCCGACCCAGTCCCGATCGTGGGCGCGCATCGGATTCGATGACAGCATCAGGCCGAGCAGCGTCTTGCGGTCGCGGCCGACGACGAGCACCGGGCGATCCTTACCGTTGGCGGGGTCCTCCTCGTACGGCACCCAGGTCCACACGATCTCACCCGGGTCGGCGCGGCCGTCGAGCTGCGGTGCGTAGACGATCTGGCGGGCGCGATGCGCGGTGGGCACCGGTGTGGAGGCGGCCGGACGCACGGGCACAGGCGCGGCGCGGCGCGGCGGCGCCAGCGATCCGACGGCCCGTTCCAGCAGCGTGGAGCGCTGCAACTTGCCGACCAGCTTCGGCGCCTGAGCCTTGACGATCTTGGGCCCCTGTT
This sequence comes from Nocardia cyriacigeorgica, assembly GCF_029868385.1. Lineage (GTDB taxonomy): Bacteria > Actinomycetota > Actinomycetes > Mycobacteriales > Mycobacteriaceae > Nocardia > Nocardia cyriacigeorgica_F. The sequence goes on along the minus strand of NZ_JARWNX010000060.1, from coordinate 116,731 downwards.
CCTTCGCGATGAGGCCGAGCTGCTTGCCGAGAGAGTTCCAACTGCGGGCCATCACTGGAATATAACGGCGACCCGCCGTGATCACATCTGTACCGATCCGGGGCGAGGCCCGCCCATAGCCACCGTCGATCATCCTGTGGCCGCCCGGAATTCCCGCAATGCACGGGCCAGCGGAGGGCGCCGGGTCCTACGCATGGGACGATGGTTCGCAGTTCGCCGATACCCGAATGAGGAGTGGAGTGCCCGCCAGCTTCGCCGACACGACGTTCACCGATCCGTCGCGGATCCGGAACTTCTGCATCATCGCGCACATCGACCACGGCAAGTCCACGCTGGCCGATCGGATGCTGCAACTGACCGGAGTGGTCGAGGAGCGGCAGATGCGCGCCCAGTACCTGGACCGGATGGATATCGAGCGCGAGCGCGGTATCACCATCAAGGCCCAGAACGTCCGGCTGCCGTGGACTCCGCGCACCGGTGCGCACGCGGGCACCGATTTCGTGCTGCATCTCATCGACACCCCCGGCCACGTCGACTTCACCTATGAGGTCTCACGTGCGCTGGAGGCCTGTGAGGGCGCGATCCTGCTGGTCGACGCCGCACAAGGTATCGAGGCGCAGACCCTGGCCAATCTGTACCTGGCGCTGGACAAGGATCTGACGATCATTCCGGTGCTGAACAAGATCGACCTGCCCGCCGCCGACCCGGACCGGTACGCGGCCGAGCTGGCCCATATCGTCGGCTGCGAGCCGTCGGAGGTGCTGCGGGTCTCCGGTAAGACCGGCGTCGGGGTGACCGAACTGCTCGACGAGGTGATCGCCCAGATCCCGGCCCCGCAGGGCGACGCCGACGCCCCGGCGCGCGCGATGATCTTCGACTCGGTCTACGACACCTACCGCGGTGTGGTGACCTATATCCGTGTGGTGGACGGCAAGCTCACCCCGCGCGAGAAGATCAAGATGATGTCCACCGGCGCGACGCACGAGCTGCTCGAGATCGGCATCGTCTCGCCCGAACCCAAACCGACGCAGGGCCTCGGTGTCGGCGAGGTGGGCTATCTGATCACCGGCGTGAAGGATGTGCGCCAGTCGAAGGTCGGCGATACCGTCACCGCGGCGCGCGGCGGCGCCACCGAACCGCTCACCGGCTACCGCGAACCGCGGCCCATGGTGTATTCGGGTCTGTACCCCGTCGACGGTTCCGACTACCCGGATCTGCGCGACGCACTGGAGAAACTCCAGCTCAACGATGCCGCCCTGACCTACACCCCGGAAACCTCGGTGGCGCTCGGCTTCGGTTTCCGCTGCGGCTTCCTCGGATTGCTGCATATGGAGATCACCCGTGAGCGGTTGCAGCGCGAATTCGATCTGGACCTGATCTCGACCGCGCCCAACGTGGTGTACCGGGTGGAGATGGAGGACGGCAGCGAACAGGTCGTCACCAACCCGTCGTACTGGCCAGAGGGCAAGGTGCGCCGGGTGTTCGAACCGGTCGTGAAGTGCACCGTCATCTCGCCGAGCGAGTTCATCGGTTCGATCATGGAGCTGTGCCAGTCCCGCCGCGGTGAGCTGGGCGGTATGGACTATCTGTCGGAGACCCGCGTCGAACTGCGCTATACGCTGCCGATGGCCGAGATCATCTTCGACTTCTTCGATTCGCTGAAGTCGCGCACCCGCGGCTATGCCAGCCTCGACTACGAAGAGGCGGGCGAACAGGAATCGAACCTGGTCAAGGTGGATATCCTGTTGCAGGGCGAGGCGGTCGACGCGTTCAGTGCCATCGTGCACCGCGACGCCGCGCAGGCCTACGGCAACAAGATGACCAACAAGCTGCGCGAGCTGATCCCGCGCCAGCAGTTCGAGGTGCCGATCCAGGCCGCCATCGGTTCGAAAATCATTGCCCGTGAGAACATCCGCGCCATCCGCAAGGATGTGCTGGCCAAGTGCTACGGCGGTGACATCAGCCGTAAGCGCAAACTGCTGGAGAAGCAGAAGGAAGGCAAGAAGCGGATGAAGACCATCGGCCGGGTGGACGTTCCGCAGGAGGCCTTCGTCGCGGCCCTGTCCTCGGACGCGCAGTCGGATAAGCCGAAAGACAAGAAATAACGGGCGATCTCACGCCTGTCCAGGGATAATGGCGCGTCGGCCCGGTGTCGGCGCTGCCACCCGATACCGGGGTCTGTCGCAATATGCGTGGCGTTGTTAACTTTTTGGACGTCCCGGAGGATGTGACAGCTGGGTTCCGCACAAATATGGTGGTACCTGATCTTCACTCTCGGTCGGTCCGGCGTGGTGAGGATGCTGGATAGACCTGAGAGTGGAGTTTCGTATGACGCGTGACCTGCCCTTCGACGGCGACTTCGATGCCGACGAGCGTGGCGGCGACACTGCCTATCGTGTAGCGAGCGGGGTCGCGCGAGTAGCCAGAGGTGGCGCCTACGTCACCGGTGGCGCACTGGTGGCCGCCAATGGCGGTGGCGTTCCGGCGCAACCAGGCAACGAGCACCACCTCGACAGCTGGAATGCGGGCTGGGCGCGCAATACCGATCCCGATCCCGATGTGCCGAGCCCGGTGCTCACCTTCCCGGACCCGAACCCGGACGATTACGTGCCGACCCCGATCGCCGACCAGACACCCGATGCCGACCAGACACCCGATGCCGACCTCCCCGGCGTCGACCCATGGGTCACCATGCCGTTGCCACGGCTGGACGGCAGCATGGGCGGCGGCGGTGCGGGCCCCGACTCCGGGGGCGGATCCCGTTTCGAGCTGCCTTCGCTGCCCGGCAACGGATCCGACGGTATGCGTCCGCCCGGTTCGGGCGGCGACGGTGTTCCGGGAATCGGTGGTATTCCGGGGTCGGACGGTGCGGGAGTCCCCGGTATCGGCGGCATCCCCGGTTCGAATGGCGACAGTGCGCCGGGTTTCAGCCGTATCCCGGGTTTCGACGAGGGCGATATACCCGACCTCGACGGTATCCCCGGTTCGACCAGCGGCGGCGTGCCCGGGCTCGGCGGTATTCCCGGCGCTCCCGATGGAGGTATTCCCGGTTTCAACGGAATCCCCGGTATCGGTGGACAATCCGGCGGTATCGGCCAGCCCGGCACCGGCGGCGTGCCTGGTGGGTTGGATGAACCGGGCGGTCAGGGATTCGGTCTGCCGGGACACGGGCTCGGCCAGGCCGGGCACGGTTTCGGCCTGCCCGGCGCCAACGGATTCGTCGCCCCCGGCTCGGAAGGGTTCGCCGTACCGGGACTCTCGCCGGTGGCGCAGGACGCGACCACCGCTCCCGCGGGTACCGACCCGTTCGACGGCATCGGCAGTGGCGATGGTCTCGGCGTTTTCCTCGGCACTCAGCTCAGCGTCGATTTCGGGATCGGGCCGGACGGTATCTACCTGACCACCGCGATGGAGGTCGACTTCGGCGTCGGCAGGGTCGGCGACCAGCTCGACGAATACACCGACTGGCTCGCCGACGGCATCCGCGTGCCGGACGGCGCGCACCCCGGTGTGGAGCCCGGTGAATCCGGTGGCGCCCATCAGGGCCTGGTCGGCGGCGTCACCATGCCGCAGGCGGGTGGCGCGAGTTCGGCCGCCGCCGGTGCCGCGACGGGCCAGACCGCACCGACCACCGCCTCGCACTCGGCGCCGGTCGCTCCTGCGGCCGCGGCTCCGATCGCCCCGGTCGCGCCCGCTCCCGCTCCGGCTCCCGCTCCGGTGGCGCCCGCCCCCTCGGTCGCGCCCGCCGCGATCGCTCCGGTTCCCGCGGCCGCCGCACCGGCGGTGGCCCCGATGGCGGCCGCTCAGCCGGTGGTGGCGACGCCGTTGCAGACCACGATCCAGCCCGACGCCGCGACCTCCCCGATCGCGAATGTGATCGCGCCGCCGCCCGGCGCGTCGCCGCTCACCGCCCCCGCCGCGGCGGTTCCCGGGATCTTCGAGCGTTCCGTGCCCGCCGAACGTCCCGGCTCGATCGGTACCGGTATCGACGATCCGACACAGACCACGACCACCACCCCCGGTGCGCCGACCACCGTCACCTCGACGGTGCCGACGCCGACCACGCCGGGCGGGATCACCACACCGGGTGGGACCACCTCCACACCCGACGGAAGCGTCACCACACTGCCCGGTGTGCCGGGCACCACCCGGCCGGGCGGCTCGACCACCGACGACCCGATCACCAAGACGCCGGGTGGTAACGCCACCCCGTCCGGGCCGAGTACCCGCCCGACCACCACGGACCCGGACGATGACGTCACCACCCCCGGCAACTCCGGTGGCGCCACCACCCGTCCGCCGACGACCGACGCACCGGATCCGACCACCCGGCCGCAGCCGACGGTCGATACTCCGACCACGGCCGATATGCCGTCGACGGTGGACCGGCCGACCGCCGACGTCCCCACCGCGGATGTCCCCACCGCGGATGTTCCCACTGCCGACGTCCCGACGGTGACCGCGCCGCGGCCGACGGCGCCGACCTACGATCCGCCGTCCACGGCGCCGACGGTCGACATCCAGCCCAACAACCCGGCGCCGACGATCCAGCCGCAGGTCGGCGTGAAGCCGATCGCCGAATACGACACCGGACAGCACGATCCGGCGCTGCTGGCCGCGGCCTCATTCGTCGATCACGGCCCGCTCGGTCTGTCGGGTGGTGAGCTGAGCGGTGCGCTGATGCCGGAGACGGCCATGGCACAGACCCATCACATGGTGGCGCACGTCGACTCCGTCGTGTTGTGACCAGAGTCCGTCGTGTTGTGACGAGAGGAATCGGGACGGGTTGACGGCGCTCGCGGGCGCCATGATCGAATGAGAGCCGATAGCGCGCGCGAGGTTCTTCGACGCCAGCGACGATAGGGAGGAGCAGGGTTGTCTGCCGCAGCCGGACTGGAGGCCGCGACGGTGAAACATCCGGACGCCATGGCCCCGCTCATCCGGATCACCGACGAACTGCGGGAGTTGACCCGGTCGGCCGGGCGCGATGATCTCGGCGGTCGGCTGAGCATGGTCCGGGCCAGGGTGAACGATCCACGGGTTCGGCTCGTGGTGGTCGGTGACGCCAAGAGCGGTATGAGCAGCCTGGTCAACGCCCTGGTCGGGGCGAAGATCAGTGCCACCGATATCCCGATCGGCGTGCCGGTCATCATCGAACACGGCCCCGAGCCGACGGCCACCCTGGTGCGTTCGGTGGGCGGCGGGCGGATCGAACGTCAGCCTGTCGACCCACTCGACCCGGCGCCCGCGCTCAATGCCAAGGGCGTCATCCGGGCCGAGTTCACCCAGCCGAGCCCGCTGCTGGCCGAGGGCGTGGTGCTGATGGACGCGCCGGGCGCCACGCGCGAGGACAACACCACCTGGTCGATGATCGCCGCCGCCGACGCCGTGCTCTACGTCGGCGACGCCGCCACCGAGCTGACGCCCGAGCAGATCGGTCATCTCCAGCGCATCAAGCAGATCTGCCCGACGGTGGTCTGCGTGCTGAACAAGATCGACATGCATCCGCACTGGGCGCACACCCAGCAGCGCAATCGGGAGCTGCTCGATGCCGCCGGACTCGGCTTCGCGGTCGCGCCGGTGTCGGCGGAGATGCATCGGCAAGCCGGTCTGGTGGGCAATTATCAGCGCGATATCGAATCCGGGTTGCCGCAGCTGGTCGATCATCTGCGCGATTTCATCATCAACCGGGCCGATGAGGTGGCCATCGAGGCCGCGGCGGGCGATATCCGCCTGATCTGTGATCATCTGGCGGCGTCGCTGCGCACCGAGGCGGAGACACTGCGTGATCCGCGGCGTCGCTCGGAGATCACCGCGCAGCTGGCCGCGGCCCGCGACGAGGCCGATCAGCTGCGTCAGCGCACCGCGAACTGGCAGATCACCCTCGCCGACGGCAGCGCCGAACTGATGGCCGATATCGAGCACGATCTGCGACACCGGCTGCGCAGTCTGGTCCGCGACGCCGAGGCCGAGATCGCCCAGACCGATCCGGCGCGCCGCTGGAACGATTTCGGCACCGACCTCGACGCCCGGATCTGCGAGGCCGTCGAGGAGAACTTCGTGATGGCCCACTACCGTTCGGTGGAGCTGTCGGAGCAGGTGGCGGCCAAATTCCCGGCCGATCACCGCGCCCCACCGCTACCGGATGTGCGGTTGGAGAAACCGGCCGACGTCCTCGAGCAGGTGGCGCCGCTGGAACCGCTGGAGAGCGCGAAGACGAGCGTGACCGCACAGTTCCTCTCGGCGCTGCGCGGATCCTACGGCGGTATCTTGATGGTCGGCTTGGTGACGAGTCTGCTGAAGATGTCGCTGGTGAACTGGTATTCCGTCGGCGCGGGTGTCCTGCTCGGCGCGCATGCGCTGTGGGACGACCGCAGGACGCGTAAGCAGCGTCGTCAGGCCGAGGCCAAGGTGGCGGTCGCCCGACTGATGGATGATGTGGTCTTCCAGGTCGGCAAGGAGTCAAGGAACCGGCTGCGCGCCACCCAGCGTGCGTTGCGCGACCATTTCACCGATATCGCCACCGACGTGCTGCGCAGCGCCGACGAAGCGTTGCGGATCGCCGAGGAGGCGGGGGAGAAGTACGGGGATCGCGGCCGGGATCGACTCGATCGCATCGACACCGATATGGCGACGTTGCGCGCGGTCCGCGAACGCGCCGACACTCTGATACCCGCCTGATCTGTCACCCGTGCTGGGTGGCGGGGGTGTGCGCGGGCCGGAACTGTCCCGCCTCACCGGCTTCCTCGGCCCGGATCACGTGCGTGACCGCGTTGATCAGCGCCAGATGGGTGAACGCCTGCGGGAAGTTGCCCAGATGGCGGCCGCTGTGCGGTTCGATCTCCTCGGCGTAGAGCCGCAGCGGGCTGGCGTAGCCGAGCAGCCGTTGGCACATCTGCCGGGCGCGCGGTAGCTCACCGATCTCCACGAGCGCCGACACCAGCCAGAACGAGCAGATGGTGAAGGTGCCCTCGGCTCCCGACAGGCCGTCGTCGGTGGTCTCGGTGCGGTAGCGCAGTACAAGGCCGTTCTCGGTGAGGCGGTCGGCGATGGCGAGCACCGTCGCACGGATGCGGTGATCGTCGGGCGGCAGGAAACGAGTCAGCACCGCCAGCAGCAGTGACGCGTCGAGTGTGGTGCCGCCGTAGGTCTGGGTGAGCACGCCGTCGGCATCCACGCCGTGGGCGAGGACGTCGCCCTTGATCTCTTCGGCGATGTCGTACCAGCGCGCCGCGATCTCCAGCTCACCGTGCAGCTCGGCCAGTTTCGCGCCGCGATCCAACGCCACCCAGCACATGATCTTCGACGAGGTGAAATGCTGCGGTTCACCGCGCACCTCCCAGATACCGCGGTCGGGTTCACGCCAATGCCGGATCGCCGCACCCACCTGACGTTCCAGCAGCGGCCACAGCGTTTCGGGTACATGTTGGCGGGACTTGACGTGCAGGTAGACCGAATCGAGCATCGTGCCCCAGATATCGTGCTGGTCCTGGTCGTAGGCGCCGTTGCCGATGCGCACCGGCCGGGCCGAGTCGTAGCCGGACAGATGGTCGAGTGTGGTTTCGGTGAGTTTGCGTTCGCCGCCGAGCCCGTAGAGCACCTGCAACGGAACGGGTTCGCCGTCGGGGCCGGTGGTGGCGTCGTTGAGGAAGGCGAAGAAATCGTCGGCCTCGCGGTCGAGTCCGAGGGTGTACAGACCCCACAGGGCGAAGGTCGAATCCCGCACCCAGCTGTAGCGGTAGTCCCAATTGCGTTCACCGCCGGGTGTTTCCGGTAGCGAGGTGGTGGCGGCGGCCATCAGCGCGCCGGTCGGCGCGTAGGTCAGGCCCTTGAGGGTGAGGGCGCTGCGCTGGAGGTAGCTGCGCCACGGGTGATCGGGGAACTTGCCGAGGGTGATCCACTGACGCCAGCATTCGGCCGTCGTCCACATCTTCTGCGCGGCCTCGGCGAAGGACTGCGGTGCTGGTAGCTCCGACCAGGTCAGCGCCGCGTACACCTCATCGCCCTCCTGCATCCTGGTGCGGGCGCGCGCCTCCCGGCCTTCGAGCCCGATCCGCAGATCGGTGGTCAGCACCAGTGTCGGACCCGAAGTCGGATCCGCGGCGCATTGGGCGGTGGCCTCCTCGTACACCTTGCCGGTGTACTCCCACAGCGCGGTCTCGCGGTGGTAGTCGAAGGAGGGTTCGCAGCTCATCTCGAGTTCCACCGTGCCGCTGACGCATTTCACCGTGCGCAGCAGCATGTGTTCGGCATCCCAGTCCATCGGGGTGCGCCGATGGGTCTTGCTGCGCTGAAAGTTGTTGTGCCACGGTCCGAGTACCAGCGCATCGCGCACGATCAGCCAGCCGGTGGCGGTCTGCCAGGTGGTTTCCAGGATCATGCCGCCGGGCAGATAGCGGCGCGCCGCCGGCACATTGCGGCCGTAGGGGCCGATGCGGAAATGGCCCGCATTGCGGTCGAGCACGGCGCCGAACACGCTCGGCGAATCCGGTCGCGGCACACACATCCACTCGACCGAACCGTTGCTGGCGATCAGACAGTTGGTCTCGCAATCGGACAGGAAGGCGTAGTCGTCGATCGGCGGGAAGTTCGAGCGGCGGCGGGATTCGATGAGCGAATGCGCCGTCGGCTGGACGTCGTGATCCTCAGAGATCGCCATGACCTCATGATCGCCCCGCACCCCGGATGCGTCCACCGCACCGCGCCGGTGGATGCGGCCCACCGGCGCGGGTCGTGGCTCAGAGCCTGCGGATGCGGGCCAGCCAGGCGGCGGCCTCGATGGGGCCGTCCTGCGGCAGTCCGAGGCGGGCGAGTTCCTCGGCGGCTCGGGTCATGAGACCAGGGTGCACTCTCAACCACGGTTCAGGTCAACGATGCGTGCGTGCCGACCCAGGGGGCCGGTAGATGGCGTCGATTAGGCTGGTGATCGTGGATCGCATAGCGGGTTGGTGGGACGGCTTCGAACTGTGGGTAGCGGGTCTTCCGTTCATCCCGCAGTTCCTGGTGGTGCTGGTGGGCATGGTGCCGATCAGTTTCGCCATCGCCTACCTGCTCGACCGCGCGCTGAAGGTGGTCCGGCACCGCGTGTCACTCGCCCAGCACCGCCTCCGCGCCGCGCGCTACCGCTCGGCGCGGCTGACGCAGGCCGCCGCACCGGTGGAACCGCTGGTGCAGACCCGCGAGCACGCGCAGAGCGGAGTCCGCTGATGCCACGCTCACGGGTTCAGCTCGCCCTGGTCGCCCTGCTCGTACTGGTGCTCGTCGCCTGGTTCTTCACGCGCTGAACGAGTCCTTCTCACGCGTCGGAGCCGCGGCGCCAGTCGGTGAATCGCTTACCGACCTTGGCGACGGTGTCGCCGACTTCCTGGCCGACGGTGCCGACCGCCGCTCCCATATCGCGGCCCATGGTGCGCACCGTGCGGATCAGCGGATCCTCGGACTGATCGAAAGTATCGCGGTAGCTGCGCGCCGCCTGTTTGATCTCGTCGCTGAGCTTGGCGTTCTTATCGTGTGCGCGCCGCGGATAGTCCCCGCCGAGGATCCGATCGTACTCGCCGCTCTGGATCCAGCGCCGCAGTTCCGCGGCCCGCAGCACCGAGAACGGGTGGCTCTGTAATTCCAGGTTCAGCAGTTTGAGCACACCGTCGCGCAGATCACCGGAACGCTCGTAATCATCGGCCTGGGCCAGGAACGCGCCGAGATTCATCTCCTCGACCCGCGCCCCACCCGCCAGCTTCATATGCACCCGCACCGAGGCCTCCACATCCTGCCCGCACAGCAGACCGGCCCGGTCGCCGGACAGTTCGGATTTACGGCTCCATTCCATCAGCGCGGCGACGATGGCCCGCAGCGCCCAGCCGCCGATCGGCATCCACCCGATACCGGCGGCCATCCGCAGCAGATGCATCAGCATGGTGCGGTAGACCGCGTGCCCGGACATCGCATGGCCGAGTTCGTGGCCGATGGTGAACCGCATCTCCTCGTGATCGAGCAGATCGACCAGACCGGTGGTCAGCACGATGAACGGGGCGTCCATACCGATGGTGAAGGCGTTCACCTGCGGGCTCTGTACCACGAACATCTCCGGGATCGCCGGTGCGTCCAGGATCTCGACGCAGTCCTGGCGCAGTTGGTGCAGTGACCGGAACTGACGCTCATCGACCCGGACGGCGGTCGCCAGATACATCAGCCGATACTGCCGTTCGCGCAGCAGCCCTGACAGGGTGCGCAGGACCAGATCGAACCCGCTCAGCGAACGCAACGCCACCAGTGCGGTGCGGTCGGCCGGATGCTCCCAGGCGCGCGTGCTGATTTCGGGCAGCCGGGTGCGCAGGCGGTCCGGGCTGGTCGTCATGGTTGTTACCCCCGTCGATCTGGTATTCGTCGATTCGAATCGGCTCGAGTGCTCTGCTACAGTCTGCCGGGTGTCGTCGAGTGTTGTGCCGCAGGTCCGCCATGAACTGGCGTTGATCGCGGTCGGCTGCCTCGTCGTCGCGGATATTCACTGTCGGTGATCGGAATCCGGGCAGTTCTGCGCGTTCCCTCCTAGACTGGTGCGCACCTTTTTCGCAGCGTTGTCCGAACCCGGCGGCCGTTCCGGCCGGTAAGTCGCGCCACTGCCGTTGGCAGGTCTTTCGTTCGATCCCGATGTGTCACCGCCGTTCACGCCCGAGCTGATGGCGGCCCCGAGAAAGGTCCATCCCATGTCACGCACCAGCCGGCTCACCTCGCGTCGACGCCGCGCCGCCATCGCCCTCACCGCGATCGCGGCGTTCGCGCTCAGCGCGTGCAGCGGCGGCGCCAGCGATTCGGTCGACGGTCAGGTCGCCGACGGCAGTGGCGGCACCATCAATCTGTTCGCCTACGCCGTGCCCAAGCCTGGTTTCGACAAGGTGATCCCCGCCTTCAACGCGACCGAGGCAGGCAAGGGTGTGCAGGTCCAGCAGTCCTACGGTGCCTCGGGTGACCAGTCGCGCAAGGTCAAGGACGGCGCCGAGGCCGATGTGGTGAACTTCTCGGTCGAGCCCGACGTCACCCGCCTCGTCGATGCCGGACTGGTCGATCAGAACTGGAATGCCGACGCCACCAAGGGCATTCCGTTCGGTTCGGTCGTCGCGATCGTGGTCCGCGAGGGCAACCCCAAGGGCATCAAGACCTGGGACGATCTGCTGAAGCCCGGTGTCGAGGTGGTGACCCCGAACCCGTTCAGCTCCGGTTCGGCCAAGTGGAACCTGCTGGCGCCGTACGCGGCCAAGAGTGAGGGCGGCAAGAACCCGCAGGCGGGTCTGGACTACCTGTCGCAGCTGATCTCGCCCGACCACATGCGCGTCCAGCCCAAATCCGGCCGCGACGCCACCGAGACCTTCCTCCAGGGCACCGGCGACGTCCTGCTGAGCTACGAGAACGAAGCGCTGTTCGTCGAACGCAACGGTGATCCGATCGAGCACGTCGTCCCGACCGACACCTTCAAGATCGAGAACCCGGTCGCGGTGCTGAAGAACAGCAAGAACCAGGACAAGGCGGTGGCCTTCCGCGACTTCCTGTTCACCCCCGAGGGTCAGCGGGCCTGGGCCGAGGCCGGTTTCCGTCCGGTCGATCCGGGTGTCGCCGCCGAGTTCGCTTCCGACTTCCCGCAACCGGAGAAGCTGTACACGATCGCCGATCTCGGCGGCTGGAAGACGGTCGATGCCGAACTGTTCGCGCAGGGTACCGGCAAGATCGCCGTCATCTACGACAACGCCACCAAGTAGTCGGTGATCCGGCGCACACGCGATACTCGACACCGTGACAGACAGTAGTAACAGCGACGGGGCCGCACCCGCGTCCGGTTCCGTCGCCTCCCCTTCGGGCACCTCCGCGGCCGCGGGATCGCGGGGACCGAACTGGTCGTGGCTGCGGGTGACGGGCTCGGTGGGCCCGCTCGGCATCGCCACGGCGGTGCTGTGGCTGAGCATCATCGTGCTGCTGCCGCTGGCCGCGCTCACCGTCAGCGCCTTCGACGAGGGCTGGGCGGGCTTCTGGGACGCGGTCACCTCACCGGTCGCCCTGGCCTCGCTGCGGGTCACCGTGTTGGTCTCGGTGGTCGTCGCGCTGATCAACGTGGTGATGGGCACGCTCATTGCCTGGGTGCTGGTGCGTGACGACTTCCCCGGTAAGGGCGTGGTCAACGCACTGATCGATCTGCCGTTCGCGCTGCCGACCATCGTGGCCAGCATCGTGCTGCTGTCGCTGTACGGCCCGGAGAGTCCGATCGACATCCACCTCAACGCCACCCAGCCCGGTCTGGTGGTGGCGCTGGCCTTCGTCACGCTGCCGTTCGTGGTGCGGTCGATGCAGCCGGTGCTGATCGAAGTGGACAAGGAAGTGGAACAGGCCGCACTGTCACTCGGTGCGGACAACTGGACCACGTTCCGGCGCATCGTGCTGCCCACCCTGACCCCGGCGATCATCAGCGGCGGCGGTCTCGCCTTCGCCCGCGCCATCGGTGAGTACGGCTCGGTCGTGCTGATCGGCGGCAATATCCCGCGCGAGACCCAGATGGCTTCGCAATACATTCAGCAGCAGATCGAGATCGACCGGCCGGTGGCCGCGGCGGCGGTCTCGGTGGCGCTGCTCGCCATCGCCTTCGTTTCGCTGCTGGTGCTGCGGTTGTTCGCCGAGCGTTCGGCCAGGAAGGAGCAGGAGGCGCGATGAAACTTTCGACTCCGGTCCGGCTCTCGCTGCGCGTGGTCGCACTCGGGTACCTGTTCGTCCTGCTCGTGCTGCCGCTCGGGGTGATCCTGTTCCGCACCTTCGGTGACGGTATCGGCGCGTTCATCGATTCCATCAGCACGCCCGCCGCGATCTCGGCGTTCAACCTGTCGATGATCATCGTGGCGATCGTGGTCCCGGTGAACGTGGTGTTCGGCATCGTGACCGCGCTCGCGCTGGTGCGCGGCAGGTTCCCCGGCCGCAGCCTGGTCCAGGGCATCGTCGATCTGCCGTTCGCGGTGTCGCCGGTGGTGGTCGGTGTCGCGCTGATCATGCTGTGGGGCGCGGGTGGCTGGTTCGGCGGACTCGATTCGCTCGGGTTCAAGGTGATCTTCGGACTGCCGGGCATGGTGATCGCGACGATCTTCGTCACGCTGCCGTTCGTGGTGCGCGAGGTCGAGCCGGTGCTGCACGAGATCGGCGACGATCAGGAGCAGGCGGCGGCCACGCTCGGCGCCTCGCGCTGGCAGACCTTCTGGCGGATCACCCTGCCCGCGATCCGCTGGGGCCTGACCTACGGTGTCGTGCTCACCGTGGCCCGCTCGCTCGGCGAGTTCGGCGCGGTGATCATGGTGTCCTCCGGTTTCGCCGGGGTCTCGCAGACCCTGACGCTGCTGGTGCACGCCAGATACGTGGACGACCACAACACCTTCGGCGCCTACAGCGCCGCCACCCTGCTGATGGGCATCGCCCTGGTCACGCTCCTGCTGATGACCCTCCTCGAACGTAAGCGGGGCAACAAATGATCGGCACTGCCGTGCGCAGGGCGCCGATGTCGACTGCCGGAGGCAACCAATGATCACCGTGACCAACGCGCGCAAGAACTATGGTTCGTTCGCCGCGCTGGACGATGTCAGCATCGATATCCCGTCCGGCGAGTTGACCGCGCTGCTCGGCCCGTCCGGTTCGGGCAAGTCGACGCTGCTGCGTTCGATCGCCGGATTGGAGACGCTGGACTCCGGGGTGGTGGTGATCTCCGATCGCGATGTCACCCGGGTGCCACCGCAGAAGCGCGATATCGGCTTCGTCTTTCAGCATTACGCGGCGTTCAAACATATGACCGTGCGCGACAATGTGGCCTTCGGGCTCCAGATCCGCAAGCGGCCGAAAGCCGAGATCGCCAAGCGGGTCGACGAACTGCTCGGCATCGTCGGCCTCGACGGTTTCCAGCATCGTTATCCGGCGCAGCTGTCGGGTGGTCAGCGTCAGCGTATGGCGCTGGCGCGCGCACTGGCCGTGGATCCGCAGGTGCTGTTGCTGGACGAGCCATTCGGCGCGTTGGACGCCAAGGTGCGCGCCGATCTGCGGACCTGGCTGCGACGCCTGCACGACGAGGTCCATGTGACCACCGTGCTGGTGACCCATGATCAGGAAGAGGCCCTCGACGTGGCCGACCGGATCGCGGTGATGAACGCGGGCCGGATCGAACAGGTCGGCTCGCCCGAGGACGTCTACGACCGGCCCGCCAACGAGTTCGTCATGTCCTTCCTCGGTGCGGTGGCCCGGCTCAACGGTCATCTGGTGCGCCCGCACGACATCCGGGTCGGCCGCGATCCGAGTATGGCGATGGCCGAGCACGAGGGCACCGCGGAATCGGCGGGCGTCACCCGCGCCACGGTGGAGCGGGTGGTGCATCTCGGTTTCGAGGTGCGGGTGGAGATGCGCAATGCCGCCACCGGCGATCTGTTCGCCGCCCAGGTGACCCGCGGTGACGCCGAAGCGCTTCGCCTCTCCGACGGTGAGACGGTGTACGCCAGGGCCACCCGGATCCCGGAATTGCCCACGAGCTGACCGCATCTCGGCGCTCGGCGGCGCCGTCGCGGAGCCGTGGACAGCGCCCGACCCGCAAACCGGATCAGGTCATCGGGCGTGTCCTTTCCCGACGGGTGGCGAGGTCGCCGTGTCCACCCGAACAGGACAACAGGGCTGGTGAGCGCGTCGGCCGCTGCCCGGTTCGCCAGAACGGGGGAGAGGCGATGGCGGACAACCCGATGTCCGGTGGTTGGCACATCGATCGCGGAATGATTGCCTGATGGGCGTTCGAAGCATGTCCGCTCGGCGATCAGGTGGAGTTCGATGGCGTCAGGTCTCGGATTGAGCATCGGCACGGTGAACACGGTTTCGGCAGTAGCGGAGGGGGATTCGGTGAAGTCGCCGCCGGGGCGACGGCGCCGGGCCGGCCGGCCACCGGCCGTCACCCACCGCACCACGCTCACCTTCGACAGCACGGGCATGGCCCGGCTCGGCACCATCCCACGGCACGGTCGGGTGGTCACCGAGTTCGCGGATCTGACCCAGCGCGGCGCGACGTCCGCGCGCGTCGGCAACCGCGCTCTCACACCCGCCGATCTGGTGGCGGTCGTCGCCGACTGCCTGATCGCGGAGGTCCGCGACGACCCGCGCGCCGCGGGCGACGATACGGGCATCACCCTCACCCATCCGGTCGGCTACAGCGATGACCAGATCGGCGCACTGCGCACGGCCCTCGACGCGGCCGGACTGGAACGGGTGTCGCTGGTGGCCGAACCGGTGGCCGCGGCCGCCTGGCTGGAGGCCGAACACGGACCGCTCATGCCGGGCCTGGCGCTGGTCTACGACCTCGGTGGGGCCAGCTTGGATGTGACGCTGGTGCGGGTCGGCGCCGGATGTCCGGACAATCCGGTGATCGGCACGGTGCGTTCACATGATTTCGGTGGGCGCGCATTCGGGGCGCTGGTGACCACGCAGACCGCGCGGGGGCGCTCCTCGGACGCGGGTTCCGACGATCCGACCCGCGACCGCGCGAGTGTGTTGCGTGGCGAGCATGTGCGTGGCTCGTTGGAACTGGTCTATCGGTGCCTGCGACTGGCCGATATGACGATGGCCGATGTCGACCGGGTGCTGGTGGTCGGCGGTGCCGCCCGTCCGGCGGAGGTCGCGCGGGTGCTCGGCGAGGAGCTGGCCCGTCCGGTGATCACCGCGCCCGATCCCGAGCGCACCATCGCCACCGGGGCCGCGATCATGGCCCGGCGCTCCGCCTCATCCGCGGCAGCGGCGGAGCATCGGCGCCGCCCTGCCACCCGGGCATGGGACTTCTCCCGGCGTAAACGCCGCCGTGCCCTCCAGGCTGCGGTCGCGGCGGGGGTGTCCACGGTGGCCGTCGCGGCGACGCTCATGGTCCCCGGTGACGCCGTGTTCACCGCGTTATCGCAGTTCGGGGCCTGGTAGCGGCACCCGCGCGCACGCCGAGGAAGTATCCGGGCGCATTCGGACCGAGAGTCCGGATGCGCCCGGCGTGCGTTCGCCGACCCGCCGCTGGGAAGGTGCCTGTGTTGACGTGGCCCACAGTTGGTGTAACTATTGGGAACAGTTATTAGGTATTCCCGACCGAGAGGCAGTGACGACGATGTCCGCAGCCACCACGACACCTGACATCGACCCTGTTGTCGCGCAGGCCCAGGAGTACGCGCAGAAGTTGCTGCTGCTGTCGGAGGGCTCGGTGAACCGGCACTTCGATCCTTTCGAGGACATCGACTGGGAGAACCCGGACTTCGACGCCGAGACCAAGCCCGAGCGCTGGATCCTGCCGCAGTCGGCCGATCCGCTCGGCCGCCACCCCTGGTACCTCGCGCTTTCGGACGAGCAGAAGATCGCGCTCGGCAAGTACCGCCAGGCCAATGTCGCCAAGGTCGGTCTCCAGTTCGAGGCCATCCTGATCAGCGGCATGATGCAGCACATCTTCGGCCTGCCCAACGGTTCGCCGGAATTCCGCTACTGCTCCCACGAGATGATCGAGGAGCACAACCACACCCTGATGTTCCAGGAGATGGTCAACCGCATCGGCATCGATGTACCCGGTATGGGTCCGCTGGTGCGGCAGCTGCGGCATCTGGCCGTCCCGGTCGCGGTGCTGACGCCGAACCTGTTCTTCATGGCCGTGCTGGCCGGTGAAGAGCCGATCGACCACATCCAGAAGGACATCCTGCGCTCGGGTGACGATGTGCACCCCATCATGCGCGGTGTCATGGCCATCCACGTCGCCGAAGAGGCGCGCCACATCTCCTTCGCGCACGAGTTCCTCAAGCAGCACGTGCCGGAGGGCAACGCGGCCAACCGCTTCATCCTCTCGATCGCCATGCCGATCGTCATGTGGATCCTCGGCCGCTCCATCGCGACCCCGCCGCGCACCTTCTTCGACGAATTCGACATCCCGGACTCGGTGCGCAAGGAGCTGTTCTACGGTTCCAAGGAAGCCAAGCAGGTCTTCAGCGATTACTTCGCCGACGTCCGTTCGCTGGCCAAGGAACTCGGTCTGATGAACCCGATCTCCAAGCGCGTATGGAAGCTGCTCGGTATCAACGGTCACTCCACCCGCTACCGCTCCGAGCCGCTGCGCGTGGTCGGCAAGGCCGCCTGAGGTACCCATGCCCTACGTTGTCACGCAGTCCTGCTGTAGCGACGCGTCCTGCGTCTACGCCTGCCCGGTCAACTGCATCCATCCCACGCCCGACGAGCCCGATTTCCGCACCGCGGAGATGCTCTACGTCGACCCGCAGGCGTGTGTGGACTGCGGCGCCTGCGCCTCGGCCTGCCCGGTGGACGCGATCACCTCGTCGAAGAAGCTGACCGAAGAGCAGAAGCCCTTCATCGAGATCAACGCCGATTTCTACCGGCAGTCCCGGCCGCGCCCGATCCTGGCGCAGCCGGTGCCCGCACCGGAGATCAGGACCGAACGCGAACCCCTTCGGGTGGCGATCGTCGGCTCCGGCCCCTCGGCCATGTACGCCGCCGACGAGCTGCTCACCCAGCCCGACGTCGCGGTGACCATGTTCGAACGGCTGCCAGTGCCCTACGGCCTCGCTCGCCACGGTGTGGCGCCCGACCATGCCAAGACGCGTCAGGTGAGCCGCCTCTTCGATGTGATGTCGGCGCAGCCGGGTTTCGGCTCGTACCTGAACGTCGAGGTGGGCAAGCACATCTCGCACGAGGAGCTGCTGGCCTACCACCATGCGGTGATCTACGCCGTCGGCGCGTCCTCCGATCGCAAGCTCGGTATCGCGGGCGAGGGTTTGGCGGGCAATGTGTCGGCCACCGATTTCGTCGCCTGGTACAACGGCCATCCCGACCACGTCGGCCGCACCTTCGACCTCTCGCATGAGCGCGCGGTGATCGTCGGCAACGGCAATGTGGCGCTGGATGTGGCGCGCATCCTGACCGTCGACCCCGAATCGCTCGTCGGCACCGATATCTCGCAGACCGCGCTGGACGCCCTGCGCGACAGCAGGATCGAAGAGGTCGTCATTCTCGGTCGGCGCGGTCCGGCCGAGTCGGCGTTCACGGTGCCGGAGTTCGTCGGCCTGCTCGGCTCCGATATCGATATCGTCATCGAGGGCGAACTGCCCGAGATCACCGACGATCTGCCCTATCAGGTGGAGCAGAAGCTGCGGCTGCTGCACAGCGTGCGCAATCGTCCGTTCGGGCAGCGTCGCCGGATCGTGTTCCGCTATCTGTCCTCGCCGACCGAGATCCTCGGACCGGACCAGGTGACCGGTATCGAGATGGTCCGCAACGAACTGGTCGCCGACGGCGACGGCACGATGCGTGCGGTCCCGACCGATCGGACCGAACGGCTCGACGCGGGTCTGGTGCTCACCTCGGTGGGCTACCGCGGTGTGCCGCTGCCCGGTCTTCCGTTCGACGAGCGTGCGGGTGTGATCCCGAACCTGGACGGTCGTGTCCTCGAACAGCCCGGTGGCTCGGTGCTGTCGGGAACCTATGTGACCGGCTGGATCAAGCGCGGTCCCACCGGATTCATCGGCACCAACAAGTCCTGCGCCCAACAGACGGTGCAGCAGCTGGCCGACGATTTCAACGCGGGCAGGCTACGCGCGCCCTCGGGCGGTGCGGCCGGGTTCGACCGCCTGGTCCGCAGCAGGCAGCCCGAGCTGCGGCCCGGTGGGGCGGTATTGCGTCCGACCGGACCGGTTCGGCGCCTGCTCGACCGGATCTGAATCGGTTCTGACGATCGCGCCGGAGTCATCCGACTCCGGCGCGATCGTCGTATGGCGGCCGGTATCCATCGGCCTCGACGCAACGCCGCACGCATCGGCCGATGAGGGGCCGGTGCGTGCGGTGTGCCGATCGTGCTCAGCGTGCGGTGAAACCGCCGTCGATCGCGAGCGCCGCACCGGTGACGAAACTCGACTCCGGGCTCAGTAGATACGCACACAACGAGGCGATCTCGGCCGGCTTGCTGATGCGACCCAGCGGATGCAATGCCGCGACGGCGGCCTCGCCCTCCGGTGTGGTGCCCATCGAGTTGCGGAAGGCCGGTGTATCGACCGCGCCGGAGACCAGCGCGTTCACCCGGATGCCCTGATCCGCCGCTTCCAACGCGACCGCGCGCGACAACCCGACCACGCCGTGCTTGGCCGCGACATACGGTGCGACCGAGGCCATCCCGACCACGCCGAGGTTGGAGGCATTGTTCAGGATGGCACCGCCACCGGAGGCGACCAGCGCCGGAACCTGGTGGCGCATACCGTAGAAGACGCTGGTCAGGTTGAGGTCGAGTTCGCCACGCCAGGACGCGTCATCGATCTCGGTGACGGGGCCGGACGCGGTGATCGCGCCGGCATTGTTGAACGCGGCGTCGAGGCGCCCGAACTCGTCGAGTGCCGCCTGGGTCAGCGCGGCCACCTCTTCCTCGTTGCGTACATCGGTGGATACGAACACCGCGCGACCGCCGTCGGCACGAATCTCGTCGGCGATCCGTACGCCGGCTTCTTTTCCGCGTGCACCGAGGACGACGGCGGCCCCTTCGGCGGCCACCCGCCGGGCGACCGCCTCGCCCACACCCGAGGTGGCTCCGGTGATCAAGACGACCTGCTCGGCGAATCGTTGTGCCATGGAAGTCGGTTTCCCTTCTGGTACTTGAGTTTTGGTAAGCGCTACGACGTCGTGATGCCAAGTCAACCCGGTGCGGGACCGGTGTGCTGGCGGAAATCGGTCGGCGCGTTGACGTGTCACCTAATCGTCCGGAAGCGACCGCTCGGTCGAATTATGTCGATGTAGCAAAGGTTTGGTTACCGACTGGTAGGTGTGTGGCGCGCGAGTGGTCGGCGGATTCGGCCGGAAGTGTCGCGAGCGGTGGATCGATCGCCGAATGATTGCGGAGACGGGCGCCGGATCTCCGAATCGCATCGATCCAGGGGCCTGGATCATTCGACCGCGAAGCCATGACCTGGGTCTTCGGCGAATTATCGCAATTGGTTGAACCTTTCATATCAAATCGGCATCCGGATGGAGTCGAAACAGCTAACCTGTGGGGGCTGTTTGGAAGACGACCGCGGCCCATGGTTCTTCACATGAGGGACGTGGTCACGGTGCGTTGACGGGATAGCGAATGACTACAGGGCTGGGCTTCAGCATCGGCACAGTGAACTCCATAGCGGCGGTGGCGACCGCCGAGCAACCACGGCCATCGGTGCGAACCAGGCGCACCACCGCCGCGTTCGACGGCACCAGCGGCCTGCGGCTCGGCAGCATCCCCGAATTCGCCGTCGCGGTCACCGATTTCGCCGATCTCGCCCGCGACCCGGATTCGGTGACCATCGGCGGACGAATCTGGTCGCCCGCCAATATGATCGCCGCGGTGGTGCACAGCCTGCTGGTCTCGGCCGAACCCTGCGCCGGCGTGGTCACCACCTATCCGGCGGCCTACTCGACCAAACAGGTCGCCCTGCTGCGGCAGGCGCTGGAACTGTCCGGGATCGGGCATGTGGATCTGGTGCCGGAACCGGTGGCCGCCGCCGAATGGCTCGAGCGTGAACAAGGTCCGCTGCCATCGGAATTCGTGCTCGTCTACGACCTCGGCGGAAACAGTCTCGACATCACCGTGGTCCGGGTCGGCCCCGAATGGCCCGACCATCCCATGGTCGGCACACCGGTGCGCTGCTACGACTTCGGTGGCCGCCCACTGGGTGCGATGATCGCCCGGTACGCGGGCGGCAAGGTGTCGCCGACTCCCGGTGCCGTCGCGATGACATCGTTCGTCGATACCGACAGCTTGCGGGTGGAGCAGATCCGCGATTCGCTCGAGGTGGTGCGGGCCGCGGTGCGCGCGGCCGGCATCACCATGTCCGATATCGGGCGGATACTCGTCGTCGGCGGCGCGGCCCGGCCACCCGAAGTGGCGCGGACCCTGGCCGAACTCGGCCGCCCCGTCGTCATGTCCGCCGATCCGGGGCAGACCGTCGCGGCCGGAGCCGCCTATCTGGCGGCGCGCGACGCCGCACCCGCCGCACCAGGCGCGAGCTTCCATCCACCGGTGTTCTCCGGTGCGGCAATCTTTTCCGCGATCGCGATGTCGGCCGCCACCATGTTCGGTGGCGGAGCGGTGGAGACCCAGCTCTCCCCGGTGCTCGACCGCTTCCCGCGCCTCGACCTCCCGAACGATGCCCTGCTGGTCGAACTCGACGGCAGCGCGGTGGACGGGAGTGGCCTCGTCGGCCATATCGGCGCGGTCGGTCACGCGGCCGCCGGAATGGTCCGCACCGTCGCCGGTGTGCCCACCCGTATGACCGGATACGCCGCGATGGTCTCGCCGTCGGCGTACGCACGGCCGCAGGGGCCGACCATGGCCGAAAGCCGTGGAAATTCCGGTACCGATACCCATTCCGACACCCGGCAGTGGCGGCACCGGCCCGATGAGCGATCGGGGACCTACGCCGATCCCGCACGCTTCCGCAATCCGATGCCCTTTACCCAGCCGAACGGTTCGGTGCGTCCGCCGAGCGCTCCAGGTGAGGGCGCGCCGTCGGTGCCCGGCGTCGGTGACGGGTCGAGCCCGGTGCCCGGAGCGCCCAGTGGTACGACGCCCGGCACCGGCGGCGGTGCGACCCCGGATGTTCCGTCCGGGCCGATCGATACTCCGGTGCCCGGCGGCGTGGGTCCGGGCACGTCGACCGGCGGAATTCCCGCAGGCAGCACCTCGCCGGGTGGTGTGGGAATCCCGGACGGTTCGACCGGGACCGTGGGCGGCGGAGCGCCTGGTGGAGACTCGACCGGCGGTCCGGGCGACGGGACATCCGTGGGTGGCGGCTCGGGGACGGCCGGTGGTGATGCGCCTGGCGGAGACTCGACAGGAGGCGCGGCCGGTGGCGGCGCATCGGGCGGTTCGGTGGGCGGGTCGACCGGTGCGGGCACCGGTGGCGCTCCGGGTGGTTCGGCCTCCGGTGGTGTGTCGGGTGGTTCGGGTTCGGATGGTTCGGCGTCCGGTGGGTCGTCGTCGGGTGGGTCCACCTCGGGGGGAACCTCCTCTGGCGGTAATACATCGGGTGGTGGTGCGTCTGGTGGCAGCGCATCGGGTGGCGGCACATCCGGCGGTAGCGCGTCCAACGGAGGCGCATCGGGCGGTAGTACGTCCGGCAGAAGTGCTTCGGGCGGAAGTACATCCGGTGGCAGCGCGTCCAACGGAGGCGCGTCGGGCGGAAGCGCGTCGGGTGGTAGTACGTCAGGCGGTAGCGCGTCCCGTGGCGGCTCGCCAGGTGGAAGCGCGTCGGGTGGTGGCGCGTCCGCCGGAAATACGTCCGGTGGGAGTACGTCCGGGGGCAGCGCGTCGGGCGGAAAAACGTCCGGTGGGACTACATCCGGGAACAGTGCGTCGGGCGGGAATTCGTCGGGCGGAAGCTCGTCCGGTGGCGGCTCGGGCCGATCGTCGTCGGGCGGTGGATCGGATTCCAGTTCTGGCGGGCGCTCGTCCAGCGGGGGTTCACGTGGGGGTTCGAGCAGCGATTCGTCGGGCGGTTCCCGCGGGGGTGGTTCGAAGGGCGGCTCGAGCGGCTCCCGCGGCGGGTCCGGGGGCTCGGGTGGGTCCGGGGGTTCCGGCGGATCGGGCGGGTCCGGTGGTTCGGGTGGTGGCTCGGGCGGCCGCTGAGTCCTGATCGCCCGCAGCAGGCGCCGATGGTGCCGCCGCCGATATCCGGTGGCGCAGATCGGCCGCTGGCTCCGGCTCCAGCGTCGAGGGGTTCTGGTTGTGGCAGCCGGTATACACCGCCACAGCGGGGAAGCAGAGCCCTTCTCAGGTCAGGCGACGCCGCAAGCGGACAACGAATCCGCTTGCGGCGCCGACCATCGACCTTCGGGTGCACAGACATGTCAGCCCCGCACCGAGAAATCACTTCCACGGCGATTCGGGTCAGCGGCTCACCATGCGGACAGGGGTCCGGTGCGGTGGCGTTTCGTCGGTACGGTGCTGCGTTTTCGGGTAATTCGCGACCGTGGGCTCACCACATGGCGATGAGTCGGGCCGTGCCAGTTCGGTCATCCGGCTGCTGTACTCCCCGGCACCGCTGACAGGTTCTGGTTGTGCCGTGCTCCATCACCGACCCTTCAGCGGTTCGTGACCGCCGACCCACCATGTGGGTCCGTCGGAGGCGTGGTGCCGTGAAGGTCTGTGAGTTGCGTTTTCCGGGTGGTTCGCGACCACGGGCCTACTGTGTGGCGAGTGTGCAGGCGGTGGTGGTCCGGGTGCGCTTCGCGGGGTGGGTCGCGACCATGGACCTACTGTGTGGCAAGCGGGCAGGCGGTGGTGGTCCGGGAGTTGCGCTTCGCGGGGTGGTTCGCGACCATGGGCCCATCGTGTGGCGAGCGGGTCGGGTCGGGCGCGTTGCGGCGGACCAGGGCTGACCGCATCGGTCAGCGCAATGGCTCACCCCATCGGACCTGCTCACGCAGTGTGGCCTTGAGCAATTTTCCACCGGCATTGCGGGGAAGTGCCTCGTCGGTGACGGTGATGTACTGCGGAATCTTGAAGTCGGCCAGCTGGTTTCGGCAATGGGTGAGGACGACGTCGAGATCGATATGGTCGCCGTCGCCGAACAGGACCGCGCCGACCTTCTCGCCCATGACCTCGTCCGGTACGGCGAGCACGGCCGCGTCCGCGACGCCAGGCGCGGCGAGTAGCGCGGCCTCCACCTCGACGCTGGAAACGTTCTCCCCGCCGCGATTGATGATGTCCTTGATCCGGTCGATCACGTGGACGCGGCCCGCCGCATCGACCCGGACGACATCCCCGGTCCGCAACCAGCCGTCGGTGCGGGCCGCCGCGGTGGCCTCCGGCCGATTCCAGTACCCGGCGGTGACATTCGCACCACGCGCCAGCAGCTCCCCGACGGTCGGATCGTCATCGATCGGTGCCACCGCGAGCCGTACCGACGGCACCGCGTAGCCGACCGAATCGGCGTGGTCGACGGCATCGGCGTCGGGGAGCAGCGTCATGAGCGAGGCGGTTTCGGTCATGCCGTAGCCGTTGAAGACGGTCGCGGCGGCGAACGCCGCCCGCACTGCGCGCACCAGGGCCGGGGCGATCGGCGCGCCGCCGTAGCCGACCCAGCGCACCCCGGACACGTCCGTGCCAGCGAAGTCCGCATGCCGCAGCATCAGCGAGTACATGGCCGGAACCGTGACGACGAACGAGATGCGTTCGGCGGGTAGGGCGGCGATCATTCCCGGCACATCCCGCGCCGCCATGATCACCGAGGTGCCGCCGAGGTATATCGCGACCATGAGCTGCGAGTTGCAGCCGGTGACGTGGAACAGCGGCACCGAGATCAAGGTCCGCAGTTCGGCGCCGATATCTCGCGGCAGGCCGAGGCAGCGGACCATGTTCTCCGCATTGGTCAAGAACGCCTCATGGGTGGTCGGCACGCCTTTCGGTTTTCCGGTGGTGCCCGAGGTGTAGAACAGTGCGGCGATGTCGTTGTGCCCGAGCCCATCCGCGACGTAGGGCTCCCCATCGGGAAGGGGTGCGTCCGGTCCCAGATCCACGTCGACACCGGCATCCGCCAGGACGAAGTCGATCTCGGGCGGTGTCGAGCGAGTGTTCACCGCGACCGCGATACCGCCCGCCAACACGATGCCCCAGAAGGCCAGCACCCAGTCGGCGCCCGCCGGATACCGGATGGCGACCCGGTCACCGTGGCTCACCCCCGCCGCCCGCAGCCCACCGGCGATCCGGGTGGCCCGGTCCCACAACTGCGCGTAGGTCAACCGCTGCGCTCCCGGTTCGACCACCGCCTCCACGCCGGGGTGGGCGTCGGCGCGGGTTCGGAGCAGGTCGATCAGGGTGGCGGGCAGATCGTCGTAGCGGGGGATGCCGTCCGCATCGACCGAGGTGCCGGTGGTGTCGAAAGGGTTGTGGGCGCGCGGGATCTCGATCACCGCATGATCTGTGGTCACGGTGGGTCCTTCCACTCAGATTCCGGCCTCGTCGGCCACGATGCGGGCCTGGCGGACGACCGCATCGATGCGTTCCGCGGTGGGCACTCCGGCATCGGCCCTATTACGTGGCTCGTCCATGCCGCGGCGTAGCACCCCGTCGGCGATGATGGCGAGCTTCCACAGCCCGAACGCGTGCCAGTAGCGCAGCGCGGCCGGATCGCGTCCGGTCTCGGCCAGATAGATATCGGCCATCCTGGTGCGATCAGGAAAACCGGGCAGCGCGGTGGCGGCGAAATCACCGGCCGTGTCCTCACCCGGCTGCACCCAGTAGGCGAGCAGGCTGCCCATATCCGCCAGGGGATCGCCGAGTGTGGACAGTTCCCAGTCCAGGACCGCCGTGATCTCACCGCTGTCCGGCGCGGTGATGATGTTGCGCACGTGGAAATCGCCGTGCACCAGCGTGAGTTCCCGCTGTTCGGGTGCGGCGGCGGTCAGTCGACGGGTGAGATCGTCGAGTTCGGGACGATCGGCGGTTTTGGACTGCTCCCACTGCCGCGTCCACCGTGCCAATTGCCGCTGCGCGTAGGGTTTGTGACTCGCCAGATCGTCCAATCCGACCGCGCGGATGTCGACGGCGTGAATCTGCGCCAGCGTCGTGGCCATCGAATGGCCGATCCGCTCGCGCAGCGTAGGTGACAGCGACTGCGCGATCGGCATGCTGTCCACTACACGGCCGTCGACGAACTCCATCAGCACCATCGGGGCCTCGGCGTAGGCCGGGTCGTGGGTGCAGCCGAGCACAACAGGCGTCGGAACCGGTGTGTCGGTGAGGGAGGACAGGATGCGCGCCTCCCGCGCCACATCGTGCGCGGAGGCGAGCAACCGGCCCAGTGGTGGCCGCCGCACCACCCAGCGGTGGTCGGCCGAATCCCGCACCAGATACGTCAGATTGGATTGGCCGAGACCGATCCGGTCGAACCGCAACGGGCCCGACCGCTCGATGCCCAGATGATCCAGCCAGCGACCGACCGCCGCCGGATCGATACCGGGGACGGCGCCGGAATCCGCGGTCCTGTCCGCCTCGTGGTTCATGCGGTGAAGTACCTGCGCGGATTATCGACCAGCATGGTCGTGATCTGCTCGGGGGTGACACCGTGAGCGAGCAGGGCGGGCAGCACGTCATCGCTGATATGGGTGAAGTTCCAGTTGGGTACGGCGGCGGCCTTGCCTTCGGCGGAGAACCAGTCGATGAAACAGGCCGCGTCGTGGGCGAGGACCATCTTCTCCGCGTACCCGCGTTCGGCCAAGGTGGCCACCGTGGCGACCCGCTGTTCGAACGGCAGCAGCACATCGAGACCGAAACGGTCCATCCCGAGATAGGAACCCGCGTCGGCGAGTTCGCACAGATAGTCCAGATCGGTGCTGTCGCCGGAATGCCCGATGACGACCTTGGTGAGATCCGCGCCCTCCTCGACGAGGATCTTCTGCGCCACCAGACCGGAATGAGTATGCGGATTGGTGTGCACCGTGATCGGCACACCGGTTTCGACGTGGGCCTGCGCGACGGCGCGCATCACCCGCTCCACGCCGGGCGTCAGACCCGGCTCCTCGATCGCGCACTTCAGGAACGCGGCTTTGACGCCGGTGCCCGCGATGCCCTCGCGGATGTCCTTGACGAACAATTCGACCATCGGCTCGGGGACGTCGAACAGCAGGCCGGGGCCGGTGTGGTGGAACTGGAAGGGGACCTCGTTGTAGGTGTAAATGCCGGTGGCGGCCACGATATTGATGTCGACCTGCTCGTTGACGCGCTGAATGCGCGGCAGATAGCGGCCGAGCCCGATCACCGTCGGGTCGACGATCGTATCGATGCCGCGTGCCTTGCATTCCGCGAGCTTCTCGACGGCGTCGGCGACCTGCGCGTCCTCGTCCCAGTGGTTCGGATAGTCCGGGTAGTTCTGCTGGAGTTCGGTGCCGAGCACGAAGACGTGTTCGTGCATCAGCACCTTCCCCAGCGCTGTGGTGTCGACGGGGCCGCGGACGGTTTCAACTGTGGGCATCGGATTCCTCTGCGCTAGCGCCGGTCGGCGGTGATTATTTGTGATGCACACCACCGTTTGTGAGACACTTATGGAGTGTGTCTCACGTGTCGAATTCCGTCAACTCGTCCGGGTATCCGCACGGTGCGGCGGGATGCGAGTCGCCTGCGGGTATGAGGAGATGAACGGGTGATCGCTACTTCCGAAGCGCGTCGCGCGGTCGATGCCGCCACGAAGCTGTACCTGACCGGCGAACCGCTGGACATGTCGGTGCTGGCCCGCACCCTCGGCATCGGTCGGGCCACGCTGTACCGGCACGTCGGCAACCGTGACGAACTGATCGCGACAGTGCTGGCCGAGGCCACCGAACGCACCTACCGCAAGGCGATCGCGGCGGCGTCGGGGTCGGGCGCCGCGCTGATCCTCGACGTGCTCGAACGATTGATGACAGCGGTCTCCGGCTCGGAACCGCTGCGCGCGCTCACCCGGCGCGAACCGCAACTGTTCATCCGGCTGGCGCTGCTGCCCGGCGCCATCGAATCCACCTCGGCACGGTTGATCGCGGAAATGCTCGAAGACGAGCAGCGGCAGGGGCATCTGCGGTTGCGTATGCCGAGCCGCGTGCTGGCCGATGCCATCGTCCGCATCTGCGATGTCCACCTGTACGCGCCATTGCTCGGCGGTGATGCCCCCCAGATCGGCACAGCACTCGATATCGTCGCGCTGCTACTCGGACACGACACCGCCCCCGCATAGCTGTTCGCCGGACGAGATGCAGATTCCCTTGCGGTGCCGATATTTTCAGTGGCGGCCAGTAAATTCGATGTCAGATCCCCACGGGGACGGCACAATAGGGAAGTGGTAGACAACGGGGGAGCGCCTGAGCTGATCGCGCTGGACGTGGACGGAACCCTCATGCCCACCGGTGAGCCGATGAGCAAGCGGGTCGTCGCCGCGGTGCGCGCCGCCGTCGCCGCTGGTGCACACGTCGTGGTCACCACCGGCCGCACGGTACTCAAGACCCGCCCGGTGCTGGCCGAACTCGGTCTGGTCGACGGTCACGCCCTGTGCTCCAACGGCGCCGTACACATGGACGTCGCCGGTGGTGATCCGGTGGCCGTCCACGCCTTCGATCCCGCGCCGGCGGTCCGGGCGCTGCGCGATCTGTTCCCCCAGATGATCCTCGCCGCCGAACGCGTCGGAATCGGCACCTGGGCCACCGGATTCAGTCCGGGCGAGTACGACGTCGGCGGCGAATACCTCGTCGTCGACGATCGCACCCTGTGCAGCGCGCCGACCCCACGCCTCAACGGTTGGTGGCCGGAAGGCTCCACCGAAGAACTACGTCGCCTGCTGAACTACCTCCGAGTGCCCGATGCCAGCTGGGTGTACGGCGAGTACGGCCCCTGGCTGACGGTGTCGCGCCACGGTGTGTCCAAGGGCTGGGCGCTGGAACGACTGCGCACCGCCCTCGGCGTCCCGGCCGCCGCGACCCTCGCCATCGGCGACGGCTACAACGACCGGGAAATGCTCACCTGGGCGGCGCATTCGGTGGCCATGGCGAACGGTCCGGCCGAAATCCGTGACCTGGCCGATGAAGTCACCGCCGACGTCACCGCCGACGGTGTCGCACAGGTACTGGAGCGCTGGTTCCGTCCGTAGCCGCTCGAGCTCCGGCAGCTGGTCCGGTCGTCTCGGCCGGAGTCCTGCGGCCGGTGGGGTGCCGCCTGGGAGTACGCCGGCCTGTCGGGGCAGGCATCGGCGTCCCAGCGCAGATGCGACCGCGCCACCACCGGCCGGCGCCGTGTCGCGCGTTCAGGCCGCCGTCGCGGGGCCGGTTTCGGCCAGCACCTCGAGGTAGTGCGGGTTCGACATGATGCCGAGCACATTGCCGAACGGGTCGACCACCGAGGCGGTGACGAAACCGGTGCCCTCGCCGCGCTCGGTGATGGGGTCGTATTCGGTGGCGCCGAGTTCGAGCAGCCGATCGAAGGTGGCGCGCAGATCGTCGACATGCCAGTGCACGATGGCCCCACCCGCGGTCTCACGGCCCTTCGGTGCGTAGGCACCGGCGATGATGCCGAATTCCTGCTGATAGTCGCCGATCCGGAACTCGTAGTAGCCGCCGGGCACGGCGAAGTAGGGCGGGATGCCGAGTACCTCGGTGTACCAGTCCTTCGCGGCCTCGAGATCGTCGGCGTAGAAGTTCACGGTCGCCATTCCTCGCAGCATCACTGTCTCCTTCGTTTCGTTGTGTGCTGAATACATCCTCGCGGTCAAAGTGCTCACCAAATGATCACTTTTATCGGCAGAATGACATTCATGCGAGCTGATCGACTGGTGGCCACCCTGCTGCTGATGCAGAGCCGGGGGCGGGTCACCGCTGCCGAGATCGCGACCGAACTCGAGGTATCGATCGCCACCGCGCGCCGCGACCTCGAGGCGCTGTCGGCGGCGGGTATCCCGGTGTATCCGCAGCCGGGTCGTGGTGGTGGCTGGCAGCTGATCGGCGGCGCGCGCACCGATCTGAGTGGTTTGACCGCGGGGGAGGCGCGGGCGCTGTTCCTGCTCGCGGGTCCATCGGCGGGCGCCGAACCCGAGGCGAAGGCGGCGCTGCGCAAACTGGTGCGCGCGTTACCGCAGACCTTCCGTGATGAGGCCGAGGCCGCCGCGGATGCCGTCGTCATCGATCCGTCCCGGTGGGGCGCCACCGAACGTGAGCTACCCGCAGAGGTCCGCACCCTGCAACGGGCGGTGGTGCAGCGCAACAAGGTTCGCATCGGCTACCGCACCCGCACAGGTGAGCAGTCGCGGCGGCTGGTCGACCCGCTCGGCCTCGTGGACAAGGACGGCATCTGGTATCTGGTCGCCGGTACCGATCGCGGCAGGCGGACCTTCCGGGTCGAGCGCATCGACGAGATGGAAGTGACCGCGGAGGTGGCGGACCGACCCGAGGATTTCGATCTCGCCGAGGCCTGGCAGCAGGTCGTCGACGAGGTGGAGCGGCAGCGTTCGACCGTCGCCGCCACGGTACTCATCAGTACACAGCTGCTGCCGGTCCTGCGCAACCAGCAGGGACGGCACTGTGTGGTGGACGGCCCGATCGACGACGGGCGCGTGCAGGTGCGGGTCACCGCGCCCACGGCGTGGATGGTCGCCCAGCAGCTTGCGGGCTGGGGCCGTTCCATCGAGGTGACCGGGCCCGCGGACGTGTGCTGCGAGCTGGCGCGGATAGGCGCGGAGCTGGTCGCCCGTTATGCGGGGACCGGCGTCGATACCGGGTCGTGAGCGGCAGCCGCGGACCCCGGTTCGATCGTGTGGAACCGATTCAGGCCGAACGCAAGAGCGTGTCGACGACCGCCGCGTCGTAGCGGTCGAGCACGATATCGGTCAATGCGGGGTGCGGTCCGAGGACCTGTGCGTGCGCCAGATCCGGTGCCTGATTTGCCAGCCGGTCGGTGAGCAGACCGGGCGCGAGGAACCACGGGGCCACCAGAATCCGTGCGGCGCCATGGGCCCGCAGCCGGGCCGCGGCCTCGGTGACCGAGGGCCCGGTGGTCGCGAAGCAGATCTCGGTGGTCCATCCGGTCGCCGCCGCCAGCATCCGGGCGACCCCGGCGGTGCGGGCATTGGCCGCGGCCGACGAGGAACCCACCGCCGCGACGGCGATGCCGAGCCGGGGATCGGCAGCAGTGCCAGCGGAACTCGCGTCTCCACGGGAGTAGGCGTCGACCAGCGGAGCCACCTCCCGGTCGGCGGCGATCACCCGGTCGCGCAAGGCCGAGACCAACCGCGCGTCGGCACCGAGGACCTCGGCCTGGGTCAGCTCCAGCAGAGGATGCCGCGCGGAAGCCCCCGCCAACAGTCCGGGCAGATCCACCCGCGCGTGAAAGGCGCTGCCCAGCAGCAAGGGGACCACGATCGCGCGGGTATGCCCCCGCGCCGCGACGGCGTCGATCACCTGGTCGACCGACGGCGCGTTCAGATCCAGGAATGCCAGCCGCACATCCAGATCCGGGCGTGCGGCTGCGATCTGCTCGGTCACCGCCGCCATGGTGGCGGCCGAACGTGGGTCGCGGCTGCCGTGCGCGACCGCGATCAGTGCGGGCGCGCGGCCCGCACTGTGCGCGGTCCGTGCGCGGAAAGCCGCGGACACCATCAGACCTCGGTCCCGACCTCGACCGCCGTCAGCGCGTCACCGACCAGACCGGCGGCGAGGGTGTTGCCACCGGACGGATCGATCAGCAGGAAGCTGCCGGTGTGTCGGTTGACCCGGTAATCATCGGCGGCGACGGGTTCGGCGACCCGCACCGAGATCCGTCCGATGTCGTTGAGTTCCAGCGATTCCGGATTCGGCGCCGCCGACAGTCGCTGCTCATCGAACCGTTCGATCAGTTCACCGACGATCGCCTGTGTGGTGCGGGTGCCGTGCTTGAGCAGCAGTCGCGCGCCGGGACGCAGCGGCTTGTCGCCCAGCCAGCACACCGTGGCGTCGAAGGTATCGAGCGGTTCCGGTGCGTCGCCGGGGGAGGCGATGATGTCGCCGCGGGAGATGTCGACCTCATCGGCCAGGATCAGCGTGACGCTGCGTCCGGGCTGTGCGACCGCCAGCTCACCGTCGGGGGTGTCGATGCGTTCGACCGTGGTGCGGATACCCGAGGGCAGTACGACCACCTCGTCACCGGGCGATACCGAACCGGCCGCGATCTGACCGGCGTAGCCGCGGTAATCGGGGTATTCGGCGGTGCGCGGCCGGATGACGTACTGCACCGGGAAACGCAGGCCGAGCGAATGCGTTCCGGAGCTGTCG
This sequence comes from Nocardia cyriacigeorgica, assembly GCF_029868385.1. GTDB lineage: Bacteria > Actinomycetota > Actinomycetes > Mycobacteriales > Mycobacteriaceae > Nocardia > Nocardia cyriacigeorgica_F. The sequence continues at coordinate 84,931 of NZ_JARWNX010000060.1, read as the reverse complement.
GCGTCGACCGGCACCGATTCCAGGTGCTCGATCAGCGAGGGGCCGCTGTAGTACGGAGTGTTGTCGGAGCGGGTGGCGATATTGTCGCCGTGCAGCGCCGACACCGGGATCTCCAGCACATCCTCGCTCGTCCAACCCAGCGTGCTGGTGAGCTTGTTGAACTCGGCGGAGATCTCGGCGAACACCGTCGCCGGATCGTCGACCAGGTCGATCTTGTTCACCGCGAGCACCAGCTTCGGTACACCGAGCAGCGCGAGCACCGCGGCATGGCGGCGGGTCTGCTCGATGACGCCCTTGCGCGCGTCCACCAGCAGGATCACCAGCTGTGCGGTCGAAGCGCCGGACACCGTGTTGCGGGTGTACTGGACGTGGCCGGGGGTGTCGGCGAGTACGAACGAGCGCTTCGGCGTCGCGAAATAGCGGTAGGCGACATCGATGGTGATGCCCTGCTCACGCTCGGCACGCAGACCGTCGACCAACAGCGAGAGATCCGGGGTGGACAGACCCTTGTCCACCGACGCGCGGGTGACGGCGTCGATCTGGTCGGCCAGCACGGATTTGGTGTCGTAGAGCAGACGTCCGACCAGGGTGGACTTACCGTCGTCGACAGAACCGGCGGTGGCCAGCCTCAACAGGTCGGACATATCAGAAATAACCCTCTCGCTTACGGTCTTCCATGGCGGCCTCGGAGACCCGGTCATCGCCTCGGGTCGCGCCACGTTCGGTCAGTCGGGAGGCGGCCACCTCGGCGAGGATCGCCTCGTTATCGGCCGCATCGGACAGGATGGCGCCGGTGGTGGAGCCGTCGCCGACGGTGCGGTAGCGCACCGAACGGGTCTCGAGCACCTCGTCGCCGGTCGGGCCACCCCAGACGCCGGGCGTCATCCACATGCCGTCGCGCTGGTAGACCGGACGCTCGTGCGCGTAGTAGATGCTGGCCAGATCGACGTTCTCGCGGGCGATATAGCGCCAGATGTCGAGTTCGGTCCAGTTGCTCAGCGGGAACACCCGCACATGCTCACCGGGGGCGTGCCTGCCGTTGTAGAGGTTCCACAGCTCGGGGCGCTGCCGCTTGGGATCCCACTGGCCGAAAGCGTTGCGCAGCGAGAAGATCCGCTCCTTGGCCCGCGAACGCTCCTCATCGCGGCGGCCGCCGCCGAAAACGGCATCGAAGCGGTTGTCGCCGATGGCGTCCAGCAGCGGAACCGTCTGGAGCGGGTTGCGGATACCGTCGGGGCGTTCGGTGAGCCTGCCGTCGGCCAGATAGTCCTCCACGTTCGCCACATGCAGCCGCAGACCGTAGCGCTCGACCACCTTGTCGCGGAACTCGAGCACCTCCGGCAGATTGTGTCCGGTGTCCACGTGCAGCAGCGCGAACGGCAGCGGCGCGGGCCAGAATGCCTTGAGCGCCAGATGCAGCAGGACCGTGGAGTCCTTACCGCCGGAGAACAGGATGACCGGCCGTTCGAATTCGCCTGCCACCTCGCGGAAGATATGAATCGATTCCGACTCGAGTGCCGCGAGCGTGTCGAAATCGGTGATCCCGAGAGAACGTTCGCTGACTGTCTTGGTCATGAGTTGTGTCCTATTCTGCCTGCCCGATGGCCTACGTGGTGTGCGCACGCTGCCGCCTCCGGGCCTGACTCGGTCAGGCGGTGTGCAACCCGCATTCGGTCTTGGCCAGGCCCGCCCAGCGGCCGCTTCGCGGATCGGATCCCGGCTCCGGCTTCCGCGTGCACGGAGCGCAGCCGATGGACGGATATCCCTCTTCCACCAAAGGGTTGACGAGGATCGAGTGCTGTTCGATGTAGGCCTGCATCTCCTCGTCGGACCACGGTGCGATCGGGTTGATCTTCACCAGGCCGAAACCCTCGTCGAAGGAGATGAGCGGTGCGTTGGCCCTGGTCGGCGCCTCCACCCGGCGGATACCGGTCACCCAGGCGTTATAGCCGGCCAGCGATTTCTTCAGCGGCACCACCTTGCGCAACCGGCAGCATTCGGCGGCGTCACGGGCGAACAGATCCTTGCCGAGCAGCTGATCCTGTTCGGTGACCGAATGTTCGGGGCGCACGTTGATCACATTCACCCCGTAGACGGCCTCCACCGCGTCACGGGTGCCGATGGTCTCGGCGAAGTGGTAGCCGGTGTCGAGGAACAGCACGTCGACGCCGGAGCGGACCTGTGCGGCCAGATGGACCAGCACACCGTCCTGCATGTTCGAGGCCACGATATAGCCGGTGCCGAAGGTCTCCTCGGTCCAGCGCAGCAGATCGGTGGCCGAGGCGTCGGGGCCGAGTTCGGCCGCACCGCGCTCGGCAATGGCCCGCAGCTCGTCTTCGGTCAGCTTGTCGGCGAGTTGTGTTGTCACTGTTGATCTCCCGTCACCTGATCAGGCGTGCTCATCGCAGATCGGCCTCGTCGGCGCGCACTGCCCACTGTGCGAAACGCTCGCCCCCGTCGCGGTTCTTGACGAAATTGCGCACCACACGCTCGATGTAGTCGCCGAGTTCGACGCTGGTCACCTTGTGCTGGCGCAGCTTGCGGCCGAAACCGCTGTCGAGGCCGAGGCTGCCACCCAGATGAACCTGATAGCCCTCGACCTGATTCCCCTCGCCGTCATCGACCAGCTGGCCCTTGAAACCGATATCGGCGATCTGGGAGCGGCCGCAGGAATTCGGGCAGCCATTGATATTGATCGTGATCGGCACATCGAGTTCGGCGTTGATATCGGCCAGCCGCTGCTCCAGTTCGGGAGCGAGCACCTGCGAACGCTTCCGCGTCTCGACGAACGACAGCTTGCAGAACTCGATACCACTGCACGCCAGCAGGTTCTTACGCCAGATCGACGGGCGGGCCTGCAAACCGAGCGGTTCCAGTTCGGCGATCAGCTCCTCGACCTTGTCATCGGCCACGTCGAGCACGATCAGCTTCTGATACGGCGTGAAGCGGATGCGGTCGGAGCCGACGCGCTCGACGGCCTCGGACACCTTGGTCAGGATCGTGCCCGACACCCGGCCCGCGATGGGGGAGAAGCCGACGGCGTTGAGCCCGTTGCGCAGCTTCTGCACACCCACATGGTCGATCGGCTTGTCCGGCTGCTCCGGGGCGGGCCCGTCGATCAGCTTGCGCTTCAGATACTCGTCCTCGAGCACCTGACGGAACTTCTCGATGCCCCAATCCTTGATCAGGAACTTCAGCCTGGCCTTGGTGCGCAGCCGGCGGTAGCCGTAATCGCGGAACACCGACACGACCGCTTCCCAGACGTCGGGCACTTCATCCAGCGGAATCCACGCACCGACCCGCTGGGCGAGCATCGGATTGGTCGACAGGCCGCCGCCGACCCACAGGTCGAGGCCGGGCCCGTGCTCGGGATGTTCGACGCCGACGAAGGCGACGTCGTTGATCTCGTGCACCACATCCTGCTGGCCGGAGATCGCGGTCTTGAACTTGCGGGGAAGGTTCGAGTACTCCTTCTTCCCGATGTAGCGGCGCACGATCTCATCGATCGCCGGCGTCGGGTCGATGATCTCGTCGAACGATTCACCCGCGAGCGGGGAGCCGAGGATCACGCGCGGGCAGTCGCCGCAGGCCTCGGTGGTGTGCAGGCCCACCTGCTCGAGCCGCCGCCAGATCTCGGGGACGTTCTCCACCTCGATCCAGTGGTACTGGACGTTCTCGCGGTCGGACAGATCGGCGGTGTCGCGGCCGAATTCGGTGGACAGCTCGCCGATGGTGCGCAGCTGCGCGACGTTGAGCGCACCGCCGTCGCAGCGCACCCGCATCATGAAGTATTTGGCCTCGAGCAGGTCGATGTTCTCGTCGCCGGTGTAGGTGCCGTCGTAGCCCTGCTCACGCTGGGTGTAGAGGCCCCACCAGCGGAACCGGCCACGCAGATCGCCCTTGTCGATGCCGTCGAAACCGGTCTTGGAGTAGATGTTCTCGATGCGCGCGCGCACATTGAGCGGGTTGTCGTCCTTCTTGGACTGTTCATTGGGGTTCAGTGGCTCGCGATACCCGAGCGCCCACTGTCCCTCGGCGCGCCGTTTCACCGGCTTCCCGGTGCGGGCGCGGGGGGCGGCAGCGGCCTCGGCCCGTGGGCGGTCCGGGCGGACCCGGCGCTCACGAGCGGGGCGCGTGGCGGATTCGGGCTGATCGGCGTCGGTGCTCGACGTCATGGGGGCTGCTCCTGCTGGGTATGTCGTACGTCCGTGCTGAAGGCGTGAGATGGGCTGTGCTCACGCCCGCGGTGTCAGCGGGCCGAAGTCCTCGATATCGGAATGGCCGGAGAAGGGAGATGGCCGGGGGTCCGGGAACGGGCGCAGCTGAGCTACCGGGAAGAACCGGGCAGACAACAGGCGCTGCATACGCGCTTGAAGTCGACGTGGCGACGTGCCACCAGTCGTACTCCGATTTCGCGCATGGGCTTCATTGTGCCATGTCAGCACCTATGTTCCGACCGCCCTGCCAGTATTTCCCGTAGAACAGAGGGAAATTCCCTGGATTCCGGGGGTGATTTGTGACCGCTGTCATAGTCCGTGTGCGGGATCCGGCCGGTGATGCGTCCGATTCGCCGGATGTGAGTGCCGGCACCGCACAGTTGACCTCGAGCGAACTCGAGGTTGCACGCTCATCGGCATGAGCATCGAGACCACACAGACCCCTCACCGGCCCGCCGACACCGACGCCGAAATCGCCGCGATCCGCGCGGTGGTCGACACCGTCGCCCACGCCCAGGCGAACGAACTCGTGGACGAATTCGTCGCCCTGTTCCGCGAGGACGCCATCTGGACCACCGGCCACGGCAAACTCCTGATCGGGCGCCCCGCGATCGCCGAATTCACCGCGAAGGTGCTGCCCGGTGCCACCGCGCACGGATCGGCGACCTACGAGGTGGAATACATCACCTTCCTCCGCCCCGATGTCGCGGCGGTGAAGGTCAGGCAGCGCTACTTCACCACCGAGGGCGAACTGGACAGTGCGGGCACACCGATGTACGTCATGACCAAGGAGGGCGGGCGCTGGATGCTCACGGCAAACCAGAACACGCCGGTCGTCACCGAGTAGCGGTCGGGCCCACCGTGTTTCCGTACGGCACGCCGCTCATCGGGACCATTGCGTGATCGGCAGGGCCGCGACCATGAGCACACTGTGAGCGAACGGCATCCAGGGCCGCGCGGCGGACCGCCCACCCGAGCAGCAGGCGGTACCGGGGATCACGACCTACGCGACGGAGCGTGCCCGTATCGCCGCGGGGTCCGCGCGACGGCGGCCGAGCCGCGGCACCGTCCACGCGGTGGGTGCGACAGCATCGCCAGGCGTGACGGCGAACACCCAGGTCCCGTGCGACGGCGAGGGCGCTACGGGCACACTTGAACGGTGAGTTCCCCCGCTGTCACCACCCCGCACGCCGATACCTCCGTTCCGGTGCTGCGCGATTTCGGTGGGGGACCGTTCGGCGTCTACGTGCACGTTCCGTTCTGCGCGACCCGGTGCGGATACTGCGACTTCAACACCTACACCGCCGGTGAGCTGGGCAGTTCGTCCTCGCCGCAATCGTGGCTCACGGCGCTGCGCGGTGAGCTGGCGAGCGCGGCCCGGCAGTTCGCGGCACTGCCGAGCGCGACGCCCGAGGTGTCGACGGTGTTCGTCGGCGGTGGCACGCCCTCCCTGCTCGGCGGTGACGGGCTGGCCGAGGTGCTCGACGCGATCCGCGCGGAGTTCACCCTCGCCGCCGATGCCGAGGTCACCACCGAATCCAATCCCGAGTCGACCTCACCGGTGTTCTTCGAGCGGATCCGGTCGGCGGGCTACACCCGCGTCTCGCTCGGCATGCAGTCCGCGGCCCAGCACGTACTCGCCGTCCTCGACCGCACGCATACGCCCGGTCGAGCCGTCGCCGCCGCCAAGGAGGCCCGCGCGGCCGGTTTCGAGCACGTCAACCTCGACCTGATCTACGGCACCCCCGGTGAACGGGACAGCGATCTGGACGCCAGCCTGGACGCGGTCCTCGACGCCGGGGTCGACCACGTCTCGGCGTATTCGCTCATCGTCGAGGACGGTACCGCGCTGGCCCGTCGCGTCCGCCGCGGCGAACTGCCCGCCCCCGACGACGACGTCCTCGCCGCCCGCTACGAACGTATCGACGCCCGCCTGGCCGCCGCGGGCCTCACCTGGTACGAGGTTTCCAACTGGGCATCCTCCGACGCCGCCCGCTGCCGCCACAACCTCGGCTACTGGGACGGCGGAGACTGGCTCGGCGCCGGTCCCGGCGCACACAGCCACCTCGGCGGGGTGCGCTGGTGGAACGTCAAACATCCGGCGCGCTACGCCGATCGCGTGGCCGAGGGCGGGTTGCCCGCGGCGGGCTGGGAATCGCTCACCGACGAGGAGCGCTACCTGGAGCGGGTGATGTTGGCGGTGCGGTTGCGCACCGGACTACCGCTGCGTGATCTGGACGCGGCGGGCATCGCGATGGCGACACAGATCGTCGCGGATGGTCGCGCCGAACTGGTCGGTGACCAGCTGGTGCTCACCGACCAGGGGCGACTGCTGGCCGACGGCGTGGTGCGTGAGCTGCTCGGCTGAGCGATCCGGCATCACGTCGACCGTCCCGGCGGCGACTGCGGGGCGCGGCGCGTGTGCCGGTTCGGATCGTGGTGCTCACGCCAGCCAGGTCTTGCCCCGGTAGTACTGATCGTCCGGGTCATCGGAATCCGGTCCGATGAGATCCTTCGGGTTCGCCGGCGCTTGCGCCGGTTCGGGCTCCTCATCGGCGAAGCGGTCGGCGTACCGGCCGATGATGTGCGCGCCCGCCTCGTCCGCACCGACCAGCTCCCGCACCGTCGCGGTGACCTCGCGACGCAGTCGGGCCTGCGCGCGGTGCAGACAGGTCATCAGCTCGGCCGACAGCGCCGCCGGACCCAACCCGCGAATGCCCTCGGAGAAACGGATATCGGTCGGTAGGCCGTCGCTGTCGACGGTCACCGTCACGCGCCCGCCCTGGGAGGTCTCGGTGACCGAGATCGCGGCCATCCGACCGTGCAACGCCTGATACTGCTCGGCCTTCCGTTCCAGATCCTGTGCCCGGCGGGCGAGATCGGCGGCCGCGCCGGCAGGGTCGTCGAACATCCGGATCTCCCTCGTGTTTCCGTCGTTGTCGATGCCAAGACGCCGGGAAACTATCACGGTGGCCGGGTTTGCCGCGGCGGTGTCCGGCCGCCGCGCCGAAGCGGCGCCAGCGGCCGATCGCGGGTGGCCACTAAACTGGATGGGTGAGGTCCGGCCGGAATCGGCGGGGCCGAGTATGGTGGCGCGCGCAACGGCCGCGACGGCGCGCCCACGCGAGCGAGGAGGTGGGGCCGATGTCGAGCACCGAGGACAGACGCTTCGAGGTCCTGCGGGCGATCGTCGCCGACTACGTCTCGACCAAGGAGCCGATCGGCTCGAAAACACTTGTCGAGCGGCACAATCTGGGTGTGTCGAGCGCCACGGTGCGCAACGATATGGCGGTGCTGGAGGCCGAGGGCTACATCACCCAGCCGCACACCAGCTCCGGGCGCGTTCCCACCGACAAGGGCTACCGGCAGTTCGTCGACCGGATCGCCGATGTGAAGCCACTCTCACCCGCCGAGCGCCGCGCCATCCTGGAATTCCTGGAATCCGGCGTCGATCTCGACGACGTACTCCGCCGCGGGGTGCGGTTGCTGGCCCAGCTGACCCGTCAGGTGGCGGTCGTGCAGTACCCCACCGTCTCGGCGTCGACGGTGCGGCATATCGAAGTGGTCGCGTTGAATCCGGCCAGACTGCTACTGGTGGTCATCACCGATACCGGGCGCGTCGATCAGCGCATCGTCGAACTCGGCGCCCTCGTCGACGACGAGGATCTGGCCGCCCTACGCGCCATGCTCGGCGGCGCGATGGACGGCAAACGGCTCGCCGCGGCGTCGGCGGCGGTGGCCGAATTGCCCGAGCAGTCCCCGGCCCGGCTGCGTGACGTCCTGGTCCGGGTGTCGACCGTGCTCGTCGAGACCCTGGTCGAACATCCAGAGGAACGGCTGGTGCTCGGCGGCACCGCCAATCTCACCCGCAATGCCGCCGACTTCGGATTCCCCGGCTCACTGCGGTCGGTGCTCGAGGCGCTGGAGGAACAGGTCATCGTCCTGAAGCTGCTGGCGGCCGCGCAGCAACCGGGCACCGTCACGGTGCAGATCGGTGAAGAAACCCAGGTCGAGCAGATGCGCGGCACCTCGGTGGTCACCACCGGATACGGCGCGTCCGGCGCGATCCTCGGCGGTATGGGCGTGCTCGGGCCGACCAGAATGGACTATCCGGGCACCATCGCCTCGGTGGCCGCGGTGGCCAGGTACATCGGTGAGGTCCTCGCCGAGCGCTGACGGTGCGGCCGGTCCTCGCCTCCACTGATACCCTCGAATCTCCGGCCGGATAAAGTTGAGTGAACCCGACTAATGCTGTGCGGTTGGAGCGGTACCGGCCCAGGGACGAGCCCAACACCCATCCGGCCGTACGCAGTCGGAACTGTGGACAGCGATCAAGGACTAGAGAACTCAAGTGGCACGGGACTACTACGGACTGCTCGGCGTCGCGAACAACGCGACCGACCAGGAACTCAAGCGCGCCTATCGCAAGCTGGCCCGCGAACTGCATCCCGACGTCAACCCCGATGAGGCGGCACAGGCCCGCTTCAAAGAGGTCTCGGCGGCCTACGAGGTGCTGACGGACCCGGAGAAGCGGCGCATCGTCGATATGGGCGGCGACCCGCTCGAATCCGGCGGCGGCCCCGGTGGCGGCTTCAGCGGCGCGGGCTTCGGCGGCCTCGGCGATGTGTTCGAGGCCTTCTTCGGCGGGATGAGCGGAACGGGCGGTGCGCGCAAACCGCGCGGGCGCGTACAACCGGGCGCCGATTCGCTGGTGCGTACCCGGCTCAGCCTCGCCGAATGCGCCGTCGGCGTCACCAAACATCTGACCGTCGACACCGCCATCCTCTGCGATATCTGTCAGGGCGCTGGCACCAACGGCAAATCCAAGCCGGTGCGTTGTGAGACCTGCGGCGGCGCCGGTGAAGTGCAGTCGGTGCAGCGTTCGTTCCTCGGCCAGGTGATGACCTCACGGCCCTGCCCGACCTGCCGCGGCGCGGGCGAGACCATTCCCGATCCGTGCCACAAATGCGGTGGCGACGGCCGCGTCCGGGCCCGCCGTGAGATCGCCGCGCCGATTCCGGCCGGTGTCGCGAACGGGATGCGGGTGCGACTTGCCGCCCAGGGCGAGGTCGGCCCCGGCGGCGGCCACGCGGGCGATCTGTATGTGGAGATCGTCGAGCAGCCGCACGATGTATTCGTGCGCGACGGCGACGATCTGCACTGCACGGTGCGGGTGCCGATGGTGGACGCGGCGCTGGGCACCACCGTCGTCATCGACACCATCCTCGACGGCCCCACCGAACTCACCATCGCGGCGGGCACCCAGCCCGGCGAGGTATCGGTGCTGCGCGGGCACGGCATGCCGAGGCTGCGTTCCGGCGCGCGCGGCGATCTGCTCGCCCACCTCGATATCGTCATCCCGACCAAGCTCGACGGTAAGCAGACCGATCTGCTGCGCAAGTACAAGGGCATGCGCGATCGTGAACGCGCCGAGGTGATGTCGGCGCAGTCCGAGCACAACAGCGGCCTGTTCGCCCGGCTGCGCGCCTCCTTCAGCGGACGCTAGGTGGCCGCGACCGTCTTCTACCTCGACGAGATCCCCGAGCCGGGGGGCATCGCCGTGCTCGACGGTCCTGAGGGCAGACATGCGGCGACGGTGCGTCGCATCCGGGTCGGCGAGCAGATCACGCTCTCCGATGGTCGTGGGCTGCTCGCCGAATCCGAAGTCGTTGCCGCGCAGCGTGACCGGCTCGAACTCGCGGTGCGGGCCACGGCGGTCGCGGAACCGGTGCGCCCGCCCGTCACCGTGGTCCAGGCGCTGCCGAAATCCGATCGCTCCGAACTGGCGGTCGAGCTGATGACCGAGGCGGGTGCCGACGTCATCGTGCCGTGGCAGGCCGCGCGCTGCGTAGCCAACTGGGAAGCCAAGGCCGACAAGGGCATCGGCAAATGGCGGGCCGCGGCCCGATCGGCGGCCCGGCAATCCCGGCGCGCCTACATCCCCGAGGTCACCGGCCTGCACCGCACCGCCGACCTGCTGACGGCGGTGCGCACCGCGACGGCCGCCGGCGCGGTGGTCGCGGCCCTGCACGAATCCGGTAGGTCCCGGTTCACCGATCTGCCGCTGGGCAGCGCGCCCGCGGTCATGCTGATCGTGGGACCGGAGGGCGGGCTCGACGATGCCGAGCTGTCGGCATTGGCCGACGCCGGTGCAGAAGTCGTACTGCTCGGGCCGACCGTGCTGCGCACCTCGACCGCGGCAGCGGTTGCGTTGGGGGCGCTCGGTGCGTTGACGGCGCGCTGGGCGTAGTGAACGCCCAGCCGTCACCGGATTGTCGGCGGGCCTGTGTCGCGTCGCACCTCGACGCGGCCGAGTATCGCGAGCACATCGGCCGCTGGACCAGGGCGCCGATGCGGGTGAGTGCCGGGCTCGGTGCCTGCACCGCACTGGCGATCGCTTCTCGATGGCCGCAGCATGGCTACCCAATCTCGGGGAGCATTGCCATATCTGCTGGTAGGGCGTTCGCAGGCAGGCGCTGACCGCATATTCGGTGGGCGGGTGTCGGTGCCGCGCGTTAAACTTTGAGCATCCACAGCGCATGATCTCCACCGCGCCGGAGCAGGGCCGATGCCGCCGAACACGCGGTAGTCGCCATGGGTGCGGGGGCGGGTGATGCGGCGGCTTCGAGACCGGAAAGCAGGCTATAGCCACTACGTGAGAACCCAAGGTGAGATCGGCGACCCGGCGACACCCGCGGCCGGCAATGGTGCAGGCGGCAGCGATACGGGTCCCGCGGCACGCACCGTACGTTCCAGTATCGAACTCGCACCGGAGTCCGTCTTCCCGTTCCTCGGCTCGGCCGACCAGAATCTGCGCGAACTCGAAGATCTGCTCGACGCCGACATCCATGTGCGTGGCAACTCCGTCACCCTCACCGGTAAAGCCGCCGACGTGGCGCTCGCCGAGCGTGTCATCGAGCAGCTCGTCGCGCTGACCGGCCGCAATCGGGTCGTCACCCCCGAGGCCGTCCGCCATACGGTCTCCATGCTGACCGAGGGCACCGCCGAATCGCCCGCCGAGGTGCTCAGCCTCGACATCCTGTCCCGGCGCGGCAAGACCATCCGCCCCAAAACGCTCAACCAGAAACGCTACGTCGACGCCATCGACGCCAACACCATCGTGTTCGGCATCGGCCCGGCGGGCACCGGCAAGACCTATCTGGCGATGGCCAAGGCCGTGCAGGCCTTGCAGTCCAAGCAGGTCAACCGCATCATCCTCACCCGCCCCGCCGTCGAAGCGGGCGAACGCCTCGGCTTCCTGCCCGGCACCCTCAACGAAAAGATCGACCCCTACCTACGCCCCCTCTACGACGCCCTGCACGACATGATGGACCCGGAAGCCATCCCGAAGCTCATGGCCGCGGGCGTCATCGAGGTCGCTCCACTGGCATATATGCGTGGTAGAACGCTGAATGATTCGTTCATCATCCTGGACGAGGCGCAGAACACCACGGCCGAGCAGATGAAGATGTTTCTGACCAGGCTGGGGTTCGGGTCGAAGATCGTGGTCACCGGTGACGTCACGCAGGTCGATCTGCCGAACGGGTCGCGGTCGGGGTTGCGGGCGGCCAGTGAGATCCTCACCGATATCGAGGACATCCACTTCGCCGAACTCACCAGCAGCGACGTCGTCCGGCACCGCCTGGTCTCCGACATCGTCGACGCGTATGACCGCTTCGAGGCCGAGACCCGCCCGGTCGGCCCCCATATGCCGGGCAACCGCGCCCAGCGGCGTGCCGCCAACCGCACCGGGCGGCGGTAACGCCGACATGTCGGGGCGGGGTTGCGGTCGGACGATGTCCGGCCGCACCCATTAGGCTGACCTGGTGAGTATCGAGATCGCCAACGAGTCGGGTATGGACGTGCCCGAGGAAGATCTGGTCGGTGTGGCGCGGTTCGTGATCGCGCGGATGGATGTGCACCCGGCCGCGGAGCTGTCCATGGTGCTCGTGGATCTCGACACCATGGCCGACCTGCATATGCGGTGGATGGATCTGCCGGGCCCGACCGATGTGATGTCGTTCCCGATGGACGAGCTCGAACCGGGCGGGCGGCCCGACAGCCCCGAACCGGGCCCCTCGATGCTCGGCGATATCGTGCTGTGCCCCGAGTTCGCGCTGGCACAGGCGCGTAAGGCCGGTCATTCCCTCGACCACGAACTCTCACTGCTCACCGTGCACGGTGTGCTGCACCTGCTCGGTTACGACCATGCCGAGCCGGAGGAGGAGAAGGAGATGTTCGCGCTCCAGGGCAGGCTGCTCGAGGAGTGGTACGAGAGCCTGCGTGAGGCCAGACGCCGCGCCGAACTCGCCGAACGTGATGCCAGGCTGCTGGGGAAGGCGGGCTTCACGACGCCGGGTGATTCCCGGGCGTGAACGCGCTGACCCTGATCGTCCTCGCCGTCCTGCTGGTTCCCGTCGGCGGTGTCTTCGCCGCCGTCGACTCCGCGTTGAACACGATTTCCCCCGCCCGCCTCGACGATATGGTGCGCGCCGAGCGGCCCGGCGCGGCCCGGCTGAGTCGTATCGTCGAGGATCGGCCGCGCTATGTGAATCTCATGGTGCTGCTACGCATCCTGTGCGAGATCACCGCGACCGTCCTGCTCGCGGCCGCGCTGGCCACCATGCTGTCCGATGGTCCGGCACTGCTGCTGACGGCGGTCATCATGGTGCTGGTCGACTATGTCGTGATCGGTGTCGGGCCGCGTACGCTCGGCCGTCAGCACGCCTATTCGATCGCCTTGGCCGCCGCGCTGCCGCTGCAATTCATCGGTGCGCTGCTCGGCCCGGTCAGCAGGCTGCTGATCCTCATCGGTAATGCGATCACCCCCGGTAAGGGCTTCCGCAACGGGCCGTTCGCCTCCGAGATCGAGCTGCGCGAGGTGGTCGATATGGCCCGCGAGCGTGGCGTGGTCGCCGACGACGAACGCCGGATGATCCAGTCGGTGTTCGAACTCGGTGACACCGCGGCCAGGGCGGTGATGGTGCCGCGTACCGAGATGGTGTGGATCGAACAGGACAAGACGGCCGCGCAGGCCACCTCGCTCGCGGTGCGCAGCGGGCATTCGCGGATTCCGGTGATCGGCGCCAACGTCGACGACATCCTCGGTGTCGTCTATCTCAAAGACCTTGTCCAGTACGGCGATCGCGGCCGCAGCGTGCGGGTCGGCGAGGTGATGCGGCCCGCAGTGTTCATGCCCGACTCCAAACCGCTGGACGCCCTGCTCGACGAGATGCAGCGCCGCCGCAACCATATGGCACTGTTGGTCGACGAATACGGCGGTATCGCCGGGCTGGTCACCATCGAGGACGTGCTGGAGGAGATCGTCGGCGAGATCGCCGACGAGTACGACACCGACGAGACTCCACCCATCGAGAAGCTCGACGACGACCACTACCGGGTCTCGGCGCGGCTGTCGGTGGAGGATCTCGGCGAGCTGTACGGCCTCGATATCGAGGAGGAGGACGTCGACACCGTCGGCGGACTGCTCGCCCATGAACTCGGCCGGGTCCCGCTGCCCGGCTCCGAGATCACCGCATACGGTCTGCGGCTGCGTGGGGAAGGCGGAGCCGATACCCGCGGCCGGGTGCGCGTGCACACCGTGGTGGTCAGCCGGGTGGTCGAGGGCGATACGGCATCGAACGGCAACGGCACGGTGCGGGAAGTCCCGGCCGGTCGAGACGAACAGGAGACATCGCATGACTGAACTGGACGCCGAGGACAACAAGCTGCTGGTGCTGGCGCGCGGCGCCATGGCCCGTAGCGAGGGCACCAGCGGCGCCGCCGTTCGCGATACCGACGGCCGCACCTACGCGGCCGGTGAGGTGAAACTGGAGGCTTTGCGGCTCACCGCATTGCAGGCGGCGGTCGCCGCCGCGATCTCCAGCGGCGCGGAAGGCTTCGAAGCGGCTGTGGTGGTCGGCGGTAAGTTCTCCGATTCGGGAGTGACCGCGGTGCGTGAGGTGTCGGCGCAGGCGCGGATCGTGTTCACCGACCGCGCGGGCGCGGTATTCGATATCGCCGAAGGTTTCGAGGTGCAGGGTGGCTGACCGGTCCGATTCTCCCACATCCGGCGAATTCCGTTCCGGCTTCGTCTGTTTCGTCGGCAGGCCGAATACCGGTAAATCGACGCTGACCAATGCGCTGGTCGGCGCGAAGATCGCGATCACCTCCTCCCGGCCGCAGACCACCCGCCACACCATCCGCGGCATCGTGCATCGGGAACACACCCAGCTCATCCTGGTGGACACCCCCGGCCTGCACCGGCCGCGCACCCTGCTCGGCCAGCGACTCAACGATCTGGTGCGCGACACCTATTCCGAGGTCGACGTGATCGCGCTGTGCATCCCGGCCGATGAGAAGATCGGCCCAGGCGACCGCTGGATCGTGCAACAGATCAAGCAGATGGCGCCGAAGACGACCCTGCTCGGTGTGGTCACCAAGATCGACAAGGTGAGCCGCGACCAGGTCGCCGCGCAACTGCTCGCGGTATCGCAGCTGCTCGGCCCCGACGCCGATGTGGTTCCGGTGTCGGCGGTCAAGGGCGAGCAGGTCGAGGTTCTCGTCGATGTGATCGCCTCGAAGATGCCGGAGGGCCCCGCGTTCTATCCCGACGGCGAGCTGACCGATGAGCCCGAGGAAACCCTGATGGCAGAACTCATCCGCGAGGCCGCGCTGGAGGGGGTACGTGACGAGCTGCCGCATTCGCTGGCCGTCGTCATCGAGGAGGTCCTGCCGTACGAGGAGCGCGAGGACATGCTCGATGTGCACGCGCTGCTGTATGTGGAGCGACCGAGTCAGAAGGCGATCGTCATCGGTAAGGGCGGCTCCCGGCTCAAGGAAGTCGGCACCAACGCCCGCAAACAGATCGAGCACATCCTCGGTACCCGCATCTATCTGAACCTGCACGTGAAGGTCGCCAAGGACTGGCAGCGCGATCCGAAGCAGCTGGGCAAGCTCGGTTTCTGAGCGCGGGCCGGGGGCCGGGCTGCTGCATCGGGACGTGCAGCCGGCCGACATCCCGATCGCCGACCGGCACCCTGCTGATCGGGCCCGATCTGGCCCGGCCGGGGGAACTGCCAGGTACTGGTCTTGGGTGGGGTCCTCCGGGCAGGAACTCCACGAGACCTCGTGGCCCGGCGGTTCCCCTCTGACCTGACGTGACCGGGCAAGTCACCACCAGGGTTCTGGACGATTCCGCTCCCAGCGCAGCTCCGATTCCAGCTGTGCGGCCAGCGAAACCAGCATCGGTTCGGTATCGGCGGTGCCCATCAGCTGGGCGCCGACCGGCAGGCCGCTCGCGGTGAACCCGGCGGGCACATTGACGCTCGGCCAGCCGAGCACATTCCACGGCCAGGTGTACGGACATGCGGCGGTGATCAGATTGTTGGTGGCGACCACACCGATATCGTCGATCTCCTCGGCGCGCGGCGGGGGAGTGGCCGTCGTCGGGGCCAGCACCACATCGAAATCGTCGAAGAAACGCCCGATGCGCCGATGCAGCAGCCCCTCCGCCTGCCGTGCCGCGAACAATGCCGGCCCGCTCAGCAGCTGACCGGTGCGGACATTGGCGAGGGTGCGCGGGTCGACGCGAGCGCCGGGCATCCGATCGTGCACCGCGCGAATACCGGCCATCGAGCGCGGCAGGAACGAGGCGCCGATCATGATGCCGTAGTGCAGATCGGTCACGGTGACCGAATGACCCAGCGCGCGCAGAGTTCTCGCGATGCGGTGCACACCGGCCTCCACCTCGGGGTGCAGTTCGGTCCTGGTCGCGGTGAACGGGATGTTCAACGACAATGCGATCCGCAATCGGCCCGGATCGCGGCCGACGGCATCGCTGAGGGTCAGCGGCGCCGGGGTGTGCTTATCGCCAGGGTGCGGGCCGGCGGCGGCGTCGAGCAGCAGTGCCGCATCGCGCACCGTGCGCGCCAGTGGGCCGTTGACGGTGAGCCCGTTGAACGCCTCGGCCAGCGGCCAGGTCGAGATCCGGCCACGCTGCGGTTTGATGCCGACCAGATTCGTCCACGCGGCCGGGATGCGGACCGAGCCCGCGCCATCGGAGCCGAGCGCCGCGGGAACCAGTCCCGCCGCCACCGCGGCCGACGAACCGCCGGAGGAGCCGCCCGGTGTGTGCTCCCGGCCCCATGGATTGCGGGTATGTCCGAAGGCCGCGCCGCTGGTGAACGGCAGCTGCCCGTATTCGCAGGTGTTGGTCTTGCCGACGATCACCGCACCGGCCGCGCGCAGCCTGCGTACCGACTCGGCGTCCTCGGTCTTCGGTGCGAAATCCCCGCCGACGCCGAACGCGGTCGGTTCGCCCGCGATATCGGTATCGTCCTTGACCGCGATCGGCACACCGAGCAGCGGCAGCCGCTCACCCGCCGCGATCCGCCGGTCCGCCTCCGCTGCCTCGGCGAGTGCCCGCTCCCTGCGCACGATCCGAAACGCGTTCAATGACGGCTGGCTGGCGTCGATGCGGTCGAGCGCATCGGTGGTCGCGGCCACCGAGCTGATCGCCGCACCCGCGATGGCCTCGGCCAGTTCGGCCAAGCCGAGATCGCGTACGGGCGATCCCGTTCGGTTCATCGTGTTGTCTGGCACGGCCATGTGAGCCCCGTCTCGTCGTTCCTCTGCTGTGACGGTAGCGCGGATCTGGTCAGACGTCCAGGTTGCTGGTCCGAATTGAACTGTAGACATACATACAGCATGTATGTAAAAGTGGCGGTGTCCGATCTACAGGGGAGGCCATCATGGGAATCAGTCCATCACTCGGACCGGTGCACGAGATCGAAGTGCCTGCCGGGCGTATCCGCTATCACGACACCGGCGACGGTCCGCCGGTCGTCTTCGTGCACGGTCTGCTGGTCAACGCCGATCTGTGGCGCCATGTCGTGCCCGCGGTCGCCGCGGCCGGGCATCGCTGCCTGAGCCCGGATTGGCCGCTCGGATCGCATACCGTCGCGATGCCGGGCGCCGACCTCACACCCGCGGGCGTGGCCGACATCATCGCCTCGTTCCTGGAACGCCTCGACCTCACCGACGTCACGATCGTCGCCAACGACACCGGCGGCGCCATCACCCAGATCCTGATGACCCGCAACCCCGCGCGCATCGGCCGCGTCGTCCTCGCATCGGTCGACTGCTACGAGAAATTCCTGCCGCCCCCGTTCACCTCGCTCGGCGCACTTGCCCATCTGCCCGGCTCGATGCGCCCCGCCACCGAACTATTGCGCATCCGCGCCCTGCACCGGCTCCCGTTCGCCTTCGGCTGGGTCGCCAAACGTCCGATCCCCGCCGATATCGTCGACTCCTATCTGCTCCCGAGTCGAACTTCGGCCGCGATTCGGAAAGATGTGCGCCATTTCCTGAAGTCCGCGAACTCGCGCTACACCCTCGATGCCGCCACCCGGTTCCCGTCGGTCGCCTTCCCGGTGCTGCTGGTCTGGGCGCGCGAAGAAAAGCTCTTTCCGGTCCCGCTCGCCGACAGGATGGTGCGCGAACTACCCGACGCCACCCTGAAACTCGTCGACGACGCCTACACGTTCCTTCCGGAAGATCAGCCCGAACAGCTGACCCGGCACATCCTCGAGTTTCTCCATGAGCGCGCGGTGCGATAAGTGCAGCTGGATCGAATCCAGCCGTCGGTTCCCGCTCGATTCGCCGAGTTCGGCGTCGCGGAGCCTCGATCGGCCTCGGTAGGTCCGAGGCGCTCGCTATCGACCCACCGGCCGTGCCTGTACATCCAGTAGGCGGCGATCCATTGCCGACGGGTTCGGATCCTGTGGACTGCTGAAGTCTCCGAGTTCGAGGATTCCCTCGGCTGCCGCGACGACTATCGCGTCCAGCTCCGGCGGGACCGGCCCGCCGACGTGCGGTCGCACGAGGCCATATGGTGCCTGGCTGACTGCCATCTGCACGAGTGCTGCCCGCTCGGGGTCGTGGACCGTCGCGTAGCGACGTCCGGCGAGATCGTCCAGCGCGGCCCACACCTCATCATTCACGGCCTGGACCTCGGCTCGCAGGTCCTCCGGGGCAGTAGCTGCGAGCTCGGAGTGCCGATACAGCATCATCGCCCGAGCGTCGGCGGGAAAATCGCGACAGTAGCGGGGTATGTGAACTGCACATCTGCGCAATGCCTCCCGCGCATCCGGGGTCGCCGCGGCGGCTAGATACCCCTCGTGGAAACGCCGGATCGACCTCAGCCATAAGGAGATCATCAGGTGATCGCGTGATGCGAAGCGGTAGTACAGCGAGCCCGTCGGCGCTCCGATCAGTGCGCACACCTGAGTCAGGGACGCGTCCAGGCCGTGCGTCAACACCGCGTCGCGGGCGCCGTCCAAGAGCTCTTGCTGGGTGAACTTGGGTCTTGCCACCACTTCAGGTTAGCGGTATTTCTAGAATATGCTTTCTAGAAACATGATTCTAAATGCTGATTCGGTAAGTCGCCGGGGGGAGCAATCGACCGTGGCCACCGTGCCGAGGTGGGGCGTAGTCGCTGCGTGGATCGCCTTTCTGGCCGCGCTGCCGACGGTGTTGTGGCGCGTCGTTCTCGGAATGGGTTTCGACCTCGGCACGCCGGACGCGTGGCGGGCGGAACAAGTGATCCCGGGCGCGGGCACGGCCTACGTCCTCGGGCTCGCGGCTCTGCAACTGCTCGCAGCGCTGGCCGTGGTGCGCATGGTCCGCCCCGGCGGGGATCGCGTGCCCCGCTGGAGTCCGATCCTCGCCGGACGTCGCGTGCCCACCGCCCTGGTGTGCGGCATAGCGCTCACGGGGGCCGCGATACTGGTCGCCCTGTGTGCGATGAGCATCCACCACTGGTCGAATGTGGATCCGTTCGCGGGCGAACCCGACTCGGCCTGGAACAGCGTCTGCACCGGCTGCTACCTCGCCGTGCTGCTCTGGCCCCCGGCCCTCGTCATCGCGGTGATCGGCTACGCCATCAGCCGTCGCCGTGATCGGCACCAGGACGTTGTCGCCTGATCGACGGCAAATCGGCGCCTACCGACGATCGTCGGGCCAGTGGTATTCGACCTGCTGATCGTCGATCGCGACTCCCTGACGGCGCAGGCTGTCGATCACCTGGGCGGTGATGTGGCGGGGTGGGCGGTAGTGGGTGCTGTGGTCGGAGATGACGCGGATGACGCCGAACGACGCAGCGAGTTCGCCTGCACCGGCAGACGGTGCGCCAGCCAGAAAACTCGAATGATGGAACCGGCCGAGGATGTGGTGCGGGGAGGAGTAGAGAACGCCGTCGGCGTCCATGGAGAAGATCGCCCGGCCACCCTGCGGGGTCCACAGGGTGCGTGCGGCCGCGGTGTCGAACAGCTGCCCGCGGCCGTCGTAGAGGCGACCGTCCCGGACGTGCAGCCGATACGGCTGCCGCTCCCGCTCGTCGAGATAGGTGACCCGGCTGCCGTTCCAGCGCGAGTTCCCCGGCAGATGCTCGCCGACGAACTCGGGCTGGATCGGGGTGGTGCGATACCGCCCGCGTTGCCCATCGGCCGACGGCAACAACGGAGTGACCTGGCGCGGTTCGAGATCGGTGCCTTCGATCAGTTCGCGCAGCACATCCGCGGCCGCACGATCACGACTCGTGGTGAGAATCGCGATGCCGCTGGCCTCCGGCCAGTACGGTGCAATGAACCCGACCTCGGCGCCCGACCGCAATTGCAGCAGCAGAAATGCCTGCTGAGAATCATTGCGCCGCTGGAACGATCGCCCCAGCACCTGCTCGATCCGCCACACCGGCCGATTCGACACCCCGATCGCCGACCCGTTCGCGAACTCGTCGAACCGGCTCTCGGGCAGGCACAGAAACGGCGGCTCCGGCCATGGCCGCATCCCATCCAGCCGCCCGACGACCACCTCCAGAAACCGCCGAAACTCCACCTCCCCGTGCCCCGCCGGAATCGAACCCGTCAACCGATCCCCGGACTTCAACGCATCCACCAGCGCTTGGTAGCCCTCCTCAGGGCTCACCCCGAGAAAGGGCCGCGCCACCATCGTGGCCGCGATCTTCTGCACAGTGCTCGGTGCATCGAGATCGTCGAACTGCACGCTGTACAGCACCGCATCGACAACGCCCTTGATACCCACCCCGAATCCCTCCCTTACGACAGCATCCAGAACCTACCCATCCGGTCGTGGACGCCGTTCGCCCGGTCTGGGTTACGGTCGTGCCCGATGCTGAACTCCTGTTCCGGAACAGCTTGTCCCGGTGATCATCGGCGGCCTAGACCTCGTCCCCTCAGGCTCTCGACGGTGTGCGGCTCTCACTCGTCGGCGGCCTCGCGTAGCTCGGCCAGTGATGGCGCGATGCCTTCCGGTGCGTCCGGTTCGATCCAGCCGGAGTACTCGTCGTAGGGGAATCTGCGGCAGTATCGGATGGCTTCGATCGGTGGGCGTCCTGCCGCGAAGCAGCCGCTGAGCCGTGCGATCCACAGACCGCGACCGACGATGCCGTCCTTGCCTGCGTAGCGGAGGGGTAGGTAGTCGGCGGCGTGCTCGGTGGGTGAGGCCCATAGGAAGGCGACCACCTCGCCGTTCTTCGTGATCGGAATGAAGTGGACCGGTGTCGCGGCGTCGGTGGCGTACGTGGGAACGGCGGCACTGACCGGGGTGGACCAGCCCTTCGATCGATCTGCCGATGTGCCGCTGGGGAACTCGTCGTCCTGGATCCAGGGGCCTTCGCCGATGGGTGGGCCTTCTGGATTGAGTTGGTCCCACAGGGCCTGTTTGCTGGTGGCCTGAAGCAGGGTGGCGTCGGCGGGTATCCCACCACAGCGCGGATCTTCGGGCGCTCCGATCCACGACTGGATCGCCTGCTCCGGGGTGAACCCGTTGTGGTAATTCGTGGTGAGACGGTGGTGCCAGAAATCGGGACGCGTGATGTTGTCGGGGTCGACGGACATCCGCCGCATATAGCCGGCGGCGCGGCTGCCGACACCGGCCCACAGATACCCGATCAACTGGCCACCGGAGACCACCGGCAGATAGACCAGCGGCCTGCGGGTCCATCGGCTGTAGTCGTCGGGCATCGGCAGTGGCGGCGGCGGGGGAGCGAATCGGCTGTCCGAATTCACGTGAGGTGCCTTTCACAAACATTGTGTACTGCGGTCAGCTCGGGTGTGACCCAATCCATTCACCACCGGTGTCTTAGCACCACGGCGCCACCGATCACCGGTTTGCGAGGTAGCGCAGCTCATCCAGTGTGGCAGCGACGAGTTCAGTTGCGCCAGGCGCGATCTGGCCGGACAGGAAATCATGCGGGTATTCCCGGTACTGGCGTATCGCCTCCGCTGGTGGCGTTCCCACCGCGTACGCGTCGGACAATCGAAGGTGCCAAAGGCCTGCGGCGGTTCTGGCATGCTCGCCTGCGGCGGCTGGGGAGATAGTCGGCAGCCGGCTCTGCGGACGAGGCCCACAGATACCCGAAGAGATTGCCGTCATTCCGTGGTATTGCGCCGCAACGAGGGTCCTCAGGCCAGCCGATCCAATGCTGGATTACCTGTTCGGGAGTCAGATTGTTTCGGCAATTCTCGGCTAGTCGGTCCTGCCAGAAGTCCGGGCAGGTCGCGTTGTCCGGATCCGCCGCAAGCCGTCGCATGTAGCCTGCGGCGTTGCTTCCTATACCTGCCCACAAGTAGCCGATGAGGTCGCCGCGACTTACCACGGGTAGATACACCACAGGTCGACGGGTCCAGCTGTCGTATTCGTCGGCGAACTCCGGTGGACCTGGTTCGAAACCAGGAGATTGTTGGTTCATGGCAGGTGCTCCTGGTCATCAATTTGCCTTCCATAGATCAGCTTCCGAACCGGGTCGCTCAATGATGTCGATCGAGCACGGTCAGGATTGCCCGGTGTCCCAGTGATACTCGACCTGATGGTCGTCGATCATGACGCCTTGGCTGCGGAGGCTGTCGATGACTTGCTCGGTGATGGACCGCGGAGGGCGGTAATGGGTGCTGTGGTCCGAGATCAACTGCACGACGCCGTTCGCAGCGGCGATTTCACCGGCGCCTGCCGCGGGAGCTCCAGCGAGCAGGCTCGAATGATGGAACTGGCCGAGGATGTGGTGTGGGGATGAGTACAGTACGCCGTCGGCATCCATGGCGAATATCGCGCGGCCACCCTGTGGTGTCCACAGTGTCTTCGACGCCGTTGTGTCGAACGGGCGCCCCTCGCTGTCGTACACGAATCCGTCACGGAAGTGCAGGCGGTAGCGCTGCCGCTGCTGCTCGTCGAGATATTCGACCTGGCTGCCGTTCCATACCGAGTTTCCGGGAAGGTTTTCGCCGACGAACTCGTCCTGGATAGGGATCGTTTCGTAGGTGGGCTGTGCATTGTGCTCACCTGTCGTGGACGGAGTGCGCAGCGGAATGATCTCGTGCGACTCCAGGTTGGTGTGCTCGACGAGCTCGTTCAATATTTCCGACGGCGGGCGATCGCGATCGGTGGCAACAATTGCGACATCGTTCGTTTCACGCCAGTAGGGCCAGATGAATCCGATCTCGGTGCCCGAGCTCAGTCGGAGAAGGAGAAAATCGGGATAGATGTCTTCGCGCCGCACGAATCTCCTGCCGAGTATCCCCTCTAGCGTCGGGACGGGGCGATCCGCGACCGCGATCGCATAACCATCCATGAAATCGTCGAAGCGTTCGTCCGGAAGCAACTGAAATGGCGGTTCCGGCCAGGGGCGAGCCGAGTCGAGGTAGTCGATGACGGCGCCGAGGAACCGCCGGAATTCCGAATCGGTGTGCTCGGTGGGTATGTCGCGGGTCAATGAGCCACTGGCCCGCGCCGCCTCGGTGAGGGCTTGGTACTCGTCTTCCGGTGTCAGGTTCCAGAGCGGCCGTGCGACCAAGCCGTCCGCGACCCGGGCGACCACCCTCGAGTCGAGCCTGTCCTCGAATTGCACGCTGTACAGCACCGCGTTGGCAATATCTCGCCACTGGGTTGTATTCATTGATCGAAGCCCTTTCCGGTTAGTCCCAGTTACGTGCCATGCAGTGCACTTGGCTGTTGTCGATGGGGATTCCTCGGCTGCGCAAGTTCATCACGACCTGGTGGGTGTACCGCTGCGGCGGACGGTAGTGGCCACTCGCGTCAGTGACCAACTGCACCACGCCGTCGATGACCACGAGCTCGCCGGCGCCAGCGACCGGACCGCCCGCAAGAAAGCTGGAGTGATGAAAATGGCCAGGTGCGTGTTCCAGCGAGGCGTAGAGGTTTCCCTGACTGTCCATGACGAATATGGCTCGGCCGCCACCACTGTGCGCAGAATGCGCACGCCTGGTGTCGAAAAGGACGCCGTTCGCGTCGTATAGCAGCCCATTGTGAATAGTGAGGCGGAATTGTTGACGAGTTTGCTCGTCGTGGTACTCCACATGCGAGTTTCTCCAGCGAGCATTACCCGGCAAATGCTCACCGTGGTACTCGGCTTGCATACCGAGAGTGTCGTACGTCGGTTGATGGGGAGGCGGTGGCGTCTGGTTGAACGGATCGGGCTGGGTGTCAGGCGAGCCGTCCGGCCTCCCACCCTGGGCCGTTCGATTCGCGGGTGGCGGGAACCCCTGATGCGCCGGTGATCCCGCAGGCCGGTGCGGAATGTCGGGGCGCGCCGGTGCGCGACGGAACCAGTCGCGAAACCCTCTGCGCTGACGCTGCTCCGGCATGGCATGGGTGTGTCTGCCGTTCGGATTCTGTGGGTCATGGGGAGCCGCGGGGTTGTGCGGGACGTGCGGTGGGCTCGGGTGCCGCTGCGGGTGAGCCGATTGCGGGGCCATTGGATGCCCCGGGCCGTGGGGGCGCGACTGCTGCGTGTGTGCAGGAGCCTGCTGCGAATGGGGCGGCTGGTGGTGGGGCCGGTTCGGTTGGTGTTGCGCTGTATGCGTCGGCTGCTGTGGTGTCCGGGTAGCCGGTGGTGGTGTGTGGTTGGGCTGGTGGGGCTGCCGAGTTGCTTGGTGTTGTGCTGGATGTGTCGGCTGCTGCGGGGTGCGGGTAGGCGGTTGTGTGCGGCTGGGCTGTGTCGGCTCCGGCCGCGGCCGGCGCGAAGGTGGCGTGGATTCTGGTGCACGCGTGATGTGTTCGTCGCCGCGAGGAGGCGAGTTACGCGGCGTGTGTGGGGCAGGGCTCGTGTTCGGCGAACGATGCGGCGGCGTTCCGTGACTGGGTGTGCCTGCCCGCGGCCACCACTCCGGCAGTTGCGACATGCGGCGGTGGAAGTCGGGGTCCTGGTGTGCGTAGCGAGGTGGGGTGACAGCCGGGTTTCTGGTGTCCGCAGGGCCTTCCTGAGCCGTGCGGGTGGGGGAGTTCTCGCGCTGAGCCGGGGCGGTTCGTGACGGATCGGAGGGTGTGGTTCGCGTGGCTGTGGGGTTTGTCGGCGCCTGGGGCAGATTGTGGGAGGGGTTGTCGAATGACCGTGAAGGCGTCGGTGGATTGCCGTTGGCCTGCGGTGTTGGGCGTGAATTGGTAGGGGTGGCTGGTGCGTGTGCTGGTGTGGGGTTGTCGGCAGGGGGTGCGGTGGTTCGGGGCGCGGAGTCGGTGGGTGTGGTGTGGGTGGGGATGCCGGTGGACGGTGGGGTTGCTGTGGCTGTCGAGGCCGCCGAGGTATCGGTGGGGATAGCGGTCGGGCTCTGGTGCGTGTTGGTGGGTGATGCCGAGGGGTCGGTGCCCGGAGTCGTGGATTGGGGGTGGGATGCGTTCGGGGTGTGACCCGTCGTCGGGCTCGGCAGGTCCAAAGAGCTGGGGCTCTGGTTGGGCGCGCCAGTTGGAGGGGTAGGGGTGTGGGTGACGCCGGGCGAGGTCGGTGCCTGCGGGGTTGTCGGCGGTGCCGCATTACCCGTCGAATTCTGCTCGGGCGGATCGACGCGGGTGGGCGGCTGGTGGGCGGCTGGGCCCTGCTCGGGGAGATCGAGAGTGCTCGGAGCCGGTGTGGTCGGCGGGTTCTGCGTAGGCGGTTGGTTCGCCGCGGGGGCGGAGTTGCTGTGCTCGGGGGAGCTGGGGGCAGCGGTAGTTGAAGGGGTCTGGGCAGGCGGTTGGCTCGCGGTCGGTGCCGCGTTGTTCTGCTCGGGAAGGTCGAGTGTGGATGGGTCTTGACCGGTCGGTGTGGTCTGTGCGGGCGGTGTGGTTTGGGTTGGGGTGTTCGGCTCGGGGAGATCGAGGGTGCTGGGGCCCTGGGCCGGTGGCGTGGTCTGAGTGGGCGGGGTGGCCTGGGTCGGCGCGTCGTTTTGCTCAGGGAGGTCGAGGGTGCTGGGGCCCTGGCCTGTCGGCGAAGTCTGGGTTGGGGGTGTGATTTGGGTTGGTGCGGTGTCTTGTTCGGGGAGGTCGAGGGTGCTCGGGCGCGAGGTGGGCGGGGTTTGACTCGGTGTCGTGGCCTGGGGTGAGGAACTCGTCTGATCGGATTGGTCGGGGGCGCTCGGATCGGGGCTCTGCGTGGTGGTGGGGGCGCCCTGGTCGGGGAGATCGAGGGAACTGGGCGGCTGGTTGTTGTCGGTAGGCGTGTTCGGGCGCGTGGAGTCACCACCGGTACCCGTTCCAATGGCAGCGGTTGCGCCGCTGCCCGTGCCGGTACCGGTGTCACTAGACGGGGTCGGCGTGTTGTTGGGTCGGCTCGCAGGGCCGTCGGTTTCGGATGGCTGTGTCGGGGTGGGGGATTGGGCGCTTCCGGTGGGCTGGGATGAGGGGGCGTCATCACCATCATCGTCCGCGGACGAACTGGTGGGCGGTGCGGGTGGGTCGTTCGGCGGAGGTGGGTTGTTGCCGCCTGAGCTGCTGGCGCTGTTCTCGCCGTCGCCGTCCGCGTGGCCCTGCTCGGCGGGGCCAGGTGCTTGGTTGTCGCCGCCGGAGCTGTTCTCCCCGTTGGTGTTGCTGTCGGTCGTGGTTGGAGAGGGTTGCGGCTGTTCGTTGGCGGGAGGAGTGTTGGCGGCGGGCTGCGGCTGCTCGTTGGCGGGGGGAGTGTTGCCGCCTTGATTGCCGTCGTTCTGGCTGCTCTGATTACCGCTGCCTTCGTGACCGGCGGGCGTGGTCTGGGCGGGCTGCTGGCTCGGTGGCGGGTTGTTGTTGCTGCCTTGATTCTGGCCGCCGGTGTTATCGGGGTCGTTTGCGGAGGCGGCGGGTTGGGTGTTGGCGGGCGGCTGGTTGCTGTTGTCGTTTCCGGTGTTCGGGCCGTTGCTGGGGTCACCCGCCGCGGCCGGTTGGGTGCGGGCGGGAGGCTCGTTGCCGTTGCCGTTGCCGTTGCCGTTGCCGTTGCCGGAGTCGTTGTTGCTGTTGGCGTTGGCCGGGGTGGTTTGGCCGGGTTGGTCGTTGTTGGTGTTGTCGGGTGGGTTGTTTCCGCCGTGGTCGTTGTTGTCGCCGCGGTCGGGGTTGTTGCTTTGGGGGTTGTTGTTCGGCTGGTCGTCGTTGTCGCCGCTGCTGTTGTCGTCGTTGCCGCGGTCGTTGTTGCCGCTCTCGTCGTCGTTGTTGTTGTCTGGCCCGTCGTCGTTGTTGTCGGGGTCGTCTGCGTTGTCGGTGCTGTCGTTGTTGTCGCCGCGGTCGAGTTGGTTTTGGGCGGCTCCGGCGGCGGCGCTGGTGAAGGTGTCGGCGGTGAGTTCGAACTCTTCACCGGTGATCGCGGCCATGGCGGCTTGGGAACCGATGTCGGAGGCGACTTCGGTGGTGTAGTCGGTGGCGAATTGTTTGGCCCGGTTACCGAGGGCGTTGGTGAGGCCTTCGCCGGCGTTGTCGCCGACGCCGTTGGTGAGCCCCCCATCACGGCCCAACCCACCGGAGAGAGCACCACCGATGGCGCCGCCGGCGGCGGACTGCCAGACCGAGGTGAAATCATCGCGGGACAGTTCGCGGTCGCCTTTGGCGGCCTGGAGTAGCCGGATGCCGAGGTCGAGGCCGCCTTCTTCCAATGCCCCGAGCGCGGCTTCTTTCACGACTCGGGACAGGATCCGCTGTAGTAGTTGTTTCATCGTCAACCGGATCGCGGCTTGGGTGGCGACGCGGGCGGCGGCGCCGGCGGCGGCTCCGGCGGGGGCACCGACCCCGGTGGCGGCCGCAGCGAGTGCGGCGGCCATTTCGACGGCGAAGATGACCAGTTGGGCGATGATCATCAGTTTGGTGTGTTCGATGTCGTTGGCGCCGTCATCGACCACACCCGCTTGGTCGTTCAACAGTCCGGTCAACGCTGAGAGGGCGCCGTCGTTGTTGCCGAGTCTGCGCCAGAACGCCTCGATCGCATCAGCGCTCTGCCCATCCAACGCGGCGAGGAGTTGGTTGACTTGGCGTTGGGCATCATCCCCGAGATCATCGAGAGTCGTGGCTGCGGTGGTGTAGGCGTCGGCGATACGCCGCATCGCGGTCTCATCACCCTCGGGCCAATCACCGGCCCCCACCACATACTTCGCCGCCCACTGCAACGCCTCGGGAATCTCGATACCCACCCCGGCGCCTCCCGTCCTCGTTTCGGTCAGAACCTATCGACACAGACATAGACGTGGCGAATCCGGTTTCGGTTCCATCCGATCGCGAGCGAGTTGCCGATCGCGGTCGATCTGGAGTTCACTCGGCAACATGCCGCGTCGCAGTCAGGAGGATCGGTCCAGGGCCACCAGGACGGCTCTGGAGGAGGCCGGGCTGCGGCTGTTCACCGAGCGCGGGTTCGCGGGCACATCGGCCGAGGAGTTGGTGGGTGCGGCCGGAGTGACGCGTGGTGCGATGCATCACCACTACGGCGATAAGCGCGGACTGTTCCTCGCGGTGCTCGAACAGTTGGAAACCGCGGCGACGGCCGAGATAGCGCAGGCCATCGAGACTGTGGACCCCGACGACACCGTGACGGCGATGGCGACCGGGCTGGCGACGTTCCTGGAGATCTGCCGCCGACCCGCCATGGTGCGGATCGCCCTGTCGGACGCGCCCGCGGTGTTGGGCTGGGAGGCGTGGCGGGAGTTCGAGAGCAGGCACGGGCTCGGGCTGATCATCGGTCAGCTCGAGCAGGCGCGAGCGGCGGGGGTGATTCCCGACGTCCCGGTGCGGGTGCTCGGCCAGCTCATCCTGAGCGCGGTGGCCGAATCGGGTCTGATCGTCGCGCATGCGGACGACCCGGACACCGCCCGGTTGGAATCCCAGCAGGCCTTGATGCTGCTGCTCGGAGGAATCCTGAACACCGGCTGAACAGGTGCGACCCGCGTAGTCCCGGCCTGACGCCGGGTGTCGCCCATCCATGAAAGACTGAGCGCGTGCGTTTGTACCGTGACCATGCCGTAGTGCTCCGCCAGCACAAGCTGGGCGAAGCCGACCGCATTGTCACCTTGTTGACCAGGCAAAACGGTCTCGTTCGGGCAGTCGCCAAGGGCGTGCGGCGCACGAAATCGCGCTTCGGCGCCCGGCTGGAACCCTTCGCCTACATCGACGTGCAGCTGCATCCGGGCCGCAACCTCGACACCATCACCCAGGTGCACACGGTGGAGGCCAACGCGGCGGGCATCATCGACGATTACGGCCGCTACACCACGGCCTGCGCGGTGTTGGAAACCGCCGAGCGCCTGGCCGGTGAGGAGCGCGCCCCCGCCGCCCGCCTGCACATTCTCACCGCGGGCGCGTTGCGCGCGATCGCCGCGGGACAACGTCCGCACGAGCTGGTCCTCGACGCGTTCCTGTTGCGCGCCATGGGTTTCGCCGGTTGGGCGCCCGCCCTGGACGAATGCGCCCGCTGCGCGACCCCCGGCCCGCATCGCGCCTTCCATGTCGCCGCGGGCGGCGCGGTCTGCGTGCACTGCCGCCCACCCGGCGCCGCGACCCCTGGCCCCGGCGTGCTGGATCTGATGATCGCCCTGCACCGCGGCGAATGGGAATTCGTCGACACCGTCCCCACCGCCACCCGCCGCCAGGCCAGCGGCCTGATCGCGGCCCATCTGCAATGGCACCTGGAGCGTCAGTTGCGCACGCTCCCGCTGATCGAGCGATCCGAGCAGTCCACCGGCGTCGCGCTCGCCGCCTCCGGGAACCAGGTCGGCTGAGGGCGCCGACATCGACGGCCCCGACGCGATGACACGGCGCTCGCGGCATCGGGCAAGATAGGACCGGTGATCCTCCGCCGAGACTCTTCCGCTGCTTCGGGCAACGCCTCCGCTGTCCGGCCGGGGGAAACCCGCACTGTTCGCCCGCCGTCACCGCATCCGTCCGGCGCGCGTCCGCCGCAGCTGCCGCCGGAGTTGGTCCCCAACCATGTCGCGCTGGTCATGGACGGGAACGGTCGCTGGGCGCAGGAGCGTGGGCTACCGCGCACCGCGGGTCACGAACGCGGCGAGGCGGTGCTCATGGACACCGTCGAGGGCTGTATCGAGATCGGGGTGAAGTGGCTGTCGGCGTACGCGTTCTCCACCGAGAACTGGCGGCGCAGCCCGGATGAGGTGCGGTTCCTGATGGGCTTCAACCGTGACGTCATCCGCCGCCGCCGCGACGAGATGCATGAGATGGGGGTCAGGGTGCGCTGGGCCGGGCGGCGCCCACGGCTGTGGCGCAGCGTGATCAAGGAACTGGAGACGGCCCAGGAGCTGACCAAGGACAACACCGTGATGACGTTGACCATGTGCGTCAACTACGGTGGCCGCGCCGAGATCGCCGATGCGGCACGGGAGATCGCGCGCCGGGTGGCAGCGGGGGAGATCGACCCGGACAAGGTCGACGAAGCCACGATCGCCCGCTATCTGGACGAACCGGATATGCCCGATGTGGACCTGTTCCTGCGTCCGTCGGGTGAGTTCCGCAGTTCGAACTTCCTGCTCTGGCAGTCGGCGTACGCCGAATTCGTCTATCAGGACACGCTGTTCCCCGATTTCGACCGCCGCAATCTCTGGGAAGCCTGCCTGGAGTACGCCAAGCGCGACCGCCGCTTCGGTGGCACCAAATGACCGGAGAGAATATGAATTCCGCACTCGAGCCGGACCTGGAACTGCAAGCGCGGGCAGGTGCCTGTCTGTCGATGTACGACATCGATGTGCGGGTCGACAACGACGGTTCGCTGCGTTTCGACTACGAGGGCGCGCTGTGCTCACTGGGCGCGGTGAACCTCACCACCGGTCTGGACGTACTGACGCTGACCTGCGTGCTGGCCTGGGATCGCCCGCTCAAACCGCAGCTGCACAAGCGGGTCGCCGAACGTAACAGCACCCTGCAATTCGGCTCGATCGTGGTGATCGGCCACGGCAAGCTCGCCGATATCGTGCTGCGCTACACCTTCCCTGCCGCAGGTCTCGACGATCATGCGCTGGCCACCATGCTGCTGCTGGTGCTGTCGGGGGCGGGGCAGGCGCGTCAGGGGCTGTTGCTGCCCTGAGCGGCGGGTTCAGGCCCTGCTCGGGGTCGTGGCACCGAACGGGAACAGTGACTCCATACCGCGCACCGCGGTCTTGCGGTCGAAATCGCCGATGATCAACTGCTGTAACAGGAATCCGGGTAGGAGGCCGAACAACGCGGTTGCCGTCGCTTCTTTGTCGGTGCCTTCGGGTAGCCAACCCGCCTCGATCGTGCGCTCGATGTACTCGGTCCACATCTCGCGGATTCCGAGCATCGCCCGGCGTACGTAGACGGCGGCGTCGGGATCCACCAGCGCCAGTGACCACGCCTGTGGGGCCAGCCGCAGCCTGCCCTCGGGACCGGTCTGCGGCAGGAACCAAGTGAGCATGTGGTCGATGACCTGGGCCGGGGTGGGGAGCGGGTCGCGGCGCACCACATCGGCCATCAACGCCCGCAGGTCCACTGTCGCGTTCGACGCCAACGCCGCGACCAGTTCGTCCTTGCTCTTGAAGTATCGGTAGACCGCACCGGCGGAGAGCCCGGATTCGGCGAAGACATCCTGCATCGAGGTGTTGTAGAACCCCTTGCGGGAGAAGCACCGCTGGGCGGCGTCGATGATCTGTTGCCTGCGGCGTTCCAGATGTTCTTCGCTGACTCGGGGCATGGCCCCAAAGTAAAACGAATATCCGTTCTTGACAAGCTCGAGGCCCGGTGGGACGGTGAGTGCATCAAAAAGAACGAGCCTCCGATTTTCGGGAGAACGTCATCATGAACATCACCCAGCGCGCCGTGGCCATCGGTGCCGCCGCAGCCCTTCTGCAAGCACTGATGCTGATCGCCTTCGCCTGGCCCGCCGCGAATATGGCGCCGCGTGACCTGCCGGTCGCGGTGACGGGCCCGCAGGCGGCGATGGTCGCCGAACGGTTGGTCGCGCATGATCCCGACGCCTTCGAGATCACCACGACGCCCGATGAGAACGCCGCGCGCGCCGCGATCACCGATCGTGAGGTCTATGGCGCGATCGTCACCGGCGGGGGCGCGCCCCGTGTGCTGATCGCCTCCGGCGCCAGCCCGGCCGTCGCCCAGCAGCTGACGCAGATCGCGCAGCAGATATCGGGCGTATCGGGTGCCCCGGTCGAGGATCTGGTCGCCGCCGATCCGGACGATCCGCGTGGCGTCGGATTCGGCGCCATGGCGCTGCCGCTGGTGATGTCGGGTATCGCCGCCGGTGTGCTGCTGACGTTGCTGGTGCCCTCGGCTCTCGGTCGGACGGTCGGTCTGCTGAGCTTCGCGGTGGTCGGCGGCCTGCTGAGCATGGTGATCGTGCAGGGTTGGCTCTCGTTGGTCCCCGGCAGCTACCTGACCTTGGCGGCGGTGGCCGGCCTGGTGTCGTTCGCGGTGGCGGGGATCGTGGCCGGTCTGGCGACGGTGGTCGGCCGTGCGGGCATCGGTATCGCCGCGCTGACCATGCTGTTGATCGGCAACCCGTTCTCCGCCGCCACCTCGGCGCCGGAACTGCTCCCGCAGCCGTGGGGCGCCATCGGCCAACTGCTGCCGCCTGGTGCGGGCGCCTCCCTGCTGCGATCGGTGGCCTTCTTCGACGGCGCCGCCGCGATGGGCCCGCTGGTGGTGTTGCTGGTGTGGGCCGGTGTGGCCGTGGCGCTGCTCGGTGTCGGCGCGATCCGCGAACGGCGCGGAACCGATGCGCCGGACTCGGCTCCGGCTCCCGCGATGGCGAGCTGAGTACCGATACCTGGCAGGGTGCGTTCGACCGGATTGCCACCGCTGACGCCGGTGAGGCAGCGTCGACCGCGCGATCAGCCCGCGCAGGCGCGGCAGGTGCCGAAGATCTCGAGGGTATGGCTGATCTCGGTGAATCCGTGTTTGTCGGCGATGGACTCGGCCCAGGCCTCGACCGTCGGCCCCTCGACCTCGATGGTGCGGCCGCAGCGACGGCACACCAGGTGATGGTGATGGCCGGTCGAGCACTGCCGGTAGATGGATTCGCCGGAGTCGGTGCGCAGCACGTCGACCATGCCCGCGTCGGCCAGTGACTGGAGGGTGCGATAGACCGTGGTCAGGCCGATGCCCTCGCCGCGTCGGCGCAGTTCGTCGTGCAACTCCTGGGCGGAACGGAACTCATCGATATCCCCCAGCAGTGCGGCGATCGCGCTGCGCTGGCGGGTACTGCGGATACCCACCGGCTTCTGCGAAACGACCAACTTGTCCGACACGATCAACCTTCCTCCACATGCGCGACGGCATCGACGACGATATGGGCCAGATGGTCGTCGACGAGTTCGTAGAGCACTTCGCGGCCCGAACGTTCGCCGTGTACCACACCTGCCGATTTGAGAATGCGCAGATGCTGACTGACCAGCGGCTGTGTGACGCCGAGCGCGTCGACCAACTCGTGCACGCAACGCGGCGACTCCCGCAGTTGTAGCACGATCGCGATGCGAACGGGGGCGGCGAGTGCGCGCAGCAGCTCTCCGGCGTCTTCGAGTACGGTCCGGGTGGGGACCGGCGCGGGGGCGGGGGACCGATACGGGTTGTGCGGGTGAGCGGTGGCCGTCTCGGCTGTCATCGAACCATCTCCTTATTGGAAAGCGATTCCATTTTGATATGCACAGGTGCGCATGTCAAATAGGCATTCCGTGGGGGTGGAAACCCGGTTGTGGAGGGTCGATAGGCTGTAGCGGTCTGATCGCATTCTTATAGTGCAGTCAAAGCCTGAACTACAAAGGATGTAGATCGAGCAGGCCCGATCCGGCCGCCCGATTCCGACTCGTACTGGATGGAGAAATCTCGCGTGGCACCCAAGTCGAAGGTGGACACCGTTGCCAACCTCGCCAAGCGCCGGGGTCTGGTGTACCCGTGCGGTGAGATCTACGGAGGCACCAAGTCGGCCTGGGATTACGGTCCGCTCGGCGTCGAGCTGAAAGAAAACATCAAGAAGCAGTGGTGGCGCGCCATGGTCACCAGCCGCGACGACGTCGTGGGCCTCGATTCCTCGGTCATCCTGCCGCGTCAGGTCTGGGAGGCCTCCGGCCACGTCGCGACTTTCTCCGACCCGCTGGTCGAATCGCTGCACACGCACAAGCGCTACCGCGCCGACCATCTGCTCGAAGCCTACGAGGAGAAGCACGGTCACCCCCCGGCCAACGGCCTGGCCGATATCAACGATCCCGAAACCGGCCAGCCCGGCAAATGGACCGAGCCGAAGAACTTCTCCGGCCTGCTCAAGACCTTCCTCGGCCCCGTCGACGACGAAGAGGGCCTGCACTACCTGCGCCCGGAAACCGCGCAGGGCATCTTCGTCAACTTCGCCAATGTGATGACCACCGCGCGTAAGAAGCCGCCGTTCGGTATCGCCCAGATCGGCAAGAGCTTCCGCAACGAGATCACTCCAGGCAACTTCATCTTCCGCACCCGCGAGTTCGAGCAGATGGAGATGGAGTTCTTCGTCAAGCCGGGTGAAGACGCCGAATGGCACAAGTACTGGATCGACACCCGGTTCTCCTGGTACACCGACCTCGGCATCGACCCGGACAACCTGCGCCTGTTCGAGCACCCCAAGGAAAAGCTGTCGCACTACTCGGCGGGCACCACCGATATCGAGTACCGCTTCCGCTTCCAGGGCGGCGAATGGGGCGAGCTCGAGGGCATCGCCAACCGCACCGATTACGACCTGAAGACGCATTCCGAGCACTCCGGCACCGATCTGGTCTACTTCGATCAGAACACCAAGGAGCGCTACATCCCGTACGTCATCGAGCCCGCGGCCGGTCTCACCCGTTCGCTGATGGCCTTCCTGGTCGACGCCTACGCCGAGGACGAGGCGCCCAACGCCAAGGGCGGCGTGGACACCCGCACGGTGCTGCGGCTGGACCGCAGGCTCTCGCCGGTCAAGGCCGCGGTGCTGCCGCTGTCGCGCAATGCCGATCTGACGCCCAAGGCGAAAGACCTTGCGACACAGCTGCGTAAGTACTGGAACGTCGAATTCGACGATGCGGGCGCGATCGGCCGCCGCTACCGGCGCCAGGACGAGATCGGCACCCCGTTCTGCATCACCGTCGACTTCGACACCCTCGACGACCAGGCCGTCACGATCCGCGAACGCGATTCCATGGCGCAGGAGCGAATCGCCCTCGATCAGGTCGAGGGCTATCTGGCCAAGCATCTGCTGGGCGCCTGATCCGACGCGAAGGGCCGGTACCGCATGCGGTACCGGCCCTTCGGCATACAGCTGTGCGCCAGGGTGGATAGGGACCGGATCAGCCCTACCCGCAGGGCAAGGGCACCTCGCCCGCTCAAGCCGGGACGTCCCGGAAGGCGAGTTCGTGGCGCATGCCTTCGCGGAAGAGTCCGGTGCAGCGACAGTTCCTCGTGATAGGTCGAATGGGCGGGGTCGACCAGATCGCCGAGACGCGCCGCGGGCGCCTGCCAGGCAAGCCTGCTGAACACAGGCACGTAGTCGACCAGGTACAGATAGTCCTGCTCGAGCCACGACCGGAAGACCGCGTCGGGCAGGTCGCCGCAGGCGATTCCGGCGACCGAATCCGCTTCGATGCCGAACCGTAATGTTTTCGGGCTCTGTGGATTTGCGCGCGGACCACTGTTGCCGCACGCTTGCGGAGTGCTGTGGGATGAGGGTGACATCGTGCGGTTGCTGGCGCCGTCGGAACAACGTTTCGTCCGGCACGGTACCTATACCGGGCGGTCGGTGTCGGTGGCCGGTCGACTCGATATTTCGGCGCTGAACGTCGCCTTCGCGATGCTGCTGCGCGCCTATCCGGTGCTGATCTGTCGGATCGGGATCGACCAGTACGGCCGCGGATACCTGCTGCGGCCTGCGAGTTCTCTGCCGGTGCCCGTACAGGCGCGCAACGGTGATCCGGCCGAACTCACGATGCCCGTACATCGGCTCGACCCCGTCGAGCAGCTCGCCTATCTGGATGTCGTACTCGGATCGGGTGACCGGGCGCGGGTGACGCTGTATGTGCACCACGGTGTTGCCGACGGCGGCCACAGCATCGAATTGTTCGCGCGGCTATGGGATTGCTACACCGGCCGGACCCTGTCCGCGCCCGATGCCATGATGACCTTCGACTACCCGATGTCGCTGGAATGGTATGCCGAACAACGCGGTATCGCTCGGCACCGGCGATCGGGCTTCGAAGACGTGGCGCGACCACTGCCACCGACGACCTCGGGGCCGGGTGACGATGTACCGGCCGACGGTGTGCTGGCCCGGCCGCGGCGCCTGCAACTGGATCCGGTGGCGACCGCACGCGTGGTCGAACTGAGCCGTTCGCACCGGGTGAGCGTCAATGCTCTGCTCACCGCGGCACTGTTGCGCGCGTACGCCGCGGCCACCGGGGGAGTGGGTGGTGTCCCCGTACCGGTGGGCTGTCTCTATCCGGTGGACCTGCGCGCCCGGCTGAACCCGCCGATTCCCGCCGCCGCCGGAACGAATATGGCCGGACTCGCCTCCTTCGCCGCCGATATCGACCGTGCGGGCTGTATCGTCGAACTGGCACAACGGATTTCGTCCCGGCTGCACGAGGATCTCGCGACCGGCACGGTCCAGCAGTCGGTGCTGCATTTCCCGGACTACTTCGGCGACCACCGCATCCACTCGCTGGCCGGACATATCGCGATCACCAACACCGGGGTGGTGCCGCACCTGCGCACACCCGACGGCGTGCACATCACCGACTACGAGATCGTGTACCTGTCGGCGCACCCGCGTCGCTCACTCGGTCCCTCCGCCGTGGTCACCTTCCTCGCCTATACCTTCGCCGCCCGGCTGACCGTCGCGATGCTCGGCGGGCCATACCCCAGCGACGACCTGCTCGGCGCCGTCGATGCCGAATTGACCGCGGCACCGGTGGAAGTGGGCAGCGGGCAGTTGGTGTAGACCGTGCGTCGAGTGGGTTGCGTTCACCGCGCGCCGCGGTCAGGCAGCAGCAACGCGCGTCGGGGCCGGGCATTCCTTGCGCTCCCCGCGCGCCGAGTTCAGAAGCGTCCGCCGCGGCTGACCCGGCGTGATCCGTTCGAACCGCCGAACGACGGTGGGCGATAGCGGCCACCGCCATACCCACCACCGTGCCGCGCGCCGGTCGCCGCGCCGCGCTGTAGTCCCTCGATCAGGATGCCGCCGAGGATCGCCCAGGCCTGCGCGCCTCCCGAGGGCGCGCGCCCGGCCTCCCAGCTCTGGACGCTGGCTTGGGCCTGCTGTAGCGCTCGTCCACCCAGCTCGGCGGCGGTCCGGGCGTGGGAGAGGGCTGTGGTCGGATCGCTGTCGCGCAGCTGGGTCGCGCCGTCGAGGTGGCGTTGTGCTTCGGCGAGACGGGTGCGGGCGGTGGCGTCGACGCCGCCGCGCCGGGTGCTGATGTAGTCGGCGGCGGCGCGCACCCTCGCGCCTGCGTCGGTCAACGCCTGGTCGAGTCGACGCCGCAGGTCTTCGGCCGCGAGTTTGCGGTCGGTGGCGCTCGCCAATGCCCGATCGAGGTCGGCGTCGGCAGTCACCGCGTCGTGGAAGGCACCCAAAGGGTCTGCGGCGGAAGCGGTCTGCGCGTTGTCGAGGACGGTGCGCGCGTTGGCCGTCGCTGTCGCGAGTTCGGATCCGCCGTAGCCGGTGAGGCTGTCCGCGGCGGCCAGGTCGTTGCGGAGTTCGTCCAGTGCCGCGGGCAGTCCGGCGCGTGCCTGCTCGATATTCGTCGCGGCGTGGAGCACGGCGTCGAGCAGCGTGCGCGCCTGTCCGATCGCGCCCTCGGCGGCCCGGATCGCGGCCACCGCGCCGCCCTGTTCGCCGACCTTCCGTCGCAAGGCCTCGCGACCGGTGTCGATGTTGTGTTCGGCGAAGGCGATGCGTTCACGCGCCATCGCGGTGTTGTCCCGGATCGAGGTCAGGACCTGCGGCGGATGCGCGGCGACGAGGCGGTCGAGTTCCGCATCGGCGGCGGGCACGCGGCCGGTGAGTTCGACCAGGTCACGGGTCAGCGCGTCCAACCGGTCACCGGCGTTGATGAGCAGATCACGCATGGAATCGAACGCCGCGACCTGCTCGTCGAGTTCACGGTCGGCTCGGCCGACGGTGCCGATGAGGTCGATCAGCAGGGCTCGCTGCTCGTCGGGAGTCTCCGGGATGGCGTCGTCGAGCCGCTGCCGGATGGCGAAAGCCTGCCCCATCGCCGCCCTCGCCTGATCGAGCGCGGTGCGGAACGGGGTGACGGCGGTATCACCGAATTCGCCGGCCGCCAGCTCCAGCTCCTCGGCGCTGGTGCGCACCGCGTTATCGATATCGACCAGCAGCTCCCGTGAGCGGGCATGCAGGACGGGCAACGGCAGCCGCGCCAGCGTCGCGGTGTCGGCGGGATCGACTGTGCGGGCGCGCTCCAACTCGGCGCGTTCGCGGCCCCGCCGCCGCTTGCGCGTGAACAGCACCAGCGCCCCGACGGCACACACGATCAGCACCCCGATGATCAGGACCGCAACGACGCTCACCCCGCCGCCGGACATCGCCGCGCCGATCCCGTCGGCGGCCGCCACGCCCGCCTCGGCCCAGCGACTGTCGCGCAGTGCGGGTTCGACCTCCGTGGTGAGGATCCGGTCGAGTTCGGATTCGCTGACACCGCTGGGGGTTTCGCCTTCGAACGCGTACGCGCGGTCATCGACCGCCACCGCGAGCAACAGATCCCGCTCACCGAATCCCGAGCGCTGCGCGGTTTGTGTCGCCCAATCCTGCGGACTCGATCCGGCGAAATCGCGGACGTAATACACCCACAGCCGCAGTTGATGATCGGCATAGAGCTCGTCGACCGCGCCGCGCACCTCATCGGCGCCCGTCGAGTCGAGTGCGTTCGCCGAATCGACCACATAGGTGTCCATTCGTGTCGGCGGCTCCGCTCGCGCCATCGGCACCGCGACCACCGCGACCCCGAGCACGATCAGCACGAACCAGCGGACGACCCGATGCAGCGCCATGCGGTCGAATCTATCGCGCGCCACGGGCGGATCGGCCACGGTCGGGCACCGCGGCGGTCGGTCGGGACTTCGGTGCGTCGTGCGGGCGGTCCTCCGCGGTCGCTGCCGCCGACATCGGGGCGTGGCGGGGATAACATCGGTGCGTGGTCACTATCGATGGCACCTATACCGGTCAGGTCTCGGCCGGGTCCGCCGCGCAGCAGCGCGATGTCCCCGGCGCGCGGATCATCAAAATGTCGGTCGGGCCCATGAACAACAACAGCTATCTGGTGCAGTGCACCGCCACCGGTGACGCCCTGCTCATCGACGCCGCCAACGAGGCCGACCGGCTGATCGCCCTGATCGATCAGGAGACACCGGGCCAGATCCGCCGCATCGTCACCACCCACCGGCATCCGGACCACTGGCAGGCCCTGGCCCAGGTCGCCGCGGCCACCACGGCGCCGACCACCGCCCACGCCCTCGACGCCGACCACCTACCCGTCACACCGGCCGCCACCCTCGCCGACGGTGAATCCCTCGCCATCGGCGAGCTGACCTTCGAGATCATCCACCTCGTCGGCCACACACCGGGCTCCATCGCCCTCGCGCTCACCGACGGTTCCGGCCGCACCCACCTGTTCACCGGCGACTCGCTGTTCCCTGGCGGGGTGGGCAAAACCGCGAACCCGCACGACTTCGACAGCCTCTACACCGACGTCACCACCAAACTGTTCGACCGATACCCGGATGACAGCGTCGTCTACCCGGGCCATGGCGACGACACCACTCTCGGCGCCGAAAGGCCGCATCTGGGCGAGTGGAAGGCCCGCGGCTGGTGACCGGACATCGCCGCCGGAGCGGGCGCCGCGTACGGCTCCGCTGAAAATACGGGCCGGTAGCCTCCGCACGCTGTGCACAATCGCGGCACATGCGTTCAGACTGACGGACAACCTGCAACCTCCGCCGGTGGGCGGAGCCTGCTTTGAAAGGAGCGGCACAGTGTTCAGCCGCATTGCCATCGTGAACCGGGGTGAGGCCGCCATGCGCCTCATCCACGCAGTCCGAGATCTGGCCGCGGCGACTGCGCGCCCGATCGAAACCGTCGCCTTGTACACCGACGTCGATCGCAATGCGACGTTCGTGCGCGAGGCCGATATCGCCTACGACCTGGGCCCGGCGTCCGCTCGTCCGTATCTGGATCTGAAAGCGCTGGAAAGCGCCCTCGTGACGACCGGCGCCGACGCGGCGTGGGTCGGCTGGGGCTTCGTCGCCGAAGACCCTTCGTTCGCTGAACTGTGCGAACAGATCGGCGTCACCTTCATCGGCCCGAGCCCGGAGGCCATGCGCAAGCTCGGCGACAAGATCGGCGCCAAGCTGATCGCCGAGGAAGTCGGTGTGCCGGTGGCGCCGTGGAGCCGCGGTGCGGTGGAGACCGTCGAGGCGGCGGCGGCTGCCGCGGCCGAGATCGGCTACCCGCTGATGCTGAAGGCGACCGCGGGTGGCGGTGGCCGCGGCATCCGGGTGATCAATGACGAAGCCGAACTCGTCGACGCCTACGAACGCACCAGCCAGGAAGCGGCGCGCGCCTTCGGCAGCGGCGTCGTCTTCCTCGAGCGCCTGGTCACCGGCGCCCGGCACGTCGAGGTCCAGGTGATCGCCGACGGTCAGGGGACCGCGTGGGCGCTCGGTGTGCGTGACTGCTCGGTGCAGCGACGCAACCAGAAGGTCATCGAGGAATCCGCGTCACCGGTGCTGAGCCTCGAGCAGACCGCCGAACTCAAGGCGTCGGCCGAGCGGCTCGCGATCGCCGTCGGATACCGCGGTGCGGCGACCGTCGAATTCCTCTACCACCCCGGTGACCAGCTGTTCGCCTTCCTCGAGGTCAACACCCGCCTCCAGGTCGAACACCCGATCACCGAGTACACCACCGGTTTCGACCTGGTGCGCGCACAGCTGCACGTGGCCTCCGGCGGCCGCCTCGAAGGCACCCCGCCCGCCGAGCGCGGCCACGCCATCGAGGCCAGGCTCAACGCCGAGGACCCCGACCGCGATTTCGCGCCCGCGCCCGGCCGCATCGCGCTGCTCGATCTGCCCGCCGGCCCCGGTATCCGCGTCGACACCGGTGTCAGCGAGGGCGACACGATTCCCGCCGACTTCGACTCGATGATCGCCAAGATCATCGCCTACGGCCGTGACCGCGAGGAAGCGCTCGGTCGGTTGCGCCGGGCCGTCGCGCAGACCCGCGTGATCATCGAGGGCGGCGCGACCAACAAGAGCTTCGTGCTCGACCTGCTGAACCAGCCCGAGGTGATCGACGCCAGCGCCGACACCGGCTGGATCGACCGGGTGCGCGGTGAGGGCCGCCTGGTATCGCAGCGGCACTCCGCCGTGGCGCTCGCCGCCGCCGCCATCGACGCCTACGAAGAAGAAGAGCGGGTCGAGCGGCATCGTCTGCTGTCCACCGCGTCCGGTGGGCGTCCGCAGGTGCAGCACGAGAGCGGACGGCCACTGGACCTGAAGCTGCGCGGCGCCGGATACCGCGTGCGGGTCGCCCGGATCGGTGCGCACCGGTTCCGGATCGGTATCGAGGCCGGAGCCGAGATCCGCACCGCCGACGTCGACCTCGAGCGCTTCGACCGGCACACCGGTCAGATCGTGGTCAACGGCATCCGGTACCGGCTGGTCACCGGCACGCACGGGCCGGTCCACGTGGTCGATGTCGACGGTGTGACCCATCGGGTCAGCCGCGATGAAGGCGGCGTCGTCCGTTCGCCCGCGCCCGCGCTCGTCGTCGCCACCCCGTTGCAGGTGGGCGCCGAGGTCGAAGCGGGCGCACCGGTGCTGGTGCTGGAGTCCATGAAGATGGAGACGGTGCTGCGCGCGCCGTTCCGTGCCCGCCTCAAGGAATGCGCCGTCTCGGTCGGCACGCAGGTGGAGGCCGGTGCGCCGCTGCTGCGGCTCGAGCCGCTCGCCGACGACGACGCCGCCGCCGACGCCGCGGTGGAGGAGTCGGTGGAGCTGGACCTGCCCGCCGAATCCACCGCGATCCGGCCGCACGAGCG
Organism: Nocardia cyriacigeorgica; assembly: GCF_029868385.1. Classification (GTDB taxonomy): domain Bacteria; phylum Actinomycetota; class Actinomycetes; order Mycobacteriales; family Mycobacteriaceae; genus Nocardia; species Nocardia cyriacigeorgica_F. The sequence continues at coordinate 43,389 of NZ_JARWNX010000060.1, read as the reverse complement.
GATCCTGCGCGGTCAGCAGGACCTGCGCAGCCTGCTGCTCGGCTTCGACGTCGACCCGCACGACGACCGCCGGGTGGTGGCGGACTACCTCGCCGCGCGCAAGGCCGCCATCGAGGACAACCGCAGGCCGCTGGCCGAGGAACTCGAACTCATCGAGGTGTTCGCCGACCTCGCCGAGCTGAGCCACAACCGCACCTGGGGCGAGGACGGCGGCCACGGTCACGTCCACAGTGCCCGCGAGTACTTCCACACCTATTTGCAGAGCCTCGACGTCGAACGGGCCGGGCTGCCGGAGTCGTATCGGGCCAAGCTCGCCAAGGCGCTCGGACACTACGGTGTCACCGAGCTGGAGCGCACTCCCGATCTGGAAGCCGCGGTGTTCCGCATCTTCCTCGCCCAGCAGCGTCCCACCGACACGGTCACGGTGATCACCACCCTGCTGCGGGAGTGGCTGCGTGAGCCGCTGCCGGATCGCGCGCTGCGTGAGCCCGTCGGCTTGGCGCTGGAGCGGCTGGTCGCGGCGACGCAGGTGCGTTTCCCCGTGATCGCCGACCTCACCCGCGGTGTGGTGTACGCCTGGTACGGCCAGCCGCTGCTGCGGCGCAACCGGGCTCGCGTGTACGCCGACGTCCGCAAACACCTCAACCACCTCGACGCGCACCCGGACGCCGCGGACCGCGCCGAACGGCTGTCGGAGATGGTGCGCAGCACCGAGCCGCTGGTGCGGCTGCTCGGCCAGCGTCTGGTGCGCGGCAGCGCCGACAACACCGTCATGCTGGAGGTGCTGACCCGCCGCTACTACGGCAACAAGGACCTCGTCGACGTCCATAGCCGGGAAGCGGGCGGCTGCACATTCGTGGTGGCCGAGCGTCGCGGGCTGACCCTGGTCTCGGCCGCAGTGAGCTTCGACGCCCTCGACGCCGTGCTGCGTGGGCTCGCCGAACTCGCCAGCGGCGCCGCGTCCATCGAGGCCGATATCTACCTCGCCTGGGAGCAGCAGCCAGAGGACTTCGACGATATGGCCGCGGCGCTGCAAGAAGTGCTCAGCGCGCAGCCGTTGCCGAATCAGGTGCACCGCATCACCGCGACGGTCGCGGGCAGCGACGGCACGGTCATGCACCACCACTTCACCTTCCGACCCTCGGTGACCGGTATGGACGAGGAGCGGCTGATCCGTGGCCTGCACCCGTACATCGCCGAGCGCATGCAGATGAAGCGGCTGCGCAAATTCGACCTCACCCGCCTGCCCTCCTCGGACGAGGAGGTCTACCTGTTCCAGTGCGTCGCGAAGGAGAACCCCTCCGACGAGCGGCTCATCGCGTTCACCCAGGTGCGCGATCTCGCTGCATTGCGTGAGCACGACGGTAGGCTGCTGGCCCTGCCGACGGCCGAGAGCACGCTCGCGGCCTGCGTCGACGGCATCCGGCGCGCCCAGTCGCTGCGACCCTCGGCCAAGCGCCTGCGCACCAACCGGATCGTCATGTACATCTGGCCGCCGCTCGATCTCACCCGCGCCGAGCTCGACACCATCGTCGAGCGCGTGGAGCCGACCACCGTCGGCGCCGGGCTCGAGGAGATCCTGCTCATCGCCCGTCAACCCGATCCGGCGACCGGCGAGCTGGTCAAGATCGTGGTGCGGATCGGTTTCGACGCCACCGGCGGCACCGAGGTGACCGTTGGCGAACGGACCGACGATGCGGTCGAGCCGCTCGACGAGTACCGGCAGAAGGTGCTGCGGGCCGCGGCGCGCAACACCGTGTACCCGTACGAGCTGACCGGTCGGCTGGGGGAGTTCGCCGAATACGACCTCGACGCCGATCATGCGCTGGTGCCGGTCGACCGGCCCAAGGGCAACAACTCCGCCGCGATCGTCGCCGGTGTGGTCACCACGCCGACCCCGCAGCACCCGGAGGGCATCACCCGGGTGGTGCTGCTCGGCGATCCGACGAAATCGCTCGGCGCGCTGTCGGAACCAGAATGCCGCCGGGTGATCGCCGCCCTGGATCTCGCCGAACAGATGCAGGTGCCGCTGGAGTGGTACGCGCTGTCCTCCGGCGCCCGGATCTCCATGAAGTCGGGCACCGAGAACATGGACTGGGTGGCGGCCGCGCTCAAGCGCATCGTCGAATTCACCCAGGACGGCGGCGAGATCAATATCGTCGTGGCCGGCATCAACGTCGGTGCGCAGCCGTACTGGAACGCCGAAGCGACGATGCTCATGCACACCAAGGGCATCCTGGTCATGACGCCGGATTCGGCGATGGTGCTCACCGGTAAGCAGTCGCTGGACTTCTCCGGTGGCGTATCGGCCGAGGACAATTTCGGTATCGGCGGCTACGACCGGGTGATGGGCCCGAACGGGCAGGCGCAGTACTGGGCGCCGAACCTCACCGCGGCCCGCGACGTGCTGATGTCGCATTACGACCACACCTACGTCGCACCCGGTGAGCAGGCGCCGCGGCGGTCGCAGACCACCGACCCGGTGGACCGCGATGTCTCCGATTTCCCGCACACCATGGCCGACAGCGATTTCACCACCGTTGGCGAGATCTTCTCCGCCACCGCGAACCCGGATCGCAAGAAGCCCTTCGATATCCGCACCGTGATGCGCGCACTGTCCGACCAGGACCACCCGGTGCTGGAACGTTGGGCCGGTATGGCCGATGCGGAGACCGCGGTGGTGCAGGATGTGCACCTCGGCGGAATCCCGGTGTGCCTGCTCGGCATCGAGTCCCGCGGGATCCCGCGTCGCGGTTTCCCCTCCACCGACGGTCCGGACACCTACACCGCTGGCACGCTGTTCCCGCGGTCGTCGAAGAAGGCCGCGCGGGCGATCAACACCGCGAGCGGTAACCGGCCGCTGGTCGTGCTGGCGAACCTGTCGGGCTTCGACGGTTCACCGGAGTCGATGCGCAAATTGCAGCTCGAGTACGGCGCCGAGATCGGCCGGGCCATCGTCAACTTCCGCGGGCCGATCGTGTTCTGCGTGATCTCGCGCTACCACGGTGGCGCGTTCGTGGTGTTCTCCAAGGCGCTGAACCCGAATATGACAGTGCTCGCACTGGAAGGTTCGTTCGCCTCGGTGCTCGGCGGTGCCCCCGCCGCCGCGGTCGTGTTCTCCGGTGAGGTCAACTCGCGCACGGCTTCCGATCCGCGGGTGAAGGATCTGGAGGCGCGCGCCGCCAACGCGTCCGGCGCCGACCGCGCTGCCCTCACCGCGGAACTCGACGAACTCCGTTCCTCGGTCCGCGCGGAGAAACTGGGCGATGTGGCCGCGGAATTCGACCGCGTGCACAACATCCACCGCGCCGTGGAAGTCGGTTCGGTCGACGCCGTCATCCGCGCCGCCGAACTCCGCCCGCGCATCATCGAGGCGATCGAGACCCGGTTGTCCTGATGCGTGGAGCCTGATCGGGATCGGTCAGGGGATACGGATCGTGAAAAGTAGCGGTGGCCAGGTCCTAGCGGCCTGGCCACCGTTGCTGTTTGCTAGATGGTTCGGCAGCCCTGGCGAGGGCAGCGGTCGGCGCTTGTGGGGATCGCGACCAACGACACGCGTGGAAGCCGTGGTCGTGTGACGCGCACGGGCGCTGCCGTCGATGAGTGGTGGAATGCGCGGCTCAACCGCGCTGGGCAGTTGTCGACCGTTTCGGCGTGGTCCACAGGTTCAGCGAATGTCGGTCCACACGGCGCGGACTCACGCCGGGCGACTGCGTTCTTCCACCGCGCCCCCCTGACCGCTCTCGCCGGTGCGCCGCGCACGCTTGCCACGTGCGACCTCGGTGGCGAGTGCGTCGAGCGGTTGTGCGAACTGGGCCAACGGGTCGGTCAGGTTGTCGAGCCATGATCGTGCCGCGTCCACACCAGCCGGCGCGACCGCGTACAACCGCCGCGTGCCCTCGGCGCGAACACTGACCAGCCCGGCGTCGCGCAGCACCTTGAGATGCTGGGAGACGCCGGGCTGGGAGATCGCGGTGTGCTGCTGAATGGCGGCGACGACCGTTCCGGCCGCTTGCTCACCGGTCGCCACCAGTTCGAGGATGCGCCGCCGGACCGGGTCGCCCAGCGCCTCGAAGATCTTTTCCGCAGGCGCGCTCATCAGGATTCGGCGCCGTCCTCCGGCTCCACCGTGTAGAAGAGCACGGTCTGCTCGGCGGCCGCCTTCGCCTCCGCCGGATCGTCACCGCAGCCGATGGCCGCCTCGGCCCAACCGGCCGCAGCCGCACCGACGAACTCCTTGCCTTCCGGAGTGGTCGGAAACGCCAGCCCCTCGGCCGGATCGACCGCCTCCCCACTGGACAGATGAAGGCCGAGCGCCATCATCACCAGATCCCACCCGACGCCCACCGCGCCGGGCCCGTACTGCGTCCACATCTGCGGATCGACCGGCGCCTCATGCTCCAGTTGCAGCAGCGTCCCGCCCTCGGTCGCCGCAAAGGTGACCTCCACCCACGACACCAGCGGCCCCATCTCCCAGGTCACCGCGAAGGACTCCGGCGCCACACACCGCTCCACCACCCCATTCGCGTTCCCCTCCAACCGATACCGCCCCCCGACCTTCAGCTCCCCACTGACCGGCAGGAACCACCGCGGAATCCGCTCCGCATTGGTCAACGCATCCCACAGATCCTCCCGATCCGTCGAATAGTTCCGCCGAGCCACCGCAATCCTCGTCGGCACCCCACCACGCTCCCCATTACGCACCTCACGCACCACCAGTCCGGCGACGGCAGCCGGGTCGGTCAGCAATGCCATGTCAACCTCCTTCTATAAGTTGACACTTATGATAACTCTCCGAACCTTCGCAAGTCGAGCACCCCTAGGGTGTTGCCTGACTTCGCCGCGACCTCATGCTCCATACAGTCAGTTCGGCGATGCTGATTCGGGCGGTCTGCTCGGTCCGGGTGTCTGTGCCAACGAACGGTGCCGATGAACTCGATCGCAGTCCTTGCGGTCTACGTCGTACTCGCTGGTGTCGAAACCCGGGTCATTCGGCTGCCGCTCATGACGGCCTGCCTCTACGGCGTGTGATCACAGGTAGCCGGTCGATGTTCGTCGGCAGAAGTTCTGTTCGGCCGACCGGGCGACCGATCGGCCGAACAGGGCGGGCGTAGGGATCTCGTACTCAGTCGAATGTGCAGCCCTGCACCGGCTTTCCCGCGAGCCGGTCCAGTAGGTAGCTGATCGCGTTGTCCGGTCCGAAGCCGTCGATCAACTCGGGGCCGAAGTGGTTGCCGAAGGTGGTGCCGGGGGCGATCGGGGGGAGGTGGTTGGTGCGGAAGGTGATGGTTGCGCCTTTGTCGCACCAGTCCTCGGCGAGTCGGCGGCCCTGGCTGTAGGGCACGGTGTCGTCGTTGATGCCGTGCGTGATCAGTACGGGGCTGGTGGGTTTCAGGGTGCCGGTGCGTTGTTCGCGCAGCATGCGGTCGGCGGCGGGGAGTTCGCGGAGATGGTCGAGCAGGGGGCGGCCGTCGACGGTGAGGTCGCTGGTTCGGGTGAACGGGTGGTTGGTGATGATGTCGGCGATGCATTCGTTCTGCACGCTGTCGAGCAGGGCGCGACCGGTGGGGGAGACCAGGTCGTCGACGAAGCTGCCCAGTTCGGGATAGCGGGCGACGAAACCGTTGATGGCGAAACCGATGGCGGCGCCGATCAGATTGCCGTCGATCTGTTCGACCACGGCCATCAGGTCGGCGGTCGGCGCACCGGCCCAGGTGCCCTTCAGATTCAGTTCCGGCGCGTAATCGGGCTGCATTTCCGCGGCCGACGCGCTCGCCCCACCGCCCTGCGAATAACCCCAGAGCACCAGCGGCGTATCCGGTCCGGTTCCCGCGAGAGCGTGGGCGGCGCGTGCGGCGTCGAGTACCGCGTGCGCCTGTTCGATGCGATTGGCGTAGGTGTGCACGCCGGGCGTGCCGAGCCCGATGTAGTCGGTGACGAAAACGCGTGCGCCGAGCGCGTTCCAGGCCGCGGCCGATTGCGCCTCCTGATTCGCCGACAGCGAGAGCGGCTCGGTGCTCACATGCATGCCGACGCTGAAGGCCCGCGACAGTGCGCATTGATCACCCTGACCGACGGTGCCGGGTGAGATGACCACCGTCGGCCGTTCGCCCGCACCGCGCCACGGTTGGGTGGCGTCGATGTAGGTGCCGGTTACCGCGACGGGGGCGTCGTCCTGGGTGCGCGAGGTGAACATCACCCGCTGGCCCTGCACCGGCCAGCCCTCGCTGCCCGGGGTCATCAGGAACAGCGGCATGGGTTCGGTCTTGATCACGGCACCATGTGTGGACGGCAATTCGCCTGGGGGAGTGTAGAAGTCGGGTGCGGCCGTGGCGGTGCAGATGCTTGCCGCGACGCCGAGCAGGGCGATGGCGCTCACGGCGAGCGTCCGGCGGATCAGTCCGGGTCGTCGACCACGCGAGGACGGGGCGGAATGCTGTCGATGCATGAGTTTCTTTCCGTGCGAACCATTGTCGAAATGCTCGCGGCGACTCCCGGAAACCATGGCCGGTCCGCATCCGCGTGCCGAAGCTGTCGAGCGGGATCAGCGGTGGTGGACCGAGCCCTGATCGACGACATAGAACCCCCTGCGCGCCGGACTCCCATGTGGCGAGGCCCGGCGCGAACCGGCTCACGAGCAGTGAGAGTAACATGGTTACCGTGTCTGGTAACACAGTTACTTGGCAATCGAATTACTGTGACGAGGATGGGTAGCGGGCGAGAGTCGGAGATATCCGGACAGATCACCGGCGTCGTGCTCGATGTACTGGAATCCGAGGGCTACGACGCGGTCCAGTTGCGCCTGATCGCCCGCCGCGCGCACGTCTCGCTCGCCACGGTCTACAAGCTCTTCCCGACCAGGGACGAATTGATCGTCTCCGCGATCGAGGAGTGGATGACCGAGCACACCTACGGTGAATTGAAGCCGTTGACCTCGCAGGACACTGTCCGCGACGGGCTCATCTCGGTCCTGCGGGCGGTGTTCGAACCGTGGGAGCGGAGCCCGAAGATGCTCGAGGCCTACCATCGGGCCCGCCTCGGCCCGGCCGGTCAACGTCTCGACGCACAGGGGTTCAACGCGGTCCTGCCGGTGGCGGTCGGCGTCCTCGACGGGCTCGATCCGGCCTACGCCGAGGACGTCGCGCTCATCCTGACCAATATGGTGCTCGCGCTCATCGGCGCCTTCGCCATCGGTTCGATCGAGATCACCGAGATCCTGCCGATGCTCGAACGCACCGTATTCCGATTGACCGCCGACAACGAAACAGCTGCCCGCGGCGGGAAAACGCCGGAGCCGCGGGACGAGGATGCGTGACCCACGGGTCAATAACGATTCGATGGAGAACCCTCGCCGGAATGGAACCATCGAACCCAGCTGGCAAACTCGAGGAGTGAATTCGGCACCACTGCGCACCCGGACGGGCACTGTCACCGAACCCGCCGTACCGCGGGGAGTAGGAGCGGGAATGCTGCGATGGGGGTGGCGGCTGGTCGCCGGGGTGGTGCTGGTGGGGATCGTGCTCGTGTTCGGCACCGCGTTCCGGGTGTGGCAGGTGGCGCGGATCGACGATTACAGCAAGGCCGACGCGATCGTGGTGCTCGGCGCCGCCCAGTATTCCGGTACGCCGTCCTCGGTGTTCGAGGCCAGGCTGGACCAGGCGTACGACCTGTTCGAGGCCGGGGTCGCGCCGCGGGTGATCACCGTCGGCGGAAAACAGGAGGGGGATCTGTATACCGAGGCCGCATCGGGGAAGAACTATCTGATGGAGCGTGGCATACCCGCGGATCGGATCCTCGCCGTGGAAACCGGATCCGACACCCTGCGCAGCGTCGAAGCCGTCGCAACGGCCATGCGCGCGCGTGAGATGTCCTCGGCGGTGCTGGTCAGCGACCCGTGGCATTCACTGCGCACCCGCACCATGGCCCGTGACGCGGGCCTCGACGCCTGGACCGCGCCCACCCGCACCGGACCGGCCGTCTACACCAGGGAATCGCAGGCGCACGGCATCTTCCGGGAGACCTTCGCACTGCTGTGGTACCAGCTCACCCATTTCTCCGCCGACTTCGGCTACACGGCGGGGCAGTGAGATGAGCATCCTCGGCTATTCCGCACCCGACCGCGAACGCCTCGTCCTCGAAGGGCCGAAAACCGCCGGGCTCACCAGCGACGGCAACGGTCATCGCAGCGATTTCTCCCGCGACCGCGCCCGCGTCCTGCATTCGGCCGCCCTGCGCCGCCTCGCCGATAAAACCCAGGTCATGGGCCCGCGTGACGGCGACACCCCGCGCACCCGGCTCACCCATTCGATCGAGGTCGCCCAGATCGGGCGCGGTATCGCCGACGGGCTCGGCTGCGATCCCGACCTCGTGGACCTGGCCGGACTCGCCCACGACATCGGCCATCCGCCCTACGGCCACAACGGTGAGCAGGCCCTCGACATCTGGGCCGACCGGTACGGCGGCTTCGAGGGCAACGCCCAGAATCTGCGCATCCTCACCCGCCTCGAACCCAAAGTGCTCGAGCCGGACGGAACCAGCGCCGGACTCAACCTCACACGAGCAGCCCTCGACGCCGCCATCAAATACCCGTGGCAGCGCACCGGGTCCGGTACCAAATTCGGCGCCTACGATGTCGACGCCGACCGGCTGGCCTGGGTCCGCAAGGGCGCGCCGCCGCGACGGCAGACCCTGGAATGCCAGATCATGGACTGGTCCGACGACGTCGCCTATTCGGTGCACGACGTCGAGGACGGCATCATCGCCGGACGCATCGATCTGCGCGCGCTGGCCGACCGAGTGGAGCAGCGGGCGCTCGCCGAGATGGGGCATGTGCACCACCGGTCGCTCTCGGTCGATGATCTGGTCGCGGCGGCGCAGCGGCTGTCGGAGCTGCCGGTGGTCGCGCGGGTGTTCACCTATGACGGCTCGCTCGCCGATTCGGTGGCGTTGAAGCGGCTGACCAGCGAACTCGTCGGTCGTTTCGCGACGGCCGCGGTGGTCGACACCCGCCGCATGGCTGGCGAAGGACCGCTCACCCGCTACGCCGCCGACCTGGAGGTATCGCCGATCGCCGCCGCGGAGGTCGCGATACTCAAGACGGTGGCGCTGCGCTATGTGATGTCCGATCCCGACCACAAACTGCGTCAGGCCGACCAGCGTGACCGCATCATCGCCGTCGCGGAAAGTCTGCTCGCGGGCGCGCCCGACGGACTCGACCCGCTGCTGCTGCCGTGGTGGCACGCCGCCGCCGACGACACCGCGCGTGTGCGGGTGATCGTCGACCAGATCGCCTCCTACACCGAGAGCAGGCTGGAGCGGATCGCCGCCCGCGTGAACCGCTGATCGGGCCGGGCCATGGCCGTGTGGCCTCGTCAGGACTGCGGCGGCCCGCGCCCGGCGGCGCCCGCTAGACTTCAACAGTGCCCGGACGAATCCCAGATCGCGATATCGCTGCGATACGCGAACGCGTCCGGATCGAGGATGTGGTGGGGGAGTACGTCGCGCTCAAGCGTGGCGGCGCCGATTCCATGAAGGGGCTGTGCCCGTTCCACGACGAGAAATCGCCGTCGTTCCATGTGCGGCCCAACCACGGCCTGTTCCACTGCTTCGGCTGCGGTGAGGGTGGCGACGTCTACGCGTTCATCCAGAAGATCGAGCACATCGGTTTCGTCGAAGCGGTCGAACAGCTCGCCGACAAGGTCGGCTTCCAGATCAACTACGAGGGCGGCGGGACCTCGGTCCAGCGTGACCGCGGCACCAGAGCCCGGCTGGTGGCCGCGAACGCCGCAGCGCACGAGTTCTACATGGCCAGGCTGCGCGAACCCGAAGCCGCAGCGGCCCGCGCCTACCTCACCGAACGCAATTTCGACGGCGCCGCGGCCGCCCAGTTCGGCTGCGGCTACGCCCCCGACGGCTGGGATACGCTGACCAAACACCTGCTGCGCAAGGGTTTCGAGTTCAAGGAACTGGAAGCGGCAGGCCTGTCCAGGGAGGGTCGGCGCGGTCCGATCGACCGATTCCACCGGCGGCTGCTGTGGCCCATCCGCAATCTGGCGGGCGAGGTCATCGGGTTCGGCGCCCGCAAGCTCTACGACGACGACACCATGCCGGGTAAGTACGTCAATACGCCGGAAACGGTGCTGTACAAGAAGTCTCAGGTGTTGTTCGGGCTCGATCACGCCAAACGCGAGATCGCCAAGGGACATCAGGCGGTGGTCGTCGAGGGCTACACCGACGTGATGGCCATGCATCTGGCCGGGGTGAAAACCGCTGTCGCCGCCTGCGGTACCGCGTTCGGCGACGACCATCTGGCCATCCTGCGACGCCTGCTCATGGACGACAACTTCTGGCGCGGCGAGATCATCTTCACCTTCGACGGTGACGCGGCAGGCCAGGCGGCCGCACTGAAGGCGTTCCTCAACGACCAGAAGGTCGCCGCCCAGATCTACGTCGCCACCACGCCGGACGGGCAGGACCCGTGTGAATTGCGCCAGCATTCCGGCGACGCCGCCGTACGCGATGTGGTGGCCAAACGCCGGTTGCTGTTCGAATTCGCGCTCGACAGCGAGATCGAGAAGCGCAAGGACCCGAGGATCAACGATCTGACCCGCGACGGTCAGGTGGAGGTGCTGCGCTGGGGTGTGCCGCTGGTGGCGCAGATCAAAGACCACGGACGACGTAAGCGCTACGCCACCGACCTGGCCGATCGCACCGGCTGGCTGGATGTACAGACCGTCTACCGGCGCGTCGAAGAGGAAGCCAAACGTCAGCGCACCGGCGGCGCCGCGCCCGGCACCACGCGACGTAATCCGCGCGAGCAGACCGCCGACGCTCCCGTCGCCCGGCCGAACCCGAACGATCCCGTCCTGCTCCCGCAGCGCCAGGCGCTCGCGGCCGGACTGCAATATCCGTCCATCGCCGGGCCCTCGTTCGATGCGCTGGAAGTCGAGGCGTTCACCCATCCCGCGTACGTGACGATCCGCACGCTCATCACCGAAGCCGGTGGTACCGCGGCCGGACTGGTCGGCGCCGAATGGGTCGGCGCGGTATCCGATCGCACCGACGATCTGACCGTGCGCGCCTTGATCTCGGAACTGGCGAGCGAGCCCCTGCCGGTGCGGTCGGAAGGCGATATCCCGCGTTTCGTCACCGGTGTGCTCGCCCGCGCGCAGGAGGGCCTGGTCGGCCGCCAGATCGCGGAGCTGAAATCGAAACTGCACCGGGTGTCGTCGACCGAACAATCCGAGGCCTATTTGACGTTGTTCGGCGATCTGGTGGCGTTGGAGCAGTACCGCAAGAGCCTGCTGGAGCAGGCCATGGGGAATTCGGACGATTTCGCGCCGCACTGATTCGGGGTCGCCCGAGTGGCACTCACCCGCATGCGTGCAGTGGCCTGGCACAGGTGGATCTGTCCCCGGCACCAGGTCGGCGAAGGTGGTGCGAGCATGCACTTGGTCCGGCGGCGGTCCTTGTGCCGGGTGGGAAGGTAGTGAGTACGGATCGGTTGCGCCGTAACGATCACGTCCTGCTCGATGATCAACTCGGTAGTCGGGTTCGGCACCATCGGTGGGAGGCGTGGGATGAAGCGAGTGTTTCTGGCGAGCTTGGCGGTCCTCGTGGCGTTCGGGATGTCGGGCTGCGCGCAAGACAGCTCCCCGCCGTCAGCGGACGCGAATTCGGCGGTGTCCACGGCTCCCGAGCGGCCGATCACACCGGGCACTCCCGAACCCGCGCCGCCCGCCATCGCCTCCGGCGAGCCGAACCCCGGCCAGCCCCCTACCGGCGAGGCCGTCCCGCCGACCACCCTGCCCTCCCGTGACGACGCCACCGTGGACGCCCGCGACTTCCAGCAGGGCAACCACTACTACTTCCAGTCGCCCACCGGAAACATCATGTGCGGCTTCATCAACGAAGGTGAACTCGGCACCGGCTGCCAACTGCGCACCACACAAGTGGTGCCGCCGGAGCTGACCGACTGCGATACCAGCCGCGAAGACCGCGCTTTGGCCGCCCAGGTCGTCGGTGGGGCCGCCCGATTCATGTGCGTGAACCAGGGCTTCTTCGTCGGCTCACCGACCGACGGCACCCGCAAGGGCGGCGGAAACGTCCTGGAGTACGGAGAAACGATCATCGTCCGCGGCACCGCGTGCACGTCGATGCCCACGGGCATCCGCTGCGATCAGGCCGGGCACGGCTTCATGATCGCCGCGGACGCGCAGTCGCTGTTCTGAGGGATCGAAAAGCTCAGCGCCGCAACTGATCGTGCGGCACCAGCACCGTGGTCCGCTCATCGAGCGGCTCCATCGGCTCCAGCGCCGGACGCGTGCTGAGTTTGTCCGACAGCCGCTGCCTGCTCACCTGGACGAGCTTGCGGGTGACCGGGCTTCCCGTGACCGCGCGGGTGGCCGCACTGATCTGCTCATAGCGCGCCCGCCCGGCCTTGCTGCCGAGCACATACCCGGCCGCGATGCCGATCATCAACCGCAGCATCTGTTCGAGCTCCTCCCGTTCGCCTGTCCGCGGCCTACATCCTGCCCGACACCCACCACCCCTGTCGATCCACCCACCCCACAGACACCCCGCTCAACACCCCCTCACCCCCCTCTGACGACACGATTTGGGCCCCCGCCCACCCATACGCTAAAGTTTCACCTCGGTCCGCCCGGTACGCCGACGGCCCACAGGATAGTCCCCTATAGCTCAATTGGCAGAGCAGCCGACTGTTAATCGGCAGGTTTCTGGTTCGAGTCCAGATGGGGGAGCAGGAAGAATCCCTCTACCAGCACAAGCTGGTAGAGGGATTTTTGGTCTCATCGGGGGAAATCGCCGCACATCCGCTACTTTCCCACTACAAACGATCCGTTACTTTCTTCGGCTGAACTGACCGACAGCCTTCCCGGCTGTGCTGTGCGAGAGGTCAAGGAAGAAACCGGGCTGGATATCGAAATCACCGGACTTGTCGGCACTTACACCGATCCCCGCCATATCATCGCCTACAGTGACGGCGAGGTCCGACGCCAGTTCAATGTGTGCTTCCTCGCCCGTGTCATCGGGGGCGTCCTCGCCGTCTCCGACGAGTCGACCGAATTGCGGTTCGTGAGTCCCGCCGAACTGGACGGCCTCGACATCCACCACACGCAGAGGCTCAGGCTGACCCACTACCTGGACGGGCGCCGTATGCCATACCTGGGCTGAAGTGCCAAGGGGCGGTACGGGCGCGGGGAACATTTTTCCAATACTCGGGGTGACCGATCGTTCGATAGTGGTGTCCCCTCGGGTGCGGTCGGCGAATCGAACGCACCTCGAACCGACAACAACCCCGATCGACGAGAGGAGCCGTGTCGTGACCGACACTCTCGGCCCCGCGAAGCCACCGACCGCCCATACCTCGGCACCGAGCGCCGGACAGCACTCGGCAGTGATGAAACTGCTGTTGATCTGCGGTGTCATCGGTCCGCTGCTCAACATTGTCGTCATTCACGTCCTCGGTGCGATCCGCCCCGACTACAACCCCTGGGTGGTGCCCGACAGCAACCTCGAACTGGGTCCCGGCGGATGGATGCAGATAACCAACTACATCGTCACCGGATCGCTGCTGCTCGCTTTTGCCTTCGGGACGCGGCAGCTGATGCGCACCGGGCGCGGTTCCACCTGGGGCCCCGTTCTGCTCGGCATCTATGGCCTCACCTTCGTCGCCATCGGACCCATCCTGCCCGACCCCTCGCTGGGCTACCCGCCGGGAGAGCCGGAGACGCTGACAGTTCACGGCGCCGTGCACACTCTCCTCGGTCTGGTTCAGTTCACCTCGATGACCGCGGTGTGCTTCGTGCTCGCCCGGCGCGGTGAGCCGCTGGCAAGTCGCGGCTGGTACCGGTATTCGGTCGCCACCGGCCTGCTGGTCCCCACCACTTATATCGTCTTCGCCCTGATCGCCAAATTGGTGGACGGAGGACCCGCAGGTCTCATCGAACGGCTCGGAATCGTTGCCAGCGGCATCTGGATCGTCGTGTTGGCGATCCGCCTGATGCGCAGTCCCGCCCGGGCCTCTGCCGAATAACGGGATCTGCCAGTCATCGACGAGCAGTGGTCGGCAGGCGAACGCCCAACGCACCTGTACCGGCACTGCTCGCCGCACATCTGGTGACCGTGATGCGCACAGCATCACGGTCACCAGATCGGTTGGCTATTGCGCGATCTCGCGTAGATGCATACACACTTCCTCGATCGCTTGTCCGGCCTGCGCGAACGCCGTGACCTCGGTGAAGAACCCATGGAAGACGCCGGTGTATCTGGTCAGTGTGACCGGAACGCCCTCGCGTCGCAGTCGGTATGCGTACGCCTCGGCATCATCGCGGATCGGGTCGACCTCCGCGGTCATGATCAGCGCGGGCGGCAAGCCGTGCAGCGACGCCGCGCGCATGGGTGCCGCCAGGTGGTCGCCACCCGTGTGGTCCGCACCGACGTACTGCTCCCAGAGCCAGCGCGCATTGGCCGCGCTCAGCAGCGGTGCGTCGGCGAAGTCCGACCACGACGCCGTGGTGAACGTGTCGTCGACGGCGGGGTAGACCAGCACCTGTGTCACCGGAAGGCTGCTGCCTTCCTCGCGTCGGTGCAGGCACAGGGCTGCGGCGAGATTGCCACCCGCCGAGTCGCCGCCGATCGCGAGGCGGTTCGGGTCGATGCCGAGCTCCGGCGCTGTTGTCGTCAGCCATGCGTAGGCGTCGATACAATCTTGCAGCGCTGCCGGATAGGGGTTTTCCGGAGCCAAGCGGTACTCCACGGATACGACCGTCCAACCCGAACCCGCGGCGATCGCGCGGCACACCTCGTCTGCTCCGTCCAAGGTGCCGAGGACGAAACCGCCGCCGTGTAGGTAGACCAGCGCGGGTGCGCCGTCGGCGGGCGCGGCTCGGCCCGCGCGATACCGGCGAGCCCGGATCGTTCCCGCACGTGTCGGCACGGTCAATTGTCCGACATGCTCGACCGGCGTGATCGGTTCACTGGACGGAGTCGAGTCCACCAGTGCCCTGGCCTGCTCGGGTCCCAGCTCGCGGAGGGGTTTCCGCAGGATCTGACCGAGCATCCGGGCTACTGCCGCCGCCTGGTCATCGAGCAGGTGCCACCAGTCCGGGCCGTCGTTCATGGAAAACCTCGCAAAGTCGTTGACAGGAAGTGATCTGTGCCTCACTATCATAGTCATATGACTCAGACGTTTGACTAGAAATTCTGGTCAACTCGGGGATCCACTGACGACGGTCTACCGCGCATGCGATCTCGTCGAATCGAAAGGACAGCAAGATGACCGAAACGACGATCGGTCCCGCATGTGGGACCGAGGCGGTCGGCGGGGTCGATATTCGGATCGAGGAGGACGCGAGTCCGATCGTCCGATTGATCGGTCGGACCATTGCCGATTCCATCCGCGCCGACGGCGCCGTCCCGGATACGGTGGCGGGCACAGTCGCCATCCGCTCGCACGACACCCCGCAGGCCGCGACGATCACCCTCACGCCCGGTGCCATCGCGGTGTCGAGCGGTGTGTTCGTCGAGCCCGACCTCACCATGATCGTCGATCTGAACCAGCGGTTCGCCCTGGTCGGCGAGCTGGTGGGCGCCGACGATCTCGCCGCGGCGACGATCGCCCTGCTCGCGCCGCCACTGCCGGATTGGCGGACCGCCGCGGAGTCGTTCTGGGCCGCCGCCCGGTCGGTGCCGGGCATCCCCGACGTGCTCATCGCGATCACCGAGGGCCCGGACGGGCTGGATCAGCACGTCGTCGGCGAGGGGGAGAGCCATTACGTCATCGCCGGTCCGACGGAGCTGCTGGCGGGCATCTTCTCCGGCGCCGACGACCTGATCGCTGCCCTGTCCACCGGCCATATCGGCGTACGCGGCACGTTCTCACAGCTGTCGGTGCTGGTCGCCGCATCATGGAAGGTTCGATACGATGTCTGAAATCACTGCCACCGCAACGGATCACAACATTCCGGTGCATACGGTCCGGCTCGAGTCCACCAACCATGACGGCAGCTTCCTCGGTAAGAATCTGGCACCCAAGAAGTTCACCGCATGCGCGGACTCGGGCTTCGCAATGGCTGATCTCCTGTTCGGCCTCGATCTGGGCAACGCACCGACCTTCGGTTTCGCCTTTCCCGAGTGGCGCGGGCATGTGTCGGATGTGCAGTTCCGGCCCGATATGTCGACGCTGGTGCGGTGGGCGCCCGGCCTGGAGTCCGTCATCGGTGACTACTGGCAGGCCGATGGCACGCCGATCGGGACCTGTCCGCGCAACCTCGCTCGCACACTGGTCGACCGACTCGCCACGCGCGGCTTCACCGCGACCATCGCGGTCGAGATCGAGGCCACCGTGTTCCAGGAATCCATCCATGAGGCCCGGACCAAGGGCTACCGCGATCTGACCCCGCTCGGCGGTAGTGCGGGCACCGCCTACCACCTCGCCAAGTCCAAGGACTGGGTCGACTACATGTCGTCGGTCGCCCGGCGCCTCGACGAGATCGGCATCGAGTGGGAAGCGTGGAGCGATGAGGACGCGGCGGGCCAGGTGGAACTCAATCTGGTTCCCGGAGATCCGATCTCGGTGTGCGACAACTGGGCTCGCGCCCGGCAGGTGATGCGGGAAGTGGCCTTCGAACTCGGTCACACCGTGACGTTCATGGCCAAGCCGACCGCCGGATACGGCCAGGCATCCCACATCAACCTGTCCTTGCGGCGGGACGGGGTCAACGCGTTCCATGCTCCCGACGGGCCGTCGGACACGATGCGGCACGCTGTCGGTGGACTGCTCGCGACAATGCGGGGCGCGGCGTCGGTCATGCTCCCGCAGATCACGTCCTATCGCCGCCTGGTGGACCTGAGCGGCCCGCCGACGACGGTCACCTGGGGTATCGCGAACAAGAGCACCGCGGTGCGTGCGGTGTGCGGACACCCGGCCTACTCCCGTCTCGAATATCGCGTTCCCGGCGCCGACGCCAACCTGTACCTGGCGGTCGCGACGATTCTCGCCGGTGTGATCGCGGGCCTCGACGGCGAGCTCGAGCCGCCGGAGCCGGTCAGCGACCTGGCCTGGTGTGTGCCCGACCTCGAGCGGCTGCCCGACACCATGACCAAGGCGGCCGACGCGCTCGAGGCCGATCTGATCCTGCGCGAACAGCTCGGTGACGAGTTCGTGGACTATTGGGTCGGGACGCGGCGCTGGGAGTGGATGCAGTTCCACACCGCCGGCGGTGATCCGTTCGCCGAACTCTCGCAGTGGGAGTCGGCCCGATACTTCGAGTTCCCGTGACAGCTCGCTCGGCACGGGCGAAACCGCTGATCGGACTGACCGGGCGGCGGTTTCGCACCGAGCTGATCAGGGGCAGCCATCCGGGGTACGGTCAGCGCCGTACCGATAGCTTCATCTCCGATTTCGCCGACCGGATCACGCGCGCCGGTGGTGTGCCGGTGATGCTGCCCTACGACGCCGAACCGGAGGCGTTGGGCCAGTGGCTGTCCGGTGTGGTGGTCACCGGCGGTCAGGATGTGCATCCGAGCTATTGGGGCGGCGACGAGTCGGTGGTCAGCGGTGTCGACCCGCTCGCGGATCCCTCGGTTCACGACCCTGTCCGGGACGAGTTCGAGATGGCGTTGACCAGGGTCGCGCTCGACCGGGAGATCCCGCTGCTCGGCGTGTGTCGCGGTATGCAGGTGCTCAATGTGACGCTCGGCGGCACGCTGATCCCCGATCTGCCGGTCGGGCCGGTGCGCCACCTCATGTCGAGTGGGCCGCTGTCGGACGGTGACCCCGACCATATGGTCACCTTCGATGCGGGGACGATCGCGCAGAAGGTGTTCGGCGACCGATTGGTGACCAACTCGTGGCACCACCAGGCAGTCGACGTCTGCGGCGACGGTCTGGTGGTCACCGGTCGCACGGATGACGGTGTGGCCGAGTCCATCGAGCTCGCCGGGGCCGCGGTACTCGGGGTGCAGTGGCATCCGGAGTGGATGGAAAGCGATGACGGTGCGCTGCGCTGGCTCACCGAGGCGGCCGCCGAGCGGCGTTGAGTGGACCGAAAATGTCTGTGGCCGCGGTCTTTTCGGTGTCGGCCACAGACTTTCGGGTCGGCGCGATATCAATCCGTGCGCACCCAGGACACCAGTGACCGCATATCCGGCACGGGTGTGGCATTCGCGGGCTCGACCGCGGGCGCGGCGGCGGCATCGCCGAGGTTGGTCGACATCCACGCATCGAGCACGCCGAGGGTGAGCTCGAGCTGCGCGGCCGATGCGGCGGTGTCGGTGAACACCAGCCAGTTGAGCGCGAAGCCGTCCGACAATGCGGACACCACGTAGATCAGTCGGTCGATCGTGTCACGGTCGACCGGTCGACCCGATCGCGTCGGGGTGGCTTCGAGGATCGCGCGCATGGTCTCGAAGGCCGCGTTGTACACGCCCTGGGTCTGCTCGCCCTCGCGCTGGCCCCAGCTGATCAGTTCGATGATCGTCGCGCCGAAGTCCGGATTTTCCAGATACCACTCCATCACGCCGCGGAGCAGCGCGCGTGCCGTGGTCTGCACATCGCTGTGGGCATCGTTGCGCGTCAATACTTCTCGATACTGACCGGCGAGATGCTCGAAGACGGCGCCGAACAGCATCTCCTTGGTGGAGAAGCAGTAGTGCAGCGTGGCCAGCGGGGCATTTGCCTCCTCGGCGATACGGCGCGTGGTGGCTCCGTCCACCCCATGGGCGGCGATTACGCGCACGGCAGCGGCCACCAGGTCGGCGCGGCGTTCGGCGGCGGGGATGCGAGCCATGCGTTGCTCCTGTCGGGTCAGATCTGAACGATTGATCAAGTCAGTGCCGACATTACCAGCTGGAACGGCATATCACCGGCGTGCCCGACGCCGTGCGTCCAACGAAGTGGGTCAAATGGCTTGATCAATTGACAAACTATCGCTACCGTTATGGCAGGCCTCACATTTCCATCCACTGGTGGCCGTACTCGCGCCCAGCGGCGTGAGCGTCGCGTCGGCGGCAGTCCGGCGACCGCAGGTCGATCGATGACGAGCTGCCCACCATCTGCTATTCGCGAAGAGGACGACATGACCCGAATCGAACCGGTCCGCCCCACAGGTGCGATCGCCATCGATCGCATGGCCGTTGACCCGTCCGTCGACACTCTCGTCGGTCTGCTGGCCGACCAGGCCGCCTGCTGTCCCGACCAGGAGTTCCTCCGATTCGCGGAGGGATCGTTGACCTTCGGCGAGGTCGACGAGTGGACCGCGCGTCTCGCGCAGCGACTGGTCACCGAGGATGCGGTCCGCCCGGGCGATCGGGTCGCGATCATGCTGCCCAACGTGGTGCAGTGGCCGATCGCCTGGCTGGCCATCCTGGCGGCGGGTGGCGTGGCGGTGCCGGTCAACTCGTCCTATCAGCGGGCGGACCTGGAATTCGTGCTCCGGGATTCCGGCGCCCGGATGGTGTTGACCGATGCCGCCCATGCCCCGCTCGTCGACGAGGTGCTGGCCGCGAACAGCGATCTGGCCGATCTCCGAATCGGCGACGTCGCCTCGCCCGGCGACCTCGCGCGGTTTCCCGCGCGGCGGCCCGCTGTCGCCCTGTCCGGTGCGACGCTCGCCAACCTCCAATACACCTCGGGGACAACGGGATTTCCCAAGGCCTGCATGCTGACCCACGACTACTGGACTCGGCTGGGGTGGATCTGTGCGGTCGCCGCGGACCTCGGGCCCGGCGATGTGGCGCTCACCTCGCAGCCGTTCTCCTATATGGACCCGCAGTGGAACACCTCGCTGTGTCTCACGGTCGGCATGCCGCTCGTGGTGCTTCCCCGGTTCTCCGCTTCGGGTTTCATGGCCGATGTCCGCAAGCACCGGGCCACGTTCTGCTATGTGCTCGGCTCGATGCCGACCCTGCTGTTCAAGCAGCCGCCCACCCCCGAGGACCGCGACAACGACCTGCGCCTGGTGCTGTGCTCGGCCGTCCCCGCCACGCTGCACGCGCAGCTCGAACAGCGGTGGGGCGCGCCGTGGCGAGAGATCTTCGGGATGACCGAGAGCGGAGTCGACCTGGTGAGCCTGCCCGACTGCGCCACCGACGTCGGTACCGGACGGCTGGGACGGCCGGTCCCCACCAAGCAGGTGCGGGTGGTCGACCCGCAGGGCCGCGAGGTCGCCGAGGGCGAGTCCGGTGAACTGATCACCTCGGGCGCACCGATGATGCTCGGCTACTGGAATCGGCCCGAGGACACCGCGCAGGTCCTCCGCGACAGCTGGTTGCACACCGGTGATGTCGCCATCCGCGAGGCGGGCAGCTACCGCTTGGTCGGCCGGATCAAGGACATGGTCCGTCGCGGCGGGGAGAACATCGCCAGCGCGGAGGTCGAACGGGTGCTCGAACGTGACGACAGTGTCGTCGCGGCGGCGGTCGTCGGCGTGCCGGATGAACTGTTCGGCGAGGAGGTCAAGGCATTCGTGCAGCTGACGCCCGGCGTGGAGCAGAGCCGGGCGACCGCGCAGCAGCTTCTCGACCGGGTGCGAAACCAGTTGGCGCGCTTCAAACTTCCACGCTACGTGGAGTTCGTCGCGGACTTCCCCCGCACCCCGTCCGAGCGGGTGTCCAAGCCCGCGCTGAAGGCGCGCGCCGCCGAACATCCCGGCATCACCCATGACCTACGACCGCCGCGCGACTGAGGAGCCGGATATGACCGACAACCACCTGGACCTCCATATCGAGGCGGACGTAGCGGTACTCACGCTGAACCGGCCGACGAAACTGAACGTGCTGGACGTGGCGACCCGGGTACGGCTCGCACAGACCATCCGCCGGTTCGGTACCGGTGATCGCGTCCGCGGCATCGTGCTCACCGGCGCCGGACGCGCCTTCTCCGCCGGTGAGGATCTGCGGGCCGTGCCGTCGACCTATGACGAGATGGCCGAGGCCGTCGCCACCTTCCACGACATCACCCGCGCCATCCTCGAGACGAAGGTCCCCGTGATCGCGGCCGTCAACGGGATCGCCGTGGGCGGAGCCTCGGAGATCACGCTGTGCTGCGATGGGCGGATCGGCAGCCCGACCGCCGAGTACTACCAGCCGGAGAACCACCGCGGGATCATCATCTCCAACGCCTCGAGCTTCCTGCTCGGCCGCCTGGTCGGTAACCACGCCATGCGCATCGTCCTCGGCTCCCGGCGGATCGGCGCCGACGAGGCGTTGCGGATCGGTCTGCTCGACGAGATCGTCACGCGGGAAACGCTGGTCACCCGAGCGGTCGAGATGGTCGGGCAGTGGAACTCCGATCCGCGGATCACCGCACTGCACCTCGGCCTGCTGCGGCCGCGCCCCGAAGATATCGAGGCCGCGTTCGCCCGCGAAGGCGATTCCGCCCGCCGGTCCTGGGAGTCCGGCGCCTTCAACGAAGGCATCGCGGGCTTCTGGACATCGAAGGACGCGGCGCCGTCGGCGCCCGCATGGCGCAATCGAGATCGGAGACGATGATGATCACCACCGAAGCAGCTGTTCTCACCGCGGTGAACGAACCGCTCGAATTCACCGAGATCCGGGTCGACGACCCGGAGCCAGACGAGGTCCGTCTCGCGGTCTCGAATGTCGGCCTGTGCCACAGCGATCTGCACTATATGACCGGCACCGTCGGCGCGGACCTGCCCGTGGTGGTCGGGCACGAGGTGGCGGGCATCGTCGAGGCGGTCGGCTCCGCGGTGACCACGTTGCGTCCGGGTGACCGTGTCGTAGGAGCCCTCACGCCCTCGTGCGGGCTGTGTCGCAACTGCCAGGTCGGCCATTCGACCCAGTGCCAGCGCCTCGCCCGGATCCGGCAGCGCCCACGTCCCGCCTTCCAGCTGCCCGATGGTCGGATCGTCGAGCGGCTCGGTGACGTCGGCGCGTTCTCCCGCCACACCTTGATGCGGCATAACTCGCTGGTGAAGATGCCCGACGAGGTGGGGCTGCACGTGGGTTGTCTACTGTCGTGCTGCGTCATCACCGGCGTCGGCGCCGTCTTCCGGGGGGCCGAGGTGCGCCCGGGCGCCACCGTCGCCGTGATCGGTTGCGGCGGTGTGGGATCGGCCATCATCCAGGGTGCGCGACTCGCCGGTGCCTCGGCGATCGTCGCTGTGGATCTCGACGACGCCCGACTCGCGGCGGCGCGGACCTATGGCGCCACGCACGTCGTGAACGGTGCGGCCGATATCGCGACCGAGGTCAGGAACCTGCTCGGCGACGGCGTCGACTATTCGTTCGAGGCCGTAGGTTCGGCGCGGACCGCGGCCACCGCGCTGTCGGTCCTGCGCACCACCGGCACGGCGTGCCTGGTCGGCATTGCCCCCGACGGCACCGAGCTGACGGTGCCCGCGTCGGATTTCTTCTTCGGCGAGAAGCGCCTCATCGGCTCGTATATGGGCTCGGGCCAAGCACACGAGGACATCATCCAGTTCGCCCGCCTGTACTTGCAGGGTCGGCTGCTGCTCGACGAGATGGTCAGCGACGTGATCCCGTTCCACGAGATCGACAAGGGCTTCGAGGCGATGAAGTCGGGCGCGGTGACCCGCATCGTCGCCGACCTCACCGTCTGATCACCGGCGAATCCATCCCACCCGAGCGTCGAAGGAAGCCTCAGATGTCGAATACGCAACTGCCCCAGCCGATCAACTACATCGCCGACGAATGGTCCGAGTGCGCGACGATCCCGGATGCCTGGAATCTCGACCCCAATACGGGCCGACCGGTACATCGCGCCGTCACCACCGGCCCCGATGACGTGGAGCGCGCGCTGCGCCACGCCGAACAGTCCTACGGCTTCGAACGCTGGGACGATGCGGCGAGTAAGAAACGCGCCACCGTCATCGAGCGCGCGGCCGACATCGTCGAATCCCGGATCGAGGACATCGCCCGCACCGACGCCCTCACCAGCGGCGTCCCGATCGGGAAAGCCCGGCTGGTCGCACAGTTCCTGCCGCACCGGATTCGTTGCGCGGCCGCGGAGCTGCGCGCCATCCCGCGTCGCACCGCGCTGGCGGCCGGTGGCCGCGATGTGCGGCTCTACAAGATCCCGTGGGGCCCCGCTGCCATCCTCACCCCGTGGAACGGCCCCAGTTTCATTCCCGCCGCGAAGCTGGTGAGCGCGCTGGCCGCCGGATGTCCCGTCATCCTCAAGCCGTCGGAACACGCACCGAGCAGCGCGCAGATCATCGTCGAGAGCTTCGTCGAGGCCGGGTTGCCCCCTGGTGCGTTGCAGCTCGTACATGGTGCGGGTGAGGTGGGTGCGGCGCTCACCGGCGACCCGCGGGTGAAGGTCGTCTCCTTCACCGGCGGCCCGAACGCCGGTCGCGCGATCGCTCGCGCCGCGGCGGAGGACTTCAAGGTCCTCCAGCTCGAGCTCGGCGGCAACAATCCGGCCCTCGTGCTGGACGACGCCGATATCGACGTGGCCGCCGATGGCATCCTCGACGGGATGACCAAGCTCAACGGTCAGTGGTGCGAGGGCCCGGGAAAGGTGCTGGCGCACAAGAGTCTTGTCGAGCCTCTGCTCGATGCCCTGCTCGAGCGTATCGCCCGGATCGAGATCGGCCATTCGCTCGACGAGAACGTCGAACTCGGTCCGATCTCGAACGCCCCGCATTTCGCCATGCTGCGCGATCGCGTCGAGGGGCTGCGGGCACACGGCGCGACCATCCATCAGCCCGCGACGCTGCCAGCGCTCGACGGGTTCTTCCTGTCGCCGACCGTCGCCACGGGAGTCGACGCGTCGGTGGCCACCGCGGAACTGTTCGGTCCGATCATCAGCCTGCACGCCGTGGAGTCCGACGAGGATGCGTTGCGCGTCGCCAACGCCGATCCGTCGGGTCTGGACGCCTATGTGTTCGGCGGCGATCTGGATCGTGCGATCGAGGTGGGCTCGCGGGTGCTGTCGGGTGAGGTCAGGGTGAATGGCGCCAAGGTCGCCGATCTGGCCGATGGTTCGGCTCAAAGTTTCTGGGGCACTTCGGGAATCGGCGGCCACGCCCCCGGTGAGTCCGTGCGGGTGTTCTGCGGCGACCGTGTGGTCGGCGTCGATTCGCCCGAGCTTCCCATGTAGCGATCACGAGTACTTCCGCCTCACCCCTTGACTGTGACCGGGAGCACTGGTCTACTTTGAAGTAAGTCATTTGATCCAGTCGTTCGACCAAATCAACGAAAGCGGCTCATGCCATGGCATCCACCTCTACTTCCGACCACGGGGTCGTCGACGTCATCGGCGTCGGCGCAGGCTTCACCGGCCTCTACCTCGCGCACCGGCTGACGACAGCCGGATGGACCTTCGCGGGCTTCGAGGCCGGGCCGAGCGTCGGCGGCACCTGGTTCTGGAACACCTACCCGGGCGCGCGCTGCGACGTGGAGAGCATCTACTACTCGTACTCGTTCGATGAGGCGCTCCAGCAGGAGTGGACCTGGAGCCAGCGGTTCGCGCCGCAGGCCGAGATCCTCGGCTACCTCGACCATGTCGCCGACCGCTTCGACCTGCGTAAGCACTTCACTTTCAACACCCGCGTGGTCGGCTCGACCTGGAATGCCGCCGATCGGTTGTGGGAGGTGCGGCTGGACAACGGTGCGACCCGGCGCAGCCGCTATCTGATCTCGGGCGCGGGCGGGTTGTCCACCCCGAAGGAGTTCGACGTGCCCGGCCTGGCGAACTTCACCGGTCTACGGGTATCGACCAGCCGGTGGAATATCTCGCTCGACGATCTCGCGGGCAAACGCGTCGCCGTGATCGGCACCGGTTCCTCCGGTGTGCAGGCCATCCCGCTGATCGCCGAGGTCGCCGAGCATCTCACGGTGTTCCAGCGCACCCCGAACTACGTGATGCCCGCCCGCAACGCCGAACTCCGCCCGGAACAGGTCGATGCGGTGAAGGACGACTACGTGGCGATCCGTGAGGAATGCCGGCATTCGCCCGGTGGCATCCCCGATCGTCCCGTCACCGACAACGCCTTCGATGTCTCGGACGAGGAGCGCAGACGGCGCTACGAGCAAGCCTATGAGCGCAGCGGCTTCCAGGGCGTCGGCGCCGAGTTCGCCGATCTGCTCATCGACGCCGAGGCGAACCGGACCGCCTCGGAGTTCATCCACGACAAGATCCGCGAGATCGTCGACGACCCGGCCACCGCCGAACTGCTGGTGCCCAGGTATCACCCGCTCGGCGCCAAGCGCAGCGTCTTCGGCACCGACTACTACGAGACCTACAACCGGCCGAACGTATCGCTGGTGTCGCTGCGCGACGAGCCGATCGAGACGATGACCGAGAACGCGATCGTCACCTCGAAGGGCTCCTACGAGGTGGACGCGGTGGTGCTTGCCATCGGGTTCGACGCCTTTACCGGCCCGCTGTTCGGGCTCGGCCTCACCGGCGCCTCCGGCGTGCGGCTACAGCAGGCCTGGCGCAACGGAATCCGGTCCTATCTGGGGATCATGGCCGCGGACTTTCCCAACTTCTTCATGGTCGGTGGCCCGTTGAGCCCCGCGCTGGTGAGCAATGTGGTGGTGACGATCGAGCAGGCCGTCGATTGGATCGCCGATCTCCTCGAACACGCCCGCGACAAGGGCGCGACGGTGATCGAAGCCACCGCCGAGGCCGAGAACGAGTGGGTGGACATCACCGAGGCAACCGTCGCCCCCACCCTGTTCGCCACGACCGACTCCTGGTATCGCGGCTCCAACGTCGAGGGCAAGCCGAACACCTTCATGGGTTACGTCGGTGGGGTGGGCAAATACCGCCGGATGTGTACCGAGATCGCCAAGCGCGGCTATCCGGGCATCGAGATCGACGGCGAAGCGCGGTCGCGCACTCTCGGCCCGATCCACGAGGAGATCCCATGAGCAAGGCAATCCATCGGCGCTACGTTGCCTTTTCCGATGCGCACTACGCGGGCAATCTGGTCGACGGCGCTTACGCCCTGAAACTGTTCGGCGACGTCGGCACGAATCTGTCGATCGAGCTGGACGGCCACGAAGGCCTGTTCGCGGGCTACTCGTCCGTCGCCTTCCTCGCGCCGATCCGCGGCGGCGACGTCGTCGAGGCCGAGGCAACTCTGGTGGACAAGGGAAATCGCAGCCGCACGGTCGATTTCGAACTCCGGGTGATCTGTCGCGGTTCCGATGACACCGGTCGCGCGCAGGTCCTGGAACCGCCTCTGGTAGCGGTCCGCGCTCGCGGTACCGCCGTCATCCCCGCGGACGGAACGGAGTAGCCGTCATGGAACTGATTCGCGATACCGGTTGGGCCGAACAACCCGCCATCGTCGAACCGCCGCCGACCGGTGACAGCGGTTGCGACGTGGTCGTGATCGGTGGTGGCGGCGGTGGCATGTCGGCCGCCCTTCGCCTCGCCGAGAAAGGCGTCGATGTGGTGCTGCTCGAGGCGAAGACCCTCGGCTGGGGCGCCACCTCGCGCAATGCCGGCTACATCACGAACTCGGTGGCCGCCGACCCGGAGATATTGGGTTTGCTGCTGAAGCGCGAACGGCTGCGCGAACTGTACCGATACGCCGAGAACGCGGTGCATTTCGCCGAGGACACCATCGAGCGCCATGGGATCGACTGCGGTTATCGACAGGAGGGCATCGTGATCGCCGCGGTGTCCAAGGGGCAGTTGCGGCATGCGCGCCGCAATGCGAAGGTCATGGCCGCGGCGGGATCGGCGGCCGAATTCGTCGAGGGCCCCGCGGCGGGTCTGCCGCACGGTTTCCTCGGCGGAATCCGCGAGGGTGTCGGCGGCACGCTCAACCCTGGTGAGTTCGCCCTCGGTCTGCGAGCCGCGACGATCGCCTCCGGCGTGCGGGTCCACGAGCACACCCCCGCCCGCGACATCACCGACACCGGCGACGGCGTCACCGTCGACACCCCGGACGGCAAGGTTCGCGCTCGCAAGGCCTTGCTGACCACCAACGCCTACAGCAACGGCTTGTCCATCGCGCCGAAGCATGTGGCCAGCCCGGTGTGGACCTCCCTGGTCGAGACCGAACCCGTCGCCCCCGAACGACTCGACGCCATCGGCTGGACCAGCCGCGCCCCGCTGGTCACGCTGCACATGATCCTGGAGAGCTACCGCGTGACGCCACGTGGCACCGTCGTATTCGGCACGCGCCGTCTACAGACCGGCCGCAACCCGCTACCGGAGCGCACCCCGGCGCGCAATGTAGCCGACGACCTCGTTCGCGGATTCCGTGAGCGTTTCCCCGGCCTGCGCGATATCGAGCCCGCGAAAGCGTGGGGCGGGTGGATCGGGATGAGTTCCACGTGGCTTCCCGTCGCGGGGGAAGCTTCCGACAATGTGCTCTATTCGCTGGCCTGCAACGGGCATGGCTTCGCTCAGGCGCAGTACGTGGGCCATCTGCTGGCCGACCGTGTCGTCGGCGCACCGTTGCACGAGGATCTGGCGGCGATCTGGCACGGCCGCAAGCGGTTCTGGCCCAGTTTCGTCAGCGGCCCGGCACTGTATTCCGGCTGGCTCGCCGATCGTGCGGCCGACCGAATGGCAGCGCTCGGGAAATAACGATGTCTGCGCTGATCGGCGCGTATCGAGACGCCCACTGGTTCTCGATCGCTCGGCAGCGCCGCCGAAATCACCCATTGACGCCCGCGGTGGGCTCACCTTTTTCCAGGAGAGGCTCATGTCCCTCAAAGAACTGCTTTTCGCGATCGCGGATATCTGGATGATCGCTGTCGGTTTCACCTACGGCGTCAAGTTCATCCGGAATTACCAGAACTATCTGCTCGGTATCGAGTGGATCATCGTCGCGACATCGGGAACGAATTTCCTGATCTACGGCCTGCTGAAGGCCGGTCACGACAGCCCGATGTATACCTTCGCGTACTTCTTGGACGCGTTCTCCCGGTCCATCGGCATCACGCTGATCCTGGTCCTCGGCCTGATGCGGGTCACCCACCGGTACAAGCCGTCGGTCGCGGTCGATATCGGTGCGTTCGCCCTCGCCGGTGTGGTCGGTTTCGCCCTCAGCACCTATGCCGAGCAGATCGGCACCCCGGGCAAGATCTTCTACATCGTGGCCAATGTGCTCACCACGATCTTCCTGATCTACTTCAGCAAGCGACTGTGGGATATCGGTGAGCGCGGCCACGCGGTGTGGGCGGGTATCGCGACAGCGTGCGGATTCGTCATCGCCGCGACCTACGACTTCGTCACCATTCCGGGTGACGACGCCGAGCACACGATCTTCTACATCTTCGCGCTGTCGACATGGGGCCTCCAGATGTTCGCGTACTACCGCGCCTACCGGGCATTCGATGCCTACAACAAGCGCGTCCACACCCCAGTGATCACCGGAGACGCCTCCGTCACGGCGTAAGCGGCGGACTTCCGCCGATCGTTCCAGAGTCAGGAGCCGACATGGCAGTACAGGATGAAATCGCCGAGGTGGTCGTCGTCGGCGCCGGAATGGCGGGGTTGACGGCGGCGACCACGCTCGCGCCGAACAGCGATGTGGTGGTCCTCGAGTCCAGCGATCGCACGGGCGGACGGGTCGACACCGTCCGACAGGGCGACTACTGGATCAACCTCGGCACTCAATTCACCGAGGGCACCGGCACATTGATCGACGCCCTCGACCGGCACGGCATCGAGAGGGGTTCGCTCGCGGGCAAGAGCATCGCGCTGCATCTCAACGGCGGGACGGTCGACACCTCGAACCCGTTCGCGCTCATGTTCGGCACCCGGATGACCATGCTGGATCGTATCGGCCTCGCCGTCGTCGGTGCGCGCATCCTCGCGGTCACCCCGTTTCTCGAATCGAACAGCCGTTATGCCCAGCGGGTTCGCGCCGGACTCGATACCAGGCTCGCGTCGTATCTGCTGAAAGGTGTCCGCTCGGAGCTGGCCCACACCGTCGTCCGGTCATGGTCGGCGCAGTGGATGGGGTGTGATGTGGACGAGACGGCCGCCACCCAGTTCGTCACCTCGGTCGGCATGGCGCTGGCCGATCCGGACAAGATCCCGAACTTCTCGCTTCCGGCCGGTGGCAACCAGACCTTGACCGATGTGCTCGCCGAAGACCTCGGCGCTCGGATCCGGCTGAACTCGGTGGTGCGGTCGGTGCGCCGTGACGGTGACGGGGTGGTTGTCGACTATCTCGACGGTGACCGGCCGGCGCGGTTGCGGGCCGAGCGTGCGATCGTGACCGCACCCGCCGATATCACCGAACGGATCATCCCGGACCTCCCGCAGCGGTACCGCAACGCGTTCGACGACATCACCTACGGCCGCTACGTGGTCGTCGGGTTCTTCACCGACGAAGTCGGGCCG
This sequence comes from Nocardia cyriacigeorgica, assembly GCF_029868385.1. Taxonomy (GTDB): domain Bacteria; phylum Actinomycetota; class Actinomycetes; order Mycobacteriales; family Mycobacteriaceae; genus Nocardia; species Nocardia cyriacigeorgica_F. Next base: position 14,060 of record NZ_JARWNX010000060.1, on the reverse strand, counting down.
CAGCGCTGGGACGACTACTTCGGCATCTCCACGCCGCAGCTGTCGTTCCAGGCGGTGTTCAACCATGCCGCGGCTCTGCGCACCGGCGACGACCGTAAGCCGGGCGGCGCTCTGGCCTGTTTCGCCGGGGGCGGCAAGGCCGACGCCTTACTGGACCTGCCCGATGAGGAGATCGTGTCGCGATTCACGAATGACCTGCTCACCGTGCTGCCCGAGCTGGAGGGGAAGCTGGGGGAGGGCATCCTGCGCAGGCACCGCCGGGTGGTGCCGTTCTGGGCGCCCGGGCGGCGCAAGTCGCTGCCAGCCTTGCGTGAGCCTCTCGGACCCATCCACCTCGCGGGCGACTACCAGCTCGATATGCCCTCACTCGCCGATGCCGCCGCGTCAGGTGAGCGATCGGCGAAGGCTGTCCTGATGAGTCTGATGCGTGGCGGCAGCTGAGGTTTCGACCGCTGATCCGCCGGGTCGAGCAGGTGTCCGGTCGATGTCGCGGTGATCGGCGAACGTAGCCGGGTACCCGGAATCGGGGAGGCTCGGCACCGGCGGCGAGCCTGGCGGACAGCGGGTCGCCGATCCGGTGGCCGACATCTTTGTCGTTTGCGTGGCGCCGCCCGAGATCGCGCAGCCTTGCCGTGAAGCCGCCACCCGTCTACGGCGGCGCCGATGCGCGCTGAGGCCTCACGCGCAGCCCGGCGATGCGCTTGCCGTCCAGATCGCTCACCGTGAACCGATATCCCGCGATGACCACGCTGTCTCCGAGCCGGGGCAGCCGCTGGAGATGGTGCAGAACGCATCCGGCGACGGTCTCGTAAGGGCCGTCGGGGAGCGTGATGCCCATGATCTGTTCGGCATCCTCCACGATCAGCAATCCGTCGAGACGACGATGATGCGGCCGGGCGACGGATGCATGTTTCTCCGGTAGTGGATCGAATTCGTCGCCGATCTCGCCGACGACCTCTTCCACGATGTCCTCGACGGTGGCGATACCGGCGGTGCCGCCGTATTCATCGACCACCAGGACCAGCTGTGTATTGTCGCGGCGCATGCGGGCGAGCGTGGCAAGGGCCGGTTTCGAGGCCGGTAGTTGCAGCAGCGGTCGGCACAGGCCGGTGATGGTGAGGTGTTCACGGTCGTCGGCGCGGAGCAGATCGCGGAGATGAACGAAGCCGACCACATCGTCGAGTGAGGTGTCGGTCACCGGAAACCGGCTGTGCGCGAGCGTGATCGCAAGCTCGCGCGCCTGAGGCACGGTCATATCGGCGTGAAGGAAGTCCACTTCGGTCCGTGGGCGCATCACCTCGGCGAGGCTGCGCTCTCCGGCTCGGAACACCTCCGCGAGCACCTGGCGTTCCTCGGCGGGAATGCCGCGATGGCCGGTCAGGAGTTCCCGCAGTTCATCGAGGGTCATCTCCTCGCTCTTGTGCGCCGGATCGCCGCCGAGCAGACGTACGAGTGCGTTGGTGGACACCGACAGCAACCAGATCACCGGTGACATCACGGTCGCGAACCGGTCCAGCGGCGAGGCGGTCGCCAACGAGACCCCCGTCGCCCGCTGCAACGCGATACGTTTGGGCACCAGTTCGCCGAGGATCAACGACAGATACGAAATGACCAGTGTCGTCGCGATCAAGGCGACGGCGTTGGCCGGTTCCTCGGACAACCCCCACCTCTGCAAGGCGGGACTGAAATCCGGTGCGATCGTCGAGGCGCCGTAGGCGGCGGAAAAGAAGCCCGCGACGGTGACCCCGATCTGTACCGCCGACAGGAATCGGTTCGGATCGCGCGCCAACGCCGCGGTTCGAGCCCCACGCCCACCACGCCCGGCCAGCGAATGCAGCTGACTCTCACGCAACGACACCAGCGCGATCTCGGCACCGGCGAACACCCCACCCACCAGAATGAACACCAGAACCAGCACCACGTTCAGGACAGTGTCCACCGTCATCACCGCCGCCGACCATCACGGCTGGAGGAGACAGGTCTGTCGTGGTCGTCCATATCCCTTCACCGCACCGCGGGCGCACGAAGTGGTTACCCCGAGTGTAGTGAACCGCCCGTGCGTCGGCACTGGTCCAGCTCGTGGTCGGAATCGAGCGGTCGGCGACTCAGTTCGTCGGTGGCATGAGTACCGCGTCGATCAAGTACACCGTGGCGTTCGCGGTCTGGACTCCGCCGCAGATCACGCTGGCGTCGCCGACCTGGATGTCGTTGCCGGAGCGGGTGACGGTGAGGTCGGATCCTTCTGCGGTCGTGTGGGTTCCGGCGATCTGGTCGGGGGAGAGGCGGCCGGGTACGGCGTGGTAGGTCAGGATGGTGGTCAGTGTGGGGGTGTCGGTCTTCAGTGCTTCGATGGTGGCCGGGTCGATGGCTGCGAAGGCCTCGTCGACCGGGGCGAAGATGGTGAACTCGCCGGAGTTCAGGGTGTCGACGAGGTTGACCTGTGGGTTCAGTTGGCCGGAGACTGCCGCGGTCAGTGTGGTCAGGAGCGGATTGTTCGACGCGGCAACGGCCACCGGTTCTTCGGCCATGGCCTCGATGGATCCTGGTCCGCTGGGTACTTGATCGGCATACGACTGGCAGCCGGGGCCGACGAGTGCGGCGGCGGGGTCGTCGCTCGGCATGGTGGTTTCCGGTGCGGTGGTCTGCATGGGTGCGGGGTTCGTCGGCGTGGCCGTCGAGGAGTCCGATTCGTCATCGGTACAGCCCGCGGAGGTCGCGACGGCGAAGGCGAGCAGAATGGCCGCCACTACAGCTTTGGTGTTTCTCATGTCGTTCACCACTTTTCGTCCTGGCGGCGGTCCGTCCGTCGCTACTTGTGTTCGCTTCTCCTCACATGCCCACGCACTCCGCTATCGGCGCCGGATAGATCGCGTGGTCGATGTCGTACCGCCAGGGGCGGTGGACGGTGGCACCGGGCAACTCGGCCAGCTCGGGGATCCAGCGCCGCACATAGGCGCCTTCGGGATCGAATCGGGCGGCCTGGCGCAGCGGGTTGAGGACGCGGTTGGGGCGGGTGTCGGTGCCGGTGCCGGCGGCCCACTGCCAGTTGAGTTGATTGTTGGCGAGGTCGCCGTCGACGAGCCAGCGCAAGAAATGGCGGGCGCCGATCCGCCAGTCGATGCGCAGCGTCTTGGTGAGGAAACTCGCCGCGATCAGCCGGGCCCGGCCCGGCATCCAGCCCTCCGTGAGCAGCTGGCGCAGTCCGGCATCGACGATCGGGATGCCGGTGCGGCCGTCCTGCCAGGCGCGTACGGCGTGCGGGTCGTCTCGCCAGCGGATATCGCGGGGCCGGTAATCCGACCATGCCGTGTCCGGCCGGGCCGCGAGGACCTGATGGTGGAAGTCTCGCCAGGCGAGCTGGCGGGCGAAGGCGTGTCCGTCGTCGGTGGCCGGGTCGACTGCCGCGAGCACCTGCGTGGGGGACAAACAGCCGAAATGCAGGTAGGGGGACAGATGTGAGGTGGCGTCGGCGTCGAGCGCGTCGTTACGTTGTTCGTAGCCCTCGATGGCGCCGGATGCCCACTGGTGCAAAAGCTTCCGCCCGGTGGCCGCACCGCCGAGGCTCAGGTGCGGTGAGCCGGATTCCCGACACAGTTCGGCGGCGTCGGGGAGGTGCCCCGCGGGCACCGGTGGTGTCGCGAGATCGGCCGGAGCCGGGATCGGGGTACGGCGATGGAACTCGATCCAACGCCGGAAATACGGGGTGAAGACCGCGAAATGCTCGCCGCCGCCCGATGGGCGCAATGCGGCGGGATCGACTGTGGTCACCGATTCGCCATGGGTGTGCAGATCGCAGCCGAGATCGGCGAGCCGGTCGCGCAAGCGTTGTTCGCGATGTGCGCTGTATGCACTCACGTCGGCCGCGACATGCACGGCGCGTGCGCCGATCTGCTCCGCGATTCGCGCGGTCTCGGCGACCGTGTCGCCTCGGCGGACCACCAGATGACTGCCGAGATCGTGGAGTTCGGCGTCGAGTTCGGTCAGCGCGGCGATGAGGAACCGGATTCGATTCGGTGCGCCGAAACGGGCGATGATGCCGTCGTCGAGCACGAACAGCGGGGTCACCGAGGTTCCGGTGCGCTGTGCGGCGTCGAGAACGGGGTTGTCATCGACCCGGAGATCGCGAGTGAACAGCGCGATCGCTGGGCCTCGGGCCGCCGCGGATCGGCGGGATGTCGGCGCGTTCATCGCGTACACAGCGGTGTGATGTCATCGAGCCCGCCGGTGGTGGGCGATGTCAGGTAGATACAGGGGCTTTGTCCCGCGGTGGCGATCGCGGCGCGCACCTGGTCCCAGGTCGCGGCGTCGAGGCGGGCCTCACGGGCCAGGACGAAGCCCGACAGTCGAGTCGGGTCGGTCACCAACGCCCACGAGTAGTCGGCGCCGAGGGCGGTGACGATGTAGTTGGTGGGGCCGGTCCGCTGGTCCTGACCTGGTACGTCGGGGAAGCCGACGTGCAACTGCGCTCGGGTCTGCTGATCGTTGACCGTCGCGGTGCCGCGAATCTCGTTCACCTCGCCGGACCAGGTGATACAGGAGTTGTGCACCGCGATGTCTCCACGTTCGTCGAGCCGGTACTCGGCGGTGGTGTCGCGCGCGCAGGAGAGGTTGAACACCTGCGGAACGGCGGCCAGCTGACGCCAGGTGCCGAGGTAGCGGTCCAGCGCCAGATCGGAGACCGGCGCGGGCCCGGCCGGTGGCGGGTCGGCGGGTGCCGGTGCCGACGACACGGCGGTGACCGCCACGGCCGCCAGGGCCGACAGCAGGATCGGTACGGCCTTGCTGAATGACCTCATCCACAACTCCTCGTGTCTGCCGTCTCAGAATCGAACGCTACCATATAACGATGCATGAACGATGCAAAATGCAGGTGTGGAAGGTGCGCTGTCACGATGTGCCGACTCCGCATGGCTCGGCACTCGTTCGGGAAGGGCTACCGGGGTTCGCGCCGTGGGATTCCCGGTCGGATCTCGGACGGCGTCGCGGGTATACGTGCGCCGACGAGGCAGAATGACCTCATGCTCGCCGGTTCCATCTCTCATTCCGACGCACCGGGTTATCCGGTCCGCGTGGTCGCCGAGCGTCTCGGCATCCCCACGGCCACACTGCGTAGCTGGAATCAGCGTTACGGTATCGGCCCCGCGCGCCAGCCCGGCCGCCACCGCCTCTACAGCGAGTCCGATATCGCGCTCGCGGAGCGGATGCTGGCGCTGATCCGCGCCGGTGCGAGCCCGGCAAGCGCGGCGGCCGCGATCACGGGAGCGCGGGTCACGCCCGATCGCGGCGACTGGCAACCACTGCTCACGGCCGCTTTCGCGATGGACACCCGTGCCATGTCGGAGCTGCTCGGCGCGCATCTGGCGGCCCATGGCGTCATCGATACCTGGGATCTGATGTGTCGCCCGGCCTTCGCGGAGATCGTCGCACGCCAGTTGAGTGGTGAGGGGTGCGTCGACGTCGAGCATCTGCTGTCGTGGTCGGTCACCGTCGCCCTGCACAACCACGCCCCGCAGGCTGCCGCAGCCGGTCCGCGGGCCGCGGTGCTGGCCTGTACCAGCGGTGAAACCCATGCGCTACCGCTGGAGGCCTTGCGGGCCGCGCTCGCCGAGCGCGGGATCGGCGTCTGGATGCTCGGCGCGAACGTCCCCACGGCGGCGATCGCGGATACCCTCGCGCGCGCCGAACATCCTCCCGCGGTGGTGCTGTGGTCGCAGCAGGAGTCGACCGCCTTGATCTCGGCGATACGCGCCGGTGCGGCCGCGGGCGCACGGGTGTTCGTCGGTGGCCCGGGGTGGGATTCGGCGATTCTGCCGGAATCAGCGACGAAACTGTCCGATCTCGCCGATGCGGTGGACCGGATCGGCGGTGAGGAACAAGTCTGACTGTCGCGCGGATAGCAATCGATGCGCATTCGTTGCGAAATGGCTCGCCACGCTGGCAGTCCCGGCCGGTTCCGCGCCCGACGCGCGTGCCCATCCACTCCAGGCGTTGCCGCAGAATCCGCTCGGTCTCGTACCGGGGGAGGCCGACGAACCCGAACGGCACATCGGGCCGCGGGTCGGATCCAGCAGTTCGACCTCGGCCCCGTTGCCGAAGACCTCGTGCTGGATGAACCCGCGTCAGTGTTGTCGGCTGATCCTGCGCCCGCTGGTTGCGGGCGTATACGGCCGCGAACGGCCCCCTCGACTGGTCAGGACCGCTCGGCGGCATCGTGCGCGGCGATATAGCCGTACACCAGCCCCTGTCCGATCGTCGCGCCCGCTCCCGGATAGGTGTGGCCGAACGCGTTGGCCGCGGTATTGCCGATGGCGTAGAGGCCGTCGATGACACTGCCGTCCTCGCGCAGCACACGCGCCCGCTCATCGGCCCGCACACCACCGCAGGTGCCCAGATCGCTCAGCGTCATCTCGACCGCGTAGAGCCGCCCGCCGGTGAGTGGCCGCAGGTTCGGATTCGGCTTGATCGTCGGATCACCGTAATAGCGGTCGTATGCGCTCTGCCCACGCCGGAAGTCGCTGTCGTTGCCCGTGGCGGCGTCGGCATTGAACCGCTGGAACGTCTCCGTGAACGCGTCCACCGGTAGGCCGATCTTGGCGGCCAGCTCGGCCGGGTCGTCGGCGCGATGCGCGATGCCGGCCTCGTACCACGACTTCGGCAGCGGCTGGCGAGGGAAGAGCCCGGCCGCGAAAATGTAGCTGTTGCGGTACTTCTGGTCGAAGACGATCCACATCGACTCGACCGGGTCACCGTCGCGTTCACGCTCGAGAATCCGCTGCCCGAACGACATGTAATCGATCGACTCGTTGATGAACCTGCGCCCGGTGTGATCGACGATGAACGACCCCGGCAGCGAGCGCTCGGCCAGCATCACCGTCGGTGTACCTCCGGGCAGCGCCGCCACCGCGGGGAACCACCACGCCTGATCCATGAGGTCGATACCCGCGCCCGCCTCCTGCGCCAGCCGGATCGCGTCGCCGGTATTGCCTTCCGCGCCGAGGCTTTCGTGTTCACCGAGCCGTTCGGACTGGTACTTGTGCCGCAGGGCCATGTCATGGTCGAAGCCGCCCGCGGCGAGCACGACGCCGCGTCGCGCCGTCACCGTGACCTCCCGGCCGTCCCTGAGGACGACAGCTCCGGTGACACGATCGCCCGAGGTGGTCAGCCGCACCAGCTCCGTGCGGGTCCAGACCGGGATGTCGGCGCGCAGCACCCCGGCGAACATCCCGGCCGCGAGCGCCTGCCCACCGGCCATGTACTCGCGGCGCAGCGCGAGGCCGCCGAGCCCTTGTGCCACACGCTTGATCACGCGCGGAATGCCTTTGGTGGGAACCCTCGCCATGAGGTTCATCCACTTGTAGTCCGCACCGGTCGTCGGCATGGGGACGGGGGCCTCCATGAGCCCGGGGCGCAGCCGCGGCCGTTCGGCGCCGAGGACCGACGCATCGAACGGTCGGCATTCACAGGTGCGGCCGACAGCCGATCCACCCGGGAGTTCGGGATGGTAGTCCGAATAGCCCTCGGCCCAGAAGAATTTCATCGGCGTCATGCGTTGCAGCATTTCCACCGTGGCGGCGCTGGTGTCGACGAAGGCAAGGCCGCGCTCGGCGGGTGCGGTATCGCCGACGACGGCGCGCACATAGGTGTGCGCACGTTCACGGGAGTCGCCCGCGCCCGCCGCGCGCAGCACCGGATTCGCGGGCAGCCAGAACGCGCCGCCGGAACGGGCGGTCGAACCGCCAACGTATTCGGTCTTCTCCACGATCAGGGCGGAAAGCCCGAGTTCTTTGGCGGTGAGCGCGGCCGCCATGCCGGTGCCGGAGCCGATCACGAGAAGATCGACGCTCACCTCGTCGTGCGCTGCCGTTGGTGCGGTGTTCATCGGTGTAGTCCTTTGGCTGGTTCGGTCAGGCACGCGGCACATCGAGTGCGCCGCAGATCATTTCCCAGATCTCCGCGCGCGCCTGCTGCGTCTGGGGCAGGTTCGGGAAGGTCAGGAAGCCGTGAAACAGGCCGTCATAGCGGCGGTGGCGCACCGCGACGCCCTCCGACAGCAGTCGTTGCGCGTAGGAGTCGCCCGCCGAACACGGCGGATCGAGTTCGGCGGTGATCACGACGGCAGGCGGCAGCCCGGCCAACGACTGCGCCCGAGTCGGCACCAGGCGGGGGTCGTCGGTCCCGTTCGGTGCGTACTGCTGCCAATACCAGCGCATGGCCTCGGTGGTGTTGTAGTACCCACTGCCGTATCGGCGGTAGGACTCGGTCTCGAAATCGTCATCGATCACCGGGTACAGCAGGATCTGCGCCGAGAGTTCCGGTCCGCCACGTTCGGCGGTCGCGATCGCCACCGTGGCCGCGAGATTGCCGCCCGCGCTGTCACCGGCCACCGCGATCGTCGCGGGATCGCCACCGAACTCGGCGGCGTTCTTCGCGGCCCATTGGAGTGCGGCGTACATGTCCTCGTGCGCGGCCGGGCCCTGATGCTCGGGTGCGAGGCGATAATCCACCGCGACGACCACCGCGCCGACACCCTCGGCCATCGACCGGCAGAACTCGTCGTGGCTGTCCAGATCGCAGAACACGAACCCGCCGCCGTGCGCGAACACGATCACCGGCAGCGCGGGGTCGTCCCGATGCGGCCGGTAGACCCGCAGGGCCAGATCGCCGCCCGGCCCGTCGATGGTCAGATCGTGCACCTCACGCATATCCGGGAGCCTGGTCAGGGGTCCGCGTCGACCGCGGATCACCTGGCGCAGTTCCGCGGGCGGCAGAGCCGTCACATCGGGAAACCCGGCGTCGAGTGCGGCCAGCAGCGAGGCCACTTCCGGACGTAATCTCGGTGCGGCTACATCGTTCGCAGCGGCGGTGGCGTCCATTGTCGCGGTCCTCCTGCGGTCCGTTTGCATGTGACTTTCGAGCTCGAGCCCGGCGTGCGTCACGCTAAGCCGCCGCCCGCCCGGTGGCGGACGGCTCTCCCGATGAGCGGACACACACCTTCGGTACGTGTGGTCGAGCCACGCGACCGGTGCGGAGATCAAGGAATCCGCCGGATCCGGATGTCAGCATGGTGCGCATGAACGAGCGCGAGGTGATCGTGGGCGGGCCGACGATATCGACCACCGGCGTATCCGCGCGCGAATCCTTCGAGCAGTGGACCTCGATCATGAGCGAGTCGGTGGTTCCGTGCTCGATGGCACCGCTCGGCGACGGGAATTTCTCCGGATCACTCACGCCGGTGGTGGAATCGGCGGACCTGGCGATCGCGGCCGTCGCCAATTCGGCCGAGATCGCGCGGCGTAACCGCCGTCATATCGCCAGCACCGGTGCGCCGTATGTGATCGCGGGTCTGGCCCTCTCCGGTATTTCCGATATCGCGTGCGACGGGCGGTATCTGCGGGCACCCGCTGGAACCATGTTCATCGTCGACGGTGAAGTGCCGCAGGAGGCACGGACAACCGAATACAAAGGTGTGCTGATCCGGATATCGAAACCGGCGCTGATGCGGTCGGCGGGTCTGCACGCGGATGACTTTCCCGCAGCGACGGTACTGGAGCCGGTCGCGCACGGCGCGCTGGTCATCGACTATTTCCGTCGGCTCGCCACCTTGCCGCCGCAGGCGCTGCGTACCACGGCCCTGCTGAATGCCGGAATCGAACTCGTTGGCGCGGCCGTAGCGCTCGAGGCGGGCGGCACTCCTGCCGATTCGGCCGGTCAGACCCTCGATCGCGAGTTGGTGGTCCGGTTCCTGCGTGAGCGTTTGAGCGATCCGGCATTGAATGCCGACCGAATCGCGCAGGCCTGTGGTATATCGCGGCGCACGCTGTTTCGGGTTCTCGGTGACGAAGACGGCGGACCGATGGCGCTGCTGCGTCGACTGCGGACCGAACGAGCCTGTGAACTCTTGATATCGGCCCCCGACCGGACCGTGGCATCGATCGCCGCCGCCTGCGGGTTCGCGGGCGACCGCAATTTCTATCGCGTATTCCGTGGCGAAACCGGAATGACGCCTGCCGAATACCGGGAGAACGTACTGTTCTCGCCGGTCTGACCACGACCCGATAACGCCGGAAAGTGTCGCGGTGATCCCGTGGCACTCCTGGTCGCTGGTAAGTTGCTGGTGTCAGTGGTCATGACAGTTCGATCTCATCGGCCCCCTTTCCGGGTGCCGGGGCTGTACCTTTCAATTCCCAGTTCAGACGTACTTCGAGCAGGTAGCCGGAGGGGCGATCATGGCTGATGGTGCGCGTTTGCTGATTTCTCGTACGGGGCGTGAGCGGCATACGCGCCCGGCGACAGATGACCCCTTGGGCGCGGTCGCCATGACTACCGGTGGATTGATGTTGGCGGCTGCCGCGCTGAGCATGGTCGGTCCACTGGTCGCGGCACTGCTGATCGTGCGCAGTGGCGGCGGCCCGGCCGATGCGGCCGCGACGACACCGCTGATCCTGCTGACCGTGGCGGTGGTCGTCGCGGTGACGGCGGCCTCGGCATTGTTCGTGACCGCGTGGCGCCGCGCGCACGTGCCGGTGCCCGCCGAAGCGGGTCAGGGCGCCGGGCCGCGCTCGGGGCCGGGTCACGGCGGTGGGCTATGACGGTCACCGATCTCCCCGCCGCGCCGCCGGACAGCATCGATTGCCGGTTGCTCCAGGTGCTGGCGGTCATCGACGACGAGCGCCGCTGCCGAGCGGTCACCGACCTCCTGCTGGATCGGGCCCGCAGACGCTGGTCGGGCCGCGACGATTGCGCGCACTTCCCGCCGCTGCGCCGGTGGCGCGCCGTCGAAAGCGGCTACCTCGGCGCCGATGTGCTGCCCGCCGACATCATCGGCGCGGTGGCGGCTGGGCACGTACCCGACACTCGCGATCTGGCCCAGGCGCTGCGGACCATGCTCGTCCTGCACTCGGGGTGCCCGGCACGTGTCCAGCCGATCATCTTCGCGAGCGATCTGTCCGTGGTACCGCCACATGGTGTGCTGCTGTCGATCTACGGCCTGGAGGACGACGACCTCCGGCTCGCGGAAGCCCTGGTCGAAGCCTGTGTGTCGGTCGGTGCGCTGACCGAACTCGAACGGTTCGCACGATGGTTGCCGGTGCCGCTGGCCGGGGCGCGCACCGCGACGTTCGCACACCCGCCCGCACCGGCCGTGGCCGCATAAGCGCAGGCGTACGGGCGTACGGCACGATCCGTCGGTGTTCGCCGCGGGCTGACGGTTCGGATGCCAGTTGTATTACGACCCGATGGTCACGGGCCCGAATCGCTGCCGTGCGCCCGCTCTGGTTGTAGGGTCTGGTCCGCCTCAGAATCGCGGAGTGAGGTTTGGTGACCGACTACCAGACAAGGGGACCCGGTGATTGCCCTGGACCAGAGTTTGCGGACCGAACAGCGCGGTGACGGCACGTGGCGGGCCTGGTATGTGGATTCGGAGTGGATGGCCGACGGCTTCTCCAAGCAGGAGGCCGTCGCGGCGGCGCAGCAACTGCGCCGTCGGGATATCGGTACCTGAGCCGGGAACATTGGCTATGTAGCCAGAAGATCAGCGTCGCCGCTGTGACTCTGTCCAGACTGTGTCGCAGCGGCCCGGACTCGCATGCTCGCCCGGCTATGTTCGCCCGGACGACCGCACGGCGAGAGGCGCATCCGGATGATCGGCACCGAATCCAAGCTGGAGCAACTACGCGGGGTGCTTGCCACCGCGGCCGAACCAGCGGGTGCTGCGGGAATCGCCAAACGTGAGCAGAAGGGGATTCCCAGCGCGAGAGATCGGGTGCGGGCGCTGCTGGATCCGGGCACCTTCGCCGAAATCGGTGGTCTGGTGCGCAATCCACGCGATCCCGACGCCATGTACGGCGACGGGGTCGTCACCGGCCATGGGCGCATCGACGGCAGGCCGGTGGTGGTGATCGCCCACGATCAGACCGTGTACGGCGGTTCGGTCGGTGAGATGTTCGGGCGCAAGCTCACCCACATTCTGCGGTTCGCCTACGAGAAGGCGTGCCCGGTGGTGACGATCAACGATTCCGGCGGCGCCCGGATCCAGGATGCCGTCGCCTCCCTCGCCTGGTTCGCGCATATGAGCCGGTGTCAGGAGCGACTGTCCGGTTTCGTGCCGCAGGTGTCGATCATGCTGGGCAAATGCGCGGCCGGAGCGGTGTACGGTCCGATCAATACCGATGTTCTGGTCGCGACCGGTAAGGCGCATATGTTCGTGACCGGACCCGAGGTGATCAAAGCCGTTACCGGTGAAGAGGTGTCGGCGGAGGAACTCGGTGGCGCCGAGGTGCAGGCCCGCAACGGTGTGATTCACCAGGTGTGCGAGACCGAGCAGGACGCATTCGATTGGGCACGTAAGTATCTGAGCTATCTGCCGTCGAGCTGTCTGGAACAGCCGCCGATCGTCAATCCGGGACTCGAACCCGAGATCACCGTGCACGACCGTGAATTGGAGTCGATCATCCCGGACTCCGATCGCGAGGGATACGATATGCACGAGATCCTGTTGCGTATCTTCGACGACGGTGATTTCCACGAGATCCGGGCGACCAATTCACCCAACCTGATCACCGGATTCGCCCGGATCGATGGCCGCGCTGTCGGCGTCATCGCCAATCAGCCACTTGTGCTCGGTGGTGCGCTGGACGCGAAATGCTCCGATAAGGCAACCTATTTCATCCGGTTGTGCGATGCGTTCGGGCTGCCGTTGATCTTCGTCGTCGATACGCCCGGTGTGATGCCCGGTATCGAGGAGGAACGCAACGGCGTCATCATCCGTGGCGGTCGGGTTCCGCGCGCCATCATCGAGGCGACGGTGCCCATCGTCAATCTGGTCGTGCGCAAGGTGTACGGCGGCGCCTACGGATTCATGGCCTGTAAGCAGCTCGGTGCGGATATCAGTTTCGCCTGGCCGACCGCGCGGATCGCGGTGATCGGTGCCGAGGGCGCGGTCGATATCGTCGGCCGCCGCCAGTTGGAGAAGGTGCCGCCCGAACAGCGGGCCGCGGTGCGCGAGTTCATGATCGATCAGTACAACGCCACTGTGGCCACACCGTGGGTGGCGGCCGAACGCGGCTATATCGACGCGGTCATCGAGCCCGCCACCACCCGGCTGGAACTGCGGCATGCGCTGCGGCTGTTGCGGGACAAGGCGGGGACGGTGGAGTTCAATCCGCGCAAGCACAGCTTGTACCCCATGTGAGGCTTGTCCCCCCGCCGTAGTCCGAGGAAGTTGCACCATGGCCGATTTCACGCGCGGTGCGCTGATCATTGCCGCCCTCGCGGGTGTCGCGAACGTTGCGATGGCGCCGGGTGTCTCGGCGGAACCGCTCGGCCCGATCGCAGTGCTGTGCACGGGGAGTGCGGATGGTTCGGGTGGTACTTGTGGACGATGGACCGGGTCGAGTCACTACACACACGGTCCCGATTCGGGTGTCGGCAGGGCCGCGTCGTCTCTGGATGAGCATGTGCCGTGATGGGGTGACCGAAGCCGGTCGACCCGCGCACCGCCGGTAGCGGCTACCGATGCAGGATCATCATCCTGCCTTGCTGCGTCCGGTGGTGCGGGTGTCGAGATCGCCCGGATATCGCGGCGGTCCCTTCAGCTTCGCGTAGGATGCGCGACCCGATCTCCCTCGGGCGATCGGATCATTCCATTGCGGACGATGAGAACTTCGTCGCCACAGGCGATCACAGGTTCACCGTCGCCGACCGTAGGCCAGGGCGTTCTGGCTCGACGGTCCCGCTGCCGGGTGCTGGTCCAGCTGAACACGGGTATGCCCACCGAGTGAGCAGGGCCTGAGTCACTCGGTGGGCATCCGCCGATCGCTTCCGGATGAACCGGCGCGGGTCACCTGGTTCGTGCGGGCGCGTCGGCGGCCGGGCAACCCACCGGACCGGTCGGAGTCGGTGTCTATCCGGTTCGGTGGGGATGCCGGTCTCGGGGGGTTAGAGGGAGCCGCCTCCGCCGATGAGCCAGGGGTTGAACGTGCATTGCAGTTGCGGGAACGCAACGGGGTCGAGCGCGTTGAGCGCGATCGACAACGCCCGCGGCGAATACATCATCGTCAAAT
>NZ_JARWNX010000059.1 GCF_029868385.1 Nocardia cyriacigeorgica | reverse complement strand
ACCGATCGGACCGGCGAAGAACGTCGGCACCACCAGCGGCGCACCGATGATCGCACCCGCCACACAACCGAGCACACCACCGACCAGCGAACCGAGCAACGTGCCCACCGCCGTCGCCAAACCGAACTGCGTAGCGGCCGTGCTCAACGCGGTATTGAAGTCGACCGGTTCATCGGCGGTCGGCTGCAACATCGCCGCAGGTCGAGCGGCCGCCGGATCGGTGCTCGGCGTGAGCACGGCGGTATCGCCCTCGACCCGCGCCGCGATCGGCCATTCCTTACCGTCCTTCAAATAGGTCAGCGGCATCCCCGCCACCAGCCGACCCTGATCGTCGAGCACCTGGAACTGAGAGCCCTGCGTGGTCAGCGAACCCGAATCGGTCCGCAGCACCACCGAGTTGTCGACCACGCTCGCCGTGTAGTGGATACCGGGCAGCACATCGGTCTGCACAGCACTGCCGGGCGCGGGAGCCGCATCGGGTGCGGGCGCGGCACCCGCGCTCGATGCGGAAGCCACCACGGCGGCCAACGCGAGAACGGATACAGCTGCCGACTTTATCGTCATGAATTCGAACACTTTCCTCGAGGTGAAACGAAGGACCCGAACAGCCGCAATCACGGCACCTGAACAGGCGACTCAAATGACATCACGAAATAAATCGAGGAAGCGTATGGGAGATGACAATTAAACGCAGGAAAGCGTCAAGACGGCATAAAGAAACAGGCTGGCCTGGCCTGCCGATGACCGCCGCCCGAATACGGACGACCCGGCGCGGTGCGGTGGCACCGGCGCCGGGTCGGCAGACAGGATCGAGCCGCGATCAGAAGTTGATCATGTGTCCGGCGAGGCCGTGGATGGCCTCTTGCAGAGCCTCGCTCAACGTCGGGTGGGTGTGCACGTTGCGGGCCAGTTCGTTGACCGTGAGGTCCCACTTCTGGGCCAGGGTCAGCTCCGGCAGCAGCTCGGAGACGTCGGGGCCGATGAGGTGGCCGCCGAGCAGTTCACCGTGGGTGGTGTCGGAGATGAGCTTGACGAAACCGGTGGGATCGCCGAGACCGTGCGCCTTGCCGTTGGCGGTGAACGGGAAGGTCGCGACCTTCACGTCGTAGCCCTCGTCGCGGGCCTGCTGCTCGGTGAGACCGAAGCTGGCGACCTGCGGCTGACAGAAGGTGGCGCGCGGCATCATCCGGTAGTCGCCGAGGGTCAGGGTCTCGGCGCCGCCGATGGTCTCGGCCGCGACCACACCCTGCGCCTCCGCGACGTGGGCCAGCTGCAACTTGGCGGTGACATCGCCGATGGCGTAGATGTGCGCCACGTTGGTGCGCATGTGATCGTCGATGGCGATGGCGCCGCGATCGGTGAGCGCGACGCCGGTGGTCTCCAGGCCGTAGCCGTCCACCCGTGGCGCGAAGCCGACGGCCTGCAACACCTTGTCGACGGTGACCGTCTCCACCGCGCCGGACTTGTTGTCCTTGATGCTGACGGTGACCTTGGACCCGTCGTCATCGATGGACTGCACGGCCGCACCGGTGGTGATGGTGATGCCGAGCTTCTTGTACGCCTTGGTGATCTCCTTGGAGACGTCGGCGTCCTCATTGGGCAGCGCGCGGTCGAGGAACTCGACGATGCGCACGTCGACACCGTAGTTCTTCAGCACGTAGCCGAATTCCATGCCGATGGCGCCCGCGCCGACGATCAGAACGGATCCGGGCAGGTCACGGGTGAGGATCTGCTCCTCGTAGGTGACCACGTTGGCGCTCAGCGAGGTGCCGGGCAGCAGCTTGGTGACGGTACCCGTCGCGATGATCACGTTGTCGAAGGTGACGGTTTCGGTGCCGCCATTGCTCAACGCCACCGAGAGGGTGTTCGGGTCGGTGAAGGTGCCCTTACCGTCGTATTCGGTGATCTTGTTCTTCTTCATCAAGAAGTGGACGCCCTTGACCCGGCCGTCGGCGACCTTGCGGCTGCGGTCGAATGCCGCGCCGAAGTCGAAGGACGCCTCACCGGAGATACCGAAGGTCTTCGCTTCCTTGGTGAAGATATGAGCCAGCTCCGCGTTGCGCAGCAGCGCCTTGGATGGGATGCAGCCGACGTTAAGGCACACGCCACCCCAGTATTTCTGCTCGACAATCGCTGTTCGCAGGCCGAGTTGAGCGGCACGGATCGCAGCGACGTAACCGCCGGGACCAGCGCCGAGAACGACGACATCGTAGTGGGAAGTCACGGCACCGAGCCTAACGCGGTTGCTGGAAGTTCACTCGCCTATCCCCCGCAATGGTGAGGGGTATCCGGTTACCCGTGGGTAGAACATCAGCGCCGCACGATGGTTACCGTGGGGGCCGTGGCTACCGGCACCGTCTCCGCTCCGTTGATCCGGCTGGTGCGTGATGCCGCGTTGCGGGTCGGTGTGGCGGCCGAGCAGCTCGCGGGGATTCCCGGCGTCGCCGACGATGAGCTGCGCGGTGAACTCGACCGGGTGCCGATGCCGTCGCTGTTGCGGCTGTGGGAGGCGGTCGCGCGGTCGGGTACCGGCGCCGGGCTCGCGGTTGTCGACGCGGCGCCGCTCGGGCGGCTCAGCACCTGGGACTATCTGATCACCACCGGCGCGACGTTCGCCGATTCGCTGACCGCCGCCCAGCCCTACCACGGGCTGGTCACCGCCGCCACCGAAGGTTTCGACCTGCACCGCGACGGTGAGCTGACCGTGGGATATCGCACCGGTGCCGGCGACCCGGCCGTGGCGGCGGTGGTCAACGAATACGTGCTCGGTTACTATCTGCGCCGCGCTCGGGAAGGGCTCGGCCGCACCGTGATTCCGGCGCGGCTCACCTTCAGCCATCCGGCGCCACGCGAATATCGCACGCTCACCGAGGCATTCGGCACCCAGCGCATCGAATTCGACGCACCGGCCGACACCATCACCTTCACCGCGGCCGACGCCGAGGCACCATTGGCCCGCGCCGATCCGGCCCTGGCGGAACTGCTGCGCAGCCACGCCGACCTGGTACTCGCCGCCGCCCGGCCGATCCCCGGCCCGCTCGACGAATTCCGTACCGCGCTGGCCGCCGCGATCGACACCGGCGATCCCACCCTGACCACCGTCGCCGCCCGATTGGCGATGAGTCCGCGCAGCCTGCAACGCCGCCTCGCCGAACACGACACCACCTGGCGCGCGGAGCTGGACCTGCTGCGTTACCGGCGCGCCGAACAACTGCTGGCCTCCGGCCTGACCACCGCCACTGTCGCGAGCCGGCTCGGTTTCACCGATGACCGCGCCCTGCGCAAGGCGTTTCAGCGGTGGAGTGGAGTGTCACCGGGCACGGTGCGTAATCGCTGACCGCTGCTACCGGACCAGGCACCGGGCGAACAGCCGCCGACCGACCCGACGGCAGACCGGCCCTGTGCAGCGGCACTCGGCGCGTCGACCACGGTTGCGACGCACGCCGACACCATGTCGCGTAAGGACCGGTTCGTGTCAGGCGCGGACCTGGGGCCCGGCCCGAAACCGCCATAGCTTCTTCGTATCCGGACGAACAGTCCGCGGAATACGAGAGAAGGCGCAACCATGTCATCCACCAAGCAGGATCTGCCCACCTCTGCGGTCGCCGGTTCGGCGCCGGACCGGGTGGACCTTCCGACGACGACCCGAGAGATCCGGTTGGCCGCGCGCCCGTCCGGCGTTCCGACCGCCGAGAACTTCGCGCTGGTCTCGACGCCGATCCAGGAACTCGCCGAGGGCCAGATCCTGGTTCGCAACACCTGGATGTCGGTCGACCCGTACATGCGTGGGCGAATGGACGACAAGCCGTCCTATATTCCGCCGTTCGCACTGGATACGGCGTTGGAGGGCTCCGCACTCGGCGAGGTGATCGCATCCCGGTCCGATATCCCTGTCGGCGCGACCGTCACCCATTTCGCGGGCTGGCGCGAGCACGCCGTGATCGATGCCGCGCAGGCAACGCAGGTCGATCTCGGACTGGCCGAACCTCGCCACTACCTGGGCGCGCTCGGCACCACGGGTCTCACCGCGTATGCGGCGCTCACCGATACCGCGCCGGTCCGGCCGGGTGACACGGTGTTCGTCTCGGCGGCGGCCGGTGCGGTCGGCAGCGTCGCCGGACAGATCGCGCGGGTGCTCGGCGCGAGCCGGGTCATCGGTTCGGCGGGCGGGCCCGTGAAGACCGAACTGCTGACGACCGAGTTCGGCTTCGACGCCGCCATCGACTACCGGGCGGGCGATCTTGCGGGTCAGCTGGCGCAGGCCGCACCGGACGGTATCGACGTCTACCTCGACAACGTCGGGGGCGATCATCTGCGCATCGCCGTCGAGGCCATGCGTCCGGGCGGTCGCATCGCGCTGGTCGGCGCGATCAGCGGCTACAACGGCGACTCCGCCCAGCGGGGACCGGATCTGTTCCTGGCCGCGACCAAGGAGCTGACCCTGCGCGGGATGCTGGTGAACAGCTACTTCCCGATCTTCGGCGAGTACATCGCCAAGGCCGCCGCCTGGCTCGCCGAGGGCACCGTGCGAACCAAGGAGACCGTGTACGACGGGCTCGACCAGGCGCCCGCCGCGTTCCTCGGGGTTCTCACGGGCGCGAACTCAGGGAAGATGCTGGTCCGGCTCGGATGAGGCAGATACCGTGGCGGATCCGCGCGGCCGCCAGGGACTTCCGACTGCTCGGCACCGCGCCGCTTCTCGACTCCACGGCCACGCCGGTGCGGCTGACACTCATCGTGCCGACCTCGGTCGCGGCAGTGGATCGTGATGCCCTTCCTCACTCAGCGCTGCGCCAAGTGGACGGCGCGCTGACGTTCAGTCCTGCCAGACCTGCTCGGCGACGCGACGGAAATTGCCGCCGAACACCGCCGCGCGATCGGATTCGGAGAATCCACGGGCGGCGAGCACCTCGTCCAGTCCGGTGACCCCGGACATGCCGAGCAGGTCTTCCGGTGGGGTCCACTGCAATGGGCCCCACCGGGTGTAGGCATCGGAGAACGCGCCGGGGTTGGTGCGGATCTCGTGATTGAAATCGTCGGCGTCGAACGAATAGTCGGAGCCGATGCCGATATGGTCGATACCGAGCAGTTCCGCACCGTATTCGATGTGGTCGGCCATGGCCGCGACCCGTTCGGCGCGCTCGTCGGCACCATTGCGTCCGAGGAAGATCCCGACGCCGTTGACGCCGATGACGCCACCGGTCTCCGCACAGGCCCTCGCCTGTTCATCGGTGATATTGCGCGGATGCGCCCACACCGCATCGAAATTGGCGTGGCTGTAGATCATCGGGGCGGCGGTGTGTTCGGCCAGGTCCAGGCCGGTGCGACGGGAACAGTGTGCTCCGTCGACGAAGACGCCTGCCGCGTTCAACGCGCGCACCAGATCGCGCCCGTAGGCGGTGAGCCCGGTGTCCTCGGTGTCGAGGCAGCCGCAGCCCGCGGCGTTCGCGTGGTTGTAGGTGGGTAGCAGGGAGCGGACGCCGAGATCACGGAATCGGACCACATTGTCCAGGTCGCCGTCGAGTGGGCCCGCATCCTCGAGGTCGAAAGCGAGCGCGATGGTGTCCGTGTCGCCGATCTCGGAAACCTTCGTGACCAGGCGGAACCGCCCGTCGGCCAGGGCATCACGGCGGAACCCGTACAGGAGCGCGAGAGTGTCGGTGCTCGTCTGCGGCGAATAGCCCACGTTCACCGACAGGTAGGTGCCGAGCGGATACCGCGCCAGCTCGGTGATGTCGGCGGTCGGTAGCAGCGGCAGGCAGCTGTGCTGCTCCCATAAGAACGGCGGCACGGCGACCTCCTGGATCGTTCGGCATTCGAGCAGCTCATCCTATGTCTCGGGCGCGGCCGCATCGGGTAGCCGCGTGGTGGTCGTCACCACTGGGCAACAATGTGGGCATGAGCGGCGTTGAGGAAAAGGTGACCGACCCCTATCTGTGGCTGGAAGAGGTGACCGGCGAGGCCGCCCTCGACTTCGCCCGCGCGCACAATGAGGTCGTCGTGGAGCGCTTCGCCTCGACCGACCGGTTCACCGAGTTGCAGCGCCGCATCCTCGACATGCTCGATACCGATACCAAGATCGCCTATCCGGGCCGTCGCGGTAGCTGGCTGTACAACTACTGGCGCGATGCCGAACATCCGCGCGGGCTGTGGCGGCGCACCACCTTCGCCGAATACGCCACCGATACCCCCGACTGGGATGTGCTGATCGACCTCGACGCCCTCGCCGCCGCCGAGGACGAGAACTGGGTGTGGGGTGGCGCGGGCGTGCTGCGGCCCGCGCAGAGCCGCGCGCTCATCTCACTCTCGCGTGGCGGTGCCGACGCCAAGGTGGTGCGCGAATTCGATCTGGAGACCAGGACATTCATCGCACCCGAGGACGGTGGATTCTTCCTGCCGGAGGCGAAATCGCAGATCAGCTGGATCGATATCGACTCGGTGTATGTGGGCACCGACTTCGGCCCCGATTCGCTCACCGACTCCGGGTATCCGCGTATTGCCAAACGCTGGCACCGCGGCACCCCGCTGACCGAGGCGGAGACGGTGTTCGAGGGCGAATCGGGTGACGTCGCGGTCTCGGCGGGCTACGACCGCACCCCCGGCTACGAGCGTCACTACCTGGGCCGCGCCACCGATTTCTTCAACGAAGAGGTGTATCTGCTGGAGGCCGATGGCGGCTGGCGGCATCTGGAGACGCCCTCGGACGCCAGTGAGTCCTGGTACAAGGATTGGCTGCTGATCCGGGTGAAGTCACCGTGGGAGGTCGGGTCGACGACCTATCCGGCGGGTGCCCTGCTCGCGGTGAACTTCGAGGAATTCCTCGCCGGTGGACGGGATTTCGAAGTGATCTTCGAACCCGACACACACACCTCGCTGCACGGCTACGGCTGGACCGAGAACCATCTGCTGCTCGTCACCCTCGAGGATGTGCAGACGAAGCTGTACGTGCTCACTCCGGGAGCCGACGGCTGGCGCCGGGAATCGCTGGCCGACACCCCACCGATGTCGACCACCGGTGTGATGAACCTCGATCCGCTCGAGGGTGGCGACGAATTCATGCTCACCACAAGCGGATTCACCACCCCGACCACACTGCTCGCGAGTTCCGTCGGTGGTGCGACCACCCGCCTCAAACAGGAACCGGGCTTCTTCGACACCGATGGCATCGAGACCGAACAGTTCTTCGCCCGCTCCGATGACGGAACCATGGTGCCGTACTTCGTCATCCGCCACCGCGACCACAAGGATTCGCCGCGACCGACCGTGATGTCCGGTTACGGCGGCTTCGAGGTCTCTCGCACACCCGCCTACAGCGGCGCCTCCGGTATGGGCTGGCTGGAACGCGGCGGCACCTGGGTGATGACCAATATCCGTGGCGGCGGCGAGTACGGCCCCGAATGGCACACCTCGGTGCAGAAAGCCAACCGGCACAAGGTGTATGAGGATTTCGCCGCCATCGCCCGCGACCTGGTCGCCCGCGGTATCACCACCCACGAACAGCTCGGCGCCGTCGGCGGTTCCAACGGCGGCCTACTCATGGGCGTCATGCTCACCCGCTACCCCGAACTGTTCGGTGGCATCGTCTGCCAGGTCCCGCTACTCGATATGAAGCGGTACCACCTGCTGCTCGCGGGCGCCTCCTGGATGGCCGAATATGGCGACCCCGACGACCCGGAGGAATGGGAGTACCTCGGCAAATACTCCCCCTACCAGCACGTCCGCGCCGACGCGCCCTACCCGCCCATCCTGCTCACCACCTCCACCCGCGACGACCGCGTCCACCCCGGCCATGCCCGCAAGATGGCGGCGCTGCTGGAAGAACTCGGGCACAAGGTCTGGTACCACGAGAACATCGAAGGTGGGCACGGCGGCGCGGCCGACAACAAGCAGTCGGCGTTCCAGGCGGCGTTGATCTATGAGTTCTTCACGCAGATGTTGGTGGAGAAGCAGAAGTGATGGTCACGGCAGAACGTCGCGTGCGCGCGGCTACCTGTCAGGCCGGATAGGCGCGGGTCTCGGTGGCTTTCACCGTCGCCCACAGCTGCTGCCCCGGACGTAGCTCGAGTTCGGCGACGGTGGCCGGGGTGATGTCGGCCAGGACCGGTGGGGTGCCGTCGAGCCGGACGCGGGTGGTGTGGGCGTGCTGTTCGATTCCGGTGATCGTGACCGGCCAGCTGTTGCGTGGACTACCGACGGGCTGATGCGGATAGAGGCCGACGGCGTGCGGCGCGAAGGCCACGTACACCGAGCCTTCGGCCGGTTCCGCGATGGTGAGGGCGCCGCCGCCGTCGAGCGTCACGTCCGTGCCCGTTGCGGTGCCGCGGTACAGGTTCAGACCCATGAGATGGGCGACGTAATCCGAGCGCGGCCGGGCCGCGACCTCGGCGGGAGCGCCCTGCTGTACGACGGCGCCGTCCTCGATGATGATCAACCGGTCCGCCAGCACCATCGCATCGAGCGGATCGTGGGTGACCAGCACCGTATGTCCCGGATAGTCGCGCAGATGCTGAGCGAGGTCGGCGCGTACCGCGAGCCTGGTTCCGGCGTCGAGGGCGGCCAGCGGCTCGTCCAACAGCAGCAGCTGAGGTTCGGTGACCAGCGCGCGAGCCAAGGCCACCCGCTGGGCCTGCCCGCCGGACAGGGCGCGGGGCTTGCGGTGGGCGCAGTCGCCGAGACCGACCCGAGTAAGCCATTGTTCGGCGCGTTCCCTGGCGGGTGCGCGTCGCATTCCGCGCGCGCGAAGACCGAACGCGACATTGTCCAGCGCCGACATATGACCGAACAGCAGGTAATCCTGGAAGACGACACCGACCTCACGGTGCTCGGCGGCCACGAACACCGATGGCGGTGTGTCCCAGCGCTTTCCGTCGAGACCCAGATATCCGTCGGTCAAGGCGAGCAGGCCGGCGAGTGCCCGCAACGCCGTGGTCTTACCCGCGCCGTTGGGGCCGAGTAGGGCAACCACTTCGCCCGGCTCCACATGCAGTGGAAGGTCGAGCGTGAACGATCCGCGCCGCACGCGCAGTTCGGCGTCCACCGTCATACCGCACCTCTAATCCAACGCTCCCGCAATGCGACCAGCACACCTACCGATACGGCCAGCAGCACGAGGCTCAGCACGATCGCCGCCGCCGGGTCGGTCTCCAGCGCCAGATAGACCGCGAGCGGCATGGTGGTGGTGCGGCCGGGAAAGTTGCCAGCGAAGGTGATCGTGGCGCCGAATTCGCCCAGCGCGCGCGCCCAGCACAGGACTGTTCCCGCCACCACGCCCGGCAGCACCGAGGGCAGCGTGACCCGGCGGAAGGTGTACCAGCCGCCAGCTCCCAGTGTCGCCGCCGCCTCCTCGAAGCGAGGATCGGCCGCCCGCAGCGCACCTTCCACCGAGATCACCAGAAACGGCATCGCGACGAATGCCTCCGCCACGATCACCCCGGCGGTCGTGAACGGGAGCGAAACACCGAACCACTCGTACAGGTAGCGTCCGATCAGCCCGCGCCGCCCGAGCACCAGCAGCAATGCGACGCCACCGACCACCGGCGGCAGCACGAGTGGCACCGTCACCAGCGCCCGGATCAGTCCGCGCCCCGGCAGGTTCGCCCGCGCCAGCAGCCACGCCAGCGGAATGCCGAACACCAGGCACACCACGGTCGCCGTCGACGCGCACACCAGCGAAAGTCGCAGCGCCTCACCGACTTCGGCGCTGAACAAACGGCTCGGCAGGGCGGCCCACGGTGCCCTGATCAGCAGCCCGATCAACGGCACCACGAGGAAGGCGAGCCCGCACACGGCGGGCAACATCAGCGCGATCGGCCGTCGCGCCCGCACCGCCCGCCGTCGCGCGGAGGTGGTCACGGCGTGTCGAATCCCGCCGCGGTGAAGACCGGCGCCGCCTGTTCCGAGGTCACGAACTCCACGAACGCCGCGGCGGCCGTGGCATTCGGGCCGTTCGCCAGCGGAGCGACCGGATAGTCGTTGACCGCTGTGGACGATTCCGGGAAGTCGATCCCCTCGACCGTCTCGCCCGCGGCCTGCACATCGGTGCGATACACCAGCCCGGCGTCCACCTCACCGAGAGTGACCTTGGTGAGCACCGCCTTCACATCCTGCTCACGGGTATCGGGCTGCGGTGTGATTCCCGCGGACTCGAATACCTTGTCCGCGGCCGCGCCGCACGGCACCTGTTCGGCGCACAATGCGAGCGTCGGCTCGGTCCGGCCGAAATCGGCGAGGCCGGTGATCTGTCCAGGGTTGCCCTTCGGCACCGCGATCTCGAGCCGGTTACGGACGAAGACCACCGGCTCGACGGTCACCTCACCGGTATCGCGGACCTGCTGCATGTTCTTCGGCGCCGCCGAGGCGAACACATCGGCCGGTGCGCCCTGATTGATCTGCTCGGCCAACCCCGAACTCGGGCCGAAGCTGTAGACGACCGTCACCCCTGGGTGCGCGGCTTCGAACTGCTTACCGAGTTCGGTGAACGTCTCGGTCAGCGAGGCGGCCGCGAACACCGTCACCGTGCCCGAGACCTCGTGTCCACCGGCGGACGAGTCGTCCGAACCGCATCCGGCCAGGCCGACCACCAGGGCGGCGGCCGCGATGGCGCCTGCGCCACGCATCATGTGCATCCTCATCAACTTTCCGGTATCTCCACCACGACATGCGTGGACTTCACCGACGCGACAGCGACACTGCCGACTTCCAGCCCCAGCTCGTCCACCGACTCCCGACTCAGCAGCGACACCAGCCGGAACGGCCCCGCCTGCATCTCCACCTGCGCCATCACGGTGTCCTTCACCACCCTGGTCACGATCCCGCGCATCCGATTACGCGCCGACGCAGCGACCGTGACCCCCGGCGCGGGCGCCTCGGCCGTAGACCGCAAGAACTCGGCCAGTTCCCGCCCACTCACCCCCTTACGCCCGTTCTCCAGCTGAATAGAGGAGAGCCGCCCCTGATCAATCCAGCGCCGCACAGTATCGTCACTGACCCCCAGCAGCCCGGCCACTTCACTGATCCGTAGATTCGCCACAGAGCCCATCATATTGCCGCAGTCGCGGGGTTGAAGGTGAATTTGATCCGCAGAGCGGCATAGGTGCCGATCGGCGCCCTCACCGCCGATAGCACGCGATCCGCTCGCCCCGATCTACGGGCGAGTCCGGCGCTGGGACGGCGCGGCCCCTCACGTCATCGAACGGCCACACATCAGACACCTCTCCTCGAACACCAGATATTTTCGAGATTTGATACTCATATGCGGATATGTCCGCGTTCTTTCACCGCAATTGCCGAACTATCACATAGCCCTCACGCGCGGTCGTCACATACTGTGCGTCCCCGGCCATCGGGCGCGGGTCGATCCATGGAGATCCCGCTTCGGCACCTGGTCGGAGACAGGATGCGCACCCCGGAGCAGAGCGCCATGGAACTACTGCCACACGACCACCGGGCCCGCTGCTCGTTCCACACCTATGCCAATGGGTCCTTACCCCCGAGGAACATCTCGAAGGACCTGTAATCGTCGACGCTGGAGAAGTGTCGCGAATACAGATCGACGGTGCCATCCGAATCCAATGACTCCGTAGCCTCGTTCACATCGACCACCGCGTAGAGCCTGACGAAGCTGCCGCCCTCGGACTCGTACACCTCGTTCCGCACATGACGTTCGGCCAGCTCGCGAGCCTGCTCGAGATTCTCCGCCCATACGAGCACGAAATCCTCGCGGTAGAAGACGCCCTGGCCACCACGTTTGCCCAGTTCGTAGACGATCAATGCGATGTAAGCTTTGCGGCTGTTCGACGAGCTGTTGTCACGCGGGTCGGTCACGGCTCGATTGTCCATCCACGGCCGAATTCTAGATGCCACACCGCGCCGTGACACTGTTCAGTGAGACTCGGCGCCTGCGGATTCCACACCGCTGATCTCCCCCATCAGCATGCGCAGGGTGAGCGAATGCTTCTCCGGGGGAAGCGCTTCGAGAGCTGCGCGGGCATGCCGTATGCCTTCGCTTCGGTCGCCCGCTCGGACCAGCATCAGGCCACGGTGCATTTCCAGGTGGGTGGCGAAACGTGGTAGTTCCGGTGGTAGGTCCGCGCGGGCGTTCTCCTGCGCTTCGATTGCGAGCTTCTCGTCGCCGAGACGGGCGGCGAGTAGGGATAGGAAGACATTCATCCGCCACCACGGCACCGCGTAGTCCGAGGTCTGCTCCTCCGAGTACGACACATCGAACTCACGTCGCCCGATATGGATCAGCTCATACGCAGTGGCTCGGTCACCGGATATCGCCGCCGCGTGAGCCTTTCCCCAGATGGCGTTCAGTCTGCCCAGACTGTGCTGCCCGGAGATGGCGAGCGCCTGGTCGGCGAAGTCGTGCGCGGTCGGGAGCAACGCACCTTCGTACCCCAGCGCGATCGCGGCGCGCCCACGCACCCAGATCCGAATACCGAAGTCATCGGACCGATCAGCAGCCTCCGCCGCCATCCGGTACCACGAAATCGCTTTCCTACCATCGCTACCCGGATAGGTCTTGGCGAACAACGTCATCAGCCGAGCCGCAACCGCCCACATACGCGGAGAATCCAACTGCTGTTGCAGTACGACCAGATCGGCGGCCAGCCGCTGCTGGATCTGGGCTGCTCCCTGGCTCATATAGTCCGATCCGTATCGCGCCAATGTCGCTTCCCATTCGTCCACGGTGGGACCACTGGCATGGAGGCGAGCAGAGAATCCGCGCGACAGGAGATCAGACGCCACGACCGGAGCTACCGATGTCGCCGCCAGATGGGACAAGAACTCGCGACGGTTCACATCGGTCTCCAATAGTTCCAACGGGCAATCCAACACCGCCGCGAGGTGCCGCAGCCAGAAGTTCGAGGGCTCGGTCTTGCCCGATTCCCAATGTCGCGAGATGTATTCGCGGGTCATATTGCATCCCGACGACCTCGACAGCTCGCCCGCGAGCCTGCCCTGACTCCACCCCTTGGCGGCACGAAGCTGTTTGATCAGTCGACCCGTGTCCGCTGACATGGCATCAAGACTGCCACCGTTGTCGGCACCGCGCACCGTCGCGGACAGAATGCCACTCCCATGCCACTAGCGGTGGTACGTCCCAGTCGCAGCGCAGACTCCGACAGCCCTTGCCACCCTCCTACCACTCGTGCGGCGCCTGGTTCAACCGGGAGCCTGAATGGACGCGCCGATCGCCGCCGAGATGTGGCTTCGGCGAGGCGCCGAATGCTCTGCCGACATCAGCATGGACCGACAAGGAGCTTTGATGCGTTTCGGAAGAAGCACAGCCGAACTGGCGGTGTTGAGTGTGCTCGGAGCAGGCGGGATGCTGACCGCGGATCAGATCGCCAGACAATCGAGACTCACCCGATGTCGCACCCGATGGGCGATAGCCCGGCTGGAGAAGCGTGGGCTCATCATGGGCGCCCGGATGAGCGGTCGATACTTCCGCTGGCCGAACAGATGCGGGCCGCGGGTGTCGACGCGCTGATCACGCCCGCGCCGGCGCATCTCGACTCGCTGACTCTGCACACGCTCATGGGGCTCGGTGATGTGGAGATGGTGTGGCCGCGGTTGTCGTTCGCGCGGTGGGCGGTTGTCGGGGTTCGCGGGTGAGCGGCGAATCACCTGTCGCGCAACCACTTCTCGATTCGGTCGATGGTGCTGGTCGGGTCTTTGATCCAGCCGTTGTGGCCGAGGGGGCGGGGTTCGTGCCAGCGGGTGATGTCGGCGTTGGGGAGTTTGTCGAGGAGGTGGCGGGCGGAGGGTTCTGGGGTGAGGTCGTCGCCGGTCATGGTGATGGACAGGACGGGGAGTTCGAGGCGGGCGATGCGTTCTTCGTAGTCGATATCGGCGCCGACGGGGACGAAGCGGCCGGTGCGGGCGAGGCGGGCCCAGTCGGAGATGAGGACCTTGGACTGGCGGCCGAAACCGTTCGGGCCGAAGCGGTCACCGGGCCAGAAGCCCGCCAGGTTAGCCGTCAGCGAGACCGCGGCGGTGCCGACGAGCATGCCTGGGCCGCTCAGGCCGCGGTAGCCGCGGTAGTACGGGGTGCCCGACGCGATCAGAATGAGTCCGCCGAGCCGCCCACGGATACGTGCGGCGTACATGACGCCGAGCTGGCCGCCCATGCTGTGGCCGAGTAGATAGGGCGTGCTGTCCGGGAAGCGGTCGCGCACCACCTCGAACATCGCCGGGAAATCCACCGACACCAGCTCGTGGTAGCCGTAGGTGCTCGACGCATCCGGTTTGGGGGTGCTGTCGCCGTTACCGCGTAGTTCGAGGATCGCCACGTCGAAGCCGCGTTCGGACAGCAGCCGGGCGAAGTAGCTGTAGTACTCGCCGGGGACGCCGAGCCCGGGCACCATCACCACGACCGGGCGCGGCAGATCCGGCGTCACCGGATGCCGATGCGCACCCGTGGCCGAGAGCAGGCGCACCGGGACGGTGCTGCCGTCGAGCATCTGGATCGGTACGGTCTCCACGCGCCAAGGCTACGCGGCGCGGGGCCCGGCGATCACGCGCCGACCGCACCCATGATCACCCGGCTGAGCACTCGGATCACATCGTCGAGCGGGCGGCGCGGGTCCGAGCCGCTCCATTCGTCGACCACGTAGTTGACCGCGCCGATGATGGCCAGCATCCGCATCTCGTAATCGCCGGGCGGGATCTCGCCGTGCATGGCGGCGTCCTCGGCCGCGCCGGCGAGCAGCGAACCCCACATGCGACGCAGTTCCAACCGGAACTTCTCCACCTTCGGTCCGGCGCCGACCACCTCGACCAGTGCCACTCTGGCCTTGCGCGGGTCGGTGCCGATGGACTCCACGTACGCGCGGACCGCGGCGTCGATGCTCTCCACGGCGGTGGCGTCGGAGCGTTCGGCCAATGCCGCCTCCACCGCGGTGCGCGATTCCCGATGGATCTGCTCGTACAGCTCGATCAGTAGGGATTCGCGTCCGGTGAACTCCTCGTAGAACTGTCGGGACGACAATCCCGCATCCTTGCAAATAGCACCCACCGAGCTGTTCGCGTATCCGTCGCGCGCGAATACGGTCAGACCGGATTCCAGAAAACGCGCGCGCCGCTGGCGTTGCCGGTCCTCTACGGGTTGGCCGGCATACATTCGTCCCGTATTCGCATCCTGTGACATTGGGGCAGACAATACCGAAAGGCCCGATCCCCTCGTCATGGATCGGGCCCTTCGCCGCAACTGGCGGCCGACCGCGCGTCGGCCGAGTCGGCAAGTCTGCGTCGGCTCGTTATTCGCTCATGGCGTCGGGGCAGGCGAGATGTTCGACACTCACCGGCCTTCCCCATCGCCGACGACATGCGAGCAACGGTCCGAGCACGTCGAATACAACATCTGTCAAACACGAACTCCGATCCCGGATTACCCGACCCGTGTCACTGGCTGTTTGCCGAATCGGACGATACCGACGGCTGCGCGACACCGGGCGATTTTGGAGGGAATTTTTAGAATTATTTCCTGACATTCGGCGCGGAAACGCGGCAGACCCCGACCGCTCACCTACCGTGACGGAATGGGCACCGCACTGCTCTATGGGCTCGGCACGGCAGTACCGCTGGTGCTCGGCGCCTTCATCGGACTGCGCTGGTCGCTGCCGAAGCCATTGCTCGCCTCGCTCATGGCTTTCGGCGCTGGCACCATGATCGCCGCGGTGACCAATGAATTGTTCGAACCCGCCTTCGTCGAGGCCGGGGTGTGGGTCGCCGGTATCGCACTGTTCGCCGGGGCCACGGTGTACGTGGTCGCCAATCGGTTCATCGAGCAGCGGCTCGGCCCCACCGCGATCGGCTGGGCGTTGATGCTGGGAACGGTGCTGGACGGCGTGCCGGAGAATACGGCGCTCGGCGTATCCCTTTCCTCGGGTGGCGGAGTGGTGTTGCTGGTCGCGGTGGCGGTGGGCAATGTGCCCGAGGCGATCGGCGGTTCGGCGCTCATGCGGGATCGGCACGGTTTCGCACCGGGCCGGGCGCTGACGCTGTGGACCATCACCGGAGTCGTTCTGGTCGTGGTGACGGTGCTGGGAAATGCGCTGTCGGACAACCTTTCCGACACCCAGATCAGCGCCGTACAGGCATTCGCGGGTGGTGCGACGATCGCGGTGCTCGCCGATTCGCTGATGCCGGAGGCGTACCGCGAAGGCGGCTGGTGGGTCGGGATCGCCACGGCGGCAGGGTTTCTCGTCGCCTTCGTGCTCGGCTAGCCGCCGACGTCATCAGCAGGACGTCCGGATCGGGTCGACGGCGCTGAGCCTCGAACAGGTCGGGATCCTCCTCGATTCGATCTAGCGCCGCTCCTGCGAGGTTGCCGCGGCCGACCGCGTCGAGTCGAACAGATCGGCACAGCGGGTGAGCAGATCGCACAGGGTCTGCCGTTCGGCGTCGGTGAATCCCGCCGCAACAGCGCGTTCCACGGCGATCGCGCGGGCATCGGCCTCGTGCATCGCAGCCTCACCCGCAGCGGTCAACCGGGTCTCCAGGACGTTCTTGTGCCAGGCGTGCGGAGTGCGCTCGATCAGACCGCGATCGACCAGATTGGTGAGCACCGTGTTCATGGTCGGCGGAGTCACCCCGCACAGGCGGGCCAGCGCGGCAGCCGAGATACCCGGATTCTCGACCAGATGCAGTAGGGCCGCGTACTGCGCCACGGTGACGCCCGCCGGTTTCAGCGCCGCCGTCTTGGCCGCGTTCAGGGCTTGTTCGGCGCGTTTGACGTACGAGCCGATGCGTTCGGCGGCAGGCATGGGCGTCATACATGGCATCGTATCCACCCTTCGTTTCATTAGAGCCTTGACCAATATTAGAACTCTAATCTACATTCGTGCCCATTCGTTGATGTGTCTGCACATCAGTTGACTCGAAGGAAGGCTCGAACCATGCCCCACGTCGTGTATCACCGCTGGTCGTCCGCCCTGTTCGCCGCGGTCGCCGGATTCGCCGTCGCCGGCTGCGGCAGCGACGCGGCATCGTCGGATCAGGTCCCGGTGATCGCCACCGCCGTCGAACTGCCCGGTGACCGGGTGTATCCGGAGGGGATCGCGGCGGACGAGCGCAGCGGCGATATCTTCGTCGGCTCCTTCGCCGATGGAACGATCTACCGCGCCGCCGCGGGCACCGAACGGGCCGAAGTGTTCCTGCCGAGTGGGGCCGACGGACGCAAGACGGCCAACGGGCTGCGGGTGGATCGGGAGGGCCGACTCTGGGTGCTCGATTCGACCGCAGGAGTGGCGGTGTACGACGTCGCCGCACGCAGTCTGCTGGCGCGCTTCGATGTCGCAGGTGACGTGGAACGCTTCATCAACGACATCGTGATCACCGCCGACGGCACCGCCTACCTCACCGACAGCAAACGCGCGGTGCTCTACCGGATCACCCCCGACGATCTGACCCGCGCCACCACCACCGGCGGACGCGGCGAACTCACCCCCGCCATCGACCTGAAACCGGCCCTCGAACCGCACGGCCCCCAGGCCTACACGCTCAACGGCATCACCGCCGACGCCGCGGGCACCTACCTGCTCGTCGTCGACTCCACCGGCGGCGATCTCTACCGCGTCGACCTCGTCGACGCCACGGCCCCCATCCGCAAGGTCACCCTGAACGGCGGCGATCTGTCCCTCGGCGACGGACTCGACCTCCACGGCACCACCCTGCGCGCCGCCCACAACACCGACAACACACTCACCCGCTGGACGATCACCGACAACGGCGCCACCGCCACCCGGACCGCTGTCGTGACAGACGAATCCCTCGCCACTCCGACCACATTGGTTCACACGGGCGAACGCACCCTTGTGGTCTCCTCACAATTCGACAAGGGCGGACCGCTCGGCCCCGGCACCCCGACCACCCCATTCCGAGTGATTACGGCCGCCATCTGATCGGACCGTGCCCCGAAACGCCGAAGGCCGGCCCACCAGATGGTGGACCGGCCTTCGGTTCGAGATGTGTTGCCGGGAGGCAGGACTCAGAAGTCCATGCCGCCCATGCCACCGGTCGGGTCGGCGGGCGCAGCCGCGGCCTTCTCCGGCTTGTCGGCGACAACGGCCTCGGTGGTCAGGAACAGGGCCGCGATGGATGCCGCGTTCTGAAGGGCCGAACGGGTGACCTTGACCGGGTCGGCGACGCCGGCGGCCAGCAGGTCCTCGTACTCGCCGGAGTCGGCGTTCAGGCCGGAACCCGCGGGCAGGTTCGAGACCTTCTCGGCGACCACGCCGGGCTCGAGGCCCGCGTTGAAGGCGATCTGCTTCAGCGGAGCCGACAGCGCGACGCGCACGATGTTCGCGCCGGTCGCCTCGTCACCGGTGAGCTTCAGCTCGTCCAGCGCCGGAGCCGACTGGAGCAGGGCCACGCCACCACCGGCGACGATGCCCTCTTCGACGGCGGCCTTCGCGTTGCGGACGGCGTCCTCGATGCGGTGCTTGCGCTCCTTGAGCTCGACCTCGGTCGCGGCACCGGCCTTGATCACCGCGACGCCACCGGCCAGCTTGGCCAGACGCTCTTGCAGCTTCTCACGGTCGTAGTCCGAATCCGAGTTCTCGATCTCGGTGCGGATCTGCGCAACGCGGCCCTTGATGGCCTCCGCGTCGCCCGCGCCCTCGACGATGGTGGTCTCGTCCTTGGTGACGACGACCTTGCGCGCCTGGCCGAGCAGCTCGATGCCGGCGGTCTCCAGCGAGAGGCCGACCTCTTCGCTGATGACCTCGCCACCGGTGAGGATGGCGATATCGGCGAGCTGGGCCTTGCGGCGGTCACCGAAGCCGGGGGCCTTGACGGCGACGGACTTGAAGGTGCCGCGGATCTTGTTCACGACCAGGGTCGACAGGGCCTCGCCCTCGACGTCCTCGGCGATGATCAGCAGCGGCTTACCGGCCTGGATGACCTTCTCCAGCAGCGGCAGCAGGTCCTTGACGGTCGAGACCTTCGAGCCGACCAGCAGCAGGTACGGGTCCTCGAGGACCGCTTCCTGACGCTCCGGGTCGGTGACGAAGTAGCCCGAGATGTAGCCCTTGTCGAAGCGCATACCCTCGGTCAGCTCCAGCTGGAGGCCGAAGGTGTTGCTCTCCTCGACGGTGATGACGCCTTCCTTGCCGACCTTGTCCATGGCCTCGGCGATCAGCTCACCGATGGACGCGTCGCCCGCCGAGATACCGGCGGTGGCAGCGATCTGCTCCTTGGTCTCGACCTCCTTGGCGGTGTCGAGCAGCTTGGCGGTGACGGCCTCGACGGCCTTCTCGATGCCACGCTTGAGACCCAGCGGGTTCGCACCGGCCGCGACGTTACGCAGGCCCTCGCGCACCAGCGCCTGCGCCAGCACGGTGGCGGTGGTGGTGCCGTCGCCCGCGACGTCGTCGGTCTTCTTGGCGACTTCCTTGACCAGCTCGGCGCCGATCTTCTCGTACGGGTCCTCCAGCTCGATCTCCTTGGCGATGGAAACACCATCGTTGGTGATCGTGGGGGCGCCCCACTTCTTCTCCAGCACGACGTTGCGACCCTTCGGGCCCAACGTCACCTTGACCGCGTCGGCGAGGCTGTTCAGGCCCCGCTCGAGGCCGCGACGGGCCTCTTCGTCGTACGCAATTGTCTTGGCCATTGCGGTGAGATCCTCCAAGTAATGAGGCTGACACACAGGATGACCGCATTGTCGGGCCACCCTATTTACGCTGGCCAGGCTCGGTGCCCGCGACGGACGACCAGGGGTGTCTCGGATACCCGATCTCACCGTCCCGACCTGGCACTCACGGGTAGAGAGTGCCAAAGCCCTTTTTAGCACTCGTGGGTGACGAGTGCAAGGAGAGCACCGGACCTGCCCCCTACATCCGGTCGGTGACGCGCAGCGCGAGCGCGAGGAACGCATCGGCGCGCCGCTCCTCGGGGGAGCGCGGCTCACCGTCGTCGACGGTGACGAGTTCGGCGTCGTTGATCAACAGTTCGGCTTCGACCCGCATGATCGCCCTGATGAACGGCGGCGCCACCTCGGGCGGCAGATCACCATTGACGACGTAGCTGCCGTCGTCGAGGGATTCGGTCGAGACATACGACAGCGCGCGCAGTAGATCATCGCGCCGCTCCCCCGCGATCAGGTCGGAGTTCTCATCATCCGCCATTGCTATAGGTTACCGGCAGTACCGAGGAGGCGGCGGCCCCACGCCCGAGCCGCCGCCACACCGCGAGCCGTCGCCGCACTCAGGGCGTGTCGGCGATGATGCCGGCGAGCAGCTCCTGGAGATGAGCCTCGGTCGCGGCCTTGTCCACACCGAGCCCGGACAGCACACCGGAGCCGTTCTCCTGCTCCAGCAACGCGAGCAGGATGTGTTCGGTGCCGACGTAGTTGTGGCCGAGGCGCAGCGCCTCACGGAAGGTCAGCTCCAGCACCTTCTTGGCCTCGGCGTCGAACGGCACCAGCGGCGGCACCTCACCGTCGCCGGGCGGCAGAGCCGCGACGGCGGCCGCGCGCACCGAATCCTCGGTCGCGCCCTGGGTGAGCAGTTCCCGTGCGGCGAGACCTTCGGGCTCGGAGAGCAGGGCGAGCACCAGGTGCGGCGTCCCGATCTGCGCATTTCCCGCGGTACGCGCCGCCTCCTGGGCCGCCATCACCACATTCTTGGCGCGCGGGGTGAATCGAGCGAAACCCGCGTCGGGGTCCATGGCACCCGCGTCGCCGGGGGTCTTGGGCACGAACCGCTTCTGGGCGGCCTGTTTGGTGACGCCCATGCTCGTGCCGATATCGGTCCACGACGCGCCGGAGCGCCGGGCCTGGTCGACGAAGTGACCGATCAGGTGGTCGGCCAGTTCACCGAGGTGACCGGCCGCCACCATCGCATCGGCCAATTGATCGAGGACATTGTCCGGGCGGGCCTTCTTGATGCCTTCGATGAGGTCATCGAGTTTGAGAGAGGATGTCATGCGTCAACCATAGGTTGACGAACACTAATCGTCAACCGTTAGTTGACGAGAGCTTATTTCGCTCCGGCTCCCGCCGCGGCGAACCGGACGATCGCCTCTTTGAACCGAGCGGCGGTGCGCCCGGTCAGCACGAGTCGTCCCGGCCGGTCGTCGGCGTGCAGGAACTGGATGACCCCGTCGCCGCGTCCGAGGCTCAGGCATTGGAAGTAGTACCGGAACTTCAGCTCGCCCGGCTCCCGGTGGCGCAGCCGCGCGGCGATCGCGTTCGCGGCGTGGGTTCCGGTCGGCAGCGCGGTCGCGCAGGCCATCCGCAATTCGCGGTCGCCGGGCCCGGCCACGACGGCGCTGTCACCGGCGGCGTACACGTTCTGGTGCGAGAGCGAGCGCAGCGTGGCGTCGGTGCGCACCCGGCCGCTCGCGTCCACCGCAAGACCGGCCCGCGCCGCCAGCTGCGGCACACCGAAACCGGCGGTCCACACCGTCGCGGCGCAGGCGATCGATGAGCCATCGGCCAGGCGGACCGCATCCGCGGTGACCTCGATGACCTTCGCGTCGGTGTGGATACGCACCCCCAACCGCTCCAGTACACGCCGGATATGGGCCTGCGCCCGCGGCGAGAGCCAGGCCCCTGGCTCGTCGGTGCTGACCAGTTCCACCCGGCCGCCACGGGATTCGGCGAGTTCGGCGGCTACCTCGATCCCGGTCGATCCGGCGCCGACCACCACGATCGGGCCATCGGCAGGCACGAGCGCCGCCGATTCCGGTGTGGCCACCGAGTAGGCGTATTCGGCCACGCCGGGAACACCGGCATCGTCACCGACGCTGCCGAGCGCATACAGCAACGTGTCGTAGGCGAGCGGCTCACCATCGCCGAACCGCAGCAGCGACCGCTGCGCGTCGATCTCGCTCACCTGCCCGTGCCGGAAGTGGATCCGCCCGGATTCCAGCAGTTCTCGCAGGTCCCACTCGCGGGTCTGCTGTCCGGCGAAGCGCTGGTGCAGCCGCACCCGTTCGACGAAATGGGTGCGCGCGTCGACCACGGTGACGTCGGCGTCCGGCGTCTTCGCGGCGAACCGGCGTGCGGCGGCCAGCCCCGCGTATCCGGCGCCGAGGACGACGATTCGATGCTGTGCGCTCATGGCGGCATTCCTCCCGTGCTGGGGATCGGTGACACTGTTCAGACCGGATGGCCCGCCGATCCCTGACAGCGAGATGCCGTGATCCCGGTCACGCACCGGCGAATCAGCCTGAACCGGATCGCCTATGCGGCATGCTCCGCTACCGACTCTCCGCCATTCACCGGTTCAGGCGGTGGCGCGCCCGAAATAGCCGAGCTTGTCCGGCGCCACCACCAGGCGCAGGGCGGTCACCACCGCGCCGTCGGTATCGGCCGTGCACACCGCCAGCGGCGCACCGTCCGACCAGGCACATACCGCTGGCAGCCCGTTGATCTCGACGATCTCGATCGTCACACCGGGTACCACCCAGCCGAACAGTTTGGTGAGATAGCGGGCCACCTTCGGTGCGCCGACCACCGGGCGGCGCGCCACGCCCGCCATACCGGCCCCGTCGGCCACGGAGACCACGTCAGCGGCCAGCATCTGCTCCAATGCGGCGATATCACCACCGCGGGCAGCCGCGAAGAACCGCTCCAGCAGCGCCCGCGCGTGCGCGGCGGGAATGTCGAAGCGCGCCTTACCGTCTCGCACCCGACGACCCGCCCGGTGCAGAATCTGCTGGGAATTGGCCTCGGACAGTTCCAGCATTCCGGCGATCTCGCGGTGCGAGTATCCGAAGGCCTCGCGCAGGACGAACACGGCGCGTTCGACAGGTGAGAGCCGTTCCAGCGCGGTCAGCAGCGCCATCGAGACGAGTTCGCGCTCCTGCGCCGATTCCAGCGGACCGAGATCACCCGCGCCGGTCGGCACCGGCTCGGGCAGCCACGGGCCCACATAGCTCTCGCGCCGCGCCCGCGCCGAATCCAGCCAGGTACGGCACAGATTCACCACCACGGTCGTCAACCAGGCCTGCGCCGAGCGGATCTCGCCGCGATCGGCACCCTCCCAGCGCAGATAGGTCTCCTGCACCGCGTCCTCAGCCTCGGTCGCCGAGCCGAGCATCCGGTAGGCGAGGGAGAACAGGCGCGAACGCTCGGCCTCGAAATCCACCAGACCCTGTGCGTCCACCGCCTGCCTCCCTCACTGTCGGCAGGGACGATACCCGGACACGCTCAGGTCTCGACGCCGTCCTGTTCGCGGGTGTCGACGGTGCCCTGTTCGCGTTTACCGCCCGGACGACGCAGCCGCAGCCGCGACGATCCACGCATGGCGGGACGGCGAATGGCCGGACGCTTGATCACCGGACGCCGCCGCGCCGCCCGTCGCTGCGCACGACGTTCGGCGGGCTTGTGCTCCCAGGTCTCCGGCCGGGCCGCAACCCAGCGCTGTGAGTACCAGGCGAACGGAATGTGGCCCAGGTACAGCACGATCAGCACCAGCAGCAGCACGATCGGGTAGGTGACCAGCGCCGCGGCAGCCGCGGCCACCAGCACCAGCAGACCGGCGGCAGCCTGCGGGGCCACCGATACCGACTTCATCGCCAGGGTCGGGATGGTGCTCACCGCGAGCAGGGCAGCGAAGACGGCCCATGCGGAAACGACGCCGAAACCGACCCACCAGCCATCACCGAACTGCACGTACAGCGCCACCGGAGCGAGGGCGATGAGTGCGGCGGCCGGGGCGGGTACGCCGACGAAATACTCACGCGCCCAATCGGGGCGGGTGTCGTCGTCCATCAGGGTGTTGAATCGGGCCAGCCGTAACACGATGCTGACCGCGAACAGCAGGGCGATGATCCAGCCGGTGCTGTTGTCGCTCAGCAAACCGATGTAGAGCACCAGCGCGGGCGCGACGCCGAAGGAGATGGCATCCGACAGCGAGTCGAGTTCCGCGCCGATCTTGGTGGTGGCCGCCAGCATGCGCGCGAGGCGGCCGTCGAGGGTGTCGAGCACGGCCGCCGCGCCGATCATGGCGAGCGAAACCCCGAATTCGCCGTCGAGGGCGAATTTCACCGCGGACAGGCCGGAGCACAGCGCCATGATGGTGACCATGCTCGGCAGCAACCGGATCGACCGGCGCCGCCGTCCGGCGGTGTCCTGCTCCATCATGACCCGGTGGTGGGCAATACGGCCAGGACGGTCTCGGCGCCGATAGTGCGCTGACCGACGTCGACGAGCAGTTCGGTGCCCGCCGGGAAATAGGTGTCGACACGGGAGCCGAACCGGATCAGGCCGTAGGTGTCGCCGATGGTGAGCACATCACCGGGCTTCGCATCGCAGACGATGCGGCGGGCCAGCAGCCCGGCGATCTGCACCACCACGATCTGCTCACCGGCGGGGGTATCGATGACCATGCTGTTGCGCTCGTTCACCGAGCTGGCCTCGGGCAGATCGGCGGAGCGGAACTGCCCGGCCTGATGCTCGACGGTGCGCACGGTCCCGGAGACGGGCACCCGCTGCACGTGCACGTCGAGCACGGACAGGAAAATGCTCACCCGTGGCAGCGGCTGATCGCCGAGGCCGAGTTCGGCAGGCGGCACCGCGGTGTCGACAAGGGCGATCTCACCGTCGGCGGGTGCGACGACGGCGCCGGCGCGGTTCGGCGGCACCCGGTGCGGATGCCGGAAGAACGTCGCGCAGGCCGCCGCGGCCGCGAGCCCACCGCGGCGCACCCACCGCCGCTTACCGCCGAGTACCGCGACGGCCAGCGGCGCCGCGACGAACGGCAATCCGGCCGGATGTAGCGGTGGGATCGCATTGCGCACCAGATCGGCGACATGGCCGAGGCCGGTGCGTTCAGGCGTGCCGGGCGGGGTGGGACGGCGTGCCACAGGCTCCTCTTTCGTGCTAGGTGCAAACGAACGCGCCGCTCGAGGCCCGTCACGGTGACGGTCTCGCGGCCCGTCGACGGATGGCAACTCTTCGTCGAACGGGTTCGGCGCAAGCGATCACACCTTACGGGAACCGCGCCCGTGGCACCCGGTGTCAGAGCGTGGACTTACGCCCGGTGAAGAGTTTGACCAGGTAGAGCAGGATGCAGGCACCGGCAAGGCAGGTGAAGAAGCTGAAGAACCAGCCCGCGCTCTCGACGTCTACGCCGAACAGTGCCAGCACGAAACCGCCGAGCAGACCGCCGACGATGCCGACCACGATATTGAGCAGAATCCCCTGTTGAGCGTCGGTTTTCATGATCTTGCTCGCGATCCAGCCCGCAAGCCCCCCGATGATGATCCACGCGATGATCCCGATTCCGAGCATGGCGACCTCGAATCCTCAGTTGGGCACGCCGCCGTTCGCGGCGTGTGCCAGGGATATACCCGGGTCATTGTGAGAATACGCACTCCGGCCCCGCATCGGTAGCGCTAATATGAGGGAGCCTCATGTCTACGGGTCGCGTAGTACCAGCTGATTCGTAGCTATCGACCAGTGAGGATCCGCATCGATATTCGGGGACGACCCGGCGGCGGCGCCGCAGGTACATAGGAGACGCACCATGGCTGCTCGATTCGCCCAGACCACTGGCGCAGAGCACACGGCGATCCTCGGGCTCGGCGTGTACCGCCCCGCCCGGGTGGTCACGAACGACGAGGTAGCGGGCCCGATCGACTCGAGCGACGAATGGATACGGACCAGGTCCGGTATCCGTACCCGGCGCTTCGCCGATGATTCGGAGACCATCAAGAGCATGAGCGTCGCGGCCTCGCGCGGCGCGCTGGAATCGGCGGGCCTCGAAGCCGATCAGGTCGATTGCGTCATCGTTGCCACCTCGACCCATCTGTTGCTCACACCGGCGGCGGCGCCGCAGATCGCCACCGACCTCGGCATGAACAGCCCGGCGGCCTTCGATATCTCCGCCGGATGCGCCGGTTTCTGCCATGCGCTCGCGCTCGCCTCGGATCTGGTGCGGGCGGGCACGGCGCGCCATGTGCTGGTGGTCGGTGTGGAGAAACTGACCGACGCGATCAATCCCGCCGACCGCTCCACCGCGTTCCTGTTCGCCGACGGCGCGGGCGCGGTCGTGGTCGGCCCGTCCGATGAGCAGGGCATCGGTCCCACGGTCTGGGGCTCGGACGGCACCCAGCATCACGCCATCCGTCAGGACAAGGACTGGGTGGAGTTCTTCACCGAGATCGAGGAGAAGGGCCTGGACGCGGTCCGGCCGTATCTGGCGATGGAGGGCACGGCGGTATTCCGCTGGGCCGCGCATTCTCTGGAGAAGGTGTGCCGCGAGGCGATCGATCGCGCGGGCCTGTCCACCGACGATCTCGACGCGATGATCCCGCATCAGGCCAACGGCCGGATCATCGAGATCATGGCAAGGGTGCTGAAGCTTCCCGACGATTGCGCGCTGGCCAACGATATCGAGGAGACCGGTAATACCTCGGCCGCCTCGATCCCGTTGGCCATGGAGCAGTTGCTGCGCACCGGTCAGTCCAAGCCGGGCGATACCGCGCTGCTCATCGCGTTCGGCGCGGGCCTGTCCTGGGCCGCGCAGGTGGTGGCGCTGCCGAACTGGCAGTCCTGAGCGGCCGGTGGCGGGTGCGAGCTACGCGCCCGCCTCGACGGTCGTCTTGATCTTGCCGAGGGTCTCGTTCATCCCCTGCACCAGCGCGGCTTCGAAGGCTTCCTCGCCGCCGAGCACCCCGTCGATGGCCTTGCGCACCACCCAGGTGACGCCGTTGGGCACATCGCGGCGCTCGATCAGCCGGGTGCCGGACGCGGTCGGTTCCAGGGTGTAGCTCCAGACGGTGGCGTTCTCGTTCATCCGGAAGGCGAAGGCCTGGTTCGGTTCGAAGCGGACGATGCGCGAGGTCGTCGGCCAGCGCTTCCAGCCGTCCTTGTTCAGGTTGATCGTCCAGGTACCCGCCTTCGGGGTGCCGAGCGCAACCATGCGGACGCATTGCGGGCTGAACTCCGGCATCCGCTTCAGATCGGAGATCACGGCCCAGACCTGCTCCGGGGGTGCGGCGATATCGATGGCGGCTTCGAGATTCTTCGGCAAGTCTGCCTCCGGTTATATGAGACTGCGAGTAACGCACATCATAATCGGGAAGATGCTCAGGTCACATTTTCGCATGTCTGCGGGCGGCGAATGTAACGACCGGCGCACAATGGGGATAGACGAGAGACACAGCCACCAGCGAACCGTCCGCAACGTGAGGTGATCGGCCGTGAACCTGCGCTCCCTGATTCATCGTCATCCGCCGCAACCGAGTCGAGCGGCGAACCGTCTTCCCCAGCTCCCCTTGATCGAACCCGAAGGGGAATCGACTCCGCGTGTCGAGGAGCGCCTCGAAAGACTGCTCACTCCAACCGAACTCGACCTGGTACTGCATCACCGCGTGTGAGCGGCCGGTCCGCGCCGACGACAACCACCCCGACGAGCCTCCATACTCGTGAGGTGAGTTCCCCCGCCGCACCCAAACCGGCCATTCTCAGCGTCGACGACGATCCGGGCGTCTCCAGGGCAGTGGTCCGCGACCTGCGCCGCCGCTACGGCGCCGACTACCGCATCCTGCGCGCCGAATCGGGTCCACAGGCGCTCGAGGCATTGCGCGAACTGAAACTGCGCGACCAACCCGTCGCCGTGCTGATCGCCGACTACCGGATGCCGGGCATGGACGGCATCGAATTCCTCGAACAGGCCATGGACCTGCATCCGTACGCGCGGCGCGTACTGCTCACGGCCTACGCCGACACCAATGCCGCGATCGACGCGATCAACATCATCGATCTCGACCACTACCTGCTCAAACCGTGGGACCCACCGGAAGAGAAGCTGTACCCGGTGCTCGACGCCCTGCTGGAAGCGTGGCGCGGTAGCGATCAGCGGCCGGTGACCGGGACCAAGGTGATCGGTAATCGTTGGTCGCCGCGGTCGTCGCAGGTGCGTGAGTTCCTGGCTCGTAATCAGCTGCCCTACCGCTGGTATCCGGCCGACGAACCGGAGGGCGCGCGGCTGCTCGAGGCCGCGGGCGCCGATCCGCGCCGATGTCCGGTGGTGATCACCGCCGACGGACAGGCGCTACTGCAACCGACCGACAACGAACTGGCCACCAGCGTCGGACTCAGCACCGAACCGGTCGGTGATTTCTACGATCTGATCGTGGTCGGCGGCGGTCCCGCCGGACTTGGCGCGGCGGTGTACGGCGCGTCCGAGGGGCTGCGCACCGTGCTGGTCGAACGCACCGCCACCGGCGGACAGGCGGGGCAGAGTTCGCGCATCGAGAACTATCTCGGCTTCCCCGACGGCCTGTCGGGCGCGCAGCTGGCCGACCGGGCGCGCCGCCAGGCCGCCAAATTCGGCGCGGAGGTGATCACCACCCGCGAAGTGGTCGGGCTCGAGGTCAACGGTTCGGCGCGCACGGTGCGCTTCGCCGACGGCGGACGGCTGTGCGGGCACACCGTGATCATCGCCACGGGCGTGGACTATCGGCGTCATCCGGCGCCGGGCGTCGACGAATTCACCGGACGCGGCGTGTATTACGGCTCGGCGATGACCGAGGCCGCCGAATGCGCCGAACACGAGGTCTATATCGTCGGCGGCGCGAATTCGGCGGGTCAGGCCGCGATGTTCCTGTCCCGCAACGCCCGAACGGTGCATCTGGTGGTGCGTGGGGATTCGCTGGAGAAATCCATGTCCCACTATCTGATCCAGCAGATCGCACAGACGTCGAACATCCGGGTGCACACCCGCACCGAAGTGGTCGGCGTCGACGGTGATGATCACCTGCACACCATCGTGCTGCGCGATAACGAGACCGGCGCCGAGGAGAAGGCGCCCACCGAGCGGCTGTTCCTGTTCATCGGCGCGGCGCCGCAGACCGATTGGCTCGACGCCGTCGTCCAGCGCGATAACGCCGGTTATGTGCTCGCCGGCCCCGATCTGCTGGTCGACGGCGCCCGCCCGGCCGGTTGGGAACTGCCGCGGCCACCGCACCATCTGGAGACCAGCGTGCCAGGGGTGTTCGTGGCCGGTGACGTGCACGCCGAATCGGCCAAGCGGGTGGCCTCGGCCGTCGGTGAGGGCGCGATGGCGGTCATGCTCGTGCACCGGTATCTGGCATAGGAGGGTCGGGCCGTGGGCAAGGAACTGATCTGTGATCCGGCGGAACTGCGCACACTGTTCCTGTTCGAAAAGCTCGATGACGAGCAGCTGGCCTGGTTGTGTGCCGATGGTCGGGTCGAGCGCATCGAACCGGGCCCGGTCTATCGCGAAGGCGATGCCGCCACCTGCTTCTACGTGCTGATGGACGGTGAGGTGCGGTTGACCAAACTGTCCGGCGGCCAGGAGATCGAGATGGTGCGCACCGACCACCGCGGTTCCTATGCCGGGGCGTGGGCGGCCTATCTGGGTGAACGGGCCGATCAGCACTACGGCGGTTCGATGTATGTCACGCGGCCGTCCCGGTTCTTCGTGCTCGACGCCGCCATCTTCGCGCGGATGATGCACGAATGGTTCCCGATGGCGGTGCATCTGCTCGAGGGCGCGTTCTTCGGCCAGCGCAACAGCAACGCGCGCATCGCTCAGCGAGAACGGCTGCTGGCGCTGGGTTCACTGTCGGCGGGCCTGACCCACGAGTTGAACAACCCCGCTGCTGCCGCCGTGCGCGCCACCTCCGGGCTGCGCGATCGGATCGCCGGAATGCGGCACAAACTGGCCATGAT
This sequence comes from Nocardia cyriacigeorgica, assembly GCF_029868385.1. Lineage (GTDB taxonomy): Bacteria > Actinomycetota > Actinomycetes > Mycobacteriales > Mycobacteriaceae > Nocardia > Nocardia cyriacigeorgica_F. The sequence continues at coordinate 138,772 of NZ_JARWNX010000059.1, read as the reverse complement.
GGCGCAGGGCAAATTCGATACCGCCTCGTTGGAGGCGCTGGTGCGTTTACAGGAGGAGGCCGCGGCCCAGGTCGCCAAAGCGCCCGACCTGACTCCGCTCGAGGCGGCCGACCGTGAGGATCTGCTCGGCGAATGGTTCGACGAGCGCGGTATCGCCGATGGATGGGATATCGCACCGACCTTCGTACAGGCCGGTGTCGATGCCGACTGGCTCGACCGGGTGGCCGCGACCCTCGCCGACACCACCCCGCAGGTGCTCGAAGGCGCGATCCGCTGGCTGAACTACACCATCGAAACCGAATTGCTGATGAACGAGATCGCGGATTCGACCACCCGCATCTCCACCCTCGTCGGTGCGGCCAAACAGTATTCGCAGATGGACCGGGCCCCGTTCCAGGTGGTCGACCTGCACGAACTGATCGACAGCACGCTGGTGATGCTCAACCGCAAGATCGGCGATTCGATCGAGGTGGTCAAGGATTACGATCGCGCGCTGCCCCCGATCCCCTGCTACGCGGCCGAACTCAATCAGGTGTGGACCAATCTGATCGACAACGCTGTGTACGCGATGAACGGGTCGGGCACGCTCACCATCCGCACCCGACACGACAACGATTGCGCCGCCGTGCAGATCAACGACTCCGGCCCAGGTGTGCCCGCCGAGGTGCGCGAGCGCATCTTCGAACCGTTCTTCACCACCAAACCGGTCGGCGAGGGCACCGGCCTCGGCCTCGACATCTCGTTCCGGATCGTGGTGCACAAGCATCGCGGCGATATCCGGCTCGAATCCCGGCCGGGCGACACCACATTCACCGTCTGGCTGCCACTGCATCGAGCAGAGGACGAGCCCGCGAATCTGGAATCGACAGGAGATCCGGCCTGACCGAATCAGGGCCGACATAACCCAGGCCAGAAAGGACACAGCATGAGCGAGTCAGGAGTACCCGAGGGCATCGATCCGACCGTTGCGCCGAGCGGCCCCGGCTGTGTGGAATGCGAGGCCGCCGCGGGCTGGTGGGTGCATCTGCGCCGCTGCGCGCAATGCGGACACATCGGCTGCTGCGACAGCTCCCCCGCCAAGCACGCGAGCAAGCATGCCGCGGTGACCGGCCATCCGTTCATCCAGAGCTATGAGCCGGGCGAGGATTGGTATTGGGATTTCCGCACCGAGGAGATGTTCAGCGGCGGGCCGGAGCTGGCACCGCCGCATCAGCATCCCGAGGGGCAGGGCGTACCGGGACCGCGGGATCGGGTTCCCGCCGACTGGCAGTCACTGGTCAATCGCTGAGCTGGGACGATCCGCGCCTTCAGCGATCGATAAGGCGACGGCAAGGCCGGTATCCGACAGTGGGCCACGCACCTGTCTGTGCGCCCGGCGGGCGCTCGATCCTGTGAGGCACCCATGTCGAAGAACCGCTCCTACCCGGTACGCTGCACCGGACGCGCCGGAGGCTCCGGCGCCGCTGATCACCGGGGAACCCACGATATGAAGCGAATTCCTGCGACGATTCTGTCCGTCGGCGCAATGGCTCTCCTGCTGGCAGGCTGCGGACCGGACGAGACCACCGAGGCGAACGGGCTGCGCAAGGGCACCACCGACACCTCGAGCGCCGCCACGACGACCGCGGCGACCACCTCGGCCGAATCGAGCGAGACCTCCAGCGCACCGACCACGACGCGCACCGGAGGCGACACCTCCGGCGCGGCCTCGCAGACCACCTGCGCCGAGTTCAAGGAACTCGATATCGCGGGCCAGAAGGCGCTGATCGAGCAGATCCTGGTCGAGCATCCGGAGAGCACGTTCGCGGGCAGCCCCAACGTCGCGCTCGGCACGGCGAAGCTGGTCTGCCTGTCCGACAGCCTTGCCGATACCCCCGTCGCCGAGGCGGCCGGCATCGTCGAACCCTGATCCGGGACGAGGCGAACATCCCGGCGAACGCGGGCGCACCGAACGGTGTGTCCGCGTTCGTGGTTTCTGGGCAGAATGGTCAGCGATGGCTGACTTGGCACTGACCGCGCGTTTGAATCCCTCTGCCGCCGACGCCCGCCGTGGCGTGGTGCGGCTGCATGCCGAGGTGCTCACCGCACTCGGCCTGCGTGAATGGGACGGGATCACCCTGACCGGTTCCCGGCGGACCGCCGCGGTGGCCGGTCTCGCACCGGCGGGCACACCCGCGGGAGTGGCGCTGCTCGATGATGTGACCCTGTCCAATGCCGGAGTGCGGGAGGACGCGACCGTGGTGGCCTCGCCCGCGACCGTCTACGGGGGTAGGCAGATCTCGGTGAGCGGCTCGGCGCATGCCACCGGGTCGATTCCGGCGGCGACGCTACGGCAGGCGCTGCTCGGCAAGATCGTCACCGTGGGCGATACGGTTTCGCTGCTGCCCCGCGATCTCGGGCCGGATCTGCCGTCCTCGGCCGCGAGTCAGGCGCTGTCACGGACCTTCGGCATCGCCTGGACCACCGAACTGCTCACCGTCACCGCCACCGATCCGGCTCCAGGACCGGTGAGCGTGCAACCGAACACCGCCGTCGACTGGGGGCCCGGTGTCCTCGCGGCGGCGGGCGGCAACGGACACACTCCCGCCCGCACGGACCGCGAGGACTCGGCCGCGACCCTGACCACCGACCCGACGGGCACGGTCGCCGCGGCCCGTTCCGCCCCGATCCCGGTCGAGGATCTGGTGGGCGCGCACACCCAGGCCGCCAAGCTCGCCGAATGGCTGACCCTCGCCCTCGATGAGCCCGACCTGCTGAAAACCCTCGGCGCCTCGCCGCATCTCGGCGTGCTGATCACTGGGCCTGCGGGTGTCGGCAAGGCGACGCTGGCCCGCGCGGTCACCGCGCCGCGCCGCATCATCGAATTGGACGGACCCGCCGTCGGCGCCGCCGAGAGCGGCGCCAGGCTGCGCAAGGTCGCCGAAGCGGTGGCCGAGGTGAGCACCGGACAGGGCGGCATCCTGCTCATCACCGATATCGATGCGCTGTTGCCCGCGGCGGCCGATCCGGTGGCGACCCTCATCCTGGATCAGCTGCGGGCCGCCATCACCGAACCCTGCGTCGCGTTCCTGGCCACCACGGCCCACCCCACCGCCCTCGACTCCCGGTTACGCGCCCCCGACCTGTGCGATCGCGAACTAGCCCTCACGCTGCCCACCGCCGCGGGGCGCCGGGCGCTGCTGGAACAGTTGCTGCGCAAGGTGCCGACCGGAGTGCTGAAACTCGACGAGATCGCGGCCAAGACCCCCGGTTTCGTGGTGTCGGATCTGGCCGCGCTGTGCCGCGAGGCGGCGCTGCGTGCGGCCTCGCGCGCCAATCGCGATCAGGCCGAACCGGAACTCGGTCAGCAGGATCTGCTCGGCGCGCTCGAGGTGATCCGGCCGCTGTCGCGTTCCGGGATGGAGGAATTGGCCATCGGCAGTCTCGGGCTCGACGATGTCGGCGATATGGCCGAAACCAAACAGGCTCTCACCGAGACGGTGCTGTGGCCGCTGCGCCATCCCGATTCGTTCGCCCGGCTGGGCATCGAACCACCGCGCGGCGTGCTGCTGTACGGCCCACCCGGATGCGGCAAGACCTATCTGGTGCGGGCATTGGCGGGCAGCGGCCAGCTCAGCGTGCACGCGGTCAAGGGCGCCGAGCTGATGGACAAATGGGTCGGCTCCTCCGAGCGGGCGGTACGCGAGCTGTTCCAGCGGGCGCGGGATTCGGCGCCGTCGCTGATCTTCCTCGACGAGGTCGACGCCCTCGCACCGCGTCGGGGGCAGAGTGCGGATTCCGGTGTCGGCGATCGGGTGGTGGCCGCGCTGCTCACCGAACTCGACGGGGTGGAGCCGTTGCGTGAGGTGGTAGTGCTCGGCGCGACCAACCGTCCCGAACTCATAGATCCGGCGCTGCTGCGTCCGGGCAGATTGGAGCGGCTGGTGTTCGTACCGCCGCCGGATGCGCAGGCACGGCTGGCGATCCTGAACACGACCGGACGTTCGGTGCCGCTGGCCGATGACGTCGATTTGGCGACGTTGGCCGAGGAACTCGACGGCTACTCCGCCGCCGACTGCGCCGCGCTGCTGCGCGAGGCCGCGCTCGCGGCGATGCGCCGCGATGTGGCCGCCGCCGATGTGACGGCGGCGGATCTGGCGTCGGCGCGTTCGGTGGTGCGGCCCTCGCTGGACCCCGATCAGGTCGAATCCCTGCGCCGCTACGCCGAAGCGCGGGTCGGCAACCACTGAGCGCGACCGCTCCCTCGCGCGGACGCGACACAGACGTTCGGCCGGTCGCGGGTCGGTCCACACCGGGGCCGAAAGATTTGCGGGAACATAGCGCGTTCGGCCGAATATGGCGGAGCGCACCGGGACCTGGACGCAAGTCCTACTACCTACCCACGTAGGATGGCATCGAAACACCCCGCCGCACCGACCCGACGGAGTGAAGCTTGCTCGGAATTCTGCTCGCCCATGCCCTGACCGCCCTTTTGGCGCCGCTCTGCATTCGGGCGATGGGCCGCAACGGGTTCTATCTTCTTGCCCTCGTTCCCCTCGGCTGCCTGGCCTGGGTCTTCGCCAACTGGAACGAGACGAAGCAGGTCCGGCTCAGCTGGGCGCCGAGCATCGAGATGAACATCGACCTGCGTTTCGACTCGCTGGCGGCGGTGATGTGCGCGCTGGTGCTCGGGATCGGATCGCTGATCCTGTTCTACTGCGGACGCTATTTCGACGATTCCGAACCGCGGCTCGGGGTGTTCGCGGCGCAGATGGTGGGCTTCTCCGGTGCCATGTTCGGTCTGGTCACCAGTGACAACATGGTGTTGCTGTTCGTCTTCTGGGAGACAACGACCGTCCTGTCCTTCCTGCTGGTCGGCCACAATTCCGAACGCGCCGAGAGCCGAAGGGCCGCCATCCAGGCGCTGCTGGTGACTGCGGCGGGCGGGCTGGCCATGCTGGTCGGCATCATCATCCTCGGGCAGGTCAACGGCAGCTATCTGCTGTCGGATCTGCTGGCCGCCGAACAGCCGCCGAGCGGGCTCGCGGTGAATGTCGCGGTGGTGTTGATCCTGGTCGGCGCGCTCAGCAAATCCGCCATCGTCCCGCTGCATTTCTGGCTTCCCGGCGCGATGGCCGCGCCCACCCCGGTCAGCGCGTATCTGCACGCCGCGGCCATGGTGAAGGCCGGTGTGTACCTGGTTGCCCGGCTGGCGCCGGTATTCGCCGCCAATCCGGTCTGGCATCCGATCGTGCTCGTACTGGGCGGTGCATCGATGTTGCTCGCCGGTGTGCGTGCGCTCCAGGTCAGCGATCTCAAACTGGTGTTGGCCTTCGGCACCGTGAGCCAGCTCGGCTTCCTGATCCTCATGGTCGGCATCGGCACGCCGGACGCGGCGCTGGCCGGTGTGGCATTGATCGTGGCGCACGCCCTGTTCAAGGCATGTTTGTTCATGGTGGTCGGCATCGTCGACCATGGCGCTGGTACCCGTGATCTGCGGTTGCTGACCGGACTCGGACGGCGCGCACCAGTCCTGTGCGGTGTGGCGGTGACGGCCGCGTTGAGCATGGCGGGTATCCCGCTGATGGTCGGCTTCGTGGCGAAGGAGAGCGCGCTCGACGCGACCCTGCACGCCGGGATCCTCACCGAACCCTCCCGCCTGCTGCTCACCGGAGTGGTCGCGCTCGGCTCGATGCTGACCGTCGCCTACAGCGCCCGCTTCCTGTGGGGCGCGTTCGGCGACAAGCCCGGCGTCGCCGAACCGCAGTGGCATCGGCCCGGCGCGCTGCTACTGGGCGCACCCGCGCTGCTGGCCACCGCCAGCCTGATCGCGGGCCTGGCCGCGCCGGGCCTCGACCGGCTGATCAGCCCGTACGCGCGTTCGGTGCCCGGCGTACTCGACGCGCATCTACTGCTGTGGCACGGCTTCAACGGCGTCCTCGCGCTCACGGTCCTGATCATCGCCGTCGGCCTGGTGATCTTCCGGTTCCGCGGACAGATCGGGGAGTCCCCGCGCCCGATACTCGGCAACGCCGACCGCGCCTACGACGCCACCCTGCGTGGCATGGACAAACTGTCGCTGCGGATGACCGGCTCGGTGCAGCGTGGTTCGCTGCCGGTCAGCCAGGCGATCATCCTCTGCACGCTGATCATCCTGCCGTCGGTCGTGCTGGCCCTCGGCACCAGAACCGGCATCGAGCTGCGGTTGTGGGATTCGCCGCTGCAATTGGCGATCGGCGCGATCATGGTGGCCATGGCGCTCGGCGCGACGGTGTTGCGTAACCGCCTGGCCAGCGTGCTGGTCGTCGGCGTCACCGGATATGGCTGCGGCGTCATCTTCGCGCTGCACGGCGCACCCGATCTCGCGCTCACCCAGTTCCTGGTGGAAACCCTCACGCTGGTGGTGTTCGTGCTGGTGCTGCGAGCCTTCCCGGCCGAGATCACCGGCTCGCGCAGCACCGCGTTCAATGTCCGGCGCGCGGTGCTCGCGGCCTGCGTCGGCGTCACCGTCACGGTGCTCGGCGCGTTCGCGGTGGCGGCCCGCAGCACGACGCCGATCTGGCAGCGCATCCCGGACGCGGCCTACGAATTCGGCGGCGGTAAGAACGCGGTGAACGTCCTACTGGTCGACATCCGCGCCTGGGACACCCTCGGCGAGATCTCGGTGCTGGTCGTGGCGGCCACCGGCGTGGCATCGCTGGTGTTCCGCAGCCGCCGTTTCGGCAGCGCGCCACGCGCCGCGGACGCACCGAACTACCGGCCCGGCTTGGTGAGCTGGTTGCCCGCGGGCAGGCTGGTCGACCGGCGCCAACGGTCGATGGTCATGCAGATCACCACCCGGCTGGTGTTCCCGACCATGATGGTGCTGTCGGTCTACTTCTTCTTCTCCGGTCACAACGCTCCCGGCGGCGGATTCGCCGGTGGACTCACCGCCGGACTGGCCCTGGTACTGCGGTATCTGGCGGGCGGACCCTATGAACTCGGTGAGGCGCTGCCGGTGGAGGCCGGGCATCTGCTCGGCGCGGGGCTCACTCTCGCCGCCGGCACCGCGACCACCTCGCTGATCTTCGGTGCACCGCCGCTGTCCTCGGCGATCCTCGAGGTGACGCTACCGCTGCTCGGCCATGTGAAGCTGGTGACCTCGCTGTTCTTCGACCTCGGCGTGTATCTCATCGTGGTCGGGCTCGTGCTCGACGTGCTGCGCAGCCTCGGCGCGCGCCTCGATCGCGAGTTGGCCGAATCGCCCGGTCCCGCCGAAGTACGGGAGGCGGTCAAGTGAGTGCGAATCTGACCCTGCTGATCGTCATCGGCGTGCTGGTGGCATGCGGTGTCTACCTGATCCTCGAACGGGCCGTGTCGAAGATGCTGCTCGGCATGATCCTGTTCGGCAACGCGGTGAACCTGCTGATCCTCACCATGGCGGGCGCGGACGGGAAACCGCCCATCAGCGGCGCCGCCGATGACGCCCATGAGGAGATGGCCGATCCGCTGGCCCAGGCCATGGTGCTCACCGCGATCGTCATCACCATGGGCCTCGCCGCTTTCGTGCTCGCGCTCGCCTACCGCTCCTTCACCCTGACCACCACCGATGACGTCGAGAACGACCCGGAGGATGTCGGGATCGCGGCCAAGCGCGAGCAGGAGGATCCCGAGGAATGAGCGTGTCGTCCGACCTGCTGCCGGTGCTGACACCGCTGCCGGTCCTGATCCCGCTGCTGGCCGCGGCCACCACCCTGGTCTTCGGCCGGCGCCCGCGCACCCAGCGGATGGTCGCGCTGATCGCGCTGTCCGCGGCGGTGGCGGTGTGCGCGGTGCTGCTGTTCCTCGCCGACCGTGACGGTACGACCGCGCTCCAGGTGGGCGCGTGGGAGACCCCGATCGGCATCACGCTGGTGGTGGATCGGCTGGCGGCGGCGATGGAGCTGGTGTCGTCGATCGTGCTGCTCGCCGTCGCCGTCTACGGTGCGGGCCAGAACATTCGTGACGCCGACTCCCAGCAGCCGACCTCGATCTTCTGGCCGACCTATCTGGTGCTGAGCGCGGGCGTGTCGATGGCCTTCCTCGCGGGCGATCTGTTCAACCTGTTCGTCGGCTTCGAGATCCTGCTGGTCGCCTCGTTCGTGCTGCTCACCCTCGGCGCGACCGAGGAACGCATCCGGGCGGGTGTGTCCTATGTGATGGTCTCGATGTTGTCGTCGCTGATCTTCCTGACCGGCATCGCCCTTGCCTACGGCGCGACCGGAACGCTCAATATGGCCCAGCTCGCGGTCCGCATGGACGAGGTGCCGGTGGGCGTCCGCAATGCGGTGTACGCGGTGCTGCTGGTGGCGTTCGGCATCAAGGCCGCGGTGTTCCCGCTGTCGAACTGGCTGCCGGACTCCTACCCCACCGCGCCCGCGCCGGTGACCGCCGTCTTCGCCGGTCTGCTGACCAAGGTCGGTGTGTACTCGATCATCCGCACCTACACGCTGATGTTCCCCGACGGCGGCTTCGACAATGTGCTGCTGATCTCGGGTCTGTTGACGATGCTCGTCGGCATTCTCGGTGCGATCGCGCAGAGCGATATCCGCCGATTGTTGTCGTTCACGCTGGTCAGCCATATCGGTTACATGGTGTTCGGTGTCGGGCTCGCCAGCCGGATGGGCTTGTCGGGCGCGGTCTACTACATCGCCCACCACATCCTCGTGCAGACGGCCTTGTTCCTGGTGGTCGGCCTGATCGAACGCCAGGCCGGATCGGCGTCGCTGCGCAGGCTCGGCGGGCTCGCCGCGGCGAGTCCGCTGCTGGCGATCCTGTTCCTGGTGCCGGCGCTGAATCTGGGTGGTATCCCACCGTTCTCCGGTTTCGTCGGCAAGGTGGCCCTGTTGCAGGCGGGCGCGCAGAACGGCAGTGTGCTGGCCTGGGTGCTGGTCGGCGGTTCGGTGGTCACCAGCCTGCTCACCCTGTACGTGGTGGCGCGGGTGTGGAGCAAGGCGTTCTGGCGGCCGCGGGCCGAAGCCCCTGAGGGTCATCTGGCGGCGGCGACGCTGCCCACCCTGGTGGAGGACTCCACCGACATGCTCTACGACGAGCGCGCCGATCCCGGTCGGATGCCCTCGCTGATGGTGATCTCCACCGCCGCGCTGGTCGCGGTCGGTCTCGCGCTCACGGTCTGGGCCGGGCCGATCCTGAACATCGCCGACCGGGCGGCCGACGACCTACGCGATCGCGGCGTCTACATCACCGCCGTGCTGGGATCGGAGCCGCGATGAGCCGGGAGACCGTGATCAGGATCGCCATCCTGCTGTGGCTGGCCGCGGTGTGGGTGGCGCTGTGGGGCAGGCTCAGCGTCGCCAATGTGGTGGCCGGGCTTGTGGTCGGCGCGCTCATCATGGTGACGCTGCCGCTGCCGCGGGTGCCGGTCACCGGATGGGTGCGGCCGGTGCCACTGCTGCAACTGATCGCCGTCAGCGTGTACTACGCGCTCGAATCGAGTTTGCAGGTGGCCTGGTTCGCGGTCCGCCCCGCCCCGCCGCCCATCTCCGGCGTGCTGCGCGTGTACTTCAGCTTCAAATCGGATCTGGTGCTGGTGCTGTGCACCAATCTGCTCAACCTCATCCCCGGCACCATGGTGCTGGAACTCGACCGCGAACGCTGTGTGGTGTACGTGCACGTGATGGATGTGGGTAGCGATAAGGCGGTGGACAAGTTCTATCGCACCACCAGGCAGTTGGAGCGGCTGCTGATCGCCACCTTCCAGCGGCCCGCCGCACCGCGCCCCACCTCGGAGGTGAAGTCATGATCGTCGTCGCCGTGACGGCCGCCGTCCTGCTGGTGGCGGCCGCGCTGATCACCGCCTACCGCACCCTGGCCGGGCCGAGCACCCTCGATCGTGTGGTCGGCATCGATTCGCTGGTCGCGATGGCCATCTGCGGGCTCGCCGTCTGGGCCGCCTACAGCCGTGACACCACGGTGGTGCCCGCCATCGTCGCATTGGCGCTGGTCGGGTTCCTCGGCTCGGCCGCGGTGTCCCGATTCCGAGTGCAGGACGACCGATGAGCACTGTCCTCGATTGGATCTCCGGCATCCTCATCGTGCTCGGTGCGGCGCTGGCGTTCACCGCAGCCATCGGCATCGTCCGGTTTCCCGACACCCTCATGCGCATGCATGCCGCCACCAAACCACAGGTCATCGGCCTGAACCTGGTGCTGGGCGGCACCATCATCCGGGTCTACGACAGCCCGGACGCCTGGATGTTGATCCTGGTCGGCCTGTTCACCCTGCTGACCGCTCCGGTGATCGCGCATCTGATCGGCCGCACCGCCTACCGCGAACAGCGACACCGCGACGGGCTGCTCGCCGTCAACGAACTGGGCAACGAACTGGATCAGCGGCCGAGCAACTGAGCACCGGCTGCTATTCGGCCGAAGCCGCGACCGGCTCGATCTCCTCCGCGCGCACCTTCTGCCTGCGGGCGAACCAGGTGCCGTGGAAGGCCGCGGCCACAGCGGCCAGCAGCGCCAGCACAATGGTGCCCGCCAGCACCGGATACTCCGCCATCGGTACAGCCAGATAGCGATAGGACACCAGCAGGGCGGCCAGCACCAACGTGCCACCGGCCACCAGCCGGATGCGGAACCAGCCCCAGCCGCGCTCGGGTTCGCGCAGCGCCGACTCCACGGTGAGGCACAGCACCGCGCCGGCGACCAGATCGACGCCGTAGTGGTAGCCGAAGCCGAGGGTCGCCGCCAACGTGCACAGCAGCCAGAACATCCCGCCCCAGCGCAGCCAGCGGGGTGCGAGACCGCCGTCGGCGGCGCGGCGGGTGTGCAGGAACACCGCGAGCGCCCATGCGGTGTGCATGGAGGGCATGCAGTTGCGCGGAGTGACGCCGTCGAAATCCAGCGCCGACGGATTGCGATCGACCGGCGGCACCACCTGCGGCCAGTAGTTGCCCAACTGGAATCCGGCGCCGTCGGCGCCGAAGGCGAACATCGGGCCGACCACCGGGAACAGCACGTAGATCAGCGGACCCACCAGCCCGAGCACCAGAAACGTCCGCACCAGATAGTGCCCCGGCCAGCGTCCGGTGGACACCACCCCGCGCAGCTGCCACACCGCGACCACGATCGCCGCGGCGGGCAGTTCGATATAGACCCAGTGCAGCACCGCCTCCACCGACGGGCCGAGAGTGTCCAGTACCCGGCCCATCACCCACGCCGGATCGCCGAGGGCGTGATCGGCCAGCATGACGTATTCGTCGAGCACCTGCGGCTGGGTGAGGATCGTGACATGCAGCCATACGTCGCCGACCTTGGTGGCCAGGATCAGCAGCGCGCCCAGCGCCGCCGCGTGCAGGGCGTTACGGCGTTCGGCGCCTTCCCAGCGCACCAGCGCGAGCACCGCGATCGCGGTCAACACGATCACCGGGCCGTTGCCCACCGCGAACGGGTCCCCCGCCAGCATTCGGCCACCCGCGCAGACGGCGTCGATCGCCACCGCGGCGCCCGCCGCGATCCAGCGCCGCCGCGTCGGCAGCCCGACCAGCGCCAGCGCCAGCCCCGCCCACGGCACCGTCATCGACTTGGGTGTGCCCGCGAAATCACGCCACAGGCTCTCCAGCGGACCTTCGAAACCCTGGATCAGCGCCACCACTTGGAGGGCGATCAACAGGGCGGGCACCGCGGCGATCGCGGCGCCCATGGCGAGGACTCGAATCCGGGTACGCGGCACGGACAATCGGTCCGCGTCGCCAACTCTGGAGTTCGGGTCTTCGACTAACACATCGACCATGTTAAACGGCAGGTGAACGTGGTCCCCCGGCCGACCGAACGTCAGCAGACGACAGCCGCCGCGCTCACTGGTCGAGTTCCTTGACCAGCGCGTCCACCACCGCGACGAGATCACCCTGCGCCGCGGCCGCCACCTTGCGCTGCCGCTGGTAGGAGGCGCCGCGAACGGGAATTTCGGCGACCGAGGCGAGTTCGTCGGAACAGCCGAGCAGCTTCGCGGTGGGCTCCAACCGGTTCAATAGCTCGGACAGATCATCTGTGACGAGACGCTCATTGCTGTCGGCGTCGACGATGACGATCGCGTCGAGGCCATATCGCGCGGCCCGCCACTTGTTCTCCTGCACATGCCACGGCGGCAGGGTGGGCAACTCTTCGCCGTTTTCCACCCGCCGGTCCAGATCGACGATCAGACAGTGGATGAACGCCGCCATCGCGGCCAGTTCGGCCCTGGTGGAAATACCGTCGCAGACCCGCACCTCGATGGTGCCCCATTTCGGTGCCGGCCGGATATCCCAGTGCATACCGCCGAGTTGTTCGAACACACCGGTTTTGAACTGGTCGTGCACGAAATACTCGAACTGGGTCCAGTTCTCGAACTGGAACGGCAGACCGGCGGTGGGCAGCTGCTGGAACATCAACGCGCGGTTGCTCGCATAGCCGGTATCGGCGCCCGACCACATCGGTGACGACGACGACAGCGCGAGCAGATGCGGATACGACAGCAGCAGCGAGTTCAGGATCGGAAAGACCTTGTCCTGATGCGACACTCCGACGTGCACGTGCACGCCCCAGATCAACATCTGCCTGCCCCACCACTGGGTGCGTTCGATCAGCTCGTCGTAATGCGGTGAGCGGGTCAGCTGCTGGGCCGACCACTGCGCGAAGGGGTGGGTGCCCGCGCAGAACAGGTCGACACCGAGCGGATCGGCGGCGCGACGCACCGTGTCCATGGTGCCGCGCAGATCGTCCATCGCCTCGCCGACGGTGTCGTGCACACCGGTGACGAGTTCGACGGTATTGCGCAGCAATTCCTTCGTCACCTGCGGCGTGCCGTCGTGGGCACGCAGATCACCGACCGAATCGAACACTGTCGCAGCGGTATTGGACAGATCGCGGGTCACCTTGTCGACGAGCGCGATCTCCCATTCCACGCCGATGGTCGGGCGGGGCGAACCGTGGAAGACAACCCTCTCGATCCCAGCCCCGCCCATGCCGGCACGCTCCTACTGGATGACGCCGCAGGCGACACGGCCGCCCGCGTCGCCGGTCGCGAGGGTGGCCTCGTCCGGGCCCGCGACACCGTCGGCGCGGTTGTAGCGGCCGGGGATGTTGCCGAAGTTGTCGGCGTCGGCGTGGATGATCAGCGCCTTGCCGCGGATATCGGACATGGTCACCTTGTCGGTGGTGGTGACGAGGGTGGCGTTGCCGTCCTCGCGGACCTGCAACGAGGTCAGATCACCGCTGGCCGGATGCGAATTGGCGGCGCCGACCTGGAGATGGCCACCGGCGGAGAGGAAGTCACCGGCCGAACCGCCGGTGGGAGCCATCGAATTGGGCTCACACTTGCCCACCTGGTGGATATGCAGACCGTGGAATCCGGGACGCAGACCATGGGCCTCGACGCTGATCCGCAGATGGCTGCCCGCCTCGGTGATATCGGCGGTGCCGACCGTGGTGCCGGTGGCATCCTTAAGATCGACCTTCGTGCCACCGGCTTCCGTGGAGTCGCCGTGTCCGCCGGTGCTGCCACCGTGGCCACCGCCGTGACCGCTCTCGGTACCGGCCGGGGCGGGTGAACTCGTCCACACCGGCGGGGTCGTTCCCTGGACGTCACTCGACTCCTGGCTGTTCGTGCAGGCGGTGAGGCCGAAGACGGCGATCGCCAGCACCGGGGTCACGGTCCGCCAGGACGGGCGACGAGTTGTGGACGGTGCCATCGGGGAACTCCTTTACGAGTACCGAGTTTACGAGTAAAGCTGGGTGGACACGTTGTTTTATCGGTCAAGATGATGCCACGCCCGCCGTGTCGCTCGATCCTCGGGCCGTGTCGGAGCGGGTCAGTTCCCGGTCACCACGACGACCACCCCGGTGGAACCGGCGCCCAATCCGGAGATCATCGGCGCGACGCCCGCACCGAGAACGGCAGCGACGGCTTCGGCCGCCGCCTTGTCTCCGGTGGCGGTGCCGTAATAGACGGTGGTGGCCGGAATGGTCGAGCCCGCGTAGTTGCCCGCCGAGGCATTGGTCCAGCCGTTGGCGGCGAGCTGGTTCACCGTCTTCGATGCCAGCCCGGCGACCAGGCTGTTGTTGAGCACCCGGATCGGCGTCGCCTGATCCACCGTCGATGTGGCGCCGGTGGTGGTGGTCGGAGCGGCCGTCGTGGTGGGTGCGGCGGTGGTGGTCCGCGCGGAGGTGGCCTGCGGGGCCGCCGCCACCGACGTCGTCTCCGGCGCACTGGTCTCGGCCGATTCGGTGTCGGAGTCCGCGCTCGACAGCGACATCGCGCCAAGACCGGCGAAAACGATGGCGAGTGCGATCAGCACCATCGCCAGCGCGCGCAGCGGGATCCCGCCGGGAGTGGGTTTCGGATAACTCACCTGTTCGAGCCTAGTCCGTCACACCTGGAACCCGAGCCGCCGCGCGGCGCGGGCCTTCTGCCTGCTGGCCCGCAGCCGGCGCAGCCGTTTGACCAGCATCGGGTCGGCGGCCAGCGCTTCCTGCCGGTCCACGAGGGCATTGAGCACCTGGTAGTACCGGGTGGGCGACATCGAGAACAGCTCGCGGATGGCTTCTTCTTTGGCCCCCGCGTACTTCCACCACTGACGCTCGAAGGCCAGGATGTCGTGTTCGCGACGGCTCAGGCCGTCGTCGTCACCGGCCTGCTGAGTGGCCGCGACCTCTTCGCTCGTAGAAGGGCTGTCCTGGATTGCGGTAAGGTCCCGCGCTGCTGCGCCGTCCATCTTGCTCCCTCGCCGAGTCACCGTCGGACGAAATGATGCTTGTACGTCGCGGATCATTCAACCACGGGGACACACGATCGCGCCGTCTGTCCACCGGCGTGTCCGGTACCAGCGGTTACGTGTCGCATGGACGGTCCGGCCACCGTCGGCCACCCGGAAAAACGTCCGCCGAGGGGCGGCGCGCGCCGCCTGACGTCGACGCGGCAAAATTGTGCCCATGGCAATCCTCCCTATCGTGATCGTCGGCGATCCCGTTCTGCACAATCCGACCGAACGGGTGACTCAGTCGCCGGAGGAGCTGGCCGGGCTGATCGCGGACATGTACGAGACGCTCGACGCCGCCAATGGTGTGGGTCTCGCGGCGAACCAGGTGGGGAAGCCGCTGCGGATGTTCGTCTACGACTGCCCGGATCAGGCCGCTGATGGCACGGTCACCCGTCGCCGCGGCGCGGTGATCAATCCGGTGCTCGAGACCTCCGAGATCCCCGAGACCATGCCCGATCCCGATGACGATGAGGAGGGCTGCCTGTCGGTCCCCGGTGAGCAGTTCCCCACCGGCCGCGCCGACTGGGCCAAGGTCACCGGCGTCGACGAGCACGGCGAACCGGTGGAGATCGAGGGCAAGGGCTTCTTCGCCCGGATGCTGCAACACGAGGTCGGCCATCTCGACGGCTTCCTCTACGTCGATGTGCTGGTCGGCCGCAATGCCCGCGCCGCGAAGAAGGCCATCAAGCGCAGCGGCTGGGGCGTACCGGGTTTGAGCTGGGTGCCCGGCACCGTGCCGGATCCGTTCGGGCATGACTGATTCCGCCGATATTCCGCTCGGTCGCCGGGTGGTGCTGCGTTATCTGCTGCCCGAGGGCTATCCACAGCCGATGACGGATGTGATCGGCGAACTGGTCTCCCTCGATCCGCCGACCGTGCGCGGCGCCGACGGCCAGGTGGTCTCGGTCTCCGCCGACCGCGTGGTGGCATTGAAAGCATTGGGGCCGAGGCCGATTCGCACCAGCGAGATCCGCGCGGTGGAAGCGGCGGCGGCCGATGGCTGGCCCGGCGCCGAACACGCCTGGATCGACGGCTGGTTGGTGCGCGCCGGGCACGGCTACACCAATCGCGCGAACTCCGCCGTGCCGCTGGGCAATTCGGATGGACCCGCACTCGTCTCCGCGGATGCGCTGCATCGGATCGAGGCGTGGATGACCGCACGCGGCCTGCCGTTGCGGTTGCTGCTGCCGGATCGGTTGGCGCCGCCGCCCTCGGGCTGGCACACCTGGGGTGAGACGGCGGTGCTCGGGATCGACCTGGACAATTTCGTGCTGCCGCGCGGTCCGTCGATGGTGCGCATCGCACCGGCCCCCGATGCGGCATGGCTGGAGCTGCATCGTCATCGGGGCGCCGAACCTTCGGATCCGCCCGCCCCCATACCCGAGGTGGACGTGCTGACCTCGGTGCGCGACGGCGAACTCGGCTTCGCCTCACTCGGTGTGCCCGCGCCCATCGCGATCGGCCGCGGCGCGCTCACCACCGCGCCCGACGGGCTGCGCTGGATCGGACTGACCTGCGTAACCACCGAGGAGCAGCATCGACGGCACGGACTTGCCGCACTGGTCTGCGCCGAGCTGATCCGCTGGGGCCGCGACCGGGGAGCCACCCATGCATATGTGCAGGTCGAAACCGATAATTCCGGTGCGCTCGCGCTGTATCGCGGACTCGGTTTCCTCGACCACCACCATTACCGCTACGCCGCCCCCGGACCCCGTATCCCGGTGGTGCGGTAGAACGGGATCAGACCGTTCGCTCCACTCTCTTCGACAAGGAACCCCGTGCGCCTCGCGACCTGGAACGTCAACTCGATTCGCTCCCGGATGGACCGGGTCGCGGCCTTCCTCGACCGCCAGGACATCGATGTGCTGGCCATCCAGGAAACCAAATGCCGCGACGACCAGTTCCCATTCGAACGGTTCGACGAACTCGGCTATGAGGTGGCGCACCTGGGCGTCAACCAGTGGAACGGTGTGGCCATCGCCTCCAGGGTCGGTCTGGCCGATGTTGAGCTGGCGTTCCCGGATCAGCCCGGCTTCGACAAGAACGCGGGCGAATCGTTGATCGCCACCCCGGTGGTCGAATCGCGCGCCATCGGCGCCACCTGCGGCGGGGTGCGGGTGTGGAGCCTGTACGTACCCAATGGCCGCGCCCTCGACGATCCGCACTACACCTACAAACTGGAGTGGCTGGCCGCACTGCGCGACAACGCCGCCCGCTGGCTCACCGAAGACCCGCAGGCCAAGATCGCACTGGTCGGCGACTGGAATATCGCACCCACCGACGACGACGTCTGGTCGCCCGAATTCTTCGCCGGCAAAACCCACACCTCCCAGCCCGAACGCGACGCCTTCACCGCCGTCCTCGACACCGGCTTCGCCGACGTCATGCGCCCCTTCGCCCCCGGCCCCGGCGTCTACACCTACTGGGACTACACCCAGCTGCGCTTCCCCCGCAAAGAGGGCATGCGCATCGATTTCCTCCTGGCCTCCCCCGCCCTCGCATCGACCGCCACCGACGCCGTCGTCGACCGCGAGGAACGCAAGGGCAAGGGCGCCAGCGATCACGCCCCGGTGATCGCGGAGTTCACCGACTGAGCATTACGCCGACTACGAGACCCACACCTTCAGCGGCTCGGTGTCGAGCGTGACATCCACCGGCGACGGAATCCGGACCGAACTACCGAACGGCACCGTCAGCCGTCGCTCGTACCGGCCATCGATGGGCTCGCTGTGCACGGTCAACTCGCACGATTGACGATCGATCAGCAGGTACACCGGAATACTCGATTCAGCGTACGCACGCGGTTTTTCGTCGCGATCTCGACGATCGGTGTCCTGATCGTGTGAGGTGACTTCCACAGCCATCAGCACCGGTTCCGGATCGGCCCATTCACCGCACCCGACGAACGCCTCGGCGTCTGCGAGGACGCCATCGGGCCGCGCGCGGCCGGACCGATAGCCACGGACCTTCAACCCCTGCTCGGTCCACAGAAATAGCTCGGGACGCAGTGCAATGAAGATTCGAATCAACCACTGGATGATCCGTCCGTGATCACCATCCGGCACTGCCTTCGCCCCCAGTTTCCCCTCGATGTACTCCAACCGAACACCCTCCGAGACACGCTCGGCCAACCGAGCGAGTTCCTCGAACTCCTCGGTTGTCATGAGCGACTCGTGCACTGCGGTCATGGCACAAAGATACAGGCTGGCGACCCTCCCGAACAGGACGTTTCCGCCCCGGACGGCGACAGTCAGCGCCGGATCGAAAGGTCGGTCAGGGATTCATCTCGTACGCGTCCGACAGTGCACGGGCCTGCCCTAGCACGCGTTCGAAGCGGGTGCGGTCGGCGACCGGGCGGCGGATCAGGTCGAGGGCACGGTGCTGCTGGGCGGTGGTCGCGGTGGGTTTGTTGTGCAGGGTGAGCGCGTGCGTGGAGAACTGGCGGACGAACAGGTCGAAGATCTGGTCGAGTACGGCCGCGTCGGTGCCGTCGATCTCGGCCTGCTCGAGCACCAGCTGGGCGTAGGGCACCGCGGTGAACAGTTCGCCGAATGCGAAGAGAAAATCGACATCGCGCTGCTGCTGCGCCGTCGGCCCGGCCGCGACGAGCAAGGATTGGAATGCGCGGATCTGTTCGAGGAACACCGCAACGTTCGGTACGTGGGCGAAGCGCTCGAAGATCGGTCGCCAATCGCCGAATCGGATCCGTCCGAGCCCACTGCTCGGGCCCTGTCGGAACAGGAACTCGTCGTCGGCGGCGTCGCGGCGGGTCGGCACCGGTGCGTGGTCGGCCGCGCGCAGCTGGGCGCCGAGTGCGGGCACAGCGGCGGCCGCGCGCGGGGACAGACGCCTGCTCGACCAGCTCAGCGCACCCGAGACCGCGCGAACGGCGCCCTTGGGCGCACCGCCCGCACCGGGCAGATAGCGCAGCGCGGCCAGACCGGCGTCGGATGGATGGAACATGTACCCGGCCATGAACTTCAGCGACAGCGCCATGTTCACGTGCACGGTGCCTTCCAACCGCGGCAGACCGAAGAGGCCGAGCATCGCCATCGGGAAGTACATGTCCTTCTCGAAGCCGCGGGCCGCGATCACATCGGCCAGGTCTTCGATGATGCGCTGTCCCTGCCGGGTGACCGTCATCTTCTCGATGGCATTGAACAGCAGATAGCGGCGGTCCCGCGGCGATGCCGAACGCAGGTAGTCGATGGCGCGCGCACTGTAGAGCTTCATCGCGATCAGCCGCGCGTACGAATCGGTCACCAGTGCCTGCACCTGGGGGAATTCAGTCACCCGGTGGCCGAACAGGACGCGGTTGTCGGCATGCCGGATGGCCTCGTAGAAAGCGTGCTCGCAGGCGCCGATCGCGCCGAAGCCGAGGTTGAACTTGCCGACGTTGACGGTGTTCATCGCGGCATGGAATGCGGCCTCACCACGATGCAGAATGTCCTGCTCGCCCACCGGGTACTGCTCCAGATCGAAGGCGGCCACATACATCTGGCCGTCGACCACATTGCCGCGCAACCGGTAGTTTTCGTGCCCGCTGTCGGCGACGAAGAACAGATAACCCTCGTAGTCGTCCTGAGTCGGCTTGTCCCGCAGTGCCTTCGAGCTGTCGATGATCGGTTTGTCGGCGCGGCGGCCGAAGACCGACACCATCGCGGCCGCATTACCGTTGCCGATGTAATGCTTGCCGCCGGTCGCCAGGAAACCGCCGTCGCCGGTCGGCTCGAGCACCATATCGGTGGAGTAGACGTCGGCGCCGTGCTCCTTCTCCGAGAGCCCGAAGGCGAAGATCTCCCCCGAGTCGAGCAGTGCCGCGGCGCGTCGTTTGGCGGCGGCGTTATCGCTCTGCCAAATCGGTCCGAGGCCGAGGATGGTGACCTGCCAGACGTACCAGTACTGCATGCTGTAGAAGCCGAGGATCTGGCTCATCATCGCGATCCGCGCGGTGTCCCAGCGTTTGCCCGGGTCGCCGTCGGCCTCGGCAGCCGGGGTCAAGAAGGTGGCGAACACCCGCTCGCGTTTGACGAAGTCGAGAAACTCCGAATACCAGATCCGGTCGCGATCCTCCTGCTTCAGCACGGCCTTGCCACGTGATTCGAACCAGTCGACGACGGCGCGCAGCAGACGTCGGGTTGTCGCGTCGAACTCCGCGAATTCGCAGGTCTTCGGGTTGAACAGGGGGCCGGTCTGGCGTGTCATGTCAATTCTCCTCGGGCCGGGTCGGCGGTCCGGCGCACAGCCGGAGGCAATTTCCTACAGGAATGTAGCATTATTATTCATTAGCGTAGGAACTGCTGGTGGCACCCGCAAGACCAGCGACAACGCCCACGACTCCGCTGATATCGTGAATTCCATGAGCACCGAATCGGCTGTGCGGCCGCGACGACGGGCACAGCATCTCGGCCCGGAACGCCGCCGGCCGCAGGTGCTCGACGCCGCGCTGGCGATTGCGATCGAACAGGGCATCGCGGCGGTGACCGTCGCGGCGATCGCCGAACGGATGAGCGTCACACGGCCGGTGGTGTACGCGTGCTTCCCCGACCGGGTCGCCCTGATCGAAGAACTGATCCGGCGCGAGGAGTCGTACGTGATCGGCGGAGTCCTCGGCGCATTGCGCAAACGTGCGGTCGACGCCGGTGAGCCGGTGTTCGTCGAAGGGTTCCGGGCCCTGCTCGAGGTGGTGGCCGCGCGGCCGGATTCCTGGCTGCTGCTCTACGGCAATCCGGACCCCGCGGTGGCCGATTCGTTCGGACGCGGCCGCGGTCTCGTCGTCGAACGATGCACCCGGCTGCTGCGCCCCACCCTGCGGGCCTGGGGCACCGAAGATGCCGATCGCAAACTTCCGGTGCTGGTCGAGCAGTGGATCTCGGCCGGGGAAGGCGCGGTGCGGAGCCTGCTCGCCGGGACCGGCGAGTGGACGCCGGACGAGTTGGGCGCGTTCGTCGGCGCCGCGGTCTACCGCGCGCTGCGCAACGCCTGAGCCGAGCACGCTCGATTACGCGGTGCGCGGAATATCGCGCCGCGAGCGGCCCCGCCGACAACAGTCGCGGCATACGATGGGTCAGGCTGTCCGTCCGTTCGGCGGGAGGTGTGGTCATGGCTTTCTATCGACAGGTGGGATCGGTGCCGCCGAAGCGGCACACCCAGCATCGCGATGAGCAGGGGCGCCTGTTCTACGAGGAACTCATGGGCGAGGAGGGCTTCTCCGGCGATTCGTCGCTGCTATATCACCGCGGTCTACCACCGGCGATCATCGACGCGACGGTGTGGGAGCTGCCCGATCAGTCGACGACCCCCAATCATCCACTGCGCCATCGGCATCTGCGATTACACGAACTGTTCCCCGGTGACAGCTGGGCCGGTACGGATGCGGTCACCGGACGACGGCTGCTACTCGCGAATACCGATGTGCGGTTGTCCTACGTCGTCGCCGGTGCGGCATCACCGCTGTACCGCAATGCCATCGGCGACGAACTGGTGTACGTGGAATCCGGTGGCGCGGTGGTGGAGACGGTATTCGGCGCGCTGCCCGTCCGGCAGGGCGATCACGTGCTGATCCCACGGGCCACCACCCATCGCTGGCTGCCCATCGGCCCCGACCCGTTGCGCGCCTATGCGATCGAAGCCTCCAGCCACATCACCCCGCCCAAACGGTACCTGTCGAAATTCGGACAGCTGCTGGAGAATTCGCCGTACTGCGAGCGCGATCTGCACGGACCCGGCGAACCGCTGCTCACCGCCGGCACGGAAGTCGAGGTGCTGGTCAAGCACCGACCCGGCGGACAGATCGCGGGCACCCGAATGGTGTACGCGACGCATCCGTTCGATGTGATCGGCTGGGACGGCTGTCTGTATCCGTTCACCTTCAATATCGGCGATTTCGAACCGATCACCGGGCGGGTCCACCAACCACCACCGGTGCATCAGGCGTTCGAGGGCATCAATTTCGTGGTCTGCAATTTCGTTCCGCGCAAGGTGGACTATCACCCGCTGTCGATTCCGGTGCCCTACTACCACTCCAATGTCGATTCCGACGAGATCATGTTCTACTGCGGCGGGAATTACGAGGCCAGGCGCGGTTCGGGGATCGGGCAGGGATCGATCTCGGTACATCCCGGCGGCTACGCGCACGGACCGCAGCCGGGGGCGTACGAGGCGAGCATCGGGGCGGAATCCTTCGACGAGCTGGCCGTCATGGTCGACACCTTCCGCCCGCTCGAGTTGGGCGAGGGCGCGTTGGCCTGCGAAGACCCCGACTACGCGTGGACCTGGTCCGGACGGGGACCGCGGTGAAGACGCGAATCGAGGTCCCGCAGGATTCGCTGTTCGGGCCGGAGCATCTGCCGTACGGCGTGTTCGCACCCGGCGGCGACGACTATCGCGTCGGCGTACGAGTCGGTGAGCATGTCATCGACCTCGCCACGGCGCTCGACGATTCGGTATTCGCCAGGCCGAATCTCAATTCTTTTCTGGCCCAGGGTCCATGGCGTTGGGCGCAGGTGCGTGAGCGGGTACGTGAACTGGTCTACGACGGTCTCTCCGCCGACGCGATCTTTCCGCTCGCGGCGGTGCACCTGGCCCTGCCGGTGCGAATCGGCGATTATGTCGATTTCTACGCGAGCATCGATCACGCGACGAATCTGGGAAAGCTCCTGCGTCCAGGGTCGGAGCCGCTGCTACCGAATTGGCGTCACCTTCCGGTCGGGTATCACGGTCGCGCGGGCACAGTGGTGGTGTCGGGCACCGATATCGTTCGACCGTGCGGACAGCGGCGAACCGATTCCGGCACACCGGATTTCGGACCCTCGCGACGGCTGGACATCGAGGCCGAACTCGGCTTCGTCATCGGTATCGGCTCCGAACTCGGCAGTGCGATCGACACCGCGGAATTCGCCGATCACGTGTTCGGCGTCGCGTTGATCAATGACTGGTCGGCCCGCGATATCCAGGCCTGGGAATATCAGCCGCTCGGCCCATTCCTCGGCAAATCGTTCGCCACCTCGATGGGAGCATGGATCACCCCGCTGGCAGCGCTGGAATCGGCCAGGATCCCGGTCCAGCCACAAGATCCGTTGCCCCTGCCCTATCTGCGCGAACAGCAGCACTGGGGGCTGGATATCGAGCTGTGCGTGCGCTGGAACGGTGTTCCGGTGGCCCATCCGCCGTACTCGGGGATGTACTGGTCACCGGCGCAGATGCTGGCGCATCTGACCGTCAACGGCGCCGCCACCCGCTCCGGCGATCTCTACGCCTCCGGCACCATCTCCGGCCCGGCCGCCGACCAGCGCGGATCATTCATGGAGCTGTCCTGGGGCGGCGCGGAACCCGTCCCGGTGGGCGACGCCGAGCGCACCTTTCTCCTCGACGGCGACGAAGTCACGATCACCGCTACCGCGCCGGGCAATGCGGGCGCCCGCATCGGCCTCGGCGAGGTCACCGGCCGGATCCTTCCGGCGCGCGATCACTGACCTCCCCCGTATGGGAATTGCGCCGAGCCGAGCAACCGGTCGAGGCGCAGCCGCACCGCGAACAGTGTCGAGCCGATACCGCGGCCGCTGCCGATCGGTCACCGAGCGGTCCGGCTCCACAGCTCGGTTCCACGAAAAACCGCGATGAATTTCGTCGGAAAGCGCAGTCTGCATATACAAGGCCAGCCCATCCGATCGGGAGGACAATCATGCAGAAGATCGTCACCAATCTCTGGTACGACACGCAGGCCGAGGAGGCCGCCGAGTTCTACTGTTCGTTGTTCCCGGATTCCACGATCATCCGAGTCCTGCGCTTCACCGAATCCGGGATGGGCGAGGCGGGAGCTGTGATGACCGTGGACTTCGAACTCGCTGGTCAACGCTTCACCGGCATCAACGGCGGAGGTGAGTACAGCTACACCCACGCCATGTCACTGCTGATCAACTGCGACAGCCAGGACGAGGTCGACCGGCTCTGGGCGGCCCTGCTCGCCGACGGCGGCAAGGAGATCGATTGCGGTTGGCTGTTCGACAAATACGGCGTCCCCTGGCAGGTCTGGCCAGCCGAGGCCGATGAGCTGCTGGTCGGCGATCCGGCAGCGGTCGACCGAGCCACCGCCGCCATGTTGAAGATGAAGAAGATCGACGTGCAGGTGATGCGCGACGCCTACGCGAACGGCTGACCTCGCGCCGCGGCGCGGAGCACCCGGCGGTGCGTCGAGACCGCCGGGCGCTGTTGGCCGGTCTGCTTCGGGCGTTGCCGGGGCGGGTATGGTCGGGCCGGTACATCACGCCAACGGGGGCTCGCACCAGCGGGCTGAGAGGACGGCTAGCCGAAAGGCGATCAGGGCCGTCGACCGTATGAACCTGACCGGGTAATGCCGGCGTAGGGAGGAAATTATGGGTTCCACTGGCCGTTCCGCGACCACCGCGGGTGTCGACACGGTGACCACCGGGCCGATCCAGGGCAGTGTCAAACACTACGAACACGTCGACGCCGACGGTTTGACCTTGCGCATCCCGGTGCGCCGGATCAACCTGACCACCGGCGCACACTTCGACGTCTACGACACCTCGGGGCCGTACACCGACGACACCGCCACCATCGACCTCGAAGCGGGTCTGCCCAAACTGCGCGACGAATGGGGCAAGCCCGAGATCGGCGGGCCGCGCACCCAGCTGGCCTGGGCGCGGGCGGGCATCATCACCGCCGAGATGCGCTATATCGCCGCGCGCGAAGGCGTTTCGCCCGAACTGGTGCGTGACGAGGTCGCCGCGGGCCGCGCGGTGATCCCCGCCAACCATCGCCACCCCGAATGCGAACCGATGATCATCGGCAAGAAGTTCGCGGTGAAGATCAATGCCAATATCGGCAATTCGGCCGTGTCCTCCTCGATCGCGGAGGAGGTGGAGAAGATGGTGTGGGCCACCCGCTGGGGCGCCGACACCATCATGGACCTGTCCACCGGCAAGAACATCCACGAGACGCGCGAATGGATCATGCGCAACTCGCCGGTCCCGGTCGGCACCGTGCCGATCTATCAGGCGCTGGAGAAGGTGAACGGTGATCCGACCCAGCTGACCTGGGAGATCTACCGCGACACCGTCATCGAACAGTGCGAGCAGGGCGTCGACTACATGACGGTGCACGCGGGCGTGCTGTTGCGCTATGTGCCGCTGACGGCCAAGCGGGTCACCGGCATCGTCTCGCGTGGTGGCTCCATCATGGCGGCATGGTGTCTGGCACATCATCAGGAATCGTTCCTCTACACCCACTTCGAGGAATTGTGCGAGATCCTCGCGCGCTACGACGTCACCTTCTCCCTCGGTGACGGTCTTCGCCCCGGTTCCATCGCCGACGCCAACGACGAGGCCCAGTTCGCCGAGCTGCGCACCCTCGGCGAACTCACCAAGATCGCGAAATCGCATGGCGTGCAGGTGATGATCGAGGGCCCCGGCCATGTGCCGATGCACAAGATCGTGGAGAACGTGCGGCTGGAGGAGGAGCTGTGCGAGGAGGCGCCGTTCTACACCCTCGGCCCGTTGGCCACCGATATCGCGCCCGCCTACGACCACATCACCTCGGCCATCGGCGCGGCGATCATCGCTCAGGCCGGTACCGCGATGCTGTGCTACGTCACGCCGAAGGAACATCTCGGCCTGCCCAACCGCGATGACGTGAAGGTCGGTGTGATCACCTACAAGATCGCCGCGCATTCCGCCGATCTGGCCAAGGGGCATCCGCGCGCGCAGCAGCGCGATGACGAATTGTCCAAGGCGCGTTTCGAATTCCGCTGGGTGGACCAGTTCAACCTGTCGCTGGATCCCGATACCGCCCGCGAGTACCACGACGAGACCCTGCCCGCCGAACCGGCCAAGACCGCGCACTTCTGCTCCATGTGCGGTCCGAAGTTCTGCTCTATGCGGATCTCGGCCGATGTGCGCGAGTACGCACAGAAGCAGGGTCTCACCGATGTGGAGGCCATCGAAGCGGGGATGGCGGAGAAGTCCGCCGAGTTCACCGGCGCGGGTAAGCAGGTGTATCTGCCGGTCGTGTCCTAGGCGGCCGATTCCGGCGGTGGCGGCCTCGGCTGCCACCGCCGGATGTGCTCGCTACTGCTGGTCGAAGCGCTTGTCGACGAAATCGCTGAATGTCACCTTGCCCGGAATCGCGCCCGCCTCGGTGAAGGCGTCGGCGATCTCCTGTTCGGAGGCGACGACCTTGTCGTCGAGCGGGATCGGTTCCTTGATCGAGCGGGTCCAGGTGGTGCGGGAGGCGTCGACGGGGATCGCGGTCAGTTCGGCGTATTTGGTCGACCACAGGTCGAGGTTGTCCGATGACCAGGTGGTCGCGGCCGCGTAGCGGGTCAAGAAATCGCTGATGGCCGCCGACTTTCCGGCGTCGCCGACCGCTGCGTTCGAGGCGACCCAGAAGTTGTAACCGTTCGCGGCCTGGTCGGCGGTGGCGATGGTTTTGGCGCCGACCTCGTTCTCCGCGATGGCGGTGTACGGGTCCCAGACCGCCCAAGCGTCGACATCACCGCGGGTCAGCGCGGCGTATCCGTCGGCGGGTGCGAGGTAGACCGGTTCGACATCGTCGAGGCCGAGGCCCGCCTTCTGGAGTTGCAGCAGCAGGTTGGCATTGGCCGAACTGCCCTTGGTCACCGCGACCTTCTTACCTTTCAGTTCGGCGGCCGAACCGATCGCGGAATCCTTGCCGACGAGGATCGCATCGCCCTTACCGGTCGCCGCGAGCGCACCGATGATCTTGATATCGGCATTGGCTGCCGCACCGAAGATCACCGGGGTGTTCCCGGTCTGCGCCAGATCGATCCCGCCCGCGCCCACCGCCTCGATCAGCGGCGGACCGGCGGTGAAGGTGGAGAATTCGATCTTGTACGGCAGATTCTCCAGCTGACCCGATGCCCGCAGCAGCACCTCGATGGAGATCGCCTTCTGATCACCGACCTTCAGGGTCACCGTGCTGAGATCCACCGGGCCACTCGGCACCGGTTCGGCATCGTCACCGCAGGCACTCGTCGCGAATACGGCCGCGGCCACCATGGCCGCACCGGCCAGCCTGGATATCGAGAATCGTTTCACGAGAACCGCTTTCCTGCGTCGTCGGATGGAGGGAGGTCAGGAGTCGACGCCGAGCAGCGCCAGCAGACGCCGGACATAGTCGGCGGATTCGGGTGCGGCGTGCGCGCGCGGTCGCGGCAGATCGACACGCACCTCATCGGCGATCCGGCCGTTGTCGAGCACCAGCACGCGGTCGGCGAGCGTGACGGCTTCGGCGACATCATGGGTGACGAGCAGGACGCCGAAATCGTGTTCGGCATGCAGCCGCAGCAGCAGTTCGTGCATGGCCAGCCGGGTCAGCGCGTCGAGCGCGCCGAACGGTTCGTCGAGCAGCAGCAGCGTCGGATGCGCGACGAGTGCCCTGGCCAGGGCGGCCCGTTGCGCTTCGCCGCCGGACAGGGTCAGCGGCCAGGCATCGGCACGTTCGCCCAGGTTGACCTGGGCGAGCAGCTCACGAGCGATGCGTTCGTCGGTGCGTCGATTGCGCGGGCTCGGCCGTCCGAGCGCCACATTGCGCACCACCGGCAGCCACGGAATGAGTCGCGGCTCCTGGAAGACGAACGTGGGTTGAGCGTCGGTGTGCACCGCACCGCGATCCGCGTGTTCCAGTCCGCCGATGATGCGCAGCAGCGTCGATTTGCCGGAACCGCTGCGGCCGACCAGTGCGACGATCTCGCCCGCCCCGATCTCGACCTCGATCCCGTCGAGGACGGAGTTGTCGCCGAAACTCTTGCCGAGTCCGGTGATTCGAGCTGCCGGTGCGGTGGCGGTCTGGGTAATGGTCATCGGTGGATCCCTCGGTCGACGGACGGGCGCCAGCGCAGGGCGCGATGTTCCAGCGCGCGCACGATCGAGTCGGTGGCCAGCCCGAGCAGGCTGTAGATGAGCAGCCCGACGATGACGATGTCGGTGCGCAGGAATTCGCGGGCATTGTTGATCACGAAGCCGAGCCCGGCGCTGGCATTGATCTGCTCGGCCACGATCAGCGACAGCCAGGCGATGCCGAGGCTCTGCCGCGCGCCGACCAGGATCTGCGGCAGCGCACCGGGCACGATGAGCAGCCGCAGCCGTTCCACGAGCGTGAGTTGCAGGGTGCGGCCCAGTTCCAGCAGTTTCGGGTCGAGCTGGCGGATACCGGCGAAGGTGTTGAGGTACAGCGGGAAGAACACGCCGAGCGCGATCAGATAGATCTTGGGTTCCTCACCGATGCCGAACCAGATGATGAACAGCGGGATCAGACCGAACAGCGGAATGGTGCGCAGCATCTGCAACGGCGGATCGAGTACGTACTCACCGACTTTGCCGAGCCCGGCGACGATACCGAGGACGAGCGCGAACACCGCACCGAGCACGAACCCGAACAGCGCGCGCTCCCCCGACACCAGCAACGCCTCACCGAGCTGCCCGGACCGATAGATCTCCAACCCGGCATCCAGCACCACCGACGGCGCGGGCAGCTTCTTGGCCGACACCCAACCGCTGGTACTGGCGATCTGCCACAGCAGCAACAGCGCGATCGGTGCGAGGGCACGCAGAAACCCCGGGCGTCGGTACAGCGGGGTCCGCCGCTCGGGCACAGTGCGCCTCTCCATGAGCATTCGTGCATGATGCGGGCCACGGGCCGCCCACCGACAGAGTTGCACTCACCCTGAATAGATCGCCCGCGTTTCGTGGTGCGTACCGGACGAACAGCTCACCCGCACACATCCGCACTAATGAAAATGGTTATCATTTGTAGATGACCATTTCGACACCACAGCAACTGCCGGTGACCG
The DNA here is from genome assembly GCF_029868385.1 of Nocardia cyriacigeorgica. GTDB lineage: Bacteria > Actinomycetota > Actinomycetes > Mycobacteriales > Mycobacteriaceae > Nocardia > Nocardia cyriacigeorgica_F. Next base: position 110,186 of record NZ_JARWNX010000059.1, on the reverse strand, counting down.
TGCTGTCCGGGTTCCTCGGTGCGGGCAAGACCACCCTGCTCAACCACATCCTGGCCAATCGGGAGGGCCGCAGGGTGGCGGTGATCGTCAATGACATGAGCGAGGTGAATATCGACGCGGCGCTGGTGGCGGGCCAGGGGCATCTCGATCGGACCGAGGAGAAGCTGGTCGAGCTGACCAACGGGTGCATCTGCTGCACCCTGCGCGAAGACCTCATCGAGGCGGTGGGCAGGCTCGCGCGGGAGGGGCGCTTCGATCAGCTGGTCATCGAATCGACCGGCATCTCCGAACCCATGCCCGTGGCGGCCACCTTCGACTGGGAGTTCGAGGACGGGTTCACACTCGGTTCGATCGCCCGCCTCGACACCATGGTCACCGTCGTCGACGCGTCGACCTTCCTCGCCGAGATCGCGCGCGGTCAGGCACTCGCCGAACGGAATCTCCAGGCCGGCGAGGGCGATGAGCGCGGTATTGCCGATCTGCTGGCCGATCAGGTGGAGTTCGCGGATGTGCTGTTGATCAACAAGACCGATCTGGTGAGCGAGCAGGCCGCGGGCGCGGTGGAGGCGGCGGTGCGGCGAATGAATCCGCGCGCCAAGGTCTTACGGACACGCCACGGCGTGGTCGAACTGAGCGAGGTGCTCGATACCGGCCGCTACGATCCGGTCGCCGCCGCATCGACCGAAGGCTGGGACGAGGAGCTGGCGGGCGGGCATGTGCCGGAGACCGAGGAGTACGGCATCAGCAGCCTCACCTACACCGCCGACCGGCCGTTCCATCCGCAACGACTGTCGGATGCACTGGAACAGCTGCGCGGATTGTTGCGCAGCAAGGGTTTCTGCTGGATCGCCAGCCGCTCGGAACTGGCCGCCATCTGGTCGCAGGCGGGGCCGAATCTGGTGTTCGAACCGGCCGCCTGGTGGTCGTCCCTCGAGGTTCCGGCCGGTCAGGAGATCGTCTTCATCGGGATAAAACTCAATCGCGACCACATTCGCGTCCTGCTCGACCACGCACTGCTCACCGACGCCGAGCTGGAAGCGGGGCCGCGCACCTGGGCCACCTATCCCGACCCGTTCCCGGCCTGGGGCGAACTGCACGAGCACGCGTGAATCGGCCCGGTCACCACCCGCACGGAATCGGCACACCTCCACCGATCGCACGGCGACCGGCCACGGATTCGCACCGTAGCGGGTTCGGTCGACCGTGCCAGGCCGATAGCCGCGCCTCAGCCAGCTCCGAGCGCGTGCGGCCGACCGGGTCACACGAAGATGCCGCCCAGGTCCGGCGCCCTGGGCGGCATCGATCCGTTCAGTCGAGTCCGGCGAAGAATTTCCGGATGTCACCGGCCAACACCTCGGGCGCCTCATGCGCGGCGAAATGTCCTGCGGCGTCGTTGGGTCCGCCGACGACGGAGCCGACATCATAGGAATTCCAGCTGACGATACCGCGATGATCGCGTTCGGCGAATCGGCGCATCGACTGAAAATCGCCCTTGAACATGGCCAGTGCGGTCGGCGTGCTGGTCGGCCCTGACGGGCGCTCGGTGGCATGGGCCTGGTCGTAATAGAAGCGGATCGAGGTGGGCCCGGTGCCGGTCAGCCAGTACAGCGCGATATTCGCGATGATGAATTCCCGGTCCAGGCCCTCACCGAAGAGCTGGGCGTTCCAGCCGAGCAGTCCGAGCGGTGAATCGGCGAGGGCGTAGGCCAGCGTCTGCGGCTGCTGGCTACAGAACAGGTTGAACGCCATCTTGTTGTCCTGGAACCACTTCAGATGTTCCAGCGCCGCCAGATCTTCGGCGGAGATGCCCTCGAATTCGGCCGGATCACCGGACGGGAACGAGAACAGCTGCGTGACATGCACGCCGACCACCCGATCGGGCGCCAGCCTGCCGATCTCCGGCGAGATCATCGAACCGCCGTCGTTGCCGATCGCGCCGAACCGTTCGTAGCCGAGGCGATCCATCAGCTCCACCCAGGCGCGGGCGGTGCGCTGAACGCCCCAGCCCGCGCTGCGGGTCGGACCGGAGAAGCCGAAGCCCGGCAGCGAGGGAATCACCAGATGGAAGGCGGGCGCGTCGGCGGATTCCGGCGCGGTCAGCGCTTCGACGATGTCGAGGTATTCCAGGACCGAGCCCGGCCAGCCGTGCGTGAGGATCACCGGCAGCGCGTCGGGGCGAGCCGAGCGGATGTGCAGGAAGTGAATGCTCTCGCCGTCGATATCGGTCACGAACTGCGGGTATGCGTTGAGACGCGCCTCCACCGCCCGCCAATCGAACTCCTTGGCCCAGTACTCGGCGAGGGCGCGGACCCGATCGCCGGGGACACCGTAGGCATCGCCGACGCCCGGAAGTTCATCCGGCCACAGCGCGCGGTTCAGCCGATCGGTCAGGTCGTCGAGCCGGGACTGCGGGATGTCGATCGTGAACGGGCGGATGGCGATCATGGCGCGACTCCTCGAGTTGGAACGGAATGCTTTGTTCTGTTCGAACAGTATCAGAACAGAACATTCCGTTTCAAGAGGTACGCTCGAAGGATGTCGAAGACTTCCGATACCGCCGCGACCAAGGCCCTACCCGGCCGCAAAGCCCAGGCCGCCCGCAATGACGGCATCATCCTCGACGCGGCGCGCTCGGTATTCCTCGCCGACGCGGGCGCACCGATCTCCGCCGTCGCGGATCGGGCCGGGGTCGGAATCAGCGCGCTCTACCGCCGCTATCCGAGCAAAGACGCTCTGCTACGCACCCTCTGCTACGACGGACTGCGCCGATACAACGCCGAAGCCGAAGCCGCGCTGGAAGATTCGGACGGCTGGCGCGGATTGATCGGCTTCCTCGAGCGGGTGGTAGACGCCGATGTCCATTCCCTCACGGTCCGACTCGCGGGCACCTTCACACCGGACGATTTGATACTGCCCGATGTACACCGCTCCGGTGAGATGACGGCCGAGCTGGTGCGCCGGGCACATGCGAGCGGACGGCTGCGGCCGGAGGTGACCGATCTCGACCTCGGGCTCGCCCTCGATGCCTGCGCCGCCGTCACCACGCCCGATCCCGAGCGCACGACGCAGCTGCGCCGTCGCGTGCTCGCACTGCTGATCGACGGGATGACCGTCGAGGGCGAACTCCCCGGCCCGCCGCCGGAGCCGGGCGAGTTCGCCTGGCGCTGGCAACCACGGGCGGGCCGGTGACCGCCGGTCATCAGTGCGAGATGCCCGGTGCCTGGTGCAGGTAGGTGCGGTCGGTCAGCTGCTCCAGCATGAAATCGGCGATATCGATGCGGGAGATCTTCAGGCTGAGACCCGGTTCGGTTCCGGGGAAACCACGCCGATAAGTGCCGGTGGCCGGGCCGTCGGTGAAAGCGCTGGGCCGCACGATGGTCCAGTCCAAACCGCTCTCCCGCACATACCGTTCCTGCACTTCGTGGTCGGCGTAGGCGGGGCGCAGGACCACCCCGAACAGGATGTACTTCCAGAGGAAGTTCAGATTGGGCCTGCTGTCACCGATGCCGAGGGTGGACTGGCAGATCAGCCGCTTCACCCCATTGCGCTGCATGGCCGCGATGACCGTGCGGGTGCCCTCGGCGCGCACGACACCCTTGCGGCCGTTGCCGAGGGAGACGAGCACCGCCTCCTGTCCGGCGACCACCCGCTCGACAGCGGCCGGATCGAGCACATCGCCGACGACCACCCGCAGCCGATCGGAGGTGCTCGTGACATTGGCAGCGTCACGGGTGAGGACGGTGACCTCATGCCCCTGCTTCAACGCCTGCGCGACGACGTGGCGGCCTATGGTTCCGGTGGCTCCGAAGATCGCGATTCGCATGGTGTTCTCCTGAATTCTCGAAAGCTGTTGTTCCGTTGGTGAATCCAGTACATCAACTGCGAGCGAGACGTTCCATGGTCTGAGGTCTCGCGAACATAAGCGGGCGTCTACTCCTCGCGACGGGCTCGGCACCGGCGGACTGCCCTTCGAGGACCGATCCGTGGCAGCGTTGCCGGATGAAGCGCGCGCGGCATCCGGCCCTTGTGAGCCCTCAGACCCGGCCCAGCGCCAAGGCGACGTTGTGCCCGCCGAAACCGAAAGAGTTGGTGAGGGCGTAATCGATACGTTGCGAACGCGGCGCACCGGCGACGATATCGAGGTCGACATCCGGGTGCTCCAGATTGAGCGTCGGCGCGACGACCTGTTCTCGCAAGGTGAGGGCGGTGATGACGGTTTCCAACGCGCCGACAGCACCGATGGAGTGGCCGAGGGCCGATTTCGGGGCGTAGATCGAGGCGGACGGCGTGACAGCCGTGATCGCGTTGGCCTCGGAAGCGTCGCCGATCGAGGTCGAGGTGGCGTGTGCGTTGACATGAGCGATATCCGAATTCACCAGTCCCGCAGCGGTAATCGCCTTGCGCATAGCGCGCGCCGCACCGTTGCCCTCTGGCTCGGAGGCGACGATGTGATACGCATCGGAGGTGATACCCGCGCCGAGGACGCGGGCATGCATGCGCGCACCCCTGGCCCGCGCATGCCGCTCGGATTCGAGGACCACCAGCGCTCCCGCTTCTCCGAAGACGAAGCCGTCGCGGTCCCGGTCGAACGGGCGCGAGGCGCGTTCCGGCTCGTCGTTGCGGGTGCTCATGGCCCGCATCATGGCGAAGCTCGCGATGGGCACCGCGTGGATATGACCCTCGACGCCACCCGCGACGACCACATCGGCCTCGCCCGTGCGGATCAGCCGCCAGGCGTGCGCGATGGCCTCCGAACCGGATGAGCATGCCGACACCGGCGCGTAAACTCCTGCTCGCGCGCCGATTTCGAGGCTCACCGCGGCGGCTGGGCCGTTCGGCATGACCATCGGCACCGTCATCGGCGCCACCTTGCGGTAGCCGCCCGCACGCATCGCGTCCACCGCATCGATCAGAGCGTCGCCGCCACCGAGCCCGGTCCCGATGACGACCGCGAGCCGCTCACCCTCCACCTCGGGCGCCCCGGCCGCACGCCACACGCGTCGGCCGAGCACCAGCGCCAGTTGCTCCACATACGAATGCCTGCGCTGCTCGACCCTGGTCAGTTCATCGGCTGGATTCTCGGCCAGCGTGCCGCCGATCCGCACCGGGAGGCCCTCGGCGAATTCCTCGTCCAGCCGGCCGATTCCGGTGTGGCCGAGCAGCAGTTTCGACCAGGTCCCGTCCATATCGGCGGCCAGTGAGGTGGTGGCCGCGTAGGCCGTCATGACCACGCCGTCCGTCGGTCTCGGAGTTTCTGAAGCGACTGTTACATTCACGATGCCATGAATACCTGTACCGATCGCTACAGTCAACCCATGGCCCGCCCTCTCGACCACGCCAAACGCGCCGAACTGCTATCCGCCGTGGTGCGCTATATCGCCGAACACGGCCTCGCCGACCTCTCGCTGCGCCCGCTCGCCGCCGAACTCGGCACCAGCTCGCGCATGCTGATCTACTACTTCGACACCAAGGAGAACCTGCTGGTCCAGGCGTTGGCTACGCAGCGACCCGATATCGCGGAGGTGTTCGCCGACATCACCGATGCCGCCGCCCTGCGTGACCGGCTGTGGAATTTCTGGTCCGCGAACGCCTCCGGCACGAGCGCGACCAGCGTGAAGGTGATGCTCCAGGTCCTCGGCGCCGCCTGCGCCCCGCACGGCCCCTATGCCCGCTACGCCAACGACGCCATCGCCACCTTCGTCGCCGCCCTCGCCGACGGCCTGCGCACCGTCGACACCATCGACGACCCGGACGCCGTCGCCACCCTGCTGATCTCCGGCCTGCGCGGCATCTTGCAGGACCGCTTCATCACCGGCGATATCGACCGCACCGACCGCGCGGCCCGCCGTCTGATCGACCAGACGCTGCGGTGAGGAATTGGACGATCCGTGGTGGGTGCGAACGGGCCGCCGTCGGACAGGCCGCGCTGGTCGTCACTACCGAGGGTGCAGCAACCGTTCCGCGATGCCCTGCACGCGGGCGAGCGTGATGCCGGTCCGCTGGTCGACGGCCAGCGGATGGTCGGTGGGTTCCAGCTCCAGCGTCGGACGGATGCCGACAGGCTGGCTGTGCATCCTGGTCTTCAGATTGATCGTCGTCAGTTCGTAGATCGGCAGCTCGGTCGCCATCCAGCCGAAATACGACGGCTCGTCCACCCGCTCCGGGCTGTTCCACAGCTGCGAAACGCGGCGAAAATTGTCCCTGCTCAACGAAACCCACACACCCCACTCGAAGTCCTCCGCCGCGTCCAGGACCGGAAGCACCACCCGAGCCCGGACGAAGAAGTGCTCATCGGCGATCACGCACCGCTCATCACCGAGAACATTCCCCACCCCACCCACCAACTCCGCACTCCAGTAGGCAGGCGCGACCGCACCATAGGTGAACGGCAGGTCATCATGGTCCTGACCGCAGGACGAGCAGCGGAACCCCAGATCGGTCGACATGCAGTAAGCATAGGTAGCGACCATCACCTCGCCGAGCCGCGAATACCCCTGGCGGTCCCGAGGTGCATCTTCGAAGCGTTCCGCGACAGAATCACGATCAACCGGAATCTGCGTGCACCCTGACCGATTCGGTGCCGCCACCGACTTGTCGGCCTGACAGCGCCTTCGACCCGAATCGCGCTTGTCCAACCGGTTTCGGTTGTTCCGGTCGCTCATCCACCGTAAGACAGGCACACACCTGTCAGCCCGCACCACGGAGCACGGAGCACGGAGCTACATAGCGTGATGCAAATCACTACGAATCCAGTTCTAGCGCTGGAACCAAACCTCGCACACCTGCGTCCAAACATATTGAACAGCAGTCTAATTCCGTTCAGACCAATCAATATGGGGGTACATGATGAGGCTTCTTACTCGTTCGGCAGCCATGTGCACGTTGGTGATGGCAGCTATCGCCGGGAGTCTGATCGAACCAGCAGTATCCGATGCCCAGACCGGTGGACCGCACTGCGATGTGACGGCCGACAATCCTCACGAATCACATGGATCTCCTGGCTGGATCGTCGGGAAGGCACGAATCAGCTGTACAGGAAGCGTCGATGAGCTGACGGTAGTTGCCAAACTCCAAGAACGGCAAAGCGGCAAGTGGGTGGACGTGGTCGGCCCACGCGTCGCGTCATATGCTTCGACAAAGGCGGGCAAACGGTACTCGGCGCAAGCCGACCTTCGGTGCAAGCGGGGGACGTTCCGAACGGCCGCTTCGGGGTCCGGTACCTGGAACGGGCGCCCCTCGGGGTCGATGGCCTGGGAGTACTCGGGACAGGTGACGGACCCGTGTTGAGACACGCGGGCAGAACATTGCACGGTTCAAAAGGAAGGAATCAGGGTGTCCGATCAGGCATGGGACCGGCTGGCATCAGAGTTGTCCGAGGTTGCAGCAAGGTTCGGGGCGGCAATCTATGTCTACGAGAAGAATATGGTCCTTTCCGCAGCGGTTCCCGCAGCAGACGGGCTATTGATCCCGAGCGTGTCCGTCGACTGGTTCGACGATGACACGGCGCGCGTGCGGACCGGGTGGTGTGTCGACGTAATCTTGGAGTACACCGACCCAGAACCTGGACGCACAACATTTGTCACCAGGTTGGTCGATGCCGTCTGTTCGGGAGGCGCCACCGAGTACGCAATCCTCGGCCCCGAAGGAGACTGGAGGGGCGTCGAATGGGAAGTCCGCGATGAACATGGAAACCGATGGGCATCCGGCCACTTCGACACTGATCGACGGCGAGCAGCCCGGCGGATTCCACGTTGGTCCTGACCGTATCGGCGACCGAACCGTGCACTGCCCTACCGTGACGGCCTGCCGCAGCGGCGTGGATCACCCGATCACGTTTCTGCTCGCCGATTCATGTCGGTGCCCGCTGCCATACTTCTGCCATGACCGAGACCAGCGGCCCCGCCGAGGGGACCAAATCCATCGACACCTACGACGACCCGGACGCGCCCTGGAACCGGGAATTCTCTCCCGAGGAGATCGCCAACTGGAATGATGGCGTCATCAAGGAGTTCCGCGAGAACGGCGGCAAGGTCGGCGGCGATTACGCCGGGGCGACTCTGCTCCTGCTCACCACGACCGGCGCGAAGAGCGGCCGTGAGCGCGTCGTCGCCCTCGGCGCCCTCTACCGCGGCGACATCCTCTACATCAGCTCGTTCATCGAAGACCGCTACCCCGCCTGGTACCACAACATCAAGGCCAACCCCGAGGTAAAGGTCGAACTCGGCCCCACCACCTACCGCGCCACCGCCGAAGCCCTGGAAGGTGAACGCTACGACGAGTTCGCCGCCTGGGCACTGCGCGAAAACCCGCTGCTCGCCGACTACCAGTCCAAGGTGTCCCGGCCCCTGCCCCTGGTCGTCATCACATTGGGCGAACCGATCACCACCAACCCCTCCTGATCACGGCGAAATGCCGCGCCGCACAGAACAACCGGCGGCGCGGCACGCCTTGCCGCAGCGCCTCGGACAGCCCACGAGGTCTGCCAGACTGACAACCCGTGACGAAACATCGAGGGTTGGTCATCTGGGATATCGACGGCACGTTGATTCCGGCTGATCTCCGCTGGTTACAGCGGGCGATCGCGCGCACGTACTCCGTTCCGGAAGACGCTGTCACTTTCCCGACCGCACGAGTGCACGGGTACACCGATGAATCGATCGCCATCGACACCGCGATCTCCTCCGGCGTCCCAGCCGATATCGCCGAATCCGGTATCGCCCGGTTTCATCGGGAGTTGTCATCGGTAATGTCCGAGGGAAAGCAGGAACTCGCGTACGAACAGCCGGCCTACCCCGGCGCCGCCGAGTCGATCGCGGAATTGCATAACAGAGGATTCGTCCAAACCGTACTCACCGGAAACCTACGCGCGGCGGCAGAAGTCAAACTGCGGGTCAACGGGTTGAACACGCACTTGGATCTGGACGTGGCCGCGTTCGGGGACGATGCGCGAGATCGGTTCGAACTACCACCTATCCTCTCTCGGCGGGTTGCGGCGAGGTACGGGCCCATCGATGGCGCACGGACGGTGGTAATCGGCGACGCACCCAATGACGTTGCATGTGCTCGGAATGCCGGATTCCGCGTTGTCGCCGTCGCGCACCGGCTGAGCCGAGTGGAACTGTCCGAGCACACCCCGGACGCAATACTGGATGCATTGCAGGGATCTGCGGTGGTGTCGGCGATCGAGTCGGTCATCGCCCCCGCTCATTGACATCGGGAGCAGCATCGCATGCCGCCACGCGGTGCGATACTGCCTAGCCCGAAGGAGGGATCACAGTAACCGACCTGACGTGGGATCAGCTGGCATCGGAGTTGCCCGAGGTCACGGCACCGCTCCCGGTCCGCCTATGGTCGGCCCATCGGGCCAGAGTTGTTGCAGAGCAGTAGGTGTCAGCGGAGTGCGGTACGCCTGGTGCAGTACCGACTCGATCACGGATGACGCCGAATCCGCGAGATTGACGAACCAATCGCTACCTGCCGCGTATGCCCACATATAGGTCCTGAGTTGCGGATTCGTGCTGCGATCGGTCAGCAGGTCGGCGATGTAGCGGTCAGTCCACCAGGGGACTCGTAATCGCGCCCGACGTGCGCAGTCCTCGACCGAGGCACCGGCGTTGAGCGCCAGATGCAGTTCAGCGCGCACGAGTTGGGTGTAGTGGTCGAGGCGTACCCGGGCGATCAGGGCCGGATCGTCGGGCGTGATGAATAGTGGCGCGGCCTGCGCCCAACCCTCGAGCAAAACTTGCTGAGGTCCGTGAACGGACAGGAGCCGAACCCAAGGGACGTCCTCTGTGGCGCAGCGGTCGGCAATGGCGGCACTTTGCAGTCCATGGCCCAGAACCTCATGCAGTGCGAATTGACGCGCCTGCACGGTTGTATAGCTGGCATTGCGGGTATTGAGCCTCAATCGGACACGGTGGCCTGCACCATCCAGCCAGTAGGCCCAGTAGGCGTCAACGTCGACCACTTCGATTGCGAGATCGTAAACCGCAGCGGTTCCGGTGGCTCGACGGACTGCCGCCTCGTATCCATTTGCAGCAACACGGATTGCGCCGGGAACATCTTCGGGATCGAGGGTTCCCTCGGTGTCTGCGAGATCGCCGGCGGTGGTGTCACCCCACTTGACACCGAGAGCATCGACCGCTTCTCGGGCGACCTCACCTCTTTCGACGATGTACTCCCCGGGCCAGCCCGCGGCAGGACAGCCCTGTGTTGCGCGTATGTAGGTATCGAGTGGGGGACGCTCGCCCATGAGTGCACGAAGGTAGGCGAGGTCGGCGTGGATTCGCTGGGTCAGTGCCGGTTCGTCGGTCTCACCGAGCAACTCGCGGAGCCGATACAACGTCGTGAGCCGATCGGCAGGAGCCGGTGCAGGTGTGTACTCGGGCGGGGGATGAAAATCGAAGTCGATCACCGCGGCGGCTCCACGGCCGGTTTCATGCCGATCCCATGCTCTGATGGCCGCCTCGATGGCGTCACGCGTGTTCACGGGCAACATCCCAACGCAGGGTGATGGACTGGTTCGGTCGTAAGTATTCGCGGGTCAGACTCACGGTGACATCGTTACTCTCGTCGTCCCAGATCAGGTCCTCGGTCACCGAGCGCTCCGAGCCGTCCGGGTATTCCTCGAGCGCCGAACAGCAGACCATGCGCCCGGCATCGGCATGCCGCAAATTGATCGAGAACCGACGCGTGTAGCGGTATACCGACTGTCGCCAGTACAGAGAATCGATGAAGCGACCGCCGTCGCACGTGTAACTGATATCGGCCGACTCGCCCGGTTGGACGGCCGGTGAGATCTGACAGGCGAACTTGGACAGATTCGGGGTGTCGTGGAGTGGTTGTATTGCCAGCCGCCGCTTTGCCCCACGGAGAGGCTCGATCGTCAGCCCGCCCACGGTGTGCTCGAACCATAGTTCCCGCTGCACGCGAGTCAGCGGACGGTCGCTGAGGTTCAGCGTACGGTAGCGGTAGGTCAGACAAGCGGAACCGCCGCTGCCGATACGGATTTCGAGTTCGGTATCCAGATCCACGATGTGGCCTGCCAGCTGAGCGAGTCGGCTGGTATCCAGATTGTCGAGACCTTCATCGTCGGACAGCGGCGGCAACGTGGTGATGTGTCGACCGTCAGGCTCGAACAGACCATGACCGAACTCGACTTGGTGCACCGACGAGGGCGCTGGAGCAGCCGCCTCCGCGATCGGAGCGAACAACTGCGCAGCCGTGCGACCGGGAAACAGACCCTCCAGCACTCGGCAGTGGTCCGGATACGGGAGGCCCTTCAGCTCACCGCCGAGCCACCGATAGAACTGTGCGTCCGGGGCCGGTACCGACCAGATCAGGGTCGATCTGCCTCGCCGCCCGGTCGTACTCCCGACAGAACGCACTGTAGGTCTGCCAATGCTTCTGACGTAGCTCGGCTTTGAGTCGAATGCTGCCCGAACCCACCGTGGACCCCCACTTTCTTGTCCTGACGCGAGCCGAAAGTTAGCACAAACGGGATAAGACGAGACATTGAAGTTCAAGACGATAGTGGCACGGCGACGCGGCACGACACCACTCACCGACAGTGTGGAAGCAACCCGAAACGATGAACTCAGGGAAGCGAGCCGATGCTGACGATACGAGTACCGAGCAGTCCCTTGATCCTCCTGCGGGCATATGGCGGGCCCATCCGGTGCAGGAGAATGCCGGGCGCTGAGATCGCCGCGAGGCGTTTGCACAACGCAAGCCGACGCTATGGGAGGCGGTGATGAGGCTTCGACGGCGCGAGAAGCTGGACAGCAGTCAACTGGCCGAGGTCCGGGCGATCCTGCGCGAGGCCCGCAGAGCGGATGTGGAAACGCTGTCGCGCATCGCTGCGGAGTTGCGGAAACAGACCGGTCAGCCCCGCCTACAGGACGAGATCGACGGGGTCATGGCCCGATACTGGGCAGCGCACCCGGAACGCGGAAGATCAACCGACGGCCAGAAGAGCCGAGGTCCGGATATGGACGACGAGCCGAAAGGCTGGGTGCAATGGTTGGACGGGACCTGGGGACTGCTGTATGCGGACGGGTTCGTCCAGGATCTGGCGTCGCGCCGAACCGAGATGGCGGCGGAGGGTTGTCCGGAGGGATCGAGGGCGGGCATTCGCCGAGACGCACCCCGATAAGGTGGGCGGGTGGAATTGCTGCCCTTGGTGCCCAGTGGTCAGACGCCGGTTCGGGCGCTCACTATTGCCGGAACGGACTCCGGGGGTGGGGCCGGGATTCAGGCCGACTCGCGGACCATGGCGTTGTGTGGGGTGCACGCGTGTGTGGCGGTGGCGGCGGTGACGGTGCAGAACTCGGTGGGGGTGAGCGGGTTCCACGAGATTCCGCCGCGGATCGTGGCCGATCAGGTGCGGTCGGTGGTGGGCGATATCGGGGTCGGGGCGGCGAAGACCGGGATGTTGGCGTCGACGGCGATCATCGAGGCCGTGGCCGAGGTCTGCCGGGAGGTCGGGATCGGGCGCGATGACGAGGTGCCACTGGTAGTGGATCCGGTCGCGGCGTCCATGCACGGCGATCCGCTGCTGCACGAGGAGGCGCTCGACGCGGTACGCAACACCCTGTTCCCGATCGCCACCATCGTCACCCCGAACCTGGACGAGGTGCGCCTCATCACCGGCGTCGAGGTCACCGACGACGCCAGTGCCCGCCGAGCCGCCGAGGCCATGCATGCGCTCGGACCGCGCTGGGCCGTGGTCAAGGGCGGGCATCTGCGCTCCTCGGACCACAGCACCGACCTACTGTTCGACGGCGATCGCTTCCTCGAATTCAGCGCACCACGCATCGACACCGGCAACGACCACGGCGGCGGCGACACCCTCGCCGCCGCCATCGCCTGCGCCCTCGCGCACGGCTACTCGGTACCCGACGCGTTCGAATTCGCCAAGGAATGGACCCGCCGCTGCCTGGCCGCCTCCTATGACCTGGGCAAAGGCCACGGACCGGTCTCACCGCTGTGGCGTCTGGAGTCCACGGGCCTGTCGTAGCCCGTTTTTGTCGGTGGGCCGGCGCATACTGAGGTCGTCGCAAACACCGTTGGCCTCAATGGCGCGGCACAGCGAGAACAACGTGGTTCGTGTGTAAGCGGCAAGACCGGGGGCGGCTGCGGAGGCAGAGCGGCGGTAGGAGCCGCTCAGCCCGCTGTGAAGGCGAGGTGCAATGGCTGATCGGCATCGATGGTGAAACCACTGAGGCGTGCGTCCGCGCGGACCAGCGCCGAGATCATCTCGGTGAGGTAGGCGACGAAACGCTCCACCGGCATCGGGTTCTCGCGGCGGTTGGCGCCGAGCCACCAGTCCGTGGCCGAGGCCACCGCACCGAACACCGAATAGATCACCAGCTCGACACCGTTCGGGTCGATCGGACGATCCGCGACCGAACCGAGGAACAGATCGGCGACCTGCCTGGCCGCCTGTCGCGCCGACTGCAATGAACGCGGCGATTCCGACGCACTGCCCTGCCGCTGGGCGAAATGCCCGTTCAGGATGAAGCGGAATACGTTGGGATGCTGGGTCACCACCGTCACGTACTCGTTCGCACCGCGCCGGATCAGCTCCCGCACCGGATCATTGGTGAGATCGACGCCGTCGACGATCCGCTCCCACAGCAGATCCCGCATCCGGTCCACGATCGCGTCGTACAGATCGGCCTTATCCGCGAAATGCCGGTAGAGCTTGGGTTTCGCCGCCCCCGCCGCCTTCGCGATCTCCCCCATGCTCACCTCGGGCCCGAACGTCCCCAACGCCTGGAACGCCGCGTCGACAAACTCCGCCCGCACCTTGACCCGATGCTCGCGCCACCGCTCGGTCCGCGCATCGACCCGCCGCCCAGGAACCTCCCCCGCACCCCGGCTACCGCGTCTCACCACAACCGGGGATGGTACCCACCGGCCGAATGAGCCGGTCAGGCGCCGGTCGTGCGAGCGCATCCCGGGTACCGGCAGTGGGTGTTGGACTCGACCATCGAACCGACGCTGAATGCCTGGCGCGGGTACACGACCGCCCGATCCGCGGTGTGCATCCGAACCGTAGCTCTGCGGTCGGGCTACGTGTAGGCTCTGACCGACGGCAGCGCATCTCGTATCTGCCGAAGTTGCTGTACAGCAAAAGGTTTCGGGGGAGGCTACCATGCACACCGTCATACTTCCAGCGGCATTGCGTGTTCACGCGGATGGAATTCCGAAGGTCCAATGTCCGGGTTCAACTCTCGATGACGTCATTTCACATTTGACTCGACAATACCCGGGGATAGGGTCGAGAATCATTTCAGCGGACAATACGATCCGCCGCTTCGTCAACATTTATGTCGACGATGAAGACGTCAGATCACTCAACGGTATGAGCACCCCACTACAGGAGGGGGCGACAATCATTATCCTGTCGGCGGTAGCGGGCGGCTGAAAGTTTCCTGCCCCATGAGTGAATCGGCAGTATTCTCACTCCTCGGACTCCTCGGCATCATCGGTCATGTCTGCTACTACACAGCGCGGGATGGCATAGGTCATCTCACGTCGACATTCGCCCCTGCACTCGGAGTCCGCATACCCTATCCGTTCAATACGATCTGCCATATTGCCGCGCCTGCCCTGGCTTTCGGGTTGGTGACTGTCGGCTCGAGGCCAGCTCTCTTCGGAGCAGTCGCATTATTCAGTTCATGGCTACTGTGTCAGCCCTACCGAATCTCCAACCACCTCATATTCACCTGGATGTGCCTGGTAGCACTCGCCTTCGCGGGATCCGATCAGGACGTGGCAATGCGGTGGCTGCTGGCCGTTCTGTACCTGTCAGCAGCGGCGATCAAGCTGAATCGCGAGTTCTTGACGACGGAGGCCAGTGCGGCAATCTTCATGCTGAGCCGGTATTGCGAGCGGATGGGGTTCGGAGTCCCGCATCAGATGGCACGTTGCGCGCCATGGGCGGCTGTAGCAGCCGAGGCATCGATCGGGCTACTACTGCTGACGCCGTGTCCGCTACTCGTGACGTACACACTGGCCGCGGTCCTGCATCTCGGTTTCGGAATTCTCGGAAACTTTCACTTCTCATTGCTGGTGCTCGCGCCCTGGTCCCTCGCTTTGTCCGTGGCGCCGGGGACCGATACGGCGGTCCAGGTCGCTGTGTTCTTCGGCGCGATTATCGGAGTTGTGTGCGGGCGGTTCCTCACCTCGCCCGAGGTGTTTCCGGAGCGGGGCATCGGAATATTGACAAACACCGGGTTGGCTACCGCTTACTGTGCGATATCGGCGTTTATTTTCACAACAGCCGATCCGGCGAATTCGTCGATGGTGAGCTGGTCTGCGGTCACACCGATAATTCTTGGTGTGATCAACATCGTCTTGCTTATTTCTGGAATTAAGTCCGAATGGTCGTTCGCAATGTTCTCCAATACGCGCCCATTCTGGTCCGAGCGAGTGATCGGCGTTCGGATCGCATGGCGCGAGTCGTACTTCCATGTCATCGTTCCGCAAGCTGTCACAGAATCGGTTCGGGCACCCGCGCATATACGCGCCAAAATCGCGGATCGGTCAGCTGTTTTCAGTAGCGCGATGGCTGCCGAGCTGCAACGACTGGCACCGGACGAGGTTGTCGTACGCGCTGCTCGCCTGGACCGCGAGCGCATGCTGTTCGTCCCGGCAGATTCAGCGGATGCACATCAGCCCAGCCCCGGTGTCTTCCGTCATCCACCGGTGCTGCCGCGAGACTTGCATCTGCCCTACTACGGTTGATGCTCGCGCCAACGACGTTCGGCCAGGGCATAGTTGGCCCAATAGTCGGCTTCACCAATCCGCTCGTGTCCCATGTCGTTATGGATCATTCGGATTGCGAACTGCCGATATGAGTCGGCAAACGGCAGCAGCGGCCTGATATGAGCGAGCAGATGATAGGTGTCCTTATCGTTCACCATGATGTGCACCATCGAATCGTCGTGGAGACCCTGCCTGTCGAGCAGGACATGCAGTGGCTCGGGAACAGCAGTTCTCGGGAGACTTGCATACGAGGCGAACTCGGGCCAGTAGAAGAACTCCGTAGGATCGTTCTGTGGCGCGACGGCAATTGCGAGAGCGGGCCCGGACCAGCGCAGCGTGTTCCTGATCGCGGCATACGCACCAGCGGAGGATCCATGCCAAACCACGCCCCGCGACAGATGAGCCGCGGACAAGTTCTGGATCAGTCCACGGACGAACGGCCAGAGAGCTTCATCGCCCAGCAAATGCCACCCGATCGAGCAGTCCTGTGAGTACAACAGGATGGGATCGCACAGGAACACGCATACCGCACCGACTCGTCGGGAACTTCCGCGGCGATAGAACACAGGTGGTGTGTACTTCTCACGTTTGGCCTGGCCGTGGATGAAGACGTGCAACGCATGGTCGTGAATCCGGGCCGGTATGCGGACCTGGAGCCTTAGCTCATACCCCTCGGATGTGTGTGCGGAGAGTTCGACAGTATCGAGGCGGCCCTCGGCATGCTGTTCGACCCAATGCCCGACGATCCGCGTTTCGATGTCGTCGATATCGGGAAGGAGGTGCTCGATCACCGTGGCACGTGGCCTCTGGCGCTGTAGACGAGTCCCGGCGCGAACACCCGCACTACCGAGAAAACGTCGCTGCGCGTGGACAGGTCGACCCAGAGCGGTTCGATGCCTGTCTGCTCCGCGATTCTCGCAGCGAGACCGCGGCGCTCGGCAGCCATCGAATCGGTATTCAGGACCTCACCATCGAGCGCGTCAGCCCAGGAAACACCGGACGATGCCAGGGCAGGCACCGGCGGTGGTGCGGTGATGTCAGGGGCACAGTCCGACGGAATGTCGTCGCGGGTACCGACGATCTCGGTCAGCCGCGATTGAACCGCCTCCGTGACTGCCCGTGACAGTGCTACCGCAGGATCGGTATGAGAACCAGAGCCCGCGCACGTCAACGGGAAATCCGGCGACCAGACGAATGCCACAGCGGTCGGAATGCGGAATCGGTTCGGAACCATGGCGACTTCGAACGATATGTCAGCATCTCGCAACTTGGTGAACAGGGCCTGACAGTGGTCGCTGCCGACGGTCGAGACATCGACGACCCGCCGATGGTCCTCGCCGATGCCGGCGAGCGAAGAGACCACATCGCGCTCGATCAACTCGTACATGGCATGCACCAATGCCTCGTCGACCGAATTCCCAGAGGCCAGTCCTGCGCTGCTGGTTCGGAAAACGGCAGGCCGCCAGTCGTAACCGGTGCCGAATGAGAGGTCGACGAGCCCGCGCGGCACCATCGTCGGCGTATCGCTGATCAGGGTCCGCGCGTGATACCAGTCGAGCCTCAGCTGCCGCACGATTTCGGCATCCATGCGTAGCTGTAGATCAGAAAGGTCGTAGGTCAAATCGAGATCGTTCGCGGAGGCCGCCGTACCCGCAAGATCGGGGTGTTCGGCGTGCTCGAGCTCGATGCACTCCATGACGGCGGACAAGCGCGCCAGCATCGGCGTCAGGCCCTTTCCTTGCGAGACAACCAGAGTCTCGGACTTCGGGCGAGTCGCCATGACCACCGGTATGCCGATGTAGTCGAAATCGGTGACGTCTGCCACCCGCGTTACTCCATAGTCCAGCAGCAGTGGGGAGATCAGCGCCCATGTTTGCTCGGGTGTACGAGCCCGGTAGGTGCCATGAAGGTCGATTCTGGCGTCATTCATGTAACGCTGCCTCGCGCTCGGTAAGGGCGATTTCTTGCAGGTACCCGATGATGAACAAGGCCAGCCCCTCGACCGCATCGGATTCTGAGCGAAGACCGCGACGCGCATACTCTTGTTCCAGATCTTGCTCGGCGATCCCCCACAGCTCGCTGAGAATTGATCGGCCCGCTGCGCGATGCAGCGCCCGCGGATCCACCCTCGGGTGGCCTACGACGAAATCGGCGTGCGCACTCCGGTAGGCGGTCGCGTTCGCTCTGTCCGCAGCGGTTTCCTCGGCGAGCAGCACCGCGCAATGCGCCGGGTTGTCGAGGTCGAAACGCGGTAAGAACAGGAGGGCGGGCTCGACCGAAAGGGCCGCGAGGTCGGCGAGGCGCCGCTCGAGTGGCATTCCGGGCGCGCCATCAGAGGTGTTCATCGAACTGAACTCCATGAATCGCCGCCACACCTCGGGAAACCCACGATGGAAGATCTGTTGATAGCGAACCCTGTCCAGGTAGCGCAAGCCTGGTGTCGAAGGGTCGTCGGAGAAGAAGTTGCACCAATCGCGATGAAAGGAGGTGTTCCATGGAGCCGGAGCACAGGCCGGCCCAGAAACCGGACCAGCGCAGGTTCGCAGTGCCTCGATCGCGTCCTTCTTCTTCACGTCACCGAAGTTGCGATCCTCGTTCAGACGACCATCGATCCAGTGGGCGAGCTCGGCCAACCCTGCTCTGTTCAACTCGTGGAGGGCGCGGCCGCGGGTGCGCTCGGAGTAGTAGATTCCGCGAACGATGGTCAATGCGTCTTCTTGATCGCAATCTCCGAGTATTCCCGCCGAAACAGCCTGTCTCAGTATGCTTCGCATATTGACCAGAGCGATGGTCTGCGCATGCTGATCGCCGATGTCGGCGTGCGCCACCGCGACTTCGGCGTCATCGTAGATATCACCCCGGCGATACGCGGTGAAAACCTCACCGATACCCCTCATACCCAGCGACTCGAGGTCGGCCGCGCGCAATGCTCCGATGCTGGCGGCGCCGGCCACCACCACTCCGCGCTGCATGGCGCCGACGATCTCCTTGTGCCGGATCGTGGCAGAATGATGGAAAAGCCCGTCGATGATCAGGACGGTATCGCCTCGATCAATATTCGGATCGTAGAGATCCCCATGTCTGATCGGGGTATGAATTCGAGCGTGGGGTGTCACGGCGAGGATTTCATCTGGACTGATAGTAGGTCCAGCGAATACGTGAAGAATCGACATTTCGTCGGCTGACAGCGCCGGCGGGACCATGCCCCGCCGGCACCGCTCGCATCTAGTCCGCGGTGTCCGCGTCGGACAGCGACACCGGACGACGCATCTCGAGCCGGAACAGCTTCTCGAACTGACCCGAGGTCAATTCCGTGGCCCGGCTCAGGATCTCACTGTTCCCCGGCGCTTCAAGATCTACAGGCATGGTTGGTGCTGTCATTTCATTCCTCCCTTAAACGGGACGAATTCCCGCCCCGTACAACCGAATCTAGCGTCGGCCCCAATGTCCGTCAAGAACGAAAATGTTGCCTCTTGTCATGAATACCGTTGTGCCATAGTCTTTTTCATGCCTGTAATGCCGCCGGTCGGTCAGTCGTCGACCTCCCACTCGGGCGGGAGTGTGCGATGAGTTCGCAACGGAGATGTCAATAGCAGAATGATGGGCGTCGTCATCACGGCGACGCCTACCCATAGGGTGACCTGCGCCGACCACACACCGGCGATAAGCCCTCCGAGGAGGGCTCCGAATGGCGTGGCACCCTGTGTGACAACGCCGCTGGCCGCCGTTACGCGACTCAGGTATCTATTCGGGGTAACTCGGGCGCGAAGTCCCGCTGCGGCTACCGACCGGCCGACCAGAACAACTCCGAGCAGGACCTGAGACACAGCGACGAGCACGACAGCCTGGCCGCGGAACACCCCGGCAAGAGGAATGGTCACCATTGCGAGCGGCGCGAGGCCGGAGAAAACCATTGTCATGCGGATCTCGCCTATCCTGCGGCGCAACGCCGGACAGACCAGAGAAGCCGCCAGACCGGAGACCGCGGCGAGTGAGCTCAGCACGCCGAACAGCCACGGCTCGATTCCCAGTGTTTTCAACAAGAAGTATGCGGTGGCCGACATGATGATGCCGGCGCCGAGATTGTTCAGGGCGGTCTGCCCGAGCAGGAGCCGCAGCAACGGTTGGCCGACCACAATCCGCACACCGTCGGCTACCTCCTTTCGGAAGTGCCGTTCCGGCTTCGCCAGACGCACCGGCTCGGACGGTTTCATCCGGCGTATCAGTGTTGCCGAAAAGAACTGGAAGGTCGCTGCGGCGCCGTACAGCACGGGGGCGGCGACCGAGTGTGAAACAGCGCCCGCAATGGCAGGAGAGACGGTGCTGATGGTGTTGTCGGCGGTCTCCAGGCGCGCCTTGGCGTCGGCCACGCGCTTCTTCGGAAGCAACAGAGGAAGGACGCTGGTGTGTGCGATGCTGAAGAACACCCCTGCGACACTGAGTACCAAAGCCACTACCATGAAGTGGACGATCGTCAGGACACCCATGAAGTAGGCCAGGGGAATGCTGGCGAGAGCGACGGTGTAACCGACTTCTGCTGTGAGGAGAACAGATCGCTTGGGCCACCGATCGATCCACACCCCCGCAGGCAAACCGACGAGCAGGTATCCGGCCTTGCCACACATGGCGATGAAGCCCATTTGCAGCGGAGAAGCCCCCAGCATCGTGACAGCGGTGACCGGCAGGGCGAAACCCGCGATCTCACCCGCAGTGCCACGTAGTCCATTTGCCATCCACAACCTGCGGAAATCGGGCACACGAAGGACTTCGGTAGAGATTTCCTCAGCCGTAGCCGTCACCTAGTACTCCTTCTGCACCATGCCGGAGATCGAGCCGGGAATTGCCGAGCCCGGCGCAGGACGCTCGAAGCTCATCGGTCAGGACTTCGCTCTCCCGATCGCAACGGCCGATCACACGGCAGATGATTGCGATCGGCTATCGGTGATCTGTACCGCATACAACGGGCGTACCGTTGCCATGGCTCCCCTCCCCCATGTGATGACTCCCAGTGCAATACCGACCGGATCAGTCACGCCCCCAATATCGTTCAGAGCAGCGCTCCGCGTTGAACGCTACCGATCGCAGCGGGTGATGGCAAGCTTTTCGACGCGGCTGCGGTCAGGCACCGACCTCACCGCGGCCACGGCGTCTCACCACAACCGGGGATCGTACTCACCGACCGATCGCGGCGGGCCGGTGCCCGAAGCAGCGGCCGCGCACAACCGTCCGTCGAAGCGAGTGCGTCAACAGGCTAGGCCTGGGTGCTGAGGTATCGGGCGAGGGTATCGACGAGTTCGCGGGTGCCTTCCTCACGCTGGGCGCCGGTGTCGAAACCGTCGAGGTGGGCGCCGAATTCGACAAGGGTGAGCTTGGTTCCGGCGGTGGTCGGTTCGAATTCCCAGGTGGCGACAGAGGTGGAGATGTGGTCGCCGTTGATCCACATGTCATAGGTGTAGACGAGGCGTTCGTTATCGATGATGTCGGTGTAGGTGGCGACGAAACGGGAGGTCAGCTTCTTTTCGAAGGTGCCTTCGTTGATCTCGCGGCCACCGACCCGGAAGTCGAGCGAGACCTCGCCCTGCTCCCATCCTTCCTCGCCACCGAACCATTTGCTCTTGGTGACGGGGTCGGCGAATGCCCGGAAAGCGACGTCGGGTGCGACGGGCACTTCGCGCTCGATGGTGAACTGGGCGTGGTTGATGGAGCGGGTCACGGTGTCGGTCATTGTTCTTCTCTTTCTGTAGTGGTCATTGATTCGGTCAGTAGTGCCTCGAGTCGGTCCATTTGCCGCTCGGCCGATGGACGTTGCCGCCGCAGCCAGTCGATCGCGGACCCGAAGGCCCCGGGAACCAGCTGGTAGGTACGCACCCGGCCGATCTTGGCCGAGCTGACGATCAGCCCCGCTTCCAGCGCTTTCAGGTGCTGGACGATCGTCGGCATCGCGACATCGAACGGCTCGGCCAACTCCGACACCGAGGCCGGTCCCCGCGCCAGCCGTTCGACGATCGCCCGACGAGTCGGATCGGTGACCGCCCGGAACACACTGTCCAGGCCACCGTCCGGCTCATCGCGTGAATACTTAGGCACATACCTAAGTATTCACGACGATGCCCGTCCGCGCAACCCCGGAAGTCGAACTACCGCGAATTCGCTCGACCGGAGCCGCGGTCCTGCGGTCGCCTCGAGGGACGATTGCCTCATGACCGACGAAGTCGTAGACGTGACCATCAGCGCCGGTGACCCCGAGTGGCTGGCCGAGTTCACCCGGCGGCTGGTTGCCGACCGGCTGGCGGCGTGCGGGAACATCATTGCCGGGGTGCGATCGATCTATCGGTGGGACGGGGCGGTGCACGATGACGCCGAAACGCTGGTCGTGCTGCATACGCGGCGGTCACTGGTGGATGCGATTATCGAGCGGGCCGAGGCCGAACATGCCGATGAGACGCCGCAGGTGCTCGCCGTTCCAGTGGTGCAGGCACATCCGGGATATCGGCAGTGGGTGCTGGATTCGACCGTCGAGCCGACGCTGGACGCCTGATCTGCCGCGAAACAGGTGGACGGCGTGCGGCTGTTTTCCGGTTATCCAGCGGCGATGGTCGACCCTGCGCCGACTCTGATCAGGCCCCGACCCCGTCGGGTTCGGACGCGCGTTGCGAACCGAAACCGACGATCGGCAGACGCAGCGCCGCGGGCGCGTGCGCTGGAACCACGGGATGGCGTGGGGGGACCGGTGGGAGACGTCGATGCGGAGTGCCCATCGGAGGTCGGGTGTCGGCCTCACCGTTGTTGGGCCAGAGCGCGGCGGCGCGTTCGGCCTGCGCGACGATGGTGAGCGAGGGGTTGACGCCGAGGTTGGCGGAGATGGCCGAGCCGTCGACGATGCTGAGGGTCGGATAGCCGTAGACGCGGTGATAGGAGTCGATGACGCCGTGCTCGGGGTCGGCGCCGATGGCGCAACCGCCGATGAAAAGAGCGGTCATCGGGACGTCGAACAGGTCGGGCCAGGTGCTACCGGCGGTGGCGCCCAATTTCTCGGCGACGCGGCGGGTGGCTTCGTGACCTGCGGGGATCCAGGTGGGATTGGGTTCGCCGTAGCCCTGTTTGCTGGCGAACTTGCGGCCGAACAGACCGCGGCGGGTGGAGGTGGTGATCGAATTGTCCAGCGACTGCATGACCAGCAGGATCAGGGTGCGTTCGCTCCACTGACGGGTACGTAGCAGGCGCGCGGTGCGGATCGGCTGTTTCAATGCCAGCGGCAGTACCCGTACCCACGGCGGAATCCGATGACCACCATCGATCAGATAGGTCTGCAATAAACCCATCGCGTTGGAACCCTTGCCGTAGCGGACGGGTTCGACATGGGTGTCTGGCGTCGGATGGAACGACGATGTGATCGCGACACCGCGCGTGATGTCCATATCCGGGTCGATCTCGGTGCGCCCGGCGCCGAGTATGGCTTCGGAATTGGTGCGGGTCAGCACACCGAGCCGTTTCGACAGACCGGGCAGCACGCCGGTATCGCGCATCGCGAACAGCAGCCGCTGCGTTCCCCAGGTTCCGGCGGCCAGCACCACCCGGCCCGCACTGAAGGTGCGCCGACCGCGACGGGTCCAGGATCCGGTGCGGTGGGTGTCGACCAGCCAGGTGCCATCCGGTTGCGGGCGGATCGCGGTCACCGTCGTCATCGGATGCACCTGCGCCCCGGCCTGTTCGGCCAAACCGAGATAGTTCTTGACCAGCGTGTTCTTCGCGCCGTGGCGACAACCGGTCATACATTCACCGCATTCGATACACCCGGTGCGGTCGGGCCCGACACCACCGAAATACGGGTCGGCGACGGTCTTGCCGGGCTCGCCGAAATACACCCCGACGGGAGTGGGCACGAAGGTCTCGCCCGCACCCATATCGGTGGCGACAGCTCGAATGATGTCGTCGGCCGGGGTCATATGCGGGTTCCGCACCACACCGAGCATCCTCTTCGCCTGCTCGTAGAACGGGCCCAATTCGTCATCCCAATCGGTGATATCGGCCCACTGCTGATCCGCGAAAAACGCGGGGCCCGGTTTGTAGAGGGTGTTGGCGTAATTCAGCGAACCACCGCCGACACCCGCACCCGCCAGGATGAAACAATCACGCAGCCGGTGAATGCGCTGGATCCCATAGCAGCCGAGCTTGGGCGCCCACAGATAGCGGCGCATATCCCAGTTGGTGGCGGCGAATTCGGCATCGGTGAACCGGCGGCCCGCCTCCAGCACCCCGACCCGATAGCCCTTTTCGACCAACCGCAACGCGGTGACGCTGCCACCGAACCCGGACCCGACGATCAGCACGTCGACATCGAGCGCACCGCTCATCTGACACCTCCGGCGCCGACGTTAACAGCCGTGGACGTGCGGGTTCACAAGATTGTGCGGTATCGCAAAGTGTTCGTGTCGCGGACTCCGACGCATCACAACGGAGATGCGCCGGGTCCATCCTGGATCAACAGCTGAAACGACGAGAACGAGGGTGTCAGTGGCGCCACCGCGCGGAAGTCACGTTCGTCGAGGGTGACGATCGCGTTGGTCAGATACCGTTCGGCGACAACGATATTCACCGCGTCTGCCAAATCCAGCCGTAGCCCACCGTATTGCGTGATGAGCCGTTGCGCGACGCGGAGGTCGTGATGATCCACCGGCGGCACAAGAATGGCGCCCTCTTCCGCCGAGGTCAGCAGATCGTCGAGGACGAGGTCGGCGATACGACGGTCCTTCCCGAACCGCGCGATGAGTAGATGATCCACCTCGTCCAGAACCAGCGGAGATACGACGGCGACCGAGGTGGCCAGCAACTCCCGGACTGTGTCCTGCTGCGGCGCGGCATTGTCATAGGCGGCGATGAGTGCCGAGGTATCGGCGATGAAGAAGCTCAACGCTCGTAGGCGGTGCGCAGGTGCTCATCGGCCTTCGCGGCGAACTGCGGATCACCGGAATCGAACGACGGCCACTCCCGTTTCCGAGGCGTCCGAGGCGCTCGCAGCAAGACCAGATCGATACCTTCTCGAATCAGGTCGGCTTCGGAACGACCCGCGGCCTCGGCGGCTTGCTTGAGACGCGACGTCTGCTCCTGGTCCAGGTAAACGCTCGTCTTGACCTTCATGAACGTAGGGTACCACGTAGGGCATTCACTGGTCGCGTACGAATTACCGGCCGACCTGCACCGCTAGCGCGTGCCCTCCAGCGCCGAGTGCAACGTCACCGCCCACTGGTGCACGATCTGCTTCCGACGCACGGAATCGTCGGTCAATACGTCGGCGAGGCCGAGGCCGCGAGCCATATCGAGGGTGGCCTGGACGAGGTGGTGAGCTACCGGGTCGGCGTCGTCGACGCCGAGCGCTTCGACCGCGCGGCGATGCGAGATCCGGCCGAAGCGTGCCTCCAGCGGGACGATGCGTTCACGCAGGGCCGGGTCGGCGGCGGCGTGGGTCCACACCTGGAGCGCCGCCTTGAACAGGGGGCTGGTGTAGGACTCGACCAGGCCCGCGACCACGGCCTCGGTGCGTCCGACGCCGACGGCGGTGGCGGCGACCGTCTGCGCTTCCGTTTTCGCCTGCTCGGTCCTGGTGTCGAACATGAACTCGAGGGCGGCGGTGATCAGGTCTTCCCTGGTGGGGAAATGGTGCTGGGCCGCACCACGCGACACCCCGGCGCGCTCGGCGACCACGGCCACCGTCGCGGCCGCCCAGCCCATCTCGGCCAAGCAGTCGATGGTCGCCTCGAGCAGCCGCTGCCGGGTGGCCCGGCTACGGTCCTGCTTCGGTTCGTGGGGTGTCGCCATGGGCTTATTGTGCCCAGCTCGGCGGACGCTTCTGTAAGAAGGCCGTCATGCCCTCGATCACCTCGGGGGTGCCGAAGAAGCTGCCGGAGCGTTGTGCCAGCTCCTCGGCTTCCGCGTCGAATCCGGCCAGCAACTGTGCGTTGACCAGCCTTTTGGATTCGGCCAGCGCCTGCGGCGAGCCTTTGCGCAGCTCACCGCACAGCCGCCGCACCTCTGCGGCCGCGTCGTCGGCGGCGATGGTGATGAGCCCGATCTGCTGCGCGACGGCGGTGTCGAACTTCTCACCGGTGAGGTAGTAGCGACTTGCCGCGCGCTGATCGAGCTTGGGCAGCAGGGTCAACGAGATCATGAACGGCGCCATGCCGATGCGGACCTCGGTGAGCGCGAAGCTGCTCGACGGACCGGCGACCACCAGATCACACGCGGCGATGATGCCCATGCCGCCGGCGCGCACATTGCCGTCGATCCGGGCGAGCACCGGTTTCGGCGCGGCGACGAGACCGCGCAGCACATCGATCATCTGCCGGGTGCGTTGATCGGCCGCGGTGGCCGGATCGGAGTTGGCGGCCTCGCTCAGATCCGCCCCGGCGCAGAAGGTGTTGCCGGTGTGGGTGAGCACGATGCCGCGTACCGCGGAATCCGCTACGGCGGCGTCGATTCCGGCCAGTAGCTCCCGCACCAGCTTGGATGACAGCGCGTTGCGGTTGTGCGGTGAATCGAAGGTCAGCGTCGCGAATCCGTCGGCGACCTCGTATCGCACGAACGGAGTTTCCGTTGCCTCGCTCATGTCTGCACCTTTCCGGCGTTCGGCGTCGACACGCTCGATGCCTCGGCTGTGGTGGATGTTCGCTCGCTGCGCGCACTCATCCGAATCTCCATTCCGGCCCCGCACCCGACGATGCGGGGCCGCAATCGACATCAGTAGGACTTCGGCAGACCCAGCGAATGCTGGGCGACGAAGTTGAGGATCATCTCCCGGCTCACCGGAGCGATCCGAGCGATCCTGGCGGCGCCGAGCATGGCAGCCAAACCGTATTCGCGGGTGAGACCGGCACCGCCGTGGGTCTGGATGGCCTGGTCGAGAGCCTTGATGCTGGCCTCGCCCGCGGCGTACTTGGCCATGTTCGCGGCCTCGGCGGCGCCCATCTCGTCACCGGCGTCGTAGAGCGTCGCGGCCTTCTGCATCATCAGCTTGGCCTGTTCCAGCTCGATCTTCACCTGCGCCAGCGGATGCGCGATGCCCTGGTGGGCGCCGATCGGGGTCTTCCAGACCGTGCGCTCCTTGGCGTACTCGACGGCCCGGTCGATGGCATAGCGGCCCATGCCGACGGCCATCGCGGCGCCCATGATGCGCTCGGGGTTCAGCCCGGCGAACAGCTGCATCAGCGCGGCGTCCTCCTTGCCGACCAGGGCACCGGCGGGCAGCCGGACATCGTCGAGGAACAGGGTGAACTGGTGGTCCGGTTCGATGATGTCCATCTCCTGCGGCGTCTTGTTGAAGCCGGGAGCATCGGTGGGAACGATGAACAGGGCGGGCTTGAGCTTGCCGGTCTTGTGATCCTCGGTGCGGGACACGATCAGCACGGCCTCGGCCTGGTCGACACCGGAGATGAAGATCTTGCGGCCGTTGAGGATCCAATCGTCACCATCGCGGCGCGCCGTGGTGGTGATCTGGTGCGAATTGGAACCCGCATCGGGTTCGGTGATGCCGAAGACCATCTTGCCGGTGCCGTCGGACAGTTTGGGCAGCCAGGCCGCTTTCTGCTCGTCGGTGCCGTATTTGGTGATAATGGTGCCGCAGATGGCCGGGGAGACCACCATGAGCAGCAGGCCCGCGCCCTGGGCGGCCAACTCTTCCATCACCAGCGCCAGCTCGTACATGCCCGCGCCACCGCCGCCGAACTCCTCGGGCAGGTTGACACCGAGGAAGCCGAGCTTGCCCGCCTCCGCCCACAGTTCGTCCAGCGGCTCGTTGGCACGCGCCTTGGGCAGCACGTAGTCGCGGTAGTTGTACTTCGAGGCGAGCGCGGCGACCGCGGCCCGCAGTTCCTTGCGCTCGTCGGATTCGATGAAGCTCATCCGCATTACTCCTGTGTCTGATGTGTCATGGGCGGGAGCCCTACCTGGTTACGCTTCGCTGCCGCCCCCTGGCCCGGCCCGCTCATGCCGGATCTTCCGAGGGCTCGTCGACGACGGCGAGCACGGCCCCCACCTCGACCTGCTGGCCGACCGCGACATTGAGGGCACTGAGCACACCGGTGGCGGGAGCGAGGATGGTGTGCTCCATCTTCATCGCCTCCAGCCACAGGATGGGCTGACCGTGTTCGACCCGATCGCCGACCACGGCACCGACCCGGATCACGCTGCCCGGCATCGGCGCGAGCAGCGATCCGGCGGCCACCTGATCGGCCGGATCGGTGAACCGCGGCAGCCTGCGGACCGCGACCGGACCGAGCGGCGAATCGACACAGACGAGATCGTCATAGCGCGAGATCTCGAACTGCCTGCGCACCGGACCGCGTTCACCGGGCACGCTCAACACCACGCGTTCGGGCGCGAGATCGACCAGCTCGAGACCGTCGTGGCCTTCGACCCGCACACCCGTTCGGGTGAACCGGTAACGCACCTCGTGCGTTCCGCTGGTGCGGCTCTCATACGATTTGGTCTGCGGTGCGGAGGCGAGATTGCGCCACCCGCTGGGCATCGCGCCGCCGACCCGAGCGGCCCGCCGATTGGCCGCCGCGTCCGCGAGTGCCGCAGCGACGATCGATAGTGCCTCATCGGCCTCGCCGGTCAGCGGTGCGGACAAGGCGTCGAGTCCGTGCGTGGCGAAGAACGCGGTATCGGTATCACCGGCGAGGAACGCCGGATGCCGCAGCACTCGCACCAGCAGATCACGGTTGGTGACCAGGCCGTGGATCTTGGCCCGCTGCAAGGCGGTGGCCAGCAGATGTGCGGCCTCGGCGCGGGTTTCGGCGTAGGAGATCACCTTGGCCAGCATCGGGTCGTAGTGCACGCCCACCACCGAACCGTCGACAACGCCGGTATCGAGCCGCACTCCGCTCTGCTCGAGCACGGTGAATTCGCCTGCGGTGAAGGGGACGTCGAGTTTGTGTACCGGCCCGCTCTGCGGCTGCCAGTCGTGGGCCGGGTCCTCGGCGTAGAGCCGGACCTCGATGGAATGACCGCGCTTGGCGGGCTGGGTCGAGGGCAGCGGCAGACCGGAGGCGATCCGCAGCTGCCACCGGACCAGATCGAGTCCGGTGGTCTGCTCGGTGACCGGATGCTCCACCTGGAGGCGGGTGTTCATCTCCAGGAAGAAGAACTCCCCCGACTCATCGGCCAGGAATTCGACGGTGCCCGCGCCCTCGTAGCCGATCGCCTCGGCCGCGAGCCGCGCCGCCTCGAACAGCCGATCCCGCATGCCGCCCCCCGCCGCGTCGATCTTCTCGACCAGCGGCGACGGCGCCTCCTCGACCACCTTCTGATGACGACGTTGAATCGAGCATTCCCGCTCGCCCACCGCCCAGGTGGTTCCCGCGGTATCGGACAGGATCTGGACCTCGATATGGCGTCCGGTCTCCAGGTACCGCTCACAGAACACCGTCGGATCGCCGAACGCGGATTCGGCTTCACGCCGTGCGGCCTCGATCTGCCCGGACAACTCGCTCAGCTCACGCACCACGCGCATACCGCGTCCGCCGCCACCGGCCGAGGCCTTGATCAGCACCGGCAGATGCGCCTCGGTGACCTCGGCCGGGTCGAGTTCGGCCAGCACCGGAACCCCGGCGGCGTCCATCATCTTCTTGGACTCGACCTTCGAGCCCATCTGCTCGATGGCGGCCACCGGCGGACCGATCCACACCAGACCGGCGTCCAGGACCGCGCGCGCGAATTCGGCGTTCTCGGAAAGAAATCCGTATCCGGGGTGGATGGCGTCGGCTCCTGCCGCGTTCGCGGCCTCGATGATCAGCTCACCGCGCAGGTAGGTCTCACCGGGCGTATTGCCGGGCAGCCGGATCGCGGCATCGGCCTCGGCCACATGCGGTGCGTTCGCGT
This sequence comes from Nocardia cyriacigeorgica, assembly GCF_029868385.1. Classification (GTDB taxonomy): domain Bacteria; phylum Actinomycetota; class Actinomycetes; order Mycobacteriales; family Mycobacteriaceae; genus Nocardia; species Nocardia cyriacigeorgica_F. Next base: position 80,537 of record NZ_JARWNX010000059.1, on the reverse strand, counting down.
CGGCGTCGGAATACACCGCGGTGGTGGCGATGCCCATCCGACGGCAGGTGGCGAACACCCGGCGCGCGATCTCACCGCGGTTGGCGACCAGAACATTGGTAATCGCTGTAGTCACGGCCGTCCGCCTCACATTCGGAAGACGCCGAAGCCCTCGGCGCCCTGGATCGGAGCTGTATGAATGGCCGACAACGCCATTCCGAGCACGGTGCGGGTATCGCGGGGATCGATGATGCCGTCGTCGAAGAGCCTGCCGGACAGGAACATCGGCATCGCCTCCGCCTCGATCTGCGCCTCGACCATCGCCGCGAGACCGGCGGCGGCCTCCTCGTCGAACGGCATGCCCTTGGCCTCGGCCGCGCCGCGCTGCACGATGGTGAGCACGCCGCCCAACTGCGCGCCACCCATGACCGCGGACTTCGCACTCGGCCAGGCGAACAGGAAGCGCGGGTTGAACGCGCGACCGCACATGCCGTAGTGCCCAGCGCCGTAGGACGCGCCCACCAGCAGCGAGATATGCGGGACCTTCGAGTTGGCGACCGCGTTGATCATCATCGCGCCGTGCTTGATGATGCCGCCGTGCTCATAGTCCTTGCCGACCATGTAGCCGGTGGTGTTGTGCAGGAACAACAGCGGGGTGTTCTTCTTGTTCGCCAGCTGGATGAACTGGGTGGCCTTCTGTGATTCCTCGGAGAACAGCACACCGCGTGCATTGGCGAGGATGCCGATCGGGTAGCCGTTGATCTCGGCCCATCCGGTGACCAGGCTCGAACCGTAGAGTGGTTTGAACTCGTCGAAATCGGAGCCGTCGACCACGCGGGCGATCACCTCGCGCGGATCGAACGGAATCTTCAGATCCGAGGGCACGATGCCGAGTAGTTCCTCGGGATCGTAGAGCGGCGCGATCACCTCGGCGCGCGGCTCCGGGCCCCGCTTCTTCCAGTTCAGCCGCCGGACGATGCTGCGGCCGATGCGGATGGCGTCCTGTTCGTCGGCGGCCATGTAATCGGCGAGACCCGATGTGCGGGCGTGCATCTCGGCACCGCCGAGGGTTTCGTCGTCGGAGTCCTCACCGGTGGCCATCTTCACCAGCGGTGGACCGGCGAGGAAGACCTTCGCGCCCTCCTTCACCATCACCACATAGTCGGACATACCGGGGATATAGGCGCCACCAGCGGTGGAATTGCCGAAAACCAGGGATATCGTGGGGATTCCGGCCGCCGAGGCCTGGGTGAGATCGCGGAACATCGCGCCACCCGGGATGAACACTTCCTTCTGCGTGGGCAGATCGGCGCCACCGGATTCGACCAGCGAGATCACCGGCAGACGGTTCTCCCGGACGATGTCGTTGATCCGCAGCGTCTTACGCAGGGTCCACGGGTTGGAGGTGCCACCGCGCACGGTCGGGTCCGGGGCGACGATCATGCACTCCACGCCCTCGACGACACCGATACCGGCGATCGTCGACGCCCCGACATGGAAATCGCTGCCCCAGGCCGCGAGCGGGCACAGCTCCAGGAATGGCGAATCCTCGTCCAGCAGCAGTTCGATGCGTTCACGCGCGGTGAGCTTGCCGCGCTTGTGATGGCGGGCCACCTTCTCCGGGCCGCCACCGGCGATGGCCTTGGCGAATTCGGCCTCCAGCTCGGTGAGTTTGTCGGACATCGCCTCCGCGGCCGCGGCGTACTCCGGCGACGACGGATCGAGGGTGGAACGGAAGGTCGTCATGACTGGTACCCCAATACTTTCGACGCCAGCATGGTCAGGATTTCGTTCGTGCCGCCGCCGATGCCGATGATGCGGACGTCGCGGTAGATGCGTTCGATCTCGGATTCGCGCATGTAGCCCATGCCGCCGTGCAGCTGAACACCCTGGTTGGCCACCCATTCGGCGGTTTCGACGGCGGTGTTCTTGGCGAAGCACACCTCGGCGATGAGCCCCTGCTCACCGGCGGCGTGCCGTTCGACCAGCGCCCGCGTGTACACCCGCGCCACATCGACCCGCCGCGCCATCTCGGTGAGCGTCATCTGCACCGACTGGCGGCTGATCAGCGGCCGACCGAAGGTCTCGCGGTTACGGCACCATTCGAGGGTGAGATCGAGGGCGCGCTGCGCCTGCGCGTAGGCCTGTACCGCGAGACCGACCCGCTCGCTGACGAAAGCCGTCGCGATCTGGGCGAATCCGGTGTTCTCCGCGCCGACCAGGTTCTCCACCGGCACCCGCACGTCCTCGTAGGACAACTCACCGGTATCGGAGGCCAGCCAGCCCATCTTCTCCAGCTTGCGCGCCACCGTGAATCCCGGCGTATCGGTGGGCACGATGATCAGCGAGACGCCCGCGGCACCAGGCCCACCGGTGCGTACTGCGGTCACCACGAAGTCGGCACGACAGGCCGAGGTGATGAACGTCTTCGCACCATTGATGATGTAGTGGTCGCCGTCGCGGACCGCCGAGGTGCTCAGGTGGCCGACATCGGAACCACCACCGGGCTCGGTGATGGCCAGCGAGCCGATCAGATCACCGGCCAGGGTCGGCTTCACCCAGCGATCGATCTGCTCGGTATTGCCGGAGGCAATGATATGCGGCAGCGCGATACCGCAGGTGAACAGCGAGGCCCAGGCACCGCCGGAGGCACCGGCCTGGTGGAACTCCTCACCGACGATCACCGAATCGATCGAATCACCACCGGAACCACCCGCCGATTCCGCGACGTCGATGCCGAGCAGACCGAGTTCACCGGCCTTCTTGTGCAGTTCACGCGGCAGCTCGCCCGCGCGCTCCCAGGCGTCGAGGTCGGGCAGGACCTCCCGCTCGACGAACCCGCGCACGGTGGCGCGCAGCTCTTTACGTTCCGGCGTATCCCAGACGCTCATGGTCAACCCTCCAGCAGCTCGGTCGGAATGTCGATGTGACGGGAACGCAGCCATTCGCCGAGCCCCTTGGCCTGCGGATCGAAACGGGCCTGATAGGCCACGCCCTTACCGAGCAGACCGGAGATGATGAAGTTCAACGCGCGCAGGTTCGGCAGGACATGCCGGGTGACCTCGAGCGTCGCGGTTTCCGGCAACAGTTCACGCAACCGGTCGACGGTGAGGGTGTGCACCAGCCAGCGCCACTGTTCGTCGGTGCGGACCCAGACGCCGATATTGGCGTCCCCGCCCTTGTCACCGCTGCGGGCCAGCGCGATCGTGCCGAGCGGCACGCGCCGGGTGTCGTTCGCCGCCAACGATTCCGGCAGTTCGGGCGTGGGAACCGGCTCCAGTGCCCGTGTTTCGGCCGCCTGCGCGATATCGACCCGGTTGCCGTCCGCCAACACCGCGATATGCGGCACCTCACCCGCATCGACGAAGCCGGGGGTGTACACGCCGTAGGGCGAACCGTTGCCGGGCAACGTGGTGAAGCTGCACCCTGGATAGCTGGCGAGCGCGAGTTCGACGGCGACGCTGGAGAAGGCCCGACCCACCTTGTTCGGATCGGGATCGCGAACCACACAGCGCAGCAGGGCGCTGGCCTGTTCCTCGGAGTCGGCGTCGGGACGGTCGAGGCGGGCGAGGGTCCAGTCGAGTTCGGCCGGACGCACCGTCAACCAGGATTCCAGCTGACGTTGCGCCAGTTCGGCTTTCGCTTCGATATCGAGTCCGGTGAGCACGAACTCCATCTCGTTGCGGAATCCGCCGAGGGTATTGAGCGAGACCTTCAACTGCGGCGGCGGCGCCTCACCGGTCACGCCACTGATCAGCACCCGGTCGGCGCCCTCCTGCTCGACCCGGATGCTGTCGAGCCGGGTGGTGACATCGGGTCCGGCGTAGCGCGCGCCCTGGATCTCGTACATGAGCTGGGCCCGCACCGTGTCGACGGTGACGGCGCCACCGGTGCCCGCATGTTTGGTGATGACGCTGCTGCCATCACGGCGGATCTCGGCGATCGGGAAACCGGGGCGACCAAGATCGGCCAGTTCGGTGAAGAAGGCGTAGTTGCCGCCGGTGGCCTGCGTACTGCATTCGATGACGTGCCCCGCCACCACGGCGCCCGCGAGCCGGTCGTAATCGGTGCGCTCCCAACCGAAATGGGCAGCTGCCGGACCGACGATCACCGAGGCGTCGGTGACACGGCCGGTGACCACGATATCGGCGCCGGAGTTCAGACATTCCACGATGCCCCACGCGCCGAGGTAGGCATTGGCGGTGAGCGGGGAGCCGAGGTCGAGTTCGGCGGCGCGAGCGGCGAGATCGTCGCCCTCGACATGGGCGACCTTGGCCTCGAGGCCCAGTTCGGCGGCCACCTTGCGCAGTTTCTCGGCCAGCCCGGCCGGATTGAGCCCGCCCGCATTGGTGACGATCTGCACGTTGCGTTCCAGCGCGAGGCCGAGGCAGTCCTCGATCTGCTTGACGAAGGTCTTCGCGTAGCCGAGGCTCGGATCCTTCATCCGGTCCCTGCCCAGGATCAGCATGGTCAGTTCGGCGAGATAGTCGCCGGTCAGCACGTCGAGCTGCCCGCCTTCGAGCATCTCGCGCATTGCGCTCAACCGGTCGCCGTAGAACCCGGAACAGTTGCCGATCCGGATCAGGTCCGGATCGTCGGCCAGCCTACTCATCAGCGGGTATGCCTCCTGTCGCGCTGGATCGGGCCGTCGCTGGGATCACCACGGCGCCGCACGGCGCCCTGGATCCGCGTACGCCACCAGCATCACAGCCGACCCTGAAAAAATCAAGCTTGCGTGCTTGTTAATCGGCGGTTATCGTCCGCGATGGATTCACGCAGGCGAAACGGGCCGGGCGCGGCCGGGCGGGAGCGAGACGGCACAATCGGCAGCATGTCCTCCGATGTCGCCGTGGTCTTCCTCTTCGCTCTCGCCGGGTTCCTCATCGGCGGGGCGTATACCACGTGGAAGACCGCACGCCCGCTCGCCATCGCGCTCGGCGTATGCGCGGTGCTGGCGGCGGTCGGCGCGGTCGTCTGGTTGATCTGAGCGGGCGTCCAGCTCACGCGGAGTGAGATCAGCGTTTGCGGCCTGCGCATGGCCGCACCGCCGATGCCGAGACCGAGGGCCGGTGGTGAGCCCCCTCGGCCGCGAGAACCTCGCGCCGCAAATCAAACACTGCTCAGTCGGAAGATCCGCAGATCCTCGGGCACACCGCTGAGCGGCGCGCTGAACATCCCCCGCCGGTACGGCTTGACGGCGTAACCGAGTTCCTCCAGCACACCCGGCGACACCGAACGCAACGTGGCCTCCGAGAGCATGGTCCGCCCATTGCCGCCCGCCTCCATGACGCGCGCCGCGATGGTGACATCGACCCCGAGCCAGTCGCCGCCGATCTCGCGCGGCGACCCGGTGTGCAGTCCGACCCGCATCTGCGGACGATAACCGTCCACACTCACCTCGCCCAACGCGCGTTTGGCCGCCACTGCGGCGCGCACGGCGGCATCGGCGGTCGGGAAGACCGCCATCACGCCGTCACCCATTCGCTTCACCACCTGACCGCCCCGCTGCGCGATCGGCGGTTCGATGGCCTTGGCCACCCGGCGCAACAGTTCGAGGGTGGCCTCGTCACCGGCCGACAGCGACCATTTCGAGAACGACACCAGATCGGTGAACATGACGGTGACCTCCTGGGTGCCCCGTCCGCGACCGACCCGCTCCAGCGCGGCCTGCCACACCTGAAGCGCGCCGAATCCGATCTCCCTGGCCGCGCTCGGCCTGGCGCCGACGAACTTGTCCGCCGCTCGGGCGACCGCGCGCGGACCACCCGGCCCGGACACCGACAGCGGATCACCGAACGACGGATCACCCGGGAGCTGTTCACGCGCCTTGCGCAGCGCACCGATAACGTCCGGGCGCTGGTTCGCCGCGGTCATCAAGGCCGTGAACGCGCGCGGCCGGGGACGTCGGGAAGATCCGGCTTCCGCCGGGGGAATGATCACGCCGGGATCGACGTCATCAGCTTCCGGTTCCGGTCCGGACACCGCACCGCCGGAAGGTGTTTTGCTCACGCCCCGAGGGTATCCCAGCCACCCGCGCACCGGTGGGGCCCATGGAACGGCATCCGGCCCGGTGCGAGGGTTCGCACCGGGCCGGAAAATACCGCACCGTCCGCCGGGCAGTGGCGGACGGTGCGCGAGGGGTGCGGACCTCCCGACAAGGTCGTTACCCCACAACCCGAGTGGCGAGGGAGGGCTACTCGGGTAGCCAATTATTCGAGTTATGCGTCGCGTTGGTTCACCGCGAACAGCGCGGCGCCGAACACGATCGCGACGAAGGCGATGAAGTAGAGCAGGCTGCCCCACACACCCCAGTGCCAGTTTCCGGCCGGGCCGTCGACCGAGAGGAAGCGGCTGGCGTTCTGGAACGGCAGGAACGGGGTGACATTGCGGCCGAAGCTACCGAAGGCGCCGAGCAGCGGCTCGATCAGCAGCGACCACAGCACGATCAGCGAGATCGCGGCCGCCGACTGGCGCACCAGCACACCCACACCGATGGCCAGCGCCACGCACAGGAAGGCGTAGATCGGCAGACCGTAGATGCTGCGCCAGTGGCCGTCGAGCACCAGGGTCGCGGCCGCATCCGAACCGCCGACCAGCTTGCCGACCAGGAAGGCGCCGAAGGCGAGCGCCGCGGTGAGCACCGCGGCGTAGACGCCGACCAGCAGGGTCTTGGTGAGGATCACCAGGTTGCGGTTCGGGACCGCCTGGAACGTCGTGCGGATGACGCCGAACCGGTACTCGCTGGTCACGGTGAGCGCCGCCATGATCATCAACACCATGACGCCGAACCCGGAGACACCGGCGGTCACGGTCGCGACATCGAGCGTCGGCACATCACCCGAATCCGAACTCGCCGTCCGCACCACCAGCGCGAACAGCGCCGCCAGGCCGAGGCCGAGCACGACGACGATCACCGAGCACCACCACGGCGACCTGGTCGAGGTCAGTTTGATCCGTTCCGCTTCCAGCACGCCGATCACAGCGCACCTCCCATCACCTGGTCGTCCGTGGCGACGCCCGCACCGTGGTACTGCACGGCGCCGCCGGTCATCCGCATGAACGCCTCCTCCAGCGAGGCCCGCTGTGGTGCGAGTTCGAACAGCGTGATGTCGTTCGCGCCCGCCAGCTTGCCGACCGCGTCGCTGGTGACGCCCGCGATCATCAGCGCCGGACCGTCCTGGCCGGAGCCGTCCTCGCGCACGGTCATACCGTTGGAGGTGAGGATGCTGCGCAGCTGGTCGAGCTGCGGGCTGCGCACCCGCACCGACGACTCCGAGGCGCGGTCGATGAATTCCTGCGTGGTCGAATCCGAGATGAGCTTGCCGCGACCGATCACCACCAGATGTTCGGCGGTCTGCGCCATCTCCGAGAGCAGATGGCTCGACACCAGCACGGTGCGTCCCTCGGCGGCCAGACGCTGCATGAACCGGCGGATCCACAGGATGCCCTCCGGGTCGAGGCCGTTGACCGGCTCGTCGAACAGCAGCACCGCCGGATCACCGAGCAGTGCGCCCGCGAGGCCGAGCCGCTGCGACATGCCGAGCGAGAAACCGCCCGCGTTCTTACCGGCCACCTCGGACAGGCCGACCAGCCGCAGCACTTCTTCGACCCGCGATTTCGGGATGCCGTTGGAGGCGGCCATCCATTGCAGATGAGCGCGCGCGGAACGGTTGGGATGCACCCATTTGGCGTCGAGCAGGGCGCCCACCTCGCGCAGCGGCTGGTCCAGGTCGTGGTACGGCCTGCCGTTGATCAGGGCGGTACCGGCGGTCGGCCGGTCCAGCCCGAGGATCATGCGCATCGTGGTCGACTTACCCGCGCCGTTCGGTCCGAGGAAGCCCGTCACCTGTCCGGGGCGAACGGTGAAGGTCAGATCCTGAACCGCGACGGTCTGCCCGTAGTGCTTGGTCAGGCCCTTCAGTTCGATCATGCCTACAGCATTGCGCAGATCCGGCTGCCGCGCGTCGGTATAAAGGCTTGTCGTCGGTCATCCTCGAGGATGATCTCGATCCGGGGGTATCACCCCCGCGACCCCGAGGACGTACCGGCACCGGGCAAGGGCACCGATATCAGTGGCTCCGGCACATGGACCTGGGGTATTCGCCTGCGTCGAACCGGTCTGTGCGGATCCAGCGGATCCTTCGTGGTCGGCGGCCCCGGCCAGCGTGCCTCCTGATCAGCCGATAGCGGGCGAGGACGCCTGGGCCCAGAAGCGCTTGGGTATCCGACCGGCCGCGCGCGCCAGGCGACCGGCGCGCACCGCATCCGCCATGGCAGCGGCCATGAGCGCGGGCTGCCTCGCCCTGGTCACCGCCGTCGCCAGCAGGACCGCCGAGCAGCCCAGTTCCATGGCCAGCGCGGCGTCGCTCGCGGTGCCGATACCGGCGTCCAGGATCACCGGCACACCGGCCTCGGCCACGATCATCTCGATATTGTGCGGATTACCGATGCCGAGGCCGGTGCCGATCGGGGCGCCGAGCGGCATCACCGCCGCGCAGCCCGCCTCCTCCAGCCTGCGGGCGAGCACCGGATCGTCGTTGGTGTAGGGCAGCACCACGAAACCGGCGTCGACCAGCTTTTCCGCGGCGTCGAGCAGTTCGATCGGATCGGGCAGCAGGGTGCGCTCATCGGCGACCACCTCGAGCTTGACCCAATTGGTGTCGAGCGCCTCCGCCGCGAGCTGCGCGGTGAGCACCGCCTCGGCCGCGGTGCGGCAGCCGGCGGTGTTCGGCAGCGGGGCGATATCGAGACGCTTCAGCAGATCGAGCACACCGGTGCCGCCCGCCGCGTCGACCCGGCGCATCGCGACCGTGGTCAGCTCGGTACCGGAGGCCATCAGCGCCTCCTCCAGCACGGCCAGGCTCTCGGCACCGCCGGTGCCCATGATGAGCCGCGACCCGAACTGCCTGCCCGCGATCTCCAGCGGAGCATCGACGACCGGTGCGTCAGCCACCCTGGACCGCCGTCAGCACGTCGATCTGCCAGCCACGGCCGACCGGCTCGTCCCAGCGCGACTTCGGGAACACCGCGCCGTCGACGGCGAGCGCGACGCCCTGGCACGGCAGCTCCAGCCGGGTGAGCAGCTCACGCACCGTGAGCGGCTCGGCGAACTCGTGGTCCTGGCCGTTCACGGTGACGCCGATGGGCACAGATATCGCGGTCATCGAACTCCTCCTGCGGATGAGACAGCCGGCGCGGACGGCGCCGTGAAGCGTTGCGGATCGGCCGAGGCCACCTCGGGCAGCGGGGCGTCCGCCAACTCGGCCAGTACCGCGTCGGCGGTGATGGCGGTGGTGAGCATGCCGTTGCGACCGTGTCCGGTGGCGGCGACGATCCGATCGGTGAGCCTGCCGATGAGCGGCAGATTGTCCGGGGTGCCCGGACGCGAACCGCAATTCGCCTCGGCCAGTTCGTATTCGCCGATGCCCGGCAGGATCGCCTCGGCGTCGGCGATCAGGTCGCGGACACCGCCGACGGTGACCGTCACATCGAAGCCCGCCTCGTATTGTGTTGCGCCGACCACGATTCCGTCGCCGCGCGGAACCAGGTAGACCGGCCTGCCGTGCACCCGCGCCCGGATCACGCGGGTCGGCACGGGTTGCGCGCCCGGCCGGTGCCGCAGCCGCAGGATCTCGCCCTTCACCGGGCGCACCGGCAGTCCGGGCCACAGCGCAGCCGAGGCCGCGCCAGCGGCGAGCACGATCCGATCATGTGGCAGGGCGTCGAGATCGTCGACGGTTTCGGCGCGCAGCTGTATCCCGGCCGCGTCGACGGCACGGCGCAGCGCGGTGATCAACAGCCGGTTGTCGATGGCGGGTTCGGCGGTGGCCAGCATGCCCGCGCGGACGGTGCGGGCAAGTCCCGGTTCGAGTTCGCGCACCCCGGCGCGGTCGAGAACGCGCAGGTCATGGCCGTGGTCGCCGACCCAGTCGGCAATGGTGCGCAGATCGGCGGCGTCGGCGGCGTCGAGCGCGACGGTCAGCGTTTGTTCGGCCACGTACACATCGGCGCCGGTCGTGGCCGCGAGCCGCGCGGCGAATTCGGGCCAATGCGCGAGCGCCGCGGCCCCGAAGGCGAGCACCGCGTCCTCGCCGGGCCAGCCCTCCGACAGCGGGGCCAGCATCCCACCGGCAACCCAGGAGGCGCCGGAGGCGACAGCGGGATCGAACAGCGTGACCGTCCATCCGGCCTCGGCAGCCCGCCAGGCCGCGGCGAGCCCGATGGCGCCGCCACCGACGACGGCCAGAGTCCGCATTCGTTCCTCCTCGTGTTCGCATCCCCACGGTAGCGCGGCTACGGTCGAAGGCGTGCAACCCTCCCACCCGAACCGACCGCTGCCGCCACGGGAGCGCCTGGCCACCGCGCGGTTGTATCTGTGCACCGATGCCCGCCGGGAAAAAGGCGATCTGGCCAAGTTCGCCGAGGCCGCACTCGCGGGCGGAGTCGACATCATCCAGCTACGCGATAAGGGGTCACCGGGCGAGCAGAAGTTCGGCCCGCTGGAGGCCAAGGCCGAGCTCGGCGCCCTCGCCGAATTGAAGGCCGCCGCGCGCAGGCACGGTGCGCTGGTCGCGGTGAACGATCGGGCCGATCTGGCGCTCGCCGCGGGCGCGGACGTCCTCCACCTCGGTCAGGGCGATCTGCCGCCGTGGTACGCGCGCCGCATCCTCGGCCCCGATGTGGTGATCGGCCGCTCCACGCACAACCGCGCCCAGGCCGGGCTCGCCGCCATCGACGAACACATCGACTACTTCTGCGCCGGACCGATATGGGCCACCCCCACCAAACCGGGCCGGACCGCCGCCGGACTCGATCTGGTCCGCTCCACCGCCGACGCCCATCCGACCCGGCCGTGGTTCGCCATCGGCGGAGTCGACGCGCAGCGGCTGCCCGAGGTACTGGCCGCGGGCGCCGACCGGGTCGTCGTGGTTCGGGCAATCACCGAAGCGCGCGATCCCGAGGCCGCCGCGCGCGAACTGAAGGCCGCGTTGCTCGCCAACGTCTGAGCACATCGCGGCCAGGCCGCCCGCCGCGGCGGACGGGGTCGCGCTGATGCGGCAGCCATGAAACGCCGCGACCTGGCGGCCGTGGGCGCATCCGCCCTGGCCCGCGCCCCACTCCGGCCAGACCGAGCACCGCGAAGAAACACCGCGCCAGGTTCCCACCCGAGCGCATCGCGGGTACGCCGTCCGCATACGGCATGCCCGTCCTGGTCGTGCGCAGGATGGTGGCGGCCGTGGTCCGTCCCGCAGGGATCACATCACCGCGGGCAGGCGCCATGCTCAGTACTCAGGACAAGATCTGGCCGGTGGTCAATGCGAAGGTCGCGGGCTCGGCCTGCTCTGCGGCGGTATCACCCTCGGCCGGATCCAGCAGACCTTCGATGATCGTGGCGAAATCTCCCGGCCCGTCCGCGACGGCGTGTAACCAGATGAAGCCCTGCTCGGCGAGGTCTACGGTGCGCGGCAACGCTGCTGCCAGGGCGGGGGCCTGGGTGATACCGGCCAGGTCGACCCGCGCGGGAACGGCGCGCAGTCCGGGCCAGGCCAGCGCGAATCCGGGATGCAGTGGACGCGCGTCCACCTCGTCCTCCGGCACCCAGGCCAGTTCGACGCTCTCCCGGTTGGCGCTGGTCGCGAGGGTGAGCGCGGCATCGGCGATGACCGTGGTGTACGTCCAGCCACTGGATGCACAAGCCGTGACCCGTTCGGCACGCACCCGGACATCGGTCGAGGCGATCCCGGCTTCCTCCCAGGCCTCGCGCACCGCGGCGTGCATGGGCGTCTCATGACTGTCGCGGGCGCCGCCGGGCAACGCCCAGGTACCGCCCTGATGACTCCACGGGGCACGATGCTGTAGCAATACCGCCGAACCGCCGCCCTCCAGTGGCGCCCGCAGCAGCAGACCGGCGGCCCCGAACTTTCCCCAGTGGCGGACCCCATCCGGTCCGCGCGACCAGCCGTCGCCGTCACCACGCATATCGCACCATCCTTGTCACCTGGCAACCCCATAGTGCCCCACCCGCGGCGACCAGCGGGCGCAGTCGGTGCGACGCAGGCATCCGATATCGGCGGCGGCACGTTGCTGCCCCCGGCGACCAGCGGGCACGGTCGGTGCGACGCAAGCATCCGATATCGGCGGCGGGCACGTTCCTGCCCCGGCGACCAGCGGGCACGGTCGGTGTGGCTCCGGGCCGACCCGGCCGACGATCGGCGACACGCCCCGCATACCCGTGCGAGGCCACTAACCTTGGCCGGTTACGGTGGCGGACCGAGCTCATTGCGAATGGATGAGTTCTCGGCGCACAGGACGGGGCCAGACAGAATAGGCTCCGAATCAGCGCAAAGAGGCGCCCCTGAGCGGGGAGGTGGACATGACGCGGTTGGCAGCGGATCGGGCGGCGGCGGTACTGGAGCCGGCGACCGATGCCGAGCCGCCGAACGGGAGTGGGCGACGGCTCCCGATGCGCCCGCATGTGCGGGCGATGCGGGAACAGCTGGACCCGGCCAATCTACGGTCGTTCGCCCGGTCCACACCGGGCAGACTGATCGGGGTCGGGCTACTACTGGCGATGGTGTGCCTGGCCGCCGGTGTGGTGACGGCGGTGACGGTCAACGAGCGGCAGAACGGCCTTGACGTCCTACTCGCCGAAACCGAACCCGACGCCCACTCCGCACACCGGATCTACACCTCGCTCTCGGTCGCCGACGCAGCGGCCGCGACGGCGTTCATCTCCGGCGGCCTGGAACCACAGCATGTGCGCGATCGCTACAGCCAGGCCGTCGGCGAATCGGCGGCCGAACTCGCCGCACTGTCCGGGCAGGGCACCGATCAGCGGCTGCGCACCGGCATCTCCACCGGGCTACCGGTCTACACCGGACTGATCGAAACCGCGCGGGCCAACAACCGCAGCGGCTATCCGGTCGGCGCCGCCTATCTGAGCGAAGCGTCGAACCAGATGCAGACCAGACTGCTGCCGATGGCGGGCGAACTACAGCAGCACCGCTCCGATGCGGTCGACGTTGCGCAACGTCGTCATGTGCGGCCGCCGTGGGTGGCGATCGCCCTGCTGGTGCTGACATTGGCCGGATTGGTCTTGGCCCAGGTGGATTTCGCGCGACGCTGGCATCGCACCTTCAACCCTGGACTGCTGCTCGCCTCGGGCGCGGTGGTGCTGCTGCTGGTGTGGACGGTGGTCGCGGGAGCCATCTCGGCGACGTCGATGATCCGCGGCCGCGAGGATGCCGCGCTGCCCGCCGACCGTCTCACCGAGAGTCGGATCCTGGCTCAGCAGGCCCGTTCCGCGGAAACGCTGAAGCTGGTGCGCCGCGACGCCACCGGCGACTACGACCTCACCTACGACGCCAACCGGACCAGGCTCACCGAACTGCTCGCCGATGACGCACCCGGCGCCGCGGATGCCCGTGCGGCACTGGATCGTTGGCATGCCGCACATCTGCGGATGAACCAGGCGCTCGACCGCGGTGATTTCGTCGCCGCGGCGGCCGTGGCGACCGGACCGGGCGCCGCCGACGCGGCGGCACAGGTCGACGCCCTCGACAAGGCGCTGGCCGCCGGGATCGCCGACACCCGGAACAACCTGCGCGATGACATCTCTCAGAGCGCGCGAGTATTGGATTTCCTCGCACCCGGTGCGCTGATCCTCGGCATTCTCGCCGCGGCCTGCGTGGTGCTGGGTGTCTGGCCCCGACTGCGGGAGTATCGATGAGAACCGTACGCACCGCCCTGGTGCTCGCCGCGGCGGCCCTGATCGGCAGCTGTGCCACCGAGCCGACCATGCGCACCGCCATCGACGGCACAGATTTCACCTCGCCGCCGCTGCCCGCGCAGGCGGAGACGATCAGCACCGATACCAGCGTGACGCCGAAACCCGAACCGGATTGTGGTGATCCCACCGCGAGCCTGCGCCCCAGCACCGCCGCCAGCGGACCCGCGCTCGACGCCATCCGCGCCCGCGGACGTCTGGTGGTCGGCCTGGACGCGGGCAGCAATCTGTTCAGCTTCCGCGATCCGATCAGCGGCGCGATCGTCGGATTCGACGCCGATATCGCCAGGGAGGTCGCCCGCGATCTGCTGGGCAGCCCGGATCTCATCGAATACCGGAGCCTGTCCTCGGCCGACCGGGAGAAGGCGCTCCAGGACCATTCGGTGGATCTGGTGGTGAAGACCATGACCGTCACTTGTGAGCGGCGGCAACGGGTTTCGTTCTCCACCGTGTATCTGCTCGCGCATCAGCGGGTGCTGGCGGTGAAGGGTTCGGGGATCGAGACCCTGCCGGATCTGGCCGGTAAGCGGGTCTGCATCGTGGCCGGAACCACCTCGGTGGACCATATCCGCCGCCATCAGCCCACCGCCACCATATTGAGCGTGCCCACCTGGGCCGACTGTCTCGTGGTGCTCCAGCAGCGCCAGGTCGACGCGGTCAGCACCGATGACGCGATCCTGGCGGGCCTCGCGGCCCAGGACCCCTACACCCATGTGGTGGGCCCGGACATCAGCGAGGAGCCCTACGCCATCGGAATCTCCAAGGGCAACGACGATCTCGTGCGCTTCGTCAACGGCACCCTGGCCCGCATCCGCGCCGACGGCACCTGGACCCGCATCTACGACCGCTGGCTATCCGTACTCGGCGAGACCCCCCGCCCACCCGATCCGGTCTATCAGGACTGACCGATGCGCAGAACCGGCGGCCCCCCGGAGGAACCCGCGACATCCGACGATGCCGCGGGCGCCGCCGACCCGCTGAACGCCACCGGCGGCCCCCACCCCGAATCCGACGACTCCGCCACCGAACCGACCCGCCCGACCCCACCGACCACCGATACCTCCGGTCGCCACGCCAAGGCCGAGCCCCAACCGCCTTTCGCTCCACCGACAGCCGATCCTGCGGGAACAAATCGGCCCGCCACACCAACGGCTCCACACTCAGCAGACCAAACCCACTCACCCGCGACCTCCGAACCGCAATCGGGCTCCGACCCCCAGGCGGCACCACACCGAGTAGCCACACCTGACTCGACCGCGACCCGGCAACCGCAACCGGGCTCTGGCGTGCGGGCGACAGCCCCGCGCATGGCGGGCGAGCCCGACCATCCCTCGATCCGTGAGCCTCGACCCGGCCCTGCCACGCAGGCGGTACCGGGCACAGCCGAATCCGGCTCACCCGCGCTCCCGGAGCCGCCACTCGGCACCCAGGCGGTCCCCGGCACCCAGGCGATACCGGGCACCCAGATGACACCCGGCCGGTCCGGTGCCCCCGGTCGCGATTCGGCTGCCACCATGCGGACCTCGGGCCGGAGTGTGCGCACGGCGCTGTCGCGTCCCGCGGTGCGCAAGCTGGGGGCGGGGTTGGTGGAGATTCCTACGGTGGAGCCTGCCGATCCGCGTGATGCCGTGTTGGCGGATCCGGTTGTCGCCGAGGGTAAGCGGTTCTGCTGGCGGTGCAATTCGCCGGTGGGGCGGGCGACGCCGACGCATCCGGCGACCACCGTCGGCACCTGCGACAAGTGCGGTGCGCCATTCGATTTCCGGCCGTCGCTACATCCCGGCGATATGGTGTCGGGCCAGTACGAGATCCAGGGCTGCCTCGCCCACGGTGGGCTCGGCTGGATCTATCTGGCGATCGATCGCAATGTGAGCGACCGATGGGTGGTGCTCAAGGGTCTGCTGCACGCGCGTGACGCCGAGGCGCAGGCCGTGGCGGTGGCGGAGCGGCAGTTCCTCGCCGAGGTCGCGCATCCGAGCATCGTCAAGATCCACAACTTCGTCGAGCACACCGGTTCGGATGGCACACCGGTCGGCTACATCGTCATGGAATACGTCGGCGGCCGATCCTTGCGCGATATTCTCGACAGCCATCCGCGCCCGGAGCGTATGCCGGTCGCCGAGGCCATCGCCTATGTGCTCGAGGTGCTGCCCGCACTTGACCATCTGCATTCGATCGGACTCACCTACAACGATCTCAAACCCGACAACATCATGGTCACCGAGGATCAGGTCAAACTCATCGATCTCGGTGCCGTCGCCACCATCGAGGCGTACGGGAACCTGTACGGCACCAGGGGATTCCAGGCGCCGGAGATCGCCAAGACGGGACCGACAGTCGCCTCCGACATCTACACCGTCGGCCGCACCCTCGCCGTGCTCACCGTCGACATGCCGATGGAACACGGCCGCTACCTCGACGGCATTCCCGATCCGGCCGAGCATCCGGTGCTCGCTCAGCACGAGTTCTTCTACCGGCTGCTGCTGTGCGCGACCGATCCGGATCCCGCACGCCGCTTCCCCTCCGCGCGCGCCATGTCCGCGCAGCTGGCCGGGGTGCTGCGGGAGATCCTCGCGATCGAGACCGGCGCCGAACATCCACAGCTGTCCACAGTGTTCAGTCCACAGCGCGCCGGATTCGGCACCGAGGAATTGCTCGGTCAGACCGACGCCTACGCCGATGGTGTCGCCCGCAGCGCCGAGCTGTCGGCTCGCGAGGTGGCGTTGGCCCTACCGGTGCCGATCGTCGATCCGGCCGATCCCTCGGCACCGCTGCTGACCGCCGCGGTGCATCCCGATCCGGAACACGCATTGGAGGCCCTGGACGACGCGAGGGAGCGCGCGGCGGCCGATCCCGATAACGCTCCGGCGAATCTCGAGGCGGAGTTGCGGCTGGCCGAAGCGCGTGTGCGGCTGGACCGCGGCGAGCCGGCGGCGGCTACCCACGTGCTCGACGGCATACCCGCCGCGGACCGGGACTGGCGCGTCGACTGGTACACCGGTCTCGCCGAACTGGTCGAACTCGATTTCGAGAAGGCTTTCGCCCGATTCGATGCCGTCCTGAACGTGCTGCCCGGCGAGATCGCACCCAAGCTCGCCCTCGCAGCAACCGCGGAACTCGTGCTGCAACAGTGGGATTCCATCGACCCGGAGCAGTGGCGCGCATACGCGGAGAAGTTCTACGCCACCGTCTGGCGCACCGATCACGGTGTGGTGAGCGCGGCGTTCGGTCTGTCCAGGCAACTCACCCATGCGGGCCGGGTCGATGACGCAGTGCGCGCGCTCGACGAGGTGCCGCCGACATCGCGCTACTTCACCACCGCTCGGATGACCGCCGTCCTACTCCTGCTCACCGCGACTCCACCCGACGAACTCGAGGAGAACACCTTGCATATCGCGGCGGCGCGGGTGCAGGCGCTACCCGCCGCCGAGCACCGCGCGGTGCAGTTGCGTCTACTGGTGCTCGGCGCGGCTCTTGCCTGGTTGCAGGCGGGCAACACTCCGAAACGGCCGGACGCCACCCTGTTCGGCGAGCCGTTCACCGAACGCGATCTGCGCGATGGCACCGAGGTCGGCCTGCGCACCCTGGCGCGGATCTCGCCCAACCGCACACATCGGTACGCGCTGGTCGATCTCGCCAATGCGATCAGGGCGACGACCTGGTTCTGAGCGAACCCGCCGCCGACCCCTGCTGGACCGGATCGCCGGTCCGGGCCTCAGCCCGCGATCCCGGCGACCACCTGCTGCGCCGCCCGCGCGATCGCGAGTTCTTCGTTCGTCGGCACGACCAGCACGGCCACGTCCGCCTCCGGTGGCGAAATGAACCGCGCGGACCGGCCTTTCGCATGATTGCGCTCCGGGTCGACAGCGATCCCGAACCGTTCCAGACCGGCCAACGCATCGGCGCGCACATCGGGGCTGTTCTCCCCCACACCGGCGGTGAAGGTGATGGCGTCCACGCCGCCCAGTTCGATCAGGTACGCGCCGAGATAGCGCCGCAGGCGGTGGATGTAGACGTCGTAGGCCAGCTGTGCGGCGCGATCGCCGTCGTCGATGAGCCGCCGCAGTTCGCGGAAGTCGTTGACGCCGGACAATCCCTTGAGTCCCGAATTGCGGTTCAGCAGTTCATCGATCCGGTCGATGTCCATATTCGCCGAACGCATCAGATGCGCGATGATGCCCGGATCGAGATCACCGGTGCGGGTGCCCATGACCAGGCCCTCCAACGGTGTGAGTCCCATGGTGGTGTCCACGGGCTTGCCGTCACGGATCGCCGAGGCCGAGGCGCCGTTGCCGAGATGGAACACGATCTGGGAGATCTCGTCGGGTGCGCGGTCCAGCAGTTTCGCCGCCTGCCCGGAGACGTACTCGTGTGAAGTCCCGTGAAATCCGTATCGACGAATGCCGTGGGCTGCCGCGACTTTCGCGTCTATCGCGTAGGTCTTGGCGGCGTCGGGCAGATCATGGAAGAACGCGGTGTCGAAGACCGCGACCTGCGGGATATCGGGCAGCAGCGCACTGACCGCTTCGATACCCATCACATTGGCCGGATTGTGCAGCGGGGCCAAGGCCGACAGTTCGGAGATGGTGGCGATGGCGCGATCGTCGAGCAGCGTGGGCCGGTAGAACACCTCGCCGCCGTGCACCACCCGATGCCCGACCGCCGTCATCGCCTCATCGGTCAGATCATGGCCGGATTCGGCGAACATCCGGAAGGCCAGCCGCAGCCCGGCGGTGTGGTCGGCGATCGGACCGCGATGCTCGACGGTGTGCCCGTCCACCGTGTGCTCGATGCGGCCGTCGTCCTCACCGATTCGCTCCACCAGCCCCGATGCGGTGATCGCACCGGAATCCGGTTCCAGCAGCTGATATTTGATCGACGACGAGCCCGAGTTGATGACCAGCACACGCTCGTTACCCATCACGCCTCCTCCGACGCCACCGCCGCGTCAACGAACCCGGCACACTCCCGGTAACCCCGCACCGGACCCGCTTGTTCCACCCCTGTGACCCGCGCGACAGGGCTCATTCGCCCTGCGCCTGGATCGCGGTGATGGCCACGGTATTGACGATATCGGCGACCAGCGCACCACGGGACAAATCGTTGACGGGCTTGCGCAGACCCTGCAACACCGGACCGATCGCGATCGCTCCGGCGCTGCGCTGCACCGCCTTGTAGGTGTTGTTGCCCGTATTGAGGTCGGGGAAGATGAACACCGTTGCGCGCCCGGCGACTTCGGAGTCGGGCAGTTTGGCGTCGGCCACGGTCGGCTCGATCGCGGCGTCGTACTGGATCGGGCCCTCCACCAGCAGTTCGGGTGAACGTTCGCGCACCAGTTTGGTGGCCACCCGCACCTTGTCCACATCCGCGCCGCTGCCGGATTCCCCGGTCGAATACGACAGCATCGCCACCCGCGGATCGATCCCGAATCGCGCCGCCGTCGCTGCCGAGGACACCGCGATATCGGCGAGCTGTTCCGACGTCGGGTCCGGTACCACGGCGCAGTCGCCGTAGGCGAGCACACGGTCGGCCAGACACATCAGGAACACACTCGACACCGTCGACACACCCGGCACCGTCTTGATGATCTCGAACGAGGGCCGGATGGTGTGCGCGGTGGTGTGCGCGGCACCCGACACCATGCCGTCGGCGATGCCCCGATGCACCATCATCGTGCCGAAATAGGAGATATCGGAGACGGTTTCGCGGGCCCGCTCGAGCGTCATGCCCTTGTGTTTGCGCAGTTCGGTGTATTCGCGGGCGAAGTCCTCGAGGTGCTCGGAGGTGCTCGGATCGAGGACCTCGGCGTCGGTGATGTCGACGCCGAGTTCGGCGGCGCGCGCCCGGATGGCGGTCTCGTCACCGAGAATCACCAGGTCGGCGATCTTGCGCTGCAAGACACGGCCAGCGGCGCGCAGGATCCGATCGTCGTCGCCCTCGGGCAGCACGATGCGTTTGCGGTCGGCCCGTGCCCGTTCGATGAGCTGGTATTCGAACATCTGTGGGGTCACCACGGTGGAGCGCGGCACCTCGAGCCTGCGGAGGAACTCACCGGCGTCGACATGCTGTTCCATCAGGGCGAGTGCGGTGTCGACCTTGCGCGGATTGCCCGCCGACATGCGCCCGCGGGTGCGGTGGGCGGCGCCCGCGGTGTCGTAGGTACCGAGCGAGGTGGTGAGGATCGGCAGCTTCGGCTTCAGACCGGTCATCAGCCGGGCGACCGCAGGATGCGGCAGCAGACCACCGTTCATGATGATGCCCGCCAACGACGGAAAGCCCTCCGCCTCATGTGCGTTCACCACACTGAGCAGCACATCGGAGCGATCACCGGGCGCGATGACCACCTCACCGTCGACCAACCGCTCCAGAATGTGTTCGGCCGTCATACCGCCGACCATGATCTTCAAGGCCTCGCGGTGCAGCAACTCCGGATCGCCGCTGTACATCTCACCGTCGATGGCGGCGCACAACTCGGCCATGGTCGGCGCGATCAGCAACGGCACCTCGGGCAGCGTCCACGACGGCACCGCGAAACCGGACAGCGCGGCGCACACCTGATCGAGCTGTGCGGGATCGCAGCGGTTGGCGATGATGGCGGCCAGCTGTGCGTGCTCGGCCGACAACTCCGATGAACACAGCTCCGCCAGCTGCTTCACCTCGTCGGGGCTGCGGTCGGAACCGCGAACCACCAGCAGCACCGGTGCGCCGAGGTTCACCGCGATCCTGGCGTTGTAGCGCAGCTCGCTCGGGCTGGCCACATCGGTGTAATCGCTGCCGATCACCACCACCGCATCACAGGCCTTGGCGACCTCGTGGAACCGCATCACGATCTCGCTGATCGCGGCATCGGGATCGGCATGCACCTGCTCGTAGGTGACACCGATGGCCTGCGCGTAATCGATATCGGCGGTGCTGTGCTCGAGCAGCAGCTCCAGGATGTAGTCGGGCTCATCGGTCGACCGGGTGATCGGCCGGAACACCCCGACGCGCGCGGTGGTCGCGCACAACATCTGCAAGACGCCGAGCGCCACCGTGCTCTTACCGGTGTCGCCTTCGGGTGAGGCTATGTAGACGGTGGACGGAGCTGAGTCGGCCATATCGCAGAGCTTAGTGAACCCGCGGCAATCGGACAGGGCGACGATCAGCGCCGGATTGTGCCGTGTACAACACCGGCCGACGGTTCGACCCGCCGGATATAGTCCCCGGAATGGCCGAGCCGTTTCCGAATACCCAATGGGGTTCCCGCGACAACCTGCTCTCGCGCCTCGCGCATCCGATCGCCGCGAGCAAACCCGGTTCGTGGTTGATTCGCACACTCACCCCCGCCGACCGCGCCGTGCTGCGCCGCACCAACGGCAAACGCACCCTGCTCGGACCCATCGGAGCGCCGGTCATCCTGCTCACCACCACCGGACGCAAATCCGGTCAGCCGCGCACCCAGCCGCTGCTGTACGTCCACGACGGCGACACGCTCTATGTGGTCGGCAGCAATTTCGGCCAGGCCCATCACCCGGCGTGGACCGGGAACCTGCTGGCGAACCCGGCGGCGACCGTCGTCATCGCGGGCGAGACCATCCCCGTCACGGCGACGCCGGTCGCGGACGACGCCAAGGACGCCGTCTACGAGCGGTTCATCGAGGTCACCCCCGCCTACGGCGCCTACCGTGAACGCACCACCCGCGACCTGCGCATCTTTGCCCTGACCCGAGCCTGAACAGGCGCTGGACCAGGTCGGTTCGCGACGGCTTCCCCCGCACGGCGACGGCCGCACCTACCAGGGTCATCCGAACCAGTTCACGAGTGGCGGTCCGACTCGCTGCCCACCTCTCGCCTCGACATAGACCTGACGCCGCACGTGGGGCCTCGGGTGCGGCGTCAGGGGCGCGGTGCAGGAAAACGCGCGTCAGCCCAGTGCGCGCAGGCGCGGCGCGAGATCCCGCTGGAACAGATCCAGGAAGCGGCGCTGATCGTGGCCGGGAGCGTGGAAGACCAGGTGGTTGAGCCCCGCGTCCAGGTACGGCTTGATCTGGGCGACGGCGGCATCGGGATCGCTGGCGACGATCCACCGCTTGGCGATCTGCTCGATCGGCAGCGCGTCGGCGGCGGCCTCCATCTCGATGGGATCGGTGATGGAGTGCTTCTGCTCGGCGGTCAATGACAGCGGCGCCCAGAACCGGGTGTTCTCCAGCGCCAGCTCCGGATCGGTGTCGTAGGAGATCTTGATCTCGATCATCCGATCGATATCGGCAACCTCGCGTCCCACCTTGGCCGCGCCCTCGGCGACGGCGGGCATCAGCTTCTCGGTGTAGAGGTCCATACCCTTGCCGGAGGTGCAGATGAAGCCGTCACCGGCGCGGCCCGCGTACCTGGCGACCAGGGGGCCACCGGCCGCGATGTAGACGGGGATGCCGCCCTTGGGCACGTCGTAGATGGACGCGCCGACGGTGCGGTAGTACTGGCCGTCGAAATCGGTCCGGTCGCCGGTCCACAGCGCGCGCATGAGATCGACCGATTCCCGCAGCCGCGCGAAACGCTCCTTGAATTCCGGCCATTCGCCGGTGTATCCGGTGGCGATCTCGTTGAGCGCCTCACCGGTGCCGACACCGAGCATCACCCGGTCCGGGTACAGACAACCCATCGTCGCGAAGGCCTGCGCGATCACGGCCGGGTTGTAGCGGAAGGTCGGGGTCAGCACGGAGGTGCCGAGCAGGATGCGCTCGGTGCGTTCACCCGCCGCGGCCATCCAGGCCAGTGAGAACGGCGCGTGTCCGCCCTTGTGCCGCCAGGGCTGGAAGTGGTCGCTGACCGTCGCGCTGTCGAGGCCGTGCTCCTCGGCCAGCACCGCGAGCTCGACCAGCTCCCGTGGTCCGAACTGTTCCGCCGACGCCTTGTACCCGAGTTTGAGATCCGCCACCTGCGCCACTCCTGTCGCCATCGTGCGGAGTCACCGCACACCATTGCATCGCTTCCGCGATCGCTCGATACAGCCGAGAGCGGCCGAAGATTTGTTCCCGGCGCCGCAACCTGCATCGCTACCCGCGCCATCGCTTCGGCGCGGTCCGCCTTCGACCATAGCCAGCGGGGCGGGCGCGCTGAAGCCCTGCCACGAGAATGCGCACGGCACGTCTGCACGAAGGCCGGTGCCGGGGGTCGGTCATGACGATCGCCGCGCGGTTGCGCCGAACGCGAGAAAGGCCGTTGCGCCGAACGCGAGTAAACCCTCGCGGCGCACGCAAGAAGGGCAGATGCGGCGAACGCGAGAAACCCTCGCGGCGCACGCGAGAAGGGCCGGTGCGGCGAATTCGGGAGAGTACGCCGTGAGTTCGCCCCGGTTCCCGGCAGAGGGCGTCGATCCCGCGACTCGGCGTGACGTACCACGCAATGCGCCCCGCCCGGCCGCCGATAGCGGACAATTGGCCGGGTGACCTCCGCAGACGATCGGATCCTTTCCTACCTGACCGATATGGACGGCGTGCTCGTGCACGAGGACCATCTGGTTCCCGGCGCCGACGAGTTCCTGTCCGAGCTGCGGGACAAGGAGATCCCGTTCCTGGTCCTCACCAACAACTCCATTCGCACCCCGCGCGATCTCCAGGCCCGCCTCCGGCACAGCGGTCTCGACATCCCGGAGG
This sequence comes from Nocardia cyriacigeorgica, assembly GCF_029868385.1. GTDB lineage: Bacteria > Actinomycetota > Actinomycetes > Mycobacteriales > Mycobacteriaceae > Nocardia > Nocardia cyriacigeorgica_F. The sequence goes on along the minus strand of NZ_JARWNX010000059.1, from coordinate 57,140 downwards.
AGGCGATCTGGACCTCAGCCCTGGCCACCGCGACCTTCCTGCACGAACAGCGACCACGCGGCACCGCGTACGTGGTCGGCGAATCCGGGCTCACCACCGCGTTGCACGAGATCGGCTACGTCCTCACCGACAGCGATCCCGACTACGTGGTACTCGGTGAGACCCGCACCTATTCGTTCGAGGCGATCACCACCGCGATCCGCCTGGTCGAGCGCGGCGCCCGGTTCATCGCCACCAACCCCGACGCCACCGGCCCGTCCCGCGACGGCGTCCTACCCGCGACGGGTTCGGTTGCCGCCCTGATCACCCGCGCGACCGGCCGCGAACCGTACTACGTCGGCAAACCCAACCCCCTGATGATGCGCTCGGCCCTGCGCCGCATCGGCGCCCATTCCCGCACCAGCGTCATGATCGGCGACCGCATGGACACCGACGTCATCTCCGGCATGGAAGCCGGTCTACGCACAATCCTGGTCACCACCGGAATCTCCACCCGCGCCTCCGTCGAGCAGTACCCCTACCGCCCGACCCTCGTAGTGGACTCGGTCGCGGATCTGATCGGCCGAACCTCCACCCCTTTCGCCGACTGAGCGCATCGCCATGGCCGCGAGAGGATCGGCCGACGACGACCGCCTACCGATCGCCGGTGATCGCGTCGAGCGCATCGGTCAGGCGGGTCAGTGCGGCGACGGTGGGGGCGAAGTCGGCGCCGAGTTCTTCGGCCAGGAGTTCGGCCATGACGGCGTGTTGCGGGTTGATCTTGGCGATGGCGTCGCGGCCCGCTTCGGTGATGGCGACGAGCTTGGCGCGGCGATGCGCCGGATTCGGGCGATATTCGGCCAACCCCTTGCCGACGAGCAGGTCGGCGATGCGTTGCACGCTCTGGCGCGTGATGCCCATCGCGCGCGCGACGCCCGCGACCGGCAGTGGTTCGCGCAGGACCGCACCGAGCACCTGCCACCACGCGGCGGTGAGCCCGGCCGGAGCGGCCAATTCCTCGGCGATGGAGAGGAATTGGCCGTTCAGACGGAACACGGTGATCGCGGCGGTGCTGAACAGCTCCCGCTCATCGGGCGCGTCCTCCGCGCTCACGAAGCCGCCGCCTTGGCCTCCTGTTCGGCGAGCACCGGGAACGCCGAGGCATCGCGCTGCGCGAAGAGCCGGTACCAGGCGTCGAGGATGTGCGGCTCGTAGAGATCGATCCTGGCGAAGATCTCGCGGGCGAATTCCCATGGAGCGGCCGGGCCAGCGGTGATCAGGTCGCCATCGGTGACGGCGGGCTCCTCCACATAGTTCGCACCACCGGTGTATCCGCTGTAAGCGAGGTATTCGGCGGCCCCGCTGGTGTGCTTGCGTCCGTCGAGCAGCCCTTCGCGCGCCAACCCGAACGTCGCGCCACAGATGGCCGCGACCGGAACACCGGCATCGAGGAATTTCCGTGCCTCGGCGGCGAATTCACCGAGTTCACCGTTGTCCCAACCCCCGGATCCGGGCAAGATCAGCAACGCACTGTCGGCCGGATCGAGATCGGCGAGCGCCATATCCGGCACGATCCGCATCCCACCCATCGTCGTGACCGGCTCGACCGACGCCCCGACCGTCCGAATCCGGAAACCACCCGGCTCGCGCTGCAAATTCACATTGCCGCCGATGTGCGCGATCGCCGCACCCACTTCCCAGTCGGCGAGCAGATCATAAACGGCTACATGCACTGTCTTCATGTCCATGACAGTATGCTGTCATATTTGACAGCATACTGTCAATGCCAAGGGTCGAAAAAGGCCGGTGCCCTCATCGACACCGGCCGTTTCCGCAGCGTAGGAACCTCAGCTCAACGCATGCTCCAGATCCCCGAGCAGATCCTCCACATCCTCGAGCCCCACCGAAATACGCACGACGCCATCGGTCAGGCCGATGGTCGCGCGTCCCTCCGGCCCCATCGCGCGATGGGTCGTCGTTGCCGGGTGGGTGATGAGGGTTTTCGCATCACCGAGGTTGTTGGACAGGTCGATGATGCGCAGCCGGTTCAACACCTCGAAGGCGCGTTTCTTCGCCTCGTGCTCGGGCGCGTTCAGCTCGAAGGTGACCACCGTGCCGCCACCACTCATCTGGCTCTCGGCCAGGTCGTACTGCGGATGCGATTCGAGGAATGGGTATTTCACCCAGCTCACCGCATCGTTGCCCTCGAGGAAACGCGCGATCCGCAACGCCGATTCGGTCGAATGACGCACCCGCAGCGGCATGGTCTCCAGGCCCTTGAGCAGGGTCCACGCGTTGAACGGGCTCAAGGCCGGACCGGTGTGCCGCATCAGATTCTTGACCGGACCGCCGATGTAGTCCTCGGCGCCCAGGATCGCGCCGCCGAGCACCCGCCCCTGTCCGTCGATGTGCTTGGTACCGGAATACACCACCACATCGGCGCCGAGTTCGAAGCCGCGTTGCAGCAGCGGCGTCGCGAAGACGTTGTCCAGCACCACTTTCGCACCGGCGGCATGGGCCATCTCGCTCACCCGGCGCACGTCGACCAGGGTCTGCATGGGATTGGCCGGCGTCTCGAAGAACACGGCCGTGGTCGGCACCGACAGCGCCTGCTCCCACTGGTCGAGGTCTTCGCCGTCGACGAACACCGTCTCCACACCCCAGCGCGGCAGTATCTCGTTGCACACCACGAAGCACGAGCCGAACAGGCTGCGCGCGGCGACCAGCCGATCACCCGCGCCGAGCAGCGCGCCGAGCGCGGTGAAGACCGCGGCCATACCGCTGGCCGTGGCGAAACACGCTTCGGCGCCGTCGATCAGCCGCATCCGCTCCTCGAACATGGCGACCGTCGGGTTGCCGTACCGGGAGTAGACGAAATGCTCGACCTCGCCGGTGAACGCGGCCTCGGCCGCTTCGGCGCTCTCGTAGACGAAACCCGACGTCAGATACAGCGCCTCGGAGGTCTCCTCGAAACCCGAACGCCGCACTCCGCCACGCACACCCAGGGTGGCGGGCCCGACACCCTCCGGCAGCGGCCGGTTGAACGCACCGCCGGTGATCACGACTGGCGCCAGGGTAGGCCGTCGGCGCGCCAACCGGCGCCGCCGCGGTGACCGAACTCGTCGAGCGGACCCTCGAAACCCTCGCTGACGTTGTACGCGGGCTCGATACCCACGCTGGTCGCCACGGTCGCCGCATGTGCGGAACGCTGACCGGAACGACACAGGAACACCACGGGGGCGTCGGGATCGCGGCCGTCGAGGATGGTGCTCAGCTGCTGGGCGAAATCGGCGTTACGCGCGCCGGTGCCGTCGACCCATTCGATCAGCACGGTCTGCCGGTCGATGGCACTGGTGTCGGGAATGCCGACGAATTTCCATTCGGCCTCGGTGCGCACGTCCACCAGGACCGCCCGTGGATCGTCGCGCAATATCTCCCACGCCTGCTTCGGGGTGATGTCGCCGGCATAAGTCATGTGTGTGGCACCTTCCTAGAGAATCCGCACTTGCCGCATCTGGGTTCGATGCGTGCCAGGTCGTCACCCGGAGCACCCCACCGCGGAGGAGGGTTGCCGACCAGCCAGCCGGGGCTTGGCGCTGGTACTCATGACCTGAAACGAGATTGCCTGGCCGGGGGTTGTCGTGTCAAACCCCCGATCAGCGGCTTGCGCTGGGGTTCAGTGGCAGACCAGCCACTCGTTGTCGACGCGGCGCAGCCGCCAGGTTCCGGTGGCCTCGGCACCGTCGACCTTGCTGAGGACCGTCACCGTCGCGCGGTCGCCCTCGACCTTCATTCCGTCGAGTTTCGTGATTTCTATGGCTTTTCCGGTCTCGCCCTCGTCGAGCCGTCCGGCCAGCGGCGATTGCTTCGGATCGAAGTCCGGGCACGCCGCTTCCTTCGGCGGCACCAGGCCGTAGCGCGAACTCGCCTCGCCGAAGTCGCGGACCGCGGCGGCGACCCGGTCGGCCTCTGTGACATTTTTCTCAACCGGGGACACCAGCTCGGCAATGACGATGACGGCGAGCACGATCGCCGCGATCGCCGCCGCGATGATGAACGGTGCCATCGAGCGGGTCGAATCGTCGCTTTCCTGCCCGTCTGCCGGTGTACGACGGGGCTCGTCGGCACCCGGTTCGGCTGACTGCTGATCGCTCATGACAGACGATGATCCCTGGTCCCCGCAGCCCGCTCGAGCGGCCCCCGATAGAATCGGCGAGATCGCGGCCGGTGCCGTACAGGTGCAATCCAGCCGTGCGTCAACTTAGCCTAAGCTAATCAGGACGCCATTTACTGTCCCAACCATAAGGTGCGCGTAAACGATGACCGAACAGACCGCAGCTGCACGCCCGCTCCGCATCGCGATCGTGGGTGCCGGACCGGCCGGTATCTACGCCGCCGATGCGTTGATGAAGTCGGATGCGGACGTGTCCATCGACCTCTACGAGCGGATGCCCGCGCCGTTCGGCCTCATCCGCTACGGCGTCGCGCCGGACCATCCGCGCATCAAGGGCATCATCACCGCCCTGCACAAGGTGCTCGACAAGCCGCAGGTGCGCCTGCTCGGCAATATCGACTACGGCTCCGACATCACCCTCGACGACCTGAAGGTCTACTACGACGCGGTGATCTTCTCCACCGGCGCCAACGCCGACCGGGCGCTGCCGATCCCCGGTATCGATCTGGACGGCTCCTACGGCGCCGCCGACTTCGTCTCCTGGTACGACGGGCACCCGGATGTGCCGCGCACCTGGCCGCTGGAAGCCGAGAAGGTCGCGGTGCTCGGCGTCGGTAACGTCGCCCTCGATATCGCGCGCGTGCTGGCCAAGACCGGTGACGAGCTGCTCCCGACGGAGATCCCGCCGAACGTCTACAAGGGCCTGAAGGAGAACAAGGCCGTCGAGGTGCACGTCTTCGGACGTCGCGGCCCGGCGCAGGCCAAGTTCACCCCGCTGGAGCTGCGCGAACTTGATCATTCGCCGACCATCGAGGTCATCGTCGACCCCGAGGACATCGACTACGACGAGGGCTCCGAGGCCGCGCGCCGCCACTCCAAACAGGTCGACATGGTCGCCAACACCCTCGAGCAGTGGGCGATCCGCGACCAGGGCAACCGTCCGCACAAGCTCTACCTGCACTTCTTCGAATCGCCCGCCGAGGTGCTCGGTGAGGACGGCAAGGTCGTCGGCCTCAAGACCGAGCGCACCCAGCTCGACGGCACCGGCAACGTCAAGGGCACCGGCGAATACCGGACCTGGGATGTGCAGGCGGTCTACCGTGCCGTCGGCTACCTGTCGCAGAACATCACCAACCTGCCGTTCGACGATCAGGCCGGCGTCGTGCCCAACGAGGCCGGGCGCGTACTGGCCGACGAGGACGCCGACGGCGCCGCGCGCTACCTGCCCGGCACCTACGTCACCGGCTGGATCAAGCGCGGCCCGGTCGGCCTGATCGGCCACACCAAGGGCGACGCCAACGAGACCGTGGCCTGCCTGCTCGACGACAGCAAGGACTTCACCCCCGCCGAGCGCCCCGAGCCCGAAGCGGTACTCGAGTTCCTCGAGGGCAAGGGCATCCCGTTCACCACCTGGGACGGCTGGTACCGCCTCGACGCCCACGAACGCGCGCTCGGCGAGCCCGAAGGCCGCGAGCGGGTCAAGGTGGTCGAGCGTGAGGACATGCTGCGCGCCAGCGAGCCGCACAAGGTCTGACGCTGTCCATTCGGGGGAAGCGCAAAACACGACGCTGAGGCATGCTGTACAGGTGTTCGATGCCCATGTCCACATCATCGATCCGCGTTTTCCGCTGATCGAGAATGAGGGCTACCTGCCGGAGCCCTACACCATCGACGACTATCGAAAGCGTATGTCGCGCTTCGATGTCGCTGGTGGAGCGGTGGTCAGCGCTTCCTTCCAGGGCAGTGATCAGAGCTATTTGAAGGCGGCGCTGGCCGAACTCGGCGAGGGCTGGGTCGGCGTCACCCGGCTGCCGCTGGACGCCAGCGACGCGGAGATCGTGGAGCTGGACCGCATCGGGGTGCGCGCGCTGCGATTCAACCTCAAGCGCGCCGCCGCCGATATCGCCGCGATGACATTGCAGGCGGTGCGGGCCTATGAGCTGGCGGGCTGGCATGTCGAGGTCTATATCGACGGCCAGATGCTCGCCTCACTGCAACCGGTCATCCTGAAGCTGCCCGCCCTGTCGATCGACCATCTCGGCATGTCCGAGGACGGCCTGCCCTACCTGCTGGACCTGGTCGACCGTGGCGCCCGCGTCAAGGCCACCGGTTTCGGCCGCGTCGATATGGACGTCGCCACCGCCCTGCGCCGCATCCACGCCGTCAGCCCCGAAGCCCTCATGTTCGGCACCGACCTCCCCGGCACCCGCGCCGGACGCCCCTTCGAGGACTCCGACGTGGACCTGCTCTGCGACATCGTCGGCGTCGACATGTACAAGGTCCTCGAAGACAACGCCCGCGCCTTCTACCGCCTCCCACCCGTCAAACGCGAAATCGTCGACCCCGACCCGACCCTCCCCCTCCACGCCCCACCCGAACCCACCCTGCCGCTACGCCTTTCGGACCTCCCGAAACCCGAGACGCTGGACACGGTCCCCCTACCGATCGTGGAGTGAGCGCCCGCCGACAGCGTTTTCAGGCTGTATCGCAGACGGCTGAGGTTCACATGGTCTTCCGATCAACGGATGCAAGGCCATCCGAAGCCGAGTGCTCGCGCACGGCGTCGGCGATTCCGCGCCACGATCGCGGCAGCTCGACCCTTCTTGACATCACCTGGGGCACCAGATCGTCGTAACCGTCGCGAAGTTCGGCCAGCTGCACCCACGCTCGATGCACCCGTTCATCGGCCGGAGGCCATCGCGTCAGCTCCCATTGCGCCAGCACGTGGGCCTCCGCCAATCGCGATACGACCGATCCCAGCGATTCGGTCCCTCGCACCGGGCCACATCGTCCCGGCGGCAACTGCGCAACGAGCCACGCATCGATGGCAGCCACCACCGCTGAGATCCCCACCCGAATCTCGGAAAGCCGTCGCGTATCCGCGACCGAGTCCCGGTACAGGATTGCCAGCTCCCCCGCCCAGACCAGCAGTGGCGAGCCGGTGCCATGCCCGCCGCGAACCGCAGACAGCACTTCATCCGCCGATGGCAGTGACCTACCGTGCTCGATCACGCTGTTCGCCTGTCCCGCAGCGGAACCGGACGAGCCACACTCTCGTGGCCGACCGTCTGCTCGTACTCGAGCCGAGCCTGAATGCTGCGCACCGACCATGCCGGGTCAGCGCGGCCGGGCCGCACGAAGATGATCACGACGCCCGCCATCAGGCCGCCCACTCCGATCCCGAGGACGAACAGCAGTAGATCGGTCATGGTCTGTCTCACCTCCACGCCGACCGGAGGCTGGATCGTCGTGCCCGCGCCGGGACGGCATCGGGCGCAGCACAATCCACCCCGAGCAGCGCGGCGAACTCCCGTGCGGTGTAGCCGAGCAGACGCACATCCGAATGCACATCCGGCCACACCGGATCGTGCACTCCAGGTTGTCCGTCGAGGACTTCCGCGGCCCGAATCGCGGCCACCGCGCATTCGGTCGGCACGGTCCGCCCCGGTAGCCACAACATCGACCACCTGTTCTGCCCTACGTACCACGCCGACCGCTTGACCTGGTCGTTCCCCGTTCCGACCCCCGACACGAGCAGCATCATCCGAACCCCTCCGATGAATGGGTCGTCGCATGGTTTGTGACAACCCGGCACCAGGACGCTAAGCGACGAGGCCATTTGCAGTCAATGTATACAGTCGATTGCACTTACTTATTGCATGTAAATTTACATTGCTTCGTACCGTGTGCCATCGGCGTCGGTGTATCGTCTACCTGCATCCAGCTCGTTCGGACCAACGAAGGAGACTCCGTGGCGCCACCGTCACCGACCGTCGCGAAGTGGGAATTGTTCTCGCGGTTGCGACTTCGCCAGCATGAGCTGGACCTGAACGGCACGGCCATCGCGAAGAAGCTCGGCGTGGCCCCGAACTACTGGTACCGGGTGGAGCGGGATCGAATGATCCTGGCCGAAGACAGACTCATCGCCCTACTCGAGCTGCTGGAAATCGACGGTGGCGAACGCGAGCAGATTTTGAAGTTGCGCACCCTCGCCAAAGGGCGCGGCTGGTGGGATGAGTACGCGAATGTCTTCAACGCGGAAGAATCCCGCCTCTGGGGGCTGGAGTTCGGCGCCGAGGAGATCAGCTCGTTCGAAAGCCTGCTGATCCCCGGCCTACTCCAGACCGAGGATTACGCCCGCCATCTCATCTCCGGCGATCAGGTCATAGTGCGGCGCCCCGAGGTACGGCGACGTGTCCAAGCTCGGATGAAGCGGCAGGAGCGGATCGGCAACGACCCTGTGCGCCTGAACGTCGTAATCTCCGAAGCTGCCCTCCACCAGCAGATCGGAGGACCCGACGTCCTTCGTGCGCAACTCGAGCACCTGGTCGAGGTCATCAACGACCACGACACCATCGACGTGCTGGTCCTCCCGTTCAGCAGCACCACAGGACCCACACTTGGTGGCGCCGCATTCCATATTCTCGACTTCCCCGGCGACCGAACACCGCCCGTCGGCTGGCATGAGTCGGCCGTGGTAGCCGAGGTGATCGAGGACTCGGGCAAGATCGAAACTTTGGCCGCCGCCTTCGGTTCAGCCGCGCAGGCGTCACTATCGCGTGAGGGCTCTCTGGCACGGATTCAGGATGTGATCAGAACGATAGGATCGACCTCATGAGCACCACACTACGAGGCGGCTGGTTCAAGTCCTCCTTCTCCGCATCGTCGAACAACTGCGTAGAAGTCCGGTTCAGCACCGGTTCGGCGCTCATCCGGGACAGCAAGCATCGCCGCACCACGAACGGAGCCACGGTCAGGCAGCCGGTAATCACCATCCCCTTCACCGCCTGGTCCGGCTTCTTGACCGCAGCAACCGAGCGCACAAACCGCTCACTGCCCGGGGTCGCCTCGTTCACCCCGACCAGCACCGGCGAGATGACCCTCCGCGCCCCAGACGGCACCGCCCTCACCTACACGGCCCAGGAATGGGACGCCTTCACCGCAGGTATCGAAGCAGGCGAATTCTCTCTCCTCGCCGCCGCCTGAGACGTCCCTGATCCCGGTTACCCGGGCTCGTACGAAGGGTGTCGGGGATGGTTCACTCTTCCCAGTTCCAGCGCAAATAGACCTTCTCGGTGCGGTTCGACTCCCACACGCCGGGGGTCTGGTCGTGAAAGGGGGTGCGGGTGTCGAGGGAGTGCGTGAGGGCGTCGAAGAATCCGAGCAGCGTATCGGCCCACAGAGTGCCTTCGAAGGCGCCCGAGCCGATACCCAATTCGATGACATGACCGTAGGTCGGCCCGGGGCGGTGCTCGACGAACAAGATACCGGCGTCGATGGAGTGAGCGATCGGAACCCATTGGTGGCCATGGCCGTAGAGGGCCTCCTCGGGTATGCCCATTGCTCGGTTCTCGGCGCTGAAGGTGGTTCGCGAATCGTGACCGACGAGGATCTGGTCGATCGGGTCGAGCATGTACCCCATAGGCAGGAATTCGGCACCTTCGACGGCATTCCCGTCGACATACGCAGCGCCGTTGTGATGTTCGAGTAGTGCCCGAACGTCGGGGTGCAGATCGAAACCCAGGACAGCTTCCAGATGCGCGATCTGCTCGGCGGTGGCGCCAGGTTGCAGGGTCTCGACGGAGGCGGGCGAGTACCTGCCGAGCTGATGCAGGAAATGAGTCCACACCTGATCGAAGGTGCGCGGAGCGGGATGGGTCATACGGTGACCGTAGCGACGGGCACTGACACCGCCCGGTGGGCAAACCGTATACAGCGGCGCGGGAGGCGTGCGGTTTCCTCGATGGTGCGCCTTCGACCGGAACCCGAGCGCCGGTCATCGCGGCGGTGGGCGAGTGGTTGCGAGGCGCGGCAACCACTCGGAACCACACCCCTCAGCCGCAGTGCACCTTGAAGGTCTGCCACTTGTCGTCACCGATGAGGCCACCCCAGTCGATGCACTGCCCCTTCGCCTCGACCGTCACCGGGCCCGCGTACTCCTTGTACTGATCGTCATCGATGACCTCTTTGTCGTGGTCGGACGACAGCCGCAGGCCCGCACCCATCCGTATCGGGTCTCCCGGCTGGTCACGCACGGTGACAACGCAGTTCTTCGATCCGTTGTAGGTGAGGAAGACCGTGCCGCCCTTCAGTTCATGCGAGTCGATGACCTTGAATCCGGAGCCACACTGACCGCCGTAGGTTGCCGCGGACGCGGTGGCCGGGAGCAGAACCGCTGTACCCGCCGCGATTCCGAGTGCACCCGCACCTACCGCGATCATCTTCCTGGCGTTGAACATGTGGAGCTGCTTCCTCTCGATATGGGTCTCCGATTCAGCTACCCACGCCGTGAACGCTCAAACTCGGACTGCCACCGCCCTACCCGATACGCCGCCGAGCCTCCCGAACGCATGGAGTCACCGGAAACCACTCGTCAGGGTCTTCGCCCGAGCAGGCCCAGTACTCGAGCACTCCAGCTATCGCCGGTGCCTCCGCAGCCTCCAGCACCTCGACCAGCACTTCGGTCAGCGACTCGGCCCGCTCACGAAGATCGTCTCGCCCACCCGCCGACTCGAGCACCAGATTCAGTAACCAGTACGCCAACTCCCCATCCGTCTTGTTCGCGACGAGCAGCCCGACGAACTCGTCCAACCGTTCCGGATCCGACACCTCGACCGGCCAGTCCTGCATCCACTCTTCGTGAACCACATCCGCCATCCGTGCCGCGCGCAGCATCGATTCCCGAGACGGATGGATCCTGTCGCGCACACAGCCGAGGGTAGTTCGGGCCTCAGCACCGGCTGCGCACCAGACTCCTCAGGCAGATGGCCTGGCGCAGAGAACCCTGTCCGCCCACGGCCTCGGAGTCGGAATATTCCTGGCGCAGGGACCGCCGGTGCCCTAATGTAGGTACGTACCTACATTAGGAGGTGTCGATGACCACGATGAGTGCACGCGAGTTCAATCGCGACGTCAGCGCTGCCAAGCGCGCAGCGGCCGAAGGCCCGGTCGTGATCACTGATCGCGGCGCGGACGCCTTCGTCCTGCTCTCGATCGAGGAGTATCGGCGATTGCGCGCCGACAGCCAGGACATCCTGGCCCGGTTGAGCATGGAGGACGACGACATCGATTTCGATCCCGCTCCGCTGCACGTCGAAACGAAGATTCCGCCGCTGTGACATTTCTGCTCGACACCAACGTCCTCAGTGAACTCCGGAAATCGTCACGCATCGCGAGCCCATCGGTCCGAGCGTGGATCGGCGGACGACGGCCGTCCGAACTGTACTTGAGTGTCATTACCGTGATGGAGATCGAGATCGGGATCGGCCGAATCGAACGACGTGATTCGATCCAAGGAAAGCGGCTCCGAACGTGGCTCGACGAAGAGGTTCTCGACACATTCGCGGGCCGGATTCTCGACCTCGATCTGGCATCTGCACGCCGCGCCGCTCGGTTTCACGTACCGGACCCCCGCCCTGAACGGGACACGATGATCGCCGCAACTGCGAGCGAGCACGGCATGACGCTCGTTACGCGGAACGTCAAGGATTTCACTCCGATGGGCGTACCGCTGATCGACCCGTGGAATGCCTGAAGATCCGGCTGGCCCGGTCCGGCGGTCTTTCGGTCAGAGCTTCGCGAGCCGCTCCTGCTCCTTCTGATAGGCGCGCCACGCCTGCTGCGTCGGGGTCGGCCTGGTGGTGAGGGCGGTCCAATCGGTCGAGCGGACGAAGTTCACCACCATCAGCACCGGCACGATGAACGCCTGGAAGAAGATCAGATAGCTGCCGCCTTCGAAGACAAACGCCAGATATCCCGCGTAGGCGAGGAATCCGGCGCCGAAGGCGCCGTTGAGCCACCGGGACGCCTCACTCTGCCCACCCTTCACAGCAGCCATCACGATCATGATGAGGCCGCTGACCACGAGCATCCAGACGTACCAGTCGAACATGGCGTTCCTCCCGAGTCATCACGCGGCGCCAACGCAGCACCGGACGACCGAAAGCAAACCGCCCACCCCTTGCCGAACCCTTGCGGAACCCTTACGCCGTCACTCGCGTACCAACCGTCAGGCGACGAAAGCGCCGATCAACCACAGGCCCGATGCGAGCAGCGCCCCGAGCAGTTCGACCAGGATCGACAGCCCGACACCCTTGACCGCGTGCCAGGTGGACTGCCAGGCCAAACGTTGGCCGCGGACGCGCTGAAGTTCGGAGATGTACACCCCGGCAATGAATCCCACGAACAAGCCCACGACGGGGATGACGAAGAAGCCGATAATGCCGAGAACGGCGCCGAGGTAGAGGGAGCGGTTGGGGACGCCCGCTTCCTTCAGTTTCCGTCCGGGCCAGGTGTATTTGATGACGCCCGAGATCACCAGCAGGACAGTGCTTATCGCGAAGACCGTCCAGGCGGTGGCGCCGCCGGTGAGGAAGGCCCATACGGCGATCGCGCCGAAGATCAGTACCACGCCGGGCAGGATCGGGATGACGATCCCGAGCAGGCCGACCAGAATCACCAGGCCGACGACGATCTCGCCCCACACACTCACTGTCTCGTCCCTCCGTTGTCGGCGCGGTAGCCATCGGCCCGACCCCACCGGCATTGATGCCGCCGCACCGCTCAACCCGGACAACGCGGGCGACTACGGCGCCGACGCTCCCCCCGATCGCCGGGCGAACCTTGTGTCCGAATTCTGTCGTACCGGACGAGGTCATGCAGCACGGAGGCACCGGTACCGTAGGTCCAGGTTATTGTCGTACTGTCAATACAGTCACCGGGCGGCTCCCGGCGACGAGCACCGGCCCCCGGTGCGCAGGATTCGACGACGAACCGAGGTAGGGCGTGAGCACTCCATCCACCACGCAGGGCCCGCTCGCGGGCATCCGGGTTATCGAACTGGCCGGTATCGGCCCTGGTCCGCACGCCGCACTGCTGCTGGCCGATCTCGGCGCCGATGTGGTGCGGGTCCAGCGGGCCGGTCAGCTGCCCGGCGGCTTCGACCGGCCGCAGCTGCGCGGCCGCACCATCGTCGAAGCCAATCTGAAGGACCCGGCCGATGTGCAGAAGGTGCTGGGCCTGCTCGACAAGGCCGATGTGCTGATCGAGGGCTTCCGTCCGGGCGTCACCGAACGCATGGGCCTGGGCCCCGATGACGTGCTGGCCCGTAACCCGCGCCTGGTGTACGGCCGGATGACCGGCTGGGGTCAGTTCGGCCCGATGGCCGACCGCGCCGGTCACGACATCAACTACATCAGCCTCACCGGCGTCCTGCACGCCATCGGCCGTAAGGGCGAACGCCCGGTGCCGCCGCTGAACATGGTCGGCGATTTCGGTGGCGGCTCGATGTTCCTGGTGTTCGGCATCCTCGCCGCGCTGGTGGAACGGCAGAACTCCGGTAAGGGGCAGGTCATCGACGCCGCGATGGTCGATGGGGCCCTTGCTCTTTCGCATATGATCTGGGGTATGCGCGGTTCCGGCGCGTGGTCCGACGAACGCGGCGTGAACCTGCTGGACACGGGCATGTCGTTCTACGACACCTACGAAACCGCCGACGGCAAGCATATGGCCGTCGGCGCCATCGAACCGCAGTTCTACGCCCAGCTGCTGGCCGGTCTCGGCATCGACCCCGAAGGTCTGCCGTTCCAGATCGATCCCGCAGGCCAGGACACCCTGAAAAAGCTGTTCGCCGAACGCTTCCGCACCAAGACCCGCGACGAGTGGACCGAGATCTTCATCGGCACCGACGCCTGCGTCACCCCGGTGCTGACCTTCGAGGAAGCGACCGAGAACGACCACATCGTGGCCCGCGAATCCCTGCTCGACCTGGAGAACATCACCCAGCACGCACCGGCCCCACGCTTCTCCCGCACCCCCAACCCCACCCCGACCCCGCCGCCTACTGCGGCGACACCGATCGAATCGGTCTGGGCGGACTGAGTTCCCGCGCCGGTACGGCCACGCTGTCCGGACAGCGTGGCCGTACCGGCGCACAGCAAGTTCCGCCTACATTGGGCACTCAGTAGCAGGTCAGCGGTTGCAGCGGTTCCGCTGCGCGAGGGCTGAGGGCCGCGTAGGCGACCGCGATCGATTCGACCGCGCGGTGCAGGTCGGCGGTGGGGTGGGTGAAGGGGAGGCGGACGAAGCGTTCGAAGGCGCCCTGGACGCCGAACCTGGGTCCGGCCGCGAGGAGGACGCCGTGGTTCGGGGCGGTCGCGGCCAAGGCCGTGGAGACCGGGGCCGGTAGCTGGGCCCAGACCGACATTCCACCCGCGCCCGCGGCGACCTGCCAGTCCGGCAGGTGCTCGGACAGGGCGGTGAGCAGGGCCGCGCGTTGATCGCGGAGTTGGGCGCGGCGGTGGGTGAGGATGGTGTCGGCGTGTTCGAGCAGGTGGGTCGTGGCCAGCTGATCCATGACGGGGGTGCCGAGGTCGACGGTGGCGCGGATGCCGAGCAGGCGGGTGATCAGGGACTGACCCGCACGGATCCAGCCGACGCGCAGGCCGCCCCAGAACGATTTCGATGCCGAACCGATGGTGATGATCTCGGCGCCACGGGCGAACGCGGCGGTCGGCGGAGGTGGGGTGGCATCGGTGAGGGCCAGGTCGGCCATGGACTCGTCGATGATGATGGACATGCGGGTGTCACGGGCGATGGCGGCGAGTTCGGCGCGATCCTCGGCGGGCATGAGCAGGCCGGTCGGATTGTTGAAATCGGGTACCAGATAGGCCAGGGTGGCCGCGGTTTGCCTTGCTGCGCTACGGATTCCATCGAGATCCCACCCGGACTCCGGACGCAGCGGCACCGGGACCGGGCGTGCGCCGACATCGCGGATGGCTTCGATGGCATTGGGGTAGGTGGGGTGATCGATCAGGACGCGCGCGGCGGGCGGGGCGAGCACATTGAGCAGCAGCCGAAGTCCGTGCTGCGCACCGAGCGTCACCAGGATCTGGTCCGCATCGGTGGGAAGTCCGCGCTCGGTGTAGCGACGCGCCACCGCCTCGCGGAGCGCGAGCACACCGACCGGGTCCATGCCGTGGGTGCCGAGGTAGGACGGAATACCTTGTAGCGCTGTCGCATACGCCGCCTCCATCTCGGGCGGCGCGGTCATGGCGGCGTAGGTGAGATCGACCGTCGGCTGATCGGCCCCACCCATCATCGCCAGGATGCCCTTGGCCGGTCTACTGCCGTCGTGCTGGACGGTCGGCGGTAGTGCGACGGTGCTGCGCGAACCCTGTCGGGTGATCAGATAGCCGTGCTCACGCAGCAGGGAGTAGGTGGAGGTGATGGTGGTGCGGCTGACGCCGAGGGTGGTGGCGAGATCACGTTCGCTCGGCAACGCGATACCCAGCGGGGCGCGACCGTCGTGGATGAGCAGGCGAATCCCCTCCGCCAACGCCAGATAGGCCGGACGCGCGGGTTTGCGGGCCCCTTCGGCCTCCGGATCACGCCAGCTGCCGAGGTCGCGAGCCAGGCCCGCCGCACCGATCACACGTGTCGCCATACAGTCCAGTATCGGGGCATTGGCTCTTTATCGGCAAGGCCAGTCGGCGCACGCTGGGGAAATGACCTTCCTCGTCACCCTCTTCGTCATCGTGACCTTCAGCTTGTCGGCCTACTACTACGCGCCGCGGCGTGCTGCGGATGGGCAGGATGTGGACCGGTTGCGTCCGCGCGATCCGATCAGCAACCTCCCTGTTTCGCATTACGATGAGCAGCGTCTTTTTCGCGATATCGCCGCCGTGTACGCGCATCAGTGCGAGCCCGAGTGGACTCCCTCCGCGCGATGGCGGCAACGCTCCTGACGAAGCCCTCGTACAGTCCAGTTGATGCGACTGGACCGCACGTACCGAATGTGTCGGTGGCACCGGGCAGACTGTCACCCATGAACGCACCAGGTGGCCCGCCGGTGGTGGCGGCCCTGTTCGATACCGCGATCGGAACGTGCGCGATCGCATGGCGCGCGGACGCGGTCGTGCGATTTCGGCTCCCCGAGGCGAGCGCGCAGGCCACGCGCGCGCAGATCACTCGCGACAGCCCGGAGTTCGGCGCCATCCAGGAATCCGAACCCGACGGCGTGATCGCCGACGCCATCGCGGGCGTGCGGGCACATCTGGCCGGCGAACTGGACGATCTGCGCTGGATCCCCCTGGACATCAGCACGATCCCGCAGTTCCATCGTTCGGTGTACGAGGTCACGCGCGATATCGCCCCGGGCCGCACCCTCACCTACGGCGGGGTCGCCGAACGCGTCGGCGCCGTCGGCGCGGCCCAAGCCGTCGGGCAAGCACTCGGCCGCAACCCGATTCCGCTGATCATCCCCTGCCACCGAGTCCTGGCCTCCGACCATGGGCTGCACGGTTTCTCCGCCCCCGGTGGCATCGACACCAAACAGCGGCTCCTACAGATCGAGCGCACGCCGGGCATCGGCGAACCGACGCTCTTCTGATCAATCCACATTAATCCACAGCGAAACCGTTGTTATTGTTTCGTTATTGAACAATGGCGTGTTCCGCTGTACTGAGTGTGCCGTCGAAAGAAAGATCAACCCCCGGATCCACTGGACCGAACAGATCACCGTGACGTTTTTCGAATCAATTCGAAGGCCGTGGTGAACACCGCTCGTCCGCCATCGGCCTCGATGTGACCATCGGAGGACCGCATCATGGCAACATCTGACGACGACGTTCGATATTCTCGCAGGCTGCGCGCATTTTTTCTGGCCATCGGCTCGACAGCCGGGGTCGCAGCAGCCCTGCTACCAACTGCGGGACCGGCATTCGCGCAGCCCCCGGAAATTCCCGAAATCGACTCGTTCAACCATCCCGTACCCGATAGTTTCGATGCCCCGGAAAAAGTGAATATTCCGGTGCAAGATATTTCACCGGCGGAAATTCTGGGCAGAAGTCCGGCGCTCGTACCCGCGCGAGGTGAACCAACCGGGCCTCAGTATCCGCCAGCCGTCGAGGTCGAAACCATCGATTTCTCCCTCCCGCCGCTGCCCCTAGATCTGTCATTCCTGCCGGGCATTCGTCCACCCGCCGCCATCCCGGAGCAGACCCGAGGCGACGCCGCCATAGCAGCCGCACGCAGCAAACTGGGCGCGAGCTACGCCGCAGGTGGCACCGGCCCCGACGCGTTCGACTGCTCCGGCTTGGTGCGGTGGTCCTACAGCCGTGCGGGCGTCGACCTACCGCGCACAAGCCATCAGCAGCTCGCCGCCGGAACCCCGGTCGCGCGCAACGACCTTCGCCCCGGCGACCTGGTGTCGTTCTACGGCGGCGGCCACTCCGCCCTGTACTCCGGCGGCGACAAGGTCATCCACGCCTCGACCTCCGGCGAGGGCGTCATCGAATCCGATATGTCGACCATGCCGTTCGCGGGCGCCAGCCGATACTGAACCGGGCCGCCACGATCACGCGCGGAGTTTTGCGGCCAACTCGCCGATCCGAGTATCCGCGGATGCCTCGTCCAGCGCTTTACTCAGGGCTTCCCGATAGGTCGGCTCGGACTCCCGATACAGGGCACGACCCTCTTCCGTGATCACGGTGTACACACCCCGGCGATCTCCGGGGCACAGATCACGGCGGGTAAGACCCCCCGCTTCCAAGCGGGCAACCAGGCGGCTGACCGAACTCTGATTGAGTCCGATGAGTTCGGCCAGCTCCTGCATCCGCAGCTCACCATCGTCGGCGCGGGCCAGCTGGCACAGGGCCTGATACTCGGAGAGACCGAGGCGATGGCGGCGCTGCATCTCCTTGGCCAACCGCTGAGTCACCATGCCGTGCAGGCTCTCCAGCTGCTCCCAGATCACCGCGTCCATGATTCCCGCCTTCCGTGTTGACATCAGAGTACATGTAGTGACAACATCTGTATGTACATACATTAATTGCAGGTACATACAACGGCAAGGGAGTTCGATCATGACCGCACAGCGCATCGAGAAGGTCGCCACCGCACTCGACTGGTACGAGCCCTACAACATCTCACAGGCCATCAAGGCCAACGGTTTGCTCTACGTTTCCGGACAGGCGGGTTTCGACGAGCAGGGAAACACCGTCTCCGACGACTTCCTGACCCAGGGACGCCAGGCCTTCGCCAACATCCAGCAAGTCTTGGCAGCGGCCGGAGCCGACCTCGCGGACGTGGTCAAGGTCGGCATCTTCGTCACCGACATACCGGCCAACCTCGACAAGATCATCGCGCTCCGCGAGGAATTCCTCAGCAAGCCGTACCCCGCCGACACCTTGCTCGAAGTGTCGGCCCTCGCCCAGCCCGACTGGCAGATCGAAGTCGAAGTCACCGCCCTTGCGCCCTGACTCCGACTACCGGCCCATGAAGTACGCAGCACTCGAACCGCGACCATCGGGCGAGGGGCGATCTCGCCGATATGGTGCGCCCGGTACGGTCATCCTCGACCCAGATCCCGGCTCATGAAGATCGCGATCTCACCGTCGCTCGGCGTGCCCCGGTACAGCGATGTGTCGAGCCCGCAGAAGGTGAATCCCATACGGAGATAGGCCTTGATCGCGGGTGCATTGATATTGGTGACCTCGAGCCACAAGGTGTGTGCACCCAGCTCACGTCCGTGTTCGACAGCCAGGCCGACCAGCTGTCGGCCGAGGCCGACACCGCGGCGATTCGGAGCGACTCTGATATCGGCGATCGTCAGGCGCCCGTTCCATTCCTCGAAGAGGATATCGATGGCACCGCAGATCTCACCGCCCTGATCCACGGCGACGAACCGGACCGATTCGTCCGCGTCGTCGTCGACATCGTCCGGGAAGCGTTTGACGATCGGCTCGGGCACCGTGATCTCAACAAGCGCGAACCCTGCACCGGTGTCGCGGACATCGAAGATCGTACTGGTGGTGAACGACTCGTCGATCCGGTCCACCGCATCGGAATCAGCGGGGGTGCCCCGGCGGAAGGAATCCGTCGTCGCCTGCGGCGCGGAACTCGTCCGATGTTCGGTCTTCTCGGTCATTCCGCGATGCTCACACAAGGTTGTCGGATACGCCAACGAGTTGTCATGTGGTGTCCGGGGTGGTGGCTCGGGCGGAGTAGGTATACGCGCCCGCACATCACCGGACTCAGGTGGATTTTTCGCCGCGCAGCACCGCTGCCAGCGACTCCCGGTCTGTCACATCCATTTTGATGCACGCACGGTACAGGTGGCCTTCCACCGTGCGGACCGACACGGTCAGCCGGTCGGCGATCTGGCGGTTCGACAGACCGGCGGCCACCAGATTCGCGATCTCGCGTTCGCGTGCGGTGAGCGGAAGCGGTTGCGCCGCTTGCCGGAGGGCGGGCGTGCTCGCACCACCGCAGGCGGCGGCGAGCCGGTTGGCGGTGGCGGCCGATTCCAGTAGGCGACGGCGATCCCCCGCGCGTTCATGCGCCGAGGCGGCTTGGGCGGCGGCGTCGGCGGCCGACAGCAGTGCACCGATGCGCTCGAATTCCGTTGCGGCGGCGTCGAGTCCGGGACCGTCGTGGGCGGCGAGGGCGACGGCGTGACGGGCCTGCACCTGTACCAGCTCACCATCGACCTTGGCGGCCAGATCGGCGAGCCGACCTGCGACCGAATGCTCACCGAACCGCGCCGCGGTATGCAATGCGATCGCTTCGATGGCGTGCTGATGTGAGCGGGCCGCGGCGTCGGCGGCGGCCATGGCCGAGCGGATCGCGGGGGTCATCGTCCCCTCGGCACCGGCCAGCCACGCCTTGGCGATCTCGAGCTGCGGTTCGTATACGGCGCTGTGCCTGCCGCCCCGTTCGGACGCGCCCGCGATGGCCTCGGCGGCATCGGTGGACCGGCCGAGCGCCGAATACGCTTCGGCCAGCCGCAATCGCGCCGGAAACATCCAGGCCGCAGCGCCTTCGGTGCTCAGCGCGGCCAGCGCCTGTTCCAAATTATCGATGCCGTCGGGGAACCGGCCCTGCGCCACATCGACGGTGCCTTGCAGGATCTTCGACATTCCCCAGGCCAGATACTGTCCGGGCGCCGAGTAGCCGAAATAGGCGGTGGCGCGGCGGCGCGCACCCTCCAGATCGCCGGTGAAGGTCAAGGCCAGCACTTCGGCGTGGGTGGACATGAAACGGTTCAGCCCATCGATATGCGATTCGACCTCGTGCCCGCGTGCCGCGTACTGGCGCGCGGCCTCACCGCGGCCCATCAATGCCAGCGCGAGACCGCCGCCGAACGACGCCCACCACACCGCCCATGGCGGGGCATCCTCGGTGTTCATCACGGCTTCGGCGGCATCGAAGGCATCGTCGATGCGGTTCTCGTTGACCGCGCACGCCGACGCCAGCCCGGTGAGGATCACCGCGATCTTCGGATGACTCACCTTCGACCGCACCAGGGCGAGCACCTCGTCGGCGCGGTCGGCATCGCCCATGGCCCACAGCAGATTCGACACCCGAGTGCTGCCCCAGCGCGCGAGCTGCACCTCGCTGAGCTGGTCGGGATCGAAGCTGGCCAAGGTGCGTTCGGCCTCGATCCGATGGCCCTGCCACAGCAACGCCCGCGCCAACAAGTCCGCCGACTCCACTCCACCGCGACGTTCCACCGCGGCGCGGGCGAACCGTTCGCCGAGTGGCAGATTCGCCAGGCCGATCGCATCGGCCGCGGCGGCTTCGAACAGTTCGAGATCGGCGGATTTATCGCTGTCGAGGGCCAGTTCGGCCAGGCGGATCCGGTCGGCGGCGGAGTTGATCCGCCGCTCACTCAACGCCGAATACAGCTGTCCGCGCAGCCGCCGGGCCGAGGCGATACCGAGCCGGCGCCGGATGACCTCGCCGAACAGCGGATGGTTGTAGCGCACGACCAGTTCGTGGGAGTTCTCCACCACCCGGATGACGCCGCGGTTCTCGGCCGCCTCCACCGCATCCTCACCGGCGAGTTCGGCCATGACCTCGAGGTCGATGGGTTCGCAGAAGGTGAGCAGTTCCAGCACCCGAAGCACCGGTTCGGGTAGTTGCTCCACCCGATCTTCCAGCAGCGCCGCAAGTTCCGAGGTGACAGCGGCCCGCCCACGCAGCTGCCAGACGCCATTGACCTGACGCAGCGAACCCGCCTCGAGCGCACCTTCCACCAGATGCCGCAGGAACAGCGCGTTACCGCCGGAGGATTCCCACATCAGGTTCGCGGTGAATCCCTCGAGCTGCCCACCGAGCATCGATTCCACCAGATCCACGCTCTGCCGCTGGCTGAACGGATTCAGGTCGATGCGCAGCAGATGCCCGTCTTTCCACAGCGAGGTCACCGCATCGGGCACCTGGACTCCGCTGCGCACGGTCGCGACGATCCGGGCGGCCCGGTCGATCGCCAACTGCAACAGCAGTGTCGCGGAGAGTTGATCGAGCAGATGAGCGTCGTCGACGCCGATGATGATCGGCCCATCGGCCAGCAGCGCCTCCCGCGCGGCCGACATGAACGTCACCGGATCGTGGGCGGTGTATACCCCGACCATATGGGCGAATACGCCGAGCGGGATGCTGCGCGCCGACTCGGTGCCGGCCACCCAGCGGACGTTACCGCCCACCGCCGCCGTGGCCTGCCTGGCGAGCGTTGTCTTACCGACCCCCGCATCGCCGGTGAGCACCGCACCGACCGGGCCGTCACCGGTGAGCGCGGAGCGAATCGCCTCGAATTCGGTCGCGCGTTCGATCATCGGCCAGTTCCGAGCCATCCACCTACTGTAGAGCCAACTGTGTTCGATTGCGTCGCCTCCGGCGCCGCGGTTCGCGGCCCCTTGGTGTCTCGCCTCTGCCCTAACGCAGGGTTCGATGGGCGGTCGCAGCGGCAGCGGTGACGCGAGACGGGCCGCGAACTTTGGGGCTCGGTCTCGCTTCGCTCGAAAATTGGGCGGGACCGGCTGTTGCGGCGATGGCGCACCGACGTAGTCGCCGGCATCGGACTTCGTGTCGTCGGCCGCTGAGCCGGCGTCGCGGTTCGCTACAACACGTCGTGGCGGACGATCGTCTGATCCCGGCCGGGGCCGACGCCGATGCAGGAAATGCGCGCGCCCGAAAGCTCTTCGAGCCGCCGCACATAGGCCTGCGCGTTGGCGGGCAGGTCCTCGAAGGTCCTGGCCCCGGAGATGTCCTCCCACCAACCCGGCATTTCTTCGTAAATGGGCTTGGCGTGGTGGAACTCGGTCTGGGTGGTCGGCATCTGTTCTACCCGTTCGCCGTCGACGTCGTAGGCGACGCAGATCGGCACGGTGTCCAGGCTGGACAGCACGTCGAGCTTGGTGAGGAAGTAGTCGGTGATGCCGTTGACGCGGGTGGCGTAGCGGGCGATGACGGCGTCGAACCAGCCGCATCGACGTGCGCGGCCGGTGGTGACACCGACCTCGCCGCCGGTTTTGGCCAGGTAGGCGCCGGATTCGTCGAACAGTTCGGTCGGGAAGGGGCCGGAGCCGACGCGGGTGGTGTAGCACTTGAGGATGCCGAGCACGGTGGTGATCTTGTTGGGCCCGACGCCTGCGCCGACGGCCGCACCGCCGGAGGTCGGGTTGGACGAGGTCACATACGGGTAGGTGCCGTGGTCGACGTCGAGCAGGGTGCCCTGCGAGCCTTCCAGCAGCACGGTCTCGCCGCGCTCGAGCGCCTGGTTGAGCTGCAAACGGGTGTCGCTGATGCGGTGTTTGAAGCTCTCGGCCTGTTCGAGGACCTCGTCGACGACCTGCTGCGGTTCGAGCGCGCGTCGGTTGTAGATCTTGACCAGCACCTGGTTCTTGAACTCGAGTGCGGCCTCGACCTTCTGGGTGAGGATCTTCTCGTCGAGCACATCGGCGACCCGGACGCCGACGCGGGCGACCTTGTCCTGGTAGCAGGGGCCGATACCGCGGCCGGTGGTGCCGATCTTGTTGTTGCCGAGGAAGCGTTCGGTGACCTTATCGATGGCCACGTGGTACGGCATGATCAGGTGCGCGTCGGCCGACAGCAGCAGTCCGGTGGTGTCGACGCCGCGCTGTTCCAGACCGGCGAGTTCGTCGAGCAGGACACCCGGGTCGATCACGACGCCGTTGCCGATGACGTTGGTGACACCGGGGGTGAGGATGCCCGACGGGATCAGGTGCAGTGCGAAGTTGTCGCCGTTGGGCAGCACCACGGTATGACCGGCATTGTTGCCGCCTTGGTACCGAACCACCCATTGCACGCGCCCACCGAGTAGATCGGTAGCTTTGCCCTTGCCCTCGTCGCCCCACTGGGCGCCGATGAGGACGATTGCCGGCATGGTCGTGTCTCCTACGGTTCGACGCGCAACACCGTCTGTGTTGCAGCTACCTGCCGTATCGAGGCGGTGGCCGGAAGCACAGTCTAGTCGACCCATCGATCGGCACGGCTCCAGCCTTGCCGGACAGCGACCAGGCGCGGAATAGTCGACAGAGCTATGGTTGCTGCTGGCGGATGTTGAATCGTCCGAGTGAAGTGGGCTGGACGACCGACGGGAGTCGGCCGGATCGAGGAGGGTGTACGGCAGTTTGAGTACCCATGTTCTCCGTTGCGACGGCGCACCGGTACCGATTGCCCTCGCTTCCCAGCCGACCACGCAGACCGACGCCATCCCCGATACCGGCGAGATCGATGAGCTGCTTCCGGTGCTCGCGGCCGACAGCCTGCCGCGTTTGATCGTGCTCGGTGACGACGCCGCCCTTGCCGCGGTGCTCACCCATCTGATGCGCACCGAACGGCTGAATGTGGAGATCGGTTATGTGCCGGTCGACAAGACCTACGGTTCACGCGCTTATGAGACCGGCACCGGTAACGCCGCGGCGCGGCGGGCGCTGGAGGGGCGCGCCACCGAGGTGCCGCTGATCCGTGACGACACCGGGACGGTGCTGGTCGGCCGGGCGACGCTGGTCGGCGCCGAGGGCGACAAGCTGGAGGGCGAGGCCTACGTCGACGACACCCAACTGTTCTCCGGCAAGGTCGCGGCCATGCTGGTCTCGCCGACGCTGGAGATGCCAGGCGTACGCGCCGCCGTGCAGCGCGGGGTGCGTAAACGACGCTGGGTCAGCGGGCGCGCCGCCCAGCTCGGCACGCCAGGCGCCAGGGTGACCCGCGACGGCATCGACAGCGAACGCACCGTGCCCCGATCCACGTTCTACCGGCATCACGAGCCCTGGTTGCTGGTCCGATGAGCTTTCCCATCGCGGCCCGCCGCTCCGGCGCGGTGCGGCCGAGCCCGATCTTCCTGCTGGTCGTGGTGATCGCGGTGGCGGGCGGTGTGCTGGCCTGGGACGCCGATCTGGACTCGGTGCGGGCCAAGGCCGGTGTCTTCCTACTCGTGGTGTTCGGGTGGATCGTCAGCCTGTGTCTGCACGAGTTCGCGCACGCGTACGTGGCGTGGCGGGCCGGGGACCGCGAGGTCGAGCTGCGCGGGTACCTCACGTTGAATCCGTTGAAATACAGTCATCCGCTGCTGTCGATCGTCTTGCCGATCGTGTTCATCGCGCTCGGCGGCATCGGTCTGCCCGGTGGCGCGGTGTATGTGCACGCGCACAACTTCTCCACTCGGATCCAGCGGATCATCAGTGGGGCCGGGCCCGCGGTGAATGTGGTGTGCGCGGCGCTGCTGCTGCTCATCGTGCGACTGTTCGGCAGCGCCGAGGAACATGCCGCGTTCTGGTTCGGGTTGAGCTTTCTGGCGTTTCTCCAGGTGACGGCCGCATTGCTGAATCTGCTGCCGATTCCGGGGCTGGATGGTTACGGAATCCTGGAGCCGTCGCTGAGCTATCAGACGCGTCGCGCGCTCGACCAGTTCAAGCCGTTCGGCATGCTGATCCTGTTCGCGCTGCTGTTCACCCCGGCGATCAATCAGGTGTTCTTCGATGCGGTGTATGCCCTGTACGAGCTGTCGGGTGTGCCGTCGCTGTGGTCGCGCTGGGGCGGTTACCTCACTCGATTCTGGACCTGACCGCAGAACTCAGGGCCGCCCGGTCGATGGACCGGACGACCCTGGTCTTCGCCTCCGCAGCGCGGCCCCAGCCCGCTGGGCCACCTACACCGAGATGCCCCCGGCGCGCGTCACGCTGTGCGGCGAAGTGTGTGACCGCACCACCCCTCGTCGGCTCGGTCGGCTCTCACGTTAGGGATCGGTGGGAGGCGTCGCCTGAGTAGCCGACTACGCGAAGATCGGTGGTGCCGCCGCCGCGGACGCCGGTCGGACACGCAGTGTGGGCCGGGTGGGTCGAGTAGTCGGTCAGTCCTCGGGCCGCACATACGGATTCGGCACGGTCGGCGGCAGCAGCGCGATGGCCGAGATGCGCTGCATACCGCAGACCTGCATCAGATCGACCACCGTCGAACGTACCTGGGCGAAGACCACATGGGCCGAAAGACCGGCGCCGGAAACGAGTTCGGGACGTGCACCCTTGGCGACCGAACGCAGTACCCGTGCGGCTTCGGCCCGATCCGGCTGCTGGCCCGGGTCGGCGAGCATCATCCGGCGCACCACGTCGACCGCGCGACCAAGGCCCTCCACCTCGTCGATCAGGCGCGGATCGAGGATCTCGTCGTCACGAACCAGGGTCAGGCCGCGCCGCAGCAGCACGCGCGTATTGCGGACGGCGTTGTCGAGCGGATCGGCGGTGGCGCGGATGCGTTCGAGGCGTTTGCGCGAGTTCCAGTACAGCGGTGAGATCCGGCTGATCTCCCGTCCGCCCTCGAGGGTTTTGCGCAGCGAATCCAGCTGCGATTGGGTGGCGCGGACCGCGCTCAGCGCGTTGTGCACCTTGTCGGCATCCTGTTCCAGCAGGCCCTCGGCGCCGTCGATCAGGGATTTACCCATCACACCGAGGATCTCCCCTGCCTGCTCCCGCGCCCGGCGCACCGGATGCAACGGGATCGCGGCGACGACGACCACGCCGACCAGACCACCGACCAGCGCATCGATCATCCGGGAGAAACCGCCGCCCGCGGTGGGCGGCAGCAGGGTCGCGACCAGCACGGCCGAACCGGCCGCCTGCATGGCGATGATGGTGCCGCCGTCGAGGAACACCGCCAGACTCATGGCCACCGCGACGACCAGCGCGATCTGCCAGATGCCGGTTCCGGCCTGGGAGATGAACAGGTCACCGATGCCGATGCCGACCGCGACACCCACGACCAGCTCCACCGAACGACGCAGCCGCGCGCCGAAGGAGATCCCGATCGACACGACCGCCGCCGTCGGCGCGAAGAAGGGCAGCGCGTGACCGATGACGTTGTGCGCGATGAACCAGGCGAGGGCGGCGCCGACAGCGCACTGCAAGATGGGCAGCGCGGACAGGCGCAGGCGGGTCCAGGAACTGCGCAACCGGTCCATGCCACCGGCCCGTGCGAGGGCGACGCGGGAGGTCGGGTCGATCAACTCGGGATCTGTTTCGTCGAGGGTCGGTGTTGGGATCAGTCCAGACCGAGTTCCGCGGCGGCGCGCGGATCGCAGTCCTCGAGCAGGTCGAGACAGCGGGCGTATTCATCGGATTCGCCGATGGCACGTGCGGCCCTGGCGAGCGCACCGACGCTGCGCAGGAAACCCTGGTTGGGTTCATGGCTCCACGGCACCGGGCCGAAACCCTTCCAGCCGTTGCGGCGCAACAGGTCGAGACCGCGGTGGTAGCCGGTGCGGGCGAAGGCGTAGGCGGCGACGACGTCGTGATTGACGGTCTCCCCCGCCGCTTCCGCGCGCGCCAGCGCCGCTTCGGCCAGATGCGCCCAGGCGATCGAGGCGGCCGGATGATCGGCCGCGACCTGCACCGGATCGGCCTTGGCGAGGAGCGCGTCCTCGGCATCGGAGATTTCCGGCAGCAGTACCGGTTGCGGTCCGAGCAGATCACCGAACGAGGTCATGCGCTTCATTGTGCACGGCGGACCGCCCTCCCGATACTCGACCTCTGTGGCCATCGGTGGGGGCGGATCGGCTGGACGCGGGGAACCGGCGTTACCGCCGCGGCGGTAACGCCGGGAATTCCGGCGCGGACATGACATACCGACGGCCATCGCGCCCATTAGGCTTGCCGTCGAGTTCACATTGTTTCCGCTGAGCGAGGGGTAGTGGTGTCCGACCCGAACGACGACAAGAATCCGGCGCGCAAAGCCGCCGACGTCCGCAAGACGGACGGACCGGACCTGCCGCCCACCTCTGCCGTCGACGGGACGAGCCCCACCTCGCCGACCGCCTCGGACGCCGACGCCGATGCGCCGACCAAGGCGTTCACCCAGGTCTCGTCAACGGGTGCCCGCACCGATGCGGCCGGGGACGGCGCGAAGTCCGCGCCAGGAACCGGCTCGGAGCCCGGCGCGGCCGCGAGCCCCGCCGATAAGCCCGCCTCGGCCGATGAGTCCGGCGACTCCGACGCGGAAACAGCCGAGATCTCCCGCGACCGGATCGCGGAACGTACGGACGTGAACTCCACCGACTCCCCCGCCGCGTCCTCCGCATCCGGTAACGAAGCAGCTGATGGGGGCACCGACGGCTCAGCCGCGACCGCCGAAAGTCGCTCCACCACAGGCGAGTCGAATTCTGCGGAGAAGGCCGGGACCGCCGGATCCGGTGCGACGGCCAGTGCTTCGCCGACCGCCCCTCCCGGTTCCGACGCGGCGACAAAGCCTGCCGACGCCGATGTCGACCGCACAACGGACACGGACGAACAGGGTGCTGGCACCGGCAAAGCGGCATCCGGCACGTCGGCGACCACTGCCACGGGTGAAGCCGCGGAAGAATCGGCCGCGTCCGACGGTGCCGGGCAGCCGCATGACGGTAGCGCCGATGCGGCCACGGTCGCCATGCGCCGCGTCGACCTCGCACGCTCGGATAACGCCGAGTCCGGCAGCCGAGACACGGAAGCTACCGCTGATTCCAAAGGCGCGTCGAGCGCGGGCGCCGCGAGCGCGGCGGGCGCGAAAGCCGCGGGGTCAGCGGGTGCGAACACCGCAGGGTCAGCAGGCACGAACACCGCAGGACCAGCAGGCAGGAACACCGCGGGGTCAGCAGGCACGAACACCGCAGGACCAGCAGGCACGAACACCGCAGGACCAGCAGGCACGAACACCGCAGGACCGGGCGGTGCGAAATCCGCGGGATCAGGTGGTGCGAAAGCCGCGGGATCAGGTGGTGCGGATGCCGCTCAGCCCGACGACGAGCAGGCCACAAGTGTGCCCGACGCAGGCGTAGCCGCAGGCACCGAGGAGACGCAGAGCATCGATGGCCGCCCCACCGGTGACGTGCAGAACGCCGACGAGCCCGCGTCGGCAGGTGAGAAAGCAGCCGACCAGGACGGTCCGGCCGAGGCAGCGCAAGCCGAAGCGCCCGCAGACCCCGCGGGCGAAGCCAAGACCGTGAAGATGCGGGCCGTACCGAACCCGGCCGACGCCCAGACGGTCGCCATCCCGGTGCAGCGTCCGGGTGGAACCGATCGGGTGTCGGGTGGTGGTGCGCGGCAGCCGCTCAGTAAGCCACCGAGCACACCGCGACCGGCCGCCGGACCCAAGCAGGCGGGCGCACACGGACCGTCGGGCCCCGACCACGGCGCCGCGCCACCGCAGGGCAAGCCCCGCCCCGGCGCGCCTCAACAAGGTGAACCGCAGCAGCGCGACGCCGAGCAAGGTGGACCCGGACAACGCAGCACCCAACAGGGCGGCGCACAGCACGGCCACCCCCAACAGGGCGGACCCGAGCAGCGCGACGCCGAGCAGGATGGGCCCGGACAGCGCGGCACCCAGCAGGGCAGGCCCGAACAGCGCGGAACACAACCGGGTGGCACACAGCAAAGCCACCCGCAGGCGGGCGGACCCCAACCACACGGCGGTCCACAACGGCCCGGCGCACAACCGAAGAACGGCACCCAGCAGCGCGGCCCACAGCAGGGTGACCCCCAGCCAGGCGGACCGCAGCAACGCGGCCCACAACAGGGCGGTCCTCGTCCACACGGCGGCGCACAACCGAAGAGCGGTCCACAGCAGGGCGCTGCCCAACAGCGGGATGGGGCGCAGCCCGGCGCAACCCTGCCGACAGGCAGCGGGCAGCAAGGCGCGGCCGCCGCGCAGGGTGGCGGCCAGCCCCGAGGCGATGGGCAACAACCTGGTCCGGGCAAGTCCCCAGCAGGCCCATCGCGTCCCGGCAGCGCGCCTTCACCTGCGGATATGCAGCCGACGACGCCCGCGCAGTCGCTGGCGGGCCCCCGTCCCCCGCAACCGCGGGCGGTGGCTCAGCCGCAGCGCGTTGAGCCCGCATCGGCCGCCGAACCGCCAGCGCGGGCGGGTGGCGGGCGCTCGAATCGGTGGTTGCTCACGGTGGCCGGTGCTGTGGTGCTGATCGTCGGGCTCATCGCGGTGCTGCTGGTGGCGGTGGTCGGTTCGGGGGACGATTCCCCCGAGGCGCAGATCCGCAATGCCATCGGCAGCTACACCGCGGCGCTGGAGGATGGCGATCTGGATTCGCTCCGATCCGCCACCTGCGGATCGCTGCACGAGTTCTACCAGGGCATTCCCGATGATCAGTTCGCCGGTGTGCATCAGCAGTCGGTCGATCAGGGCAGTATTCCGGTGATCGAGAACATCCAGGCCATCCGGATCACCGATAACACCGCCATCGCCCAGGCCACCGTCTACACCAAGGCGGACCCGGCGCGCTCGGCCAGGACCTTCGATCTGCAACACACCGGGGACGGTTGGAAGGTCTGTGACCCACCGGACAGCGCCCCGTAGCGAGGCGGCATCCATTGATGCACTATCCGGTATCAATGGTCACAGTTACCCCTTCCTAGCTGGTCGCTGGTCCTGATCGCCAGTAGCATGGCCCGGATCATGGGCAGGGAACAATCGATGGCGCGGCCGGACGACGAAGTGGTGCGGACGGCGACGCTCGCGGGGCGACGGTTCCGAATCCGGGATCACTACGTGGTCGGCCGGGAGAAGATCCGCGAGTTCGCGCGCGCGGTGCAGAACGATCACGGCGCACATCAGCACGAGGTGGACGCACGCAAGCTGGGTTACGACGGTGTCGTCGCCCCACCGACCTTCGCCTCGGTGATCGGTATGAGCGCGACCAATGTGCTGCTGGATTCGGTGCTCACCGATTACGACCTGTCGCAGATCTTGCAGACCGATCAGGTGTTCCAGGTGTACCGGCCGATGGTGGCCGGTGACCGGATCACCACCGAGGTCGAGGTCGAATCGATTCGCCAGTTCAACGACAACGACTTCATCCACGTGAAGTTCCTGTTGACGAATCAGGACGGTGAGGTCTCCCAGGTCGGCACCACCACCATCGTCGCGCGGCGCGGAGTGGAGGTGGCGCCCGATATCGCCGAAGCGGTCGAGAACATCATGATGCAGGGCCGCGCCGACGCCGAACATGCCGCGCTCGGAGAGCTGGACGCGCTCATCGAACTCGATGCCGATGCCGTCGATACCGCGTCGATGCCGTCGCCCGCTCCGGTGCACACCGACCCCGAATTCGACCGGTTGTCGGTGGGCGATGAGATCGATCTCGGCACGGCCACGCTGACGCGCGGCGACCTGGCGAACTACGCCGGAGTGTCCGGCGACTCGAACCCCATCCATTTCAGCGAGCACGCCGCCAAACTGGCCGGTCTACCGACGACGGTGGCGCACGGTCTGCTGACGATGGGCCTGGCCGGCGGAAAGCTGACCTCCTGGCTCGGTGATCCGACAGCGGTCGAATCGCTGAGTGTGCGGTTCGCGGGTTTCGTGCCGGTGGCCGCCGATGCCCGCAGCGTCGTCGAGTTCTCCGGCAAGATCAAGAAACTCGATCCCGAGCGCCGCACCGCCACCATCATGCTGTCCGGGAAATCGCAGGGCCGCAAGCTGTTCGGCCGCGCGATCGCCGAGGTCCGGCTGGGCTGAGCCCGGCGACACTCACTCCATCGTGGCGTGCATCAGATAGACGTTGTAATCGCTCCACGTGGTGATGTTGAAGTACAGATCCGATCCCGATGACCACGGGTGGATGAATCCGCCGTACAGCTCGGGGTGATCGCGCACGGTCACCGTCGGCGTGCCATCGGACCACACGCCCTGCGGCGAGTTCGCCTCGCGCACCACGATCGCCGCCTTGGCGGTATCCAGATAGCTCATCTGCCAGACCTCCCTGGCTGCGTCGTAGCGCACCGAGAGTTCACCGGCGGGTCCGTTGACGATGGGGGTCGCGGAGGCGGCGCCGCCCACCGG
The DNA here is from genome assembly GCF_029868385.1 of Nocardia cyriacigeorgica. Lineage (GTDB taxonomy): Bacteria > Actinomycetota > Actinomycetes > Mycobacteriales > Mycobacteriaceae > Nocardia > Nocardia cyriacigeorgica_F. Next base: position 25,864 of record NZ_JARWNX010000059.1, on the reverse strand, counting down.
CGTCCAGGAACCATCGCGCCAGTACTGATAGGCGGTGGTGTTCAGGATCTGGTCCTTCGGCACCCGCGCCAGACCGACCGCGCCGAGCCGGGTGTTCGGTGTGCCGAACACGTACACATGCTCACCGTGCGGAACCATGGCGCTCACTTGGAAATTCGCGAGGCCGAAGATGTTGTCCCAGCGGGCGTGCGGGTCTTTGGTCCAGGTCTGACCGTGATCGTCGGAGTAGGCGATGCCGCCGTAGTTGGTGAAGAAGGTGCCGGGCAGGCTGTTCCAGGTGCGAATCGACATGTAGCTCAGGTACTGCCGATCGCCGAGGGCGAAACCGGAGGTGGGGATGGTGGTGACTTCGACATTGTCGAGTTTGCGACTCGACAGCACCTCGGCGGCGTGGCAGCGGCTGTCGGTGACCATCCGGTCGTAGGTCATACCGTCGTCGAGGGTGCGGTCGGTGCTGAAGGCCAGCACATTGCTGCGCCAATCGCCGCCCATACCGCCCGGCGGATGGAAGCCGCGGCCGACGGTATCGCCGAAGGCGGTGGCGATTTCACCGGGCGCCGATTCCCACATGATGCCGAGATCGGTGCCCTGCACCTGCCAGCGTTTATCGGTTCGATTGATCGAACTGGCGCCGGTCTGCTTGGCCACCTCACGGACCGCACGCACCCTCGGCGCGGGCGGCGCCGGTGTCTGCGCGGCGGCCTCGACCGGCGGTTCGACGGCCGGTGGCGGCGCAGGCGCCGGTCCTGGATCGGGTCCGGGGCCGGGGATGGCGAAGTGGAACGGCTTGGGGCTCAACAGGATTTCCGGGATACCGAGCTGATTCGCCAGGCTCGGCGGTTGTGCGGCCTCATCGGTGAGATCGGGGCAGGGGTCGGTGCACGGATCGAGCGGCAGTTCCATCTCGACGCGGGTCGGCGTCGGTTCCGGCGGCTGCGGCGGCAGCACGGTGATCACCGGATACGGGATGGGCACTTCCAGCGTTTTCGGCACCAGCGGTTCATGTGTGGGCGCCGGATCACTGCTGCACGGGCCGCTCCCCGGCACACCGACCGCGACCTGCGGTTGTGCTCCGACCGTCACCGGTTCCGCGCACACCACCACACCCGCGCCGAACACCACCGCGCCGAGCGCGGCCATCACCCGCCTCGCCATCGTCAACCCCTCGATCCATGGCTGTTTCGTGGAAGTTCCGCACCAGCGAGTGACCCTACCGGCCCCGGGCCCGTCGCACGGTGAACTCGCGCGGCATCACCACGGTGGTGGGTGCCCCTTCCGCCACCGGATCGCCCCGGTCGACCGGCAGCGCTACCGAGCCGCTTGAAAGACCAGCACGGTCCCGCCGATGCGGATGGCATCACCATCGGCGAGCAGAGCGCCGGTGTCGATCGCCTGTTCGTTGACGAACACGCCGTTGGCCGAATGCAGATCCTTGACCAGCAGCCCGGCCCGGCTCGGCATGATGTGCGCGTGATACCGGCTGGCCTTCGGATCATCGATCACCAGGTCGTTATCGGTCATCCGGCCGATCCGCATACCCGCCTGCGTGACAACCACCGCACGCCCGTCCGGCATCAGCAGCTGCCCGCTGCGCACAGCGCTCGGCACCTCGGTGACGGTCTCGGTCATCGCCGCGGCCATCCGCTCGGCGCGCTTGAATTCGACGGTGTTCAGCGGTTCCTGGCGCAACACCCGCTGCTCCAGCTCGGTCAGCGCCGGGCCTGGGTCGATGCCGAGTTCGTCGGCGAGCACCGCACGCACCCGTCGGCAGGCGTCCAGCGCATCGGCCTGACGACCGGACAGGTACAGCGCGGTGATCAACTGCCCCCACAGCGGCTCCCGCAGCGGATGCTCGGTGGTCATCGACACCAGCTCACCGATCACCGAAGACGCACGCCCGCACGCGATCTCGGCATCGATGCGCGCCGAGGCGGCGAGCAGGCGCTCTTCGTCCATGGCGGTGGCGAAACCGTCGGCGAACTGCAAACCCGCCAGATCGGCCAATGCGCGGCCGTCCCATTCACGCAGCGCGGTACCGAAATGATGGGCGGCCGTGGCATGGTCGCCCACCTCGGCGGCGCGGGCGCCGGCATCGCGGGCGGCTTCGAAACGGCCGAGATCGCAGGCGTCCTCGGCGATCTCGAGCCGATAGCCCGACGATTCCGTACGCAGCACCACGGCCGGATCGATCCCCGAATTACGCAGCGCCTTACGGATATTCGAGACGAATACCTGCAAGCTCGCGGCATAGGAGTCGGGCGGATCCTCGTTCCACACCATATCGGCCAATGCGACCGACGACACCGCGCGCCGCCGATTCACGGCCAGCGCCGCAAGCAACGCCCGCGGCTTGGGCCCACCGACTGCCACCGGCTCACCGCCGACGAGCAGCCGCACGGGCCCGAGCAGGCGCACCTCGAGACTCATGTGCTGTTGCCCCCGCCAGGGTTGTGGGTCAGGCGCTGATCGACCGTCCCGCGGACTTCAGATCATTGCACGCCTCGACGACACGCGCCGCCATGGAAGTCTCGGCCTTCTTCAGGTAGCTACGCGGGTCGTAGGTCTTCTTGTTGCCGACCTCGCCGTCGATCTTGAGCACACCGTCGTAGTTGGTGAACATATGTGCCGCGACCGGACGGGTGAACGCGTACTGGGTGTCGGTGTCGACGTTCATCTTCACCACACCGAAGCGCAGGGAATCATCGATCTCGGACTTCAGCGAACCCGAACCGCCGTGGAAGACGAAGTCGAACGGCTGCGCGTCGGCACCGAGACCGAGCTTGGCCGCGGCCACCCGCTGCCCCTCGGCCAGCACCTCGGGACGCAGCACCACATTGCCCGGCTTGTACACACCGTGCACATTGCCGAAGGTGGCGGCGAGCAGGTACTTGCCGTTCTCGCCCGCGCCGAGCGCGTCGATGGTCTTCTCGAAGTCCTCCGGCGAGGTGTAGAGCTTCTCGTCGATGGCCGCCTCGACGCCGTCTTCCTCACCGCCGACGACACCGATCTCGACCTCGAGGATGATGTTGGCGGCCTTGGTGGCCTTCAACAGGTCCTTGGCGATCTCCAGGTTCTCATCGATCGGGATGGCCGAACCGTCCCACATATGCGACTGGAACAGCGGGTTGCGACCCGCGTTCACCCGCTCCTGGGAGATGGCGATCAGCGGCCGGACGAAACCGTCCAGCTTGTCCTTGGGGCAGTGGTCGGTGTGCAGCGCGATGGTGATGTCGTACTTGGCCGCCACCACATGCGCGAACTCGGCCAGCGCGACGGCGCCGGTCACCATGTCCTTCACACCCTGGCCGGAGCCGAACTCCGCGCCACCGGTGGAGAACTGGATGATGCCGTCACTGCCCGCGTCGGCGAAGCCCTTGATCGCCGCATTGACCGTCTCCGACGAGGTGCAGTTGATGGCGGGGAAGGCAAAGGAGTTCGCTTTGGCCCGACCGAGCATCTCGGCGTAGACCTCCGGAGTCGCGATGGGCACTGTGAAGACCTCCGTGTCGTGCGGCAAAAGGCAGTTGCCGATTCTGTCAGGCCCCACCCTAGGCCAGCAGGCTTTCGGCCGATATCAGGGGATCGATGCGCCACCACGCGGGCAATGGGGGCCGGACCCGGTACTGTGGGCCGGGTGATTGCGCTCGCAGCCTCCGACGCGGTGACAAGCAACCTTGCCCTTACCCAGTTGCTTGATCCGATGTACCTGCTCCAGGAGACGTGGCTGCAACACGCTGTCCTCCCGGCCATCCTGGTGATCGTCTTCATCGAGACCGGCCTGCTGTTCCCGCTGCTGCCCGGCGATTCGCTGCTGTTCACCGGTGGTCTGCTGGCCGCGCAGGAGAACCCACCGGCGGGGTTGTCGATCTGGGTGCTCGTGCCCGCCGTCACACTCGTCGCGTTCGCCGGCGACCAATGCGCGTATTGGATCGGCCGCAAGATCGGGCCCGCGCTCTTCCAGAAGGAAGACAGCCGCTTCTTCAAGAAGCATTACGTCACCGAGACGCACGCCTTCTTCGAGAAACACGGCCCCAAGACCATCATCCTGGCCAGATTCGTGCCGATCGTGCGCACGTTCATGCCGGTGCTCGCGGGTGTGTCGACGATGGACTACCGCAAGTTCGTCTCCTTCGACATCGTCGGCGCGATCCTGTGGGGCGGCGGCGTCACGATCCTCGGCTACTTCCTCGGCAATGTCGCCTTCATCCGCGATCATGTCGAGGCGATCTTCCTGCTCATCGTGTTCGTGTCGATCCTGCCCGGGATCATGGCCGTCGCGAAGAAGCTGCTCGGCCGCGGTGCGCAGGCCGAGCAGACCGCCCCCGCCCGCGATGTCGAGCTGACCGCCTCGACGAACGAGACCACCCGCTGATCGCCCGTGACGCCTGCGTCCTCCACTCTCGCACTCGGCAGTTTCGAACCGCTGATCTCGGCGGGGCCCGCGCTCGTCTGGACGATCGTGCTGACGTTCGTCTTCCTGGAGTGTGCCTTCATCATCGGCTTGTTCCTGCCCGGCGATTCGATGCTGATCACCGCCGGTGTGGTGATGGCCTCGCACGCCTCCGGTGAGGCGCAGGTCTGGGGCCTGTCGCTCGGCACGATGGTCGCCGCCATCGCGGGTAACCAGGTGGGCTATGTCGTCGGCAGCCGCACCGGCCACCACCTGGTGGCCCGCAAGAACGGCCGCTACATCAACACCCGCAACCTCGCCCGCGTCACGGAGATGCTGCATCGGCACGGCTTCGTCGCGGTCCTGGTCGCCCGCTGGATCCCCTGGGTCCGCACCCTGTGCCCGATGGTGGCCGGCGCCGCCGGCATGGACCACCGCAAATACACCATCGCCAGCACCATCGGCGCCATCCTCTGGGCCCCGGTCCTACTGCTCATCGGCTATTACGCGGGCGGCTTCATCCAGCGAGTCCCCTGGTTGATGCCCGCGGTCGTGGTGGTGCTCGTGGTCGGCCTGATCATCGGCACCGTGCTCGGCGTGCGGCAGTACCGCCAGGAGATGGCGCAGCCCGCGGAGGATTTCGATCTGGATTCGGCGGGCGTCACCGAGCACTGAGATCGGCCCGTGTGGTGCTACCGGGCGCGATTACTCGTCGGGCTTGCCAGGTCGATCATGACCGTGGCGCCCGATAGGTCGAGCGTCACATGGTGCGAACTGTCGGCCACCAGTTCGTAGTGGTCGTCGACCAACCCGGCATTGAGCCCCGGCCTCACCCCCGCAACCGCAGCACCGCCATCACCCGACGGTGATGAGTCTCCGACGGCGGCAGGTCGAGCTTGGTGAAAATATTGCCGATGTGCTTTTCCACCGCTCGTTCGGTGACGGTGAGCGAGCGGGCGATGGCGCCGTTGGTCAATCCCTGGGCCATGAGTTCGAGGACTTCGCGTTCGCGCGGGGTGAGGCGGTCGAGGGCTTGTTGCTGGCGGGAGGCGCCCATCAGTTGGCTCACCACCTCGGGGTCGAGGGCGGTGCCGCCGGTGGCGACCCGGTCCAGGGCTTCCATGAATTCGCCGACGTCGGCGACTCGGTCCTTGAGCAGATAGCCGACGCCGTTCGCGCCGCTGGCGAGCAGTTCGGTGGCGTAGCGGGTCTCCACCCATTGCGAGAAGACGAGTACGCCGGTGAGCGGGAATTTGCGGCGCAGTTCGATGGCGGCCAGCAGGCCCTCGTCGGTGTAGGTGGGTGGCATCCGCACATCGACCACCGCGACATCGGGTGCGTGCTCGGCGACCACATCGGACAGGTTCGTCGCGTCCCCGACCATTGCCACGACCTGATGCCCGCGTTCGGTGAGCAGCCCGGCCAGGCCGTCGCGGAGGATGGCACTGTCCTCCGCGATCACCACGCGCAGCGAATGCGGTTGCCCGGCAGCCGTGCTCATCGCGGCCCCGCCGTGGGCAGGGTGATAGTGACGACAGTCGGCCCGCCGACGGGACTGTTCACGGTGAGACTGCCGTCCACGCTCGCCGCCCGTGCCGCGAGCCCGGCCAGACCGCTGCCCGATACCGGTTCGCCCGCCATCGGTTGCAGCACACCCCCGCTGCCGTTGTCGCGTACCGAAACCATCAGGGAATCATCGCCGGACGGCAGCACCGACACCCACACATGGCTCGCGTCCGCGTGTTTCACCACGTTCGTGAGCAGTTCGGCGACGGAGAAGTAGGCGATCGCCTCGATGGCCGGATGCGGCCGCACTGGCAGATGCACCCGCAGTTCCACCGGCACCGAGCAGCGTGCGGCGAGCGTCTCCAGTGCGGGTTCGAGCCCCAATTCGAGGGCCGGCGGATGGATTCCGCGAACCAGCTCACGCAGTTCGGCCAGTGCCTCCTTGGTACTCGCATGTGCGTCGGCGATCAGATCGCGGGCATCACCACCGTGGTCGATGCGTTCTTCGGCTCGACCGAGCGCCATCGCGATGGTGACGAGCCGCGCCTGGGTGCCGTCGTGCAGATCCCGTTCCAGCTTGCGCAGGGTGGCGGCGGAATCCTCGACCACGACGCGCCTGCTCTCCTGGAGATCGGCCATGCGCCGGTCGCGCGCGGTCGGCGCCAGCAGCCAGATCGCCAGCTGCCGATGCACCAGGCACACCACCCGGAACAACCACGGCAGCAAGAAGCAGCCGATGACGCCGAGCGCCGCGAAACCGAGCACCCGTGGCCAGGTGTCGATGTAGAAGTCGCCGAACTGGGCCAGCGAATGCCGCTCCACGCCGTTGTCATCGATATTGGTCGGGGTGAACAGGTACCACGGAATCGGTGAGATGGCGGTGAACACGATCATCGCCGTCGCGACCAGCACGAAGTACCCACCGACCATGCCGACGATGCCCTGCACCACCACGAAGGCCAGCGCCCGCCAACTCGGCATATCGGTGAACACCGACTTCAGGAACCCGAGCAGACCCGGCTGCGGCGCGAACGGCGGCGGCGCGTCCAGCGGTGTGCCGAGCAGATCGCGGACCAGGGCCCGATACACATGGGCCCACAGTCGTCCGCCGAGGATCACCAGGGCCAGCACCGGGATGCCGATGATCGTCAGCGCCACCAGCACACCACCGCCACCGGCCAGATACACGTAGCCGACGCCGAGGGTCGCGAGGATGAACGCGACGATCAGATAGCCGAGTTCTTTCCAGGTGCGGGCGGTGAACGGCGCGCGCAGCACCGTACGTAACACCCGGACGCCGGTCGGTTCGGGTTTGCCGGTCGACGCATCGAGTACCAGTGTCGGAGTGACGGAGGAATCGGTCATGGTCTCCAGGTTCGTCGAGGTCGAGGACGGAATCGAGGGCGCTGACCACCGCAATGATGGTGTAGCTCGCACTACCATCGTCGCCGATCCGGCCATGTCCGCGGCGGCGCGACGCCGATCGGATGGTCCCGGTTCATCGTGCATATTCGCTGCCGGGCGACGTGACGCGGAGTCACCTATAACATCACCCGCATGACTTACCCACCGCCGCAACCTGGCCAGGACCCTTACGGTTCCCAGCCGTACGCTTCACAGCCCTACGGTGCACCGCAACCCTATGGGGCCTACCCGCAGCCGTACGGGTACGGGGCGCCACAGGATCACCCGCAGTCCACCACCATCCTGGTTCTCGGCATTCTCAGCCTGGTGATGTGTGGCATCCTCGGCCCATTCGCCTGGGTGATGGGCAAGAAGGCACTGGCCGAGATCGACGCTTCCGGGGGGATGCTCGGGGGCCGGGGGAACGTCAAGGCGGGCTACATCTGCGGGATGATCTCCTCGATCCTGCTGATCGTCTCGTTCGTCTTCGTGATCCTGTACATCATCATCGTGGTCATCGCCATCGGCGCCTCCTAGGAGTTCCCACCTGCCCGGCTCGGGCGCTGGCACCTCGGGAATTAGCATCGTCGGCGTGAAAGACCTCGCGCCGGACGTGCCGGAACAGCTACCCGGACCCACCGAATGGGGCGAGCATCCGCATGGTGTCGGCCCGTGGGCAGCAGAATTCGGCGGGCAGCCACCGGACGATCCGCGATTCGATCCGGTGCTGCTCGCCGAGGGTGACCGCCGCAATGTCGTGGATGCCTACCGGTATTGGACCCGCGAGGCGATCGTCGCCGATATCGACAGCCGTCGACATCCCTTCCATGTCGCGATCGAGAACTTCGGGCACGACGCGAATATCGGCACCGTGGTCCGCACCGCCAACGCCTTCGCCGCGGCGGCCGTGCACATCGTCGGCCGGCGGCGCTGGAATCGACGCGGCGCCATGGTCACCGACCGCTATCAGCACATCGAACACCACACCGATATCGCCGAACTGATGGAGTTCGCCCGCCGCGAGGAGCTGGCCGTGGTCGCAGTCGACAACGTGCCGGGTTCGGTGCCGTTGGAAACCGCTCGACTGCCGCGCCGCTGCCTGCTGCTGTTCGGTCAGGAAGGGCCGGGCGTCACCGAACACGCGCGTGAAGCCGCGACGCTGACGGTGTCCATCGCGCAGTTCGGCTCCACCCGCAGCATCAATGCCGGTGTGGCCGCAGGCATCGCCATGCACGCCTGGATCCGTGAACATGCCGATCTGACCACAGCCTGGTAACAATTAGGCGGCGAAAACCGGTGCCGACCTGGCACCATTGAGCTATGACCTCGCGGAGTGACGCACGGCGTCAGGGGGAATTCAGCGAACCGACGCCCGCGCTGTGGTCCGAACGCGCCGATATGGCCGAATCGGCCATCATTTCCCGGCATCTGCGTGCCCTGTGGGGTCTGCCCGGAACCATGCTCGGCGTGGTCGGCTGGCCCGCCGCCCGCCGCGAACGACTGTTCCTGTCCTGGCATTACTGGTGGCAGGCGCATCTGATCGACTGTGCCGTCGACGCCGCCACCCGAGTGCCGACTCCGGCCCGCCGCAAACGAATCAGCGCCCTCATCCGTTCGCACCGCCTGCGCAATATCACCGGCTGGACCAACCGCTACTACGACGATATGGCCTGGCTGGCCATCGCGGTGGAGCGCGCGCAGCGGACCCAGGGCACCGAAGAAGCACCCGGCGCGCTGCTCGCACTGGAGAAGGAACTCTACGAATCCTGGGATCCCGACACCGGCGGCGGTATCCCGTGGCGAGTCGGCGCGGACTATTTCAACGCACCCGCCAACGGCCCTGCCGCGATCGCATTGCTGCGGCTCGGACGCCATGAGCGGGCGGCCGAGATGGCCGACTGGCTCGACGCCACACTGCGCGATCCAGAGACCGGACTGATCCTCGACGGCATCCACCTGCCTTCCGGTGAGATCGAACGCCCGGTGTTCACCTACTGCCAGGGTGTGGTGCTCGGCGTGGAGACCGAACTCGCGGTGCATACCGGCGAAGCTGTACATCTCGAACGTGTCCACCGGCTGCTCGCCGCGGTCGAAGACCGGATGACGACCCGCGGCGTCGTCCAAGGTGGTGGCGGTGGCGACGGTGGCCTGTTCAACGGCATTCTGATCCGCTACCTCGCGGTAGTGGCATTGATGCTCCCCGGCGATGACGCCGAGCAAGTGGCCGACCGCCGCCGCGCGGCCTCCATCGTGCTGTCCTCGGCGAAGGCGGCGTGGGCGAATCGGCTCGAAGTGGAAGGCGAACCACTGTTCGGCCACGATTGGAGCAAACCGGCCCAGCTGCCCGGCGGCAGTTCCGGCGCCGGACACTTCACCTCCGGCGGCTCGGTCACCGCCTCGACCGTGCCCGAACGGGATCTGTCGGTGCAGTTGTCGGGGTGGATGTTGATGGAGGCGGCGTACCTGGTGAGCGCGGCGGGGTTGTGAACGGATATCGCTGAGCGCGGCGGCGCGGAGGTCGACCGAATCGGGCCTGGTCGACCTCGCTACCGCGCCGCGTTCAGCTCAGTCGATAGGTCAGCTTGGCGAATTGCCCCATTCGGTCGACTGCGATCAAACGCATTCGGTCGGAGAGGATTCGGCGTGGGAGTAGCGGGGCGCCGCCGCCGAGTGTGACCGGGGTGATGCCGACGATCACCTCGTCGAGCAGGCCCGCGTCGGCGAATTGCCCGGCCAGGTCGCCGCCGCCCAGCACCCAGATATCGCGGTCGCCCGCCGCTGCACCCATCTGGGCGTGCGCTGCGGCGACATCGTCCGCGACGAACCTGACATTCGCTCCGGGGATTGCGGGCAGGTCGCGGTGGGTGAACACCCAACACGGACGGTCACCGTAGTTGTCCGGCCAATACTCCGGCGGATTGTTGGCGGCCATCCATTCGTAGGTCGTTGCGCCCATACACATGGCTCCGACGCCGAGCAGGAACTCGTCCACATCGCTGGTAGCGGTGTCGGCGTCGGCTACGGCCATCAGCCAATCCAGGGAGTTGTTCGGGTCGGCGATATAGCCGTCGAGGCTGGTCGCGGTGTAGTAGCGGGTGGTCATGAACGTCGATCCTGACACCGAACCCTGACATCCTCGGTCAGGTTTTGGCGGCCAGTCGGCGAAACAGCAACACCCACCGAACTCCGCCAACTGAACGTCAACGACGGACCACCCGATCTCTGATCGTCGTACCGAAAGCTATGAACTGCGGGCGGATTCGGTTGAGAGGGGCGTCGTCGCATCGGCGATGGCCCGGGTATCCCAGTAGAACGGCCGGATCTCCGCGATGCGGGAGTCCTCGATACGCAGGGTTTGCAGGATGGGGAAGTCCAGTTCGTGGCCGGTGGCGCGGGCTCGGGCGTGGATGTGGGTGTGGACTACGGCGGTGGTGCCGGTGGCGAGGAAGTGCTGGTCGAGTAGGTCGAAGACTTCCCAGACGGCGCTCATGGCGGTGAAGAAGCGTTCCAGGCCGAGGTGGCCGCGCCAGATGCCGCCGTAGGGGAGGGCGTCGGCCTGGTAGAGGACGACGTCGGGGCTGAAGTAGGGGGCGAGGGTGGTGAAGGAGGCTCGACCGGGTCCTCCGGCGGCCAGGTAGCGGGATTCGGCGGCGTACATGCCGGTGAGGACGTCGAGCGTGGTCTGATCGGACATGAGAACAGCATTTCGCCCGGAATCGAGCTGTGCTGGCGGCAATCGGCCACCGCGTTCGCACTGCCTGCCGAGCAGCAGACGCCGGCATCCGTCGGCGGCGGGCGGTACCGCACTCGGCTGGCCGGAGAGCGGCGTCGAGACCTGTTCACCAGGCATATCCTGGACCTACGGGGTGATGACAATGGACCACGTGCGCGTACTGCGGGTGGTACTCGGGGTGACGGCCGGGTACCTGATCCTGCTTGCGCTGTGGCTGGGGTGGGTGGTGGACCATACACCGGACGGGACGGTGCCGTATCAGATCATGGCGCTGGTCGGGCTGTTCGGATCGTGTCTCGGGATCGGGCTGATGTGGGCGGGGCGGCCGTCGAAGGCGGATCGGCGGTTGGCGCGGCACGGGATCGAGGGGTGGGCGCGGGTGGAGCATGTGCGGCCGCTGGCGTGGACGGATCATCACAGCGAGCTGACCGAGCTGGATCTGGAGTTCACCGTGCCTGGGTCCGAAAGTTACCGGGGGACGGTGGTTTACGACGTGACACCCGCAGACAAGGAACGCTTGGCGATCGGGGAGACGATTTCGATCCGCGTTGATCCGGAGAACCGCGACCGGGTCATGTTCTGCCTGTGAACCGGCACCGCTGGGCTCAGCCGCGGTCCACGTGCGCCTTCGGGTCGGCGAGCAAGTACTGCGCCGCACCATAAGTCGCCAGAATGACACCCTCGGTCACCCGACGCGACCGCTCGCTGCGCGCGAACAACCGCCGCAGCACGATCAATCCATCGGACACCGTGAACAGCAGCGCACCCAGACCGAGCCTGCTGCGCGGATCATTGTTCGGGATATTCAGCCCCGCAATGTTTTCCGCACCAGGCGCGAGCCCAGGATCGGATGCCAGCACCGCCGCGGTACCCAGCGTCGCACCGTAGGCCGTCAACGGAGCCGCGATGGCGGGCGCCTCGGCACGCATCAACGCACCGGCACCCAGCCACGCCAGCACCCGGGGCACCGCGATCGCGGGCTGCGGCCGCGCACCATGACGCCACCACAGCGTCGCGTACCCGGCCTGCATCACCGCGAACGACGACGCACCCGCGATCAGCCTGCGATCGTCATCCGGGTCGATGAGCAGCACGTCACCGACGGTGGCGGCACCGAGCGCGCCGAGCAGTACGGTCCGGTCGGTCGGATCGAGGTCGGCTTCGGTACGTGCGACATCGGCCGCGAGCAGCGGCATCATCAACGGTTTGGCAACCCACTGGAGCTTCTCGCGTCCGGTGAGCGCACCGAACACAGTGACCGCGGTGGCGGCGAGATACCCGGCGCGAAAGGGCCGCATGAGGTCAGAAGCTCGGTTCGGCGGGCTTGGGCGGCAGGGTGACGACCTGACCGGCGTAGCTGAGCCCGGCGCCGAACCCGAGCAGCAGCGCCAACTGGCCGCCCTTGGCCTTGCCGGTGACCAGCATTTCCTCCATGGCCAGCGGAATCGAGGCGGCCGAGGTGTTGCCGGTGTTCTCGATATCGTTGGCCATCGGGATGTCCTCGGCCAGGCCGAGGTTCTTCTTCATCAGCTCGTTGATGCGGGCGTTGGCCTGATGCGGCACGAACACCTCGATGTCTTCCTTGGCGACGCCGGAAGAGTTCAGCGCCTCCGACAGCGCCCGCGGCAAGGTCACCGCGGCCCAGCGGAAGACCTTGGGCCCCTCCATCCGCAGCGCCATCCGCTTCAGCGGTTCGCCGTCGTAGCCCTCCTGCTGGAGCGCGTCGGCCCGGTTCATGTATTCGAGGAAGTCGACATCCTGGGCGATGGCCTCGGCGTTCTCGCCGTCGCTACCCCACACCGTCGGGGAGATGCCGTTCTCCTCGCTCGGGCCGACGACGACGGCGCCCGCACCGTCACCGAAGATCATGGCGGTACCGCGGTCGGTGGGGTCGAGGCCGACGGTCATCGTCTCGGCGCCGATCACCAGCACGTATTCGGCCGAACCGGAGCGGATCAGATCGGCGGCGACACCGAGGCCGTAGCCGAAGCCGCCGCAGCCGGAGGTCAGGTCGAAGGCGGGGATGCCATTGATACCGAGATCGGCGGCGATGGTCGGCGCACCGTGCGGGGTGAGCTTGAGCCAACTGGAGGTACACAGGATGAGCGCGCCGATCTTGGACCGGTCGATACCGGTGTTGTTCAGCGCGCGGTCACCGGCGGCCGCGGCGATGGAACGCAGCGTCTCGTCACCGCTGATCCAGCGACGGTTGCGGATGCCGGTGCGCTCGTAGATCCACTGGTCGGTCGAGTCGAGAACCTCGCACACCTCGTCATTGCTGACCACGCGCTGCGGCCGGTAAGCACCGATACCGAGCATCGCGACATTGTCGCGACCCTTCTTGACTGCAATGCTCACCACGGCGACTCACACGACCCTTCGACTACCGAATTAATCAGCACCAGGCTAGCCGAGGGCAACTACTCAGCCCAGAGCCAGATCCTTCAGTCCGAGAATCGAACGGTACTCCAAGCCCTCGGCGGCGATGACCTGATCGGCGCCGGTCTCCCGGTCGACCACGGTCGCCACACCGACGACGGTCGCACCGGCTTCACGCAGGGCGCGAACGGCGGTCAGCGGTGAGTTGCCCGTGGTAGTGGTGTCCTCGACCACCAGCACCCGCTTGCCGACGATATCGGGGCCTTCGATCTGGCGCTGCATACCGTGGGTCTTGGCGGCCTTGCGCACCACGAACGCGTCGATCGGACGGCCGGGTGCGTGCATGACGGCCAGCGCCACCGGATCGGCGCCCATGGTGAGCCCGCCGACGGCGTCGAAATCCCAGTCGGCAACCAGTTCGCGAAGCAGTTTGCCGATCAGCGGCCCGGCCTCGTGGTGCAGCGTCGCGCGGCGCAGGTCGACGTAGTAGTCGGCCTCTTTACCCGAGGACAGCGTCACCTTGCCGTGCACGACGGCGAGTCGGCGCACCAGCGCCGCCAGACTGTCCCGGTCGGTTGTTGCCTGGTCGATCATGTGAGTCCTTCCGCGTGTGTTCAACGAGTCGCGTCACAGCGGTTTCGGCGAAGTCCGCCCGCCGGCATCTGCGGGTCAAGGGTACGGCGTGCGCTGTGGACGCCGAGCAGGCCGGGTTACTTCGGGACCGGACCCTGGTATGGACGGAATCCGGGGTGGAACGGGCCGCCGGGTAGCTGCGGTAGGTCGTCGTCGGCGGCGGGTGCGCGGTAGTCGGCCGGACGGCTGGTGCGGTCGGCGGATTCGACGCGATCGGCGCCGGACCTGCGGTCTTCGCGGGCGGCCGGACGAGAGTCGGGGACGACGGCCAGGCTCGGGCGACGAGACGGCGTGGACTCCGGCAACGCCGGGTCGGCGCGGTCGGCGGTGTCGTCGGGGAGGTCGTCCGCGGCAGGCCTTGCGCCGATCACTCCGGACCGATCGTGGTCCGGTTCGTCGTACTCGGAGTCGTCGTAATCGTTGTCGTCGAAGTCGCCGTCGTCGTAGCCGGAATCGTCGTAATCGGGGTCGGCGTCGTCGTATTCGGCCTCGTCGAGCTCGGGCTCCTCCTTGCGCAACCGCGGCGACGGCGCCGGACGTTCGACGGGCTCGTCGACCTCGGCGGCCCGGCTGCGCGCCCGACCGCGGTCGCGGCCGCCCTCGTTGTCGAGCCCGCGGGGTTCGGCGACCGGCGGCAGCACATGCAACAGACCGGACAACCGCAGCACCGCGTCGATCGCGGTCTCCCATTCCTTGGCGGGAGTGCCGACCGACAGCATGCCGAGGGTCCAGTTGCCCTCGCTCCAGAGCATCTGCACCGTCTCGGGCAGCGTCTCGATGAAGGCGACCATCCGCTGGTCGACAGCGTGCCTGGCGATCTCGGGATTGGTCGCGAAGACCACGCGGTCGCCGATGGCGCCGAGCAGTTCCAGATCGTGGTCCTTGGGCGGGGCCGCGGTCTTCAACCGCATATCGACGTCGATATCGGAGCCGATCTGCCTGCGCACGGCGACCAGGGTCGCGGAGTCCTCGAGATCGAAGAGCACGAACTTCTCGCCCTTGCGGATACCCGAGACCACATCCACCGCCGACAGATAGCCCAACTTGGCCAGCGCACCGCGCCGCCACGTCGAGGGCAGTGCCGGTTCCACCGACACATACGTATAGCCCTGGGCCTTGGCCCAGACCTGGCGTGCGTGACCGGTCCGCTGCCGCTGGAGCCGATCGAAATACAGCAGTACGACCGCACCCACGAGTGCGATCGCCGCCAACCCGAACCACATAGCCGTCATCGTCGTCCAGCCTATCGAGCCGACCGGGTGTTTGCCCGGCACCACCCGCGCGCGCCGCAGCGTTTGTGGTGGATCACGAAATCTGTCATCGCCCGCCGCCCGGAAGCGCCGTGCTGATGATGATCTTGGCGTGGATGGTGCCGTCGGGCGCTTTATCGCCCTGGACCACCACGAGTTCACCGGTGGGCAGATCCGCGGCGGTCCCACCCGACATCGAGATCACCTGGGTATCGGCGTCGGTGGTGACCGTGACGCTCGAACCGCCGATCGAGCTGACGGTGAGGGTGCCGCCGTCGTTGGCGGTGATGGTGCCCATGGTCGCGCCGATACCGTCGATGCCCTCGATACCGGGCAGGCTGGGGATGACCAGCGGTGGTGTGCTCGGTCCCGGCGTCGCGTTCGGGGTACGGCCCGCGGTGGGCGCGGCGGAGGTCGCGGTATCGCTGGCCGTCGGTGTCGAATCGCCGCCGAACAGCAGACCGGCGACCGCGCCAGCCACCGCGATCAACAGCACAACGGCGAGGCCGAGCCCGATCCACAGACCGGTATTGCGCTTCGGCGGACGCGGCGGCTCGCCCGAGGGCGGCATCGCACCGTAGCCACCCATCGCTGCCGGATCGGGCGTCGGCTGGGTGGGCGGCTGCCACTGCTGCCCTTCGTAACCACCCCATTGACTCTCGTAGGTGGGCATTTCGCGGGTCGGGTTCGACGGTGGTTTCCACGACTCGTACTGATCGGAACCCGGATACGCCGTCGGCCCGTAGGCCTCGGTGTATTCGGTGGTGTGCAGCGGCTCGGTCCCGGATGCCCCCGGCGGACCGAGGTGTTCGGTCGGCGAATCGTCCGGCCGTTGCCCCCACGGATCGTTCGGGTTGGTCATGCACCCAAGCGTACGAGGGACGGGCGCCGCAAGCATTCGTGTCGGAATACTCGCGACGCCCGTCCGTGCCGATCAGCTGCCGACGATCAGGGCGTCGCCGTCGGGGCTGAGGTTGACCTTCACCGTGTCACCGTCGCTGACCTCACCGGCCAGCAGTTCCTTGGCGAGGGTGTCGCCGATGGACTGCTGGATCAGCCTGCGCAGCGGACGCGCACCGTAGACCGGGTCGTAGCCGCGTACGGCCAGCCAGAACCGCGCCGAATCGCTGACGTCCAGCTTCAGCCTGCGCTGCGAGAGCCGCTTCTGGAGCTGATCGAGCTGGATGTCGACGATGGATTCCAGCTGTTCCTCGTCGAGCGGGTGGAACATCACCACATCGTCGAGTCGGTTGAGGAACTCCGGTTTGAACGCCGAGCGCACCGCGTTCATCACGAAATCCTTGTCCCCACCGGCACCGAGGTTGGAGGTGAGGATGAGGATCGTGTTGCGGAAATCGACGGTGCGGCCCTGACCATCGGTCAGCCGTCCCTCGTCGAGCACGGCGAGCAGGATGTCGAACACATCGGGATGCGCCTTCTCGATCTCATCGAACAGCACCACCGTGTAGGGCCTGCGCCGCACCGCCTCGGTGAGCTGACCGCCCTGGTCGTAGCCGACGTATCCGGGCGGTGCGCCGACCAGCCGTGCGACGGCGTGCTTTTCGCTGTATTCGCTCATATCGATGCGGACCATGGCGCGTTCGTCGTCGAACAGGAAGTCGGCCAGCGCCTTGGCCAGCTCGGTCTTGCCGACGCCGGTGGGACCGACGAACAGGAACGAGCCGGTGGGCCGGTTCGGATCGGCCACGCCCGCGCGGGCCCGGCGTACCGCGTCCGACACCGCCTGCACGGCCTCGGTCTGCCCCACCACGCGACGGCCGAGTTCGGACTCCATGCGCAGCAGCTTCTGGGTCTCACCCTCGAGCATGCGGCCCACCGGAATGCCGGTCCACGCCGAGACCACCTCGGCGATATCGTCGGGCCCGACCTCCTCCTTCAACATCACCTCGCCGTCACCGGCGGTCGCCGAGGCCTTCTCGGCCTCGGCGAGCTGCTTCTCCAGCGCGGGGATCTTGCCGTAACGCAGCTCGGCCGCCTTGCCCAGATCACCATCGCGCTCGGCCCGATCGGACGCGCCGCGCAACGATTCCAGTTCCTCCTTGAGCACCCGGACCTGGTCGATGGCGTTCTTCTCGTTCTGCCAGCGGGTAGTGAGCTGGTTGAGCTTTTCCCGGTCGTCGGCGAGTTCGGAGCGCAGTTTCTCCAGCCGCTGCTTGGACGCCTCATCGGTCTCCTTGGCGAGGGCGACCTCTTCGATCTCGAGCCGCCGCACCGCGCGTTCGACCTCGTCGATCTCCACCGGACGGGAGTCGATCTCCATCCGCAGCCGCGAGGCCGATTCGTCGACCAGGTCGATCGCCTTGTCCGGCAGGAACCGGGAGGTGATGTAGCGATCGGACAGGGTCGCCGCGGCGACCAGCGCCGAATCGGTGATGCGCACACCGTGGTGCACCTCGTAGCGCTCTTTGATGCCGCGCAGGATGCCGACGGTGTCCTCCACCGACGGCTCACCGACCAGCACCTGCTGGAAGCGTCGCTCGAGCGCCGCGTCCTTCTCGATGTGCTGACGGTATTCCTCCAGTGTGGTGGCGCCGACCAGGCGCAGTTCACCACGGGCGAGCATGGGCTTGATCATGTTGCCCGCGTCCATCGCCGATTCACCGGTGGCGCCGGCGCCGACAATGGTGTGCAGCTCATCGATGAAGGTGATGATCTGCCCGGCGCTGTTCTTGATGTCTTCGAGCACGGCCTTGAGCCGCTCCTCGAACTCACCGCGATACTTCGCACCGGCGACCATGGCGCCGAGGTCGAGTGAGACCACGGACTTACCGCGCAGCGATTCGGGGACGTCACCGGCGACGATGCGCTGGGCCAGCCCCTCGACGATCGCGGTCTTACCGACGCCGGGCTCACCGATGAGCACCGGGTTGTTCTTGGTGCGCCGCGACAGCACCTGGACCACCCGCCGGATCTCGGTATCGCGCCCGATCACCGGGTCGAGTTTGCCGGAGCGGGCGGCGTCGGTGAGGTCGGTGGAGTACTTCTCCAGCGCCTGGTAGCTACCTTCCGGATCGGGGCTGGTGACCCTGGCGCTGCCGCGCACGGTGGTGAACGCCTCGCGCAACGCGTCGGCGGTGGCGCCGTACTTGGTGAGCAGCATGGTGACGTCGGTATCGCCCTCGGCCAGACCGGCCATGACGTGCTCGGTGGATACGTATTCATCACCCATCTCGGTGGCCAGCCGCTGGGCGGCGGTGATCGCGGCCAGCGCTTCGCGGCCGAGCTGGGGTGTGGTGGTCGCGCCGGTCGCGCGCGGCAACCGGTCGACGATGTCCTGCGCTTCGCGTCGTACGGCCGCCGGATCCGTGCCGACGGCCTTCAGCAAAGGGGCGGCGATGCCATCGGTTTGATCCAGCAACGCCACCAGCAAGTGCGCCGGACGGATCTCCGGATTGCCCGCGGCCGAGGCCGCTTGCAGGGCAGCGGTCAGCGCTGCCTGGGTCTTGGTGGTGGGATTGAACGAGTCCACAAAGCACCTTCCTACTGGTCGATATCTCCCCGGTGCCGAATGCGCGCGGCGGCTGCCGCCGCTGTCGGCTCGGTGTCCTATCGTTCAACGCTCGAAAGGTTGAGTCTGTTCCGCTCAACTTTGGAATTTTTCACAACTCGCGCGGGCCGGACCCGATGCGAACGCTACGCCGCCATCGTGACCGGCAGAACGATGTTGCGCATCCAACATGTGATAAATGCCGGTAGCCTGCCCTTACCCACATGACCACGGCGTTTTCAGGGATACTTGGCCTCGACGCCAGGACCGCCGGATTCGGGTAGGTCCGTTGGCAGCTATTCGAGGGAAAGGAAGCCCACGCCGTGGATGCGCGTTCGGCTGCGCTGGTCCGCGCCAACTTCCGTACGGTGATCGACTCACCGCACGGACCCGAGCGGTTGATCAGTGCGTTTTATGGTCATCTGTTCGCCGAGAATCCTCGGCTGCGGGAACTGTTCCCACCTGCGATGGATATGCAGCCGAAACGCCTGGTCACGGCCATCCAATACATGCTCGATCACCTCGAGGACTGGGATCGGGCGCAGAAGTTCCTCGAACAGCTGGCCCGCGATCACCGCAAATACGGGGTCGAGGCCTCCCATTACGACCTCGCCGGGCGCGCGCTGTTCGCCGCGGCGCACATCTACAACGGTCCGGCCTGGACCGCCGAACTGGCCGACGGCTGGCGTGATGTCACCCTGTTGATCGCCGCCGCCATGGCCATCGGCGCCAACTCCGACGATTCACCGCCCTACTGGGAGGCCACCGTCGTCGGACACCGGCACGTACTCGAAGACCTGGCCATCGTGCGGCTGCAATCCGACAGTCCGATCCCCTATCAGGCCGGACAGTATGTGCCGGTCGCGGTGCCGCAGCGGCCCAAGATGTGGCGCTATCTGTCCCCGGCCATCCCGGCCAATCCGTACGGCGAGATCGAATTCCATGTCCGCAAGGTCCGCGGCGGCTGGGTGAGCCCGGCCATCGTCAACGACACCACCGTCGGCGACCGCTGGCTCATCGGTGGACCGCTCGGCGGTCTGCACGTGGACCCCGACAGTGGCCGCGATGTGCTGATGATCGGTTCGGGCACCGGCATCGCACCGCTGCGCGCCCAGCTGATCGAGATGGGGCAGCGCGGGATCAACCCGCGGGTGCACTTCTTCATCGGCGGGGTCTACCCCTGCGATCTGTACGACGTGGAGAACATGTGGCAGCTCTCGCAGAGCAATCCGTGGCTGACCATCGTGCCGGTCTGCGAGCAGAAGACCAATCCCTGGTGGTATCCGCATCCGGCGGCCGACGCGCCGTACGGCATGCACCGGCGGCTGGTCGGTAATCTCGGTGCGGTGGTCGCCAGCTTCGGCTCGTGGTCGGACCGCCAGATCCAGATCGCCGGTTCGGCGAAGATGATCGCCGACACCAGGCGCGCGCTGCTCGCGGTGGGCACACCGGAGTCGATCATCAGCTCCGATCCGGTCTGACCGCACGCCGGATCTCATTCGGCCGCAACGAATCCGGCAGTACCCGAAGCCCGTGTCGGCCGACGCCCGCACCAGAGCCCCTGAGAGTAGGTATGGACATCGATCCGAGTGCGCCGCGCAACGGCGCGGTGCCGGAAGCACCCGTGTGGAAATCGACCGTCGTCGGGCATCATCGGCTGCGCCATGATCTCGCGGTGATCCGGTTGATCGGCGAGTTCGTCCCGTTCACCGCCGGACAATCGGTGGAGGTTCGGGTGCCGCAGTTCCCCGGTCTGCGTCGCAGACTCTCCCCCGCGCTGCCGCCGTCACTGGACGGCAAGCTCGAGTTCCATGTGCGGACCGTGCCGGGCGGCTGGTGCAGCGGCGGGATCGTCGCCGATACCGCGGCGGGTGACGAATGGACCCTCGGCGCGCCCGCGGGAACGTTCGCGATCGATCCGGCGGGCGATGAGGTCGTGATGATCGCGGGCGGCACCGGCCTCGCGCCGATGCGGGCGCAGATCCTGGAGCTGGCCCGACGTGAGGTGCAGCCGCCGACCTATCTGTTCATCGGGGGAGCCTCGCCGCGCGAGCTGTACGCCGCGGACATGCTCGCCCTGCTGGCCGAGGAATTACCCTGGCTGACAGTGGTTCCGGTGGTGGAGAGCCTCGACGATCCCGACTGGTCCGACGAATGGTACGAGCGGTCCCGGGTCGATATCGGCTTCGCCGCCGATGAGTTGCTGTCCGGGACGCTGGCCGATGTGGTCGGCTCGCACGGCGCATTCGATCGTCATCAGGTGCTGGTGTGCGGATCACCGGCGATGACGCGGGCGACCGTCGAACGGCTGCTGGATACCGGCACACCGGCGGAGCGAATCCAGTTCGAGGGCGGCTGATTCCGCGGCCGCGGCGAGCTGGTCAGAAGAACGGATCGGGCCCCGGTCCGGTCCATTGCTGAACCGGGCCGGGGCCCGAGAACTCGCCGCCGAGCGACTACCGGCGATTACGCGGCTTCCACACCACGAGCGCGGTACTGCGCTGCGGCGGGGTCAGATCCGCATGGTAGTTCGCTCGGGTACGCTCCAGCTCCGCGTTCAGTTCGGCGACCCGCTGCTGCAAGGCCTCGACCTGATTGGTGAGTTCGATGATGCGTTTGATGCCCGCCAGGTTGACGCCCTCGTCCTGGGACAGCCGCTGCACTTCCCGCAGCAGCTCCACATCCCTGGCCGAATAGCGCCGCCCACCGCCCGAAGTACGTTGCGGCGTCACCAATCCGAGACGGTCATACGTGCGCAGTGTCTGCGCGTGCATGCCCGCCAGCTGGGCCGCCACCGAGATCATGAAGTACTCGGCTCGCGACGGCCCACCGGACGCCTGCTTCGGATCGCCGGACATCACGCACCTGCCCATCCCGCTCGCGGATCGAAACCGCTGGCCTTCTCCGCCTCCTGGAGCGCACGCAGCGCATCGGTGGCGTCGTTGTCCAATTTCTGCGGCACCGCGACCTTGACGGTGACCAGCAGGTCACCGGCCCCGCCGCCGCGCTTGGGCACACCGCGCCCGCGCACCCGGAGGATACGACCGTCGGCCGTGCCCGCGGGCACCTTCACCCCGACCCGGCCCTCCAGCGTCGGCACCGACACCGTGGTGCCGAGTACCAGTTCGCTGTAGCTGACCGGGAGCACAAGGGTCAGATCATCGCCGTTGCGGCCGAAGACCTTGTCCTGGCTGACGTGCACGGTGACGAACAGATCGCCCGAGGGCGCGCCACGCAGCCCGGCCTCGCCCTGGCCCGCCAGCCGGATCCGCTGCCCGTCCGCGACACCGGGAGGTATGCGGACGGTGATGGTTCGGGTCCGGTTCTGGATGCCGCTGCCGTGGCAATCGACGCACGGGTCATCGATGATCGAACCGGTACCGCGGCAATCGTCGCACGGCTCGCTGAACCCGAACGCGCCCTGGTTGCGGCTGATGACACCGGCCCCATTGCAGTGCGGGCAGACCCGAGGACTGGTCCCCGGTTTGGCTCCACTGCCGTGACAGGTGGTACACGGCGACGGGCTGGTCATCCGCAAGGGCACGGTGGCGCCCTGCGCGGCCTCACGGAAACCGAGGGTCGTCTCGGTTTCCACATCGGCGCCGCGCCGCGGGCGGCTCGCCGACCTGGTGCCGCCGCGATTGAACAATCCGCCGAAAATATCGCCGATACCGCCGTCGTTACCCGCGGCGCCCGCGCCGAAGATATCGCCGAGGTTGAACTCCTGCGAGAATCCGCCGCCCGCGCCGGGATTGAACCCGCCGCGCGGATAGCCACCGCCCGCGAACAGCTTGCGGGTCTCGTCGTACTCCTTGCGTTTGGCCGGATCCGACAGCACGGCATGCGCTTCACTGACGGTCTTGAACCGCTCCTCGGCTTTGGTGTCGCCGGGGTTGGCATCCGGATGCAGGTCACGCGCGAGTTTGCGGTAGGCCTTCTTGATCTCGTCCTGCGAGGCGCCGGAGGAGACACCCAGCTCCTTGTAGAAGTCCTTCTCGATCCACTCCCGTTGGCTCACCGGGCATCTCCTCCTTTCCGCCCTGCGTGCGGCTTGGCCGCGCTCTTATTCTTCGTTGGTGCCGGCATCAGCATCCGATGCCTCGGCGTCGCCCGATGCCGCCGCTTCGGCCTGGTCGCCGGGGGCGGCGGTGGACAGATCGCCCACGCCGTCGGTTACCCCGACCAGCGCGTGCCGAAGCACCCGATCACCGAACCGATAGCCCTTGCGCATCACGAGGCCGATCACCGGATCGTGCCCGGAGCCCTCGTGCTGCACTGCCTCGTGCAGGGTCGGATCGAAAGGCTCACCCTCCGAACCGAACTCCTCGAGACCCTGTTTGCGTAGTGCGTCGCTCAGCTTGTCGGCCACCGACTTCAGCGGACCCGATTCCAGATCCCCGTGCGCCCTGGCGCGGTCGAGATCATCGAGCACGCCGAGCAGTTCGGTGACCACGCCCGCCTTGGCCGCATCGGTGGCGGCC
Source organism: Nocardia cyriacigeorgica (assembly GCF_029868385.1). GTDB lineage: Bacteria > Actinomycetota > Actinomycetes > Mycobacteriales > Mycobacteriaceae > Nocardia > Nocardia cyriacigeorgica_F. The sequence continues at coordinate 2,580 of NZ_JARWNX010000059.1, read as the reverse complement.
TTGCGGTCGCGTTCGACCCGACGCCGGTAGTTGGCGTACTCGGCGGTCAGGCGCTGGAGGTCGGCGGTGCGCTCGGCCAATTCCACCGCGGTGTCGGAGTCGGGCGCTTGCACGCCGTCGCCGTTCACCGCGTCCGGCCCGGCCGGGGCGGAGCCATTGCCCGCCCCGGCCTGCTCCCGAACCTCACCGGTCTCGGGATCGATCTTGCGCTTGTCGACGAAGCTGACCGGTTCCTCGGAGTTACCAGCGTTCGCGTGCGTCACTTCTTCTCCGTGTCCACCGGCTCGTCGACGACCTCGGCGTCGACGACCTGATCGTCGTCGGCCGTCGCGGAAGCGCCGTTACCGGAGGCGGCCGCATCGGCGGCCGACGCCTCGTAGATCGCCTGGCCGAGGGCCTGCGACTCGGTGGCCAGCTTCTCCACGGCTGCCTTGACTGCGGCGATATCGGTGCCCTTCAGGGCCTCCTTCGCCTCGCCGATCGCGGCCTCGACCTTCTCCTTCACATCGCCGGGCACCTTGTCGGTGTTGTCGGCGATGAACTTCTCGGTCTGGTGCACCAGCGATTCGGCCTGGTTACGGGTCTCGGCCTCCTCACGGCGGGCCTTGTCCTCGGCGGCGTGCGCCTCGGCGTCCTTGACCATCCGGTCGATCTCCTCCTTGGACAGGCCGGAGCCGTCCTGGATCTTGATCGTGTTCTCCTTGCCGGTGCCCTTGTCCTTGGCGGTCACGTGCACGATGCCGTTGGCGTCGATGTCGAAGGTGACCTCGATCTGCGGCACGCCGCGCGGGGCCGGCGGGATACCGGTCAGCTCGAAGGAACCGAGCAGCTTGTTGTGCGAGGCGATCTCGCGCTCACCCTGGAACACCTGGATCTGCACCGACGGCTGGTTGTCGTCGGCGGTGGTGAAGGTCTCCGAACGCTTGGTCGGGATGGTGGTGTTGCGCTCGATGAGCTTGGTCATCACGCCGCCCTTGGTCTCGATGCCCAGCGACAGCGGGGTCACATCGAGCAGCAGGACGTCCTTGACCTCACCCTTGAGCACACCGGCCTGGAGCGCGGCGCCAACGGCGACGACCTCGTCCGGGTTGACGCCCTTGTTGGGTTCCTTGCCGCCGGTCAGTTCCTTGACCAGCTCGGAGACCGCGGGCATACGGGTGGAACCACCGACGAGCACGACATGGTCGATATCGGCGACCTTGATACCGGCGTCCTTGATCACGGACTGGAACGGCGCGCGGGTGCGGTCGAGCAGGTCGGAGGTGATCTTCTGGAATTCGGCACGGGTCAGCTGCTCATCGAGGAACAGCGGGTTCTTGTCCGCGTCGACGGTGATGTAGGGCAGGTTGATCGAGGTGCTCTGGCTCGAGGACAGTTCGATCTTGGCCTTCTCCGCGGCCTCACGCAGCCGCTGCATGGCCATCTTGTCCTTGGTCAGGTCGATGCCGGAGCTGGCCTTGAACTTGTCGACCAGCCAGCCGACGACGCGCTCGTCCCAGTCGTCACCACCGAGGTGGTTGTCACCGGAGGTGGCGCGGACCTCGACGACGCCCTCGCCGATTTCCAGCAGCGAGACGTCGAAGGTGCCGCCACCGAGGTCGAAGACCAGGATGGTCTGTTCCTTGTCGCCCTTGTCCAGGCCGTAGGCCAGCGCGGCCGCGGTGGGCTCGTTGACGATGCGCAGCACATTGAGACCGGCGATCTGACCGGCTTCCTTGGTGGCCTGGCGCTGGGCGTCCTCGAAGTAGGCGGGGACGGTGATGACCGCGTCGGTGATCTCCTCACCGAGGTAGGACTCGGCGTCGCGCTTGAGCTTCATCAGCGTGCGCGCGCTGATCTCCTGCGGGGTGTACTTCTTGTCGTCGATCTCCACGGTCCAGTCGGTGCCGATATGGCGTTTCACCGAGCGGATGGTGCGGTCGACGTTGGTGACGGCCTGGTTCTTGGCGGGCTGACCCACCAGTACCTCACCGTTCTTGGCGAACGCGACTACCGAGGGCGTGGTACGCGAACCCTCCGAGTTGGCGACGACGACCGGCTCACCACCTTCGAGAACGGCGACGACCGAGTTCGTGGTCCCGAGGTCGATTCCGACCGCACGAGCCATTGTGTTTCCTCCTATGTATCGACTGCTTGTGTGATGTCGGGGCGATCAGCCCGTCACGGCGCTTTCCGCGCCATCGGACCCGGCCCCTGACACTGCACGGAGCACGGTCCCAGCAATGCTGAGCGTGGTCGGCTCAATCCTGCCTCCCGATCCCGCCGGGAGTCAAGTCAAACTTGAGTCCATCACACTCAATGTTGCTCGATCAGCTCAACCAGCGGTTCCCACGATCTATTCCCGGGAGAAGAAATCCCACCGAACCCACTCGCCCGGCCCCCACACCGCGCGTCATTCTTCCGGCATCGACCCCACCGAACCAGCACCCCGGCCATATCGTGACCCGCCCGCTACCTACCGGCCACCGGCGGCGGGGGGCCGGGGGCTAAACGGGGGGCCGCCCCCAGCCGCAACTCCTACGTGGGGCTGCCGCAAGGACATCCGGCGCCGCGCCGCGACGCCGGATGTTCGGCTCAGCG
>NZ_JARWNX010000058.1 GCF_029868385.1 Nocardia cyriacigeorgica | reverse complement strand
GAAGAGGGGGTGTTCGGTGTCGAAGGGTTGGGGGTGGTGTTCGGGGGAGGCGTTGGTGATGGTGTCGTGCCACCACAGGTCGCGGCCCTCGGTCCAGGGGACTTCGGTGTTGGTGCGGCGCACCACCAGCACATGCTCGACCGTCGTCGCATCGGCACCCAGTGCCTCGTCCACCGCCGCCTTCAGTGGCGCCGCCGTACCGCGGCGCCACTGCCCATCGGTGGTGACCACCAGCCGCGCACCGGCGTCGTCGACCCGCTGGCGCAGCGCCGTCGGGGAGAACCCGGCGAACACCACCGAATGCGTCAGACCCAGCCGCGCACAGGCCAGCATCGCCACGATCGCTTCCGGCACCATCGGCATGTAGATCGCCACTCGGTCACCGGCCACCAAGCCCAGTTCGGTGAAGTAATTCGCCGCCCGACTCACCTCCGCCAGCAGCTCGCGGTAGGTGATCGACCGGGAGTCGCCGGGTTCGCCTTCCCAGTGGATGGCGACCTGGTCGCCGTGGCCGTCGAGGACGTGCCGGTCGACGCAGTTGTAGGCCACATTGAGCGTGCCGCCGACGAACCACTCCGCATACGGTGCGTTGCTCCAGTCCAGCACCCGGCTCCACGGCTGGTCCCAGTGCAGCCGCCTGGCCTGTTCGGCCCAGAATTCGAGCCGGTCCGCCGCCGCCCGGTCGTACAGGGCGGCACCGGCATTGGCGTTCGCGGCGAAGTCGGCGGCGGGCGGGTAGGTGGCGGGACTGTCGAGCTGGTCGACGGTGACGGTGGTCAACGCGTTCACTCCTAACGAATGAGCAAGGGGGACAACAGGAATCCGGTAGCGATCAGTGCACCACCGCCTTCTCCGCGCCCACCCCGGTCAGCGAGCGCACCTCCATCTCGGCGGCCTTGGCCGGGTCCTCGCCGTCGCGGCCACCGACCAGGGTGCCGACAATGCCCAGCGCGAAGGCCAGCGGGATGGACACGATGCCCGGATTGGACAGCGGGAACCAGGCGAAGTCCGCGCCGGGAATCATCGCCGATGTGGAGCCCGAGACCGCCGGGGAGAACACGATCAGCACGATGGTCGAGATGAGGCCGCCGTACATGCTCCACAGTGCGCCGGTGGTGTTGAACCGCCGCCAGAACAGCGAATACAGGATGGTCGGCAGATTCGCCGCCGCCGCGACCGCGAAGGCCAGCGCCACCAGGAAGGCGATGTTCTGGCCGTTGGCCAGGATGCCGAGCCCGATGGCAAGCAGCCCGATCACCACCGCGGTGTAGCGCGAGACCCGCACCTGGCTGGCCTCATCGGCCTTACCGTGCTTGAGCACGCTGGCGTAGATGTCATGGGCGAACGAGGCCGACGCGGTGATCGTCAGCCCGGCCACCACCGCGAGGATGGTGGCGAACGCGACCGCCGAGATCACGCCGAGCAACAGCACACCACCGAGTTCGAAGGCCAGCAGCGGGGCCGCCGAGTTCTGCCCACCCGCCGCGGCGAGGATCTTGTCCGGGCCGACGATGGCCGCCGCACCGTAACCGAGGACCAGGGTGAACAGATAGAACGCGCCGATCAGGGCAATCGCCCAGACCACCGAGCGCCGCGCTTCCTTGGCCGTGGGCACGGTGTAGAACCGCATCAGCACATGCGGCAGACCGGCGGTGCCCAGGACGAGGGCCAGACCGAGGGACAGGAAGTTCAGCTTCGACATCTCGCTACCGCCGTACTGGGCGCCGGGTGCGAGCACATCACGGGCGGCGACCGCCTCGCTGGTCGAACCGCTCACCGCGGCCTGTGCCGAACCAAGGATGTCGGACAGGTCGAACCCGAACTTCGCGAACACCACGATGGTCATCACCGCAGCGCCGGTGATCAGCAGGACGGCCTTGATGATCTGTACCCAGGTGGTGCCCTTCATCCCGCCGACGAGCACGTAGACGATCATCAGCACACCGACCACCGCGATCACCACGGCCTGCCCGGTCTTGCTGGAGATATCGAGCAGCAGCGCCACCAGACCGCCGGCGCCCGCCATCTGGGCGAGCAGATAGAACAACGACACCGTCAGTGTGGTCAAGGCCGCTGCGGTGCGCACCGGCCCCTGCTTCAAGCGGAAGCTCAGCACATCGGCCATGGTGAATTTGCCGGTATTGCGCAGCATCTCGGCCACCAGCAACAACGCGACCAACCAGGCGACCAGGAAGCCGATGGAATAGAGGAACCCGTCGTAGCCGTACACCGCGATAGCGCCCGCAATGCCGAGGAAGCTGGCCGCGGACAGATAGTCACCGGCGATGGCGATGCCGTTCTGCGGGCCGGAGAAACCGCGTCCGCCGGTGAAATAGTCGGCGGCGGTGGTGTTCTTACGACTGGCGCGGATCACCACGACCATGGTGACCACGACGAACAGCGCGAAAATGCTGATATTGGCGATCGGATTGCCGACGGTGGCGTCGGCGGCCAGATGCTGCACGCTCATGCCTCGGCCCCTTCGAGTTCCTCGCGGATGGCCGCGGCACGCGGGTCGAGTTCCCGGTTGGCGAACCGGACATACAGGCCGGTGATGACGAAAGTGGATACGAACTGTCCGAGACCGAGCACCAGCCCGACATTGATATTGCCGAACAGCGTGGTGGCCATGAAATCGTGCGCGTACGCGCCGAGCAGCACATACACCAGATACCAGGTGAGGAACAGTGCGGTCATCGGGAAGACGAAGCGACGCAATCGGGTTCGCAGTTCCTGGAATTCCGGGCTTGCCTGCATCCGGACGAATTCCTCCGGCGTCGGGATACGCCGCGGCGGTGCGGCGTCGGTATCGGTTGTGGTCATCACCCGGTCCTACCTGTGACGTGGCTTACGGTGTGTATCGAAGTTACGGCCGCTACCGCCCGCACAGAATGCTGTGGCCTGGGTCACTCGGCAGACGGATTCGACCGTGCGGTGAACGGTCGGATGAGTGCGACGAACGGTCAGCCCGCCGACAAACCGCCCTCGCGATCGGCGCCCATCCCGAGACGCTCGGGGGCGTGCATGCGGACGAAGATGCGCGCCACGGTGAGACCGTCCTGGCGTCGGGTCACCATGCTGACCGCGATCATCGTCGTGAACGCCAGCGGCACGCTGATCGCCGCCGGATAACCGAGCAGCACGGCGGGCCAGCCACCGGCCGGCTCCTCGGCGACGCCGCCGAGCACCGACACCACCGTCGCGCCGCCGGCGGCCAGCCCGCCGATGATCAGCCCGGACATCGCACCGGTGGCGGTGAGTCCACGCCACCAGATACCGAGCACGAGCAGCGGGCACAGCGTGGATGCGGCCACGGCGAAGGCCAGCCCGACCGTCCGCGACAGATCCAGCGACACCACCGTCAGCGACAACCCGAGCGGCACCGCACCCGCCACCAGCGCCGCCGCCCGGAAATCGCGGATACGACCGCGCAGCACATCGGTGCTGAGCACGCCCGCGATACTGACCAGCAGTCCGGACGAAGTGGCGAGGAACGCCGCGATCGCGCCCGCCGCGACCAGCGCGGCCAGCAGTTGACCGGGCAGCCCATCGAGTACCGAACCCGGCAGCAGCAGCACCGCAGCATCGGAGGTGCCGGTGATGAGCAGCTGCGGTACGTACAGGCGCGCGAACACACCGAGCAGAATCGGGAACAGATAGAACCCGCCGACCAAGCCGATGACGGCCAGCGCGGTGGCGCGGGCGGCGCGACCATCCGGGTTGGTGTAGAAGCGCACCAACACATGCGGCAATCCCATGGTGCCGAGGAAGGTCGCGATGATCAGCGAATACACCTGATACAGCGGATGCGGGTCGCCGAATCCGCCGCCGGGCAGCAGCCAGGCCGCACCGTCGGCGGGTGCGCCCGCGACCACCGGGACCGTGGCGCCCGCGTCGAGCACCAGCCGGGTATCGGCGGCGAGTTCATGTTCACCCGCCCCGAGCGAGACCGGGCCGTCGACGGCGCGGCCGTCGACCGTTCCGGTGATCGTCACCCGCTGCGGTGCGTCGACCTGCACGATCACCGGTGTGGTCACCTCAACGGTGGTGGACTGCGCGACGGTCGGCGGTGCGGGGGAGCCCACCGGTTGGTGCGCGCCGAGGAAATGTCCGAGCAGCACCAACGCGGGCAGTGCGACGGCGGTGAGTTTCAACCAGTACTGGAACGCCTGGACCAGCGTGATGGAGCGCATACCGCCACCGACCACATTGGCGATCACGATCGCGCCGACGGCCACCGCACCCACCCACCCGGGAACGTCGAGCAGGATGCGCAGCGTCAGCCCGGCGCCCTGGAATTGGGGGATCAGATACACCCCGCAGATCAACACCACCACCAGTGCCGCGAGCCGCCGCAAACGCAGTGAGCCGAGCCGGAACTCGGCGAAATCGGGCACCGTGTAAGCGCCCGACCGACGCAGCGGCGCCGCGACGAACAGCAGCAACCCGACATAGCCCGCGGTGAATCCGACCGGATACCACAGCGCGTCGGCGCCGTATTTGGCGATCAGCCCGGCGACACCGAGAAACGAGGCCGCCGACAGATATTCACCCGATACCGCCGCCGCGTTCCAGCGCGGGCCGACACTGCGCGAGGCCACCAGGAAATCGGAGGTGGTGCGCGCGAACCGGACCCCGTACCCGCCGATGATCACCGTGGCCGCCGCCGCGAGCAGCAGCGCCGCCACCGTCAGCCAGGTACCGGCCGTCGACGCCTCGGCCATCTCAGTCCTCGGCCAGTTCGAGGAAATCGTGCTCATTGCGTTCGGCCAGCCGCACGTAGCCGCGGCCGATCGCATACAGCGCCGGATAGGCGGCGACGCCGAGTAGCAGCCACGGCAGCCGGATGCCGAGCACATGGGCGCCCGCGAGGGATTCGATCCCGAACAACAGTGGCAGTGCGCCGAGCATCGCCACCGTCACCAGGCCCAGGCGCAGGGCGAGCCCGAGTTGGGCGCGGATCAGTCCGCCGATCATGGCGGCGCCGATCTCGGTCTGCTCGGCCACCTCCATTCTGGTGTGCACGCGTCGGGCGCCGCGCCGTTCGGCCAGCACCACACGTTCCCTGGGCGGACGCGGCTGCGGGCTCGTCATCGGCCGGTCCAGGTCTGGCGTGGTCCACGGACCAGCCGCTGTTTGAGTTCACGCACCTGACGGCGGCTCACCGGCAGTTCGACCGCCGCCGCGGCGCCTTCACCGCGCAGGCACACCACGGTGCCGCTGCCCACCGTGCGCATCCCGGTCACCTGCCGCAATGCCACCAGATACGAGCGATGCACTCGCAGGAACCCGGCATCCTGCCAGCGCGCCTCGAGCGCCGAGAGCGGGATACGCACCAGATGCGATCCGGCGCTGGTGTGCAGTCTGGCGTAATCGCCGTCGGCTTCCACCCAGCTCACGCTGGAACGGTGCACGAGCGTGGTGACGCCCGCCAGCTCGACCGGGATCACCTCGTTGGTGTCGGCCGCATCCGGCGGAGTCTCGGTATCGGGTGTCGCCGCGGTGGCACGTGCGGCGGCGATGCGCCGTACCGCTTCGGCCAGTCGGGCCTCACGCAGCGGTTTCAGCAGGTAGTCGACCGCACCGAGGTCGAAGGCGGCGACGGCCTTGTCATCGTGTGCGGTCACGAAGACCACGGCGGGAGGCGTGGCGAATTCCGACAGAATGCCCGCCAGCTCCATCCCGTCCAGTCCGGGCATATTGATATCGAGGAACACCGCGTCGACCGGGTGCGCCCGCAGTAGCCGCAGCGCGCTGGTGGCATCGCTCGCAGCGTGGATCTCGGTCACCACGGGTTGGGCTCGCAACAGATAGACCAGCTCATCGAGGGCGGGCTTCTCATCATCGACGGCCAGCACCCGCAGCATCGCCAGTCCCTTCCGGTGTCCTACATCACAGCCCACTCATCGTAGACAGTGGGCAGTGCGGGGGGCGTCCCCCGTTCGGTCGCCGTCGCCGAATCGGTGCTGTGCCCGGCGGCCAATGCCATCCGGTGGGGCGCCGCCGATCGAGCGTCCACGATCCGCAGAAGATGGGGCGTCCGCATCGCCACCCTCCGTTGACGGTCGTGTCGGTTCGCCTCGGAGGAGCCGACGAGCACACTTGAACCCGGCCCCGGAACTCCGGCATTCGTAAGCCGACCTCGGTTCCCCGCGCTGGGCGCAGTGTCGGCTCAGCCGGATGCTGGTGCCCGATGCCACGGTGCGCCGACCGATCTCTGGCCGCCGCCTCACGCTCGGATTCCCGCGCGGAACTTCGGTACTCGCATGCTGACCTTGGTGCCCGCGCCGGGCGCCGTATCGACCACCAGCCCGTAATCGTCGCCAAATGCCGCGCGCAGGCGATCATCGACATTGGCGAGGCCGACGTGCGCTGATTCACTGGAAGCGGTGGCGCCGGAACCGGATTCGACGGCGTCGAGTTCACCGGAGCGCAGCAGTTCCGGGTCCATGCCCGCACCGTCGTCCTCGACACTGATCATGCAGTCGGTGCCCGCGTCGGCGGCCACGATGCTGACGGTGCCGCCGCCGGTGGCTCCGGCCAGACCGTGCCGCACGGCGTTCTCCACCAGCGGTTGCAGTGCGAGAAATGGCAGCACCACGCCGAGCACCTCCGGCGCGATCTGCAACCTGACCTGGAGCGCGTCGCCGAACCGGGCCCGCTCGAGCGCCAGATAGCGTTCGATATTGCGCAGTTCATCGGCCAGCACCGTGTACTCGCCCGCGGCGCGGAACGAGTAGCGGGTGAAATCGGCGAATTCGAGGATGAGTTCGCGGGCGCGGGCGGGATCGGTGCGGACGAAGGAGGCGATGGTGTTGAGCGCGTTGTAGATGAAATGCGGGCTGATCTGGGCGCGCAGCGCGCGGACCTCGGCCCGGTCCAGCCGGGCCCGCGAGGCGTCGAGTTCGGCCAGTTCCAGTTGACCGCAGGCATAGCGGGCGACTTCGGCGACGGCGCCGAGCGTGCCGGGGCCGGGAGTGCCGGTGGTGACGACACCGAAAGCGCCCACCACGCCGGTGCCCTCGATGATGAGTGGCTGTGCGATGAGGGTGCGCCCGGCGTGGTTGCCGCCGCGTCCGCGCGCCTCACCACCGGGCCCACCGACCAGTACCGGACGTTCGCCCGCCATGGCGCGTCGTGCGGCGTCGGTGAACGGTTCGCTCAGATCGGCGTGCGGCCCGTCCCATGCCAGCAGTGTGGCCTCGGCATCGGCCACCCCGAGCGCGTCGGCGCCGGTCAGCGCCCGCAGATGTGGTGCCGCTTCGGTAGCGGACTTCTCATCGAGTCCGCGGCGCAGCGGGCGGGCCGCCAGCGACGCGGTGTGCAGCGCCGAATGCACGGCGCGTTCGGCCGGTGTGGTGACCACCCGGCGCGTCCGCGACCAGATCAGCAGCGCCACCACCAGCACCACGCCGACGACGGCGACCGTGACGATCGTGGTCGTCATGTCGGCAGCCCGATCGCGCACCTGCGACCGCCCGGTCCATGGGGGATGCCGAGCGCAGGACGGCGGCCACCGGAGACACCATCGCTACCCGGGGCCCGCCCCGGGTAGCGATCCACCTGCGCCGTCGGCGGGCGCGGATCATTCATGTCCTGATTGTGCCGCTGGTCGCCGGCGCCGTGGCCGGTTCGGCGCGGTCGCCGGGTCGTGAGTGCTCGGTGTCGCGGAGTCGAAGGCGATCAGCCCTGGTACTTCTCGACCGTGAATTGGACGGTGCCCGGCTCCGGGATATGGGCCGCGCCGACGGTGACGGTGGCCTCGAATCGTCCGATACCCGGCGCGAACAGGGCCGAGCGCCCGTCGGGCATCCAGGTTCCCGGCCCGCTCGGGGTGTGGGTCTTCGAACCGGTCTCGCCGGTGTCGAGGTTGCGCCAGTTCAGGGTGACCGGCAGCCGACACGAGCCGACCCCGTACATATGCGCGGTGACGGTGAACGACGCGTGCTCGGGATATCCCGGCCCGGTCACCGACGCGTCGATCTGCGCCACGCACGGACCATCGGTCAGCGAGTACACCGTCTGGAACTTGCCGCCGTTCTCGGCCGCCGCGGGCGCCGCGGTCACGGCCAGCGCCGTCACGGCGAGTGCGGAGGCCGCCGGAACGGCGAAAGCGAGCTTGCTTGTCATCATCGACCACCTCGAAGGGCTCGTCATGGATGGGATCACGCCTGCTGCCCGGCGACCCTACCAGCGCCCCGGACTGCTCTCCGGTGGTTTCGCGACGTCCGTACGGTGACGGCCCCTCGGCGATTCGGCGGAATCGCTGTGTCGTGCCTCAGAGATCGCGTTCGGTGACGATTCCGCTGTGCATTGCCCGCTCGGCCAACCGCATTCGCTTCTGGTTCTGCGGCAGATCCTCGATCCCGAATTTGATGAACAGCGCTCGCAGATGGGTTTTCACCGTTTCGGCGGCGAGGAACAGTTCCCGTGCGATCTGCTGATTCGACGCCGGCGTGGCGAAGGTGGTGTTGTCCTTGTACGGCCTGCACAGGGCGATCAGCACGGCCATCTGCGCCTGCGTCAGGGATTGCGGTGTCGGCATGGTGGCCGAGACGAGGGTGTGGGCGCCACTGGCCCGGCTCAGATCGAGGTAGGTCATCCTGGTCGAACCGATGCGGATACTGTCACCCGGCCGCAACCGATGCCGTCCGGTGAGCCGGTGCCCGTTGACAAAGGTGCCGTTGCGGGAGAGTCCGTCGTCGACGATCGTCCAATGCCCGCTCAACCATTCGATCGTGGCATGCAGTCGCGATACCTTACCGTCGGTGCCGAGCGAGATATCGGCCTGCGACGACCGCCCCACCGTGATCCGCAGCGTCCCGGCGCCGAGGGTCACCTCCCGGCGATGTCCTCGGTCGTCGGTGTAGCTGAGCCGTGGTTCCTCGGCGAAGTCGCCGGTCACCACCCACCCCTTTCTGCGTTGCCGCGGGCGACGGTCATTCACATTCTAGAACCGGGCGTATGGCCGGGTCGGCGCCATGACGACGCGCTCGGGCCTGCTTTTCCCACACGCCGCCCGCTGCCGAAAGGTATGGCCGAGTTCCACCCTGGTGGGGAAGCTTCAGGCGGCTGTCGTGGGCGACGCTTACTGCACGGTCCAACCGGATCGACAACAACATTCGCTCGGTACGGAGACCGATCGGACCAGCAGAAGGTGACAACCATGAACAAGCTCGTAGTGCGTGCGACCATCGCCGCGGCGGCCGTGGCTCCGATGATCATCATCGGCGGCGGCGTCGCGTCGGCAGGGCCGGTGATCGTCCCCAACGCGCCGGGGGAGATCGCCATCGGCGATCCCACCGGCACGGAGACGTGGACCTGCGCGGTGTGGGGTCCGTGGAAGACCGACTCGGTCTCCGTCGACCCGGTCACTCCGGCGAAGCTGGTGGGCGGGTTCGAGCCCGGCGCACAGGTCACCGGCGCCTGCTTGGGCGACACCATCCCGTGGATCGCCTTCATCAACGGCCCGGCGGGTCCGTGAGGTCGTAGCCTCGACCGTCTGTCAGACGGTCAGGCACCCCGGTCCGAGCAATGCCTTCAGATCGCCCATCAATGCCGACGACGGTGAAACCCGCAGGCTGTCGTCCAGTTTCAGCAGCGTGGTCTTCTCCCGGGCGCCCACATGGCGCAGATGCACATCGGAGGTGCCCGGATGGCTGGTCAGCACTCGTTTGAGGGCGGACACTTTTTCCGGGGTGCACATGCGGGTGGGAATGGTGACGGCCAGCGGTTTGGCCACGCCGATGGCCGACAGGTCGGGGACGGCGAGGTCGTTGGCGATCAGGGAGATCCGGTCGTCGCGGACCGAGACCCTGGCCTTCACCAGCACCACCGCGTCCTCGACCACGTCCATGCCGTACACCGAGTACGACTGCGGGAAGAACAGCACCTCCACACCACCGGTGAGGTCCTCGAGCTGGGCGGAGGCCCAGGCCAGGCCGTTCTTGTTGATGCGGCGGTTCACCGAGGCGAGGATGCCGCCGATGGTGACCTGTGCGCCGTCTTTGACCTCACCTTCGAGGATGGTGGGGATCGGCGTATCCACCTGCGCGGCCAGCACATGCTCCACACCGTTGAGCGGATGCCCGGAGACGTACAGGCCCAGCATCTCCCGTTCCAGGGCGAGCTTGTGTTTGGTCTCCCATTCCTCGTCGGGCACCTTCACGTTGAACACCGACGCCATCGAATCGTCGCCGTCGTCCATTCCGCCGAACAGGTCGAACTGACCCATCGCCTCGGCCTTCTTGGTCGACATCACCGCGTCGATGGCATCGGAATGGATCAGCAGCAGACCCTTGCGCGGATGCCCGAGCGAATCGAAAGCGCCTGCCTTGATGAGAGATTCGGTGACCTTCTTGGTGCAGGCGATGGCATCGATCTTGTTCAGATAATCGGAGAAATCGGTGAACTTCGATTTCTCCTTTCGCGCGGCGATGATCGAGGACACCACATTCGAGCCCACATTGCGCACCGCGCCGAGACCGAACCGGATATCGGTGCCGACCGAGGCGAAGTTCTGTTCGGATTCGTTGACATCCGGTGGCAGCACGGTGATGCCGAGCTTGCGGCAGTCCGACAGATAGATCGCGGCCTTGTCCTTGTCGTCGCCGACGGAGGTGAGCAGGCCGGCCATGTATTCGGCCGGATAGTTGGCCTTGAGGTAGGCGGTCCAGAACGAGACCAGGCCGTATCCGGCGGCATGCGATTTGTTGAACGCGTATCCGGCGAACGGGAGAATCGTGTCCCACAGCGCCTTGATCGCGGGTTTGGAGAAACCGTTGTCCAGCATGCCCTTTTCGAAGCCCTCGAACTCGGCTTCCAGCACTTCGGCCTTCTTCTTACCCATGGCGCGGCGCAGAATATCGGCTCGACCGAGGGAATACCCGGCCACCTTCTGCGCGATCTGCATGATCTGTTCCTGATAGACGATCAGGCCGTAGGTATCGGCCAGGATCTCCTTCAGGGGCTCTTCCAGCTCGGGATGAATCGGCTTGACCTCTTGCCGATTGTTCTTGCGGTCGGCGTAGTCGTTGTGCGCGTTCATGCCCATGGGGCCGGGGCGATACAGCGCGAGCACGGCGACGATGTCCTCGAAGCCGGTGGGCTGCATGCGGCGCAGCAGATCGCGCATGGCGCTGCCGTCGAGCTGGAACACGCCGAGCGTGTCACCGCGGGCCAGCAGTTCGTAGGTGGGCGGATCGTCGAGCGGCAGATGATCCATATCCAGATCGATGCCGCGGTTGGCCTTGATGTTGTCGAGCGCGTCACCGATGACGGTGAGGTTGCGCAGGCCGAGGAAGTCCATCTTGAGCAGGCCGATGGCCTCACACGACGGATAGTCCCAGCCGGTGATGATGGCGCCGTCCTGGGCGCGTTTCCACACCGGGATCGCGTCGGTGAGCGGCTCGGAGGACATGATGACCGCGCAGGCGTGCACACCGGCGTTGCGGATCAGCCCTTCCAGCCCGCGCGCGGTCTCGTAGATCTTCGCGATATCGGGGTTGTTGTTGATGAGTTCACGGACCTCGGCGGCTTCCTTGTAGCGCTCGTGGTCGGGGTCGGTGATACCGGAGACCGAGATGTCCTTGGCCATGATCGGCGGCGGCAGCGCCTTGGTGATCTGGTCGGCGATGGCGAAACCGGGCTGGCCGAACAGTACTCGCGCGGAGTCCTTGATCGCGGCCTTGGTCTTGATGGTGCCGAAGGTGATGACCTGCGCGACCCGGTCGCTGCCCCATTTGTCGGTGGCGTAGCGCACCATTTCCCCGCGGCGGCGATCGTCGAAGTCGATATCGATATCGGGCATCGAGACGCGTTCGGGGTTGAGGAACCGTTCGAAGAGCAGACCGTGCGGGATCGGGTCGATATTGGTGATGCCCATCGCGTAGGCCACCAGCGAACCGGCCGCCGAACCACGGCCGGGACCGACCCGGATACCCACCTCGAGCGCATGCGCGATGAGGTCACCGACGACGAGGAAGTAGGCGGGGAAACCCATCTCGCAGATGACCGACAGCTCGTACTCGGCGCGGCTGAGATATTCCTGCGGCACACCGTTGGGGAAGCGCCGGTCCAGGCCGCGCATGACCTCCTTGTGCAGCCAGCTGGCCTGGGTCTCGCCCTCGGGCACCGGGAAGACCGGCATCCGATCCCGGTGTTCCCACACCTCGTCGTAGGACTGCACGCGTTCGCCGATGCGCACCGTGTTGTCGCATGCGCCGGGGATCTCGGCATCCCAGAGGGCACGCATCTCCGCGGCCGATTTCAGGTAGTAGCCGTCGCCGTCGAACTTGAAGCGGGTCGGGTCGCTCAGCGTCTTACCGGTCTGGATGCACAGCAGCGCCTCATGGTTGGTCGACTGGTCCTTGGTGACGTAATGACAGTCGTTGGTGGCCAAGGGCGGAATGGCGAGCTTGTTGCTGACCTCGATCAGGCCCTCGCGTACGCGACGCTCGATGGACAGGCCGTGGTCCATGACCTCGAGGAAGAAGTTGTCCGGCCCGAAGATCTCCTGCCATTTGGCGGCGGCCTCCAGGGCTTCGCGATCGTGGCCGAGGCGCAGCCTGGTCTGCACCTCGCCGGAGGGGCAGCCGGTGGTCGCGATGATGCCCTCGGCGTGCTGGGCGATGATCTCCTCGTCCATGCGCGCCCATTTGCCGAGCTGGCCCTCGATGGAGGCCAGCGAGGACAGTTTGAACAGATTACGCAGGCCGGTCGCGTTCTCGGCCACCATCGTCATATGGGTGTAGGCGCCCGAACCGGAGACGTCGTCGCCCTTCTGGCTCGGATCGCCCCACTGCACACGTTTGGTGTCGAACCGGGAGGCGGGCGCGATATAGGCCTCGATGCCGATGATCGGTTTGATCCCGGCCTTCTTGGCGGAGTTGTAGAACTCCGAGGCGCCGTACATGTTGCCGTGGTCGGTCATCCCGACGGCCGTCATGCCCAACCGGTTGGCCTCGGCGAACAGCGGCGAGATCTTGGCCGCGCCGTCGAGCATCGAATACTCGGTGTGGTTGTGCAGGTGAACGAACGATCCGGACGAGTCGGCCAAGACGGTCCTTCCTCCCAAGGTCGCGACGGGGGTTGGCGGATCAGATTCTAGGCCGGGCCACCGACAGGGTCGCCGCGGCGCTCCGGCGGGGAGACCGACGTCGCACCCCACTCGGCGTGTCGCCGAAGCCGACCCTCGGCGCGTCGTTCACCGGAACTCGTCGGAGCGTCGATCACGTCCGGATCGGACACCGCCGAGAGCGGCTCCACCGCGGCACCCGCCCGCACCTACCGATGCCCTCGACCTACCTATCGGCGCATTCTCGGTCCGTCGTCGACCGCGCCGCACCGCCCGGTTCTCGGCGTGTTGCAGCCGGTCCTACTGTGGGGAGCCCCGACATTGCCCATGCCGTCCGAATCCGTCGGTTCCGAGAGTTGCCCGATACCCCACCACAGCTCGCCCGTGCACACCGATCGGGACCGGGTCCCGCTGTACACCGCGGAATTCGCCGCCGATCCGCATCGCGCCTACCGCGACATGCGCGCCAGGTACGGCTCGATCGTGCCGGTGGAGCTGGCTCCTGGCGTCCCGGCGACGCTGGTGATCGGCTACCGAACCGCCGTGCGGATCATGCACGACCCCGACCATTTCCCGGCCGATCCACGCGCCTGGCAACGCGGTATCGCCGCCGACTGCCCGGTGCTGCCGATCCTGTCCTGGCGCCCGAACGCGCTGCGCAGCGCGGGCGCCGAACACGACCGCTACCGGCGTGCGGCGACCGCGGGCATCGATGGCGTCGACTTGCACAGCGTGCGCGGCACCGTCGAAGGCATCGCTACCGTGTTGATCGATTCCTTCCGTACCACCGGTGCCGCCGACCTGCACCGTTCCTACGCCGCCCCGCTGGCGTTCCAGGCGATCAACGCGTTGCTCGGATGCCCGCCCGACATCGGTAACGAGATCGCGGCGGCGACGGCGGCGATCTTCGATGGCGTCGACACCGTACACAGCGATCGGCGTCTCGCCGCGGCGATGCTGCGATTGATCGAACTGAAACGGGCCGAACCCGCCGCCGATATCACTTCCCGCCTCATCGACCATCCGGCCGGTTTCGCCGACGAGGAACTCATCCACCAGCTCGGCATCCTCTACGGCGCCGGGAACGAGCCGATGCAGAACCTGATCAGCAACTCGTTGCTGCTGATGCTCACCGATGAGCGGTTCGCCGGCAGCATGCTCGACGGCAGCCTGTCCACCCGCGACGCTCTCGATGAGGTGTTGTTCCATGATCCGCCGATGGCCAATTTCAGCGTGACCTATCCACGCCGACCGATTCTGATCGACCACACCTGGCTGCCCGCCGATCAGCCGGTGGTGATCGGACTGGCCGCATGCAACAACGACCCGGAGATCGGTGCGGGACCGGTCACGGGCAACCGGTCACATCTGGCGTGGGGCGCGGGCCCGCATGCCTGCCCGGCCAGCACCGTCGCCTATCTGATCGCGCAGGACGCCGTCGACCAGCTGCTCGACGCACTGCCCGAGGTGCGGCTGGCGGTGCCGGTACACGAATTGACCTGGCGGCAAGGGCCGTTCCACCGTGCCCTTGCCGCGCTGCCGGTCGTCTTTCCCGCATCCCCGACGTGACCGACGACCGGCGGTCGGTCAGGCCAGGATGGTGGCCAGCTGCGGCATGTTCGCCGGGACGATGAATGTCTCGGCGAACGCGTCGGCCAGCGTGGAGTCGTACGCGGCCGCGTCCATGAGCTTCTGCAACGCCGCGGGCGGGTCGAGCAGGGTCATCGTCCACAGTGCCGCCGGACGGGCGATATCGGTGAGCCACGGCTTCGCCGCCGCCGCCATCCACGGCGCGTCGAAGCTACGGTCGGGGTCGTCGAGCACCGCCGCCGCGTAGTAGGCGGCGCACTGCGCGGCGCTGTTGGCGCCTTGCGCGCCACCGGGATCCATCCGGCACACCACGTCGCCGCCGCCGAGTACCGGCAGACCGGAAGGCATGGTGCCGACGGGTTCCCGCAGCACCGGAGTGATCGCGCCGACCAAGGTCGCGCCCGCGTCGGTCGGTTCGGCATCGCGGAAACGCGCGGCCAGTGCGGGCGGCAGATGCCGGGCGAGGATCTCCCGCGCCACCCGCAGCCGCTCGGCGGGCGTGGTCGCGGTGTCGAACACGTCGATCCCACCGCCCGGAAGCACCTCGAACATCAGGGTGTCACAATGCCTTTCCTGACCGGGAGGTCCGGTGAGCGCGGGCGTGGAGACGACCTCGCCGAGGCCGGGCAGCGCCACATACATTCCGAGTCCGTCCGGATCCGGTGTGACGCCGTCCAGGTACAGTGCCGCGAGCCTGCGTGCGGGCCGACTCGGTACCTCGAGGCTCTGGTCGACGGGAAAACATCCGGCCAGTTCCGACGAGGCCCGCGTGACGACGGTCAGATCGTATGCGGTGGCCCGGCGATCGAGTTCGGCGAGCGGTAGGTCGGCGATGTCCACCCGCCCGCCCTCGGCCAGGAAATCGGTGAACCAGCGAGCGAAGACGGTGCGCTGGTCGACGCTGCGGGCCGGTGCGCTGAATCGGCCGGACCATCCGGCCACCGCCTCGCCGTCGACGGCCATGGTGAACCGGACGCCGCCGATGGCGGGTGCGGTCGATGCCCAGAAGTCGAGGCCCGCCGCCGATTCGAGCGCCACGGTCCGCGCGAATTTGACCTGGGTGCTGGTCATGGCGCCGGACAGCACCGCATCGGCGTCTCGGTCGGTGACCAGTGAGACGTCCTGTCCGCCGCGCAGCAAACGCAGTGCCAGTGGCAATCCACATTCGCCCGCGCCAACCACCTGTATCTGTGCCACGTGTGCATCCTTCTGGAATCGATCGGTACCGACGCCAGCCATCGTGTGCCGATAGGTAGGACCGGTGCATCGGTAGCCGATGCCGGGCGCACACGCGGTCACCGACGCCGGGCCGGGGACCTCCGGCCCGGGACGTTTGCCCCTTTTCGGTGTTCGCCGGCCGCTATGCTGCACCACCGTGACGGCCAGATCTTCGCGCTTCGGTGCTTCGCCACCCGCGACCACCAGCGATTTCATCGGCCGCGAGCGTGAGCTGGACAAGATCGGCATGCTGCTGCTCGGTTCGAATCGGTTGATCACCCTGATCGGTGCGGGCGGTATCGGCAAGACCCGGTTGGCGACCGAGGCCGTGCACCGATTCCACAAGGCGAAACGGGTGCCGGTGCAGTGGGCGAGGCTGGCTCGGCTACCACGCGGCGCCGACGCGGCGGCGGTGGAGAACGAACTGGCGCAATCATTGGTCGATGGCGACTTTTCCGGGCGGTCCACCTGGGACGCGCTGCTCGATACGCTGGCGCGTACCGATGCGGTGGGGCGCACGGTGCAGACGATCCTGGTGATGGACAACTGTGAACACGTGCTCGACGGCGCGGGCCGCCTCATCGCCGACCTGATCGGTGCGGTTCCCGGTCTGACCGTCGTCGCCACCAGCCGGGAGGCGATCGGCTGGGTCGACGAGTGCCTGGTGCCGGTCGGGTCCTTGACCGCGGAGCAGGCGTTGACCCTGTTCCGCGGCCGGGCCGAACTGACCGGCCACGACATCGTCGGCGATACCGATCAAGAACTCGCGGCGGCGATCTGCCGTCGGGTACACAACCATCCGCTCGCCATCCAGCTCGCCGCCGCGCGGTTGCGCAGGCAACCGTTGTCGATGATCCTGCGCGATCTCTCCGGTGCGGAGTCCGACCGCAGGTTGGGTTGGTCGCCGGGGCGACGAGTCGGAGCCGACGGCAGGCATCAGGGCATCCGCGATGTCATCGCCTGGTCCTACGATCTGTGCCACGACAAGGAGCGGCTGCTGTTCGAGCGTTTGTCGGTGTTCGCCGCCGGCTACGACCCCGATCCCGGCGATCCGGTCGGATCCGATATCGGCGCCGAACTGGAGGCCATCGAAGCAGTCTGTTGCGACGATGCCGATGCGGGTGCCGACGGTATCGCCCGCGACGAGGTCGAGGGCCTGCTCGAGCGGCTGGTGGATCAATCGATCGTCTCGGTACATCTGACCCAGGACACCGTGCGGTACTCGCTGCTGGAGAGCTTCCGGGTGTTCGCCCAGCAGCGGCTGCGCGAGCGGGCCGCGGGTGCGCAGACCGCACGGTTCGGCGACCGGCACCGCCGCTACTACCGCGATGCGGTGGCCAGGGCGGGCAGCGACTGGCTCGGCCCGGACGAACAGGCATTGCTGGAGTGGGCGCGCGCGGCGTGGGACAACCTGCTGTGCGCGATCGACAGCGCCGAAGCCACCCCCGGCCAAGCCTCGGTCGCGCTGGAGATCATGGTCGGGTTGATCGCCTTGCGGGTGCCGTTCTTCAAGGGGTCGCTGCGCGAGTCGAAACATCTGGCCGAGCGGGCGCTCGCCGCTACCCGCGATCTCGACCCGCAGCCGGTCGAGTTGCAGGTCACCGCGATGGCCATGATCGGTTGGATCAGCCTGTGCCAGGGGATTCCGGCCGAGGCCGAACGTCTGCTCGACGATTGTGTGGCCGCCTGCGTGGCCGATCCCGGCGCGGTGGAGCGAGCGCGCCGGGAGCCGGAGACCGATCTCGGCCTACCCGCGCCGGTCGAGTTCACCCGGGGCAGCCAGTTGATGTTGGCGGACAACGATCCTCGTGCGATCGAGGTGCTCGCGCGGGCGCGTCGGAAGTTCCTCGCGGCGGGAGACCGCGGTGCGGCGTCGATGGCCGAGATGTTCGAGGTTCTCGCCACCGGCTTCGCCGGAACACCCGCGCGGGCACTCGAATCCGCCCGCCGTCACCTCGCGGACGCCGGTCGATCGGGGGCACGGTGGGAACAGTCGTGGGCCGAACTCAGTTCGGCTCTCGCCCTGATCAAGAACAGTGATACCGAGACCGCGCTCGCCACGGTGCGCACCACCCTGGCCGACCAGCTGGCCATGCGTGATCAATGGGGCGCGGTGTGGGCGGTCCACATGTACGCGTGGGCGCTCGCGCGCAAGATCGCCGACGCGCACGGACAACCATCCACACACGGTGCGCAGTCGCGGGAATGGGCCTTGGAGGTTGCGCGGATCCTCGGTGGTGCGGCCACGCTGCGTCGGCGCCTCGGCGTGGATCTGACCAATCTCGCCCCGTTCCGAATGGAGACCGAGCGGGCGGCGCAGGTCTCTCGCTCGGTGCTCGGTGCGGGGGCCTTCACCACCGCCGAGCGGGAGGGCGCGATGCTGCGTCCCGAACTCGACGAGGTGACCGCCTTGGTGCTCGGCACCCTCTCGCTCGACGCTCTGCCGGTGCACCATCCGGTCCGACGGCACCGCCCGACACGGTGGCAGGAACTGTCCGCGGCCGAGCAGGACGTCGCGACCCTCGCGGCGGCGGGCTGGACCAATACCGCGATCGCCGCCCGTCGCGGCAGTTCCTTCAAGACGGTCGATGCCCAGATGGCCGCGATATTCCAGAAGCTCACGATCACCTCACGGGACGACATCATCGCCCTCGTCCCCGCCGAGCGTCGGGCACGAGTCGCCCAGGAGGCGTCCCGCCGGCCGAACAAATCCAGGAGGCGGGATCCACGACCACCGGCGCCCTGACCACACCGCCGCGCCCGAGTGGATGCGTTCGGGCGCGGCGGACATCGGCGCATCGTGGATCCTGTGCTGTCCGGGGCGCTCGATCGCCACCCGATCCGACGGCGTCGGTGTCACCGTGTCGGGTGTCAGACGGCGACCGGCGTCGGCTCCGCCGCTGGTGCGGGTCCGGCGCCGGTCGTCACACCGGCGGACCCATCGCGCCGTTGGAGCGCCGCGGCCCCGGCCACCAGCCCCAGCGCCGCCACGCCGAGCGCCGCGCCGATCCATGCCGTCGCCGGGTAGCCGAGTCCGGCGGTGAGGGCGGCCCCGCCCAGCCAGGGGCCCGCGGTGATGCCGACATTGAACGCGGAGGTGTTCACCGCCGCGGCCATGGTCGGTGCGTCGGGCGCCAGGGCGAAGACACGGGAGGTGAGGACAGGGTTGGTGCCGAAACCGAAGGCGCCCAACGCGATCGCGAGCAGCACCATCGGTGCGATGTGTGTGGCGGTGAGCGCGATCAGGGCCGAGGTGACGATCAGCCCGGCGACGCCGACGGTGAGGGTGCGCATCGGGTAGGCGTCCGCGGTCCGCCCACCGACGATGATGCCGAGCAGCGCGCCCGCCCCGTATCCGGCCAGCACCGCGGGCACCCAGGATTCGGGCAGGCCGGTGGTGTCGGTGAGCATGGCACCCAGATAGGAGAACGTGATCAGGAGGGCGCCGGTCGCCACGGCGGTCATCGCATAGGACAGCCACAGGCTCGGCCGGGTCATGGCGCTCAGTTGGGTGCGCACCCGCGGTGGCCGGGCGGGACGTCCACCGGGAATCTTCGCCAGCACGCCGAGCACGGCGGGCGCGGACAGGATCGCCACCGCCCAGAAGGCGGCTCGCCAGCCGAAATGCTGACCGATGACGGTACCGAGCGGCAGACCGATCACGGTGGCGACGGTCAGCCCGCCCGCCACCACGCTCATCGCCCGCCCGCGCATATTCGGCGGTACCAGGCTCACCGCCGTCGCCGCGGCCACCGCCCAGAATCCGGCGTAGACGAATGCCGCGACCACGCGCGTGCCGAACAGCACCCAGTAGTCGGTGGCCAGCGCCCCGACGATGTGCGCGGCGATGAACACGGCGAGGAATGCCAGTAGCGCGGTGCGTCGCGACCAGCGCAGGGTCAGCACCGCGAGCACGGGTGCGCCGACCAGCATGCCGAGCGCGAACGCCGAGATCAGCAGTCCGGCGCGCGGAATCGTCACGCCGAGGTCGGTCGACATCTCGGTGAGCAGGCCCGCGAGCATGAGTTCGGAGGTGCCCTGGGCGAATATCGATAGACCCAGGATGTAGATGGCAGTGGGCACGGATGACCTTCCCTTATTTTGAATTGATCAGTCCAAAATGTGGACATGAAAGAGTGGCGGCTCGAAAGCCGCTGGGGGAGTCGGGGTTACAGGACCTCGAGCGCGGTGGTGGCGATGGCCGCGCGTTCCTCGCGGTCGGCGCCACCCCGTGCGGCGACCTGGATGCCGCTGATCGTGGCGATCAGGAACAGTGCGAGGGTGTGGGCGTCCTTGTTGCGGCGGATGTCACCGGCGCGTTGGCCGCTCTCGATGACCGCGGTGAGCAGTTCGAGCCGATATCGCTGGTCCGTGCGCAGCGTCGCGGCCACGCGGGTATCGCGGGGGCCGAGTTCGACGGTGGAATTGACCACGAGACAGCCGATCGGGTCCTCGTCGGGAGCGTCGACCGTGCGCCACAGCAGTGTGCGCAGCTTCTCGGCGGCCGGTGCGTCCGCGTCCAGGACCTCCTCGGTGGCGGCGTTCTTGACTGCCATATAGCGGCCGAGCGCCCGCTCGAACAGATCGTGCTTACTGGTGAAGGTGTTGTAGATGCTGCTGCGGCCGAGGCCGGTCGCGGTGCACAGGTCCTGGGTCGAGGTGGCCTCGTAGCCCGCCGACCAGAATGCCCGCATCGCCGCGTCGACCGCCTTGTCCTCGTCGAAGCCTCGTGGTCGCGCCATGGGGGCACCGTAGCAGTTTTGGACCGATCAATTCAATACTGCTGTGGACCGCGGATGCCGAGGACGTCGGGCGCGTGCTCCTACGTTCCGGTTTCGGCGAATACCGGTACTGGGCAGGGTGATCGGCAGCGCGAGCGAACCGGCGAACCGCATAGGAAGATGAGCGCCACATCGGCTGAAAACGTTGGGAGACAACATGACCGAGCAACTGATCCAATTGCCCACACCCGGCGAGTCCATCCTCGACACGCACGACCGTATCCGCCGCGCCGGTGAGGTGGTCCCGATCGAACTGCCCGGCGGGGTGCCCGCATG
Source organism: Nocardia cyriacigeorgica (assembly GCF_029868385.1). Classification (GTDB taxonomy): domain Bacteria; phylum Actinomycetota; class Actinomycetes; order Mycobacteriales; family Mycobacteriaceae; genus Nocardia; species Nocardia cyriacigeorgica_F. Next base: position 134,529 of record NZ_JARWNX010000058.1, on the reverse strand, counting down.
GCTTGCCGTCAGCCATCGAGCCGTCGGCGAAATCCTCGACGACAAGTCCTTCGCCAAGAACGCGGTGCACTGTCCCGCCCTGCACGACGGCAAGATTCCCGCGGATTGGCCGCTCCGAGCGCTGACCGATATGCAGCACATGCTGAACCAGGACGGCGCCGAGCACCGGCGGCTGCGCAAAACGATCAACAAGGCGTTCACGCCCGGCCGGATCGCCGCATTGGCACCGCGCATCGAGCAGATCGCAGCCGAACTCATCGACAGCTTCCCGCAGACCGACGAGATCGACCTGATATCGAACTACACGACGCCGCTGCCGGTGCGCGTGATCTGCGAACTCTTCGGTGTGCCGGAGGACGAGCAGCCGCAGCTCAAGGGCTGGACCCTCACAATCGTCTCCACCGAGAGCACCGGCGAACAAGCGCACGCCGCGATGGCCGCCATGATCGGCTACTTCACCGAATTGCTCGACCGTAAACGACGCGACCCCGGCGACGATCTCACCTCCGCCCTGCTCGCGGCGAATGCGGAGAACGAACTCACCGACGCCGAACTCGTCGAGATGATGTGGCTGCTGATCGTCGCCGGACACGAGACGACGGTGCATCTGCTCGGCAATGCCGTCGTCGCGCTGCGCGAACACCCCGAGCAGCTCGCGAAAGCGCAGGCCGAGGACCGCTGGGACGATGTGGTCGAGGAAGTCCTGCGCTATCGCTCCTCGGTGGTCGGCGCGCTCATGCGCTATGCCCGCACGGATGTGAAGGTGGCCGATGTCGACATCCCGGCGGGCGCCATGATGCTGTGGCACGGCGGGGTCGGCCGTGACCTGCTGCGCAACCCGGACGCCGACACCTTCGATATCGACCACGACCATCGTGATCAGCTCGCCTTCGGGCACGGACCGCATTTCTGCCTCGGCGCGCCGCTGGCCCGTCTGGAGAGCCGGATCGCGCTGTCGACGCTGTTCCGGCGGTATCCGGATCTCACCCTTGCCATCGATCCGGCCCGTATCGAGTACATCTCGCAAATCAGCACGGTCGGTCCGCTCGCGCTTCCGGTGCGTTTGACCCCGGCGACGTAGCCGCCACGATCGGCGTCGGCGAGCAGCCGCGGTGTCAGCGCTGCTCGTCGGCGATCTGCTCGAGCCGGTGTTTGCGGAACTCCCTCGGTGACTGTCCGAAACGTTCTTTGAACGCCGCGGAGAACCAGTTGGGTGTGAAACCGGATCGGGTCGCCAACTCGGCGATGCTCAGGTTCGTGCGCGGGTCTTCCAGCAGATCACGAGCGACGCGCAACGCCTCGTCGCGCCGCATATCGCGAAAGGTCGTCCCGTGCTGTTGCAGCACCAGACGCAGTTGACGGGGCGACCAGCCGAGCGCCTTGGCGACGGCGGGTAACCGGACGTCGCTGTGCCCGATGTGCTCGCGCAGATGGCGCCGGATGCTCTCCGCCACCTCGGCGTGGACGAGTGGTTGCGGCTGGGTGTCACCGGCGCACAGCATGCACAGCAGCTCCGTGACGCGATCGCAGATCGCATTGAAATCCCGATCGGTGAGGTCGGCCTCTTCGGCGGACACCGTGCGGATCATCTCGCCAGCGACCCGGCCGAGGCCGCGGCTCATATCGATGACGGCCCGCAGGTGGCCGCTCGGCCGCAGCCGGTGATCGACCTCGGCCCGTGGAATCTGGAACGCGAAGGCGGTGGAGTCGGGGATGTGCAGGCCGCAGGCCACCTCCATCCCGGTCAGGATCGCGCGACCGGTCGGCACCCGGATCACCTCATCGCCGAACCGCATCGAGTAGGTGCCTCGTTCGGGGATGACGACCCAGTAGAAGTCGTCGCCCGGAACCTCCCGGACATGCCTGCGGGTGCGGGAGGCCGTCCGGTCGCCGTGCTGATTCCAGCGCAGCAGGCGATACGCGCTCGTCTCCTGGCCGGTCAGGCTGGCCCGCAACTGCTGCGGATCGTGGAAATAGTGCGCCATCGGAACGAATCCGTCGGCGATCGCCGACCATGACTCGGGATCATTCGCGACTACTCCAAACCAACGCACCGTCACCGCCCGCCGTTCGTGGATCAGCCGTATCCTAGCCCCTCGCGCCGGGGCCGCTGTCATGAAATCCCCTGTCCTGGGGACATACCCGGCGCTATGGCGACACCGCGACTCCCAGCGTCTGGGCGACCATGAATTTCGGGCGGCCACCGTAGAACACCTCGATATCGCGGATCTCGAATCCGGAGCGCTCGATGAGTCCGCGGATATCGCGGTCGAGATGGCAGCCACCGGCGACCACGTTCTGGATCGGGTCGAGTCGGTGCTGCCAGCGCTGGACCCTGCGGTCGGGTGCGAGTCCGTGCTCGACGAAATGCAGGGTTCCGCCGGGGACCAGCACACGCCGGATCTCCGCGAGCGCGGCATCGATATCGGGGATGGTGCACATGGTCCATGTCGATACCGCGGCGTCGAAGCTGTTGTCGGCGAAGGGCAGCGATTGGCCGTCCAGTCCGGCGCGCTCGATCGGCACGGTCGCGGCGGCCACCCGTTTCGCCGCGAGCTTCCAGCCGAGGTCGGCCGGTTCGACCGCGCTCACCGTCTGCACCGTCGGCGGATAGAACGGCACGTTCAGACCGGATCCGAACCCGATCTCCACCACCCGTCCGGACAGTCCGCCGCACACCCGCTCGCGCAGGGTGTCGTTGGCCTTCATCCCGCAGGCGACCTCGACCAGGCGGGGGACGACGCGATCGTTGTAGATACCCACGGCCTCCACTGTGTCAGCAACCACATCGCGGCACCAGATCCGACCCTGATCGGTGCGCCTGCTCGAGGCATGGACGGAACTGGTCGGATGGCCGACTGTCCGGCCGAACGACATCGGCGTCGCGCCCATGTCAGCAGCGTTCATACCGACGCGCGTAGGGCTGCGACTCCGGCGGGGTATCGCGCCAGGATGGCTGGCAACCGCAGATGAAGACATGAGGAGGCCGTCGTCGGCGCCCGCGCACAGCTGAGCTGATGCTGCACCATGCCGTGCGATGCTGGCGCGGTGACGAGGTTCGAGGTGTGGGCGCCGACGCCGGAGTTGGTGCGGCTGGATATCGAGGGCGTCGTCCATCCGATGCGGCGTTCGGGCGACGGCTGGTGGTGGGCGCAGGTGGATGCCGCGCCCGGCTCCCGTTACGGGTATCTGCTCGATGACGATCCGGCGGTGCTCCCCGATCCGCGCTCGGCTCGCCAGCCCGAGGGCGTGCATGCTCGTTCGGCGGTCGACCGCGGTGCACCGGATGCGTGGACCGATGCCCGCTGGACCGGCAGGCAACTGGCTGACGCGGTGTTCTACGAACTGCATATCGGGACCTTCACTCCGGCGGGCACATTCGATGCGGCGATCGAACGGCTGGATCATCTGGTGCGGCTCGGCGTGACGATGGTGGAGTTGATGCCGGTCAATGCCTTCGACGGGTCGCGGAACTGGGGCTACGACGGTGTGCTCTGGTATGCGGTGCACGAGGGGTACGGCGGTCCCGATGGGTTGCGCCGCTTCGTCGACGCCTGTCATACGCGCGGCTTGGCGGTGGCGCTCGATGTCGTCTACAACCATCTCGGACCGGTCGGCAACTATCTGCCGCGATTCGGGCCGTATCTCGCCGAGCAGCGCACCACCTGGGGGCAGCGGCTGAATCTGGACGGTCCGGGCTCCGGTGAGGTGCGTCGCTACATCATCGACAACGCCTTGCGGTGGTTCCGGGATTTCCATATCGACGCCCTGCGCCTGGACGCAGTGCATGCGCTCGCCGACACCACGGCGATCCATCTGCTCACCGAACTGGCCGCCGAAACCGACCGGCTCGCCATACATCTCGGCCGTCCGCTGACCTTGATCGCCGAAAGCGATCTCAACGATCCGACGCTGATCACTCCGCGCGCGGCGGGCGGTTTCGGGCTGACCGGTCAATGGAACGACGACCTGCATCACGCCATCCATGCGGCGGTCTCGGGCGAACGGCAGGGGTATTACGTCGATTTCGGCTCCATGGCCTGTCTGGCCGAGACTCTCGCGCACGGATTCTTCCATGCCGGAACGTATTCCACGTTCCGGGGCCGCAGGCACGGCAGCCCGATCGACCGGGCGGCGGTTGGGCCTTCTGCGCTGCTGGCCTACACCTGCACGCACGACCAGATCGGCAACCGGGCGACCGGCGACCGTCCGAGCGCCTATCTGTCCGACGGTCAGCTGGCCGTCAAGGCGGCACTGGTTCTGCTTTCGCCCTACACCCCGATGTTGTTCATGGGGGAGGAGTGGGGTGCGCGCACCCCGTTCCAGTACTTCACCTCGCATACCGACCCCGAGGTCGGCGCCGCCACCGCGGCCGGGCGGCGCGCCGAGTTCGCCGAGCACGGCTGGTCCACCGACGATGTCCCCGATCCGCAGGACCCGGCGACCTTCGAACGCTCGCGGCTCGACTGGACCGAACCCGATGATCCGGCGCACGCCCGGCTGCTGGCCTGCTACCGCGAGCTGCTGGCCCTACGCCGCAGTCGCACGGAACTCACCGGCTCGTGGACGTCATCGGCCGATATCGACTACGACGAGGACGCACGCTGGATCGTGATCCGCCGGGGATCGCTGATCGTGGCGTGCAACCTGTCCGCCGATCCGGTGCCGCTGCCCATCTCGGGTGCCGCAGTGCTGTTCTGGGACACGCCGACGCCCAACGCTGACGCGACCGTGCTCGCCGGACATTCGTTCGTGGTGCTCGATACCGAGTCGATCGGGTCGGCTCACCGCCACGCATCACAACCGGCGTAGAGCAGCCCACCGGACTCGCGTCTACCGAGACACGACCGCTCAGGTCAGATAGCGGTAGGCCGGTGAATCCGGTTCGAGCCGTTCGCATTGGATGGGTGAGGCGTCGATCCGCGCCATCAGCGGTTCCAGCTCCTCCGGCGCTCCGAGTTCGATACCGACCAGCGCCGCACCGGTCTCCCGGTTGTTGCGTTTGACGTATTCGAACAGGGTGATGTCGTCGTCCGGGCCGAGGACCTCGTCGAGGAAGCGGCGCAGCGCGCCCGGTTCCTGCGGGAAATCCACCAGGAAGTAGTGCTTGAGACCCTGATGCACCAGTGAGCGTTCGATGACCTCGCCGTAGCGGGAGACGTCGTTGTTGCCACCCGAGACCAGGCACACCACGGTGGAACCCGGTTCGACCGTGATACCGGCCAGCGCCGTCACCGCGAGCGCGCCCGCGGGTTCGGCGATGATGCCCTCGTTCTGATACAGCTCGAGCATGCTGGTGCAGATGGCGCCCTCGTCGACCTGCAACATACGAAACGATCCGGCACCCGACGGGGATTCGGTCGCCACCAGCAACGGCAGCGAACCGTGTGTGACCACCCGGCCGCCGAATCCGGCCACCGCCGCGTACGGCACATCGCCGATCCGGCGCACCGCGGCGCCGTCGACGAACGGGTCGATCTCCGGCAGCGTCACCGGACCGCCAGCGACCAGCGCCGCCGTCATCGAGGCGGCGCCGGCGGGTTCGACGCCGAGGATCGCGGTGTGCGGTGAACGTTCCCGCAGGTAGGTGCCGATACCGGCCAGGCAGCCGCCACCGCCGACCGGGACGACCACCAGGTCGGGGGCGCTGCCGAGCTGATCGAGGATCTCCGCGGCGATGGTGCCCTGCCCGGCCGCAGTGCGGGTGTCGTCGAACGGCGGCACCATGGTCGCGCCGGTGCGCGCCACATCGTCGGCGGCGGCCGCGGCGGCGGCATCGTAGGTTTCGCCGACCGCGATCAGTTCCACGAACTCACCGCCATGGATGCGGATGCGGTCGCGTTTCTGCTTCGGTGTGGTGGTGGGGACGTAGATGCGGCCGGTGATGCCCATGGCGCGGCATGCGAACGCCACCCCCTGGGCGTGGTTGCCCGCACTCGCGGTGACGACACCCGCGGCGCGTTCGACCTCGCTGAGCTGGACGACCAGGTTGTAGGCGCCGCGCAGCTTGTAGGAGCGGACCACGGTGAGGTCTTCGCGCTTGAGGTAGACCTGCGCACCGGTCCGCTGCGACAGGCGCGGGCACAGCTGCAACGGGGTCGGCTCGATGATGTCGGAAATTCGCTTCGCGGCCGCGTCGATCTCGTCCGCGTTCAACGGCGGACGGGTGGGCAGTTCAGCGAGCACATGGTGCGGATCCGACACTCGAATATGGTGCCACCCGCCGCGCCGCGACGCTGCGGCGGGTGGCGGCGGTGTCAGCGCGGGGTGAGGACGAAGACCGGGATCTCCCGGGTGGTCTTGGTCTGATAGTCGGCGTAATCGGGCCACACCGCGACCGCGCGCTCCCACCACAGCGCCTTCTCCTCGCCGACGACCTCGCGCGCGGTGTAGTCCTTCGTGATGGTGCCATCGCGCAACTCGACGTGCGGTTCGGCCTTGATGTTGTGGTACCAGACCGGATGCTTCGGCGCCCCGCCCAATGACGCGACCACCGCGTACTCGCCGTCGTGCTCGACCCGCATCAGCGGCGTCTTGCGCAGTTTGCCGGTCTTCGCGCCGCGGGTGGTGAGCAGGATGATGGGCACGCCGCGCAGCGTCGTCGCCTCCTCACCGCCGGAGTTCTCATAGGTTTCGGCCTGTTCGCGGGCCCAATCGGAGGTGCTCGGTGCGTATTCCCCAGTAAGTGGCATACCGGATCCGAACCACGGGCGGCCGCCGAATATTCCCGTATGCGGACCGCGGTCCGCCACTGGTGTCTGTGGCGCCCACGACAAAAAGTTCGCTTGCCCGAACTTTGTGGTCCGCATACCCTGAAGCCATGACCGCGTACCACCCCGAACTTCGCACCGCGAGCCGCGCACTTCCGGCCCGCCCCGCGACGATCGATATCGCGGGCAGCGACTGGCCGGTGTACAAGCTGGAAGCGCTGGTCGCGGGCCTGCTGGCCGGTCTGGCGCTGGCGCTGATCGTCGGTTCCGCGCAGTTCGCGGTACTGGCCGCAGCGGCGGTCGGCAGCGTGGTGTGGGCCGCCGGTCTGATTCGCGAGCGCTCCTGACCGCTGGCCCGCCTCAGTCGGCCCGGCTGCCGGACCGAGGTCAGGCGAACCTGAGCTGTTGCCGCATGATCTGAGCGGGCTCCCGGCTTCTGGTCCGCTCGACCTGCCGTGTCGTGCGACGGCCATGTCGGCGCCTTCGCTCAGTCCGGGCCCAGCGGCAGATCCGCCAACTCACCGCGCGAGACCACACCGAGCTTCGGATACGCCTTGTACAGGTGATGTCCGACCGTGCGCGGGCTCAGCACCAATTGGGCCGCGATATCTCGATTCGACAGGCCCTGGGCGGCCAGCCGCGCGATCTGTAGTTCCTGCGGTGTGAGTGCGGCGGCGGGCCCCCGCGTAGGTCGGGCGGTCGTACCGACACCCAGTGCGGCGAGTTCGGTCCCGGCCCGCTGCGCCCATGGTGTGAAGCCGAGCCGATCGAAGGTTTCGGCGGCTGCTTCGAGCTGGGTGCGTGCCTCGGTCTTGCGTTTATCGCGGCGCAGCCACTCACCGAACAGCAGCCGGGTGCGTGCCGTATCGAACGGGCGCCCGCCCGAGGCAAGGGCCTCGCGAAAGTAGTGTTCGGCCCGCTCGTCCGGGGCAGTGAGCGCACGGGCACGGTGGTCGAGTGCGGTGATCCAGTCGACCCCGGTCGCCTGCGCCCACGACGTCAGCCGGTCACGCGCCGCGACGGCCTGCTCCGGTGCGTCCGCGCGCACGGCCGCCTCGACCAGATCGGGTAGTACCCGCAAACCGATCACCTGATGACGCGCCGGTTCCACGGTGAGCGCGGTCAGCCGCGACAAGGACCCGTCCACCCGACCGAATCCCAGATCGAGCAGGCCGAGCGCCGCATGCGTCCACGTCGCTCCCGCCGCGTCCGGGCCGCCGAGTTCATCGGCCAGCGCCTTGTCGACCAGTTCGGCGCATTCGCGTTCGGCGCCTTCGAGCGCACCGAGATAGGCAAGGAAGCCGCACAGCTGACTGACCCAGTGCCCGTTGCCGATGTCCTCGGCGATCTGCAACCCTTCGGCCGCCGCCACCCGCGATTCCCGCGGTCTGCCGAGGAACAGCTCGGCCTCGGCGTGGAAGAACAGCAGCGGTGGCAGCAGCGCGATCCGCCCCTGTTCACGACATTGCCCCAGCAGTTCCCGCGCCAGCTCGTCCACCTGCTCGTCCGCACCGACAACCAGTCCCGCACCGCACATCTGCACCAGATCGCGCGGGCTGTCGGCCCCGTTGCGTCGGGCCTCGGCGGCGGCAGTGCGCAGGTCGGTCCGCGGGGAGATCGGAGGCATGTCGGATGGGCGTGTGCTGTCGGATGAGTGGGTGCCGTCGGGATCGGCGCCGTCGCGGACGTCGATGGGCGAGGCCGTGGTTCGGGTGTCTCGGCCGATCGTGGGCTCGGGCCGGTGGTCGTGCTCGGCGGCGGGTGGTGTGGTCCGTGCCGGACCGTCCGGGCCGGTGCGCGGTTCGAGGTCGGGCGCCGTTGTGTCGGGGTTGGTGGGGGAGTTGCGGGTCTGCGGTGGTTCGCCGACGGTCGCGGCGAGCAGGTAGTCGACTATCGGCGTCATCGGGTCGGTCGCGCAGAGTCGGAGCGCGCGGGTGCGCTCGGCGACCTGGGTGAGTTCGTCGGTGCCGAGATACCAGGCGGCGTGCACGGCCTGGGTCAGGATGCGTGCCGTTCGTGCGGGGTCGGCGGTGGCGTCGGCGGCCGACAGCAGCAGATGATGGGCGGCCCGCGGGCGGCCGATACCGAACTCGGCATTACCGCGTACATGCGCCAGTCGTGCGGTCAGCTGGCGATCGTCGGTCTGGGCCGCCGCCCGGTCGGCCAGCTCCCCGGCGCGGTCGTACTGCCCGGCCTCGATCGCGGTTTCGGCGGCCAGGACCAGGCGGCGGATGCGCGCGTCGGGGTCGACACTCAGGGTCGCCGCGCGCTCATAGGCCGCCACCGCGCCGTGGTAGCCGGTGCGCAGCCGGGCCCGCTCGGCGGTGTCCTCCAATGCGGTGGCGGCGGTTTCGTCGGACCCGGTCGCCGCGGCGGCCAGATGCCAGGCGCGCAGATCGGCGTCCTCCTCGGCGGTCGCGGCATCCGCCAGTGCGCGGTGTGCGGCCAGTCTGCGGGTCAGACCCGCGCCCTGGTAGACCGCCGAGCGCAGCAGGGGATGGCGGAAGGTGAGGCTGCGGCCGTCGCTGCGCACGATTCCCGCGTCCTCGGCGGGCGGCAGATGGGCCAGCCCGGCGCCGAGTGTTTCGGCGGCGCACAACACCGTCGCCAGATCGGCGGTATGCGCGGCGGCCGCGACCAGCAGCAATGTCATCGTGGGTCCGGGAAGTCCGCTGACCTGCCCATGGAACGCCACCCGCAACCGATCGGTGAGCGGCAGCGGATTCGGGCCCGCGTCCGGTGCCTCGGCCGCCAGCAGCGCGGGTAGCTCGAGCAGTGCGAGCGGATTGCCCGCGGCCTCGGTGAGCAGACGGTACCGAAGCACCGGCGCGAGATCCGGTGCCGTGCTGTCGATCAGGGCGGCCGCCGATTCTTGTCGCAGCCCGGTCAGCCGCAGCTCCGGGAGGCCGGGGGCCGGGAAATCGGTATCGCCGGCACGCGTGGCGAACAGCATCACCACGCCCTCGGCATCGAGCCTGCGGGCGGCGAACAGCAGCGCCTCGGCGGTGGCGCGGTCGAGCCAGTGCGCATCGTCGATGAGACACAGCAGCGGTCCGTCGGCGGATTCCTCGGCCAACAGGGTGAGCACCGCGAGCCCGATCAGCATGCGGTCGGCCGGATCTCGCGGCGCCAGCCCGAACGCGCCGCGCAGGGCGTCACGCTGCTGCGGTGGCAGCCGGTCCACCAGCGCCATACCCGGCCGCACCATCAGATGCAGCCCCGCGAACGGCAATTCGGCCTCGGATTCGATCCCCGCACTGCGCGCCGCCGGAATACCTTGCGCCGCCGCGTAATCCAGTAGCGCGGTCTTCCCGATCCCGGCATCCCCACGCACCACCAGCGCCGCGCTGCGTCCCGCGCGCGCCGCCTCGAGCAGCCGGTCGATCTCGGCTTGTTCGGCTTCACGCCCATGCAGCATGCGCCCAACGGTAGCGTCCGCCCGCCCTGTCCACCTGGTCGCGATGATCAGCGCGGCGAACCAGCTGCCGGTCCATCATGCAGACCGAAGGGCTCAGGAGTGCTGCCGGGTGAAGGCTCCCGCCGCCGCGGCTCGCGCGGTGCTGTCGGCGATCCGGTCCGGGAGGTCGGGGTCGGGTGGGGTCCGCAGTAGGACCAGGTGGTGGTAGATCGGTGCGGTGGCCGCGATCAGCACGGCCCGCGCGTCGGTCTCCGGTGGCACGTCACCGCGGCGTAACGCGCGCTCCACGACGATCTCGCACTGTGCGTACCGGCCCTCCCATAGCCGCTGCAACGCGCGCGCCGCTTCCTCCGACCGAAACGACACCGCGATCAGGGCGGCCGCGATCGACGGCTGTTCGGTCAGCGACTCCTGGATCTCCTCGTTCAGCGCGGCCAGATCACCGCGCAGGGTGCCGGTATCGCGTGGCTGCCAATCGATATCGCCCGCCGCGGCGAACACATCGGCGATCAGTCCGCCGACATCGCGCCACCGGCGATACACGGTCGCGCGATGCACCCCGGCGCGCGCGGCGACGGTGTCGATGGTGAGCGCGTCGTAGCCGTGTTCGGTCAGTTGGGCGTGCACCGCGGCCAGGACCTGGGTGCGGATGCGGGCGGTGCGGCCGCCGGGTCGCGGCCGGGGTGTGGTGGACGGCGGGGCGTCGTCGGAGGGTGCTGCGGAATTCATCGTCGGTCATCCGATGCTTGACGAAACAGAACGGAGCCTGCATTCTATTACGACAGTTGTCGCACTAGTGAGGTTTGCCGATGCTCATTCGAAGTGTTCACCCGACCCAGCGGTCCCTGATGTCCGCGCCGTCCTCGAATGCTTCGGAGTGTGTCCATGCCAACCCAGATCACCGCGCTCGCGGTCACCAAGTCCTTCCACGGTCGGACCGTCCTCGACGACGTGTCCTGCTCGCTCGGCGCGGGTGAGCGCACCGGCATCATCGGCGAGAACGGGTCGGGTAAGACCACCCTGCTGCGCCTGTTCGCCGGGCGCGAGCGGCCCGATCAGGGCGAGATCATCGTCCGATCCGATGGTGGGGTCGGCTATCTCGCCCAAGATGAGCAGCTGCCGCCGCAGCTGACGGTCCAGGCGGTCGTCGACCGAGCCCTCGGCGAATTGCGTGCCATCGAGCGACGCATGCGTCGGCTGGAGACGGCCATGTCAACGGGCGACGAGTCCGCGATGGCCGAATACGGCGAGCTGATGACGGTATTCGAACTGCGCGGCGGCTACGACGCCGACGCCAGGGTCGAGCAGGCCCTGCACGGTCTCGGCCTCGGCCTGGTGGATCGCGGCCGAACCGTCGGCGGGCTGTCCGGCGGGGAACAGGTGCGTCTGCGTCTGGCCGCGCTGCTCGCGGCCGGTCCCGAGGTGCTGCTGCTCGACGAACCGACCAATCACCTCGACGACGACGCCCTGACCTGGCTCGAAGATCATCTGCGCGCCCGCAGCGGCACCACCGTGGCCGTCTCCCACGACCGGGTCTTCCTCGAACGCGTCGTCACCAGCCTCTTGGAGGTCGATGCGGACCGGCGTCGCGTCGTCCGACACGGCAACGGCTACCACGGATTCCTCACCGAGAAGGCGGCGGCGCGACAGCGGTGGGAGCAGTCCTATGCGCAATGGCAGGCCGATATCCACCACCTCCGCGACACCGCCGCCACCACCGCGCGCGCCGTCGCTCCGGGTCGAGCCATGCGCGATAACAACAAGATGGCGTATGACCGGGCAGGCGGTCGGGTGCAGCAGTCGCTGGCGAGCCGGGTCCGCAATGCCGAGGAACGGTTGCGTCGGCTGCTCGCCGACCCGGTGCCGCCACCGCCGCGACCACTGCGTTTCCGGCCCGCGCTGCACACCGGCCAGGTGCGTGGTGCGGTGCTGGAAGCCACCGGCATCGCGGTCGAGGGCCGTTTGGAACGGACCGATCTCACGCTCGCCGCGGGTGAGCGGTTGCTGATCACCGGTCCCAACGGTTCGGGCAAGAGCAGCCTGTTGCGTGTGCTGGCCGGTGAACTCGCCCCTGACAGCGGCACCGTCACCCGCCGGGGTCGCATCGGTTATCTCGCACAGCAGCCACCGCCCGCCGAGCCGGGAGACACGGTGCTTGCCGCGTTCGCTCGCGGCCGCACCGGCGACCCCGACCGGTATGCCGAACAACTGTTGTCGCTCGGTCTGTTCGAGCGCGCCCAGCTGCGGGCGCGGGTGGCGGAGCTGTCCACCGGGCAGCGGCAGCGGCTGGCGCTGGCCCGGCTGGTCGTCGAACCGACCGAGGTGCTGTTGCTCGACGAGCCGACCAACCATCTGTCGCCCGGACTGGTGGAGGACCTCGAGGCCGCTTTGGCCGACTATCGCGGTGCGCTGGTGATCGTGAGCCACGATCGTCGGCTGCGTCAGCGCTGGCGGGGCGAGCGCCTCGACCTGCGGGCGTCGGCATCGGTCGCCTGAGCTTTTCCGAACCCCGAATACCCCGTACCCGAAGGAGTTTTCCTGTGCCCAACGCCCCCGCCGACCCGACCGTGCTCCATCCCATGCCCGGCCAACCGCGAGTGGTGCTACTGAAACCACTGGTCACCTCGCCCCTCATCGAGGTGGGGGAGTTCACCTATTACGACGACCCCGACGACGCCACCGCCTTCGAAACCCGCAATGTGCTCTACCACTACGGGCCGGAGAAGCTGATCATCGGGAAGTTCTGCGCCATCGCCACCGGGACGCGGTTCATCATGAACGGCGCCAATCACCGCATGGACGGCCCCTCGACGTTCCCGTTCCCCACCATGGGCGGTTCATGGGCGGCCCATATCGACCTGCTCACCGACCTGCCCAATCGCGGCGACACCGTGATCGGCAACGATGTCTGGCTCGGCAACGGCGTCACGGTGCTACCCGGTGTGCGGATCGGCCACGGCGCGATCATCGGCGCCGGCTCGGTGGTCACCGGCGATGTACCGGATTACGGCATCGTCGGCGGCAATCCGGCCCGCCTCATCCGCACCCGCTACGACGACCGCGATACCGCCCGGCTGCTGGCGGTGGCCTGGTGGGACTGGCCCGTGCAGCACATCACCGAGCATGTGCGCACCATCATGTCCGGCAGCATCGACGATCTCGAAGCGGCCGCCCCGGCGTGAGGCGCCGGACGCAGGCACTGCGCGAAGGGTAGGTAATCGGCCGCGAAAAGTACTTATAGATGACTGATTCGGCGACCCCCTGTCCGCCCATAACGTAGTTCTCATCAACCGATCAGGCGGAGAAACCGCAGATCAAACGTTATGGAGGACAGGATGAACACTCTCGTCGCGCAGTACCTGGAAGCCTGGAACACCACCGACGCGCAGGCTCGCGCCGCCGCCGTCGCACGGGTCTTCACCCCCGACGCCACCTACGTCGACCCGCTGGTGTCGGTCACCGGCCACGAGCAGCTGGCCGCCGCCATCGCGGGAGTGCAGGCCCAGTTCCCCGGCTGGGTGTTCCGGCCCGCCGGTCCCGTCGACGGCCACCACGACCAGGTGCGCTTCACCTGGGAACTCGGCCCCGTCGACGGCCCGGCGGTCGTCGTGGGCTTCGACGTCGCGATCATCGCCGACGGCCGCATCGCCAGCGTCTACGGCTTCCTCGACAAGGTTCCCGCCGCCGCCTGATCCGACCACCCCTCGCCTCTTCTCAGGAGTCATCATGACCACCACCGCTCCCGGCCACCTGTCCACCCTGCTCGCTCCCGGGCCCGCCCTGCTGCGGATCTCGCTGCGCCTCGACGCGGTGGTGACCGCCGCCAACGGACTCGCCTACCTGGCCCTGTCCGGTCCGATCGAATCCCTGCTCGGCCTCGACCGCGCCGTCGGCATCCCGATCGGCATCTTCCTCACCCTGTACGGCATCGGCGTCGCCCTCGTCGGACTCCCGGCGCAGATCAATACCACGGCCGTGCGCACCGTCATCGCGGGCAACACGGCCTGGGTGGTGCTGAGCCTGGCTGCCGTCTTCGTGATCGGACTGGATCTGACCGTGGTCGGCGGAGTCTGGGGCGTACTGCAAGCAATCGTCGTCGGCGGATTCGCGGCCATGCAATACGCGGGATTGCAGCGGGCTCGATAAGCAAAAATGTCTGAAGCGCAATCGAATACCGGAAATCCGGTCGGCCCCCGCCGACCGGATTTCCGGCGATATCGGATCGCACCTCGACGTATCGACGTCCTGGTGGCAGTGGGAGGAAGGGTGTGTCACCGCAGCTTGGAATGCCACTGCTCAGGGGTATCGACAATGCGGGGGCGGCTGCGGGATCTGATACTGCGGTGTGAGGTCGTGCGGTACTGCGGTGCGATGTGGGTGTGGGTCGGGGGTTTCTACCGTCGGGTCATGCGTATGCGAGTTCTTGCTCTGGCGGTCTGCACGGCTGCGGTGGTCCTGTCGGCATGTACGACGAGTTCGGTCGAGTCCACTTCGGTGGCCGAGGTCGGTGAGGCTCGCGTGGACACGGTGCGGGGTGACCTCGAGGCGATGGTGCGGGCGGGAGCCGTCGGGGCCATGGCGACGCTCACCGAGGGTGACTCCACCACGGTCGTGACTGCCGGTCTCGCTGATATCGGTGCGGGTGAACCGATTCCGGCCGATCCGCCGCAGCATGTTCGGGTCGGTAGCGTCACCAAGACGTTCACCGCTGCGATCGTGTTGCAGCTGGCGGCCGAAGGGCGGATCGATCTGGACCGGTCGATCGACACGTATCTGCCCGGTCTGCTCACCGGCGATGGCGTGGACGGGCGCGCCATCACGGTCCGCCAGATCCTGAGCCATCGCAGTGGTCTGCCCGAGCCGGTCGTCGCGCCGGAGATGAACGAGCATCGGGCGGCGGTGGACGGGATCACCACTACGCCGGTGGAGGTGATCGGGCTCGCCTTGCGGCAGCCCGCGCGGTTCGCGCCCGGCGCCCGCTTCGAGTACGCCAATATCAACTACATCGTCATCGGTATGTTGATCGAGGCGGTGACCGGGAACCGCTACACCGACGAGCTGCGCGACCGCATCCTCACTCCGCTGGGCCTGGCGGACACCTACCTGCCCGCCACCGGGGAAACCGGTCTGCGCGAACCGCATCCGACCGGCTACACCACCGTCGACGGCGCCGCGCTCGACGAGACGAGCATGGAACCGTCGGTGCCGTGGACATCGGGCGCGCTGGTGAGCACCGGCGCCGACCTGAACCGATTCTTCACCGCGCTACTGGCCGGTGAGGTGTTGCCGCCGACCCAACTGCGGCAGATGCTCGACGGAATCGATATGGGCAACGGCGACGGCATCTCCTACGGCCTCGGTATCGGATACTTCGAACTACCTTGCGGTGCACGATATGTCGGCCATACCGGCGACGTCCGCGGCTTCTCCACGATCTCCGGTGCGACCGCGGCAGGCCGATCGGTCACCTACTCCTACACCGGCACGCCCGCCCCCGTCGATATCGGTGCTGTGCTCACCCATGCCCTGTGCGGATGAACCTCCGGCACCGTATCAGCCATGGCCCCACTACTTCTCACGGATCAGTGATCTCCCGATGCGTCCGGTTCGCCCACCTTCCGGACGCGGGTTGTCGCCGCGGTGACGATCTCGCCGCCGAGATTTTCGGGGCGTAGCGGGGCGATCGCGCCGCCATCGCGGCCCACGAGGACGGAATGGGGTTCGTCGGCGGCGAAGGCGTGGCGTTCGCCCCACTGGCGCAAGGCCACGACGAGGGTGAACAGGTCCCGGCCCGCCGCGGTGAGTTCGTAGCGGTGCCGTTTACCGCCGGTGGTGGTCGTGGTGAGGATGCCGTGGTCGACGAGCCTGCGCAGCCGGTCGGTGAGGATATTGCGGGCGATCCCGAGCCGCTGCTGGAAGTCGGTGAAGCTCGCCGCGCCATCCATGGCGTCGCGCACGATCAACAGACTCCACCGGTCTCCCATGAGGTCGACGGTGCGTGCGACGGGGCAGGTGGGATCGGTCCACTCGCGGCCGGAGCCGAGCGGCGTCGGCATGGCACTCCTCCCAATTGGTTGCGATTTGAAACCATTATGCCCTACTCTCCAAATGGTTTCATTTTGCTACTTATTGGGAGGTCTGGTGGTCACGGGAGTAACCCGGTGCCAGCGAGCAGTGCTGGCGCTGGTGTGCGCGGTGGCGGTGTCGACGGTCTATGCGATTCAGCCGGTGCTGGCGGCGGCGGGCGCTGACCTGGGGCTGACCAGCGAGTCGCTCGGTGGGTTGGTCGCTGCTGGGCAAATCGGCTACTTCGTCGGCCTGATCCTGTTGGTGCCGCTCGGCGACGTGCTGAATCGTCGCAGGCTCATCACCGTGCATCTGGTACTCACCGGCGTGGGAGCCGCGATCGTGGCCGCCGCGCCGAACGGTGTCCTCGCGATGGTAGGGGCGGCGCTCGCGGGACTGTTCGCGGTGGTCGTTCAGGTGACCGTCGCCTACGTTGCCGCTGTCTCCGCACCTGGTGAGCGTGGCCGCAATATCGGTGCGGTCACTTCCGGTGTGGTGGTCGGAATCCTCGGCGTGCGAGTCGTCGCCGGTGCGTTGGGTGACACGGTCGGCTGGCGGTCGGTGTACGCGCTGCTCGCGGTGCTGTGCGTGGCGCTGGCCCTCACCGTCCCCACGATGCTCGACTCTCACAGCGGAACTCCCGGCGCTCGGTACGGGCAGGTGCTGGCGTCGATGTGGCGGCTCGTGCGTACCGATCGCCTGTTTCTGAGCCGCGGCCTGATCGCCTTGTTCCTCTTCGCGTCCTTCGGAACCCTCTGGAGCGGACTCGCTCTCGTCCTCGGCGCCGAGCCGTGGAGTTTCGGCACGACACAGATCGGCCTGTTCGGCCTGGTGGGCTTGGCCGGTATATTGGGCGCCGCCCGCGCGGGACGCTGGGCCGACTCCGGTCGCGCACAGACGATCACCGGCTACGCACTGGCTCTGCTCACCGTCACCTGGCTGCTCATCGCCCGCACCGAAACGACGCTGTGGCTGCTCATCGTCGGCATCGTCCTGCTCGACTTCGCCGTCCAGGCAGTGCATGTCGCCAACCAGCACCTGCTGACCACGGCCCACCCGGACCGCGCCAGCAGCGTCATCGGTGCGTACATGGCCTTCTACTCCCTCGGCTCCGCTCTCGGTGCGATCACCACCACGTGGGCCTACAGCATCTGGGGCTGGCCCATCTCCTGCGCGCTCGGCGCTGCCTTCTCTTTCACCGCACTGGTCGTGTGGGGACTGGCCCGCATCACCCGGCGCGATGCCGCGATCAGCCTCCGGCCTCGATCGGAGCGCCGAGACGCGGCGTCGCTGCAATGCTGACCGGCGATCCGATATCGGCTGCCGGAACCGGCCGGAACGCACGGCAGTGGTACGCCCGTCACATCGCTCGCCTCGGCCATCGGTCCCCGGTGGCTCGGCGACGTTCGGGGCGGTGGCTGAATGCCTCTACGGTGCGTTGCCACGCCGGTAGTCGGCGCGCAACTCGGCGTACATCGCTGTAGCGCGGCATCCGCGCGTATCCGGCGGCCCGACGGTCTTCGGAAATGTGAGACGGCTGTCGCCTCAGGTGGTTACGGTGGAGCGAGTAATCGGGCGATTAACGGTCCCGGGGGCGGGAACGAATATTCGGGTAGTGGAGTACGCGGGTCCCGGAGCGGGGTGCGGCGGGAGGATCGGGGTTATGAAACGTCTTGTGGTGTGCTGCGACGGCACCTGGAAGGCCGAGTCCAGCACGACGGTATCCAACATCATCAAGATCGCGCAGACCATCCGGTACAGCGCGCCCGACGAGCGCGGCGAACCGGTGCAGCAGTGGGTGACCTACGTATCCGGTCCCGGTGCGCGCGGCTTCCTCGCCGACCGGTTGATGGGCGGCGCGTTCGGCTTGGGGCTGGAGGCGAACCTGTCGGCCGCCTACTGGCATCTGGCGCTGAACTGGGAACCGGGCGATCAGATCTTCATCTTCGGTTTCAGCCGCGGTGCCTACACCGCCCGCAGCCTGGCCGGGCTGATCGGCCGGATCGGCATCATGACGCCGGAAGCCATGATCGACGGCAAGTATCCGCAGGCCCTTGCCATCCACAAGCAGCCGGTGCCGCCCGAGGGGGTCATCCCGGCGCAGTGGGAGGATTTCCGGCGCGAGAACTGCCATCCGGGTCCGGCGAAGATCGATTTCCTCGGCGTCTTCGACACCGTCGGTGCGCTCGGCGTGCCGGGGCTGACGTCGCTGCGGCACAAGTTCCACGACGTCCGGTTGGGCACGAACGTGCACTGCGCACGGCAGGCGTTGGCCATCGACGAACGGCGCCGCAATTTCGAACCCTGCCTGTGGGAGGTTCCGGTGGAGCCGAACGTGAAGTACCGCAGGGGTTTCCAACGGGTCAAGCAGGTGTGGTTCGAAGGCGTGCACAGCGATATCGGCGGCGGCTACACCGAATGCGGACTGTCGGACATCACGCTGCGCTGGATGGTGGCCGAGGCCGAATCGGTGGGTCTGGTGTTCGACCGCGACCGCCTGGAGAACCTGTCCGAACGCTGCGGCGGCGCCGACCACATGGCGCGCCACGATTCGCTCGGTATCGGCTACCGCATCCTGAATCTGCTGCGCACGCTGCGCAATCCGCGCAGTCGACGGTTCCACTGGGATTCCTGGCGCAAACTCGGCATCGCCGACGATATCGGCATCCGGCTGGCATCCTGCACCCAGAACGACGACTACCGCCCCGCCAACCTGAGCCGCTGGCAGGAGGATCTGGGCGGGATGTTCCCGGAGGAACTGATCGAGAAGACCGTCCCGGTGAGCGCTCAACTGGGCGATTGAGCGCGTCAGCGCACCAGCAGCGCCACCGGCAGCCGGGCGAACAGCTTCTCCAACCGGGCCCGCCCCTGGAAGGTGTGCCCGGTGAGCCGGTCGGTCCAGGTGCCCTGCGGCAGATCCAGCACGGTGTCACCCCAGCCGGACTCGGCCAATGACACGCTGTGCCTGGTCGCGGCCACGATGATCTCCGGCGCCTCACCGGTGCGGCCCCGCGCATACGACACCAGTTTCCCCGCCTGCTCACCGGTCGCGAACAGCGGCAGATACGTGCCGCCGACGAAACAGTCCGGCCGCTCCCGACGCAACCATAGCGCATAGGCCACGATCCACATCTTCGCCGCACCGGTGGTATCCAAACCCGGTGTGCCGGTGAGCGATTGCAGCATGCCGACGCGGGTCGCGAAATCCACCGGCCGCCGATTGTCCGGGTCGACCAGCGAGTCCTCCCACAGCTCACAGCCCTGATAGATGTCCGGGATGCCGGGCCCGCACAGTTGCAGCAGTTTCTGCGACAGCGCGTCGGTCCAGGCGTGCGGTGCGAGTTCGTGCACCAGATCGCCGAGGGCGGAGCCGACCGGGCCGTCGATCACCGCGTCCAACCAGGTGTGCACCGCGGATTCGAACTCGGGATCGGGTTCCTCCCATGAACTGTGTTCACCCGCTTCGCGTACCGCCTTCTCCGCGAACCGGTGCAACCGATCCCGCAGCCCCGGCACCGAGGCGGCGGGGCGTCCGTCGGCGGGCCAGACACCGAACATGTTCTGGAGCAGGAACAGCGTGGTCGCACCGTCGGGGCCGGGTGTGCGCTCCTGCCAGGAGGCCACCGACCGGGCCCACCGCGTCGCCACCTGCGACAGCACCCCGATGCGGGCGCGCACATCCTCACCGCGTTTGGTGTCGTGGGTGGACAGCGTGGTCATGGTGGCGGGCCAGCGTTGCGCGCGTTCACTGTTGGCGAGATGGAACTCGTTGAGCGAATAGCCGAACCGGCCCGGATTGCCGCCCACCTCCTGGAGCGACACCAGCCGCGCCGCCCGATAGAACATGGTGTCCTCGACGGCCTTCGCGGTGATCGCACCACCCACCTGGCTGAACCGCACCGCCGCCTCACCACCGGTGGCCAGCGCCGCCACCAGCACCGACAGCGGTGCGGTGAGTTCACTGTTGCGTTTTTCCACATCGGCGACCACGGCACCGGTCATCCCGGCCAGCGGGGCGTAATCCACCCGGTACACCGGCATGAACGCCAGCACCTCGATGGTCGCGTTGGTCAACGCCATATCGCTGATCCCGGAGGCGTCGAATCCGTTCACACCCGCATCGCGTTTGATCGCCGCCACCAACCGCCGGATCTCCGGGGCCAGAATGCTCTCGGCGACAGCGCGTTTGATGCGATGCTGCTTCTCGCCGATCCAGGCGCGGTCGCTGCCGTGTCCGGCGAAATGCTGGGACAGCTCGGTCAGCGTCTGCTCACCCTCCGGATCGATCAGCACCCCGCCCACATCGGCGAGCGCGTCGTAGCCGGTGGTGCCGTCGATGGGCAGCGTCGCGTCCAGCGGTTCCCGGTTGGCCAGGATCTTCTCCACCAGCAGCAGCCGATGCGGCCCGATCAGACTGCGCAGCCGCGACAGATACGCCGCGGGATAGGACAGGCCGTCGGGATGATCCACCCGCACACCGTCGATCAACTCGTGCTCACACCACGCCGCCAGCTCACGATGGGTGGCCTCGAAAACCTCCCGATCCTCCTGCCGCAGCGCCGCCAACCCACTCACCGCGAAGAACCGGCGATAGCTGCACAGCCCGGACTTCCAGCTGACCAGCCGATAATGCTGTTTGTCGTGGATGCGCAGCGCATTGTCGCCATCGGTGTCCGGGGCGATGGGGAAACGCAGATCGTGCAGGGCCAGCATCGGCTCCGGGCCGGACCGGTCGACGGTCAGCGCCGCCGGATCGTTCTCGCTCTGCAATACCGGCAGCGCCAGCCGCCCGCCCGTGCCGTTGACCGGGCTCCAATCGATATCGAAATAGTGCGCGTACTGCGATTCCGGACCGTATCGCAGCACATCCCACCACCACGCGTTCTGCCGCGGATCGCCCACACCCACATGGTTGGGGACCAGATCGATGATCAACCCCATCCCGCGGCTGCGCACCTCGTCCGAGAGCGCCTTGAGTCCGCCGGGCCCACCGAGCGCGGCCGACACCGTGGTCGGGTCGGTGACGTCGTAGCCGTGGGTCGACCCGTGCGCGGCGGTCATCACCGGCGACAGATACAGATGTGAGATGCCCAGTTGCTGTAGGTATTCGGCGATGACGGCGGCGTCGGCGAAGGTCAGCGCGTCCGGACGGAGTTGCAGCCGGTAGGTGCTGCGGATCGGCGTCGCCCGAGCCGGGCGGCGCATGGACTGTGGATCGGTGAGATGCGTGGCGGTCAGGTTCTTCTCGGTCATGTTCGTATCGGTCAGGCGGTGCGGCGGAGGACGAGCAGACAACGGGCGGTGACGGTGACGGTGCTCGCCGCGGCATAGCTGGCCTCGGTGCGTCCGTCGGGTGCTGAACAATCCAGGGCGACCGACCATTCGGCGCCGAAATCGTGGGCGGGGAGGGTGAAATCGAGTGCGCTGTCGTGGGCGTTGAAACACAGCAGGAACGAATCGTCGGTGATGCGTTCGCCGCGCGGGCCCGGCTCCTGGATGCCCGCACCGTCGAGGAACACCGCCAGCGACCGGCCGAAACCGCTGTCCCAGTCGGCGTCGGTCATCTCCGCGCCCGTGGGCGTGAGCCAGGCGATATCGCGCGGATGGCCGGTGTCGCGGCTCGGGCCGCCCGCCAGGAACCGGCGTCGGCGGAACACCGGATGTGTGGTACGCAACGCGATCGCGGTGCGGGTGAAGTCGAGCAGATCGGCGTTCTTGTGCGCCAGCGACCAATCCATCCACGCCAGTTCCGAATCCTGGCAGTAGACATTGTTATTGCCGGACTGGGTGCGGCCCATCTCGTCACCGTGTGCGAGCATCGGTGTGCCCTGGCTCAGGATCAGGGTGGCGAGCAGATTGCGTGACTGGCGTGCCCGCAGGGCGAGCACCTCAGGATCGTCGGTTGGGCCTTCCACACCGCAGTTCCAGGACCGGTTGTGGCTTTCGCCGTCGCGGTTGCCTTCGCCATTGGCCTCGTTGTGCTTGTCGTTGTAGGACACCAGATCGCGCAGGGTGAACCCGTCGTGCGCGGTGATGAAATTGATCGAGGCGCTCGGTCGGCGCCCGGTCGCCTCGTACAGATCCGAGGAGCCGGTGAACCGGGACGCGAACTCGCCGAGCGTCGCATGTTCACCGCGCCAATAGTCGCGGACGGTATCGCGGTATTTGCCGTTCCATTCGGTCCACAGACTCGGGAAATTGCCGACCTGATAGCCGCCCTCACCCACATCCCACGGTTCGGCGATGAGTTTGACCTGGCTGACCACCGGGTCCTGCTGCACCAGATCGAAGAACGTGGACAACCGGTCCACATCGTGCAGTTCGCGCGCCAGGGTGGCGGCCAGATCGAAGCGGAAACCGTCCACATGCATCTCCAGCACCCAGTAGCGCAGCGAATCCATGATCAGCTGCAAGGTGTGCGGATGGCGCACATTGAGGCTGTTGCCGGTGCCGGTGTAATCCATGTAGTGCGCGGGCTCGTCGTCCATCAGGCGGTAGTAGGCGGCATTGTCGATGCCACGGAAACCGATGGTCGGCCCGAAATGGTTCCCCTCCGCGGTGTGGTTGTACACCACGTCCAGGATCACCTCGATGCCCTCGGCGTGCAATGCGCGCACCATCGCCTTGAATTCGGTCACCGCCGCACCGGCCCGGCCGCCCGCCGCGTACTCGTGATGCGGGGCCAGATAGCCGACACTGTTGTAGCCCCAATAATTGCGCAGGCCCTGGTCGAGCAGGATACGGTCGTGCAGGAACTGGTGCACCGGCATCAGTTCGATCGCGGTGACGCCGAGTCCGCGCAGATGCTCGATGATCGCCGGATGCGCCAGGCCCGCGTAGGTGCCGCGCAGTTCCTCGGGGACGTCAGGGTGAGTGATGGTCATGCCCTTGACGTGCGCCTCGTAGATCACCGTCTCGTGATACGGCCGTTTCGGCGGACGATCGGAACCCCAGTCGAAGAACGGGTTGATCACCACACCGGTCATCGTGTGGCCCAGCGAATCCTGACCGAAGGTGTACAGCGACGGATGGTCGGCGAACGTGCCATCGAATGCCTTGCCGTACGGATCGAGTAGCAGTTTGCTCGGATCGCAGCGCAGGCCCCGCTGCGGATCGTAGGGCCCGTGCACCCGGAACCCGTACCGCTGACCCGGCCCGACACCCGGCAGATAGGCGTGCCAGACATGCCCGTCGACCTCGTCCAACCCGATGCGCGTCTCGTCGCCGTGTTTGTCGACCAGGCACAACTGCACCGCGTCGGCGACCTCGGTGAACACCGAGAAATTCGTCCCCGCCCCGTCGTAGGTCGCGCCCAGCGGATACGCGCTACCCGGCCAGACACCGAGCGGTGCCGCGGCGGAAGCGGAGTCGGGCGAAACCATGGCAACGACCCTAACCGGCGTTACTGTGCCGCCGCTGCGGCCCTGCGCGTTGAGTGGGCGGGCGGTGTGCGGTAGAGGCCCGCACTCGGCGGCGATACGCGAGGCGCTCGGTGCGCCTACCGGTAGGGGTGCGTGTTCGCGGTGGCGCCGGATGTGGCGTCGTCGTCGGTACGTCCAATGCAGGGGCTCGCGGACGGCGTGGGCTGGTGCGTGCAGCATGAAGGGCTGTGGTGGTGCGATCGTCGGCCGGGGTGCCGTAGTGCAGGACGACCTCCGGGGTCGTCGGCCGGGTGTTGTGGCGCGGCGCAGGGTGGGCGCGCACCGGGTCATCGGCATCGGTGTCGATCCCATTCGTGCAGACCCTGCGGGAGCCGGTCGCGGCGACGGCTCGTCCCGGCGTGGTGGCGTCCGCAGGTCCGATGCTAACTTGAACGGTGTTCAAGGCCGCCTGATCGGGGCGGTTCGTCCGCTGGGTGAAGGGTTGCTGTGATGTTGACGCCCGACGAGATCACCGCCATCGACGCGAAACATGTCTGGCACCCGTACGGGGGGTTTCCGGCGACGACCGAGCCGCTGGTGGTGGCGTCGGCGTCGGGGACCAGGCTGACATTGGCCGATGGGCGGGAGCTGGTCGACGGGATGAGTTCCTGGTGGGCGGCGGTGCACGGGTATCGGCATCCGGTGTTGGATTCGGCGCTGCTGATGCAGTCGCAGCGGATGAGTCATGTCATGTTCGGCGGGCTCACCCACGAACCGGCGGCACGGCTGACCGAACTGCTGGTGCGGCTCACTCCCACCGGGTTGGACAAGGTCTTCCTCTGTGACTCCGGGTCGGTGTCGGTGGAGGTCGCGGTGAAGATGTGCCTGCAATATCAGCGCGCGCTCGGGCGGCCCGGTAAACGGCGTCTGCTCACCTGGCGCGGCGGCTACCACGGCGACACCTTCACCCCCATGAGCGTGTGCGACCCCGAGGGTGGCATGCACGCGCTGTGGACCGACATCCTGGCCGAGCAGGTCTTCGTACCCGCCCCGCCGCGCGAATTCGACCCCGGCTACGTCGCCGAACTCGAGCGCGCGCTCACCGAGCACGCCGATGAACTCGCCGCCGTCATCGTGGAACCGGTCGTGCAGGGCGCCGGTGGTATGCGCTGGCATGATCCCCGCTACCTCACCGAGCTACGCCGACTGTGCGACGCCAACGGAGTACTGCTCGTCTTCGATGAGATCGCCACCGGATTCGGCCGCACCGGAACGTTTTTCGCTGCCGAACAGGCCGGTGTCGCGCCCGATGTGATGTGCGTCGGCAAGGCCCTCACCGGCGGCTACCTCACCCTCGCCGCCGCCCTGTGTACCGAGCGGATCGCCGAAACCCTCAGCGCCGCACACGGTGGCCTCATGCACGGCCCCACCTTCATGGGCAATCCGCTGGCTTGCGCGGTCGCCATCGCCTCGACCGAACTGCTGCTCTCGCGCGACTGGCGCGGTGAGGTGCCTCGCATCGAGGGCGAACTCGAAGCGGGCCTCGCCCCGGCGCGAGAGCTGCCTGGCGTCACCGAGGTTCGTGTGCTCGGCGCGATCGGCGTCATCGAACTCGACCACCCCGTCGATATGCGCGCCGCCACCGACGCCGCCGTCTCCGTTGGCGCCTGGCTGCGCCCCTTCCGCAACCTCATCTACACCATGCCGCCGTTCATCAGCACCAGCGCCGACGTCGCCACCATCACCTCGGGGATGCTCGCCGCGGCGAGGGTGGCGTGATCGCTGTGGGTTGCAGTGGTGGGCAATAGGTTTCGAGTCGATCCGACGCCGAAGCCGGTCTGGGATCGGGTGACGCGATCGACCCGACGGCGAGCCCTCGGCGGCTCGGGTCCGCGGACCCGAAGCGCACCACGGTCTCAGGCGATCCAGGGCGGGACGATCGCGGTGTCGCTGTCGGGAGTGCTGGCGCGCGCACCGGCCGGTGCGGTCACAATGGCGGTGAAACCTTCGGGGCCGCAGGTGATCTGGCGGAGGATATCGGCGGCGAGGATCGCGGTGTCTCCGGCTTCGGCGACGAGTGCGGTGCCGTCGAGGTCGATGTCGGCGCGTCCGGTGATGATGGTCCACACCTGCTCGGTGTCGATGTAATGGCGCGGGCCTGATTTGCCCGGCGCCATCTCGACTCGCCACAGCGCCAGTGATGAGCCGCCCTGGGTGGGGGAGGCGAGGGTGGTCATGATGCCGCCGGGGGTTTCGGTGCGGCGGGTGTCGGAGTGTCGGATGACGGTCATGGATGCTCGTCCTTAAGATAGACAATGATGTTGTCCAAATAGTCAACGAGGTTGTCCAATATGTCAAGCGATGGTTTCGAGCTGCCGCTGCGGATGCTGGTCGCTTTCCGTGCGGCCATCGACGAAGTGCACGCCGACCTGGCCGAACGCGGCCACCCCGGCCTGCGGCCGATGCACGGGTTCGTCTTCCAGGCCATCGGGCGCGCGGGCCCGGATGGCTGCACCGCCGCCGACCTCGGGCGCGCACTCGGCATCTCCAAACAGGCGGCGGGCAAACACATCGACGCGCTCGAACGCCTCGGCTATCTACGGCGCGGCCACGACCCCGCCGACGCGCGCCGCAAGGTCTACACGCTCACCGAACAGGCGATCGACTTCCTCGACAAGTCCGCCCAGACCTTCGACCGCATCCACGCCCGCTGGTCCGGGATTCTCGGCGCGGATCGGATGGCCGCGCTCGAAGCCGATCTGCGGACAATCGCGCCGGGTGATCTGTTCCAGATGGATACGCCCAGCTGGTTCAGCACTTGAACCCGATACCCGCCCTGGTCGCTACCGAGTGGAATTCGCTGACGGGCCCGGCGGACGTGGGGTCGGCCCATAGTCCGGTCGGGTGTAGGTGCGAGGTGGATCAACGCGCGGCCGGTTCGGCCGTTGCCCCTGGTCCGGTCGGGTGTGGTGCGAGACGAACCGAGCCGACGACGTCGGCCCCGGTGGCGTTCGTGCTGCCGTATCGGCGGCAGCATTTGCTGCGGCCGCATCCGCGGCGGCCGGTGGCCCCCATCACCCTCCTGAACGCCGTTCAAGTATGGTGTTCAGCTGTGAGTACCGATCCATTGAGCTGGCTGGACGAACGTGCTGCCGAGCGGGTGGGGGCGGGGCTGCGACGGGAGTTGCGGGCGCGGGAACCGCAGTCGCCGTCGATCGATCTGGCATCCAACGACTATCTGGGGCTGGCGCGCCACCCGGAGGTCATCGACGGCGCGGTAGCGGCCGTGCGGCGGTGGGGCGCGGGGTCGACCGGGTCGCGACTGGTCACCGGGACGACCGCCGAACACGAACAACTCGAAGCCGAACTCGCCGAATTCGTGGGCGCCGAAGCCGGGCTGGTCTTCGCTTCCGGATACGCCGCCAACCTCGGCGCGGTGACGGCGCTGGCCGGGCGCGGCTCGTTGATCGTCTCCGATGCGGGCAGTCACGCGTCGCTGGTGGACGCCTGCCGGTTGTCGCGGGCGCGGGTGGAGATCGCACCGCATCGCGATGTCGCGGCCGTGGATCGGCTGCTGGCCGGACGCGCGGAGGAACGGGCGCTCGTGCTCACCGATTCGGTCTTCAGCGCCGACGGTGATCTGGCATCGCTGACCGAACTGCACCGGGTCACCCGGGCCAACGGCGCGGTGCTCATCGTCGACGAGGCGCATGGCCTGGGTGTGCGCGGTACCGGCGGGCGCGGACTGGTGCAGGAAGCCGGTCTGGCAGGGGAACCCGACCTGGTGATCACCGCGACGCTGTCGAAAGCCCTTGCCGCCCAAGGTGGCGCCGTGCTGGCGAGCGAGCGGGTACGCGCCCATCTCATCGACGCCGCGCGCACCTTCATCTTCGACACCGGGCTGGCACCCGCCGCTGTCGGCGCGGCCCGCGCCGCGCTGGGAATCCTGCGCCGCGACCCCGGTATCGCGCAGCGAGTGCTGGACCGCGCCGCCGATATCGCGCGCATCGCCGGTGTGTCACAGCCGGATTCGGCCGTGGTCTCGGTAGTGCTCGGCGAAGCGCAGGTTGCGTTCGACGCCGCCCAGCAGTGCCGGGCCCGCGGACTCGACGTCGGCTGCTTCCGCCCGCCCTCGGTACCGGAGGGCACCTCCCGGCTGCGACTCACCGCCCGAGCGAACCTGACTCCCGACGAGATCGACACCATCGCCATGGTCCTCGGCGAGGTGTTGACCCACGCGCGTGCGGCGGTTCCGGTATGAGGCGTGTGCCGCTCGCGCTCGACGGTCACTCGGTCCCGGCGGGACGCCGCGCCGCCGATCGTGCTGTGCGGGGGGATCGATGACTCCGCTGTTGGTCACCGGGACATCCACCGATATCGGTAAGACCATCGTCACGGCCGCGCTTGCTGCGGTCGCGCGTGAGGCCGGGCGCACCGTCGCGGTGTGCAAACCGGCGCAGACCGGTGTCGCACCGGGTGAACCCGGTGATCTCGCCACGATCGCCGCTCTCGCCGGTGTCACCCGCACGGTCGAACTGGCCCGTTACCCCGAACCGCTGGCCCCCGACACCGCCGCCCGGCGATGCGGGGCGCCCCTGCTCACCCTCGGCGAAACCGTCTCGGCCATCAGCGATCTCAGCGCCGATACCGTCCTCGTCGAAGGTGCGGGTGGGCTGCTGGTCCGCATGGGCGAGTTCACGCTGCTGGATCTGGCCGTCGCACTGTCCGCCCCGGTCGTGCTCGTCACCGCGCCCGGCCTCGGCACCCTCAACCACACCGAACTGACCACCCGCGCACTGGATGCGGCCGGAGTGGAATGCGCGGGCCTGATCATCGGCTCCTGGCCCGCAACCCCCGACCTGGCCATGGAAACCAACCGCACCGACCTGCCCCGCGTCACCGGCGTCGACCTGGTCGGGGCCATCCCGGCCGGTGCGGGCTCATGGGCACCCACCGACTTCCGCGCCGCAGCCGCGAGCTGGCTCGACCCCACCTGGGCGCACCGCCACCTCCTCGCCTGAGTACCGGGCGGGCACCCTGCTGGTATCCGGCGAGGTGGCCCCATGTCGCCGCGCGGGATGGATTCCACTTCGCCCGACGGCGGCCGACGCGGCGCCGCTGCGCAGAGTTGTCGTGCACGCGCACATCCCGTGCCGACAACCGGCGAGCAGCTCGGTCGCCCCGGCCTCCGTCGGCCCCGACACAGCCGCCCGCGTCAACTCCGATTCGCCCGCGTCCACGTACGACAGTCGGGCATTCGGCCAGACCCCAGCCGCCGCTCACCCCGCCATACGATCCGCGAGTGGCACCTCATGGAGGTAAACGTCGAGAAGGCCGCGCAATGAGGTAGCACTGGGCGGACGGATTCTGGCGGATTGTGCCCGGGGGACGCGGAGGTGCAGTAACTTCGCTACTCAGTAACTGGGTTACTGGCGCCTGGCTCGTCGTTGCGAGGTGTGACCAGCACCCGTGGCTCGTCGTGAGGACTTCCATGTCAGTGATCTCCCGCCGCTCCCTGCTGGCCGGGGCGGTGGCCGCAGGTGCCGCGCTCACCGCTGTGCGGACCTTCGACCCGAGGCCGGGGATCGCCGCCCGGGTCAATGGCGTTCGGCTCACTCGGGAGGAGCATCGGGTGGTGGTGGTCGGGTCCGGGTTCGGCGGTGGGGTGACGGCGTTGCGGCTGGCGCAGGCCGGTGTGCCGGTGGTGCTGCTCGAACGTGGCATGCGCTGGCCGACAGGACCGAACGCGGAAACCTTCCCGAGAGCGTCCGCACCGGACAAGCGCATCCTGTGGCATCGCTCCAGCCCGAATCTGTTCGGGCGGCCGCTGGCCTTCGAGCCCTACACCGGTCTGGTCGAGGCGGTGCCGGGAGAGAACATGACGGCGTTGTGCGCGGCGGGGCTCGGGGGCGGTTCGCTGATCTACCAGGGCATGTCGCTGCAACCGGACGAGGCGGTGTTCGCCGGGCACTTCCCGGCCGAACTCGACTGGGCGAGGATGGACCGCGTCCACTATCCGCGGGTCGCGCGGATGCTCGGCCTTGCCGTCGCCCCGGACGACCTGGTCGCGAGCCCGAACTACGCGGCGGCGCGCGTCTTCGCCGACCATGTGCGTCGCGCCGGGCTGCCGCTGTCGAAGATCCCGATGCCCATCGACTGGAACTTCGCCCTGGCCGAACTGCGCGGGGAGATGAAGCCGTCCTACACCAACGG
Organism: Nocardia cyriacigeorgica; assembly: GCF_029868385.1. GTDB lineage: Bacteria > Actinomycetota > Actinomycetes > Mycobacteriales > Mycobacteriaceae > Nocardia > Nocardia cyriacigeorgica_F. The sequence goes on along the minus strand of NZ_JARWNX010000058.1, from coordinate 104,761 downwards.
TGACGGTGCGATGGGCGTCAACAACGGCGGCAAGCACTCCGTCGACGTCACCTATATCGCGGCGGCCGAGGCGACCGGGCGGGTGCAGGTGCGGACCCAGCACGAGGTCACCGATATCGAACGCGGCCCCGACGGACGCTGGATCGTCCACGTCGATCGGATCGACACCGCGGGCGTCGTCCAGGAGAACATCATCCTCACCACCGGCGCCCTCGTGCTGGCCGCTGGCAGCCTCAACACCACCGCACTGCTGGTGCGGGCGGCGGCGAGGGGTCTGATTCCCGACCTGCCCGACGGTCTCGGGCAGAACTGGGGCACCAACGCCGACCGGATCTACGTATGGCACAACCCGGTCGCGGATTTCGGTCCCGCGCAAGGCGGTCCGGTGGTGTACGGCAGTCTGAACTGGTCGGATCCACGGGCCGCGCATACGCTCATCCAGGCATCGATACCGCCGATGCCGATCGATCCGACGAGCACCATGATGGTCGGCTACGGCGTCAGCGACGGGCGCGGCGCGTTCACCTACGATTCCGCGACCGAGCAGGCGGTGCTGCACTGGCCGGCCGACGGCGATTCCCACATCCAGGACAACCACATCGGGCCGACGGCCCACCGCATCGCGGGCCCGGGCACCGCGCTGCTCGACACCAATGCCGCCTTCCCGTCCACCTGGCATCCGCTGGGCGGCGCGAGTATGGGCAGCGTCTGCGATCCGGCGGGCCGGGTGCTCGGCCAGCGCGGGCTCTACGTGCTCGACGGCGCGCTGATGCCGGGCAATACCGCCGCGTGCAATCCGTCGATGACGATCGCGGCGGTGGCCGAACGCGCGCTCGATCATCTCGTCGCCAGTGATGTCGGCACCGTGATCTGACCGGTGGCGGGTCTGCGGTACGTCGACCTCGATGTCCGCAGCCCGGAAATCCCTTCCCATTCGCGGGAGTACCAGCGACAGTGGTGGCCTGTGGATTCTGCTATGTATGCAGGTGCTCGACCGGCATGGCGGGACAGAGTCGCCGCCGTGCGGTGTGTGTGGGAGGTGGACGGTGGCCCCGGATCCAGTGAGCTTTCGGCGTTTTTCCGACGCGCCCATCCTGAACCCGTATATCGCCCGAACCGAAGCGACGCTGGAGGCCCTGAAGAAGGGGCTCGGTGATAAGACCGCGACCCGGATCACGGCCAAGTACCTGGATGGACTCGGTGATGCGAAGATGCCGGGGGACGGCGAGCTGAAGAAGGAATACAACCTTCGCGCCGGGGACGTCAAAGACTACAAGGACCAATGGAACTCGCTCGACGATCAGATCGCCGAGATGGCTGCCGCGTCCGCTGATGTGGCCAATGAGGTGACTGCCCAGGTCGATGCTCTCGAGAAGGCAGTCGACGAAATTCTGGCCGACGTTGTCGACGACCCGCCGGACCGCCCGACCCCGGCTGAGCAGGTCGGTGCTGTCGAGGCGATCGACAAGGTCATCGGCAAAGCGGTCGATGCGGTCTGGGACGCCTTCAACGAACTGGACCGGCAGGCGTGGAATTCACCTCCAGGAGGAGGGAATCCGCAGAACGGCGGTGCCCCGTCGGGTGGCGGGGCACCACCGTGGACACCGAATTTCGGCAGCAACCTGCCCGCCGATATCTACGAGGGCGGGTCCCCGGCCACGAACGCGACCGCGACACCGCTGGATGGTGGTGAGCGAGCCACGGCCGAAAACATCTACAAGCGACTCCTCGAGCACGGTCTCACCCCTGCACAGGCAGCCGGAGTGCTCGGCAATATGCAGGTCGAAGCGCCCGGATTGAATACCGGGGCCTACAACCCGAAAGAAGGTGCGTACGGGTTGTGTCAGTGGCTCGGCGGACGGCGCCAGAATCTCGAAGCCTTCGCCGCAGCACAGGGCAAGCCGGTCGGTGATTGGAAGACTCAGGTCGACTTCATGATGCATGAGCTGCGCGGCGAGGAATCCGCGGCATATCGCAGGCTATTGGCCACAGATACGCCAGGGGCAGCGGCGGCGGTGTTCGATGAGTACTACGAACGAAGCGACGGCACGTTTCGTGACCAGCGGGTCGCCAACGCGGACGGCATCGCGGCCAGTATGGCCAACGTCTCCGTATAGACATTCCCGGTCGATGAACGCCACGGTCCCCGCGTGAAAGATTCACGCAGGGACCGTGGACGTTCGCCGATTGCTCGACTCAGTGCATCATGACCGGAGCCTTCGACTGCTCACCCTCGATCTGTGCCGCATCCTTCTTGCGGGGCAGGAAGAACGAGGCGATCAGGGTGACCAGGCACAGGAACGCCGCGACCAGGTAGCTGGTGGAGAACGCCGAAGCCATATCGTCGAGGACGATCGACTGGAACTTCTCACCCATCGACTGGATGTACTCCAGGATCGACGGATCCGGCGCGGTGCCGGTGCGTTCGGCTTCACCGACGGCTTGGGCCGCCGATACCGGTTCCGAGGCCTTGAACTGGTTGGTCAGCACCACCGAGATGATGGCGACACCGACCGAACTCGCGATCTGCTGCGCGATATTGAGCAGCGTGGAACCACGGGCCACCTCATGCTCGCTGAGCGTCCGCAGCGCGGCCGTCATCAGCGGCATCATGGTGCCACCCATGCCGAGACCGAGCACGAACAGCAGGCCGAGCAATATCGGGTAGGAGGTGTGCGCATCGGTCTGCGACAGCCCGAACATCGCGACGGTGATGGTGGCCATGCCGATCGGCACGATCCGCCCGACCGGCAGCTTATCGGCCAGCGCACCCGCCAGCGGCATGGTGAGCATGGTGCCGAGACCCTGCGGCGCCACCAGCAGACCCGCCATCAGCGGGCTCTCACCGCGCACCTGCTGGAAGTAGGTGGGCACCAGCAGCAGACCACCGAAGAACGAGGCCGCGAACAGGAACATGGTGATCGTCGAGATCGACAGGTTGAAGTTCTTGAACAGCCGCAGATCCAGCAGCGGATGCTTGGGCTTGAACGAGTAGAACACGAACGCGATCACCAGCAGACCGCCGATGAGCATGGTTGCCCACACCTTCGGCGCGGCGAGGGTGCCCTCCTCCGGGATGGTGGAGACACCGAACAGGAACAGCGCCAGACCCGGCGACAGCATCAGCATGCCGATCACGTCGAAGCTCTCGCTCGGCTGCGGATCGTCCTTGGGCAGCACAATGTAGGCGTACACCAGCGAGATGGCGCCGATGGGCAGGTTGATCAGGAAGATCCAGTGCCAGGAGGCGTTGTCGATCAGCCAGCCGCCGAGGATCGGGCCGAGGATCGGGCCCAGCAGCATCGGGATACCGAGGATCGCCATGAGGCGGCCGATCCGCTCGGGCCCCGCGGCCTTGGTCATGATTGTCATGCCGAGCGGCATCAGCATGCCGCCGCCGAGACCCTGGATCACACGGAACGCGATCAGCGCCTCGATGCTCCAGGCCAGTGCGCACAGCACCGAACCGCCGGTGAACAGCACCAGCGCGCTCAGATAGAGGCGTTTGGTGCCGAATCGGTCGGCGGCCCAGCCGGTCAGCGGGATCACCGTCGCCAGGGCGAGGGTGTAGGCGGTGACCGTCCAGGCCACCGTGGAGTAGTTGGCGACATCGAACTCGGTCTGGAATGTCGGCAGTGCGACATTGACCACGGTGATGTCGAGAATCGACATGATGGCGCCGAGGACGACGACACCGGCGACCTTCAGTACGGCGCCGTCGATCTTGTCGGGTACCGCTGCGGCGGTATTGCCGGCGGACTTGCTCACGAGGGGTCTCCCGTCGATACGGCTGGGATGGTTTGCACCGAGGCGAGTGCCCCGGAGTCGAGCACGCCGAGGACGGCGGCGTGCAGATCGTCGCGAACGTCATCCGGCAGACGTTCGACGAGACGGTCGAGAGTTTCGCGATGGCACATCATCTGATCGCGAATGACCGCTCGCCCGTGTGCACTGAGGCCGACCAGCTTCACTCGCCGGTCCTCTGGGCTCTCGTCCCTGGTCAGCAAACCGAGACGAACGAGTCGATCCACATTGCGCCCCGCCGCGGTCACCGATAGCGAGAGTCGTTCGGCGATGGTGTGGATGGGCAGCTGCTGACGATCGTCGTGGCCGAGGACGAACATGGTACGTGCTTGGGACAGCGACAGATCCAAGGCGACGAGCTGGTCGACGCCCTCGGTTCGGCTCGCGCTGAACAGGCCCGTCAGGAAACGCTCGAGCGCATCTCCGAATCCCATGTCACTCGCCACCGCGCGATCATATTGGCAAGGCAATAGTCGCGCACAAGCGAATATCGCGCGTTTGTGTCCAATGTCACGCCCGTCGGCGGGCGAGAAATTATAGGGGTGGAGCGCCGCGCGCGTCACCTGAACGACGGTAGTCCCGTATTCGCCGGTGTGCCTGCGAAAATTTTCTGACTCGCCGACGTGAGGCGGAGCTCTTGTGGCGAGTCTCATGCGGTCGGATCATCGTGCGCCGCCGGGTGGAATCGGCGGTGTGCTGGACCGTCCGATAGCGCCCGGACCGCCTGACAGGCTCAGCGGATCACGTCGTCCGAACGTGGCTCGATGGTCGACGGCGGCACCAGTCCCCACTGCTCGAGCTGTTTGCGGATCTGTTCGGCCGCATCGATATTGAGCGGTCCGCTCGTCCACATGGCGTAGGGCAGGTTCAGGAAACGCCCCTCGGTCACGGCGCGCAGCTGGTTGATACCAGGTTTGGCGCGCAGCATCTCCACCTTTTCGGCATGGCTCTGCATCGGATAGTCGACGAACATGATCGCGTCCGGGTCGGCGCCCGCCAGCCGCTCCCAGGACACCGCGGTCCAGGTGTCGGGTACATCGGAGAGCACATTGCGTCCGCCCGCCGCGTCCAGGATCGCCTGTGGCGCACCGAAACTTCCACTGGAGAAGATGGTGTCGCTACCGCTGTCGAACAGGAAGATCTGCGGGGTCCGCTCCGGTCGCGGGGCGGCCGCCAACGCGGCGAGCCTGCGATCGAGATCGTCGACGAGTTCGGTGGCGCGGTCGGTGCGGCCGGTGATGGCGCCGAGATTGGTGAGGTCCTCGCGCAGCGCCGTCCACGGTTCGACCACACCGCGCGGGCGTTGTCCGGCTTGCTGGCGGCAGCTCTCGGTGAGTGTGTAGGCGGCGATGCCCGCGGCGCGCAACGAATCGGGGGTGAGGTTCTTGGATTCGTCGTAGCCGTAGTTCCAGCCCGCCACCATCACGTCCGGGCCCTTGGCCAGCACCGTCTCGCGGGAAGCTTGCTGGGGCGCTGCCGATTTCAGGCCGTCGACGGCAGCGGCGCCATAATGGCGGCGCAGCACCTCGGCATCGCGCTGCATACTCGACACCGCCACCACCTGGTTCTCGGCGCCGAGCGCGAGCACCATCGAGATCATATTGCCGTCGTTGACGAACATGCGCTGCGCGGGTGCGGGGAAGCTCACCTCGACGCCGCAGTTGCGGACGGTGAGATCGCCGGTGGCCGCCTCGGGGTTACCGCAGGCGGCGAGCGTTATGGCCAGCGTGGCCACCGACAGCATTCGGATCGGTTGTTTCACAGGGCCGCCTCTCGCGGGGTGATGAGCAGATGGTTCTCGCCGGTCTCCGGATGCGGGACGCGGGTGACGCGCACACCGAATACGGTGTCGACGATGTCGGCGCGCAGGGCGATCTCGGGTGGTTCGAGCGGATGAGCACGGCCCTCGTGCACCACCAGCACTCGATCGCAGTAGCGGTCGGCCAGCGCCAGATCGTGCAGTGCGGCGATCACGGTGCGATCCAGACTCCTGATCCTGGCGAGCAGTTCGAGCCGGTGGGTGATGTCGAGATGGTTGGTCGGCTCGTCCAGTAGCAGCACCGGTGTGTCCTGGACGAGTGCGCGCGCCAGCAGCACCCGCTGACGTTCGCCGCCGGAGAGCCGATGCACCGGGCGGTCGCCGAAACCGGCGAGATCCACCGCGGCGAGCGCCTCGTCGACGATCGCGCGTTCCCGCGACGACCCCGCGCCCCACGGCGGCAGATACGGCGTGAGCCCGAGCGCGACCACCTCGCAGGCCCGCAGATCATCGGGTGGACGTTCGTCCTGCGCCACCAGCGCCACCGTCCGCGCCCGCCGCCGCGCCGAGAGCGCATGCAGGTCGTCGGTGCCCACTGTGACGCGCCCACGCTGCGGCTTCGTCAGACCCGCGAGCGTGCGCAGCAACGTCGTCTTACCCGCGCCGTTCGGCCCGACGATACCGATCATCTCCCCGGACCGGATCTCGACATCGATCCCGGAGACGACCACGCGCCGACCGGCGGTACAGGCCAATCCGTGCGCAGCGACGATCGCGCCGCCGGTGCCGTGCTCGGAAGTCATGACGCCGCACCGCGAGCCGGGCGGCTCCCCGTGAACGCCGCGACTGTCGCGCTCATGAGGCACCGAACCGGTAGTGCCGACGACCCATCAGGACCAGGAACGCCGGTGCGCCGATCAATCCGGTGAGCACGCCGACCGGGATTTCGGTGGGACGGACCAGTACGCGGGTGGCGGCGTCGGCGATCACCAGGAACAGCGCGCCGAGCAGGGCGCAGGCGGGTAGCAGGGCGCGGTGGCGTGGGCCGACGATGAGGCGGGTGGCATGCGGCACCACCAGGCCGACGAATCCGATGCCGCCCGATACCGCCACCAGGACCCCGACCAGTACGGCCAGCAGCACGAACAGCGCGATCCGCAGTTCACGTACCGGAACACCGACCGACGCGGCGGTGTCCGCGCCCAGATGCAGCGCGTCCAGCCAGCCCGCCGCCGCGATCAGGCTCACGGCGCCGAGAACGACCACGGTGAGCGGCACCCCGATCCGGGTCCAGTCGGCCCCGGCCAGACTGCCGAGCAGCCAGAACAGCACCGATTGCGCGGCCGCGGGATCGGTGCTGCGGAAGATCAGGTAGCTGGTCATCGCCGAGAACGCCGAGGCGAGCACCGTGCCGGTCAGCACGAGCCGCAGCGGTGTCAACCCGCCCTGGCTCACCGCGATCACGAATACCAGTGCGGCGGCGGCGAACGCACCGGCCAGCGCGCCGCCGGACAACGCCCAGATCCCGGCACCGGCGAAGACGCCCGAGGTGAGCACCGTCGCGGCCCCGACCCCGGCACCGGACGACACGCCGAGCAGGAACGGATCGGCCAATGGGTTGCGCACCAACGTCTGCATCGCGGCGCCCGCCAGGGCCAGCCCGGCGCCGACGATCGCGGCGAGCATCGTGCGCGGCACCCGCAGCTGCCACACGATGGTGTCCATCCCCGGATCCGGTGGAACGCGTCCGGTGAGGCGGTGCGAGAGCACCTCGAGCACGCCGGGCACCGGTAGTGATTCGGCGCCGAATCCGGTGGCCAGGACCATCACCACGGCGAGCGCGGCCAGCAGCACGGGTAGCACGATCCGGATGTCGACACGGGTCATCGTGCGCGCACCATGGCTGAACAGCGCCCCACAGGCAAGTCGCGGCCTCTCCAGAGTTCGTCCGGTGGGGGAGGTCTGACTCGCGCCCGCGGGGCGCTCACAGTGGCGCGACCGTCCCGGAATTGCACCGGATTCCCGCACCCACCGAGGGTGCGACGAACTCTACCGAGCGGTCGGGTTCACCGCGGCGCCGGGGCGCGGCGATGGCAGGGCAGCGCGCGGCGTGCCTACAGTGAAAAGATGTCGCCCCTGGACGATCGGCACCCGTCCACAGTCACCGACTGGGACGACGCGCGACGGCGGGCCCGGCTGGCCGAGACCCGGTTCGGCCATACCTGGACGACGTTGCGCCGCACCCGGTTGGCGTTGTCGCGGGTTGCGGTGCTGGTACTGACCGTATTGATCGTCTTCATCCAGTACTTGGCGCATGATGTCGCGCCGGAACGGGCGCGGTTGGCGGGCACCGAACCGGCGCTGCTGCCGATCTCGGAGCCCGCCGACCCCGGCGATTGGGACACCGCCGTCGTGGATATGGTCGGTCTCGGCGGACTCAATGCCTCCGATACCGCCGAAGCCCTGCCCGCCCTCGCCGATATGGGGGTGGTGTGGGCGATCCGCTACGACAATCGCGGTATCGACACCAAGGTGATCGCCGATCTGATCATCCGGGCCGCGATCATGTCCGGTATCCGCAATATCGTGCTGACCGGGCACAGCATGGGCGGTGTGATCGCGCTCGAGGTGGGCCAGCACATCCACACCGACAGTGAGCTGCGGCTGGTCGGGGTGCTGCTCGATTGCACGCCGCTGGATCTGAACGCCGTGCGCCCCGAGGAACGCGGTCGCGGACAGGACATGGTGCGCTGGATGGGCTGGCTGCCCGGCGCCAGGGAGAGCCGCGCCTTGCGGCTGGTCGTCGAAACCTATGCCCGGCGCGAACGTTTCGTCGACCGTACCGGTGTGCCCGGTATCCGGCCGGGGGAGTTGCGTGCGGTGGTGGGTGAGGTGCTGCGTGACAAGATCTTCTCCAGCGACGCCGCGAGCAACGGCCTGATCGAAGCCCAGTTCCTGGCCATCGTCGCGGGCGGTTCGATCGACAATCTGCGGGCCCTGGCGCAACCGTCCGACGGTAAACCGCGTCCGGCGATCGTGTTCATCCGCCCGCACAACCCGTACCGCGACACGGTGGTCGATGTCGAACGCACCCATCAGGTGCTCATCGACGAGGTCGGCGGCATCGACGGCGCCCTGCTCGTGGTGCTGGCGCGCCGCACCGGACACGCGAATCCGCGCCAGCGTCCGGACGAATACAACACCGTCATCGCCCAGCAGGTGGTGCCGTTCGTGCAGCGGTTGGCACGGCAGACCGGCGTGCTGTTCGACGCGGGACGCTGAGGTCGGAGTTCGGATCACGCTGTTGTTAACGGTGTTCGGGGCGCGACCCGGATTGTTGAATTCCCCGCATGGCTCGACCTCGTTTCTTCCGCACCGGCCCACGTGCCCGGACCGCCGCCGCCCTGCTCGCCGCACTGTCGTTCGCGACGTTCGCGCTGACCGGATGCGCCGCCGACGACACCGAGGCGGGGTCGGTCGTCGACGGGCCGCTGCCCACCGAGGTGCCGCCCGGCACCACCCTCGTCATTGCCGACCAGTCCGAACTGCTGCGCCATCAGCTGCTGCTCTCGGGTGAACTGGACAAGCTGCCGTTCGAGGTCGAATTCGCCAACTTCGTAGGCGGCCCGGCCATCCTGGAATCCTTCCGCGCGGGTGCCGCCGATGTGGCGTGGGTCGGTGATGTCCCGCCCATCCACGCACTCGCCGCCGAACAGGACGTGCCGATCATCGCGGCCTCACAGATCGACCCGGCCTCACTGAAATTCGGGGTGGCGCCGGGCGTTTCGGTGCAGGACATCGCCGATATCAAGGGCAAGAAGATCGCCTACGCCGAGGGCACCTCACAGCAGGCGGCGGTGCTGCGTCTGCTCGACAAGGCGGGCCTGGCCACCTCGGATGTGGAGTTGGTGCGGATTCAACTGGCCGAGTTCCTCGACGCGGTGCGCACCGGTCAGGTCGATATCGCTCCGCTCGGCGAACCGAACATCACTCGCTTCCTGCGCACCTCCGGCACCTCGTTGATCCCCGACGCCGCCACCGAAGGCACCTATCCGGGGCTCACCTACCTGTACGCGCGCCGCGAGGTGGTGCGTGATCCGGCCAAGGCCGCCGCCACCCGCGCGCTGGTCGCCGCGTATGTGCGGTCCTGGCAGTGGGTGAACGACAACCGTGCCGAATGGGCGCAGAAGTATTACGTGGACAACCAGAACGTGAGTCTCGAGGACGCCACCCGCATCGTGGAATCCCGTGGTGTCGTCACTTTTCCGCATCTGGACCAGCGGCTCATCGATCGTCAGCAGGCCACCGTCGACGCCATCGACGCCGCCGGTGAACTGCCACGCAAGGTCACGGCCGCCGATGGTTTCGATCTGCGTTTCGATGCCGTCATCACCGAAACCGTCGGCCAGGTCGGCGCGAGCTTCGAACCGGGGAGCAACTGATGGCCGTACACACCGTCCCCGCGGGCTTTCTCGGACGCGCGTCCCGCACCAGCTCCACTCCCGCGCTCGCCACCCGTCGACGGACCCGCCGCAAATTGGGGCCGGGCCGGGCGATCCCGTTCGGCGCGGCCCTCGGTCCCGCCCTGCTGGTCGGCGCCTGGGTGATCGGCTCGGCCTCCGGCGCGCTCGACCCGGAGACGCTGCCGGCGCCGTGGACGGTCGCGCAGACCGCCGGCGACCTCATCGCCGACGGCCGCCTGCAATCGAACCTGCTCACCTCGTTGCAGCGGGCCGGGATCAGCTTGGTGCTCGGTGTCGCCATCGGTGTGGTGCTCGCGCTGATCGCCGGGCTGAGCAGGCTCGGTGAAGCGGTGGTCGACGGGCCGATCCAGATCAAACGCTCGATTCCGACGCTGGCACTGATCCCACTGTTCATCGTGTGGTTCGGCATCGGTGAGCAGATGAAGCTCATCGTCATCACCACCAGCGTGCTGATCCCCGTCTATATCAACACCCACGCGCATCTGCGCAGTGTCGATGCCCGCTATGTCGAACTCGCCGAGACGGTGGGCCTGTCGCGGTCGGCGTTCATCCGCAAGATCGCGCTGCCGGGTTCGCTACCCGGATTCTTCACCGGCCTGCGGCTCGCGGTCACCATCTCCTGGCTGGCGCTGGTCGTGGTGGAACAGGTCAACGCCACCAGCGGGATCGGCTACCTCATGACCCAGGCCCGCACCTACGGTCAGATCGACGTCATCGTGGTCGGCCTGGTGATCTACGGGCTGCTCGGGTTGCTCGGCGATCTCGCGGTGCGCACCGTGGAAAGGAAGACACTGTCATGGCGTCAGACACTGGGCGACTGAACGTCGTTCGCGCCCGCGACCTCACCCGCGGCTTCGGTGATCGGGTGGTGCTCGACGGCGTCGATCTCGATATCGCGCGCGGGGAGTTCGTCGCTCTGCTCGGTCGCAGCGGTTCCGGTAAGAGCACTCTGCTGCGGGCACTGGCCGAACTGGACGATGAGGTACCCGGCTCCGGTGAGCTGGCGGTTCCCGCGGAAAAGGCGGTGGTATTCCAGGATTCGCGGTTGCTGCCGTGGACCAGGGTGCTCGATAACGTCACTCTCGGGTTGACCGGTTCCGGCGCCGCCGAGCGGGGGCGCGCGGCGCTCGCCGAGGTCGGCCTGGAGGGGCGGGAGAAGGCGTGGCCGCGCGAACTGTCCGGTGGTGAGCAGCAGCGTGTCGCGCTGGCGCGTTCACTGGTGCGGGAACCGGCGCTGCTGCTGGCCGACGAACCCTTCGGCGCACTGGATGCGCTGACCCGGATCAAGATGCACGCCCTGCTGCGGGAGCTGTGCGCCAAACATCGGCCCGCCGTCCTGCTGGTCACCCACGATGTCGACGAGGCGGTATCGCTGGCCGATCGTGTGCTGGTGCTCGACGGCGGCCGCATCGCCCTCGACCGGCAGATCGAACTGGAACGTCCACGCCGGCACAGTGATCCGGCGTTCAATCGGTACAGAGAGGAGCTGCTCGGCGGGCTCGGAGTGGAGTCGCAGGCAGCGCAGGTGAAGCAGGCATCATGACCGAGCCACGACAGTTGAGTCTCAACGCGTTCATCTACCCCGCCGGACATCATGAGGCGGCGTGGCGGCACCCCGACAGCGGGGCCGACCGCATCTACGACGCGTCCTACTACCAGCAGATCGGCCGCACCGCCGAGGCCGCGACCTTCGACGCGGTGTTCTTCGCCGACGGCCCCGCGCTGCGCACCAATGTCGAATACAACGCCGCACCGGGCCTCGAACCGATCACCCTGCTCACCGCGATCGCTTCGGCGACAACCCATCTCGGCCTGATCGCGACGGCATCGACCACCTATTACGAGCCCTACAACCTGGCGCGGCTGTTCTCCTCGCTCGACCACATCTCCGGCGGCCGGGCGGGCTGGAACATCGTCACCACCGGAACCGAGGCGGCGGCAGCCAATTTCGGTCTCGATCGGCATCCCGAGCATCGGGAACGGTATGCGCGAGCGAAGGAATTCGTCGACGCCGTGGTCGCGCTGTGGGACAGCTGGGAGGACGACGCGATCCTGTTCGACCGGGCCGGCGGGCGCTACGCCGATCCGGACCGGATCCACCGGATCGATTTCGCGGGCGAACATCTGCGTGTGCGCGGACCGTTCAGCTCCGCGCGGACCCCGCAGGGTTATCCGGTGCTGGTGCAGGCCGGTGCCTCCAACGAGGGCCGGGAATTCGCCGGGCGCTACGCCGAAGCCATCTTCACCGCACATCAGCGGTTGGAGGACGGTCAGCGGTTCTACCGCGATATCAAAGAACGGGCGCGAAGCTTCGGCCGCAACCCCGAGCATGTCAAGATCCTGCCCGGCATCAGCCCGTTCATCGCCGACACCGAGGCCGGGGCACTGCGGCTGGAACGCGAGTTCAACGAACTCACCGTGCCGGAATACGGTCTGGCGCAATTGGAAAGCATCGCGGGTAAGAGCCTGCGGCATCTGAAGCTCGACGAACCGGTGCCCTACGAACTGTTCGCCGATGCGGGCGATGTCACCGACAACACGCAGAGCCGTCTGCAAGTGGTGGCGGGCATCGTCGAGCGTGAGCGCCCGACCGTGCGCGGACTGCTGCACCGCCTGGCCGGTGCACGCGGACATCGCGTATTCGCCGGAACACCGGAGCAGGTCGCCGGCACCATCGAGGAATGGTTCCGCAACGGTGCCGCCGACGGGTTCAACGTCATGCCGCCGTACTACCCGGGTGGGCTCGAGGTCTTCACCGAGACGGTGGTGCCGATTCTGCGTGAACGCGGGTTGTTCCGCACCGAATACACCGGCACCACCTTGCGTGATCACTTCGGGCTGCCGCGTCCGCAGAGCCAGTTCGCGCGCCGCCCAGCGCTGGCCAGGTGAGCGCGGGCGCAGTACTCGATATCTGCCTCGTAGCCGCGACGCTCACCGGCTCGGTCCGGGCGATGACCACCGCCTCGCGATCGTCCGGGGCATGGGGGCCCACCGATCCGACCTCGCCGCGTGCTCACGGCGACAGGTTCGGCGGCGGTCCCGAGCGCAGCGATGACCGTGGATAGCGGCGACCGGCTCGACCACCCGGCAGCGGTCGGTGTGGTGGAGAAGCCGCCACCGGCCCGACTGCGATCCATGGCCTGGGCGGTATTCGTGCCGTCGGCCGTCTACGGCGTCGGGGCGGGGGCCGCGGCGCCCATGTTCCCGTTGCGGGCGCTGGAGTTGGGCGCCTCGATCGGGCTGGCGGGTGTGCTCGTCGCGTTGTCCGGGTTCGGCATGATCCTGGCGGATCTGCCTGCGGGACGGGTGGTTTCCCGGTTGGGGGAGCGGGCCGCCATCGCGCTCGGATCGACCGCGGGCGCGGCGGGCATGCTGGCCGCGATCGTCGCACCGAATGTGTGGGTGTTCGCGATCGGCATGGTGCTCAACGGCGCCGCGAGCGCGGTGTGGGGCCTGGCCCGGCAGTCGTATGTGGTGGCGGTGGTGCCGCCCGCCGACCGCGGCCGGGCCTTCTCCGCGCTGGCGGGATGGATGCGCTTCGGCTTCTTCGCCGGGCCGTTCCTCGGCGCCGGGGTGGTGGCGGCCTGCGGTCCCTCCGGTGGGCTCTGGGTGCAGCTGGTGGCCATGCTGATCGGCGGGGCCATGGTGATGGCGATGCCCGAACCGGCGAGCGCGGTCGCAGCGAGCGCGCATCTCACGATGCGGTCGGTGGTGGGTGAACATCGGCGGCTGCTCGGCACACTCGGCACCGGCGCCCTGCTGATGGGCGCCGCCCGCGCTGCCCGTCAGGCGCTGCTGCCGCTGTGGGCCGCGCATATCGGCACCAGCGCCTCGACGACGGCGCTGATCTTCGGCATCGCGGGTGCGGTCGACGTACTGATGTCCTATCCGGCCGGTCTGCTGATGGACCGCCTCGGCCGCAAGGCCATCGGCGTTCCCTCGATGGGTCTGTTCGCTCTCGGCTACCTTCTGGTCCCGTTCGCTTCGACCGTCGCCGGGCTCACCGCGGTGGCGATCCTGCTCGGCCTCGCCAACGGTCTGAGCAACGGCGTCATCATGACCGTCGGCGCCGATATCGCCCCGGACACCCACCGTGCCGAATTCCTGGGCGCCTGGCGGCTCACCCATGACATCGGTATGTTCACCGGTCCGATCGTGATCGGTGTGATCGGTGCGGTGAGCGTCCTCGGCGCGTCCGCCGTCGCGCTCGGGCTCGCGTCCGGTCTCGGGGCTGCCGCGATGTATCGCTGGTTTCCCGGGCGGCCATGATGAACACAGCGCCTCAGCGCACCCGCGTGCCGAGCAGGTGCCGGATCCCGCCGACGAACAATTGCAGTCCGAAATCGAAACGGGCTGTGGGGTCGGGGGTTGCGGTGTCGTCGAGTGGGGAGTCCGCCTCGGCGAGAGCGCCCGCCGAATCCATCTGCATGCGGGATTGTTCGTCGACCGTGTGGCCGAGCACGTAATAGAGCAGCGTGAACGCGGCCAGTTCGGCTTCGGCGCGTGGCATCCCCGCGCGGATCGCGGCGCCCGCGAAACGTTCCCGGCCCTTGCTGGTGGTGAGGCGGGAGGCGTAGGTGGCCGAGACGAGTTCGGCGCCATCGCGGTAGGCGAGCAGGCAGTTGCGCAGCCGGTGGGCGAGTTCGGTGAGCTGGCCCGGCCAATCGGTGGCGGTGAGCGGGTCCTCCATGGGGGCGAGGATGCGGTCGGCCACCGCGCCCAGCAGCGCCTGCTTGTTCGGGAAATGCCAGTACAGGGCGCCGGGCTGCACCCGCAACGATCCGGCCAGACGCCGCATGGTCAGATCGGCGAGACCGTATTGGTCGAGGATGGCAATGGCGCCGTCGACCACATCGGACCGGTGCAGTTGCACGCTGGAACCCTCCCGTCGTGTTGTGACTCACTCTCGAGCTACCCTATCCTGAACACCGTTCAAGTTGCATGGTCGTACCGCGTGGATGCCACCTCGAGCGGCCACAACCGGCGGCCACCCCGGCCGGACGAAAGGGATTCGTGCAGTGACCCAGGCACCCGTCAAAACCGACATTCTGGCCACCGCCCGCGAGCAGGTGCTCGAACGCGGCGTCGGCCTCACCCAGGACCAGACCCTCGAGGTGCTGCGGCTCGGCGACGACCGGCTCGAGGAGCTGCTGGCCCTGGCCCATGACGTGCGGATGAAGTGGTGCGGACCCGAGGTCGAGGTCGAGGGCATCATCAGCCTCAAGACCGGCGGCTGCCCCGAGGACTGCCACTTCTGCTCCCAGTCCGGCCTGTTCCAGTCGCCGGTGCGTGCCGCCTGGCTCGATATCCCGAGCCTGGTCGAGGCCGCCAAGCAGACCGCGAAGACCGGCGCCACCGAGTTCTGCATCGTCGCCGCCGTGCGTGGTCCGGACGAGCGGCTGATGGCGCAGGTCGCCGCCGGTGTGGAGGCCATCCGCAACGAGGTCGACATCCAGGTCGCCTGCTCGCTGGGCATGCTGAATCAGGAGCAGGTCGATCAGCTCGCCGCCATGGGCGTGCACCGCTACAACCACAACCTGGAGACCTCGCGCTCGCATTTCCCGAATGTCGTCACCACCCACACCTGGGAGGAGCGCTGGGACACCCTGCGCATGGTGCGCGACGCCGGGATGGAGGTCTGCTGCGGCGGCATCCTCGGCATGGGTGAGAGCCTCGAGCAGCGCGCCGAGTTCGCCGCCAACCTGGCCGAACTCGAACCCGACGAGGTCCCGTTGAACTTCCTCAACCCGCGCCCCGGCACCCCGTTCGGTGATCTCGAGGTGCTCCCGGCCGCCGATGCCCTGCGCGCTGTCGCCGCGTTCCGGCTCGCCCTGCCGCGCACCATCCTGCGTTTCGCGGGCGGCCGCGAGATCACTCTCGGCGATCTCGGCGCCAAACAGGGCATCCTCGGCGGTATCAACGCCGTCATCGTCGGCAACTACCTGACCACTCTCGGCCGTCCCGCGGAGAGCGACCTCGACCTGCTCGGCGAGCTGAAGATGCCGATCAAGGCACTCAACGACACCCTCTGATCCGGCCGCGGTGACAACGAATATGGACGAGCGCTACAACCCGTTCACCGGTAAACGGATCGTGCCGGGCCTCGACGATCCGATCCCGCAGGCGGCCGCGCTCGGACTGGAACCGCCACGGTTCTGCGAATACTGCGGACGCCGGATGATCGTGCAGGTCAACCCCGACGGCTGGTGGGCCAAATGCTCCAGGCACGGCGTCACCGATTCGACCAGTCTGGAGCGCCGCTAACGCAGCGCCCGCGGCTGTCGGTCATAATCCAGCACATGGGCGGAGTGAATGTGACGGCGGACCCGGGCGCCGCCGTGCGCCGTGAGGTGGGCGCGGCGGGCGTGATCGCGGCCGCGGTGATCGCGGCCAACCTCCTCGGCGCCGTGGCGTGGGGTCTACTCGCGCCCGCCGAGCAGTTGCTCGTCGTGCAGCCGGGCCGCGGTGCCGCGCTCACCGGTGAGAGCGCGCACCAATTCGACGCGGTGGCGATCTTCGTCTGCACAGGCGCGGTGATCGGCGTGCTCTCGGCAGCCGGTGCGTGGCGGTGGCGGCGGATGCGCGGGCCCATCCCGTACGCGGGCCTGCTGTTCGGTTCGATCGCGGGCGGCTGGGCGATGGTCCGCCTCGGTGAATACCTCGCCGAGGCGAACCATCCGCGCCCGGCCGATCCGCCGGTGGGCCAGATCGTGACGCTGCCACCGGAGGTCGGGACCTGGCTGGCACTGGTGCCGCAACCGCTGATCGCCTCGCTGGTGGTGTTGTTCCTCGCGGCGCTGAGCACATCGGAAGATCTGGGAACCGGATACGCGGGCGCCATCGGCGCCTCGCGGCCGGTGCAGGAATACGTGTACGACCCGGCGTTGGTGTACGACCCGTACCGGGTGCCCACGGATCCGGGGATGTACGGTGCGCCGCCGTACGGGAATGCGGCCCAGCCGCAGGGAAATTCCGCCCAGCCGGGTGCGCCCGAACGCGATTCGAACTGAGCGCGCTGTTCACCTCCACGTCGGTCGGTAAAGGCAGCGTCCGCTCGGTCGGGTGACGGCGGGCCACCTTCGCCGGATGCGCGGGCGGGTCGCCAATGGTGGCCCAACCGTTGCCTCGCGGTCGGTCGTGTAGATATCCGGCGACCCTAGAATCGGTGCATACGCTGGACTTTCAGGGGAGAAGGCTATGCCGTTCGCTGATGGTGGGCTCGTTGTCGAGGAGATCGACGAGAAGTTCTGGCGGGTGGTGCAACCGCTGGAATATCGCGGCGCCACGGAACGATTCGTGGTGCCCGCGGGCTTCCGTACCGATTTCGCGTCGGTACCGCGTCCGGTGGTGTGGTTGATCCCGCGCTACGGCGCGTACACGAAAGCCGCGATCCTGCACGATTATCTGCTCGATTCCGGTGTGGTGAGCGTGGCCGACGCCGACGGTATCTTCCGCCGCACGCTGCGCGAACTCGGCGTCTCGGTGCCACGCCGGTGGATGATGTGGGCGGCGGTCCGTTTCGCCAACCGGCTGCGCGGCGCCACTGCGGCCGATATCGCGCTGTTGCTGCTCGTCGCGGTGCTGTCGATCCTGTTCCTCGCTGTCCCGGTCGTGGTCGTAACGGTGTATCTGATCCTGTTCTGGTTCGTCGAACTCATCGCCTGGGCTGCTCTGCGCATGACCCGGCGACGTCCCGAACCCGCACCCGCCCCGGATATGAAGTCGGCTTGAGGGCACGGCGGCGAACCTGCTCTCGGAGCGCCGGGTACCTGTGCGGAAAACAGGTGGCCGGTTGACCCTTCGCCACCTACGGTGACACGCGGCATGTCACAGACGGCGACAGCGTTGCCGAGCGAGCATCGAGAGGAGGTGACGATATGCGAAGCAGAACGCGAGCAGCCGCAGCCGGTCCCATGGCGAGCGATCCGACAGCGACCGATACGGAACGGGCACCAGCCGAACGCGCCGACCTCACCGCCTGGCGCAAACGCCACGCCCTGCGCAGTTCCAATGCCGCCCAACCCCTTCCGAACAAGCGCCGCTATCGGCGCGAGCGCAAGCACGCAAAAGCGGAGTACTGCTGAGGAGTCAGCCCTCTGCCGCTTCCGCGACCAACCGCGCTCGCCGGTACGGAGATCTGATCACCGTGGCTCGGCTGTGGGCCCCGGACGGACTCGGTATGCCGTTGGACGGCTCGCCGTTTCAGGTGGGCGGGCGTAGGGCGGCGAATTCGTCGGTGACGCGGAGTTCGGAATCGGTGAAGCGGTAGACCGCGGCGGGGCGGCCGCCGGCGCGGCCGGGGGCGGCGGTGTCACCGGTGGGGGTGATGACCTTGCGACGGCTGAGAACTCGCTGCAAGTTCGTCGTGTCTACATCGTAACCAAGTGCCACACAATAGATTTCGCGCAGAGTCGACATGGTGAAGGTGTCGGGGGCGAGGGCGAAGGCGATATTGGTGTAGGAGAGTTTGGCGGCCAGGCGGGCGCGCGCATGATCGACGACGATGCCGTGGTCGAACGACATATCCGGCAATGCCGAGACCGGATGCCATGCAGTGTCCGAGGGCAGCTGGGGATCGGCGGTCAACGGCACCAGACCCAGATACGCCGAGGCGATCCGACGCGGCGCGGGCACCCGATCGGGCGCGCTGAACACCGACAGCTGCTCGATATGGGTCAGCTCCCGGACGTCGACCTTCTCGGCCAGCTGCCGCCGCGCCGAGAAATCCAGGTCCTCGTCATCGCGCAACCGCCCGCCGGGCAGCGACCAGGTGCCCGCCTGCGGGTCGAGCGCCCGCTGCCACAGCAGCACGGCCAATTCGGTCCGTTGACCGGGTCGTCGGCGCCCATCCGGCTCATCCGGGCGCACGCCACCACTGTGACCTGCGGTGATGGTGGCAGGGAAGCGGCGAACCTGGAACACCGCGGTGAGCGATTCGTGGATGGTGTTACTATGGGGCACGTTTTCGATCATAAGTCGAAAACCTGGTGTGGTGCGAATCGGCGGTAGGGCCGGGTCGTACGAAGGAAGGAGCCATCATGACGATGATGGGAGCTGATCTCGCCCCCGCGCTGCTGGAGCGGGTTACCGACACCCCGTCGGGATTCACCGGGGTCGACCCGACACCCGAGTGGGCGAGCGAGGTCAAACGCCTCGCCAGGCTGCGCAATGCGACGATCCTCGCGCACAACTACGAGCTGCCCGAGATCCAGGACGTGGCCGACCACGTCGGCGACTCGCTGGCGCTGTCCCGAATCGCGGCCGAAGCACCCGAGGACACCATCGTGTTCTGCGGTGTGCACTTCATGGCCGAGACCGCCAAGATCCTCAGCCCGGACAAGACCGTCCTCATCCCGGATCAGCGCGCGGGTTGCTCGCTCGCCGATTCGATCACCGCCGACGAACTGCGCGAGTGGAAGGCCGAGCACCCGAACGCCGTCGTGGTGTCGTATGTCAACACCACCGCCGCGGTGAAAGCGCTCACCGACATCTGCTGCACCTCGTCGAACGCCGTCGATGTGGTGGCCTCCGTCGATCCCGACCGCGAGGTGCTGTTCCTGCCGGACCAGTTCCTCGGCGCGCACGTCAAGCGCGTCACCGGCCGCGAGAACATGCACATCTGGGCGGGCGAATGCCATGTGCACGCGGGCATCAACGGCGACGAACTCCAGGAACAGGCGCGCACCCACCCCGACGCCGAGCTGTTCGTGCACCCCGAATGTGGTTGCGCCACCTCGGCGCTGTACCTGGCGGGCGAGGGCTCGTTCCCGGCCGACCGGGTGCACATCCTGTCCACCGGCGGCATGATCGAGGCGGCCAAGGCGGCCAAATCGAGCCAGGTCCTGGTGGCCACCGAGGTCGGCATGCTGCATCAGTTGCGTAAGGCCGCGCCCGGCATCGACTTCCAGGCCGTCAACGACCGCGCGGCCTGCAAGTACATGAAGATGATCACCCCGGCCGCGCTGCTGCGCTGCCTCGCCGAGAACGCCGACGAAGTCCACGTCGACGCGGAAACCGCTGCCCTGGCCCGTGGTTCGGTCCAGCGCATGATCGAGATCGGTAACCCCGGCGGCGGGGAATGAGAGTCGACTGGACCGAGGACGCGGATTTTGTCGTCATCGGTGGTGGGGTCGCGGGCCTGACCGCGGCCCGCACCGCATCGCAGCGTGGCCTTCGGGTGCTGGTGCTGAGCAAGGGCGGCCCGACCGATACCTCGACGCAGTACGCGCAGGGCGGTATCGCGGTGGTCGCGCCGCACGGCGATTCGGTGCAGTCGCATGTGCGTGACACGGTGGACGCCGGTGGCGGCCTCTGTGATGTCGAGGCGGTCGAATCGATCGTGGCGGGCGGCCAGGACGCCGTTACCGCGCTGACCGATCTCGGCGCGGTCTTCGATCTCGGCCGCGACGGCCAGATCTCACGTACCCGCGAGGGCGGTCACAGCACCCGGCGGATCATCCACGCCGGTGGTGATGCCACCGGCGCGGAGGTCCAGCGCGCGTTGAACGAGGCCGGGCTTCCGGTGCTGTTCGGCACGGCCGCCCTGCGGATCGTCACCGGCGAGCGTGGCGTGCGCGGGGTGATCGCGGTGTCGGAGCGCGGTATCGGCGCGGTGCACGCTCCCGCGGTACTGCTCGCCACCGGCGGGCTCGGCCAGCTCTACGCGTTGAGCACCAATCCGTCCGGCGCGACCGCCGACGGGATCGCGCTCGCATTGTGGGCCGGTGCCGAAGTGGCGGATCTGGAGTTCGTCCAGTTCCATCCCACCGTTCTGCATACGCCCGGCGGGCTCGGGCGCAGGCCGTTGATCAGCGAGGCGGTGCGCGGTGAGGGCGCCGTGCTGGTCGATTCGCGCGGTGAATCGGTCACGGCCGGTGTGCATCCGCGTGGCGATCTCGCCCCGCGGGATGTGGTCTCGCGCGCCATCGCCGACCGGATGCGTCTGCTCGGCGAGGATCACGTCTATCTGGATGCCCGCTCCGTCGACGACTTCACCGACCGTTTCCCGACCATCACCGCCTCCTGCCGTATCGCGGGCCTCGATCCGCGCACCGATCTGATCCCGGTCGCGCCCGCCGCCCACTATCAGTGCGGCGGGGTCGTCACCGATGTCTGCGGACGCACCTCGGTGCCCGGTCTGTACGCCGCGGGCGAGGTCGCGCGCACCGGGCTGCACGGTGCCAACCGCCTCGCCTCCAACAGCCTGCTCGAGGGCCTCGTGGTGGGCGAACGCGCGGGCGTCGCCGCCGTGACACGGCTCGGCGAACCGACCGACTTCGCACCGGATACGGACTTCACCGCCCCCTCCGCACCGCGCGAGCTGGTGCAACAGCTGATGACGACGCATGCCTCGGTGGTCCGCGATGCCGCCGGTCTCGCCGCCGCGACCGAGGCTCTCGACAACGCGCTGACGCCCACGCACACAGCGCCGCCGCCGCGCCGCGATCTCACCGCCGCCGAACTATCGGCCCAGCGCATCACCGCCGTCGAGGACGCCGCCCTCACCGTGACCGCCCGCGCCCTACTGCTGGCCGCGACAGCCCGCCAGGAAAGCCGCGGCTGCCACACCCGCTCCGACCACCCGACCCCGTCCGCCACCCCCCTCAGCACAGCCGTCCGCCTGGCCCCGGACGCCACCCCGCACCTCATCCCGCTTGCGGTGCCCACAACCACTGGATGACCCGCCGAGCGGCACCTGGCTGCGGCACAACGCGAGAAGGCCCCGCAGCCAGGTACCACTCGCCGAACAGAGACATGAGAGTAGGGAGTTCGTGATGGATGTGGGGCGCGAGGAAGTGCTCGAGCTGATTCGTACCGCGCTGCACGAGGATCTGCGGTACGGGCCGGACGTGACGACTGTCGCGACGGTGCCGGAGGACGCGGTGGTGAAGGCGTCGGTGGTGTCGCGGCAGCCGGGGACGGTGGCCGGGATCGATATCGGGCTGCTGGTGTTGGACGAGGTCATCGGTGCTGGCGACTACGAGGTGGCCGCGCGGGTGGCCGACGGAACTCGCGTCACACCTGGGCAGTCGGTCCTCGATATCGTGGCCCCGACGCGCGGGCTGCTCACCGCCGAACGCACCATGCTGAACCTGATGTGCCACCTGTCCGGTATCGCCACCGCGACCGCCGCGTGGGTGGATGCGGTGTCCGGCACCGGATGCCACATCCGCGACAGCCGCAAGACCCTGCCCGGCCTGCGTGGTCTCCAGAAGTACGCGGTCCGGGTGGGCGGCGGCGTGAACCACCGGATGGGTCTCGGCGACGCCGCGCTCATCAAGGACAACCATGTGGTCGCCGCCGGTTCGGTGGTCGAGGCGCTGCGCGCGGTCCGCGCACTGGCCCCCGATATCGAATGCGAGGTGGAGGTCGACAGCCTCGAACAGCTCGATGCCGTCCTCGCCGAGAACGTGGAACTGGTCCTGCTGGACAACTTCCCGCTCTGGCAGACCCAGGCCGCCGTCCAACGCAGGGACGCCCGAGCGCCCGGCACCAAACTGGAATCCTCCGGCGGCCTCACCCTCGACGTCGCCGCCGAATACGCGGGCACCGGCGTCGACTACCTGGCCGTCGGCGCCCTCACCCACTCGGTCACCGTGCTTGACCTCGGCCTGGACATGTAGACCCCGCATCCGCATCCGGGCCACGTTCGCCGCGGACGACCGGGCGCCGGAAGCGGCGTGGGTCGCCGCTCAGAACTCCCGGACCATGGTGCGCTGACGCACCCTCTGCCCGTGGTAACGCACGCCAGGAACCAGCGGCTCGGATCCATACGCGCGAAATCCCATGCGCTCGAAGAACTTCACCGCCCTGGTGTTCTCCACCAGGGTCTGCAAATGGCAGCCCGGTGCATCTACCGACCGCAGGCGAGCGAACCACAGCTCCATCATGGCGTCGGCGGCGCCGGTGCCGCGCCCCTCGGGAGCGATATTGATGTGCAGGTGCGCGGGCCAGCGTGCATCGGTGAAGTCTTCCGCGGCGGGGGTGCGCCGGATCTTCCCGATCACGGTGTCGAGGGTGGCGCGGCCGAAGAACAGGGCGGAGCGGGACAGGAAGATCGAGCGGTAGCGGCGAAACGCCTGCTCCATCCGCTCGCTCTCCGATGGGAACGCCGCGGTGTCGACGCAGCCCGCGAGATATCCGACCAGGCGGCCGTCCTGTTCGGCGACGAACAGCGACTCGGGCTCCAGGTCCATGTACGGATCGAGGTACACTCCGGCCTCGGAGTCCAGGTGCCCCCATAGGCTTTCGGTGGGTGAGCCGGTACCGGCGCGCCCGAACAACTCGCGGAGCGGCGCGCGATCGGTTTCCTGGAACGGTCGAGTCTGCATGGATTCGATCGTAGTGGGGATGGGTATTGACATATCCGGTCGGCAGGTCGACACCCGATACGAGGCTGTCGCTGCTGCCCGATAACGATCCACCGGAGAAGGAAACAGATGTCGTACCCGCCGCCTGCCGGTCCGGGCAGCGCACCGCCGCATGCCCAACAGCCCCCGATGCGAGCGCCTCGGCCCGGGCCGGGCCTGCCGCCGCCCGGCCAGGCACCGTGGCCGCCGCAGCCTCCCTATCAGCAGCAGCAGCAGCCGCCGCCAGCTCCTGGCGGCGGAGCCGGGCGCAAGGTGCTCGGCGGAATATTCGCGTTCGTCGGTGCCCTGGCCATCCTGGCGGGTGGCGTACTCGCCGAGAACGCCTACAGCAACCATCAGCAGAAGCTCCCCAATGCCGCCTACGGCGAGAACCTCTGGCGAGATGAACCGGTGGACAAGGTCTTCCCCCCGACACTCGGCGGCCGCACCGGTTACGGCGGCGGGCTCTACGACCCGCAGCAGGCGATCTGGAACCGGGTGGGGATCTCGCCCGACACCGAATGCGACAAGGGCCTGACCCGGCACACGCTGGAGGCGGCACAGACCAATGGCTGCAAGGCGGTCCTGCGGGCCACCTATGTGGACACCACCGCCAACATGGTCGCGACGGTCGCGCTGGTCGTGCTGCCGAAGGGGCCCGAGGACAGCGGTCCGAAGGACAAGGTCGCCGAGGTCTACCTGGACAACCGGCTCATCGAGGGCGCCGTGGCCCCGTACCCGGTTCCCGACACGCTCGCGGCCGGGTGGAAGGACCGCAACGGTTCCTATCTGCATGAGATGTACGGCGACGAGTTCCCGTACGCCATCGGGGCCAGCATCGGCTCCGTGGACGGACATGTGGCGGGCGAACTGCCCGAGGAGTGGGGCGAACTCGGTGGTCAGGACACCGACCGCGATTCGTGGCATGCCAATGCCCAGGACTTGGTCGACCTGTTCTCCGGGCATCTGGTCGAGCTGAAGAACGGAGATCTGCGGTGACGTTGCGATCCATCCGCGTCGGCGCCAAGGCGGTGGCGGCGGGCCTGCTCGGGGTGACACTCACCTTCGGTGCGGCGCCGGTGGCATCCGCCGAGGACGCGCCGGTCAGCTGGGAGTTCGAGGCACTGGGCCTGTCTGCCGCGCACGCGCGCACACAGGGCGAGGGTGTGACGGTGGCGGTTCTGGACTCCGGTATCAATGCCGATCATCCTGCCCTCGCGGGCCGTGTGGACCAGGTCGGACCGGACTTCTACGATTCCGACGGCCTCCAGGCGGGCGACGCCGAGTACGGCATCCACGGCACCGCCATGGTTTCCGATGTGCTCAAGGTGGCACCGAAGGCGCGGATCATCACCGCGCGGGTGACCGACGACAGCACAGAGGAGGACGGCACGCTCGAACGTACCGAGGACAATGTGACGCCCTTGGCGCACGGGATCGATTGGGCGGTCGAGAACGGCGCCGATGTGATCTCGATGTCGCTGGGCGGCGGCCTGTTCGCCGAGTTCGACGGCACCGAGGTCGCGGCCGCTTCCCGAGCCGTGCACAAGGGCGTCACCCTGCTCGCGGCGGCCGGGAACAGCGGCGGCAGTGACGAGGTCAACGACGGCAACTTCCCGGCCGGGTACGCCAACGTCATCTCCGTGGCCGCGACCCAGCCCGGCGGCGGGCGCGCCGAATTCAGCACCGTGCGGACGCACAACACGATCGCGTCCCCCGGAGTCGGCATCGTCAGCGCCGACTCCGCCGGTGGCTACCGCCCCGTCGACGGCACGTCACCGGCCACGGCGCTGGCCTCAGGTGTGACCGCATTGATGCTCGCGGTGAACCCCGAACTGACCCCGGCGCAGACCCGCGCGATCCTGATGAGCACCGCCGCTCACCCGCCGGGCGGGCATGATGCTCTCGTCGGGGCCGGGCAGATCAATGCCGCCGAAGCGGTCCGCGTGGCCGCCGACCCGCCGCAGATCGACACCTCGGCCAGGGAATACACCGGCGACGTGCAGCACTTCGGCGAGCCGTCGGGTACCCCGCAGGCCATCCAGGCGCCGATGGAAACCAGCATGTTCACCGCCGGGCTCGGCGCGCTCGGTGTCGGTGTTCTCCTGGTGGCGATCGGCGGTGCGTTGATCTTCCGCAAGTCGAAAGCGGCTCGCGCACACGGCAGGTGAGCTGCGCGAACTGCGCCACCGGCACGGTCCTAGGCGGTGAGTTCGCGTTCGAGGGGGGTGCGGAAGCGGGGGATCGGGCGGACCTCGCCATACCAGGCGCCGATGCGTTCGGCTTCGGCGTCGATCAGGGCGAGGGCGTCCGATCCGACGTCCTCCAGCAGCCGCAACGCGATCTCGCCGTCCTTGCGTTGCGCCCAGCCGCCGACGATGCGGCCGTCGCACCAGATGGTCGGCCCGATATTGCCGTTGCGGTCGAACAGGGCGCTCGCGTGCTCGCCGAGGTACCAGGCGCGTGCCTGCCAGCCCATCGGGGTGGGGTCGAGGGCGGGCAGCAGAGCGGCCCACGGTTCGGGTGTGGGGACCGGGTCGAGGTCGTCGGTCAGGACGACGCCGGTGCCCTCGTCGAGTTCCACTTCGGTGATGTCGAGGCGGGCGAGGGTTTTTCGGACCTCACCCAGCGTCCATCCGGTCCACCATTTGATATCGCCGATCGGTGCGGGCCCGAACGTTCGCAGCCATTGCCGGACCAGTTCGGCGCGGGCGTCGTCGGCGGGGATCGCCGCGATCCCGTCCGGTAGCCATGATTCGATCGGCGCCCAGGAGTACTGGCTGCTCGACCAGCTGCCGTTGGGGCGTCCGCGCACGATCCGCCCCTCCGCGCCGAGCGTCACCAGCACCCAGGTGGTGATATTGATCGGCCGCGAATAGGACTTGTCCGGAGTGGGATTGACCTGGGTGCGTAGCAGGGGCACCTCCTTGCTCAACTGCGCGCCGGTCGCCGCGCCGCGCGCCAGCAGCGCCCGATGCGTATCGTCCTCGACCGCGGCCAGCCACGACCGCACATCACCGTCCCCGATGCCCGCCTGCGCGAGGAACTTGCCGTAGGTGCGTCGCTGCTTCTCGGCGAGTGCGTCCGCGCACGAGGTCTGTAAGACCGGGACCAGTTCGATCGGCGCGACGAACATCGTGCGCCGCATCGCCAGCATCCGCAGCAGCGACCGGTCCTCGTACAGCGCCCGCTCGATATCGCCCGGTGTGATCTCGGTGCCACGCGCGGCCACCGACAGGAACACCGTCGCGGGATCGGTCGCATGCAGCACCACCATCGACCGCGCGATCTCCGCGACCTCATCGCTGCGCGCCGCCGACGCCAGCCGATGCCGAATCCCGAGCCGTGCCCGCCGCTGTGCGGTATCGATCGAACGCATATGCGAATCCTAGCGAATCGTCAGTGGTGACCCCTGGTGGATCGGCGCGGCGGCGATCGGAAATCTAGCAACGCTAGACAGGCTAGCGGTCGGATGTTACCGTTGCTCCAGTTTCTAGCATCGCTAGAATTTGGAAAGGGAAACTGAAATGCTCATCGTCACCGGCTAGATCATCGCCATCGCCGGACTGTGCGCCGCGCTGATCCTGTTCTGATCCCGGACCACGACACCACACGACACCCTCCGGCGGATCGCCGGGCACCTCCGATATCGAATGCACCGAGGAGTAAGTGATATGACCTTCACCAGCAATGAGCAGCGGTTTCTCGCGGAGGCCGGCATCGGTCGGCTGGCCACCGTCTCACCCGACGGCGTCGTGCAGAACAATCCGACCAACTATCGGGTGAACGCCGACGGCACGATCGACATCGGGGGGATGCGGATGCGTACCAGCCGAAAGTACCGCAATGTGGCCGCGGGCAGTCGGGTGTCGTTCGTGATCGACGAACAGGTTTCCTTGGAGCCGTACGTGATTCGCGGCATCGAGATCCGCGGTACGGCCGAGGTACTCGACGACGAGGAGCCGCCGTTCCCACCCCAGGAACGCGCCGTCATCCGGATTCGTCCCGAACGAGTCATCTCCTGGGGTATCGACGGCGGATCCTTCGACTTCGCCGGTCGCACCGTCGAGTAGCCGGACGCCGTGGGCGATCGCCGGAGCCTGTTGCCGACTGTCGGCAACAGGCTACGGCTCAGCGCGGGCGGGGCACGTTCTGTTCGAACCGGCCGGTGACGTTGCCGTGCTCCAGGTAGAGGGCGACGACGACATGTTTCTCGCTCTTGCTGGCGAATCCGATGCCAAGCCGCGTACTGGCCTTCCATACGACCTGGGTGAAATGACCGGTGTCGTTGGCGAATACGGGCTTGTCGTAGTCGTAGAGGCTGATCTCGTCGTACCAGATCTGGGTCGCCCATTCGACATTGTGGGCGGGGTCCGGATTGCCGCGGGTGGCCATGAACAGGTTCTCCCCGGCGCCGTTCTTGTGCGGGCACGAGTGATCGATCGTGCCCTTGTCGGCGTAGTACTCGGCGCATTGCCGTGCCCTGTCGTTCAAGTCCTCGGCCAGGGTCATGGCCGGTGAGCCGTGGCGGGCCCGGTAGTTGTTGTGCGCGTCGAGACCGACCTGCGCGTACTGGTCCTGCGCTGACGCCGGTCCCGCACCGGCGATCGATACCGCGAGCAATACGGCGGCAGTGGCCGACAACAACGATCCAACACGCACAAGGGCCTCCTCGAATGGTGAACGGAACACGCGAATGAAGTGGAACACCTACGGCCCGTGGCGATCTGGGCTTCGGGGAGCATACCCGCGCGGGTCGACGCCGGAACGCTGTCCTTTCCACAGCCGGGAGGTCCCTGGCCCCCCGAGCGCGAGGCCGACTCGCCGATCGACGCATCCAGCCTTGACCTGGAGTGCACTCCAGGTCATAGCCTGTGCGGCACAGGCTGCCGATATGAGGAGATCATCGAATGGACCTCGGCTTTCATATTCCCAACTTCGACATCGACGGCGGTGTGGGCGCCATCGCCGGTGAGCTGGCCAGGGTTGGTGCGGCGGTGGAGGAATCCGGTGCCACCTGGCTGTCGTTCATGGATCACTACTTCCAGATCCCACCGACGGGTATGCCCGCCGAAGCCCACATGCTCGAGGGGTACACGACGCTCGGCTACCTGGCCGCCCACACCTCGACGGTCGAACTCGGGCTGCTCGTCACCGGCGTGACCTACCGGCATCCCGGCCTGCTGGCCAAGATCGTCACGACGCTGGACGTGCTGTCGGGCGGGCGGGCGGCGCTCGGTATCGGCGCGGCCTGGTTCGATCGCGAACACCACGGCCTCGGCGTCCCGTACCCCGCCATCTCCGAACGCTTCGAGCGCCTGGAGGAGGCATTGCAGATCTGTGCCCAGATGTGGGATCCGCAGAACAACGGCCCGTACGACGGTAAGCACTATCGGCTCGCCGAAACCCTGTGTTCCCCGCAGCCGATCGACCGCCCGAAGGTCCTGATCGGCGGGGGCGGTGAACGCAAGACCCTGCGCCTGGTCGCCCAGTACGGCGATGCCTGCAACCTGTTCGCCACCACCCCCGAGGAAGTGGCCCACAAACTCGATGTCCTCCGCACACACTGCGACACCCTCGGCCGCGACTACACCACCATCCGCAAGACGATCATGGCCGACCATGCCAAGGCCAACCCTGACCACATCGACGAATTCGTCCGTGACATGGACGATTACGCGAAACTCGGCATCGACGCCGTCATGGTCATTCCGCTGAGCGGTTCACCCGCCAAGTGGATCGATGGGATGGCACCGGCGACCGCGCGACTCGCCGACCTCGGCTGACCCGATGGCGGTCGGCCGACCGCGACGTCGGGATGCATCCCACCGACGCGAACATGGCGAAGTTCAACGAATGGCTCTCGCCGGGTGTCGGACTCGCGCCGGAGGAAATCGACTGCGCGAAGCTGTCATTGGGATATCGACGACGCGTCCCCTGGCAATCAGCCCTGAAAGATGCCGACCTCGAGGCTATCTCGGTCCCCACTCTCGCGCTCTTCGGTGCCGAGACGAAGGTCGGTGATGCCGAGAAAGCGACACAGCGCCTGCTCACTTGTCTTGTGGTGCAGCCACACTCGAGTCTCGCGACGACGGTCTAGGCGAGCCGGTGCTCCTCGATCGCGGTGCTGAACCCGCTGCCGTTCAGGTCGAGGTACAGCAGGCGTTCGGTCACCGAAACGGTGGCGGTGACGCGTCGGTCGAGGGCGGCCGACGCGGCGGCGACGAATTCGCGGTCGAAGCTGTAGAGGGGGATGGATTCGGCGTGGTGGATGCGTTTGCCGGTGAGCGGGGCCAGCACCTTGGCCGGATCGCGGTGGGTGTAGATGGCGACGCGGTCGGCGAGTTTGCTCGCGCGATGGATGCGGTCGGCGTCGGGGGCGCCGATATCGATCCAGGTGGTGAGGCGGCCGGTGAGATCACGGACGAGGACCGCGGGTTCATCGGTGGAGGAGACACCGCCATCGCTGAAGGTGATGCCGTCGGTGTATTCGAGGCAGTAGGCCAGCACCCTGGTCAGCATGAACTCCGCGGTCTCGGACGGATGGCGCGCGACCCGCAACTCCAGGTCCTGGTAGACGCCGCGATCGACATCGGCCAACTGGATGGCGAAGGTGTACAGGGTTGCGCTGAGAGCCATGAGCAGGCAGCTTACGGCGGCTCACGGTCGGCTGTTCAGCCGAGCTGATAGGCCAGGGTGACGGCGAGGTTCACGGTCATGAGCGCGAGCGCGCCGCCCGCCTTACCGAGATCGAAGTCGCGCACCCGCAGATGGGTGATGATCGCGGCGACGAAATGCAGCACCAACCCGGCCGCGGCGGCGATACCGACGGCGGGCAGCGCGAACCCGGCGAGCAGCCCGAGCCCGCCGGCCAGGAAGACCAGGCCGATCGGGCGGGTCCACGACAGCGGAATCCGTACCTGTTCGGCCGCGGCGACGGTGATCGGATGGCGGGTGAAGTTCATCCACGCGCCACCGGCGCACAGGAGCGCGGTGACGCAGGTGATGCTCACGTACAGGGCGAACACTACGAACCTTTCTTCCGTCGAACCAGATGTGTTTCCAGCCTCGCGTCCGGGCCGGTTGCCCGTCCAATACCTGCATCCATAACCTGACGGCATGGATGTCGACCTCCGGCTGCTGCGATATTTCGCGGCGGTCGCCGACGAGGGCAACCTCAGCCGCGCGGCCCAACGGCTCTACATATCGCAGCCGTCGCTCACCAAACAGATCCGCCGCCTCGAGGAAATGCTCAGGGTGGCGCTGTTCGTTCGTTCCCGCGCCGGAATGGCGCTCACCGAGCCGGGACAGGCCTTGGCTCGTGCGGTGCCGCCACTACTGACCGACTGGCAGCGCGCGGTGACCGACGTGAAAACCGCTGCGGCCGAACAGGGCCGGTTGCTGCGGGTCGGTTTCCTGGCCAGTGCGGCGAATGAAGCGACCCAGGACATCATCGGTGCGTTCGGTGAACTCCGGCCCGGCTGGCGGGTGGAGCTGCGGCAGAGTTCCTGGTGGGACCCCACCGCCGGCCTGGCCGACGGCGAGGTCGATGTGGCGCTGCTGCGAGTGCCGTTTCCCGGGCAAGAATCCTGGGGTGTCGAGGTCCTGCTGACCGAACCGCGCGGGGTGATGTTGCCCAGTACTCATCCGCTCGCCGAGGCCGAGGTCATCGCGTTCGAGCAGCTGTGGGACGAGCCGTTCATCGCCGCGCCGGACGCGACCGGCGAATGGCGTGACTATTGGCTCGCCGTCGATGAACGTCAGGGGCATCCGGTGCGGATCGGAGCGGTCACCGAGCACACCGATGAATGGCTCGGTGCGATCGCCAATGGGTACGGTGTGGCGCTCGCACCGGAATCGGCCGGGCGCTATTTCCTGCGTCCGGGGGTCGTGTATCGCCCGGTGACGGGTATCGCGCCGACTCGGGTAGCGGTCGCGTGGAACCCGACGGTGGGTGAGGCGTCCGCGGTCCACGATTTCGTCGCGAGCTGTCGGCGATTCCGTCAGGAGTGACGGGGTCGTTCGGAGCGCCGAATTCGGGCACCCACGGCTTCGCTACATCCACTCGGCTATCGAGACTTGCGCGCGCTGGGCTCCTCGGCCTGCGCGGAATCGGCTATCCGGTCGAAAACGGCCCGGTCGAGTCTCCTTCGTCGTTATGATGCGGACGTTGAGACGACACCGTCTCAACTATGGGGCGGCGCGGCCGCCACGGCTCGACCTCCGAGGACATCCGATGCCAAGCACCCGCCATCGATTCGCCACCGTGCTCGCGCTGTCTGCGCTAGCTCTGTCTCCGGCGGCCGCTGTGCACGCGGCTCCGCAGACCTCCGGCGGGGCGGAGTATGTGGCGCTCGGCGATTCGGGTGCCGCGACGGCCGGGGTGGTGGATATCGATCCGACGGCGCCACTGCCCTGTGTCCGCTCGAACTCGAATGCGCCGACTCTGGTGGCGCGGCAACTGGGGCTCGAACTGGATGATCGGACATGCAGTTCGGCCAAGATCCCCGACCTGACCCGCTCGCAGTCGCCGGGCGCCGGGCCGCAAGCGGAGGCACTGGGGCCGGACACCAGGATCGTCACACTGCATATCGGCGCCAATGACGCGAACATGACGAAATACATTCTCGGCGGATGTCACGCCGGGCTCGCCACCGGCGGTTGCGCGGCGGCAGCGGACCCGCAATGGGATGCCGATATCGACGCGATCGCCCCGGCGTACGCCGCCGCCCTCGACGAGATATCCCGGCGCGCACCACAGGCGACGATCTTCGTCGACGGTTGGCCCACCTATCTCGGTGCTTCCAGTTGCGCGGCGATGCTCGGTCTGCGTGACGCCGACGCGCCCTACATCCAGTCCAAGTTCGCCCGCCTCAACACCGTCGTCGCCCGCGAAGCCGCCGCCCACGGCGCGATCTACCTCGACACCATCGCCGCCTCGCCGCCCGCCGGGATGTGCGCCGATCCGGCGGTGCGCTGGTTCGATCCGATCATCGCCGATCAGACGCTGCTGCCGTACCACCCGACCGTGGCGGGCCACCGCGGCGTCGCCGACCTCATCGCCGCCGCCATCCGCACCTCCGGCGTCCTCGACCGCTGACCGATCCCGCACGACTCGAAGGACCCTCGACGATGAGGCTGATCACCGCCCTGCTCGCCGTCACCATCTGCATGCTCACTTCTGGCACTGGTGTCGCCATGGCCGACCCGTCCGACATCGCCGATCCGCGACCATCGGTGCAGACCGTCGACGAGGCTTTGACCTGTACCGGCGACCCGCGCACCGGCCCGACACCGCTGTTGCTGCTGCACGGCACCACCTCGACCGCCGTGGCCAACTGGTCCTGGAACTGGGACCGCTACCTCGACGCCAAGGGCTGGGCGCATTGCGATCTGCAATCGCCCGCCAACGCCACCGGCGATATCCAGGTCAACGGCGAATACGTCGCGCGCGCCATCGAGCTGCTGTACGAACGCGCGGGTCGCCCGATCTCGATCCTCGGGCACAGTCAGGGCGGAATGGTTGCCCGATGGGCATTCGCGTTCTGGCCCGAAACCCGGGAGATGGTCGACGATTACGTCGGCCTGGCCTCATCGAATCACGGCTCACAGAGTCCCGTACAGGACTGCCGCCGGACTCGGGAATGCTCGGCGGCGCGCTGGCAGCAGACCGCGGGCTCGAACTTCCTCACCGCCCTGAACCG
Source organism: Nocardia cyriacigeorgica (assembly GCF_029868385.1). GTDB lineage: Bacteria > Actinomycetota > Actinomycetes > Mycobacteriales > Mycobacteriaceae > Nocardia > Nocardia cyriacigeorgica_F. Next base: position 71,661 of record NZ_JARWNX010000058.1, on the reverse strand, counting down.
GCAGCCCGAGACCTTCCCCCAGCTCGACTACACCGTGATCGCCACCCGATTTGACGAAATCGTGCTGCCCTACACCTCCTCCTATCTGCCCTCGGCCCCGAACGTGACCAATACGGCCGTCCAGGACCTGTGCCCCGGCAGGCTGGTCGAACATTTCGGCATGGCTTACGACAACACCGCATTCCAGCTGGCCATCGACGCATTCACCCACGACGGACCCGCCGACCCGGCCCGCGTCGGAGGCCCGAGCTGTGCCGACCTGCTCATGCCGGGCGTCGATCCGGCGGCCTTCGTACAGAATTCGGCGCTGGCCCTGAACGAATCGATCACCTGGACCTTCTCGGCGCCCACACTCACCGAAGAGCCGCCGGTGCAGTCGTACGCCCGCTGACCACCGACTTGTGCGCCCACGGTCGGCGACGACAACTCGGCCCCGAGGTGGGCTTCGGCAGTCGGCTCTGGCGCTGCCACCCTGACCCGGCCGGATCGACGGGCAGTTCGGTGACGACGCGCGTTCTGGTAGACGCGAAAAATCTGTATTCGCGCACACTTTCGTGACAGGTATGTTTTCTCCATCTGCGCGGCGGCGATCGGATGTTCAGCCTGTTCCGGACCGACGACATCATGGCCGAGCCCCCTTATCACCTTCGAAGAGGATGTCGGTGGGTGTGGATACGATTGCGCGATGCGAGCCAGTGGAACCTTCAGCGTCCTATCGTTCACCGCTACCGAGGTCGTGCCCGAACCCGCGATCGCGGCCGGGGTTCCGGTGGGTGTGGCGCGGATGGAGAAGCGGTTCGAGGGTGCGGTGTCCGGGCGGGCGGCGACGCTGTTCACCTCGGCGTTCGATCAGGAGCGTGAGGTCGGCACCTATGTGGCGATGGAGTCGTTCGAAGGGACGCTGAACGGGGTCGCGGGCGCCTTCTGCTTCACCCATTCCGCGACCACCACCGGCGCCGATCGCTTGTCGCCGTTCTTCGTCATCGTCCCGGGCAGTGGCACCGCCGACCTCGACGGCATCACCGGCTCCGGCGGCATCGTCATCGACCCCGACGGCACCCACCGCATCTGGTTCGACTACGAACTCGGCTGACCAGACCCGCTTCCGGGCCCCCACCCAGCAGAACTCGCGTACAACTAGACGTAAAGCATTGGGGTCTCGCCATGTCGCGAACCCGGTTCCCTTATCGGACGGACGACCGTCGACCTGTGGTCGAGCTTCGGTTCACGCGATCCGATACGACTGATCGCCGAATCGCGCTACCACTTCGAACGTGCCGCCCAACCCTTCCACGTACTTGCGGATCGTCTCGATCTTGGAGTGCTCGATGCCGCCGTTCTCGATTTTCGACACGGTCCGCTGACCGACGCCGATCTGCTTGCCGAGGTCGGTTTGGTTCAGGTGCTGAGCCTCTCGCAGTTCTGCGAGCCGATACGCGCGCTCGACGGCGCGCATATCGTGGCGGGCAGCGTCGACGCGGGACTGATCGTAGCCACCGCGCGGATGCCGCGTCTGGTCGCTCGTGTACAACTCCATCAGTCCAACCCTTCTAGATGTTCGTCGTAGATCCGATCCGCGATCGGTATGGTCTTTTCGTACCACTCTTTCCGCTTGTCGGTCTTGTCTCCGGCTATGAGGAATATCGCCGACCTCGTCGGATCGAAGGCGAAGATGATTCTGGCGTGGGATCCCGGGATCCGGAGTTCTTTCATGTTCGAGTGTCGTGACGCTCTGAGCGTGTCCACCCAGGGTCGCCCGACTCCTGGCCCTCGTTCCTCCAGCTCCAGGCGCGCGGCCTCATAGTGGTCGAATGTCGCTTCGTCCAGGGTTTCGACCCAGTCGAAGACCTGCTTGGTAAGGCGGATGGTCCAAGCCACCCGCCCTACAATACCACTTGTAGGATCTAGCCCTTCTGGGGTCTGACGCTGAGATTGATCATGCCCGCTTGTGGTCCTGGCGTGCGGTTCCTGCTGGCAGAGTGGCCTTTTCGTTCGATCCGGGCGACTCGTCATGGCTTCGATAAGTCAGGGCGCTGGGGGTGAGGCGGCCGACGATGGCTGGGGCTTCGTGAATGAGAGCGTCGTCGGTGAGGGCTTCGATCATGAAGAGGGCGAAGTCGGTGCGGCGGGTCTTGTTGCTGGCGAGGATGGGGTCGCCGATGTGGCGGCTCCAGGCAGGTAGGCCTTGGCTTTCGCCCTCTTCCAGATCGCTGCCGCGGACGAGGGTCCAATGGCGGTCGCTGGCGAATATTCGGCGGGCTGCCTCCACTTGGTCGTCGATTTCCACGGCGCGGACCAGGCGGGCCAGCCAGGTGATGAAGCGGACGGTCGCCTTGAAGCGCCAGGTGTAGCGGTCCTTGTCGTCGCGTGCGACATGCCAGCCGCACGAGAAGATCAGGCGCGCATCGGGTTCGGCGTGATCGAGAACTGCCTGCGCCGTGCCCGACGAGTACTGCTGGATGCCCCACGGCGCGAGTACGGTGAGCACGCCGTCGCACCCAGCGACCGCCGCGCGGATGATCTCCGGATCGTTCGTCGGGCCGGGGACGATGGTGATCCGATCGGCGACAGCGGCCAGTTTGGGCACGCTACGTTCACGGCATACGCCGACGACCTCGTAGCCGCGATCCAGCGCGTGCCGGACCATGTACTGCCCGAGCTTGCCCGAAGCGCCGACGATGCACACCTTGCGTTGCTGATTCGTGGTCATGTCCTGCGCTCCTGACTCGTGCCACCGATCGTACTTACGTTGTAAGTAACGCTATGCTTACACCGTAAGTCCGTCAAGGGTGAGGAGTCGTATGGGAGTGCGGAGACGGGCCGAACGGGAGCCGCTCAACCGGGACCGGGTGATCGCCGCCGCGATGGCGTTGGCCGACGAGAAGGGCGAGGCCGGAGTCACCATGCGGGCGATCGCCGCCGGGCTCGGCGTGGAGGCGATGTCGCTGTACAACCACGTCGCGGGCCGCGACGACATCCTCGATGGCATGGTCGACGCGGTATTCGGCGAAATAGACCTCCCGGCACCGACTTCGGACTGGCAACACGCCATGCGCGAACGCGCCGCGTCGACACGCACCGCACTCGGTCGGCACCGCTGGGCCGTCGGCCTGATGGATTCCCGCAGCCATCCCGGCCCGGCCACCCTGCGCCACCACGACGCTGTGCTCGGCGTCCTGCGCGCGGGCGGTTTCTCCGTCGCCATGGCCGCGCACGCCTTCTCGGTGATCGACAGCTATATCTACGGATTCGTGCTCCAGGAGCTGAGCCTGCCGTTCACCAACCGCGCCGAACTCGACGAGGTCGCCACCGACATCCTCTCCGACGCGACCCCCGAGACTTACCCGCACCTCACCGAACTCATCGCCGACCACGCTCTGCGACCGGACTACTCCTACGCCGACGAATTCGAGTTCGGTCTCACTTTGATCCTCGAAGCGCTGCACTCTGATGAGGGGCCGCTGCCTCGTGTCGCGTCATCGTGATTGCCCGCAGGCTGCTGGCGCCGTGACATCGTGGTCGCCTGATGGGTACAGGTTCTTGGCGTCATCGTGATTGCTCGATGGGGGCAGGCGCCCGCGCCGCGTCATCGTGATCGCGCACCGCGTCGTAGCGGCTGCTCGCCGGTCGACCGAGCCGCCTCGAATCGGGCTTCACCGTCGGTGATCGTCCCCATGAGGTGAGTTGTCGGCGGCGGCCTCCGCGACTCCTGGAGGAAAAGCCTCGCGCGCAGCGGGATCCGCGCCCGACACCCCGCCGCGGGTGCCGGGTGCTTGGGCCCGCTCATGACACGATTCCTCGAATGAGGCGCGGGATAAGGGTTTCCGGGTGGGTGTTGTCGGTCGTGGTCGGGGTGTGCGTGACCGTGCTCGGGGTTCCGGGGGCGGGGGCGGCGCCCGGATGTGTCGTGCAGGTGCGGTCGGTGGCGGTCGCGGTGGATGGCGAGACGGCGACCGGGCGGGTCTATGAGCCGAGCGGATGCGCGGGGCCCAGCGGTGGGCTGGTGGTCGCGGCGCACGGGCACGATGGATCGTCGGCCGACTTCGCCGGATACCTGACCTCGATCGCCCAGCGGACCGCGTCGCCGGTGCTGGTGATGGATCTGCGCAGCGGCGCCAGCGTGTGGCGCACCGGCGATTGGAATCTGTGGGCCGGATGGCGCGATCTGGTGGCGGCCACCCAGTGGTACAAGAGCGAGCGTCCGGGGATCGTGCGCACCGTGCTGTGGGGGTGGAGCCAGGGCGGGACCACCAGCGGACTCGCCGCCGCGCACGGGCCGCGCGGACTGTTCGACTACTGGGTGGACAACTACGGCCCCGCCGACGTGTTCACCCGATGGATGGCCGCCGCCGGTGACCCGGCGATGCGCGCCGAGATCGAACGCGATGCGGGTGGATGTCCGCCGGTCGCCTGCCCACAGGCCTATATCGAGCGCTCGCCCGCGCTGGTGGCGGGACGAATGGGCGTGCGGCGCGCGTTCCTGATCCACGGCACCGCCGATCCGGTGGTCCCGTACACGGCGAGCGTGCAGATGCGGGCCGCGCTGGCGGCGGCGGGCAGACCGACGTCGATGTACACCATCGTCACCGGCCGCGACCTCAACGGCGCCGTCGTCCCCGGCGATCACAGCATCGGCCCGGCGTTCTTCGAGGGCGGCTGCGTGGTCGAACGCCTACTCCTCGGCACCGAACCCGTCGAGGGCGGCGACCGCGACTACCTCGTCGACGTCGCCACCAACGCCGTCACCGCCCCACCCGCCCCGCCCAACGCCAAATGCGCCGCCTGAGTTCGCCGAGTGGCACCTCACTGCGGCATACGTCGAGAAGACCCGCAGCCAGGTGCTACTCGGCGGGTGAAATACGCGGCGGGGTGGTGGGGTTGGGAGGTGGTGGGTCGTTTGGGTTTACCCTCGGCGCCAGGTCATGCGAAATCTGTCAAAGGAGTCGGCGGGTGGCGGTCGGCCCGAGTTGTGCCGAAGATCTGTCGATCGGATGACCCGGACCCGCCGAGCTGTGGCTGCTCGGCGGGCGGGCGTCGACCTCAGCGGTCGGCGGGCGGCTGCGGTGGCTCGCCATCCGGTCCGGTCGGCGGCGGGCACGGCCTGCCATCGGCGCCGACCGGCGGCGGCAGCGGCCTACCGTCCGGGCCGATCGGGGGTGGCAGCGGTCGGCCATCGGGGCCGAGCGGTGGGGGCGGGCAGCCGTCACCCGGAACGCCCGCGAGCGTCACCGACGCGCCGTCGACGGGCGCGGCCATGGCGGATCCGGTGCCGATCACGCCGAAACCGGCGATCCCGGCCGCGACGAGGACACTTGCGGTCCGAAGCTTCATTTCGAAATCCTCACTCGAATGTCGTTGTCTTACAACGACTTGGACGCAGAGGCGGGTGTCCGGTTCCCGGCGGGGCTCCAATGTGACGGCAATCACTATCCGCTGCTTCACGCCTGGCCCGGTGCTGCGTCGAGAACGTCGGATTTCTCGCGGCGGCGCTCGAACGGTGCGGGTCGGGCGTCGCCGGGGTGGCGGATGTTCCCGAATCGGTAGCCTCGGGTGACCATGCCGGATCTGCGCGGAATCAACCATCTGACACTGTCCACCACCGACCTCGACCGCCTCGTGCGGTTCTACACCGAGTTGCTCGGTGCGAGGCTCGCTTTCGAACGCGACCGACACCGATCCACGGATCGCGGTGCTCGACGTGGGCGCGGACGACCATCTGATGATCATCGAAACCGCCGGTGGCGCACAGACCGGTCTCGACCCGCTCGGTCGAGCCGGATGGGGGTTACGTGTCGGCACCCACGCGCAGCTGCTGGAGACGCGTGAGCGATTGCTCGCCGCCGGACGGCCGACCGGAGCCATCGAGATCCTGCCCACGCAATGGACGATGACGTGCAGCGATCCCGACGACCGGCCGGTCGACATCCGCGCCCACCGACCGCGCACCCACTCGGTGACAGGTGATTCGGAGACAGAAGCAGCGGGGGATTCGCCGAGCGAGTGACCCTGCGCCCGGTGTGGTTCGGCCGACGGCTGCACTCGGCGTGGTTCGCCCCCGACTCGGCCCGAACGCGGCGCGCCGGGACCGGCGGCTGGGTCGTGGGATCTGGCGCGCATGGTTACCCTCGGGCGGGTGCGCACCGATCGGAAAGTCTTCGTGCTGCTGGCCGCCGTCGCATTGTTCTCGGCGGGATGCTCGTCGGGGCCGGAACAGCCCGACACGGTGGCGGGGGAGTTCGTGGACGCGCTCAATCGGGACGATCTGCCTGCGGCGGCCGCGCTCACCGACAATCCGGCGCAGGCGGGGGATGCGTTGCGCGGGTTGTACGAGGGGCTGGGATCGGAGGTCGTCTTCGAGGTCGACAGCGTCGATGACGACGGATTCACTCTCGCCGCGACCTGGAAGCTGGGCAAGGACGGCACACACGAGTGGACCTACACCACCACCGGTACGGCCGCCGAATCCGGTGACGACTGGAAGGTGCGCTGGAATCCGGCGACCGTCGCGCCCGGTCTGGAGAAAGGGCCGCTCAGCTACGCACCCGTGTACCCGGAACCCGCACGGGTGCTCGACTCCAGCGGCGGCGCCCTCATGACCGAGGAGGTGGTGAGCCTCGTCAACGTGGCGCCCGGTGCGGACACCGGCGCCGTCGCCGCTCTGCTCGCACCACTGGCGCCGACCATCACCGCCGACTCGCTGAACGCCGATCTCGCGGGTGCCGAAGGCAAACCGATCACGCCGATCAGCTTGCGCGCCACCGATATCGCCCCCATCCAGGAGTCGCTGGCCGCGATACCCGGCGTCACCCTCGCACCGCAGAATCGCTTGCTCACCGCCGATAAATCCCTATCCGGCCCGACCCTGTCGGGGCTGAACGAACTATGGCAGCAACGCGCCGACGAGGCCGCAGGTTGGGCGGTACGCGTACGAACGCCCGAGGGCACCGAACGCCTCGCCGGGCAGGACCCACAGCCGACCGCCGACATCACCACCACCCTCGACATCGACCGGCAACACGCCGCCGAAGCCGCACTCACCTCGGTGGCGCAGCCTGCCGCGATCGTCGCACTGCGACCGTCGACGGGCGAGGTGGTGGCCGTCGCCCAGAACGACGCCGCCGACGCGCAGGGCCCGATCGCGCTGACCGGGCTGTATCCACCCGGTTCGACCTTCAAGACGGTGACCGCCTCGGCGGCGCTGGCCGCCGGGACCGCCACCCCCGACACCGTGCTGCCCTGCCCGGGGGAGGCGAACGTGGAGGGCCGCCGCATCCCCAACGACGACAGCTTCGATCTGGGCGAGGTGCCGTTGCACACCGCCTTCGCCCGCTCCTGCAACACCACCATGGCCCGGCTGGCGGTGAATCTGCCACCGAACGCACTGACCGACACCGCCGAACAGCTCGGCCTCGGCATCGACTACGTCACGCCCGGCCTCACCACGGTCACCGGATCGGTCCCGCCCGCGAACACACCCGCCGAACGCGTCGAATCGAGCATCGGCCAGGGCACCGTCACCGCATCGCCGTTCGGTATGGCGCTGGTCGCGGCCGCACTCGCCCACGGCAGCCCGCCCGCGCCGATGCTGGTCACCGGTGAGCCAGGAGTCGCGGATCGGACACCGCAACTGCTGCCGCCCGCCGTAGCCGAGCAGGTGCGCACCATGATGCGCGAGACCATCACCGCGGGCACCGCCACCCAGCTCGCCGATATCCCGGGCCTGCTCGGCAAAACCGGCACCGCCGAATACGGTGACAACTCCAACGCCCACGGCTGGTTCGTCGGCATCGACGGCGACCTGGCCTTCGCCGTCTTCGTCGCCGATGCGGGCAGCTCGGCCCCGGCGGTCGAGGCCGCGGGACGGATGCTGCGCGCGGGGCGCTGACGAGCGATATGTCGGCCGGGGAGGTAGTGGTCGGCGTGTGCCGCCGTGGAGTGTACGGACGTTGGCGCTGGCCCGGACGCAGCGGTGCTGAACCGGACATAGCGTGGCCCACCGGACATGGAAGAGGAGTGAGAGGGCCATCGGGGGCGGCCGCGGGGATGTGGTCGCGGTTCGTCGGAGAGGGCCGAGGAGGGGGATGTGGCCGTGGCCGGTGGCGGAGGGGTGGGGCGCCGGGATTCGGTCGGCGTCGCGGGCTTGTCGGGCCGGGAGGGAGTCGGCAACGCGTCGGCGTGTCGTTCGGCGTGTCGGGGCGGGGGACCGTCTATCGGACACCGTGTCCGCGCAGTGCTCGCAGGTGGCGGGGTAGCGGCGGGGGTCGGAGGCGGTCGAGGGGTGTATCAGTGGCCGGTGCGGCCCGCGCGCCAGCTACACTCGTGCCGAACGCGCGAGCGGTCAGTACGCGATTTGTCACATTTCGAGAAGGTTCGGAGTAGGCGCCATCGATACCGGTCAGTTGATCGCGGAGCATTACCGCCTGGTCGAGCGGATTGGTAGCGGCGGCACAGGCGTGGTTTGGCGTGCCATCGACGAGCGCTTGCAGCGGTCGGTCGCGGTCAAACAGATTCACATCAAACCGAGCTTGCCCGAGGCCGAACGCGACGTACTGCGTCAGCGGGCCATCCGGGAAGCACGCAACGCGGCCAGATTTCAGCATCCCAACGCGATCGTCGTCTTCGATATCACCGAACACAACGGCGATCCCTGCCTGGTGATGGAGTACCTGAAGTCCCGCAGCCTCGCGCAGGTGCTGTCGGCGCAGGGCGCGGTGCCGTTGAACCAGGTCGCCCGGATCGGTGAACAGGTCGCCTCGGCGCTGATCGCCGCGCATCAGGCCGGAATCGTGCACCGTGACGTGAAACCCGGCAATATCCTGCTCGACGACCACGGCACCGTGAAGATCACCGACTTCGGTATCTCGCGCGCCGCGGGTGATGTCACGCTCACCGAAACCGGTCTGATCTGCGGCACCGCCGCCTATCTCGCGCCGGAAGTGGCACGCGGCGCCGATCCGACACCCGCCGCCGACGTTTTCGCCTTGGGCGCCACCCTGTTCCACGCGCTCGAGGGTGAACCTCCTTACGGCGCAAGCTCGAATCCGCTCGCGGTGCTGTACGCGGCGGCCAACGGTCAGGTCAGCGAGCCGCACAATGCCGGTCCCGCAACCGATTTCCTGTTGCAGCTGCTGAGCCCGCAGCCCGAGGATCGCCCGACCATGCGGATGGCGCGCGATCAGCTGGCCGCCCTGGCCGACGCCGACGAGGATGCGGTGCCCGCCGGATTCGTCCCGGCCAGTGAGGCTTACGGCCGCCGCAACGGCAACGGCGCCACCGAGGTCGTCGCCACCCAGGCGCTGCGCACCCGTACCGCCGCCGCGGGTCCGGCCACCGAACGTCAGCGCCCCCCGATGCGCAGCTCCGCCGCGCTGGACACCGCCGCCCATCGGCCGGTGCCCGCGCGCGAGCAGCCCGACACCGATGACCACCCACGCACCTCCACGCAGCCACGCCCCGCCTCGGCGGCCGCGGGCAAGCGACGCGCGGTGCTCATCGGTGCGTTGGTCGGTGCGGTCGTCGCGGTATCGGCACTGCTGATCAGCGCGTTCAACAGCGCCGACGACGGGGACGCACCACAGTCGTCGGCCTCCTCGTCGGCCGTCGCGCCTTCGGGTGACGCGAGCACCTCGGCCGCGGTGCCGGTGCTCGGCCAGACCCCGAGCGTCGGCGGCAAGGTCACCGATATCGGCGCCGCCGGACAACTGGTCGAGCGGTTCTACAGCGATCCGCAGAGTTCCTGGTCGCTGCTGACACCCGCCGCGCAGAAGGTCTACACCGACCAGCAGGGCTTCCAGCAGTACTGGGGCGCCGACGGCCGCACCATCCAGAGCTTCGGTCGCATCTACGCCCCCGGCGGCGTCAACGGCGACGGGTCGGTCGATATGAGCGTCACCGGCCTCACCTACGGCGGCCAGAGCAAGAACCCCAGCCTGCGCATCATCGACGCGGGCGGCGGGCGCCTGCTCATCGACAGCGACACCCGCTGACCCAGTTCACGGGCGACCGCTGTTCGAGCAACCGCAGGATTCGCGGCGGAACGTCTGAGCTACTGGCCGCACCGCCGACGGCTCCGCGCTGTGACAGCCGATCGGTGCCGTGCGTGACGGCTGGCGGTGTCGTGTCGTGACCGCCGGTGGTGTCGCCGTGACCGCTGCGTTCGGCGGTGATCTTCGCGCTCCGCCATGACCACGTTCCACCATGTGCGCGCAGTGGCCGAACAGGTGGCGGCTGAGCCGATGACGACGATCCATCGGTTGGTCGTGGCCTGAGCCCCGCCGGCGGGCGCGCGGGTCGAGGGCAAGGCCCGGCCCGGCGACCCGTTCCATCGCCCAGAACTCTCGCGCGTGGCGGCACGACAGATTACGCTCGGGCGCATGAGTATTCGGGGGATGCTGGCCGCGGAGCGGGCGCAGCTGATCGAGGTGTTGCGGGAGCTGTCGGACGCGGAGTGGGAATCGCCCTCGCTGTGTGCGGGCTGGCGGGTGCGGGATGTGGTGGGGCATCTGTTGCAGGACACGTACTCACCGCTCGGGTATGCGGCGGTGGTGTTGAAGAGTCTCGGTTCGGTGGACAAGACCAACAAGGCGATCGTCACCGCATCCGCCGAACTGTCCACCGCGCAGCTGATCGAAGCGCTGGCGGGCGCGGGCCGACTGTCGAAGTTCGCACCCAAGCTGATGCTGGCCGACCTGCTGGTGCACCAGCAGGACATCCGCCGGCCCCTCGGCCGCGGCCGCGAGATCCCCGAAGACCGGCTGATCACCGTCCTCGACCACCCCGATCCGTTCGCCCTGCCGGGGCGGCGCATGAAGGGGCTGCGCTTCGTCGCTACCGACGTCTCATGGACGAAGGGTGACGGGCCCGAGGTGCGCGGTCCGGGGGAGGCGATCGCGCTCGCGGTGGTCGGGCGCACCGTCGCCCTGGACGATCTCACCGGCGACGGAGTCGCGGAACTACGCCGACGCTGCGGCTGACCGAACGACGCTCCGGGACGAGACGGGCACCACAGCGGAAGGCTTGGTCCGCCCCGGCGACCTGCGCACGCGTCGCTCACCACACACGCGCCCGCCCGCGCGGGGCCGACCACGCGTATAACCGCTGGCGTACGACCATTAGGCTGGTAGACGCAACTTTCCTGTTGTGAACCAGCCGGAGACAAGGATCGCCACCGATATGACATCCCGCATCGAGCTCGCCCGCGTCGACTTGCGCGGTCGCACTCCGTCTGCCGCCGAGCTGCGCACCGCGCTGCCGCGTGGCGGCGTCGACGTGGACTCGGTGCTGCATCAGGTGCGTCCGGTGGTCGAGGCGATCCGCGATCGTGGCGTCTCCGCGGCGCAGGAGTTCAGCGAGAAGTTCGACGGTGTGGTTCCGCCCGCCGTCCGAGTTCCGGAGGCGGAACTGCGCGGCGCGCTGGAGCGGCTCGACCCGGCCGTGCGGGCGGCGCTCGAGGTCGCGATCGAACGCACCAGGACCGTGCACGCCGATCAGCGGCGCACCGACACCGTCACCGAGGTGGTACCCGGCGGCACCGTCACCGAGCGGTGGGTTCCGGTCGAGCGGGTCGGGCTGTATGTGCCCGGCGGCAATGCCGTCTACCCGTCCAGCGTCGTGATGAACGTCGTCCCGGCGCAGGCCGCGGGCGTGGAATCGCTGGTGGTGGCCTCGCCGCCGCAGGCGCAGTTCGGCGGGCTGCCGCATCCCACCATCTTGGCCGCGGCCCGGCTGCTCGGCGTCGAGGAGGTGTGGGCGGTCGGCGGCGCGCAGGCCGTTGCGCTGCTCACCTACGGCGGCACCGACACCGACGGCGCCCAGCTCGCCCCCGTCGACATGATCACCGGCCCCGGCAACATCTACGTGACCGCCGCCAAACGTCTGTGCCGCGGCCTGGTCGGGATCGACGCCGAAGCGGGCCCCACCGAGATCGCCATCCTCGCCGACGCCACCGCCGATCCGGTGCACGTCGCCGCCGACCTGATCAGCCAGGCCGAACACGATGTGCTCGCGGCCAGCGTCCTGGTCACCGACAGCGTGGCGCTGGCCGATGCCGTGGACGCCGCGCTCACCGCGCAGCTGACCGTGGTCAAACACGCGCACCGGGTCACCGAGGCGTTGACCGGCGCCCAGTCCGGGACGGTGCTGGTCGACGACATCACCCAGGGGCTGCGCGTGGTCAACGCCTACGCCGCCGAACACCTCGAGATCCAGACCGCCGACGCCGCCGCTGTCGCCGCCCGCGTCCGCAGTGCGGGCGCGGTGTTCGTCGGCGCGTACGCCCCGGTGAGCCTGGGCGACTACTGCGCGGGCTCCAACCACGTACTGCCGACGGCGGGCTGCGCGCGGCATTCGTCCGGGTTGAGTGTGCAGACATTCCTGCGCGGCATCCACGTCGTCGAATACACCGAGGCGGCGTTGAAGGACGTCGCCGGTCATGTGGTGGCACTGGCCAACGCCGAAGACCTGCCCGCGCACGGCCAGGCCGTGCAGGCGCGATTCGAGGCGCTGTCATGACCGCCGCCGTGCCCGGTGCGCGTATCGGCCTCGCGGATCTGCCGTTGCGGGAGAACCTGCGCGGTATGAGTCCCTACGGCGCACCGCAGTTGACGGTACCGGTGCAGCTCAACACCAACGAGAACCCGCATCCACCCAGCCGCGCCCTCGTCGACGACGTCGCCGAGGCCATTCGCGCCGCCGCCGCCGATCTGCACCGCTACCCGGATCGCGATGCGGTGGCCCTGCGCGCCGATCTGGCCGCCTACCTGACCCGCCAGACCGGTGTGGCCGTCGACACCAGCAATGTGTGGGCCGCCAACGGCTCCAACGAGATCCTGCAACAGCTGTTGCAGGCGTTCGGCGGACCGGGTCGGCGCGCCCTCGGCTTCGTGCCCTCGTATTCGATGCACCCGATCATCTCCGAGGGCATCGACACCGAATGGATCGAAGCGAAACGCCGCGCCGACTTCGCCCTCGATATCGACGCCGCCCTGGCCGCCATTGCCGAACGCCACCCCGATGTGGTGTTCGTGACCAGCCCGAACAACCCGACCGGGCACAGTGTGCCCGCCGCGGACCTGGCGCGGATCCTGGACGCGGCGCCCGGCATCGTCATCGTGGACGAGGCCTACGGTGAGTTCTCCGCCGAACCGAGCGCCATCGGCCTCATCGACGAATACCCCACCACACTGGTGGTGAGCCGCACCATGAGCAAGGCCTTCGCCTTCGCCGGTGGCCGTCTCGGCTATCTGGTGGCCGCGCCCGCGGTGATCGACGCGCTGCTGCTGGTGCGGTTGCCGTACCACCTGTCGGTGGTCACCCAGGCCGCTGCCCGTGCGGCGCTGCGCCATGCCGACGAAACCCTCGGCAGCGTCGCGGAATTGGCGGCCCAGCGCGATCGGGTGGCGGCGGAACTGACCGCGCTCGGTTTCGAGGTGGTGCCCAGCGACGCCAATTTCGTGCTGTTCGGGCGGTTCGCCGATGCGCCGCGCGCCTGGCAGCACTATCTGGACGAAGGCGTGCTCATCCGGGACGTCGGTATCCCCGGCTTCCTGCGCACCACCATCGGCCTCGCCGCCGAGAACGACGAATTCCTGCGGGTCAGTGCGAAACTGGCCGGTACCGAACTGACGGCTGCCGACGGTTCCGCCCGATGAACCGCACCGCCGCCGCTCGAGCCCTCGACAACCGGCCCGGCGCCGCCGGTCGCCGAGCCGATACCGCCGCAACAACCCGGAAGCGAGCATGAACCGAACCGCGCGGGTGGAACGCACCACCAAAGAGTCGAGCATCGTCGTCGAGCTGAACCTCGACGGCACCGGCCGCACCGATATCTCCACCGGTGTGCCGTTCTACGACCACATGCTCACCGCGCTCGGTGCGCACGCGAGCTTCGATCTGACCGTGCGCGCCGACGGCGATATCGAGATCGAGGCGCATCACACGGTGGAGGACACCGCGATCGTGTTCGGTCAGGCGCTGGGGCAGGCCCTCGGCGACAAGAAGGGCATCCGCCGCTTCGGCGACGCCTACATCCCGATGGACGAGACTCTCGCCCATGCCGCCGTCGACGTCTCCGGGCGGCCGTACTGCGTGCACGTCGGTGAGCCGGAACATCTGCTGCACGCGGTGATTCCGGGATCGCCGGTGCGTGGGCGCAATGAGCCGGGCGCGCCGTATTCGACGGTGCTCAACCGGCATGTCTTCGAATCGATCGCGCTCAACGCGCGCATCGCATTGCATGTGCGGGTGCTGTACGGGCGCGATCAGCATCATGTGACCGAGGCCGAATTCAAGGCCGTGGCACGGGCATTGCGCGCGGCCGTCGAACCCGATCCGCGGGTCAGCGGTGTGCCGTCGACGAAGGGGGCGCTGTGAGTGCGTCGGTGGTGTTGCTGGATTACGGCTCCGGCAACCTGCATTCGGCCGAACGCGCCCTCGTGCGGGCCGGTGCCCAGGTGGAGGTGACCGCCGATCCGAAGGCCGCCCTGGCCGCGGATGGGCTGGTTGTGCCCGGTGTCGGTGCGTTCGCCGCGTGTATGGCCGGACTGCGCGCGGTGCGCGGGGAACGGATCATCGGACAGCGGCTGGCCGGTGGCCGCCCCGTGCTCGGCATCTGCGTCGGTATGCAGATCATGTTCGACCGCGGTGTGGAATTCGACGTGGAGACCGAAGGCTGCGGCGAATGGCCCGGCACCGTCGCCCGCCTCGACGCCCCCGTGCTCCCGCATATGGGCTGGAACACCGTCGAAGCCCCCACCGACAGCGTGCTGTTCGCGGGTATGGACGCCGACACCCGCTTCTACTTCGTACACTCCTACGCCGCCCAGCAGTGGGACCTGCCACCCAGCGACCACCTGGCCGCACCCAAGCTCACCTGGGCCGAACACGGCACCAAGTTCCTGGCGGCTGTAGAGAACGGCGCCCTCGCGGCCACCCAGTTCCACCCGGAGAAGTCCGGGGACGCCGGGGCGCATCTGCTGCGCAACTGGGTTCAGTCGCTGTAGGTCAGGGCCGCGGGATCAGACCATCGCGCCCGCTCGCCTCGGCCGGTTCTGCGGTCGCATCAGCGACGCGGCGGAACTGTTGGAATCACCTTCGTTGAGCGCCGGCGAGCTGGTCGACCAGTGCGGTCGGTCCGGTGCGGCCGGTGGGCGTCAGTCGTCCGCCGGGTTCCGCGGCAGGCTTCATCGGCCAGCAGCTCGTATCCCCAGGCCCGGGGCCGGGTTGCCAGGGGTGAGCTATTAGGCTGTTCGGAGTGAGTCTTGTGCTGCTGCCCGCCGTCGATGTCGCCAATGGAGAGGCCGTGCGCCTCGTGCAGGGGGAGGCGGGTAGCGAGACCAGCTACGGCTCGCCCCGTGAGGCAGCGCTCGCCTGGCAGGAAGCCGGTGCGGAGTGGGTGCATCTGGTGGATCTGGACGCGGCGTTCGGGCGCGGATCCAACCGCGAGCTGCTCGCCGGCGTGGTCGGCGAACTCGATGTGAAAGTGGAACTCTCCGGCGGAATCCGGGACGACGAATCGCTGAAGGCCGCCATGGCCACCGGATGCGCGCGGGTCAATCTCGGCACCGCCGCCCTGGAAGATCCGGTGTGGTGCGCCCGCGCGATCGCCGAATACGGCGAACGCGTCGCCGTCGGCCTGGATGTGCGCATCATCGACGGCGAATACCGGCTGCGTGGGCGCGGCTGGGTCAGCGATGGCGGCGATCTGTGGGAGGTGCTCGAACGCCTCGAAGGTGACGGCTGCTCGCGCTACGTCGTCACCGACGTCACCAAGGACGGCACCCTGACCGGCCCCAACCTCGACCTGCTGCGCGAGGTCTGCGCCGCCACCGACGCGCCGGTCATCGCCTCCGGTGGCGTGTCCACCATCGACGATCTGATCGCCATCGCCGAACTGGTGCCCGACGGCGTCGAGGGCTCGATCGTCGGCAAGGCGCTCTACGCGGGCCGGTTCACGCTGCCCGAGGCGCTCGCCGCGGTGCGCTGAGCCCGCCGATATGACCGTCCCGAATCCCGATCCCGCAGCACTGCTGCCCATTGCCGCCGAAGTGCTCGATGCGGCGGCCGTGCGGTTCGTCGACGGCCTCGGCGCGCCGAGCGCGGTCGACAAGGGCCACAACGATTTCGCCACCGAACTCGATCTGGAACTGGAACGCACCATCTCCGCGCGGCTGCACCAGCTCACCGGTATCGAGGTGCACGGCGAGGAATTCGGCGGCCCGCAGCTCACCAGCGGCACCGCCTGGGTGCTCGACCCGATCGACGGCACGTTCAACTATTCGTCCGGACATCCGTTGTCGGGCATGTTGCTGGCCCTGGTCCGCGACGGTGAACCGGTACTCGGCCTGACCTGGCTGCCGGTGCTCGGCCGCCGCTACGCCGCCGTGGCCGGTGGTCCGGTACTGCTCGACGGTGTGCCGCTCCCGCCGCTGCCGACGGGGACCTTGGCCGAGGCGATGATCGGTTTCGGCGCGTTCAACGTCGATTCGGCGGGCCGCATCCCCGGCCGCTTCCGGTTCGATCTGCTCGGCGCGCTGAGCAGGCTGTCCTCGCGGGTGCGGATGCACGGCTCCACCGGCATCGACCTGGCCTTCACCGCCTCCGGCGCATTGGGCGGTGCGATCGTGTTCGGGCATCATCCGTGGGACAACGCGGCCGGGGTGGCGCTGGTGCGTGCCGCCGGTGGTGTGGTGACCGATCTGACCGGCGCGCCGTGGCATATCGAATCGGGATCGGTGCTGGCCGCCGCACCGGGCGTGCACGCCGAACTGCTGGAGATGATCGGTGCGGTCTCGGCGGAAACAGAACCCACCGCCGCGCGCGGTGGCAGGGAAGGATGAGGCGATGACGGTCGCGGTACGCGTGATCCCCTGCCTGGACGTGGATGCCGGGCGGGTGGTCAAGGGCGTCAACTTCGAGAACCTGCGCGATGCGGGCGATCCGGTGGAACTGGCCGCCCTCTACGACGCACAGGGCGCCGACGAACTGACGTTCCTGGATGTCAGCGCATCCTCCGGCGATCGCGGCACCATGATCGACGTGGTCACCCGTACCGCCGAACAGATCTTCATCCCGCTCACCGTCGGCGGCGGCGTACGCACCGTCGACGATGTGGACCGGCTGCTGCGCGCGGGCGCCGACAAGGTGTCGGTCAATACCGCCGCCATCGCCCGCCCCGAGGTGCTGCGGGAGATGTCGCAGCGGTTCGGCTCGCAGTGCATCGTGCTCTCGGTCGATGCCCGCACCGTCCCGGACGGTCAGCCCGACACCCCCTCCGGCTGGGAGGTCACCACGCACGGCGGCAAACGCGGCACCGGCATCGACGCCGTCGAATGGGCGGTGCGCGGCGCCGAACTCGGCGTCGGTGAGATCCTGCTGAACTCGATGGACGCCGACGGCACCAAAGCGGGTTTCGATCTGCCGATGATCCGGGCCGTACGCGCGGCGGTATCGATCCCGGTGATCGCCAGCGGTGGTGCGGGGGCGGTCGAGCATTTCGTGCCCGCCGTGGAAGCCGGTGCGGACGCGGTGCTGGCGGCCAGTGTGTTCCACTTCCGGGATCTGAGCATCCCCGAGGTCAAGGGCGCGATGCGTGCGGCGGACATCATCGTCCGGTGACCCAGGCGGTCGGCGGCGACCAGGCACTATTTCGGATCGGCGCGAGCGAATCGCGAGTATCGGACCCGGCGGAATCCGCGCTCACCGCGCGCTGTTCGTCCGCACATGGGAATCGGTGTGGCAATCGGGCCTCGGGCCTTGGATACCTCGGACAACGCGATCGACGCTGCGGTGGCCCTCGGCCGGGAAGCGGCGGCGGCCGGGTTGGACTCGCTGTGGTTCGGGCAGACGTTCAGCCATGACAGTATCGCGGTGGCCGCGCACGTCGGGCGTGAGGTGCCCGGCCTGGAGGTCGGCCCGTCCGTAGTGCCGATCTCGGCGCGGCATCCGCTGCTCGTGGCCAGTCATGCGCAGACCGCGCAGGCCGCTGCGCGTGGGCGGTTCACGCTCGGGGTGGGACTCGGCGCACCGGCATTCGCCGAACCCGTGTACGGGGTGAGCTTCGACCGGCCGATCACCCGGCTGCGTGAGTTCCTCACCGTGCTCGGGCAGGTGTTCGAGGACGGGGACGCGGATTTCCACGGCGCGACCGTGACCGCGGCGCCGCCGTTGACCGCGCGCGTCGCCGGAGCCGACCGTGTGCCGGTGCTGGTGGCGGCGATGGGGCCGCAGGCATTGCGCGTCACCGGTGAACTGGCCGACGGCACACTGCCGTTTCTGGTCGGGCCGGGTGCGTTGGGCGACCATATCGTCGAGCCGATCACCGCGGCCGCCGCACAGGCGGGACGTCCGCGGCCCCGTATCGCAGTCCTGGTGCCCGCGGTCGTCACCGCCGATATCGAAGGGGCGCGTGAGGCCGCCGCCGCGCAGACCGCTTTCTACGACGGTATTCCGTCCTACCGGCGCGTCGTCGAACTGTCCGGCGCCGATCGGGCCGCCGATCTGGTGGTGATCGGCGACGAAGCGGTGCTCGCTGCCCGCGTGGCCGAATACTTCGACGCGGGCGCGACCGATGTGATCCTCACGCAGACCGATCTGACGACGGCGGCCGACCGTGAGCGCACCTGGGCGGCATTCGGCGCACTCGATCATCCACGCTGACGGGCGGTCCGGGGCGCATCGACGGCCTGCTATAACGGTGGCATGACACTCGACCCCGCGATCGCCGCTCGGCTCAAGCGCAACGAGGCCGGTCTGTTCTCGGCTGTCGCGCAGGAGCGCGGCACCGGTGACGTGCTGATGGTCGCGTGGATGGACGACGAGGCACTGGCCCGGACGCTGGCCACCCGCAAAGGCACCTACTACTCGCGTTCACGTCAGCAGTACTGGGTGAAGGGGGAGACCTCCGGGCACACGCAGTACGTGCACGAAGTGCGGCTGGACTGCGACGGCGACACCGTACTGCTCGTGGTCGATCAGGAGGGCGCCGCCTGCCACACCGGCACGCACACCTGTTTCGACACCGATGTGCTGCTCGCCGCGCAATCCTGATCAGTAGCCGGTGGTCTCGTCCCTGGTTCTGATCGGGCTGCCGAGACCGTCGGAGAGTTGGGCCGTCATCGCCTCACCGAGATCGGCGAGGGTGGCGGTCTGAGCGGGATCCAGTCCGTCGAGCACCAGTCTGCGGACCGCGTCCAGATAGCCGGGCGCGGCCTCGACCACCTTCTTGTAGCCCTCATCGGTGAGCACGGCCTGCACACCGCGGCGTCCTGCGGTGACGGTGCGTTCGGCCCAGCCCATGCGCTCGAGCTTCGACACCACATGAGACAGTCGCGATAGCGATGCATTTGCCCTGTGGGCAAGCTCACTCATCTGAAGTCGATGGCCCGGCTCCTCCGACAGCAGCGACAGCACCCAGAATTCGAAGTGCGTGACGCCGGACTCGCGTTGCAGCTGGGTGTCCAAAGCGCCCGGCAGGCGTGTCATCAACGCGACAATCGCCCGCCAAGCTCGTTGTTCTACTGGATTTAGCCACTTCGTCACTGTGCGCCTTCTCTCGAGCCAAGTGACGTGGTTTCACACTGACAGTCACCCGCGCACACGAGTTTGCCACGACTTCGCTCGGTCGTCTGCGAGACGCGAAACGACGTGAGGTCACTCACAGATTTTCGGGGCGGTGAGCCTCGGTTCCCGCAGTGTCTCCGGTCGTGCGGACAGCCGCCGTCGAGTCGATGGATGTCGTAGCGCCTGCGGACACGGCAGCCTTGGCTTCCGCTCGCCGCCGCCATTGCCGCCGGACCACGACGAACACCACAGCGAGGAAGATCAGCAGGGCGATGAGCGCCCCGACCACCGAGGCCCCGCGGAAGGCGGGCGCGTCGACGTCCATGATGCGTTCACCGGCGTGCGCGGCATTGTTGCCGCCGAGCACCACTGTCAGTGTCATCAGATTCGGGATCGCGAACAGCACGGCGAGGACCACCGCGCCGCCCGCGATCACCTTGCCACCACGCCGCCGCCACACCAGCACCGCGATCAGCAACAAGAACAACGGGACGGCGGCACACAGGCCGCCGTAGACCAGACCCCAGCCGATGCCCTTGGAGAAACTGCCGCCCACCATCTCGCCGACCCGTTGGGCCCACCAGCGCGGGATGAACGCCGCGAGGATGAGGTAGGCGACGATGAGCACCACGACCAGGACGGCGCCCGCGATGATCCGGGTGCGCCAGGAGATCGAGGTGGATGTCCGCGTGTCCGGCGTGCGCTCGGGCGTGGTCATGAATCCAGCGTAGGCCCGACTGGTACCGGCGTGCCGTTGATCGGCCCGGTGTTTCGGAAGGAACGACCCGGTCCGGGACTATCGGCCTGGTACGCGGCAGAAGACGCCGGTGCGGGATCTCGGGTCGCGGTCCGACAGGAGACGCCGGTCCGGGAGACACCCGGACCGGCGGTGGATCAGTTGGTGCGTTCGCGCAGGAAACGCAGCGCCTCATCGGCGTGCACAGTGGCGCGCAGCTCACCGGTGATCACGGTGAGCACCGTCCGATCCCGATCGATGACGAAGGTCTGCCGCTTGACCGGCGCCAGTTTGCCCAGCAGTCCGCGCTTGACGCCGAACTGCGCGGCCACCGCGCCGTCGGTGTCCGACAGCAGCGGGTAGTCGAGCCGCTGCTTGCCCGCGAAGCCGGCCTGGGTGTCGACCCCGTCGGCGCTGATACCGGCGCAGCTCGCGCCGATCGCGGCGAATTCCTCGGCCAGATCACGGAAATGGCAGGCCTCGGCGGTGCAGACCGGGGTGTTGGCCGCGGGATAGAAGAAGAGTACGAGGGGGCCGTCGGCGAGGAGATCGTCGAGGGAACGCACGGTACCGGATTGATCGGGGAGCTCGAACTGCGGAGCGAGCTGGCCAGTCTTCATGGATCGACCGTACCGGCGGGTGCGCCGATCGGCCTGATCCAGCGGCCTGGGATGATGGTGCGATGCAGGGCGCATCCCACCGCCAGGACACCACGGCCACCACGACCCGCGAACAGTTCCACCAACTGGCCGCCGAACACCGGGTGGTGCCGGTGACCCGAAAAGTCCTGGCGGACTCCGAAACTCCACTGTCGGCCTATCGCAAACTGGCCGGTGACCGGGCAGGCACCTTCCTGTTCGAATCCGCGGAGAACGGACGGTCCTGGTCGCGCTGGTCGTTCATCGGCGCGGGCAGCCCATCGGCGCTGACGGTGGTCGACGGCGAGGCCGCCTGGCTCGGCACCACCCCCGCCGACGCTCCGTCCGGTGGTGACCCGCTCGACGCGCTGCACGAAACCCTCGAACTGCTGCGCACCGAGCGCATGCCCGGACTACCGCCGCTGACCAGCGGCATGGTCGGCTACCTCGCCTATGACGCGGTGCGGCGGATGGAACGGTTGCCGTCGGTGGCCGCCGACGATCTGCAACTGCCCGATCTGGTGCTGCTGCTGGCCACCGACCTCGCCGCCTTCGACCACCACGAGGGCGCCATCACCCTCATCGCCAATGCCGTCAACTGGAACGGCACCGCCGAACGGGTCGACGAGGCCTACGACGACGCCGTGGCCCGGCTGGACCGGATGACCGCAGCCCTCGCCGCGCCCGCACCGTCGACGGTATCGGTGTTCGACCAGCCCGAACCGCAGTATCGGCGCGGCCGCACCACCGAGGAATTCGGCGCGGGGGTGCGCAGACTGGTCAAGGAGATCGAGGCGGGCGAGGCCTTCCAGGTGGTGCTGTCGCAGCGCTTCGAAATGGATTACGACGGCGCGCCGATCGACCTGTACCGGATGCTGCGCGCGTCCAACCCGAGCCCGTACATGTACATGCTGCACGTGCCCGACGGCTCGGGTGGCACCGCGTTCTCCATCGTCGGTTCCAGCCCGGAATCGCTGGTGACGGTGAAGGAAGGCGTGGCGACCACCCATCCCATCGCCGGTACCCGGTGGCGCGGTGTCACCGAAGCCGACGATCTGCTGCTGGAGAAGGGCCTGCTCGCCGACGAGAAGGAGAACGCCGAGCATCTGATGCTCGTCGATCTCGGCCGCAACGATCTGGGGCGGGTGTGTCAGCCGGGCACGGTGCGCGTCACCGATTACCGGCACGTCGAGCGCTACAGCCACGTCATGCATCTGGTGTCCACGGTGTCCGGTCGGCTGGCGCCGGGCAAGATCGCCCTGGACGCGGTACGCGCCTGCTTCCCGGCGGGCACGCTGTCCGGTGCGCCGAAGGTGCGGGCCATGGAGCTGATCGAGGAGCTGGAGCCCACCCGGCGCGGGGTGTACGGCGGCGTGGTCGGCTATCTCGATTTCGCCGGTGACGCCGATACCGCGATCGCCATCCGCACCGCGCTGCTCAAGGACGGCACCGCCTACGTCCAGGCCGGTGCTGGTGTGGTCGCCGATTCCGAACCCGAATACGAGGACACCGAATCGCGTAACAAGGCCATGGCGGTGCTGCGCGCGGTGGCCGCCGCGAAGACGGTGCGCGCCTATCGCGCGGATCAGGACAGCGACGAGGCGCCTGCATGAGCGTTGAACGCGACCCGGACACCGGTCCACCCGCGCACGACCGGGACGACACGCCCGCCGCCGGTTCGGTGCAGGTCTCGAACCAGCGGCGCTATCCCGTCATCCCGGTGGTGCTGCTCGCCCTTGCCGCGGCGGCCCTGTGGGGCGCGTCGCGGATGACGTGGGTGAGCCTCACCTCCTCCGACGGACTCACCGAACCACGCACCGACGATCTCGACGGCGGCACCTGGTTCGGTGCGCTCACCCCGCTGGCGCTGGTGTTGCTGGCCGCCATCGCGGCGGTGCTCGCCACCAAGGGCTGGCTGCGACGGGTGGTCGGTGTGCTGGTGGCGCTGGTCGGCGCCGTTGTCGCGGTACCCGCACTGGCGCTGCTCACCGGTTCCGGCGCCACCTCCCAGCGCGCCGCCACCCTCGCCGAACTCCCCGGCCGCGCGCAGGTCGACGAGGTGAGCACCTCCGCCCTACCCGCCGTTCTGACCATGGCGGGCGCACTGGCCGCATTCGCCGCTGGTGTGTTGCTGGCCAGGATGCCGAAGGAGAGCGCACCGTTGTCGGGCAAGTACGACAATCCGGTCGCCCGTCGCGCCGCCGCCACCGACCTCGTCACCGGTCGCGATGACGACACCACCGCCCCTCCGGTCACCGAACGGGTGCTCTGGGACGCGCTCGACGCGGGCACCGACCCCACCGAAGATCGTCCGCGCAGCGCCCGTGACGAGGATCGCTGCGCACCCGACGACAGATGACCCGATGACCGGGCGACCCGCCGCAGCACACGTGGCAGGCACCCCAACCCTGGTGCCAACCCCGGCGCACGCGCGCCGCACCCGCCCCTTTACTCTTGATCAGCACCGGTGAGACAGCGCCTGGGGGGATTTCTCAGGCAGTGAGTCCGTCTCCCCAGAAAGGATTCGAGCCAGATGACGGTACTCGACTCGATTCTCGACGGGGTCCGCGCGGATGTGGCCGCACGGGAATCCCTGCTGGATTTCCAGGCCATCAAGGCCGCCGCGGCCGCCGCGCCCCCGCCCCGGGACGCGCTTGCGGCCTTGCACGAGGACGGCATCGGCGTGATTGCCGAGGTCAAGCGAGCCAGCCCGTCCAAGGGCGCGCTCGCCGAGATCGCCGATCCGGCCAGCCTCGCCAAGGCGTATGAGGAGGGCGGCGCCCGCATCATCAGCGTGCTCACCGAGGGTCGCCGCTTCCACGGCTCGCTCGACGATCTGGACGCTGTCCGCGCCGCCGTGAACATCCCGGTGCTGCGCAAGGATTTCGTCGTCGGCCCGTACCAGATCCACGAGGCCCGCGCCCACGGCGCCGATGTCATCCTGCTGATCGTCGCCGCGCTGGAGCAGGACACGCTCAGCTCGCTCATCGACCGCACCGAATCGCTCGGGATGACCGCGCTGGTCGAGGTGCACACCGAGGAAGAAGCCGATCGTGCGCTCAACGCGGGCGCCTCGGTCGTCGGTATCAACGCGCGCAACCTCAAGACCCTGGAAGTGGACCGCGACTGCTTCGCGCGGATCGCGCCGGGACTGCCCACCGAGGTGATCCGCATCGCCGAGTCCGGTGTGCGCGGTACCGCCGATCTGATGGCCTACGCCGGGGCGGGCGCGGACGCCGTGCTCGTCGGCGAAGGTCTGGTGACCAGCGGTGATCCGCGTGCCGCGGTCTCTCAGCTGGTGACCGCCGGCACTCACCCGTCCTGCCCGAAGCCCGCCCGGCGGGCCCGGTGATGGCGGGTCGCGAACTGCCAGCGGCCAGCGCGGGCGTGGCCCACCGCAGCGGGCACGAGCCCGATGGCGGCGGCCATTTCGGCGTCTACGGCGGCAGGCATGTGCCGGAGGCGCTGATGGCGGTGATCGAGGAGGTCACCGCCGAATACGACAAGGCCCGCCTCGACCCCGGATTCCTGAACGAACTCGACCGGTTGCAGCGTGACTACACCGGCCGTCCGTCGCCGGTGTTCGAATGCACCCGACTGGCCGAGCACGCCGGTGGCGCGCGCATCCTGCTCAAGCGTGAGGATCTGAACCACACCGGATCGCACAAGATCAACAATGTGCTCGGGCAGGCGCTGCTGGCCAAGCGCATGGGCAAGACCCGCGTCATCGCCGAGACCGGCGCCGGACAGCACGGTGTGGCCACCGCGACGGCCTGTGCACTGCTCGGGCTCGACTGCATCATCTACATGGGTGCGGTCGACACCGCCAGGCAGGCGCTCAACGTCGCCCGGATGCGGCTGCTCGGCTCCGAGGTCGTCTCGGTGACCACCGGATCGCAGACGCTCAAGGACGCCATCAACGAGGCGCTGCGCGACTGGGTGTCCAACGCCGACGACACCTACTACTGCTTCGGCACCGCCGCCGGACCGCATCCGTTCCCGCTCATGGTGCGCGATTTCCAGCGCGTCGTCGGCCTCGAGGCCCGCGAACAGGTGCAGGCGCTGACCGGTCGGCTCCCCGACGCCGTCGCCGCCTGCGTGGGTGGTGGCTCCAACGCCATCGGCATCTTCCACGCCTTCATCGACGATCCCGGCGTACGCCTGATCGGCTACGAGGCCGCCGGTGACGGTGTGGAGACCGGCCGTCACGCCGCCACCTTCACCGGTGGTTCGCCCGGCGCGTTCCAGGGCGCCTACTCGTACCTGCTCCAGGACGAGGACGGGCAGACCATCGAATCGCATTCCATCTCCGCCGGTTTGGACTATCCGGGTGTCGGCCCCGAGCACGCCCACCTCAAGGACACCGGTCGCGCCGAATACCTGCCGGTCACCGATTCCGCCGCGATGGACGCGCTACTGCTGCTCAGCCGCGCCGAGGGCATCATTCCGGCGATCGAATCCGCGCACGCGGTGGCCGGTGCGCTCGAACTCGGCAAACAGCTCGGACCGGGCGCGATCATCCTGGTGAACCTGTCCGGGCGCGGGGACAAGGATATGGACACCGCCGCCCGCTGGTTCGGACTGTTCGACGACGACGCCGCAGAGGGCAAGGGGAACGCGCAGTGAGCCAGCAGTCCAGACTCGCCAACACCTTCGCGGCCTGCCGCGCCGAACACCGCGCCGCCCTGATCGGCTACCTGCCCGCCGGTTACCCGGACCTGGACGGTTCGATCGCCACCGTGCGGGCCATGGTGGAGGCCGGATGCGACATCGTCGAGGTCGGCGTGGCGTACTCCGATCCGGTGATGGACGGACCGACCATCCAGCAGGCCGCCGAGCAGGCACTGCGCGGCGGTGTGCGGGTGCGCGATGTGTTCTCCGTGGTCGAGGCCGTCACCGCGGCCGGTGCGCAGGCCGTGGTCATGAGCTACTGGAATCCCGTGCTCAAGTACGGGGTGGATCGTTTCTCGCGTGATCTGGCCGCCGCCGGTGGCGCGGGCATCATCACCCCGAATCTGATCCCGGAGGAAGCCGACGACTGGTTCGTCGCCTCGGCCGCACACGATCTGGACCGGATCTTCCTCGTCGCACCGTCCTCCACCGAGGAGCGGCTGGTCAAGACCCTGGAAGCCTCGCGTGGTTTCGTCTACGCCGCGTCCACGATGGGTGTGACGGGCGCGCGTGACGCGGTGTCCTCGGCCGCGCCCGCGCTGTGCGCACGGGTCCGCGCCCACTCCGATATCCCGATCGGTGTCGGGCTGGGCGTGCGTTCCGGTGCGCAGGCCGCCGAGATCGCCGCCTACGCCGATGGTGTGATCGTCGGATCGGCATTGGTCAGCGCCGCTGCCGAAGGGCTGGACGCGGTGCGGACCTTGACCGCCGAACTCGCACAGGGCGTCCGGTCGGCGACGGTGGCCTCCTGATCTTCACCGGCACGACGGTTCGGATGTGGGGACCGTCGCGTCCTGAGCGCTGCGGTAGACGGGCGCTGTCCGAGCGACGAACTCGCTGATCGGTAGCCGCGACGGCCGTACGATGTCACCTCCGGCCCTTGTCGGTAGCACCTGATCGTGCGTCACCGAACCGAGCGGGGTCGCATCCGGTCGGATCCGTGCCGCGGCCTCGGCGACCCGCGCAACTTGCCTCGCCATACCGCTCGACTACGGTGGCCCCGTGACCCTACGAGTCCTGGCAGACAGTGTTTCCAGCATCGGCACGCGCGGTGACGGCGTTCTGAGCGCAGGCGCCGCCGATGTGCTCGCCTATCTTCCCAGCCCGCCGCAGGGCGTCTGGCAGATCGGGCCGTTCCCGCTGCGCGCCTATGCGCTGTGCATCATCATCGGCATCATCGTCGCCATCTGGTGGGGTGAGCGGCGCTGGCGCGAGCGCGGCGGGCAGCAGGGCGCGGTGCTGGATGTCGCGATGTTCGCCGTCCCGTTCGGTCTCATCGGCGGCAGGCTCTACCACGTCGCCACCGACTGGCAGAAATACTTCGGCGCCGACGGCAACCCGATGGACGCGCTCAAGATCTATCAGGGCGGCCTCGGTATCTGGGGCGCGGTATTCCTCGGCGGTATCGGCGCCTGGATCGGCTGCCGCGTCTACAAGATCCCGCTGCCAGCCCTCGGTGACGCGATCGCCCCGCCGATCCTGCTGGCCCAGGCGATCGGACGACTCGGCAACTACTTCAACCAGGAGCTGTACGGCCGCGAGACCGAGCTGCCCTGGGGTCTCGAGATCTACCAGCGTTTCGACGATCAGGGTCGGCTGGACATGATGAACGGCGTCTCCACCGGTGTGGTGGAGAAGGTCGTGCACCCGACCTTCCTGTACGAACTGGTGTGGAACGTCGCGGTGGTGCTGCTGCTGGTCTACGTCGACAAACGCTTCCGCATCGGCCACGGCCGTCTGTTCGCCCTCTACGTCGCCGGATACAGCTTCGGCCGGTTCTTCGTGGAACTCATGCGCGATGACGAGGCCACCCAGATCGCCGGTATCCGCATCAACTCCTTCACCTCCGCCCTGGTCTTCCTCGCTGCCATCGCCTACTTCGTGTTCGCGACCAAGGGCCGCGAAACCCCGGAACAACTCCAGCCCGGCGCGGAAAAGCGCCCATGGCCCTGGCAGCTCGGCGCACTGCGTCGCGCCGGTGCGGCTTCGGCAGCGGCCGAGCAGAGCGCGGTCGACAGCGACAAGGCCGACACGGCGACCGAGGACGCGGAGTCAGGCACGGCGGAGGACACCGAGTCGGGCGGCGACGCGGAGTCCGGCACGACCGCCGAATCGGGCAAGGACGCGAAATCTGACGACAGCCCCTCGTCGGGGGAGGACGTCGAGTCCGACAATGCTGCGGAGTCCAGCGAGAGCGCCGAGCCCGGTAAGAGCGCGAAATCGGACAAGGCCACGGAGTCGAGCAAGGTCGCAGAGTAGCGGGCGCTGCGGAGTCCGGCATGGCTGCGGGGTAGCCGGGACGCATCGAATCTGGTTGTGTGGCAACGGTCGGCCCGCACCGCGATAGTCGAGCAGTGCCTCTGCACGAATCGTGCGGCCGGAGCACGTTCGGGCGACAGCGAGGCCACTGCCCGACAGAATGGGTGGCGGGCCCGCACGGCCGTGGATGGTCGAGGATGGGTATCGGGGGGCGGTGCGCGCGCCCGGAGGACAGGAGGACGCGAGTGGCCGAGTCGGATCGGAATGTATCGGGAACAGGTGGTCCGCAGTACGGCCCACCCGGTACCGGGCCGAGTCTGCGCAAGGCCACCGATCCGCCGGTGTCATCGCATCCGGGGGATCAGGCCTACCCCGCCGACGGTGGTCCGGCCCAGCCGGGAACGGGCTATCCGCAGCAGCCCCCGGGGCCGCGACCCACCACCGCCTTCCCGTCCATGGCAAGTGTGATGTATCCCGCGATGCCGCCCGGTTCGATGCCCATGGGGGTGCCGGGCGGGTTCCTGATGTCGATCGGCGATATCGGTATCTCCGAGGATTCGGTCACCACTCCGGCGGGCACGATGCCGCTGCGCGGCGCGGTGTGGACGATCACCGATATGTCGCAGACCGCTGAAAAGATCCCGACCTACGCGGTGGTCCTCGCGATCGTGCTGTTCCCGCTGTGCTTCCTCGGCCTGCTGTTTCTGCTGATCAAGGAGACATCCACGGTCGGCTACGTGCAGGTGACGGTCACCAGCGCGGGCCGCTACCACTCCACGATGATCCCGGCGCAGAACCGGCAGACCTTCCCGATGCTGATGCATCAGGTGAATGTCGCGCGTTCGCTCAGCGCCCGGTGACGCGGGCGAGCGCGACCACGGCGACTCGGCATGGCCGCGGCGCGCCCCGTTCCCGCGTCAGGACTAGGCTCTACTCGTGATGCGACGGACGAAGATTGTGTGCACCCTCGGCCCGGCCACTGCCACCGAGGACCGTATTCGAGAACTCGTCGAGAGCGGTATGGACGTGGCGCGGCTGAATTTCAGCCACGGTGAGCACTCCGACCATGCCGACAACTATAAAAAGGTGCGCCAGGCCTCCGACCATGTCGGTCGCGCCGTCGGCATTCTCGCCGATCTGCAAGGCCCGAAGATCCGCCTCGGCCGTTTCATCGAAGGCCGTACCGTCTGGGCGACGGGCGAAGAGGTGCGCATCACCGTCGAGGACTGTGAGGGCACCCACGACCGCGTCTCGACCACCTACAAGGAGCTCGCCGCCGACGCCAAGCCCGGCGACCGGCTGCTCGTCGACGACGGCAAGGTCGGTCTGACCGTCACCGCCGTGGACGGCGACGACGTGGTGTGCCGGGTCACCGAGGGCGGCCCGGTCAGCAACAACAAGGGCGTATCGCTGCCAGGCATGGATGTGTCGGTGCCCGCGCTGTCGGACAAGGACATCGAGGATCTGGAGTTCGCCCTGAAACTGGGCGTCGACTTCATCGCGCTGTCGTTCGTGCGTTCGCCCTCGGATGTCGAGCTGGTGCACGACGTGATGGACCGGGTCGGTCGGCGGGTTCCGGTGATCGGCAAACTGGAGAAGCCCGAGGCCATCGACAACCTCGAAGCGGTCGTGCTCGCCTTCGACGCGGTCATGGTGGCGCGCGGTGATCTGGGCGTGGAGTTGCCGCTCGAGCAGGTGCCGATCGTGCAGAAGCGCGCCATCCAGATGGCGCGGGAGAACGCCAAACCGGTCATCGTGGCGACGCAGATGCTGGAGTCGATGATCGAGAACTCGCGTCCCACCCGGGCCGAGGCCTCCGATGTGGCCAATGCGGTGCTCGACGGCGCCGATGCGGTGATGCTGTCCGGTGAGACCTCGGTCGGCGCCTATCCGATCGAGACGGTGCGCACCATGGCGCGCATCGTGCACGCGGTGGAGACCGAATCCACCCGAGTGCCGCCGCTGACGCATGTGCCGCGCACCAAGCGTGGTGTCATCTCCTACGCCGCCCGCGATATCGGCGAGCGGCTCAATGCCAAGGCGCTGGTGGCCTTCACCCAGTCCGGTGACACCGTGCGCCGCCTGGCCCGGCTGCACACCCCGCTGCCGTTGCTGGCGTTCACCCCGCTGCCCGCGGTGCGCAGCCAGCTCGCGCTGACCTGGGGCACCGAAACCTTCATCGTCCCGACGGTGGACAGCACCGATGCCATGATCAAGCAGGTCGATCAGGCGTTGCTGAGCATGAATCGCTATCAGAAGGGCGACCTGGTGGTTATCGTCGCGGGCTCCCCGCCCGGTACCGTCGGTTCCACCAACCTGATCCACGTGCACCGTATCGGTGAGGAGGACCATTAGAGTGAGCACCTCGCTCGGCGACCCCATCGACGTCGATTCGATGTCGGCACGCCATTCCGACCTGGACGTACTGCTGGATCTGCTGGATCTGGATCAGACCGGCGAGGACGTCTTCGTCGGCCAGCATCCGGAGAAGGTGTGGAGTCGGACGTTCGGCGGGCAGCTGGTGTCGCAGGCGATCATCGCGGCGGGCCGCACGGTCGGTGACCGGCCGGTGCATGCCGTCAACGCGCATTTCGTGCGCGGCGGCGATGTGAAGAAGCCGATCGAGTATCGGGTCGACCGGCACCGCGACGGCCGTTCCTTCGCCAACCGCACCGTCACCGCCAGCCAGGACGGCCAGGAACTGTTCGTCATGCTCGCCGCCTTCCAGGACTGGGGCAAGGGTCTCGAGCATGCCCATGAGCAGCCCGAGGTCCCGGACCCGGAGACGCTGCCGCGGGTGGAGGAGAGCTTCGAAGGCTTGGAGGACAAGCTGGAGATGTTCGTCAAGGCGCCGCATCCGATCGATATGCGCTACACCAACGATCCGTCCTGGATCCTCAAGGGCACCGGTGAGCGGCTCAACCACAACCGGGTGTGGATGCGCGCCGACGGCACCCTGCCCGATGATCCGCTGATCCATGTGGCGACCCTCGGCTACTCCTCCGATACGACGGTGCTCGATTCGATCATCACCACGCACGGTCTGTCCTGGGGCCTGGACCGGATCGTGGCGGCGACGGTGAATCATTCCATCTGGTTCCACCGTCCGTTCCGGTTCGACGAATGGGCGTTGTACGCCACCGAATCCCCGGTCGCGGCGGGTTCACGCGGCCTGGCCACCGGCCGCTTCTATTCGCGCAGCGGTGAACTGCTGGCGACGACGGTGCAGGAAGGGCTCATCCGCCACTTCCCGTCCCGCCGCTGATTTCGTTTCGACCTGCGCCCGGGTATTCCGGGCGCAGGTCCGAAGAATCGGCGAGCGCGGGGTACCGGGTGATCGCAGTGCCCCGTTCTCTCGGTCGTCGCGACGGCCGCAACGGTACCCATGCCGATCGCCGCGGAAAGGCCATGGGTGCAACAATATTCGTTCCGCGCAAGGTCGGCTCGACTCAGATACGTTCGATGGTGGGGTAGAGGTCGACGTCGGCGCGTTGATGAGCGTGGATACGGAAGGCGATCTCATGCGTGGTGGCCGCGGTGATGCCGGTGCGCAGCCGATCCTGTAGAGCGGCCATATCGGTATCGGTGAGTTCGGTGGGGTCGCCGACCAGGCTCAGCGCGATCTCGTAGGTGCCGTGACCGACGGGCAGCACATCGGAATTTGCCGCACGACACTGGTTTTCGAACTCGCGGTGCAGTGGATCGTCGGGGGCCGCGGGTAGCGTGAACCGCCAGGCGAAGACGTCGCGGTCGGCTAGATGGTCGTCGAGTGCCGTTCGCACGGCCTCGACGATGCGCTCGAGGTTGTCCGGTGTCACATAAACATGGAGCGAAACATCCGAAATGCGTTTCGGCATGTCTGATTCCTGTCGTGTGTTCGGAGGGCGCCACCGGGTCGAAACGTCGACGGCGGAGGTCTTTTCGCGGGAGTGTAGTCCCTTCCCGCGCGGGAGTCAGGCATACCAGCCGGTGCGCTGGGCGGCGAGAAATGTCGCCAGGGGCGCGGAGCCGCTTCCCGGCTGCAACACCAGCCCCCGACGCTCGTCGGACCGGTGTGGTTCGCCGGTGTCGAGGGCAAGCAGCAGCGGCAGCAGGGCCTCGGCGATGCGGTCACCGACCGCGCAGTAGGCCGGTTCGGACAGCCCCACCGGGTCGGCGATGTTCTCCCGACCCACCAGCGACAGATCATTACGGGCCCGGTGCAGTTCGGCCACGGTCCGTGCGCCGGTGACCTTGGCGATGCGGTGGGCCTCGAGCAGAGTGAAGGTGCGCGCGGCGGCGCCGAAAGCCATGCTCGCGGCCTGATCACGGAGGGGTTCGGTCATCGCGAGGACGAGGTCGGCGCGGTCGATGTGCTCGGGTTTCAGCTTGCGCGCACGGAAGTTGTCCGGATCAGCACCCAGCCCGGCGATGGTCTGCGCGGCCAACGGTTCGACCGGGAATCCGACCAGCGCCCGCGTCCCCGCGCTCTCCGCGGTGAGCCCCGTGAGCCCGTGTTCGACCGCGATGGCGCGTGCGAGCCGTTCGGCGATCACCGAACGGCACACATTGCCATTGCAGACGAACAGGATGTGCATGCGGATACGGTAAAGCGCGCGATTACCGACCAGAAGTACGAAAAGTGCAATATCACACTCGCTCGCCCACATATTCATCTGCGCTTAGCGCGCTGTACACCATCGCCCAGCGGTGTTCGATTCGGGTACGGGCGCGTCGCGAATTGCCACGCCGATGGCTATCCTACGGAATCGCCGGGGTAGTAATCATTTTCGGTTACCACCGGTGGGTAGGCCGGAGGTTCGTCGTGCACCCGGCCGCGGGTGGAGAACATCCGGCCTCGGCTGGCGTTGACAGGTGCGAACCGGGCCAGCCCCGTCGGGGTGGTCATATCGTCGTACACAGCGTCGATACCGCCGCGCAGGAAGTACGCCTCATGCCAGAACCCGGTGCCGCCGGAATCGCGCAGGAACTGCTGCCACCAGTCCCGGTGCGGCGCGGACCGGGTCCAACGCTCCAGACTGTCGAGATCGCGCCAGTACTGCCGAGCCCCCCAATGCGGCGGAAACAGCGACCAGACGACATCCTCGTGCAACAGCAACCCATCGGGCTGATCCCGATGCGATTGATACAGCTTCGGCCCGACTCCGAGCAGCCGTAGCATCCCCCGCAACTTGTTCACCCGCATACCGAGATAGATCACGACGAGGTCCGGATACCCCGACAGATCTACCGTCGACCTGGTCACCCGCATGCGTTACCTCCACGACGTCATAGAAGGGATACGCGCCGAGGCGCAGCCTGGTTCAACGTGCCGGTCATCGGACGGCCCTACCTTGACCGACCTGTTGAACGTTGATCGGATGGGAGCCGTGTCGGAGCGAGCCGAACCCATCACGCGATGCCCGGCCTTCGCGAGACAGTGAGCGAAAGTGCCGCTGACGATGACCTTCCCGGCACGTCCTCACGCGGGAAGGGTGCTGAGTTCTCCGCCGTCGGCGGCGAGGATGGCGCCGTTGACGTAGCTGCTGGCGGGACCGGCCAGGAACGATACGATTTCGGCGATCTCGTTCGGGTCACCTGCTCGGCCGCGGGCGTTGGTTTTGTCCAATGCTGTGATCTGCTCGCCGAGCATCGCAGCGGTGCCCTCGGTGCGGACCGGGCCAGGGGATACGGCGTTCACGCGTACGCCCGCGGGACCGAATTCGGTGGCCCAGTAGCGGGTGAGGGTTTCCGTCGCGGCCTTCGAGGCGCCGTAGGCGGCGCCGATCGGTGCGGGCATACGGCTCGCGCTGGACCCGACCAGCACGATCGATCCGCGGCCGCGCCGCACCATGCCGGTTGCCAGCGCGCCGACGAGCAGGAACGGCGCGCGGGTGTTGACCGCGATATGGCGGTCGAAGCTCGCCGCATCGGTCGCCGCGGTGGGCGCGAACTCGTAGAGCCCGGCGTTGTTCACCAGGATGTCCACCGCGCCGGCCGCGGCGGCCAGTCGCAGTGTGTCATCGGCATCGGTGAGGTCCGCGGCGAGGAAGCGGGCGGTACCGCCCTCGTCCGCGATCTCCTGCACCAGAGCCGCGCCGCGTGCTCGGTCCCGCCCGTGCAGGACGACCTCGGCTCCCTGTCGTGCCAGGTTCCGCGCGATCGCCTTGCCGATGCCCGCGGTCGCGCCTGTCACCAGGGCCGAGCTTCCTTGCAGAGCAGTGCTCATGGGTCGTCTTCCTCGCTGTTGTCGTGACGGCTCTTGCGCGGATCGCAGAGGAGCCCTTCCGCATCAACTATGCATGACAGATGTTCTGTCGACAAGAATATCTGCCATATAATGCATCCGTGCTAGCATGCGGGCATGAACGGTTCGAGGTCCGAGGTCGCGAGGTCGCGCGCAGACGCCGAGGAACTGGCATTGGCGACCGATCTCGGTTGGTCGATCCGCATGGTGTCGGCCGCGTTCCGCCGCGTCGCCGGGGATTCGGTGGCCGATATTCCCGGCGGGGCGCGCGGCTATCTCGTGCTGATCGCTCTCGCGGGAGGTGAGCCGCCCACCCAGCTCGCTCTGGCCAGGGACGTCGGCCTCGATCGCACGGTGATGACCTACCTGCTCGACGATCTCGAATCCCATGAACTGATCACCCGCAGACCCGACCCGCGCGACCGGCGCGCCCGCCAGGTCCTGCTCACCGACACCGGCCGCGACCTCCTCGGCCACGTGCGCCGCAGCCTCGCCGCCGCCGAAGCGCGCCTGCTCGCCGATCTCGACGACGCCGACACCGAGCAGTTGCGCACCCTGCTCTCCCGCGTCGCCCGAACCGCTCAGCGCGACACGATCGCTCCCGACGAACTCGACTGCTGATACGCGGTCGCGGCCGACGGCAATGCGGCGGTCGCGGTGCTGACGGATTCCGGCGAAGTCCGCTGAACATTGATGGCATCCGGCGATTCGGTATTGCCATGTGCAAACCATGTGACAGTGGCAGCGGTCACCATCCCGGATGAGGAGTATCCATGAGTTCTCGCGTTGTCGCCGTCGCCGCGATGTGCGCCGCCATCACCTGTGCGACCGGGAGCGCGACTGCCGCCGCGAACCCCGGAACCGCCGTCGCACCGGTGTCCTACCGGACCGGGCAGGTGGGTGACGCTGTGGCGGTCACCTTGGACGGCGGCGTTTTCGCGCTATCGGCGGATCAGCGGTCGGTGGCGGTGCGGGACGCGGCCGGAACGGTACTCGACACCGTGCCGTTGACGGCCGAACTCGACGGTGCGCCGGTGCCGATCAGGCAGCAGATCTCCGCCGACGCGCGCACCCTGACGCTGACCCCCGATCTCACCGACATCTCCCGCGCGTCGGTGCGGCCGGTGGCTTCACCGGTGGAGAACCAGCTGGCCATGAACGATCTCATCAACGCGGTCAGCCTCAGCATGTCCGTCGGCAGTCTCATCGGCACCGCGATCGGTGCGGTCGCCGGGGTCGGGATCGGTGTCGCCGTCGCGGGAGCATCGTGCCTGGTGTTGAGCCTCGGATGCGTGGTGGCTGTGCTGCCGATCGTCACACTTGCCGGTGCGGCGGGCGGAATCGCCGGATTGGTGGTGGCCGGTGGTCCAACGGCTGCGGTGGCCGCCTACAACTACCTCACCACCCTCCACGCGGCACCGGGCACCAGCGTCTACGCCGAGCAGACGGGTAACTGAGGGCGGAAATGCGTTATCACACAGCAATTCTGGCCGCTGCGCTCGCCTCGTCCGCGATCGTCGGCGCTACGGTGACCGCGAGCCCCGCCGGGGCCGATGCCGGAACGGATCCGCGGTGGCGGGCGACGGTGACACACGATTCGGTGGTCACCACGATGGAGGCCGGTGCTTTCACCCTCGCCGCCGATCATCGATCGGTATCGGTGCGCGATGCTCATGGCCGCGAGCTGGCGAGCCTGCCGTTGTCTCTGGACATCGACGGGCACCGATACCCGATCACCCAGCAGATCTCGCCTGATGGTCGTCGACTCACGCTGACTCCGGACCCGGCGGTCGCGTTCGCCGCGCGGCCGATCGCCTCTCCCGTGGAGAACCAGCTGGCGCTCACCGAACTTGCGGGCAAAATGACCACGGCCACCATGGCGGGCACCGTCGGTGGCACCGTCATCGGGTTGCTGATCGGCGCGGTCGTCGGCCTCGGGTCCTGTCTGGTCGTCGGCCCGGCGTGTGTGGCGACAGCGCCCGCCGCGCTCGCGGCCTTCGCCGGTGCGGGCGGTCTGGCCGGAATGCTGCTCGTCGGCGGCGGCACGCTGGTCGGCGGACTGTGGAAGTACCTGACCACGGTGCAGGCGGCTCCCGGTACGAGCGAGTACGCCGGGCGCGGTGGGTTGGGCGACCCCGACGGCACCGGTGTTCCCGACGCGACTCCGCGACTGCCGAGGATCGTGCTGCCCAGTGGTTCGGCCTCGGGGTCGGCGGGCAGATGATGCGGTCGGGCTGCGCGGATGCGGTCGCGCGAGGACCATACGATGCAGAACATGACAGACGGTTCAGGGGCCCGGCAGGAACGCGGCGTAGTGCACGACGCGGCGTCGGATCCGGTCATCTCCGAGCAGGATCTGTCGATCATCGACGCGCTCCAGACCGCGCCGCGGGCGCCGTGGTCGCGGGTGGCGTCGGCGCTGGACGTCGACGCCACCACCGCCGCGCGGCGCTGGGAGCGGATGCGCGCCGACCACGCGGCCTGGCTCACGGCCTACCCGTCGGCTCGGGTCGTCACGGTCGCCTATATCGAGGTGCGATGCCGTCCGCGCTCGGTCGAGGCGGTGAGCGCGGCGACAGCGCAACTGCCCTGGGTGTTCTGTGTGGACGAGACGGCCGGCGAATTCGATCTGCTGATCTCTGCCGGAGCAGCGGATCTGACAACTCTGGGGCGTTGGGTCCGCGAGGGGCTCGGTGGGCTGCGTGGAGTCAGATCCTTCCGGATGCGGGTGGGTATCACGCTCTTCGGCGAGGGCCGGGACTGGCGGATGCGGGTCCTACCGCCCGCCCAGCGTGCCCGACTGGTCACGCCGCGACCATCGAGCCGGACCGCATTCGTGGCGAGCGGGCTCCATCGGTTGTCCGCGGCGGACCAGGCCTTGCTGACGGCGCTGCACGCCGACGCCCGGACGAGCTTCGCCGCGCTCGGATCGGCGATCGGGGCCAGCGAACATACCGCGCGTCGGCGCCTGGAACGGATGCAGCGCAACGGCGATATCGTGCTCCGCTGCGATTTCGCATACACCCTCGCCGGGTTGTCCACGCTGGTGATCTACAGCATGGCCGCCCCGCAAGGTCGGCTCTCCGATATCGGGGCGGCGTTGGCCGCGGTCGAACAGGTGCGGCTGTGTGTGGCGGTGACCGGGCGACACGGGCTCATGGTGCACGCGCTGCTACCGGGGCTCACCGGCATCGAACCGTTCGAAGCGATGCTGGCCGACCGATTTCCCGCCCTGGAGATTCGCGATCGAGCAGTGGTTCTGCATTCGCCGAAGCGGATGGGTTGGCTGCTCGACGACCGTGGTCGCGCGACCGGCCGCATTCCGCTGAGCCCTCCCACCTGAGGGCGGATATCCACGGCGCACCGCCTTCTCCATGACTAGGGAAGCCGGACCCTCCCGTCCACCCAGCAGCGCTGCCCTCGCCTCGAATATCGAGCCGGTCGATCCCCGCGGTTCCCGCTCGACGCCGATCAGATAAGGAGCACCATCGTGTGTCTCGAATGCAAATCGATTCCGTGGATGCACGGAAAGCAACTCTCGCGACGGGACGCGCTGCGGTTCACGACCGCTCTCGCGGGCGCGCTCGGACTGGGTTCGGCCGCCGGAGGTGGTGTCGCGCAAGCAGTCCCGGCGATGAACGCCCCTGCGCGCCAGGCACTGATCAACACCACCGTGGTGACCATGGATCCGCAGCGACCGACCGCCGCCGCGGTACTCGTCGAAGGCGATCGGATCGTCCAGGTGGGTACGGTGGAGGAAATCCGGACGGCCCTAGGCCTGCGCGGCGGCGGCCAGGAAGTCGATCTCGGTGGGCGCACGCTCACCCCCGGCTTCCTCGATCCGCACGGGCATTTCCTGCTGACCGGCATCAGCACCCTCGCCGCCGACCTGTCGGCACCACCGCTGGGCGCCGTGGACTCCATCGATCAGGTGCTCGCCCGGCTGCGTGAGCAGGCCGCGAAACCGGCGGTCGGCGGGAACCTGGCCTGGGTGGTCGGAATGAAGTTCGACGACACCGCGATTCGCGAACAGCGTTTCCCGACCCTGGCCGAACTGGATTCGGTGGCGCCGGAACGCCCACTGCTCGTGCTGCATATCTCGGGACACCTCGCCATGGTCAATTCGGCGGGCCTGGCCACGCTCGGCATCGCCCGCGACACACCTGATCCCGCCGGTGGTGAGTACGGTCGGGCCGCCGACGGCGCACCGAACGGCATGTTGCTCGAATCCGCCGCCTCCACCACCCTGAACAAGGCGATGCCCACCTACGATCCGTCCGCGGTGCTACGGGTGGTCGACGCCGCCACCGACGGCTGCCTGTCGGCCGGTGTCACCACGGCGTGGGACGCCGCGGTGAGCCCGCTGTTGCTGACGGCGTATTCCGTCCTCGCTCAGGTGCCGTATCTGCGTGTGCGACTCGGTCTTTGGCTCGACGGCGAGAACGTCGCCGGTATCCGAGACGCGGTGGCGAAGGCGCCGAATCGAGCGCCATGGCTACAGACACGGGGAGTCAAGGGTTTCGCGGACGGCTCCATCCAAGGGTGGACCGCCGCGCTGACCGAGCCGTACCACAGCTTCCCCGCCGCGGGCGCGCCCGCCGGACCCGCCGGGAAGCTGCGCACCTCGGTCGACGATCTGACCGAACTCATCGCCACTGCCTTCGACTGCGGTCTACCCGCGGCCCTGCACGCCAACGGTGACGCTGCCGCCGACGCGGTCATCGCCGCCACCCGCGCGGTACGTGCGCGCAGGGGCGCGCCCATCCCGGTGCTCATGCAGCATTGCCAGGTGTTGCGCGCGGATCAGATCGAGGACATGGCCGGTCTCGGGATTCACGCCTCGGTGTTCAGCCGCCACATCTACGTGTGGGGCGACCGGCACCGCGACATCTTCCTCGGCCCCGACCGTGCCGCTCGCCTCGATCCCGCACGCAGTCTGATCGATGCCGGTGTCTCGGTGACGCTGCACAACGACTCGCCGGTCACTCCATTGGATCCGCTGGCCACCATGCGCGATGCGGTCCAGCGCCGCACCGCCGCGGGCGATGTGCTCGGCCCGGCCGAACGCCTCACCGCGGCGGAAGCTCTGGCCGCCTACACCAGCGAGGCCGCTCGCCAATTGGGCTTCGCCGATCGTGGGGTGATCACACCCGGCCGCCTCGCGGATTTCGCTGTGCTGAACCGAGACCCACGGGGCACCGATCTCGCCGACGTCCGGGTGGAACAGACGTGGGTGGGCGGCACATGCAGCTGGACCAGACCCTGAGCAAGGCCGCCGCGCCACCGATCAATAATATTAGCGCCGTTAACAATTGTTAGATGGTGCCATGGCACCGTCGAACACTTCGTATCATCACGGCGATCTACCCGCCGCGCTGGTTCGCGCGGCTGTGGAACTTCTCGAAGAGAACGGCACCGCCGAGCTGTCACTGCGCGCGGCCGCGCGGCGCGCGGGGGTATCCACCGCCGCGCCGTACCGGCATTTCGCCGACCGGGATGCACTGGTGTCGGCCGTGGCCGCGGTGGGTTATCGCGAGCTGGCCGCCGACCTGGTCGCCGCGAGCGCCGCGCCGAAGACGGCCGAGGACTTCACCGATATCGCCGTCGCCTACGTCCGGTTCGCCCTGGCGCGCCCCGGCCTCTTCCGTGCGATGTTCGCCGAACCGTGCGATCCGACCAGCCCCGAGCGGCTCGCGGCGACCACCGCGATCCACGAGTACGTCCGGACGATCGTGCGGCAGGCGTTTCCGGACGCGGACGAGGAGGGGATGTCCACGGCATTGTGGTCGATGGTGCACGGCTTGGCGTTTCTCTTCCTGCACGGCAAATTCGATGCCACCGCGCCGGGCGCTCCCGGTGACACGGTGCGCGCGGCCGTCCACGCGGTTCTCGAGGTGTCGCCGCACACCGGACCGGAGTGAATCCGGGCGGCCGCCGTGCCGGAGACCCCGAGACCGAGGATGTCGCTGGCTCCCGGCGGCGGCGGATACATACCCCGCAGCTGCATGATGTGGGCCCGGTGGCAGATGGCGAAATGCCTATCCCTCGAGAGCTGGACGAGCCTGCTCATGGTGGTCGCCCCCCGCCTCTCACATCTGGGCAATCCCTGATTCCGAACATGCCTTGCCCCGGATACGGTTGCGGGGCAAGGCATGTGCAGATTGCCGTGGCGCTACGCGTCAGTTGTTCCAGACGCCGCGCGCCGCCGCCTCGCGGGCGAAATCGGCGAAATCCTTCGGTGCGCGGCCCAGGGCCTCTTCGACTCCGTGCACCAGATGCGCATTGCGGCCGTCGAGCACGTTCTCGAACAATTCGGCGAAATCCTCGGGCAGTCCGTGCTGCACGAGGGCGGCGCGGTATTCGTCCTTGGTGATGGGCACGTACCGGATATCGCGGCCCGTGGCCTTGCTGAGTTCGTCGGCGACATCACCGAAGGTGAGCAGCCGGGGCCCGGACAGCTCGTAGGTCCGGCCGATGTGCTTCGGGTCGGTGAGCGCGGCCACCGCGACATCGGCGATATCGTCGGCATCGACGAAGGCCTCCGCGGCCTGTCCGGTCGGCAGGGCGATCTCACCGGCCAGGACCGGCTCCAGGAAGAACGCCTCGTCGAAATTCTGGTTGAAGAAGCTGGAGCGCACGACGGTCCAGTCGGCGCCCGAGGCCTTCATCTTGTTCTCGCTGACCACAGCGCCTTCCTCACCGCGCCCGGAGAGCAGGACCAGGCGCCGGGCGCCCTTGGCGACGGCCAGCGCGGCGAACTCCTCGATGTCCTCGGCGGCGCCGGGGAAGGCGAGGTCGGGGTAGTAGGTGAGGTAGACGGCGCCCACGCCGTCGAGGGCGGGCTCCCAGGTGCGCGCGTCCTCCCATACGAAAGGCGGCTCGCCGGAGCGTGATCCGATACGGACCGCGTCGCCTCGCGCGGTGAGTCGCTGCGCGACCCGACGGCCGGTCTTGCCGGTGCCCCCGATGACGAGGGTCGTTGTGGCCTCGGTGTGCGTGACCATGTTTCTCTCCTGACTGGACGTGCGATGGGTGGATTCCCGTGTGATCAACTGCGTCCAGTCGTTCGTTCGGGGCGGTGAGCCTGCCTGGCCCGAGTGCTGTCCGCAGACGGCAGGCCTGGCCGAATGCGGGCGAGCGAAGCGCTCACCTCAACCTTGTCTGCGCGGTGGTCGTGGATCAACGACAATGTCGGCAACTGATTGTTAAGCCAGAGATTCACAGTGGGGCATGTATGGAGTTGCGCGATATCGAGATCTTCCTGACGCTGGCCGAGGAATTGCACTTCGGCCGCACCGCGCAACGGCTACATGTCACCCCGGCCCGGGTCAGTCAGGTGATCAAGAAGCAGGAGCGGCGGATCGGCGCCGCACTGTTCGATCGCACCACCCGCACGGTCCGCCTCACTTCCGCCGGTGAACAGCTGCATCGGGAACTCGCCGCGGGCTATCGGCAGATCATGGACGGCATCGCGAACGTCTCGGCCGCTGCGCGCAGTGTTTCCGGGACACTGCTTCTCGGCACGATGGGTCCACAGGCATGGATGTTGAACGCGGCCGTCGAGGCGTTCCGCGAGAATTATCCGGCGGTCGATGTCGGTCACCGGGAGATCAATCCCGTCGACCCGCTGACCCCCTTGCGCACGGGCGAGGTCGATATCGCCCATGTCTGGCTACCGGTGTGTGAACCCGATCTGACCGTCGGTCCCGTCACCCACACCTCGCCGATCATGGTGATGCTCTCGGCCAACCATCCTCTCGCCCAGCGCGAATCGTTGTCCCTGGAGGATTACGGCGACCTGACCTTCGTGGCCCACAACTCGCCGGTCCCGCCGTATATGGAGCAGGTGTTCCAGCCCTTCCACACTCCGTCCGGCCGGGCAGTACCCCGTGGCCCCGTGGTGGCGAATTGGGAGGAGCAGCTCAAAGCCGTCGGCTACGGGCAGGCCGTCATGGCGACCGTGGCGGAGGCGGCCGATTTCTACCCGTGGCCCGATCTCACCTACGTGCCCGTGCGCGACGCGCCGCCGTGTCGATGGGCGCTCGTCTGGCGCACCAGCTCCGAAACCGCCCTGGTGCGCGCCTTCGCCGAGACCGTGGCGGACGGCGGCGAATAACCGCGGGAGCGGTGGCCGCGCCCGGCGCCGCGGCTGTGCCGCCGAAGTATGGGCGCCCGTGTTCGGACTACTTCCGCACCGTCACCGTTCCGTAAGCATGCGACGGCGCGAGCCGGGCGTTCCGTGTGGAGCGCCCGGCTACGCGAGACTCACCAGCCGGAGCCCGAACCGCCTGATCCGGTGTTGGCAAGGATGGTGCCGATGATCATCTGCAAGATCCCGGCGACAGAGCCTACATATTCCACGGTGTTCCTCCGACTTCTCATCGCCGACTGTCCGGCGTAGCAGGGAATCTAGCCAGGAAGGATGCGAAATGTTGACGTTTCATAGAAATTGCTGGTGGTGTGGCAATTGCGCAGCATCAGTTGGTGGGCGACACGGGTGGGACATCCAGGGGTGAGCAGCGGGGCGGACTCCGGGCTCAGGGTGACCGGGAGGATGTAGGGCATCTGTGACGTCAGCGTGGTGCTGGTGTCCGTCCCGGATTCCTCGATCATGAGCGCGATCCGCCACGGGCCGGAGGAGCGCAACCGCGTGCGCGGAAGGATGAGCCAGCGCGACGGGGAGGTGGGGTGTACACGCGGCCGGAGTTCGTCGAAGCGTCCTGAAGTGACGATCTGAATATCGTCCGACCTTGGTGCCGAGTGTGGGACTCGAACCCATACGCCCTTTCGGACAACGGTTTTTGAGACCGTCGCTTTCGACGTTTGCAGTGATCGGGAAGTGTTGGCTTCAATGGTGATATCGCGCTGACCAGCGAATTTGTTAATTGGTGTCGTTGGTCGATATCGGCACGCTCAGATGCTGCTGCGGACTGGCTGCGGACTGAACCGCGGACAGAGCGGTTTTTGCCACGGTTGGATGTCTCGACGAGTCGCCTCGGGAGTTCCATCCAGAGCGGGGTTGAGGGGCCACGGCCATCGCGGAATCAAGCCTCGGAAGCGTGTGCACGCTGTTGCAGTGTGCACACGCTTCGCTCTGTGATCGCGACGTTCGAGCCATTTATTGGCTATCTTCTCAAGCGGCGCTGTCGGGTTGGACGCATCGGCGGTAGGGGATTGGTACTGGCCGCCGCTACTAGCCGCAGGTGCCCGTTACAACCGTGCGGGCTGGGGCCCCCGGCTCCACCGCGGACACGGTCAGTGGCCAATGGGCAGGCCCCAGGGCATCGTCGCCGTGCGACCGAATAGCTGGAACTCTAACGCCGGTAGGCCGCCGTGAATATGGGCCAGAGGGCGAACCTGAGCTGCACCGGGCAATAGGTGGCCCTAGCCGGACCGCGGCAGCAAACGGTATGTCGATCCTGACGGAAAGATGTGCCAGCAGATGGGCTTTCACTCGCTGCGCCACCTGTACGGGTCGCTACTTGCTGACGGCGCTTACAGTCTTGCGGACGTGACTCGACGCATGCGGCACAAGAACAATACGACCACACTCGACATCTACACCCACCTGGTGGACGGACAGCGAGACGCGGCCCAGACCATTGGACAGGCGCTACAGCGTGGGCTGCGTGAATATCGTAAGGACTCGCGTGCCCGCTGTGTAGCCGACAACACTCTCCTGGCCCTGCTCACCGACGATCTGCGCGCAGTGCATCGGCTGGCTGACCCGTCGCGGACGTTTAGGCGCGTGGTGCCGCCGCTGGCGGGCACCTACCTGCGGTTCCAGGCGGCGCGGCCGCATCGACCACATCGGTCCTGGTCGGATCACTTCGGGACTCGGCATCCGCGGCCCCTCGATGTCGAGACACTGGGCCACCGCCCTCGCGGCGCACGCGTGGCGACCACGAAGGCAGGACTGCAGTGAGCGCGCGCATTGAAAGCCTTGGCCAGTACAACACCTCGTCCGCAGAGCAACTCGCCTACGTGCTCGACCACTCCGGCGCGCGGATCATCTTCTGCGACCAGACCATGCTCGACACGGCCGCAGGCGGCTGTGGGCGGCTCGAACATGTCGTATCGATCGACGGCCCCGACTCCAGGGCAGACCTCACCCTCGCCACGCTCGAGTCGACCGCGTCACCGGGCTTCGACTTCGAAACAGCCTGGCGCGCGGTACGTCCCGAGGACACCGCCACTCTCATCTACACCTCGGGTACCACCGGGGACCCGAAAGGCGTGCCGATCTCGCACTCCAACATCGTGTCCGCCGCACACGCCGTCAACGAAGTCGTACCGATGTACTTCGGCGACCGGATCACTTCTTTCCTACCGGCCGCTCACATCGCGGATCGGATGTCGACGATCTACTGGATGGCGATCCACGGCCTACAAGTCACCTATGTCGAGGACTCGAAGACCATCCTCGCGGCCCTCGTCGATACCCGCCCGACCCTCTGGTTCGCGGTTCCCCGGATCTGGGAGAAGTTCCGCGCAGCCCTCGAGTCGAAGGT
The DNA here is from genome assembly GCF_029868385.1 of Nocardia cyriacigeorgica. Classification (GTDB taxonomy): domain Bacteria; phylum Actinomycetota; class Actinomycetes; order Mycobacteriales; family Mycobacteriaceae; genus Nocardia; species Nocardia cyriacigeorgica_F. Next base: position 27,063 of record NZ_JARWNX010000058.1, on the reverse strand, counting down.
CGACTCCGAACCCGACGCCCAAGAGCAGGACGCCCTGCGACGGGCGATCGAATTCGGGCGGCAGCGAGCCAGGGCTCAGCAAGCGGGAATCGAGCCGCCAGCAGTCTCGTCAGCGCAGCGAAACCTCTTCGAGACCATCCTGGGGCGGCTGCGGGCAACGCTCGGGCTCGACCACAACCGGGTGTCGATTTGCGGCTCGGCGCCCATCGCCCCCGACACCCTGGAATTCTTCGCCGCCATCGGTATCACTGTCATCGAAGTCTGGGGAATGACCGAGACGACGGGGATCGGTACGATCAATCCGCCTCGGGCGGCCCGCCTCGGCACCGTCGGTACGGTGCTGCCCGGCAACGAAATACGCCTCGGCGACGACGGCGAACTCTTGATTCGCGGACCGGTGTGCTGCACGGGCTATCGCGATGCTGCGGAACTCACCACAGAAAGCATCGACTCCGACGGCTGGGTGCATACCGGTGATATCGCCAGGATCGACCCCGACGGGTATGTCTGGATTGTCGACCGCAAGAAGGAGATCATGATCAACGCCGGCGGGAAGAACATGTCTCCGGCCAACATCGAGAACACGATCAAGTCCGCCTGCCCACTGATCGCATCGATAGCGGTCATCGGGGACGCGAAGCCCTACAATACGGCACTGGTAACACTCGATCCGGAGGTCGCCACCGCGACCGCTCGGCGGCTCGGTGTCCCCACTCGGTCGATCGAAGCTCTTGCGCAGGACCCGCGGATCAGCGAAATCGTCGCCGCAGGTATCGACAAGGGCAATTCCGCGCTGTCCCGGGTCGAACAGATCAAGCGGCATCGGATTCTGGACGTGGTGTGGGAACCGGGCGGTGACGAACTCACGCCGACCATGAAACTGCGCCGCAAGCAGATCGCGAACAAGTACGCCGACCTCATCGCCGGCCTCTACGGTCAGTCCGACGACCATCCGGGGACCGGCTGAACTGTCGAGCGAGGACACGGGTATGTGTGTCAAGCAGGCGTCGAACTCTTCAGATCGATGATCAGTTCAGAATCGGTCGCCGAGACAACTTGCGCCGCAGTGACGTCGGGGGCCAACTCCCGCAACACCAAGGTGCCGTCCCGGACATCGATCACCGCCAGATCGGTGATGATCATGTGCACCACCGCCTTTCCGGTCAGTGGAAGTGTGCACTGCTCGACGATCTTGGGGCCGCCGTTGCGGTCGGTGTGTTCCATGACCACGATGACGCGGCGGGCGCCGTGCACCAGATCCATGGCGCCGCCCATCCCTTTGACCATCTTGCCCGGCACCATCCAGTTGGCCAGATCCCCGTTTCGGGAGACCTGCATGCCGCCCAGGACCGCAGTGTCGATGTGTCCGCCACGAATCATGCCGAACGACAACGCCGAATCGAAGAACGCTGCGCCCGGGGTCACTGTTACGGTCTCTTTGCCGGCGTTGATCAGATCGGGATCGATGTCGGTCTCGGCGGGATACGAGCCGGTTCCGAGGATTCCGTTCTCCGAATGGAGCAGCACCTTGACGCCTTCGGGTAGGTGGTTGGGGATCAGGGTCGGCAGCCCGATTCCCAGATTCACGTACTCGCCGTCGACCATCTCGGCCGCTGCGCGGGCGGCCATTTGCTCACGTGTCCAGCTCATGCCGCTCTCCTGTCGATAGGGGCCCTGCGCTCTGTGATCATGCTTGCCTGAGTACTCACGCTGACACCGTCCGTTTCTCGATCCGCTTGTCCTGCGGTCCGGTGTGCACGATGCGTTGAACAAATACGCCCGGCAGGTGGATATGCGAAGGGTCCAGCTCGCCCGGCTGGACGAGCTTCTCGACTTGGGCGATGGTGATACGCCCAGCCATCGCGGCGAGTGGATTGAAGTTCATCGCGGTCTTGTTGAACACGAGATTGCCTTCGGTGTCGCCTATCGCGGCGTGTACCAGGGCGAAGTCGGCCTGGATCGACTGCTCGAGCACATAGGTCCCGCCACCGAACTCGCGAGTCTCCTTGCGCGGTGAGGCGACCGCGACCGACCCGTCGGCGTCGTAGCGCCACGGTAGACCGCCCTCGGAAACCGGTGTTCCGACCCCTGCCGGAGTGTAGAACGCGGCGATTCCGGCGCCTCCGGCGCGCATCCGCTCGGCGAGCGTTCCCTGGGGAGTCAGCTCCACTTCGAGTTCACCCGACAGGTATTGGCGGGCGAACTCCTTGTTCTCGCCGACATACGATGCGGTGACCCGGCGAATCCGGCCGGCCGACAACAGGACCCCCAGCCCCCAGTCGTCGACACCGCAATTGTTGGAGAACACCTCGAGTTCGGACACACCTCGCGCGGACAAGGCGCCGATCAACTCGTCCGGGATACCGCACAGCCCGAAGCCGCCGACCACCAGGGACGCCCCGTCCGGGACGTCCTCGACGGCCTCCGCTGTAGAGCTACAAACCTTCACCACCACTGGTGCACCGAACCTCTCTTCAACACAACGAATGTCACCTTGCTCAACTGTGTCCCCAGCCCGCCTCGAACCTCGGCGCGATGACGCTTCAGTAGGTGAGGTTCACGACGCGTTCTTCGGTGTTGGCGTGCAGGCCGGTGAGGCCGAGCTCGCGTCCGATCCCGCTGGTCTTGGTGCCGCCCCACGGAAACCGTGGGTCGGGAACACCCCAGTCGTTGACCCACACTGTGCCGACCCGCAAGGAGCGGGCCACCGTCATCCCTGCCGCGAGATCGCTGGACCATACGACCGCGGCGAGACCGTAGGGTGTCTCGTTGGCCAGCTGCACGGCTTGATCGATGGTGTCGAAGCCGATGAGGGTTCCGACCGGTCCGAAGATCTCCTCGCGGGCGATCGACTGCGCGTTGGTGCCGAGGAAGAGTGTCGGCTCGACGAAGTAGCCCGGTTGTTCGCACGGAGTGCCACCGGTGAGCAGGGTGGCCCCTTCGATGGTTCCGGTCTCGATATATCCGGTGACGCGGTCGCGTTGGCGGGCGTTGATCAACGGGCCCATGGTGGTCGCTGGGTCGAACGGGTCGCCCAGGCGTTGCCGGCGCGCCTGTTGGACCAGTGCCTCGGCGACGTCATCGAGCATGTCGCGATGCACGAGGATGCGTGTACCGGCTGCGCAGGTCTGGCCGCTGTTGGCGAACAGGGAGGTCGCCGCGACAGGTGCCAGGGCGGCGACATCCGCGCCGGGCATGACGATCTGGGGCGACTTGCCACCGAGCTCGAGTGTCAGACCTTTGAATTGCGCGGCGGCGATCTGGGCGATCGCGCGGCCGGTTTCCGGGCTGCCGGTGAACGAGATCTTGTCGACTCCAGGGTGCGACACCAATGCCGCGCCGGCCCGATTACCGGTGCCTGCCACCACATTGACCACGCCGTCGGGGAATCCGGCTTCGGCGATCAGCCGAGCCAGCAACAGAGCGGTGAGTGGAGCGTCCTCGGCGGGTTTCAACACGACCGTGCACCCGGCTGCGAGCGCGGAGGCCAGTTTCCATGCCGTGATCATGGTCGGCGCGTTCCACGGCGTGATCGCCCCGACGACACCTACCGGGATCCGCTCGGTGAACGAAAAGCGTTGGCGGCCCGCGATATCGGAGCCTGCCTGGGCGTCGCCGGTGATCTTGTCGGCCCAGCCGGCGAAATGGCGGAACGTATCCACGGCCGCGGGGATGTCGACGGCGAGCGCGGCCGCGTACGGTTTGCCGACCTCCCAGGCCTCGAGCGCGGCGAACTGCTCGGCGTGCGCCTCGACCAGATCGGCGAGCTGGTGCAGCAGCCGGGCTCGGCCGGTGCCGGTGGTGCGCGACCACGCGCCGGAGTCGAACTGGTGACGGGCCGCGGCGACGGCGAGGTCGATATCGCCGGGGCCCGCGGCGCTGATCGAGCAGATCTCGGTGCCGGTGGCCGGATCGATCACGCTCAACTGGGCATCGTCGATGGCATCGACCCAGCCGCCGCCGATGAACAGCTGGGTGGGCGGGAGTGCGGGGCGGTTCATCGCGGGGTTTCCTCTGTGATCGGAGTGCGGGCCGAGGCCGGGCACGGCTGGATACGGCCGCGGACTTCACCGAAGCCGATGGTTTCCCCGCCGGGTCCGGGTGCGGTGGCGCGGATGACGACCTCGTCGCCGTCTTCGAGCCATGTCCTGGTTTGTGCGCCCAGGATGAGTGGGTTCGCGCCCCCGTGGGTCAGTTCGATCAGCGCACCGCGCTGGCCGGGGTCGGGTCCGGACACTGTGCCGGAGGCGAACAGGTCGCCGGTGCGGGCTCCGGCGCCGTTGACGGTCATGTGCGCCAGCATCTGCGCCGGGGACCAGTACATCTGCGCGTAGGGCGGACGGGAGATCACGTGGTCTTCGAGGACGACCTCCATCCGGATGTCGTAGCCCGATGGCCCGGTTTCCCACAGGTACGGCAGCGGCTCGGGTTGTTGTACCGGAGTCGGGACCCTAGCGTGCTCGAGCGCCGCGAGCGGCACCACCCAGGGCGAGATCGATGTCGCGAAACTCTTGCCGAGGAACGGGCCGAGCGGCGTGTACTCCCATGCCTGGATGTCACGCGCGGACCAGTCGTTGACCAGGACCGCGCCGAAGACGTAATCGGCGAGATCGGCGGTGCCCACCTTGCCGTGCGGCGCGGGCACGCCGACCACGAAGCCCACCTCGGCCTCGATATCCAGCCGCCGCGACGGCCCGAACCGCGGTGGTTCGCCAGGAGCAGGCAGCCATTGTCCGGCCGGGCGGGAGATGCCGGTGCCGGAGACGACGACGGTGCCCGCCCGACCGTGGTAGCCGATCGGCAGATGCCGCCAGTTCGGTGGCAGCGGAGCAGATCCCGGCCGGAACAGTGTTCCGAGTGTCGTGGCGTGGTGTTCCGAGGCGTAGAAGTCGACGTAGTCGGCGACCTCGATGGGCAGGTGCAGTGTCACTTGCGTCAGCGGGTGCCGCGCCGATGCCGGAATCGCGTCGCGGGTGACGAGGTCGGTCAGGCGGGCCCGCACCTCGGCCCACCGGCCGGGGCCCTGGGCCATGAACGGATTCAGGCTGGGACGCGCGAAGATCGAATCATCGAGCGCGGCAGCGAGGTCGATGACGGTGTCGCCCAAACGAGCTCCGACTCGTGCCGCCCGCCCCGCGCTGGAGAACACCCCGTAGGGCAGATTCGCTACGCCGAAGCCGGTGTCGCCGTCGATCATCGGATCTCACCTTTCATCGAAGGGGCCTGCTCCAGCAGGCCGAGCTCGCGGAAGTCGGCGACCGGCTCGCTGATGCTGCACGATCCCACCGATAGCATGTGGGAGCGGACCCGTGGGTCCAGGCCGGCGACGTGCTCGGCCACCGCAGCGGGATCGCGCAGTGCCAGCCAGCGCGCGACGGCATCCACCGGTGCAGCCTCGATGGCCGCGGCGGTCGCGCACAGTACGTTCAAGGCGCCGTGTTGCTCGAATCCGTGCTGCTGGTCGGTGTTTCGGACCGCGTGATGGAGGCCCGCGGTGCACTTGAACGGCACTCCCGAGCTGACAGCCGCGATGATCCCAGCGGCGAGCTCGTTCTCGTCGGGGTGCGCGGACGCGCTCAGCCCGCCGGTACGGAACTTGCCGAAGCGACCGCGGGCGGCTGTCTCGGTGATGACCGAGTCACCGCGCTCGTCGCGGGGTATCTCCACGAACACCGCCACCGGCCCGGGTATCGGCGCCTCGTCGAGTGCGGCGAAGAACGTCTCGCAGCTCATGGCGTCAGGAACACGGATCTCGAGTGCCCGCACCACCACGTTCTCGAGGGTCGACGCGATGTCGAGGGCGCCCGCAACGGCCGCCGGGCCGGCGGTGACGGTGATCGCCAGGTCCAGATGCGGCGTGACGGCGGCGGTGAGGTCGGCCAATGCGGGCAACCGCGCGTCATCGATGACGAATGTCGCGACGATATCCCCCAGTTCGGTCGAGCGGCGGTCCACGTGGGCGGCCACCGCCCGGCTCAGGTCGGTTCGAGCGGGCGGGAAGATCGCGGCGTCGTCGAAGAACCGATGCAGCAGGGCGGGGATCGTTCCAGCGTTCGCGGCGCTCACCGGCGTGCTCCGGACTCCGACCAGCTCCAGGCGTACGTGTCATCCGTGCAGGCTAGGGCGGCTTCGCCGAGCTCGAGTGGCCGGAAGGTGTCGACCATGACCGCCGTCTCGTCGACGAATTCGGTGCCGATACTGTTCTCGTAGGAACCCGGGTGGGGCCCGTGCGCGTGGCCCCCAGGATGCAACGACACCGACCCTCGATCGATTCTCGTGCCTGCTCGCGCGGCGTAGTCACCGTCGACGTAGAACATGACCTCGTCGGAGTCGACGTTGGAGTGGTAGTACGGCACCGGTATCGCCGCGGGATGGTAGTCGACCTTACGTGGCACAAAATTGCAGACCACGAAACCGTCGCCCTCGAACACCTGATGGGCGGGTGGCGGTTGATGCAGCCGACCGGTGATCGGCTCGAAATCGGCGATATTGAACACGAAGGGATACAGGCACCCATCCCAGCCGACGACATCGAAGGGATGATGCGCGTATGTCATCCGGGTTCCGGCCGCCCCGCCGGCGCCGCGATGTTTGACCAGCACATCGACGTCGCGGCCGGCGGCCAGCAGAATATCCGCGGGTGCGCGTAGGTCACGCTCGCAGTACGGGGCGTGCTCGAGGAACTGCCCGAATCGCGACAGATACCTTTTCGGTGGAACGATATGACCGGTGGCCTCGATGACGAACGCCCGCAACGGCTCCGGCCCGGACAGCCAGCGATGGGTGGTCCCGCGGGGAATGAGCACATAGTCACCGGCGGCGATATCCATGGCGCCGAACACCGTCTCCAGTCGCGTCGATCCTGCCTGGACGAACACCAGCTCATCACCCAGGGCGCTCCGGTACAGCGGTGAATCCTGCTGTGCGACAACATAGGACATCCGAACGTCGGAATTTCCCAACAGCAGACGCCGCCCGGTCACGACATCGATGTGTCCGGGATCGGCATCGGCGAACAGTGTCGGCAGCACGAAATGACGAGGCTCGAGCGGCGAGTTCGGAACCGTTACTTGGCTGGGCAGGTCCCACACGGCTGAATCGACAATGGCCGAGGGGATCTCACGGTGATACAGCAGCGACGAATCCGAGGAGAATCCTTCCTCGCCCATGAGTTCCTCGTAGTACAGCGACCCGGCACGGCCGCGAAACTGCGTGTGACGCTTTGGCGGGATAGCGCCGACCTGGCGGTAGTGGGCCATGCTGCTCCTAACGTGGTTTCTCAGATAGTACATACATTAACTAAATTGCTGGGACGGCTCAAGAGGGAGCCGACTGTCGCCGGGTGGATCGGTCAGCGTCGTTCGTGGTATTCGAACCCGTCGCGGTCGCCGATCAACTTGTTCAGTAGCAGCACCAGGATCCGCTGCTCGGCTTCGCTCAGCGCACTCGTCCACGCGCGTTCGCGCTCGGCCTGCTCGCTGAACACGTCGCGCATGCGTGCCGTGCCCGCCTCGGTCAGCGACAGCTGTACCGCCCGTCGGTCGTTCTCGTCGGCGGTCTTGCGCAGGAGGCCCTGAGTCTCGAGTGGTGTGCTCAGATTGGACACTGCGGCCCTGGTCATTCCCGCGAGTTCGGCCACGCGCTTGGATTCCAGAGGTCCGGCGAGCCAGATGACGAACATCAGCCGGAACGATGCCCACGACCACCCTCGGGGCCGATGCACGCCGGCCTCCAGGTCGTAGGTGATCATCGCCGATGCGCGATTGAGCGACAGCAGCAGCTCCGTCGACAACACGCTCTCGGGCCCGTATTCCGCGCCGAGTCGATGCTTGGCGAGCTCGATGAAGGACCAGAACATCGGATCGGTGCGGGACGTGCCCGTGTGTTCGGTCGGAGGTTCCGGTGTCGAGGCTGATGAGGTCGGCATCCGATAATAATACATGCATGTACTAGTGATCGGTGCGAAAGATGGGGCCTTCGACGGGGCTCCGCCTCGAGTATCAGGCCGTGACATCGTGGCCGTAAAGCCAGTCGAATCGCCTGACGAACGACTGGGGCCGTATTCGGGCTGCCAGCTGGATCGGTGCGTAAGCGAGTTCCGAGTGGTGGAAGCGGCTTGCGTTTTCTCGTGATTCCGATTGCACCCTGGTGGTGCGAGGCCGTCGGGTGTCCGCGTATTCGGTCAGGGCTCGGCGGTGATTCGGTTCGCGGTCCAGGTGATCGGCGAGGACCCAGGCGTCTTCGATCGCCATCGAAGCTCCTTGTGCCAGGAAGGGCAGCATCGGGTGGCAGGCGTCGCCGAGCAGGGCCACCCGCCCGTCGGTCCAGATCGGTAACGGCTCGCGGTCATAGAGCGCCCAGCGATAGTGGGCATCGGCTTGTTCGAAGATCGTGGTGATGGTGGGGTGCCAACCGCGGAAATCGTTGAGCGCCTCAGCCGCCGTGCCCTGTTCGGTCCAGGACTCGCTGCGCCAGGAGCTGTGCTCGACCACGGCGACCAGATTGGTGAGCAGACCGCCGTGTACTCGATAAGTGACCGCGTGACGGCCCTGTCCCACCCAGACGCAGGCGGTCGGGGGCGGCGCCAGCTCACCGAGTCGTGCGCTGGGAATCAGGATGCGCCAAGCGACGTTTCCGGTGAATCGTGGCCGATCCTCGCCGAGTATCTGCCGCCGAATCCGTGAGCGGATGCCGTCTGCGCCGATGAGGATGTCGCCGGTGAGCTCCTCACCATCGGCCAGACGCACCCGCACTTTGTCGGTGTCCTGCTGATAGGCGACGACCTTCGCCTGGGTCCTGATTCGCATCTCACCGCATCGCCGAACCAGCGCGTCGATCAGATCGAATCGGGCGATGTGCAGATAGGGCGCACCCCAACGCTGTTCGGCAATATTGTCGATGGCGATACGAAATACCTGTCGCCCGGATCTGCCGCGGCGCATCTCGAGGGCTTCCGGCCGAAACGCCGCGGGGGCGATGTCGACACCCAGTCGCCGCAGCACCGTGACAGCGTTGGGTCCGAGCTGAATACCCGCGCCGACCTCGGCGATGTCGGATGCTCGCTCGAGCACCGTGACCCGCCAACCACGGTGCATCAGAGCGATACCGGCAGTCAGGCCGCCGATGCCGCCGCCTGCCACGATTGCGGTGCGTTCAGCCATCAGGATCGTCTTTCTCGGTGTGCGGTCGGTCGGCCCGCCGGCGACCCGGTGGCCGGGCCCGCGCCGGCTCCATCAATTCCCGGTGCCACCGGGTCGGGTGCTCGTCTGCCCGGGCGCAGTCCGGCGCGCGAGCGTGCGCAACAGTGCGCGGGGCATCAGCTGTGCTGCCCCGGCCATGGCCTGGTATTTGCGTCCGGGTAGGTGCAGGACGTCCCCGCGAGCGGCGGCACCCAACGCACTCGCCGCGACGGTGTCAGCGTCCATCCAGGCGCGCTCGGGCACGTGGTCGAAGGCGTGTTCGCCGACCCGCTGCTGAAACTCGGTGCGGACGGCACCGGGCATCACCGCGGTGACAGTCACACCGGTATCACGGAGTTCGGTGTGCAGCGATTCCGAAAAGCTGGTGACGAAGGCTTTGGTCGCTCCATAGACCGCATTGCGCGGGGAAGGCAGCCGTGCCGACAGCGACGACATATTCATGATCGTGCCGTGCCCCGCGGCGACCATCTGCGGGATGGCGGCGTGCGTGAGGTGGACCAGCGCCAGCACGTTGAGCTCGATCTGGGCGGTTTCGGCTGCCATCGACTGTTGGTGGAAGAGCCCCACGGAGCCGATGCCGGCATTGTTGACCAGCAGATCCAGGGTCCATTGATCGCCGATCTTCCGCGTGACCTCGACGATATCGTCCGGGTTGCTCAGATCGGCCGCGGCGATGTCGACCTCCACGTCGTGTTCACGTCGGAGGCGTGCGGCTTGCTCTCGCAGTCGTTCACGGTCGCGAGCCACCAAGATCAAATGTGTTCCGTCGCCGGCGAGTTGATCCGAGATGGCAGCGCCGATCCCGGCCGACGCGCCGGTAACCAACGCGCGCCGCCATCGCGGTTCACGGATTTCCATGGGTATCCCTTCGTGGACCATCTGGTGACAGGGGGTATCCGCTGCGGCACACGGCTCCGGCCGTGCCACCGCATCGGGGAGGACAATGGGTCACGAGGACGCCGGGTAGAAGTACCATTCGCCGACGTGCGGATCGACTCCGGCGATGGGAGTGGGGGCCAGGATCGAGACTCCCGGTTCGCCAGGCGCGGTTCCGTCGCGCCACACGTGGACGTCCCACAGCCGCATATGCGGTTCCCCGGCCTGTGCGCTCGCGAACGGTTCGAGGCCGCGCGACTGCCCGTGGAATTCCTCGGTCGGCGGGTAGGGCGTGAATCCCCAGGTGTCGGCGGGGTGGAGGCCACGTTCGTGGACGAACCAGTCGGCGCGGTCGATGCACGGCAGTGAAGTCGGCGTCACGTTGTAGTCGTAGCTGTTCAGGTACGCCCAGCCGGCCAACTCGTAGGGAAAGTCGGGACCGTACGGGTCGGTGACATCGCCGGCACCTTCAGCGGGCCGGTAGAACAGGAGATCCGGTACGCCGGCCACCGGGTCGACCGTGGGATCGATGATGTTCGGGACGAAGGACGGAGACTTTTCTGTTCGGGCGATGGTCACCCCGGTGCCACCGATACTGACGAATTGATGTGCCAGAACTCCCCAGCCCTTCCCTGCCAGGGCTGCGACGTCCCCGGCATCACGCAGGGTTGTCAACGGCCCCAATGCTTTCAGAATCGTGGCTTGATCGGCGCGTAGTGCCGCGGACCGGTCCTCGGGTGTGCACGACGGGTCACCTGCCGCGATCGGGGCTGCGGCAGGCACGTAGTGGTCGTCGCCGTTCGGCACGGCGTGATGATGGGAATGCGCAGAGCCCGTGGATGATTCGGCGACAGAGACAGGTGCGGGGCCGGGCTGGGTACTCGGCTCCGGGGCGGCGATCGCCGTCGCGCTCCCCAGTATCATGGCCGCCGCTGCCGCACCACCCCACGTCCATCGGCGTCGGCGCAGGCCAGCTCTGGAGATATGCATCATGGGTTCCGTTCTCTTGACGATGGGATAGCCCGGTTCAACCGGGTGGGGATTCCTGGGAGTAGGCATCCAGGCGAGTGTCGATGCCGGGTAGGGAGGCCGGCAGGTCTGAAGGTGAGCGGCACTCAGGAGTGTTCGAGAGCTCGTCGCCGACGGCGACGGCCGTAGGCGGTGCGCAGCCGTAGCAGCGCCATGGCGAAGCGCTCGGATTTCGAGCCTTCCGGAGGCAACGCTCCGATGGCGCGAGCGAAGACCGCCGTATCGTAGTAGCCGTTGATGCGGGTGATCAGGCCATCGGCGACGTCGATGAACGCGCCTCCCTTGAACTGGAAGGGCCGTCCGGTCGCGGGCGTGCCGTGAAAGTCGGCGCCCGTGAACGTACCGTGACGTTGCCACTCGACGCATGCCGAGTTCTTGTCGATCACCACCCGCGTCACTTCGGTGTGGAGGTCGGGGAACGCGGCGAAAAGTGAACGGAGAAAGCGTTCTTCGGCGAGGCGGCCGGTGACGAGACCGACCCCGGACAAGTCCTCGACGATGGCGTCGGACACGTAGGTCATCATCGTGTCGACATCGCGCCGGGCGTAGGCCGCATAGAAACCGTCGATGACAGCGCGAGTTGTTCGTTGTTCGGATTCGTGCGTGGATGCGGTCACGAATAGTCCCCATCACGTTCGTCGATTTGACCGGCGTGGTTCGGTGATCCGGCGGCAGACCGGTCCGGGGCCGAACGCTCAGCTCGGCAGGCCGAGCCGGTCATGCCCGCTGCGCCAGCCGACCGACCGCGACGAACGCGGCAAGTCCGATCAGGACGGTGTTGACCGGCGCCATCATGTACTCGGCGCGGCGGATGTGGGTGATGCCTGCCGCGACACCCACAACAGCCAGTCCCGCGGCGGCCAGCGGCGTCAGCGGGGTGGCGATGCCGGTGGCCTGCGGCAGAATCACCCCCGCGGCGCCGATGACTTCCACGGCGCCGATCGCCTTCACGGCAGCTGGATCCATCGGCTGGGCCCATGACATGTTCGGCAGAGCCGATAGTTTTTCGTGGGGGACAGCAAGTTTCATCGCGCCCGCACCTGCGGAGCCCGCCGCGAGCAGCCCCGAGGCGATCCAGAGTGCGACATCCATCGTTGTGCCTTTCGCATCGGTCGGCAGCATCGAGCGTTGCCACCATTAATTTGACACCGGTCAAATTAATCCATGCGAAGCGTGCCGTCAACGAGCCGGTCCGCGTTCCGGGGGTGGAGCTGATCACATCGGGTGGGGAATCTGTCCCAGCTCACCCCGCGGCGCCTACGCGATGATCGAGCGGGCTCCCTCAGGAGTCGGTCGACGGCGACAAGCCGGCGGTGAGGACGTCGGCGATCGCCTCGGCGTGTTGCTGGATCGCGGTCGAGGTCAGGGCGCTGTCGCCGAACAATGTGCGAGTGAGGGCGCGGCTGGTGAAGGGTGCGCCCCCGCCGGAGGTGATGAGGAAGTACGCCGTGTGAACCGGCAGCCTCGGTGCGTGCGCGTCGGTGGCGAAGTGCGCGAACAGCGGCATCATCCGCGCCTGGACCGGCTCGATGAAGGTATCGATGAGGTAGCGCAGGCGGTCGGACTCCCGGCCGGCTTCGATGTCGACGATCCGCAAGAGGTCGGGATGTTCGGCCGAATGCATCACGAACGCGACGATGAATCGTCGGAGTCGGGCCAGTGGCGACAGGGAAGCGTCGTCCGCGGTGTCGAGTGCGGCGACGAGATTGCCGAAGCCCCAGTCGACAGCCGCCCGCCACATCGCTGCCTTGGACCCGAATCGGGCGTGCAGGAGATTGTGACTCACGCCCAATTCCTGGTTGAGCGTACGGACAGAGACGCCGTCGTAGCCGTGTGCCGCGAATGCGTGCAGAACCGCCGCGAAGACGTCGTCGGCCGGCGCTGCTGGTGCGTGCTTGGGGGGTCGACCCCGGCGGCGGGGTTGCTGCTCGAGCTCTTCGGTCATCGGATCCTCATCAATTAATTTGACAGGTGACAAATTATATTGCTAGTGTTCGGCTTCATCGAGTTCGATCCGCACCAGCCTCGGAACCGGCTGCTGGTCCGAGGCCACAGCGGATGGCCCCAACGGCGGAGGTGTTTGACAGTGACGAACCCAGCGGTGGTGAAGATTCCCACCTCATACCGGTACTTCGACAACCGCAGCAGCGCGGAGGGTCAGGCGGCGGCCCGAATGGCCGGCCTGTTCGTGAAAGGCCCGCTGGCTTTGCCGGACGAAGTCGCGCGCGAGCTCGGGCGCGACCGCGGCCGAGCGGACCCCCTGTCGGACGATTTTGTCGAAGCGGCATTCAGCGGACACTACTCGCGCGAAGTGCGCAAGCTTGTCGACCAGGCGCTGGGCGAGGGCATCGACGCAGTGACCGACGCCCCGCCCGAGCTGAAGGCCCTGTTCGACCACCTCGACACCGAGCCCGAATGGCTGGATTGGGACCGGGTCGAGCGTGGAGCGAAGGTGTTTCGCCGATACGGCGTCGACGCGTTCTACTACTTCGGGCTCATCTCCCTCGACGGCTACCGGCGCGAGGTGATTCACAAGCCACTGGTGCTGACCGGCGCATACACAGGAGGCAGCGCCTTCGGCCGCTACCTAGAGACGTGCCGGTTCTGGCTGGACATCTCCGAACCCGGGGCGCTGCGTCAGGGTGAGGTGGGCCGCCGGGCAGCGGTGCTGGTACGGGTGATGCACTCGATGATCCGGCACAGGATCGGCCCACACCCCGAATGGGACAGCGAACGTCTCGGCGCGCCGCTGAGTCAGAATGCCCAGTTCGGGCCCATCATTCTCTCGTTCGCCCTCAGCCAGCACGGCAAGATGATCGGCTACTTCTCCACCGACGAAGAAGTTCTCGACCACATGCACTTCTGGCGCTATGTCGCCTATCTGCTGGGAGTGGAACCCGCGTTCTTCCCCGAGACGATCGATGACTGGTGGCGGGTGGTGTACCTGTCCCAAGTGATGGACGACCCGTCCGACGGACCGGACTCGCGAAGTCTGTCGCAGTCCTTCATCACCGCGTTCGGGCCGGCCGATACCGATTCGCGAGAAGTGCGAAAGTGGAAGCGGTCCGAGCAGGCCCGGGTCCTGGGGTGGACACGATTCTTCCTCAACGATGCCGTCTTCACGGCCAATCAGCTTCCCTTGCCCGGATGGAGGCGCTGGCTACCGCTGACCCGGCTCGTGCCCAATCTCGTCGACGAACTCTGCCGCCGTGCGCTGCCTGGCTACAGCACCTGGCTCGATGCCCGTCGTCGACGGCAGCGCGCATCCTGGCTGAACCGGCACACCGAAGGTCGCGCCGCCCGTTTCAGCCCGGTCGAAACACTGGCTCGGTAGCCGGTCGTGCGCACGGGTGTACGGCTCTGATCGAACTCCGGCTACCGGGCGGCGCATGTTCACCGGGCATACCGAGATGGTCGTCGCGGCCGAACAATGAAGGGCCCCAGTCGAACGACCGGGGCCCTTCACATTTCTGGACAACCGAGTTTGGCTCCCAGAGCTTCGCGGCGAACCAGGTCAGCGGGCGTGCGGCAAACTGATCAGGCGGGGTAGGGCCCGGTTGAGCCACCCCGGTCGGCGGAAACTCAGCAGTGCTATTCCCGGAACGGCGAAACGCTGGGTGGAAGCCGGAGGAGCGGATCGCGCACGGCTTCGCGCTCACGGTGACCTTGCTGCGCACGAACCCCGTGCGCACCAAGACCCTCGCTGTGGACGCCAACGAGGCACTCGCGCCGCTGACCTCCGGCGCGGGCGCGGTGATGGACACGGCCGTCGAGTTCACCGAGGACTGACTCCGCCAGGCGGCCCCGACCTGGGCGAGACCGAGGAGCCAGCCGGGCTGATCGCGCGTCTCATGCACTCACTCGCGCTCACCCCCCACGCGGTCCCCCGCCTCGAAACCCACACCGAACTCCACGATTTCGCCACCCGGTGGCTGTGCCCGATGGCGCTGCGAGACCGATCCGGCCCGTCCTAAGTAGTGCGGCCGACGGCGAGGTACGCGTCGGCCGGGTCGCGCGCTATTCCGGACGCGGGTGACCGAAGTACATCAGCTCCCAGATCGCCTGATCGCGGTAGGAGTCGATCAACTCCTCCCCGCGGTGAGGGCTGATCTCGAGATTGCCGATGAAACGCAAGTAGGCCCCGTCGAACCGGGTGGCCTTGGCGGCGATCCGTTTGAATCCGGTCAAGCTGTCGGCCATCTTGCTCCGCGTCAGGTCTCGACTACGGGTGAAGGTGACGGAGTACCGGTCTTCGCCGTCGCGGTAGATGTAGCGAGTGATGCTGGCGACGGGTTTCTTGGTGCTGATGTCGGTGTAGATGCCATCGGTCTCGAAGGTGACCTTGTCAGGGTCATCGAGGAGAACAGTGTTGTCGCGGGCGAGCATGAAGATGATGATCGGCTCGTAGCCGTACTTGGCGGCAGCGGTGATGTGCGAGGCGATTACGGTGTAGGGGCCGGCTTGTCCGCGCGCCCAGTACCAGTGGTGCACAACCTGCATCAGGCCGACATTTCCCCAATTGTGGTCGTGGTAACCCACGCCGCGGGCTGGGTGAGTGGTCCCGTCGACGGTGTAACTGCCTGTGACCGTGCCTTGTGGGACGGCGGGCAGCCACCCGAAGTCCTGCTGACCGTCGGTGCCGAAGAGGATGTGGCCGGTACCGGGACGCCACGAAGGTACGTCGGCGGTCAGGGTGATATCGACGCTGACTTCGTCGTCGGCAGCGGTGATGTGGTAGGTGTGCAGGTCCCCGCTGAATCGGTTGTCACCGATACGGACGTCGGCGTGGTCGGTGGCGGCTGCCCATTCGTCGGGGGAGTAATGAACCATTTTCTGAAGGTGTCGCCCGTCGGGTAATTCCAGTTCCAGTCTCAGCAACGGCGAGAGGGATTTACCCGGCTCGGACAGGTCCTTGTTCATGAACACCACGATGAGGTTGGCGCCGTCGTCGAGGTGCGCGTCGAAATACCACCACTCGTAGGTGCCCGCGGAATTGTCGGTGCGAGCCCCGTCCTCCCATGGCTCGATGGTGGTAGCGCGCCACGATACAACGGTCGAAGCTTGCACTCCGACGCCCTGGACGGTGATGCAGCGAGCCGATACGAGTGCGGCGACCGTTCTGGCCACCGTGGCTGCTCGGAGAATCCGCCGCGCCGCCGTGTCAAGATTTTCTGCCGACGGCTGGCAAAATTTTCCCAGGCGCCAGATGCGAAAGTGGTCTCGTGGAGTCAGCTACCGTGTGCCATGGTGTCGAGCTGCTGCTGAACTCGTGCACGCAACGTCCGACAACGAATCAAACCGGGGTACGCCGGTCCGTGGTTCATGGTCGGATGACGGCGCGGCAGGCGCCCACGCGCCCGTGGTCCCACCTGGGGCGATCCGCCGCGGCTGACTGGTCCCGACTTCTGCCTGTGAGGAGCGCACGCCAACATCTACGTCGGGCGGCTCGACTGCCATTTGACTGGGCATGTCACGTGAATCCCGCACCTCCGAGGCAGTCGGGGCTGCCTGAACGTTGACAGCGTGGCCCTCACAGGCATGTCCCCTCGATCCCGACTCGACCATCTCGTCGTCCCTCCGGCGCGGATCCGGGAATGCGAGTAGGTGATACAGGTGTTGAGAATCCTGGGCAAGTCGTGGAAAGCAGGGGTGGACCCCGAAGATGCCCAGGTCAGCGGCGGTGTAGGCTTTGTCGGTCATGAAGTCGGCACAGCGTTTCCGCAGGTCGCCGCAGGTTCCCAACAGTTCCCGGCAGATCCCTGTTTCAGCAGGTAGGCGGCGGTTTTGGTGTCCTGATGTGCCGAGTTCATTCCCCTTGGTTCCGTCCTGACCCGCCGGGGATTCGTAAAATTTTCGTATGCGACTAGCGGGCGGCCGGGCTCAGGGTGATGGATGTCGATCTCGACGCCCGTCGCGTCCGGGTGATGCGGTCGGCGACCTATGTCCGGGGTGCGGGCACGGTAGTGACCGACACTAAGAACCACACGGCCCGTGCTGTCCCGGTCCCGGAGACGTTGGCGAAGGAGCTCGCCAACCTCATGAATGGTCGTCGACCCGACGCACTCGTCTTTCCGAGCTGGAAGGGTGGCTACCTCGAGTCGACGGAGTTCCGGTGGGTGTTCGACCAGGCCGCCAAGGCGGCGGGGCTGAGCAAGATCGCTCCGCATGGTCTGCGCCACACGGCGGCGTCGCTGGCGATCAGTGCGGGGGCGAATATCAAGGTGGTTCAGCGGATGCTGGGGCACAAGACGGCCACGCTGACTCTGGACCTGTATGGGCACCTGTTTGCGGACGATCTCGACGCTGTGGCGGTCGGGATGGACGCGGGGCCAGGACTGCTGCGGACCGATTGCGGACTGCGTGAGATGACGACGTGGAAAGCGACGGCAAAAATACCGCCTGACCTGGTGCCGAGTGTGGGACTCGAACCCACACGCCCTTTCGGACAACGGTTTTTGAGACCGTCGCGTCTGCCAGTTCCGCCAACTCGGCGCACCGGAGGGAAATGATAGCGGGTCGAGGGCGATATCGGCGAACCGGTCGGCCCTCGGTGTGAGCTGGGGGAGGTTTGCGCTGGGTAGATGCGTTCTATGCCGAAGTGAAAGGTAGTCTTTACAAGCTCGAGCACCGAACCAGAGGGGTCTTCTATGAGCACTACTGCGGGCGCGGACGCCAAGGCCGCCGCCGTGGCGAAGCGTGTCGTCGTCGCCGAGGACGAGGCCTTGATCCGCATGGATCTGGTGGAGATGCTCACCGAAGAGGGCTATCAGGTGGTCGGCGAGGCGGGCGACGGCCAGCAGGCGGTGGATCTCGCGGTGGAGCACCGCCCGGATCTGGTGATCATGGACGTGAAGATGCCGCGTCGCGACGGTATCGACGCCGCTGCTGAGATCGCCTCGAAACGTGTTGCCCCGGTGGTGATCCTGACGGCGTTCAGTCAGCGCGATCTGGTCGAGCGGGCCCGCGACGCGGGGGCGATGGCCTATTTGGTGAAGCCGTTCACCAAATCGGATCTGGTGCCCGCCATCGAATTGGCCGCGAGCCGGTTCCATGAGATCACCGCGCTGGAGGGCGAGGTGGCGAGTCTGTCGGAGCGGCTGGAGACGCGGAAACTGGTCGAGCGGGCCAAGGGCGTGCTGATGCAGACCCAGGGGTTGTCGGAGCCGCAGGCCTTCAAATGGATTCAGCGCACCGCGATGGATCGCCGGACCACCATGAAGGCGGTCGCGGAAGTGGTGCTGGAAAATCTGACGCCGCAGTGACGCCGTGCCCCTCGACGGGCACTAGGCGATTTACCTCATGGAAACATGATGGTGAAAAAGAATTCGACACGATGTCATCGGCATGATCCGAATGTGATGCGGATCTAACGTGCCGACGCTATGTTTCTGCGCAGGCTGAGTGGTCGGCCTCCTCGGTGGGCCGGGGAAGCACAGGAACGTAGAGGTGAATCGTGCTCGGTGCGACATGGCGAAACCGTACGATACGAGTGCTGGGGGCCGGTGCGGCCGCGGCTCTGGTGCTGACCGGATGTAGTGATAAATCGACGGGGGATTCGGACGCCACCGGTACCGGCGGCGCCGGGGGCCTGTCCATTCAGCCGGTGATGCAGATCGACGCCGAGGGCAGACAGGTGCCCGCCGCCGATACCGGGGTGGCCGCCGATCCCGCCGGTGACGGTTCGGCGACCTGCCCGGACAACACCTCGATCGCCATGGCGGGCGCGCTCACCGGGCCGAACGCCGCGCTCGGCACCAATATTCTCTACGGGGCGAAGCTCGCGATCGACCAGCACAACCGGGCGAATCCGGGCTGCCAGATCCAACTGAAACCGTTCGACACCGAAGGCAATCCGCAGAAGGCGACGCAGGTCATCCCACAGATCGTCAACGATCCGACGATCGTCGGCCTGATCGGCCCTGCCTTCTCCGGCGAAACCAAGGCCACCGGCCAGATTCTCAGCGATGCGGGCCTGGTGGCGGTGTCGTCCTCGGCCACCAATGCCTCGCTCACCCAGAACGGCTGGCAGACGTTCTTCCGCGGCCTGGCCAACGATGATGTGCAGGGCCCGTCGGTGGCCAATTACATGATCAACACGGCCGGATACGAGAAGGTGTGCGTCGTCCAGGACAACACCGATTACGGTGCGGGCCTGGCCGCCAGCATCACCGCCGCGCTCGGCCCGGTGGCCGATCCGGCGTGCGCCGCGAGCATCAAAGAAGGTGACAAGGACTTCTCCGCCACCGTCACCAAGATCTCGAGCGTGAACCCGGATGCGATCTTCTACTCCGGCTACTACTCCGAGGCCGCACCGCTGGCCCAGCAGTTGAAGGCCGGTGGTGTGGAGGCGACCTTCGTCTCCGCCGATGGCAGCAATGATCCGCAGTTCGTCTCCCAGGCCGGAAGCGCGGCCACGGGTGCGGTGCTGTCGTGCCCGTGTGGTCCGGCGCCGGAGGAATTCACCACCGAGTACGAGGCGCTCAACAATCAGGCTCCCGGCGTCTACTCGGTCGAGGCCTACGACCTGGCCACCATCCTGGCCACGGGTATCGACGACGGGAAGCTGACCCGCCCGGATCTGCTCGAGTTCGTGCGCGGCTATGACGCGGCCGGGCTGGCCCGGCAGTACAAGTGGGACCCCAACGGTGAGCTGTCCAATGCGCTGATCTGGGTGTACGAGGTCAAGTAGCGGGAGCGGGCGACGGCGCGTACTCCGACCCATGCCGGTGGTCGGGGTACGCGCCGATCCATCAGGGGCGACAGCGATGAGGGCTTGGCACGGATGACTCCTACCGTTTATGTCGGCGCGTTACCGCTCGCCGACGGTTCGATCGACTTCGACTACGAAGCGTTGATCGATCAGTTCTGGCGGCTCACCGTCGACGGATTGTCCTACGGCGCGATCTATGCGCTGGTCGCCGTCGGCTACACGCTGGTCTACGGCGTGCTGCGGCTGATCAATTTCGCGCATTCGGAAGTGTTCATGCTCGGTATGTTCGGGCAGTACATCGGATTGATGTTGCTCGGATTCTCGCCGAGCGGTGACGCGTATTCTCAGGGCGTCATCCTGACCGTCACTTATCTGGGGTTGGCCATGCTGTTCGGTATGGCGGTCTCCGGTGCGGCGGCGGTGGGATTGGAGCGGGTCGCGTATCGCCCGCTGCGCCGCCGCGGCGCCAAACCTTTGATATTCCTGATCACCGCGATCGGTATGTCGTTCGTGCTACAGGAATTCGTGCATTTCATCCTGCCGAAGTTGTGGCCGGATCTGGGCGGCACCAATGCGCAGCAGCCGATCATCCTGGTCGAGCCGACGGTGCAATTCAGTGTCGGCGGCGCCGACGTGACCAATGTGACGATCGTGATCGTGGTGGCGGCAGTGGTATTGGCGGCCGCGGCCGAACTGCTGATCAACCGGACCACCTTCGGGCGCGGTATCCGCGCGGTCGCCCAGGACCCCGATACCGCGACGCTGATGGGCGTTTCGCGCGAGCGGGTCATCATGCTGACCTTCCTCATCGGCGGTGTGCTCGCCGGTGCGGCGGCATTGTTGTACGCGCTGAAAATCCCCAACGGCATCATCTACTCCGGCGGGTTCATCCTCGGTATCAAGGCATTCAGTGCCGCGGTGCTCGGCGGTATCGGCAATCTGCGCGGTGCGCTGCTGGGCGGATTGCTGCTCGGGTTGGCCGAGAACTACGGGCAGATCCTGTTCGGCACCGAATGGCGCGATGTGGTGGCGTTCGTGGTGTTGGTGCTGGTGCTGATGTTCCGGCCGACGGGCATCCTCGGTGAGAGTCTCGGGAGGGCCCGCGCATGAGTGATCGGATGGCGAAGATCGAGGCTCCGCAGCCGCCGCCGCGGCCCATGCACGGCGCGGGCGATGCGGTGCGCGGCTGGTGGGACGGCCTGAGCAGGCCCGAGCAATGGGCGTACGGGGTACCCGCGATCATCGCGCTCGCGCTGCTGCCGTTGTTCCCGCCACCGCTGATCGACACCCCCGGCACCAGCTTCGGCGGGGTGATGGCACAGTTCGCGATGTACGCGCTGATCGCGATCGGCCTCAATGTGGTGGTCGGGCAGGCCGGGCTGCTCGACCTCGGATATGTCGGTTTCTACGCGGTCGGCGCCTATACCGTCGGCCTGCTGACCAGCCCGAACAGCCCGTGGAATCAGACCGACGGCGGCTGGCTCGACTCCGATTGGGCCTGGTTGGCGTGTGTACCGCTGGCGATCGCGGTGACTGCGGTGTCCGGTCTGATCCTGGGTTCGCCGACGCTGCGGTTGCGCGGTGACTATCTGGCGATCGTGACCCTCGGTTTCGGTGAGATCGTGCGACTGCTCGCCGACAACCTGGTCGAGCTGACCAATGGCAGCCGCGGTCTATCCGGTATCGCCTACCCGCATATCGGCGAATCCGCGGACCACCCGAGCGGCGTGTTCTCGGCGGGCAATGTCGGTGACGCCGACGCCACGAATCTGCTCGACCGCGCCAACTCCGGCACCTGGTGGTACTGGCTCGGCATGTTCTGCGTCATCGTGGTGCTGCTGATCGTCGGCAATCTGGAACGCAGCCGGGTGGGCCGCGCGTGGGTTGCCATCCGGGAGGACGAGGACGCCGCCGAGATCATGGGTGTGCCCGCGTTCAAGTTCAAACTGTGGGCCTTCATGATCGGTGCGGCGGTGGGCGGTCTGTCGGGCGCGCTGTACGCGGGGCAGGTGCAGTACATCAACCCGGCAGGCTTCAACATCATCAACTCCATGCTGTTCCTGTGCGCCGTGGTGATCGGTGGACAGGGCAATAAACTCGGTGTCATCGTCGGGGCGTTCCTCGTCGTGTATCTGCCCAACCGGTTGATGTCGGTGCAGCTGGTGACCGACGAGACCACGGGCTACATCCAGCTCGCGGTGCTCGCGGCGGTCTTGGCCGGGATGGCGGTGGCCTGGAAGCTGTGGTCGCGTGGTTTCGACACCTGGGTGCGCCGGGTGTTCGTCACGGTCATCGTGGTGCTCGGCGTGTACTGGGTGGTCCTGCTCGGCAGTGTGCTGCTGTTCCGCCCGCAGGGCGCGCAGACCCTCGGCGACCTCAAATACCTGTACTTCGGCATCGCACTGGTGGTGATGATGATCCTGCGGCCACAGGGTCTGTTCCCGGTCCGGCAGAAACTGCTGGCCTACGGCAGGCAGATCTACCTGGCGGTGCGCCGACCGCTGCGCGGCGAGCCGGTGGGAGCGAACCGATGACCGGGCCGGGCGCGGGCGATGCGCTGTTCGACAACGAGGATATGGCCGCCGGATATGCGCCGGAACCGGAGGTGGAATCGGCGGGCACGGTCGACGTGGCCGCGGTCGATCCGGCCCTGGCCGATGCGGCCGCGGTCGCCGAGGTCGTCGCACCACGCCGGGAGACCGAGACCGCCGTCGGCGAGCCGCTGCTGCGCACCGACAGGCTCACAGTGCGGTTCGGCGGTCTCACCGCCCTCGACGCCGTGAGCTTCGAGATCCGCCGCGGCGAGATCCTCGGCCTGATCGGCCCCAACGGTGCGGGCAAGACCACCTGCTTCAACGCCATCACCGGCGTGTACCGGCCGTCGGCGGGCACGGTGCTTTTCGATGGCAAACCGCTCACCAAGACCAAACGTAACGCGATCACCCGCCTCGGCATCGCCCGCACGTTCCAGAATGTGCGGCTGTTCGGTGAGATGACGGCGTTGGAGAACGTGGTGGTCGGCACCGACGCCAGGCACAAGACCTCGGTGCCCGGCGCGATATTGCGCACCGCACGGCATCGGCGGGAGGAACGTGACGCCATCGAACGTGGGATGGCGTTGCTGGAGTTCGTCGGTATCGCGCCGCGGGCGGTGGAGAAGGCCCGCAATCTGTCCTACGGCGATCAACGCAGGCTCGAGATCGCTCGCGCGCTGGCGACAGAACCGAAACTACTGTGCCTGGACGAACCGGCGGCGGGGTTCAATCCGAGCGAGAAATCGGCGCTGATGGATCTGATCCGCAAGATCCGCGACGACGGTTTCACGGTGCTGCTCATCGAGCACGATATGCGGCTGGTGATGGGCGTGACCGACCGCATCGTCGTACTCGAATTCGGCCGCAAGATCGCGGACGGTCTACCCGCCGACATCCGCGCCGATCCGGCGGTGATCGCCGCCTACCTCGGGGTGCCCGACGACGAGGACGGACAGGACGGTCATGAGCACAGCTGAACCGCTACTCGAAGTCGACGATATCTCGGTCAACTACGGCAGAATCCGTGCGCTGCACGGTATTTCACTGCGCGTGGCCGAGGGCGAACTGGTCACCCTGCTCGGCGCCAACGGCGCGGGCAAGACCACCACCATGCGCGCGCTGTCGGGCCTGCTGCCGCTGACCAAGGGCCGCATCGTCTTCGAGGGCCGCGATATCAGCCGGATGAAAGCACACGAACGGGTCGTGGCCGGATTGATCCAGGCGCCGGAAGGGCGGGGCATCTTTCCCGGCATGACCGTGCAGGAAAACCTCGACATGGGTTGTTACGCACGGCCGTTCAAGCAAAAGGCCGACTATGCCGCGACCCTGGACCGGGTGTTCGAGCTGTTTCCACGGCTGCGGGAGCGGCGCAAACAGGTCGGCGGCACACTGTCCGGTGGCGAACAACAGATGCTGGCCATCGGCCGCTCGCTCATGGCGCGGCCGCGGCTGCTGCTCCTCGACGAACCGTCGATGGGGTTGGCGCCCATGGTGATCCAGCAGATCTTCCGCATCGTCAGTGAGATCAACGAACAGGGCACCACGGTCCTGCTGGTCGAACAGAATGCCAGGCAGGCGCTCAAACGCAGCGACCGCGGCTACATCCTGGAGACCGGTGCGGTGACCAAGACCGGCACCGGTACGCAACTGCTGGTCGACCCGGCGGTGAAGTCGGCGTATCTGGGCGTGGGCTGAGCGGCGACGCCAGGGTGTCGCCCGTTCGACTTGTCGGTGGCTGTCCCTAGACTCTGGGGGGTGAGTTCACCGACGACAGCCCCGCGTTCTGCCTCTTCCGGATCAGGCACGGCACCGAGCACCACGTCGAGTGCCGCGACGGCCGCGGGGGAGCGGCCGACGCTATTGCTGATCGACGGCCATTCGGTGGCCTACCGCGCCTTCTACGCGCTACCGGCGGAGAACTTCAAAACCGTCACCGGCCAGACCACCAACGCGGTGTACGGCTTCACCGCCATGCTGATCAATCTGCTGCGCGATGAGAAGCCCAGCCATATCGCCGCCGCGTTCGACGTCTCCCGCCAGACCTTCCGCACCGAGGCCTATCCGGAATACAAGGCCAACCGCATCGCCACGCCCGACGAGTTCCGCGGCCAGGTCGAACTCACCAAGGATGTGCTCGGTGCGCTGGGTATCCCGGTGATGGCGATCGAGGGCTACGAGGCCGACGATGTCATCGCCACCCTCACCACGCAGGCGGTGCCGCAGGGCTACCGGGTGCTCATCGTCACCGGCGACCGCGATTCCATCCAACTGGTCAACGACGACGTCACCGTCCTCTACCCGCGCAAGGGCGTCTCCGATCTCACCCGCTTCACCCCCGAGGAGGTGCAGGCCAAATACGGTCTCACCCCGGCGCAGTACCCCGACTACGCGGCACTGCGCGGCGACCCGAGCGACAATCTGCCCGGCATCCCCGGTGTGGGGGAGAAGACCGCTGCCAAATGGATCCGCGAGTACGGCGATCTGGCCACCCTGGTCGACAAGGTCGACGAGGTGCGCGGCAAGGTCGGCGACGCGCTGCGCGCCAACCTGAGCAGCGTCGTGCTCAACCGGCAGCTCACCGAAATGGTGCGTGATGTGCCGCTGCCCTACACCCCCGATCAGCTCGCCCAGGCGCCGTGGGACCGCGAACGCATCCACCGGCTGTTCGACGATCTGGAATTCCGGGTGCTGCGCGATCGGCTGTTCGAGACCCTGGCCCCGCCGAGCCCGGAGGCCGATTCCGGTTTCGAGATCAGCGGTTCGGCGCTGGCGCCGGGCAGCGTGGGCGATTGGCTGACCGATCACGCGCCGGTCGGTGTGCGTCATGGTGTCTCGGTGGTCGGCTCGGGTGCGCCCGCGCACGGCGACGTCACGGCGATCGCCATCGCCGCCGCCGACGGTGAAGGCGCCTATATCGACGTCACCGGGATGACGCCCGACGACGAGGCCGCCCTCGGCGCCTGGCTGGCCGATCCGGCGTGCGCCAAGGCACTGCACGAGGCCAAATCCGCGATTCACGCCCTGCGCGGGCGTGGCTGGTCGCTCGCCGGGCTCACCAGCGATACCGCGCTCGCCGCCTACCTGGTCCGGCCCGGTCAGCGCAGCTTCAATCTCGACGATCTGTCGCTGCGTTATCTGCACCGTGAGCTGCGCGCCGAAACCGACGAGAACCCGCAGCTGTCACTGCTCGACGATGAGGACACCGTCGACGCCGAGGTCGCGCAGACCGAGATGCTGCGCGCCCGCGCCGTGGCCGACCTCGCCGAAGCCCTCGACGGTGAGCTGGCCGGTATCGAATCCACCGCGCTGCTCGGCGAGATGGAGCTGCCGCTGCTCGAGGTCCTCGCCACCCTCGAGGACGCGGGTATCGCCGTCGATACCGACCAGCTGGAATCGCTGCAACGTCAGTTCGCCGACAAGGTGACCGAGGCGGCCAACGCCGCCTACGAGGTGATCGGTAAGCAGATCAACCTCGGCTCGCCGAAGCAGTTGCAGGTGGTGCTGTTCGACGAACTCGACATGCCGAAGACCAAACGCACCAAGACCGGCTACACCACCGACGCCGATGCGCTCGAATCGCTCTACGAGAAGACCGAGCATCCGTTCCTCGCGCATCTGCTGGCCCACCGCGACGCCACCCGGCTCAAGGTCACCGTGGACGGTCTGCTCAAATCCGTCGCCGACGACGGCCGCATCCACACCACCTTCAACCAGACCATCGCCGCCACCGGCCGGTTGTCCTCCACCGAGCCGAACCTCCAGAACATCCCGATCCGCACCGACACCGGCAGGCAGATCCGCGACACCTTCGTCGTCGGGGCGGGCTACGAATCGCTGATGACCGCCGACTACAGCCAGATCGAGATGCGCATCATGGCCCATCTGTCCGGCGACGCCGGCCTGATCGAGGCGTTCAACTCCGGCGAGGATCTGCACAGCTTCGTCGCATCCAAGGCCTTCGATATCCCGATTTCCGAAGTGAACCCGGAGATGCGGCGCCGGATCAAGGCCATGTCCTACGGTCTGGCCTACGGTCTGAGTTCCTACGGCCTGTCCGCGCAGCTGAAGATCAGCACGCAGGAGGCCAAGGACCAGATGGAGGTCTATTTCGCCCGCTTCGGCGGTATCCGCGACTATCTGCACGAGGTGGTGGAGCAGGCGCGCAAGGTCGGCTACACCCAAACCCTGTTCGGCCGCCGCCGGTATCTGCCCGACCTGGATTCCAGCAACCGGCAGCGCCGTGAAGCCGCCGAACGGATGGCGTTGAACGCCCCTATCCAGGGCACGGCCGCCGACATCATCAAGGTCGCGATGATCAACGTGAACAAGGCGATTCAGCAAGCCGGCCTGCGCTCGCGGATGCTGTTGCAGATCCACGACGAACTCCTCTTCGAGGTCGCCGCCGGTGAACGGGAAACCCTGGAGACCTTGGCCCGCAACGAAATGGCCGCCGCCATCGACCTGTCGGTCCCGCTCGACGTCTCCGTCGGCACCGGACACAGCTGGGACTCGGCCGCGCACTGAGCGACTGCACGAAAGATGATGCGGGGCACCACCGATACGCCCCGCATCATCCTTGCCGTGAGCCGTGAGCCGTGAGCCGTGAGCCGTGAGCCGTGAGCCGTGAGCCGTGAGCCGTGAGCCGTGAGCCGTGAGCCGTGAGCCGTGAGCCGTGAGCCGTGAGCCGTGAGCCGTGAGCCGTGAGCCGTGAGCC
>NZ_JARWNX010000057.1 GCF_029868385.1 Nocardia cyriacigeorgica | reverse complement strand
ACCGATCGGACCGGCGAAGAACGTCGGCACCACCAGCGGCGCACCGATGATCGCACCCGCCACACAACCGAGCACACCACCGACCAGCGAACCGAGCAACGTGCCCACCGCCGTCGCCAAACCGAACTGCGTAGCGGCCGTACTCAACGCGGAGTCGAAATCGACCGGCTCATCCGCGACCGGCTGAAGCATGGCGGCGGGCTTGGCCTGCGCCGGATCGGTGCTCGGGGTGAAGGTGGCCGTATTCCCTTCCACCCGTGCGGCGATCGGCCATTCCATACCGTCCTTCAGATAGGTGAGCGGCATGCCCGCGACCAGCCGACCCTGATCGTCGAGCACCTGGAACTGGGAGCCCTGCGTGGTCAACGACCCGGCCTCGGTCCGCAGGACCACCGAATTGTCCACGACGCTTGCGGTGTACTTGATCCCTGGCAGCACATCGGTCTGCACCACGGTGCCCGGCTCGGGCGCGGGGGCGGGAACCGCACCCGCACTGGCCCCGGTTGCCACCACGGCGGCAACAGCAAGAGCGGAAACAGCTAGTACGGACTTAATCGACATGGTTCGAACGCTTTCCCTCGGTGAATCCCCGAAACTCCGCGAACAGAGAATCGGTCGTGGCCTCGACCGGGCCGGAACACATGACAACATCCGGAATGATTCCCTTTGTTTACACGATGCTAAATCGGTGTCAACGTATGTGTCCGGCAGGTGAACTCGCAGGTAATGGGGTGCGGCGCGGTATCCGAAATCTCGCACTATCGAGCGGTTTCGGAATAACGACCAGCACCGAAAGCGAACACATCGGGATCGCCCGTGAGCAGCTACTAGTCCGCTCCGGACCCGCGTCAGGCGCCCGGCGTAGGACGTTCACCGCCCACCGAAGCCCACTGCGCGACATGCGAAACACCAGGCATGACGGAGGGAACTGCTGGCGTCCATGGAGTCCGCGGTGAGGGCTCCCACGGCACGTGCATACCAGGCGGCCGAGTTCCGTGACGCGACGGATCGGTCCACGGGGTCTCCGGCGAAACCAACTCGCGTGACAGCGATGTCGTTCCCGTATTGGAAGACTCCCGCAGTGGATCGCGTGCGCGCGGTTGCGGCACCGGCGGCGGAACTGGTGCTGACGATGGCGGCACCGATATGGAAGGTTCGATGACCGGACTCGGGCGCGGCGGTGGCGGTGCCGCGGGCGGTGGCGGTGGCGGTGGCGCGGGCATAGGCGTGTGTCGGCCATCGATGAGCGGACTTCCGATGGCCGGGTCCACGACGACTGTCGACCCCGCGCTGGGCGCGATGACGATCAGCGACCCGATCGTGCTGTTGTCGATGCTCGAGGTGACCCGAGCATCCGAACGGTCGGCGGCCTTCCATGGCCGCGACGGTCCCGACGCAGACCATGACGGTTCCAGCGCTGTGCGCGACCTTTCCGGGGCAGCGTGCGACCGTCCCGGCGCGGGCTGTGATGGCCCTGGGCGCGGCGGTTCCGACGCATGCCGCGACGGTCCCGTCGCAACCGGTCTGCGGTGCGCTGCGCGGTGCTCGTCGAGTTCGGCGCGCAGCTTCCGTAGTTCGGCGGTGAGACGGTCGGTGCGGTTCGCGGTGCCGTCGGTGGCGGTGATGGCCTGGGTGAGGATCTGGTTTCCCGCTGTGAAGGCGTCGTCCAGCAGGTCGAGTGCGTGGAGATCGGCATTGCCGCTCGGGGCTTCGGCGGCGGCGCGGTTGGCGTTCCCGATCACCGTCGACACCGCGTTGCGGCCCTGTTCCGTAGTACCGGCGCCTTCCCGGACGAGGGCCGCGACTTTGCGGTCCAGGGTCGCGAATCCGGCCATGGCGAGGTTGAGTGATTGCGCCTTCGCCGCGTACTCCTTGATTCCGCTGCGCGCGTTCTCGTCGATGGGCGCGGGCGGTTCGGGTACCGGCGCGGTGCGGTGTGAGCCCGATCCGAATTTCCGCCAGACATCGCACAGATAGCCGGGCAGCTGTCGATAGGAGTCCGCGATCGGCCGGGACAGGTCGGGCGGCATCCGCAATCGGGCCATTTCCACCGGGCAGCTGCCGTTGCCGATATCGATGGTTTCGATCGCGACGGGCGGGCGGGCCTGAGGCGAGACCTCGTAACCACCGAAGCCGCCGCCGAGCGCGCCGAGCAGACTGCCCTCGTACTTGTTCCAGGGCAGCAGCGTTTTGGCCGCGCCCGTTTCCACGCGACGAGCCGCACCCGCGGACAGTGCTCTGGTCGCGGCGGCGGTGATCCCGTCTTTGAGGAGTTTGCCACCGAGGTTGGCCGCCCACGCCCCACCCGCGGCACCGATGCCAGCGACCAACGCCTCTTCGGCAGCGCTGCCCGCGTCTCGATCATCGCCGACGACACCGCCGAGAAATGACCCTGCCGTCGAGCCGAGCATCGCACCGGGCGGACCGAGAACAGCGGCGCCGATCAAACCACCGGCGAACGACCCGGCATCGGCCCAGGTGAATCCGAGAAAACCCACGATTCGACACTAAATTCGATTTCACCGACCCAGCAGCACTCATTGCGACCTTCAACCGGTAAACGAAGAATTATTTACGGAATCACTCCGAACCCCGAACAAAGAATGGGCGGCATCCCGTCGGATGCCGCCCATTCCTGATTCAGATTGTTGTATTCACCGACTCACATCACCTGACCGCTGTCGAGTTGAAGAACTGCATAGCGGCCGCAACACCGACCGGAACTCCGATCGCGATCATGCCAGCGGCCGCACCGAGGGTGATCCCCACGGCGGCGCCACCGATACACAGACCGATCGGACCGGCGAAGAACGTCGGCACCACCAGCGGCGCACCGATGATCGCACCCGCCACACAACCGAGCACACCACCGACCAGCGAACCGAGCAACGTGCCCACCGCCGTCGCCAAA
>NZ_JARWNX010000056.1 GCF_029868385.1 Nocardia cyriacigeorgica | reverse complement strand
GGCACCGGCGCCAACGCTATCGCCGGCATCTCGATGGCCGGAACCTCGGTCTTTCAACTCGCCGAATCCGCACCCGGCTTCTACCGCGCCATCGCCTCCTACAGCGGATGCGTCAGCACCAGCGACCCACTCGGCCAAGCCACCGTCACCGCCGTGGTCACCCGATTCGCGGGCAATGTCGCCAATATGTGGGGCCCGCCCGGTGATCCGGCCTGGGCGGCCAACGATCCCGCCCTGCACGCGCACAAATTGAAAGGCACCGCCGTCTACGTCAGCACCGGCACCGGAATCCCCGGCCCGTTCGACACCCCGGCGGGCGTCGACGGCGATCTGACGCGACTGACCTGGCAACTGCTGTTCGGCTCACCCCTCGAGGTCGCGGCACACGCCTGCACCATCCGCCTGCACGAACGGCTGCGCCGCCTCGATATCCCCGCCACCTTCGACTTCCGCCCCACCGGCACCCACTCATGGCGGTACTGGCAGCAGGATCTACACGCCTCCTGGCCGATGTTCGAGCAGGCATTGCGCTGAAGTCGACGCCCTGACCTGCACTGTTACCGCTCACGGGCAGTTCTGCTCGCCCGTGCTATTTTTGCTCGGACAAGCAAAAATGCGCCCGACGTGGAGGAACAGTCGTGACATATGCCCCGGACAGGGATTCGTTGGGGGCGCGGCCGATCCCGGATTGGTACGGCAAGGCCAAACTGGGCATCTTCGTCCATTGGGGCCTGTATTCGGTGCCCGCCTTCGCCGAGCGCACCGAGGCGGACTATTCCGCGTTCATGCGGGACCTCACCGCGGGAAAGACCACCGCCGACCGGATTCCGTACGCCGAGTGGTATCTCAATTCGATGCGGGTGCCGGGCTCGCCGACGGCAGCCCATCATGCGGCGACCTACGGCGACCGGGTGTCCTACGCCGACTTCCGATCGCCGTTCGACGAGGCGGCCGAGGCGGTGGACTTCGCGGACTGGGCGCGGCTCTTCGGCGAGGTGGGCGCCAGATATGTCGTCATGGTCACCCGTCATCTGGACGGATATCCGTTGTGGCCCAGCAAGGTCGAGCACCCGCACACCGGCAGCGCCTACCGTTGCGGTCGTGATCTGGTGGGTGATCTGACCCGCGCGGTGCGGGCCAGGGGCATGCGGATGGGGCTGTACTACTGCGGGGGGATGGACTGGACGGTGCGGGAACAGCCGCTGCGGACCATGACCGATCTGATCCGACATCAGGCGCTCGGACCGCGGTACGCACGGTATGCGGCCGCGCAATGGCGGGAGCTGATCGACACCTATCGGCCGTCGATCCTGTGGAACGATATGGGCTGGCCCGCCGAGATCGACCCGCACGAGATCATGGCCCACTACTACGACACCGTCGACGACGGCGTGGTCAACGATCGCTGGATGCAGCCGAACCTACCGGGCAACCGCCTCGTCCGCGCCGCGTACCTGGGTTTCATCGGTATCGCGCTGAAAGCGATGGCCGAGCGCGGCCGCGAGATTCCCGAACCGGCCAAGAACTTCCACTACGACGTGGCGACCCACGAGTACGCCACCCCCACCACCGTGCAGACCGGCGCCTGGGAGCTGACCCGAGGGCTCGGGCGGTCCTTCGGATACAACGCCGAGGAGACGAGCGCCGACACTCTGACCGGCGCCCAGGTGATCCATCTGCTGGCCGATGTGGTCGCCGAGGGCGGCAATCTGCTGCTCAACGTCGGACCCGATGGTGCGGGACGGATCCCGGAACTCCAGCTGGTGCCGTTGCGCGCGCTCGGCGCGTGGCTGGCGCGCAACGGGGACGCGATCTACGAGACCACGCCATGGGAACAGGCCGCGACCATCACAACTGCGGGTGATCAGGTGCGGTTCACCCGCCGCGATGGCACCTTCTTCGCGATCGTGCTGGCCGACCAGCCCACCGGCGAGGTCACCCTGCGCGATCTTCGGATCCCGCCATCCGCCACGGTCGGACTCCTCGGCGGCGCCGCGGACCTGCGCTGGCATGCGCGTGACGGCGACCTCACAATCCAGCTGCCGCCCGACCCGGCGCCGCAGCAGCACGCGTACGTCTTGGCGATCACCCGGCCGTAATCGGCGGCCGTGTTAACTTTCGCTCGTGCGAGCAAGAAGACAGGGCGAGCCGACGACGATCGAGCGAGCCCGGCGGGCGCAGATCGTGCGCGCCGCGATCGACACCATCGCCGATATCGGCTACGCGGGCGCCTCGTTCAGCGCCATCGCACGCGGTGCGGGGCTGAGCAGCACCGGCATCATCTCCTACCATTTCGCGAGCAAACAGCACCTGATGGCCGAGGTGATGACCACGATCCTGGCCGAATTCACCGCGTTCGTCTCCGCGCGCGCCGGCGACGGCGGCCCGGCCGCACGTCTCGACGCGTTCCTGACCGCGAACTGCGAGTTCATCCGCGACCATCGCAACCACCTGGTGACGATGTTGCGCCTGCAAACCGCCGCCCCGGACACCGAGGCCCGTGACCGGCAGGCGAACGCCGATCGAGCGAAGCTGGCCGAACTGCTGGCCGATGGCCAGCGCGCGGGCGAGTTCCGTGACTTCGATCCCGACCTGATGGCCGGATTCATTCTTTCCCTACGCAATGGCGTCATCCTGCGCGCGGCCGCCGATCCCGGCTTCGACCTGACCGCCTGCACCGCCGAACTGCTCACCACCCTCCGGCTCGCCACCGCGTCGTCGACCGCCTGAAACGGCATACGACGACGCGATGATCTCGGCCAGCGCAGTCCCCGCCCCAGGTTCTGCGTCGGCGCGGGGACATCGCCGGACTAGCCGAACGGAACCACGGCACGGTCCTCGGTGCTGACCGGCGACATACTCGCCTGCGGGGTGAGGACATAGTCGTCGGTGTCGACGGACGCCAGTTGCCGGGCGTACTGGGTGCCGAAACCGGGGAACATGGTGGCGTTGAAACCGTCATCGGTCAGGTACCAGCTGCGGCAACCGGAATTCCAGGTGGTGGCCGACAGACGCTGTTGCAGCCGCTTGTTGTACCGGTCCTGTCGATCGCGGCGGACTTCGAGCGTGCGCAGATTCCGGTGCAGGATCAGGCCGATGGCCTCGGTCAGATAGTTGATCTGCGCCTCCATGTACACCAGCGCCGAATTGTGTCCCGGCCCCGAATTGGGTCCGAAGGTGAGGAACAGATTCGGATAACCGGCGACGGTGACGCTCTTGTACGCGTAAGCGCCCCTACTCCATTCCTCGGCGAGGACTCGTCCATCGCGTCCGGTGACGGGGATGGGGCTGCCGGTCTTGGACACGTCGAATCCGGTGGCGAACACGATGCAGTCGACGCGGTGCTCGATGCCCTCGGCGGTGCGGATGCCCTGTTCGCTGATGCGGGCGATCGGCCAGGTGACCAGGGTGCAGTTATCGCGCTGGAGCGCCGGATAGTAGTCGCTGGTCATCAGCAGACGTTTGCATCCGGCCCGGAAATCCGGTGTCAGCTGGCGGCGTAGCCACGGGTCGCGCACCTGACTGCGCAGATGCAGTTTGGCCACCGATTCCACCACTCGGGTCAGCGGCGTATTCCAGACCACGCCGAGCGCCACCGATTCATGCCCCCAGAACCATCCCTGGCGGGCAAGGGATTCGGCGACGGGTAGCCGTCGGTAGACCTCTTTGGTGAGTTCGTTGGTGGAGCGGTTCACCCGTGGCAACACCCAGCCCGGTGTCCGCTGAAAGACCTTCACCTTTCCGGCCCGCCGGACGAGTTCGGGGACGATCTGCACCGCGCTGGCGCCGGTGCCGACCACGGCGACCCGTTTGCCGGTGAAATCGTAGTCGTGATCCCAACGGGCACTGTGGATCTTGTGTCCCTGATAGTCCTCGATACCGGGAATGCTGGGAAAGCTGGCGTTGGACAAGGGCCCCGAGGCGAGCACCACGGTGCGTGCCCGCACCCTGCGCCGCCGCCCCGACAGGTCGAGGTTCCACAATCCACTCGCCTCGTCGAACACGATCCCGGTGACGTTGTGCCCGAACCTGATCCGGGGCCGCAGCCCGAACTCGTCGACCATCGCATCGATATAGCCGAGGATCTCGGAACTGCCGGAGTAGGTGTGCGACCAGTCCGGGTTGGGGGCGAAACTGTAGGAGTACAGCCGCGACGGAATATCGCAGGCCGCGCCGGGATAGGTGTTGTCGCGCCAGGTGCCGCCCACCTCGGTGCCGCGTTCGAAGATCGCGAAGTCGGTGATGCCTTTTTGTCGCAGTCGGATCGCGGTGCCGATACCGGCGAAACCGGCGCCGATGATGGCCACATCCAGTGGCTCGGCGGCGCTCATGCCACCGGCTCGTAGGTGAGTTCCTTGGACCAGGTGGGCTGGGCTCCGAGGAGACGGTCGGGAATGCGGGCGGTCACCGCGACCAGGGCGTCGGCGATCAGATGGTACGGGTGGTTGCGGTTGATCACCCAGCCGCTGTGCATCTTGACGACCCGGTACATGGGCACCCGGTTGGCGATCGGAGTGCGTTCACCGACCGCCTTGAACCGCCGCATGGCCGCGTACAGGCGTTCCTCGTCGACGCCCATCTCGACGATATTGTCGCGCATCTTGTTCAACAGCGGCACATAGCTGAGCACACCGATCAGCAGCGAGGGTTTGATCCAGCCGCCGACCATATCGATGAGCAGCTTGCGCGCGCTGGAATGGCCGAGCAGCTCCATGACCGCGTAATCGGTGGCCAGATGGCGGGACTCGTCGGCATTGATCTTCTTGAACACCTCCTGCGCGACCGGATCGTCGATCTCATCGGTGACGAATTTGATCAACGCGCCGTCGAGGGCGACCTCCAGCATCGGGATGACCGTGCCGAGGAACGACAGCGACATACCGTCGGCGTATTTGTCGAGGAAGTCGATCACCAGCTTGACATTGATGTTCGGCTCCGGGATCTGATCGCCGTCGAGCATGCCCCACCGGCGCATCAGGGCGAGTTCGGCATTGGCGTGGCGCTGCTCCTCGGCATGGAAGTAGCGGTAGATCTCGCGCAGGGTCTCGGTCGGCGCTTTCTTGGCCATGGCGGCGAACCCACGGGCGCCGACATTCTCGATCCACATCAGATCGGCCATGAACGGTTCGAGTTTGGCGTGCAGCTCGGGGTCGATGAGGTCGGCGCCCGGTGCGTCCCAGTCGATATCGGCAAGGGCCCACTGCCGGGACTTGATCTTGGTCAGCATGTTCTCGAAGTCGAAAGACATGTCAGACTCCTGTCTTCTCGATGTCGGTGGCCGCGGTGGTATTCGTCGGCGCCTGCTGCGGGAGCAGCCGGGTGAGCACGCCGAGGCCGCGGGTGTAGAGGGTGGGGAACTGCCGTTTGAGCAGCCAGATGAGCTGGGCGTCCAGTTGCGGCAGCACGTAGAGGCTGCCGCGGTCGTGGGCGTCGAGGGTCGTGCGCGCGACGTGTTCGGCTGAGAAACCGGTCCAGCGCATGAGCGTGTCGGCCAGGTTCATCGAGGCGGCGCCGATGCGGCCGTCGCGCGCCACATTGGTCTTGACGAAGGTCGGGCACAGCACGGTGACCGCGATATCGCTACCGGACAGTTCGGCGGCCAGGGTTTCCGACAGCGATATGACCCCCGCCTTGGACACGTTGTAGGCGCTCATGGTCGGCGCGGCGGCGAAACCCGCCGCCGAAGCGACATTGATGATGCCGCCACGACCGGCCGCCCGCAGTTGCGGTGTGAACAGCTCGCAGCCGTGCACCACACCCCACAGGTTGATGCCGAGCGCCCACTGCCAGTCGTCGAGTCCGATCTCACCCACCGGGCTGCCGCCGATCCCGACGCCCGCGTTGTTGATCACCAGCGTGGGCGGCCCCTGGAACAGCAATTCGGTATGCAGCGCGAGGCTTTCCATATCGGCGCGCTCGGCGACATCGCAGAAGATCGCGTGCGCGGTGCCGCCGTGGATGCGTTCGATCAGGCGCACCGTCTCATCGGTGCGTTCCTTATCGATATCGGCGCACACCACCTGACCGCCGCGTGCGGCCAGTTCCAGCGCGAAGGCCCGCCCGATACCGCTTCCGGCGCCGGTGACCACGGCCTTCGCGCCGTAGGTTCGGCGACTGCGGCCGCCGAACAGTTGATCCAGACCCCACATTTCAGCTCACCCGCTCTCGGGCCGGGGCCGCGGACCGAGCC
Source organism: Nocardia cyriacigeorgica (assembly GCF_029868385.1). GTDB lineage: Bacteria > Actinomycetota > Actinomycetes > Mycobacteriales > Mycobacteriaceae > Nocardia > Nocardia cyriacigeorgica_F. The sequence goes on along the minus strand of NZ_JARWNX010000056.1, from coordinate 260,297 downwards.
AGCGCATCGGTGATGAAACGCGCGGCCCGGCGCAGTGCGGGCGCGGCTTCGGGCACCATCAGCGGCAGCGCCTGGAAGACGTGGACCTGCCCCGGCCACAGCTCGAGTTCACAAGCGACACCGGCGGCCACCGCCATATCCCGCAGTTGTCTGGCATCTCCGACCAGCATCTCCGCATCGCTGGCCTGAATGAACAGCGGCGGCAGCGCGGCGCCGGGCGGCACCGTCAACCGCAGCCGTGGCGAATCGGGCGCCGATTCGGCGATATACAGTTCGGCGGCCCGTCGACCGACCCGCGCCGAGGCCATCGCCTCGGCGCCGTGGCGCTGGTGGTGTTCGGCCAGCTGGAACGACAGATCGATGAGCGGCGAGAAGAACACGGCTCCCGCGGGCTGGGGCGTCCCGGTTCTGGCGTTGTCGAGCAGCAGATCCATCGTGAGATGACCACCGGCGGAATCGCCGCCGATGATCACGTCCTGCGGCCGGTAGCCGCTGTCGAGCAGCCACCGGTAACCGGCCTCGACATCGTCGGCCGCCGCGGGGAACGGATGTTCGGGCGCGAGCCGATAGTCGATCACGAAGACCGGCAGGCCCGTATCGCGTGACAGCCGCGCCGCGAGCCCGCGGTGGGTGCGGGCCGAGCAGATCACATACCCGCTGCCGTGCACGAAGTAGATCACCCGATCGCCGAACTCGACACCGGCCGCGCGCACCCATTCACCCCGGACGGGGCCCGACCGCACCTGCCGCACCCGCGTTCCCGGCGGTGTCGGCCCGCCCGCGGCCATGATGGCGGCGACCAGCCCGCGTGCCGCCAGGATGCCCAGCCGATTGTGCGGGAGTGCGCAGTTGATCGGGCGGATCAGATACCGCCCCGATGCCAGTGCCAGACGCGACCGCAGCGTTGGTGCCATCGGCACCGCCGTAGCCAACTGTGAGGTCGCCATTGACCTTGTTGCTGTCATGAAGTGAGTGTCACTGCTCTATGTGCCAGTTGTCAATGGCACATAGGTTGCCTGCATCGGGACTGCGCAGTGCGCCGAACGGCGCCGTGACGGGTGCCGCGCGGGACCGGCGGACTATCCCAGGCGACGTGATTGTCCTGGATGTCCTCTCCCCGGTCGGACCGCTGTGCCGAGCGACGCGTACCGGCCGTCACAGGCAGTTGCGGATCCGGCCGCCAGCAAACATTGCGGTCCGGGAGCGGCCGCGCCGACAGGATCGGGGGTGGCGTCGGCCGATCACGACCATAAGCTCGGATGTGGAGGCACATTCCGAGGAAAGACCAATTCTGACGGGGCGAACATGGCAGCGGCAATGATCGGATCTGAGTACGGAATCCATCGGTGGACGAGATGTGCACCGGCACTGCGAAGGGCACACCATTGCTGATCTCGCTCTGGGGTGACGACGAGGCCGACTTCCCGCTCAACCACGATGCTCCCGGACCCGGTGACCGATTCGATTCCGATGAGGTCGCCAGCATCCTGCTGCTGCACTACCGCTGCTTGCCCGCGAATTGTCCACGCAAACAAGCGATGCTCGCCCTGCGGACCTTGTTCGACAACGGAGCGAAGGGGCGCATATCCCTACCGGTGACCGCCGGTGAAGCGGGCTCGGTGGACGAGCAGGCATAACCGACGCGTGGACGGGAGGTCTTCTGCCCGTCGCGATTCCCGGTCGCCGACCCGGCTGGGGCGATCGAACACCGATCGCCCCAGCACAGTCGTGGAAATGCACAAAATTCGGGCAAACCTGGGACGGACACGGCCTCGGACGTCATTGTCGTGGTCTCGAGCAATCGTCGGCCGCGAGGAGTATCCATGACCCCCCGACACGACCTCGCGCGCGAACTCGGCGGGCCGCTGCCCCCGCTCGACCTGCTGACCGACGACGAGGCCCGGGACCTGCTGATGTTGTTCCGCGAGGCCAGATCCCGTGAGGTGGTCGCGCTGAACCGGTCGATCGACACCACGCTGAGCGCACTGCCGCGCCCGCTACGCGCCGTCACCAGAAGAATCATGTTCGGGGACACCAGAGGCGATGCCTGAGACCGATCTGGTCACCCGGACCCAACTCGTGGTCCTGGCCCGCACCCTGCAAGTGACGCCGCAGCATCTGGCGCCGCTGGCGCGCCTCGGCGCGGACCAGCTGCATCAACTCCAGGACCGCATGATGCGGATCCTGTTCGACCAGCACGCCGAAACCTTCCGCCGCGCAAGCCTGCTCGTACCGATCGTGCCGCTGAGTATCGGCATCCCGCTGGTGCAGCGGCTGGTGCCGCCGATGGTCGCCGGGCGGCTGGCGGGCGCGGTCGGCGTGGATCATCTGAAGAAGGCCGCCGAGGCGGTGTCGATGCTCGACCCGAGGTATGCGGCCGACTGCGCTCCCTACCTGGATCCGCGGGTGTTCGCCGAACTCGTCGAGGTGGCGCCACCGGAACCGGCGATGCGCATCCTCAACGAAATCCTGCGCCGCGGTGACTATGTGACCGCCGCGGGATTCCTGGCCGCGGCCACACCGCCGATGATCGCGGCGGTGGAGGAACTGGTGCACGACGACGCCGGGCTGATCTTCACCGCCGCCTTCGCCTACTCCGCCGACACCCTCAGCGCGATCGTGCGGCAACTGCTCGCCGGGCCGCGGCAGCGGGTGCCGCGGATGATGCAGACGGTGCTCGCGGGCCCGCCCGCGCTGCAACACGCGATGCTGGCCGTGTTCTGCCGGTGGGAGCCCGATGTCGTGGAGAACGTCGGCGACATCTTCTTCGGGCATGGGCACGTGCCCGACGTCGGCAGATTCGTCATCAGCGCGCTGTCGGGCCGCGCCACGCCGGAACTGCTGACGGTCGTCGGACGGCTCACGCCGTTCGCGCACTGGGCATTGGCGGGCAATCCGGTGTTCGCCGACCCGCAGGTGCTCGCCGCGCTGGTCCGGGCGCTGGAGCGGCGCCACGACCCGGACAGCTGGCGTGGCCTGTTCGCGCTGTCCACGCGGCTGAACGAGCCTTCGCGCCGGTATATCGCCGGATTGCTGGCCGCGATGTCGGCGGAGACGGTGGCGTTGCTGCCCGGCTGCGCCACCGACGCGCACTGCTGGCCCGCGCTGTTGCAGCTGATCGCCGAATCCTCCGCCGACCAGCAGGACCGTATCGGCGCGATCTGGGCGACGCTGCCGCCGGAGCGCAGGGGCGGATTGCATCGGCACATCCACGAACATCGGTACGACACCCGGTTGGCGCGCATCACCGAGGTGCTCGCCCCGGTCTCACTCGAAGAGGTCTTCTATCACCGCCGACGTCGGGTCCGCTATCGCGGCGGGTGAATCTCGCACGGGATTCGACCGCACCCGGCGATCTTCATCGATTCGGAACCCGCTGTGTTATAGGTTCTTCGCATGAAACCGATATCCATGGTTGTCGGTGGGATGTTCGCGGCCGGTCTCGCCGCAAGTGCAATCGGAACAGGCGTCGCGGGCGCCGCACCGGCGAGCGATCTATCGTCGGGTTCGGCCTCGGAATCGTCGGTTCCGCTTCGTGGCACGGACTGGTCGCTGGCTCGGATCGAGCCGGTCCACGGGGTGGGCCGCGATGTCGCGGCGAGAACGATGCTGCGGATCGATCCCGCGGCCGCGGCCGCGGCGAGCGGATTCCGCGTCGACTGCGAAGGGGACAGCGCGACAGCGACTGTGGCAGTCGAACATGTTGTCACACAACAGATTTTGTCCTTCTCGAACCGGCGCTGGGAACGGGCGCGGTCCGAGTCGAATCAGGCGTCGGCGCCGTACCAGGACCACACCGAGCTGTGGGCGCTGATGCAGGGAATGGCCCGTGCCGAGATCGATCGAGACCTGTTGACGTTGACCGATCTCGAGACCGGCGCCGTACTCCGTTTCCACAGCAACCGGTAGCCGGTGCGCCGGACGCCCACAGCACACCGTGATCTGATATTTATAGTTGCTGCTGATTCTCGATGCTGTATCCGAATTTCTCGATGTGTGAACTTCCCCGTTGACGGAAGGATCGATCGTGCGGAGCCGAGTACTCAAGTTCGCTGCGGCGGTGGCGGGACCCATGATGATGGCCGGAGGTGGGGCGATCGCGGCCCCGGCCGCCTCGGCCGAACCCACGCCCGCGGTCGCCGCTGATTTCTATGTGCCGCCCGCGCCGCTGCCGGGTGGGGGAGCGGGCACGATCATCCGGGCCGAACAGTCGAATCTCGCGCTGTCGGCGCCGGGGATCGGCGGTCCGATCCCGGCCGCCGCGACACGAATCATGCATCTGAGCGCCGACACCCACGGCAATCCCGCGGCCGCGGTCGCGACCTATCTCGAACCCTCCCAGCCCTGGACCGGGCCTGGTGAGCGCCCGCTGATCGCCTACGCGGGCGGTTCGAAAGGGCAGGGCGATCACTGCGCGCCGTCGAAGGGCCTGTCGAATCTCGTGCAGTACCATCCGCCGTTCGATGCGAGTATCGAATACGACGTGCTCGCCATCTACTCCTTACTCGGGCGCGGTATGGGCGTCGTCGTCACCGACTACCTCGGTCTGGGCACACCGGCGGTGCACGATTTCCTCAACCGGAAGTCGCAGGCGCATGCGCTGTTGGACGCCGCCCGCGCGGCGCTGCGCCTGCCCGGCACCGGCCTGCACGGCGGCTCGCCGGTGGTTCTCTACGGCTATTCACAAGGCGGGATGGCCTCCGCGGCGGCCGCCGAATTGCAGCCCGACTACGCCCCCGAACTGAATGTGAAGGGCGCCTACGTCGGCGGCGCGGTGGTGGACGACATATCGGTGATCGCGCACAACGACGGCCGCGCCGCCTTCGCGCCCGCGTTCGCCTGGCTGCTCAACGGCATCGCCGCCGACTATCCGGAGACCAGGCCGGTACTCGACGCGGAACTCAACGACACCGGTAAGGGGATCCTGAACGACGCGGCGGGCAAATGCGCCGTGCCCTTCGGGATGGCGCAGAATCACGCGCACACCGCACAGTGGACCACGAGCGGGCAGCCGCTCACCGCGGTGATCGATCGTTCGCCCGCCCTGCGCGCGGCCTTCGCCGATCAGCGGGTCGGCGGGCTCAGACCGTCGGCGCCGGTGTTCATCTCGCAGGCCCGCAATGACGACGGTGCGCCGTTCGGACCGGTTCGTGCGACCGCGGCCGACTGGTGCGGCAGGGGAGCCGTCGTCGAGCTGAACGCCGATCCGGCGACCTCACCGCTGTCGGGAGTGGCGGGAACCCATGTGCTGTCGTTCTTTCCGGCCCTGACGTCCTCGCATCAGTGGGTCGTCGACCGGCTGGCGGGCGCCCCCGCACCGAACAACTGCGCGAATCTGCCCTGAACCTGGCCGTCAGCCGGGGGGAATTGATCTGAATGGCCATGTTCACGATGGGTTAGTCGTTTGTCTCCTGCGAGAAAAATCTTCACGAACACGCGGGTCCGTGACCCGAAGCGGTATCTGTGGTTGCTCGGGCTGATCGCGCCGGGGTGCGCGATACTTCCGGCGGTGCTCGTCGCCTCGACCGGACTTCGACTGTTCTGGTGGCTCGGGCCGATCATCGTGTTGGTGGTGATCCCACTACTGGATGTGATGGTGGGCGAGGACGGGAGCAATCCGCGCGACGACGATTACGAGGAGCTGTCGAACGACCGCTACTACCGGTGGTGCACCTATCTGTTCCTGCCCATCCAATTCGCCGGGCTGTTCCTCGCCGGACATCTGTGGTCCGGTGGGCAGCTCGGCGTCGTCGACCGGCTCGGCCTCGCGTGCACGCTGGGGCTGGTGTCCGGTATCGGGATCAACGCCGCCCACGAACTCGGCCACCGGGCCGAGCATCTGGAACGGTGGCTGGCGAAAATCGCGCTGGCCCAATCCGGATACGGGCATTTCTTCGTCGAACACAATCGTGGTCATCATGTCCGGGTGGCGACTCCGCAGGACCCGGCCAGTGCGCGATTCGGCGAATCACTGTGGGCGTTCCTGCCGCGCAGCGTGCTCGGCGGATGGCGATCCGCGGTCGCACTGGAGAGGGAACGTCTGTCCCGCAAGGGGAAACGCTGGTTCAGTGTGGGCAACCATCTCGTCCAAGCATGGTCGATGAGCCTGGTCCTGTTCACCACCCTGATCCTGCTGTTCGGTCCGCGCATCATTCCGTTTCTGCTGCTGCAAGCGCTGATCGGTATCGGGTTACTGGAAACGGTGAACTACATCGAGCACTACGGACTGTTGCGGGCGCGCCGCGCGGACGGCCGGTATGTCCGATGCTCACCGCGCGACAGCTGGAACAGCGACCGTCTGGTCACCAATATCTTCCTGTTCCATCTACAAAGGCACAGCGACCATCACGCGAACCCGGGTCGCAGATATCAAACCCTGCGCAGCTGCGATGCGGCGCCGCAATTGCCCGCGGGATACGCGAGCATGATCGTGCTCGCGGCGGTGCCGCCGCTGTGGCGGGCGGTGATGGACCGTCGCGTGCTGGCCCATTACGGCGGTGACCTCGGCCTCGTCAATACGAAGCGTCCGACGAAGCGCTGCGCCGCGACGGTATCCCGATAGCCGCCGGACCATCGTCATCGGCCAGCGGGCCACAACGAACATCGAATCGTTCGCGGACGGTGTCGAGGACGTGGCGCAGATGCGCCCGATCGCGGCGGTGGGTGAGCGCGAATCGTGCCATTGCCAGCGCCCGCCGCGGCAGGGGATACCACCGGTCGAAATCCAGTCCGCACTCACCGAACACCGCGCTCGGCAGGGCGTCGTAGAGCAGGCTCGCGTTGTATTGGGTGAGCGCGAGGACCGTATACGGCAGCACCGTTTTCGACTTGCCGATCAGATCCGGCACATCGAGAGCGTAGAGCGGAACCTCGGTGAGCTTGTCCGAGAACATCAGATGTGTCAGGAAATAGCCGATCATCGTTGTCAGGTGCATGGTCGCCGACCGCGGCTGGATCGACAGCACCGCACCGCTGTCGGAGACATACGGCTCGTAGGGATGGTCGTGCCGCATGAGGTAGCCGGTGCAGTTCACGATCCAGCTACCCGGCGGGATCGCCTTGCGCGCACCGCTGCGCAGGATCAGCTGGGGCGTGCCGTCGTCGTCGACGGCGTCCACGAGATGATCCATGAGCACCTCGTTCGTACCCGCGGCGATCGTCGCGTTCTCCGATTCGGAGAGAATGCCGAGCAGGAAACTGCCGGTCTCAGGAGTCGGCCAGGTGCCGAATGTCGCGCGATGCCACTCCCACACGGCCGCCTCGTTGGTCCCGTCGAAGCGGCGGGTCGTTGCCCGGAGGAAACCACTCACCAGCTCGCCGTCCCACCATCTGCGGGCGCCGGTGGGGAAGAACCGATCGCGATCGTTGAAGAATGTGCCCGATCCCGCGAGGAGATTCACCTCGCGGCCGGGATATTCGGTGATGAGCGTGTGCGCGGTGTCCATGGCTGTCTTACCGCTGCCGACGATCCACACCGGTTCGGCACCCTCGCGCATCTCATCGCCGCGCATATCGCAGTAGTCGGGCGACACCGAGCGGACCCGCGTACTGGAGAGGTCGAGCGGATCGTTGGGGGTGATGCGGAAGCCGTACGCCTTGATCAGCCGTTTCGTCTCGATCACCTGGGACCGGCCGTCCGCGGACACACAGGTGGCCCTGACGAGACCGTCGGTCTCCTCATGCGAGACCATCGTCCAGCCGAACAGCTCGTCGACCCGCACCCGCTGCTCGATCGTGTCGAGGCAATACGCCAGGTGATCGAGGACCTCGCCCTTCGTCGCCAGATGGGAGCGCTCCCGGTCGAGCGTCCAGGCGATATCGCCCGCGGTGAAGAAGCCGTGCGGCTGATGCAATCGCACATACGGATAGGTGTCGACCCACATGCCGCCGACCCGGTGCCTGCTGTCGACGAGAACGACCTTCTGCTCACGGGTGAGATAACGGGCGGCGACGAACAATGCGTTCAGTCCGGTGGCTCCCGCTCCCACGATGCAGACATCGCAGCGTCGTATCGCGGTATCGCGTGCGGCCTCGGCGGAATGTGGTGGTCGGGACATGATCGGACCTTTCTGTGCAGCACGCCGGACTTCGTGCCTACGACTCATCGTCGGCCCGCGGCGAAAGGCCGAATAGGGTAATCGCCTACTCGGCTTGCGTTTCCCGGCTCGCTGTCCCGACCGCCGCGAACAGGCGATCGAGTACCCGTTTACTCACCTCGGCGCCCGCCCACGCTGTTGCACTGAAGGGGTTCGGTCCCGTGATCATTTCCGTCAGCGGATGTAGAGTCAGGAGGGTGAATGGGCGGCGATACCGCCCCGCGACCGGTACCCCGAACCGGCGTGGAGCAGGCTCTGAATCGACTACCTCAGGCATACTCACTGGCCTTGCGGCTACGCGAGACCGGCATCTCGGATGAGCAACTCGCCATGTACCTCGACATCGCGCCCGAATCCGTCACCGTCTTCCTCCGGATAGCCGAAGGAAAATTGCGGGCGGCACTGGCCGAGGACGATGCGGACGCATAGTGTTCCCCGCTCCGGCGCCGCGCCACGCGACGGCGCGCTGTGGCCCCTGACCGGGCGCACCGAGGAACTGCGTGCCGCCGAAACCGCGATGCGTGCGGGCGGTCTCGTCCTGTCCGGTGCGGCCGGTGTCGGCAAGACCCGGTTGGCGGGGCATCTGCTCGGCACGGCCGGACCGCCCTGGCAGCCGGTCTGGTTCGCGGCCACCGATTCGTCCCGATCGATCGCGCTCGGCGCGTTCGGTGCGGCGGCCTCGGAGGCCGCGCTCGGCAGCGACACCCTGGAACGCACCCAACGGCTCGTATCCGCGCTGGCCGCGGCCCCACCGGGACGGCGCGCGCTCATCGGCGTCGACGACGCCCATCTGCTCGACGAGGTCTCGGCATTCGTGGTGCACCAGCTGGTGTCTCGGCACCTCGCGGTCGTCGTCCTGACTGCCCGCTCACATACATCGTGCCCGGCCGCGATCACCGCGCTGTGGAAAGACCGCCTCATCGAACGCATCGAATTGCAGCCACTGTCGGAGAGCGAGACCCGTGGTCTGCTCGAGACCGCCCTCGGCGGGCAGATCGAGTCGAGCAGCTTCCGCCGGTTATGGGACATCACCCGCGGCAACACACTGTTCCTGCGCCAGCTCACCGCCGACGAGACCGCGGCCGGGCGGCTGCATCGCGCCGGTCCGGTGTGGGTGTGGGAAGGCCGGCCCGCCGTATCGCCCGGCCTGAGCGAGCTGATCGCGCACCGCATGGGCGCACTGGATGCCGAGCTGCGCGATGTGCTCGACATGCTCGCGCTGGCCGAACCGATCGAGGCGACCGTGCTGGCGGAGCTGACCGATCCGGCCGCGCTCGAGCAGGCCGAAACCCAGCAGCTCATCGATATCGACACCGTCTCCGGCCGATGTTCGGTGCGGCTGGCCCATCCGCTGTTCGGCGAAGCCCGCCGGGCCGCGGCGGGTGAGATGCGGTTGCGCACCCTGCGCAGCCGCCTCGCCGACGCCCTCGCACACACCGATGACACCGACCCGAGGATCGTGGTGCAGCGCGCGATGCTCGCACTGGAATCCGATCATCGGCCCGAACCCGTGCTGCTGACCGTCGCGGCCCGCGCGGCCATGCAACTGCTCGATCTCACCACCGCCGAACGGCTCGCCTACGCCGCGGGCCAAGCGGGTGGCGATCCGGTGACACAGCTGACCTACGCCCTGGTGCTGGTGTTGCTCGGGCGCGGCGCCGACGCCGAAACCGTGCTGGCGCGCCTGGAATCCGCCGACGAGGTCACCGTGCGAGTGCATGCCGCGACGGTGCGCGCCGCCAATCTGGTCTGGATGCTCGGCGACCCGGTGGGCGCCGACGCCGTACTGGCGGCCTGCGAGCCCGACGCCGAGCGCCATGGTCTGCACGCCGCGCATCAGGCAGTGTCGGCGTGTATGCACGTGGTGCAGGGACGTCCGCGTCGCGGCGCCGACACCGCGGCCGCGGCGCTGGCCGATCCTGGCCTGCCGCCGTTCCATGCGGTGATGGCCTCGGCGGCCTACGTCCAGGGACTCGGCGCCCTCGGTGACATCGCGGGTATGGAACGCGCCGCCACCGAGGGCTTCGCCTTCGCCGCCCACAACCCGGAGACCTCACATCTGCGGTTCTGGTTCGGCGCCCTCCAGGTGCGCGCCTATCGGCTCTCCGGTCATCTCGATCGGGACCGGCAGGTGGTCGACCGGTTGCGGGAGCAGGCCGAGCACGCGCCACCCGGTATCGCCAGCGCCCAGATCACCCTGCTGCGTGGCCACTCCGCCCTCGCGCACGGTGAACTCGCGGAGGCGCTGCGCTGGCTCGAGGACACCCGGGCGGCGATCGATCTCTACCGCGAGTCCAGTGGCCTGCGCGCGGCGGTCCTGCTGTGGCTGGCCGAGGCCTACGCGATGAGTGGACGTCATGACGTCGCGTCCGAGGCGCTACGGGAACTGGAGTCGGTGCTGCCCGCCCAGTACACGTTCATGCGCACCGCCGCTCGCCTGTCCACCGCATGGGCCCTCGCCGCCGAAGGCGCCATCACGGAGGCAACCGCGGTGGTGAACGAAGCGGTGCTGGCGGCGCGCGAACGCGGCGAATACGGCAACGAGGTGCTGTGCCTCCAGACCGCGACCCAATTCGGCGACCCCTCCGGCGCGCCCCGGTTGGCGGCACTCACCGAGCTGGTGCAGGGCCCACGCGCGGCGATCGCGGCCGAGCACGCGGCCGCCCTCGCCGCCCGCGACGCCACCGGAGTGGAGCGGGCCGCGGCGCGCTATCTGGACATGGGCGATATGGTCGCCGCCGCCGATGCGTACGCCCAGGCGGGCTCGCTGTACACCGCCGCCGGGCGTAATGGTCATGCCCAACTCGCCGTCCGGGAAGCCCACCGCCTCGCCGACACATGCGCCACCGCCGACACTCCCGCCTTGCGGATCGCTATGCAGCCGGTCGCGCTGACCGGCCGTGAGCGCGAGATCATCCACCTCGTGGCCGAAGGTCTGACCAGCCGCAAGATCGCCGAACGGCTGCACCTGTCCACCCGGACCGTGGAGGGCCACCTGTACCGCGCCGCCCAGAAGACCGGTGTGGCCAACCGGGACGAGCTGGTCGCGTTTCTGCTCGGCCGCGCGGTCGAGTGATGGGCGGCCGATCGCAGCTGTCGTGTTGCCAGCGGGTGCCGTTCGCGCCGAAAGGTTTGATCGCATCGGTTCGTGATCAGCCGATCGCGGGTACCGGCTTCGGCGCGATGTGCGTGGTTCGGTGCGTGCGCCGCGCGTGACCGCGCTGGGACTGGCCATCGGCCTCGCCGCCGGTGCGCGCAGCCCTCTCGAGGCGTCCGGGACGCAGCAGATGGTGGCGCGGCTGACGTCGGCGTGGCAGCACCCATTTGTTGACAGTGCTTACATATCCCGTTAGCCTCGATGTTAGCACTGGACACATTTAGCAAGGGAGCTTTGCCGATGTCACCGACCCGCCAGGAGACAGTCGAGGTCGATCTGGGTGGCCGCACGGTCGCCGTCCCGAAGGGCGGCCTGTACGACCGCTACCGGATGAACACCGATCTCGACGAGGTGTCCCGTGATCCCCGCGTCAGCAGCGTGGACTTCTTCCGGAAGCTGCGCAAGACCAAGGTCGATTCGCCGATCGGGGAGACGCTGACCCCGAACTTCTACTACCGCATCTCGACCACGCGGCTCACCATGCTCGCCCGCACCAGGGCGATCCGTGAGCGCCTGCCGCGGGAACTGGCGCCGCTCCAGGTCGCGCCCGGCCTCGGTCTGGTCTCGGTCATGTTCTTCCGCTACGACGTCTGCGATATCGACTTCTACACCGAAGCCGCCGTCGGTGTGGCCGTGCGGCCCGCCCGGCACGGGCGACTCGGATTCCTCGACCTCGTCACAGCCCTCGACAACGATCATCTCGATTCCTATGTGCTGTCGCTTCCGGTCAGTTCCGATATCGCCCAGGTCCGCGGCCACGATGGCTACGGCTTCCCGAAATGGGTGACCGACCTCGATGTCGACATCGATGCCGACCGGACCGTCGCACACGTCGCCAACGACAACGGCGACACCGATCTGGCGCTCGCGGTGGCCACCCCCGCGCAGACCGCGTTCGCCTCCGGTGCGCACGTCTCGTCGCTCACCTCCTACACCTGTATCGGCGGGGTGTGGCATTCGACCCTGAGCCAGACCAATGTGCTCTCGGCCGGAACCGCGCGCCTTCCGCGCAATCTCGACCTCCAGATCGGCCAGGGCCGGATGGCCGACGATCTGCGGTCGCTCGAGCCGATCAAGGCAGTTCGCCTCGACGTCACCACCGAAGGGCAGCTCGCCCTGCACATGCCGGTTCCGATCGCGGTCCCGGCCCGGAACTAGGCCACCTCCCTCGGCAATCCCACCGACCGAGACAACATCGGAGCCGTCATGCCCACCACACCCGCCACCCTGTCCACTCCTTCGCCCGGCTCCGGCCTGCCCGCCTCGGTGAACGCGCCGCTGATCGAGCGCCTCGCCGCCCGCGTCACGGCCGCCGCGGACGCCGAACGCGTCACGACCACCGCGCCCTACACCGGAGACCCGCTGGCCGATCTGCCGGTCTCCACCCCAGCGGATGTCGAGACCGCATTCGCGCGCGCCCGCGGCGCCCAGGCCGCCTGGGCGCAACGATCCATCCGCGAGCGCAAAGCGATCATGCTGCGTTTCCACGACCTCGTGCTCGACCGGCAGAACGAGGTGCTCGACCTGATGCAGGCCGAGAGCGGTAAGACCCGAAGGGACGCGTTCCTCGAAGTCAGCGATATCGCCATCACCGCCAGGTATTACGCGCGCAATGCCGCGAAACTGCTCGCACCGACCCGTCGGCGCGGCGCGATCCCGCTGCTGACGCACACCACAGAACTGCGCCATCCCAAGGGTGTGGTCGCCGTCATCTCACCGTGGAATTACCCGTTGAGCATGGCGGCAGGCGATGCCATTCCAGCGCTCATGGCGGGCAACGCGGTGGTGCAGAAGCCCGATACGCAGACCGCGCTCACCGCGCTGTGGGCGCTGGATCTGATGCATGAGGCCGGCCTGCCCGCCGGTGTGTGGCAGATGGTGGTCGGCCGCGGCAGCTCCATCGGCGGTGCGTTGATGGACAATGCCGACTACCTGATGTTCACCGGCTCCACCGCCAGTGGACGCAAGATCGCCCGCGATGCGGGGGAGCGGCTGATCGGTTCCTCGCTGGAACTCGGCGGCAAGAACGCCATGCTGGTACTCGACGACGCCGATATCGGCCGCAGCGCCGATGGCGCGATCAACGCCTGCTTCCCGTCGACCGGCCAGCTCTGTGTATCCATCGAGCGCATGTACGTCGCCGAGTCCATCCGCGACCGGTTCGTCTCCGAGTTCGTCTCGCGCACCAAGAAATTGCGGCTCGGCGCCGCCTACGACTACAGCAGCGACGTCGGCTGTCTGACCAATCAGGCGCAGCTGGACACGGTCACCGCCCATGTCGCGGACGCCGTCGCCAAGGGCGCGACCGTCCTCGCCGGCGGTCGGGCGCGCCCGGATCTCGGCCCGCTGTTCTACGAACCGACCATCCTCACCGATGTCACTCCCGAGATGACCCTCTACGACCACGAGACCTTCGGCCCCGTCGTCAGCATCTACCCGTACGACGATGTGGAGGACGCCATCGCGCTGGCGAACGCCACCCCCTACGGCCTCAATGCCAGCGTCTGGAGCCGCAACGGCGCCAGGGGGCGCGCTGTGGCGGCGCGTCTGCACGCGGGCACGGTCAATGTCAACGACGCCTACGCCGCGGCATGGGGCAGCATCGACTCCCCGATGGGTGGCATGGGTGATTCGGGCCTCGGCCGCCGCCACGGCGCCGACGGCATCCTGAAATACACCGAGCCGCAGACGGTCGCCCAGCAACGCCTCCAGGGATTCAACGCACCCGCGGGCATTCCGCATCGCGTCTGGGCGGCCATGCTGACGACGGCGCTGCGGGTACTGAAAGCCGTCGGCGCCCGCTGAACCGGACACGAGAACACCGCGCCGTGGCTGCCGCGGCCCGGTGGCGATCCTTCGATCCGAGCCACCGCGAATAGCGGCGAAGCGCGCTGCTCTGCACCCGCTGATCGGCGATCTCGATCACTCTGTGCGCGTCCTCGGCGTCGAAGCCGCCGCGCTGGAAATCCGCCGAGTTCAGTTTCACCGCGATGGAGAAGTTCGATGACACGGTGGCGCGGATATGTGGGTGGACGCCGCATGTGCGCGTTGCTAACATTAGGGGAGATGTAAGCGTCGTCAACTTGCTAGATTGGAATCATGCCAACGTCGACCACGTCGTATCACCACGGCGATCTGCCCGGTGCGCTCGTGCGTGCCGCCGTGGAGTTGCTCGAGGAGGGCGGCGCATCCGAGCTGTCGCTGCGCGCGGCGGCGCGGCGGGCCGGGGTCTCCACAGCCGCTCCGTACCGGCATTTCGCCGATCGCGATGCCCTGTTGTCGGCGGTGGCCGCGGTGGGCTACCGCGAATTGGCCACCGATCTCGTCGCCGCGCATCCGGCGCCGACCACCGCCGATGATCTGTCCGCCATCGCCATCGCCTACGTCCGGTTCGCCCTGGATCGGCCGGGGTTGTTCCGGGTGATGTTCGCCGAGCCGTGCGACCCCTCCAGTCCGGAACGGCTGGCCGCGACCGAGGCGATCAAGGGCTATGTCGATTCGATTGCCCGGCAGGTATTCCCGGAATCGGACCCGGAATCGATGGCGACCGCGCTGTGGGCGCTGGTCCACGGGCTGGCGTTTTTGTACCTCGACGGAAAGTTCGAATCCTCCTCGCCCGAGGCCGTCGCCGAACGGGTCCGGGCGGCGGTGTTCGCATCGCTGGCGGTCACCGGTCGGGCGAGGCCGACAGCCGACGCCTGACGGGCCGCCCGCGTGAATGTCAGCGCCTCGGTGTCGTCTCGCTGACGACGGCCAGTGTGGACGCCAACTGATCGAGCAGCGTCTCGACGACCTCGGCGGTCGTGACCTCACATCGGGTGCTCTCGATGGCGATCTCCTCACCCATGGCCAGCCAGCCGCGCACCGTCATGATCTGCCACGGGGTGGGATCGGTGATGCCGGCGGCGTGCACGATCCGCTCGGCCAGTTCGGTCCGCGCGTCACGGAACGCACCGACCACTCGTTCGTCGCCGCCCGCGCCACCGCGCACCAATGACACGTAATTGCGGGTCCGGCGGCGGATGAATGCCACATAGCCGGTGGTGATCGCCCGCAGCCGATCCCGGCTACCGCCTTTGCCCGGGTCGCGCGCCTGATCGAGCATGCGGCGCGACGCCGCGACCACCACCGCGACGTAGTAGTCGGTTTTGGTGTCGAAGTAGTGGAACAGCAGCCCGCGCGAGATACCGGCCTGCTCGGCGACCCGATCGATGGACAGTTCGTGGATGGGGGTGTCGACGAGCAGGCGCAGCCCGATGCCGACCAGTTCGGCGCGCCGATCCTGCGCGCTCTTCCTGCGGGCGCCCGCGGCGGCGCGGCCTGCGGGCGATGCGGTGGCCTCGGTCATCACTCCACCATAGCCCTTGTTGAGCGTTGCTCAATAATGCTACGTTTTGAGCATTGCTCAACAAGCGGCGCGAGGAGTTCTGTGATGAAGCGGTCGAGGATCTTGATCACCGGCGCGAGTTCCGGATTGGGGATGGGTCTGGCGCGGGAATTCGCCGCGCGGGGCGCCACCCTGGCGTTGTGTGCGCGCCGCACCGATCGGCTCGAGGCGTTGGCGGCGGAACTGCGGTCGGCCCATCCCGCGGCCGAGGTGTTCGTGCGCGCCCTGGACGTGAACGACCACGCGGCGGTCACCGAGGTGTTCGACGGTTTCGCCGCCGAGCTGGGTGGATTGGACCGGGTCATCGTGAACGCCGGTATCGGTCGGGGTAAGGCGTTGGGGGCCGGGGGGTTCGAGGAGAACCTGGCCACGCTGGAAACCAACCTCGTCGCCGGATTGGCGCAGATCGAAGCGGCGATGGCGATCTTCCGTGCACAGGGTGAGGGTCATCTGGTGGTGATGTCGTCGGTGAGCGCGTTCCGCGGTCAGCGGCGAGCGATGACGTCCTACGCGGCGAGCAAAGCGGGTCTGGCCATGCTGGCCGAAGGCCTGCGCGCCGAATTGTCCGGCCGCAGCCGGATCGTGGTGAGCACGATCTATCCGGGCTACATTCGCACCGAACTCAATGAGCAGATCGCGAACGCGCCGTTCATGGTCGACGCCGAGACCGGCTGCCGTGCGCTGGCGAAGGCGATCGAGAAGGAACCGGCCACGGCCGTCGTCCCGGCCTGGCCGTGGGCGCCGATCGGTCTGGCCATGCGCACGCTTCCGCTGTCGCTGGTGCGCAGGCTGAACTGAATCGCAGCGCGCGAACCGATACCGAGAGACCGAGGAGGCACGATGCTGTTGTCACCGTCACCGCGCGGGGCCGAGTTGGCCGAGCGGGTCAGGGAATTCATCGATACCGCGATCACGCCGGTCGAGGCGGACTATCACGCCGAGCTGGCCGAGGCCCGCGCCGCCGGCACGGCCTGGGAGCCGCTGCCGCGGATGAAGCAGCTACAGGCCGAGGCGCGGGCGGCCGGGCTGTGGAACCTGTTTCTCCCGGCCGAACACGGGGACGCCTACGCCGAGCGCTTCGGCACCGCCGGGGGAGCGGGCCTGACCAACGTCGACTACGCGCCCATCGCTGAACTCACCGGACGGTCGCTGATCGCCCCGTACGTGTTCAACTGCAATGCGCCCGACACCGGAAATGCCGAGGTGTTGTTGCGCTACGGGAGCCCCGAACAGCAGCGGGAATGGCTGGAACCGTTGCTGGAGGCGAGAATTCGCAGCGCGTTCCTGATGACCGAGCCCGGTGTGGCGTCCTCGGACGCGACGAACATGGAAGCGACGGCGGTCGTCGACGGTGACGAGATGGTGCTCAACGGCACCAAATGGTGGTCGACCGGCATCGGGCACGCCGAGTGCGAACTGCTCATCTTCATGGGCCTCACCGACCCGGACGCGCACCGGCACCGGCGCCACTCGATGGTGATCGTGCCGCGCAGCGCGCCCGGTGTGGAAATCGTGCGGATGCTGCCGACGATGGGCTGGTACGACGAGCCACACGGCCACGGCGAGATCCGCCTCACCGATGTGCGGGTGCCACTGTCGAATGTTATCGCCGGTCCCGGCCGGGCCTTCGAGATCGCGCAGGGCAGGCTCGGTCCCGGTCGCATCCATCACTGCATGCGGTTGATCGGCCTCGCCGAGCAGTCGCTGGAACTCGCCTGCCGACGCGCCCTGTCCCGCACCGCTTTCGGCAAGCCGCTGGCCAATCTGGGCGGCAACCGCGAACGCATCGCCGACGCCAGGATCGCGATCAATCAGGCGCGTCTGCTGGTGCTGCACGCGGCCTGGCTGCTCGACACCGGCGATCCGGCCGCCTACGGCGCCGTCAGCGAGATCAAGGTGGCCGTGCCGACCATGGCGCAGGACGTGATCGATATGGCGATGCAATTGCATGGCGGCGCTTCGCTGTCGGAGGATCTGCCGTTGGCGCCCGCCTGGCTCCAGGCCCGCGCGATCCGGTTCGCCGACGGCCCCGACGCCGTGCATCGCGGCGTCGTCGCCAGGATCGAACTCGCGAAGTACCGTCAGGCCGACGCATGAGCGGCGGCACCGATCTCGACCAGGCCCGTGCGGTGCGCGATGAGGACTCCTTCGACGTGCACGTGGTCGCCGAATGGTTGCGCGAGAACGCCGAGGACCCGGCCGGTCTGGACGGCGTGCCCGAGGTGCGGCAGTTCACCGGCGGCGTCTCGAATCTCACCTACCTGCTCCGCTATCCGGAGCGCGAGGTGCTCCTGCGTCGGCCACCGGCGGGCAGCAAGGCCAGCAGCGCCCACGGTATGCGGTCCGCTGGCACGGTGGCGCGCCATCTCCACCCGATCGCGCGACTGGAGGGACTCCAGCGGTAGCGGCCGCGGTCGGTGGGCCGCTACCCGCCCGCGACCGAGGGGATGATCATGACCTCGGTATCGGCGTCGACGGGGGTGTCCAGGCCGTCGAGGGTGCGGCATTCCTCGTCGCCGACATAGAAGTTGACGTAGCGGCGCAGTCGCCCGCTCTCATCGCGCAACCGGCGCTCCAGCGCGGGGGAGCGCTCGCGCAGGGCGTCGAGGACCTGGCGCAGGGTGGCCCCGTCGACGTCGAGTTCCTTCGCGCCGCCGACGTACGGGCGCAGCATGGACGGCAGACGCACGCGGGCCACGGTGCTATCCGATGACCGCCGCGCGCACGCACAGCACATCCGGCAGCTCCCCGGCCACGAGCTGCCAGTGCTCGCCTTCGTCGGCGCTGCAATAGACCTCGCCGTTGCGGGTGCCGAAGTAGATGCCCGCCGGGTCGGCGTCGTCGGCGCACATGGCATCACGCATGACCGCCGCCCAGAACGGCACCTGCGGCAGTCCATCGGTCTTGGCCGACCAGGTCTGCCCGCCGTCCTCGCTGCGGTACACCGCGCATCTGCCGTCGGGCGGGAACCGGAAGCATTCCATCTCCGCGTCCAGTGGGAAGGTGTAGATCACGCCGGGGCGGCGTGGGTGCGCGACGATCGGGAAGCCGAAGTTCGATGGTGGCAGACCGCCGTCGATGTGCTGCCAGCTCGCGCCGTCATCGGTGCTGCGGAAGACGCCACCGTGATTCTGGAGGTACAGGGTGCTCGGCGTTCCCGCGTCCAGGGCGACCTTGTGGACGCATTGACCCCATTCCGGTAACCCATCGGGGATGAAGTCGGCCGTGACACCTTTGTTCGTCGGTGTCCACGACGCCCCGCCGTCGGAGGTCTGATACACACCGCCGGTGGAGATGGCGACCGCGATCCGCTGCCGGTCGGTCGGATGCGGCAGGACGGTGTGCAGTGCGAGCCCACCGCCGCCCGGCATCCACTGCGGGCGGTGCGGATGATCCCACAGGCCCCTGACCAGATCGAAGGTCCGGCCGCCGTCGGCGGAGCGGAACAGTGCCGAGGGTTCGACGCCCGCGTACACCACATCGGGTTCGGCGGCGGTCGCTGGCGCGATCTGCCAGACGCCCTCCAATGCGGCGCCGGTGTCCTCGGGGAAGGCCAGCGGTGCGTCGTCCGGTTCGGTCCAGGTGTCGCCGAGGTCGTCGCTGACCACGAGGGTGGGTCCGAAATGGCTGTTCAGCACGCCCGCGAGCAGGCGGGGCGGATCGCGCCGGGTGTCGATCGCGAAAGCCTTCACATCGGCGACCGCGAACTGCGGCGGGCTCACCTCCCACCTCGACCGGCCGTCCCTGCTGCGCGCGAGGAACAGCCCCTTGCGCGTCCCGATTCCGAGCATTACGTCCATCGCCGACCTCCATGGTCACCGCCACGCAGACGCGAGCCTACGCCGCGGCGTGCCCCGACTCGGCCGAAACGAACCCGACCGGCGTATTCGATCGAACGCCGCGCGGCGGCGTGACATTTGCGCGACCATTTCGTAATGTATCCGTGATCTGTTTCCGAGAGCGAGAGTAGGCGGTGGTCGAGTTCATGCGTGGTCAACATCGCAAACCGACCGAACGCCGAAAATTCGCACCGCTGGCCGCATGCGGCGCCACGACCGCCGGTATCGCCGCCCTGTGGGTGACGATGGGGCCGACCTCGGCCACCCAGCCCGCCGCGGCCGTGGACGCGCAACCGGCGGCCGCCGTCGCCGCCGACCCCGGTCCGGCCACCGTGCCGCCGGTATCACCGCCGCGTCCCGCACTACCGGCGACCGCCGCCGATCAGGTACCGGCCTTCGCCAAGGAGGCCACCCAGCACATTCCGTGCCCGACCGAACTCGTCGGCGCCCGCCCCCACGTGGCCCAGGTCGGCAATCTCATCGGCAAAACCTTCGCGGTCGCCGATATCGGTGGCGCCATCGGCCGCGGCAACGACGACCACGGCGCGGGTTTAGCGCTGGACTTCATGACCTCCGATCGCGCGCACGGCGATGCGATCGCCGATTTCGTGCTGGCGAACCGGGAACGTTTCGGCGTGACCTACGTGATCTGGCAGCAGCGCTACAACGACGGCGGTGGCTGGTCGTACATGGAAGACCGCGGCAGCCCGACCGCCAACCACTACGACCATGTGCACGTCTCGTTCGCCGCATCGGCTGATGTGAACCTGATCTGCTGACCACACGCCCGCTGTGTCGGCGACCCACGGCGCAAGTGGGCGGCGAGGCGGATCAGGCCCGCCGCGATGTGGGCGGAAACCTACCGCGACGCAGATCGGACCGTTGCGAATAGCGGCAGACCCCACCGCCCGCGGCGCGCGACGAGCAACCTCAGCGTGGGGCGATACGGAACAACCCGGTCATGGTGCCCTGATAGAGGGTCCGATCCGGTGCGATGGTGCCCACCATTTGCAGGGTGTCGTGCAGGGGAGTCGCGCCGATGAACTCCTCGTGATCCACCCGGCCCGTCGCCGCATCGATCACGGTGTAGTGATAGCTGTCGGCGACGCCGATACCGGGCAGCGTGGCGCGGCGCGCGATCGTATAGATCTTGCCGTCGGCCACCGACAGGCGCGGAACCGCCGCCGATCTCGTGTCATTGGTCCATACCACGCGGCAGCCGGAGGTCGACACATCGACGCGAACCATCCCGCCCGTGAACTCCGCTTCGGCGGGCACGCTGGGTCCGGCGCCCTCGGGAACCGTCGGATACGGGTAGCCGTAGGTGCTGGCGACGAACAGGCTGCCACCCGAGCCGATCGGCGAATTCTCGGTGCCGTCGACGGTGGGCACCGAACACACCCGGTCACCGGTGCCGGTATCGAACACCAGCAGATTCTCCTCGGGCACGGCGTTATCGGTGATCGCCAGATACTCCGTGCCGCGATCGGGACCGAAGAAGGTGGGCGTGGCGCCGGTACCCCAGCTCAACTGGCCCGGCTTGCGACCGGGACCACGGTCGTAGGCCGCACGCCACACCACGTGCGGTTCGCCCGCCGCGTCCACATCGAGCAGGTACAGCGCGTGCGTGGTGGCGATGGCGACACCTTCGGGTGCGGTGGAGATGCTGTTGGCGACCTTCTCGCCGGGTCCGAGCACGATCGAACGCGCCGCGCCGGTCGCCGGGTCGACGAAACCTGCCGCGGCATTGTCGGTGGCGAACCACACCCGGCCGTCGAAATCGGGCATCACCGAACTGACCGCATCGCATGCACCGCCACCGCAATGACCGGCCACCGCTTCTGCGATATCGGTTCGCGATTCGATGAATACCGTCCAGCCCGCGCCGTCCCGGCGATGCCCGATCCGCAGCAGCTGACCGCTGCCGTCCACGGTGACCATGCGGTCGTGGTTGTCCAGGTAGGCGTACACCCCGCCGAGCAGGCTGCCCTTCTCCAGATCCAGTGCGGCGAGCGGCCGACCATTGGTCGGGTCGAGCAGGAAAACCGTGGGGGAGCGTCCGAGGATCTTCGTGCACAACGCCTGCGGCATCCCGTCGGCGCCCTGCACGATCGTCGGACAGGCGGCGGCGAGCGCGTGGAAATCGCTGTCGACCCGGCCGGTGCCTGGACCGGGGAACGGTGTGGCGTCGGAGGATTCGGCGTCACCGTGCATGGTCGCGGTGCCCGGTGGGCCCAGGTGCGGGTTGGCGGGCGGCAGCGAACCGAAGGCCGCGGCGGACGATCCGGTGGAGACCGTCAGCGCGGCGGCCATGGCGAGCGCGGCCGTCGCGGTGGCGCGCCCAAGTCTGTCGAACACGGATAACTCCCTGAGTGTCTTCGTGCGGGTCGGCTCCGCGCCGACCCGCACGGACCTGGCCGATTCGACCGGGCCTCCACGAACATTCGCGGTGTCACGCCGTGGTGTCAACCGCACGTCCGTCGAGAGAGTTCACGGGCTCACCGTTGTCGCCGGGCACCGGGTCCAAGTGGATGACCTCGTGCAGGACGGCGTGCAGCGCCGGGCTGGTGTCTGCGGTGCGCCAGGCGGCGCGCAGATCGACATCGGGTGCGCTGTCGGTGAGGGGCAGGAACACCACATGCGGATCGGTGACATTGTCCGCCACCGATGCCAGCGTCAGATGACAGCCGACCTCCGCGCCGACCAAGGCCAGCGCGGTCTGCGTATCGGGTGCGATCTGCACGATATCGGGCACGACGCCCTGCGCACCGGTGAGTCGTCGCAGGCGATCCGGCAGCACCGCGCCTTCGTGCGGCGTCAACGAGACGAATGGCTCACCGGCGATGTCGGCGATGGAGACGCGGTCGGCCCCCGCCATTGCGTGGGTGTCGGCCACCGCGACGACCAACGAATCCGGCATGACGACGCGCGCGCTGACCTCCGGCGCGATGATGTCCCATCGGCCGAGGGCGAGGTCGGTCTCGCCGTCGAGGAGCTTCTTCATCGCGGGCTGGGCGAAGTTCTGGCTGGACAACTCCAGTGCGATCCCCGGCCGCTTGGCATGCACCACGCGCGCCAGCCGGGCGAGCAGACGGTGGGTCGACACACCGGCGAACGCGATACGCACCAGGCCCACCTCACCGTCATCGGCCGAGCGCACCGCGGCCTGCGCGCGCCGCAGGGCCTCGAGCGCATCGTTCGCGGGGCCGATGAGCGCTATCCCGCTCTCGGTCAACGAGACCGAACGGGTGTTGCGATCGAACAGCGTGGTGTCCAGCTCCCGTTCGAGCCGTTTGATCGCGCGGCTGAGCGGCGGCTGCGCCATATGCAGGCGTTCGGCCGCGCGCCCGAAATGCAGTTCGTCGGCGACGGCGAGGAACGCGCGTAACTGGGCCATATCCATCTCGCGGTGATTATTGCAGATGAGGTATCACAGCCCCGCTGATCGAGTATTGGACTGGAGGTAATCGCCGCGGCGATAGTGGTGGGCATGAGTTCCGAGGTACCGGACGACGTCTTCGCCGACATTCGCGCCCAGGTCCGTGATTTCGTCCGCACCCGCGTGGTGCCGCGTGAGACCGACATCATGGACGCCGACGCCATCCCCCAGGACCTGCGGGAGCGGGCCGCCGAGATGGGCCTGTTCGGATACGCGCTGCCCCAGCGGTGGGGTGGGCTCGGCTTGGACCTGGTCCAGGACGTCGAGATCGCGATGGAACTCGGCTACACCTGCCTGGCGTTCCGTTCGATGTTCGGCACCAACAACGGTATCGCCGGACAGGTCCTGGTCGGCTTCGGCACCGGCGAGCAGCAGGCGCGCTGGCTACCCGGTATGGCTTCGGGGCAGATCATCGCGTCCTTCGCGCTGACCGAACCGGGCGCGGGGTCGAACCCGTCCGGTCTGCGCACCACCGCCCGCGCGGACGGCGAACACTGGGTGATCGACGGGTCCAAATGCTTCATCACCAATGCACCGGTGGCGGATCTGTTCCTCGTCTTCGCCCGCGTGCAGCCCGCCCCCGCTTCGGGCACCGGCATCGCGGTGTTCCTGGTGCCCGCCGACGCGCCCGGTGTCGAAGTCGGTGCGAAGGACACCAAGATGGGCCAGCAGGGCGCCGGTACCGCCGATGTCACGTTCAACGGCGTGCGGGTCGGGCCGGAGGCGCTGGTCGGCGGTGACGCCGATGCCGGGTATCGGGCCGCGATGACCTCGCTCGCGCGTGGCCGGGTGCATATCGCCGCGCTCGCGGTCGGGCAGGCGCAGCGGGCGCTCGACGAATCGGTGGCCCATGCCGCGACCGCCACCCAGGGTGGTGTGCCGCTCGGCGAATTCCAGCTCGTCCAGGCGATGCTCGCCGATCAGTACACCGGCGTGGCGGCGGGTCGGGCCATGGTCCGGGACGCCGCACGGGACTGGGTGACGGGCGCGGACCGGCGTATCGCACCGTCGGCGGCGAAACTGTTCTGCACCGAGATGGTCGGGAAGGTGGCCGATCTCGCGGTGCAGGTGCATGGCGGTTCGGGATATATGCGCGGGGTTCCGGTCGAGCGGATCTACCGCGACGTCCGGTTGCTGCGACTGTACGAGGGCACCAGCGAGATCCAGCGCCTCATCGTCGGCGGCGGGCTGGTACGAGCCCACCAGCGGGACGCCCGATGACCGACCCCGCGCCGTACCGTTCCGAGAACCCTTGTCCCCCAACCGAAAGGACCACCATGCTCGCCGACCGCACCGCCGTGATCACCGGCGGAGCCCAGGGGATCGGCCTGGCCATCGCCCGCACCTTCGCCGAACACGGCGCACGCGTCGTCATCGGCGATCTCGACGAGGCCGGTGCCGTGGCCGCGGCCGACGCGCTGCCCGGACCCGCGCTCGGGGTGCGCTGCGATGTCACCTCCGCCGACGAGGTGACCGCGTTGCTGGCGGCGGCCACCGAAACCTTCGGCCCCCTCGACATCATGGTCAACAATGCGGGCATCACCCGTGACGCCACCATGCGCACCATGACCGAACAGCAATTCGACGAGGTCGTCCAGGTCCACCTGCGCGGCTGCTGGAACGGCACCCGGCTGGCCGCGGGCATCATGCGTAACTCCGGCGGCGGCTCCATCATCAACCTGTCATCGATCTCCGGGAAGGTCGGCTTCGTCGGCCAGACCAACTACTCGGCGGCCAAGGCGGGCATCGTCGGACTGTCCAAGGCCGCCGCCAAAGAGGTCGCGCATCTGGGCGTGCGCGTCAATGTCATCGCACCGGGACTCATCCGCACCGCGATGACCGAGGCGATGCCCGCCAAGGCATGGGAGGCGAAAATGGCGGAGATCCCCATGCAGCGGGCCGGTGAACCCGCTGAGGTCGCCTCGGTCGCCTTGTTCTACGCCAGCGATCTCTCCTCCTATATGACCGGAACGGTCGCGGAGGTCACCGGCGGCCGACACATCTGAGTCCGCACGCCGGGCCCGTAGGTAGGAGCGCCGACCTGCCGATCGGTTGTACCCGAATCGCGATACCGGTTGTGGGCGTAGGCTGTTCGCGGAGCCGGGCACTCGCGGTGTCCGCTCCGGTGTGGATCCGATGCGTGGTCACCCACACCGCTCGCTCGTGGATGCTCGACCCCGACCCGAGTAGGAGATTCGCATGGTCACCATCATCGGCGGCGGTATCGCCGGCACCGTCCTCGGCGGCGCCCTCGCCCGCGGCGGCGTCCCCGTCACCGTGTACGAACGGCGACCACGCGATGATATGGGCGGCGCGTTCCTGTTCATCGATGAACGCGGCCACCGCGCCCTGCACGATCTCGGCGTGGACGACGACGCCGTGCACGAGGCCTCCGCTCCGGTCCACTCACTCGAATACGTCGGCAGCAATGGGCGCCGCGCCGCGATGAGCCGCGGTCACCGATTCTGGCTGCGCAGCTCATTGATGCGGGTGCTCAACGACTTCCTCGCCACCTCGGACGCCGACCTCCGGTATGAACGCACGGTCACCGACGTGACCGTCGACGACTCCGGCCGCCACCTGATCCGGCACGACGACGGGTCGACGAGCCCGGCCGACGACATCGTCATCGCCGCCGACGGTATCGATTCGGTGGTCCGCGCCCGCCTCGAACCCGGTCGGCCCGCGGTCTACGCCGGAGACGTCGTCCTGTACGGGATGACCACCGGTCCGGTCGAACCCGACAGCGAACCCGACATCCTGCATTTCTTCGCCGAGCAGGACGCCACCGGCGCCGCGGCCAGTACGTTCGGCCACATCTGGCGGCCCGGCCACCCCGCCCACTGGTTCATCCGCATCGCCCGCGACCCCCTCGACGGGCCCGACGACCTCGGTATGCGGCCCACCGGTGAATGGGCCGACACCGTCACGAAGGCCACGCCGTCGATCGGTGACCTGGTCGGCGCGCTGCTCGCCCGGACCGATGAGGTGCACGTCAGCAACGCCCGCAACGTCCCCCTGGAAGCGGCTGCGCCGCCGACCCTTCCGGTCCTGCTGATCGGCGATGCCGACCACGCGATCACCCCGGCGGCCGGGGTCGGCGCCCGCGACGCCCTCGAGGACGCGGCAGCCGTCCACCGGGCGCTCACTACCGGCAGCTGTCCCGCCGAGGCGATGGCGCAGCGCCGCACCACGATCGTGGCGGACCGTCGCCAGGCAGTACGCGGACGGGCGAGCGTCTCCCGGTAACCGGATAACCAGGCGCCCGCACCGAATTCGCCGGGGCGGGCGGTCTACCGCGTCCGACGGCGACCAGGGGACCTGACGCCGACGACGATCCCCGCGAGCAGCGCCGCGCCACCGAGGACCCCCAAGGTGATCGGAACGATTCGGCCGAACAGCGACAACCGATCCAAACTCTCCTGGGTCACCGCCATCTGGGCGGCGATGGTGTCGTCGTCGAAGACGAGGTAGGACTTCAGCGCCGTGACGTCGATCTGCTCGGCGCTGCGCCCGTAGTACAGGTGGATCTGCTCGCTGCCTTTGAGGATGGCGCCGGTTCTCGGCTCGACCCACACGTCACGGGTATTGGTGTAGAAACGGGTCATCGTGACCGGGGCGTCGCCCTCCAGCCCCCATTTCGCCGCGGGGAGAGTGAGTTTGTTCGTCGCCGCCGGGAAGACCTCCCACATGTTCGTGACCGGAATGGTCTGGCGGAAGTGATAGACCGGCACACCACCGACCTCGGACTCATCGACGTAGTCGATATCGTGGGTGGCGCGGGCATTGAGATCGAAGTACGGGTAGGACTTCTTCTCGGTGCCGATCGGGAAGCGGTACTGCAAACCCGTGCGCTGCGACGGATCGGCCACCGAATCACCGGAGGTGTCGACGGTGAGCGCGATGGAACCGTTGGGGGACACCGGAATCGGCTCACCGGTCTTGCGGTCGATGGTGACGCGGTCGATCGAGGCGGTGAGCAGCCCGGTGTCTCCCTCGCGGTCGTCGCGGCGCAGGGTCTGCCCCGCCTGCACGGTCATCCGGTCGGCCCCCGATGGTTCCTCGACGGTCAGGAAACGCTGCGAGACGACCGGCACACCGCGGTCGACCCTGGCCGAGCCGGTGGGCGAGGTGAGCGATTTCGCGTCCAGCACCAGGCTTTCCTGATCGGGCAGGCTCCGGGCGACCGTGGTGATCTGTAAATCCAGCGGAGTCTTGGCGACCTTGCCGACGGTATAGGTGGGCACCATGACCGCTGCCGCGAGCAGCAGCGCGCCGAGGCCGATGAGCAGGCAGGACACGGTCCTGCGCGCGCCGCTCATCGGCGGCCGTAGGCGACGTCGCCCAGCTGCGACGAGCCGGGATCGGCGGCCGGTTCGAGGGCCGGGATCGAATTCTGCTGCACACCCGCGGTGATGCCGAAAACGGCTATCACCCCGAGGGTCGCGCCCGCCAGGCCACTGACCAGGCCGGGAACGGCTGACTTCATAGAACGGAACTCCAGTGTGTGGTGTCGGCTTCAGGCGACGGAGAAGAACCCGAGGGTCGGGGCGAAGGTGCAGGTGCGCACGGTCGAATCGGCGGCCGTGGTGGTGAGCGAACCGGAGATCACCGCCGCGACGCGCCCGGAACCGGTATCGGCCACGGCCGACAACGTGGCCGGACCGTCGGCATTGATCTCGGACGCAGTGGTCAGCGTCTGCACACCCGTCCGACGATTGTCGAGGTTGACCCACTGCACGGTCAGCGGTGCAGGCTGCACGGCCGCAGGGGTTTTGGTGCCGAGCGCGGTGAGAACGAACGCGGTCTGGCCCGCCCTGGGGCCGGGTGGCGGCAGATCCGCCGGGCCGGGCACGGCGAGCGCGGTGCCGATGGAATCGGAGGTGGGGCCGATGCACCCCCTACCGATGGTGGGGTAGAGGAACTGGGCGATCCGCGGACCGTCCGACGGCGGCAGTTCCGGGCCGCCGCCACCGCTGCCGTCGAGGAAGGTGATGACCCGCTCCAGCGTCGACCTGACCTGCGCGGGAATACCCGGCGTGGCGAGCAGTACCCGCGCCTGGGCCAGAATCGCCGTGGGTGCGCCACCGGCGATCGGGGTGGGGGCGGAGATCACGCCGACGATGGTCGGCGCCAGTGCGGCGAGCGTCTCGGAGGGCACGTTTTCCGCGATCGACGCGACGCCCGCCTGCTCGGCGGTCCGCGGTGCGGCCATGGTCGACGTCGGTGCGACGAGCGAAAAGCTCGCCGCGAGTGCGAGAGCGGACAGAGCGGTCCGCGATCCTCGGGTGCGCAGCACTGATGAGCCGTCCTTCTTTTCGTGGGCCGGTGATATCGACCCAGAAATGTCAGTGTGATCCCGGGTAACAGTTGATTGTGGATTCCGGGTCGGGACGGAAACGATCAGACCACGGTTTCCGGGCGGCGGCTCGCCGTCGCGGCGAATTTTGATTCTTCAACCGGACGACGCGGATTGATCGTAGATATCCACAATTCTCTTCCGGGGAATGTCTCGCAATAATCGCGCCGCCCTACCGGACGGTCGACCAGGCCGGTGGGCGTGCCGCGGCGGGGTCACGTGTAGCCGACCAGGCCCGACGCCAGATCGTCCACGTCGAGGGCCACCAGCGCGCGCTCACGCACCTGCGGGCACTGCTGGATCGTCATCTCGTCGATGAAGCCGGGGTCGTGAAGGATGAGCGCGTGCGCCGACTCGTACTCGGCCGCCCAGGCCCGTACATACCCTTCGAACGCGATCCGGCCGACGCCCGGCCCCTGTACGCGCCAGAAGTCGAGATCGACGAGGATCATGTCGCAGAGCTGTTCGGCCGCGGCCGGGCTCACCGTCCCGGGCGGAGCGGGAGTCGGTATCGGGGAGGTGTGATCGCCGTCGGAATCATTCGCGCACGCGCCGAGCGCCGCGGCAACAAAGATCACGCCAACCATGCGGCGGGCGGGTCGGCGACCGGAGAGCGAACTACTCATCGCGGTCCTCCTTTCCTACCGGGCATACCCCGCACACCGCCTTCGATGCAGCCGCACAGGCAAAGCGAGACCTGATCGAGCGCGGGCCGTTCGCGCCGCCGCGCCGCGGTAACGGTTTGGCGACGGGCTCGGTGGGGTAACCCTGGATGATGACGGTGATACAACGATCCGGCTCAGAGACACATCCGTGGAAGCGTTTTCGCTCGCTCGGATGCGCGTCCTCCGATGTCATATCGCCGTTACGAGGCGGTGTTTCCCGATGACGAGCGCACTTGCGGTGTTGCTGATACCGAGCGTGATCATCGTGCTGTTCGCGGTGATGTTGTATCGCCTCGACGCGAAATAATTCGCGGGGACATATTCATCGTCCGGCAGGATGTGCCGGACGTACGTCATGGTGGGCGAGGTGTCGAATTGTTCGCGGGATTCGATGGCGGCCTCGGGATCATGAGTTGTGCAAAAGCGGTCGAAAGGGGAGAAGGTTTGTCGTTGTCAACCCGGGAGCCGAAGAATCGAAATCCGGACAAGGGCTATGTGGCCTTGCTCGGCTGGAGTGTGAACGCCGTGGACGCCGTGGACCGGTTCGACCGGCGGTATGTCGTCGTGGCGCCGGAATGGGTACAGGGATACTGTGCCGAACACGGGATTCCCTATGTGCCATGGAATTTCGAACGTCTCAACGATCGGTCGATGGAGATCGCCGAGACGCTACAAGATATGGGGGTGGATGTCGCCATCCCGATCTTCGAGGAAACCGTCGAATGGGCGGGCGCGATCAATGCCGTGCTGCTGGGCAATCCCCGCCTGTTCGGGCAGGCGATGCTGCTACGCGACAAAGCGTTGATGAAACGCAGGGCGCAGCT
This sequence comes from Nocardia cyriacigeorgica, assembly GCF_029868385.1. Classification (GTDB taxonomy): domain Bacteria; phylum Actinomycetota; class Actinomycetes; order Mycobacteriales; family Mycobacteriaceae; genus Nocardia; species Nocardia cyriacigeorgica_F. Next base: position 230,531 of record NZ_JARWNX010000056.1, on the reverse strand, counting down.
CGGTGGCATCCGGGTCGGCATCTTCGAGGAGGCACACGAGCGTGACGATGTGATCCGTTTCCTGAAACGCGTCAACCAGACCCTGCTCAAGCTGGACGGCGACCCCAACGATCCGATCCACATCAAGGCCTTCGACAAGGCGGGCTGCCTCGGCCATCGGGTGATCCGCACCGCCGACGATATCGAGACGATCCCCGATGAGGAATTCCCGGTGCTGATGGAATCCCATCTCGACGGCTGGGAGTTCGCGGTCGAGGCGTGGATACACGACGGCAAGATCCGTTTCCTGAACATCTCCGAATACGTGACGCTCGGCTACTCGGTGTTCGTACCGGCCACACCGGAATTGGAGCGGTACCGGCCGGAGATCACCCGCCAGGTCGAGAAGCTGATCAAGACGTTCGATATCGAGTTCGGGTTCGTGCACCCGGAGTACTTCGTCACCAGCGACGGTGAGATGTATTTCGGTGAAGTCGCCTATCGGCCACCGGGTTTCAAGGTGTTCGAGCTGCTCGAGCGCGCGTACGGCTTCAATGCCTATCACGCGCTCGTCCTGGCCTTCGATCCGAGGACGACCGAGCAGGAGATCATGGATTTCTTCCCCAGGGAAGTGGTGGACGCGAAAGGGCATGCGGGCTGCTTCGGGGTGTATCCGCGCCGCCGGGTGGTCAACGAGCTGTCGATGCCGGAGGAGACCGAGGATCACGAGTACTTCGAATCCCATGAACTCACCTCGCCCCTGGAGGAGAAGGTCACCAAACGCACTGCGTTCGGCAACCATTGGGGCCTGCTGTACTTCTTCGGCGACGATCCGTACTGTCTGCGGGATCTGCTGAAGCGGCAGGAAGAACTCGATTTCTATATCTGATCCGTTCCACCGGAACGGCTCACGGGAGGAACCCTTGATTGAGTCCGCTCAGCAGCGATAGCGCAGCCCTGGACAGACGTGTGGCCCGGTTGGACGACGCCACGCGGTCACTCATGGACGCCAATGATTTCGGCAAGCATCTCAAACTGCCGCGGATATTCGAGGCGTTGCGTCAGGTATTGCTGCTGCCCGGCGGGTGCGCCGCGGTGCGCGAGCGCGCGGCCCGGCTCGAGGCCGCCGGGCTGTTCCTCGGCACCGATTGGGCGCGACCGCAGATCCTCCTCCCGACATTGAGCGCCGGTTCGCTCGGCAGCGCCAACGCCGACACCGTCGTGCTCGAGACCGTCAGCAACCTGCGCCTGCTGGCCGTCGCCAAGGGCGACTACCCGCACACGATGGTTTCCGCCGAACACGCCCACCACCACCTGTCGCAGGTGTTGGCGATCAATCTGTCCCTGCTGTTCACCCCGCCCACCGAGGCCGAGCGGGTGCGGCAGGGGCGGATGGCGCAGGTGTCACGGGCCCTGCTGCACCATCTCGTGGAGGAGGTGGGCTACGAGAAGGTGCTCGAGCATCTGGTGGACGAGATCTGGCGGATACTGCGGCAACGGCCCATCCAGGTCGAGCCGGTGAAGCGGATGATCACCCAGATCGCGGTGGCCCGCAACAATCCCGATATCGATCTCGGCGCCAGCGGTCTCGGCGCGGACCGCCTGATCAGCAGCCTCTACGCCACGACCGATGCGTGCCGGGAGGACCCGGGGGTCGAGGTGTATCGCGCTCGGCTGGAGAAAATGGACGACAGCGCGCTGCAATACGAGGCGGCGGGTTTCGCGCGGTCGATGCACGACACCGGCCTGGTATCGCCCTATCACGCGGTGCTGCTGCGTTTCCTCCAGGAAAAGGGCGAATATCTGCTCGCCGAGTCGATGGGCTTGTCCAGTACCGGCCGCGACTGCCTGCTCTGCTATCACGAACTGGTGCACAGCCTGATCGACGCGGCCGTGCACGTCGAAACCGCCCAGTGCATCTACGGACTCGCGCTCATGCTCGAACGCGGGATCCTCTATCAACCGCCGGTCGCGCCCGCGCTGTGGCGGCAACTGTCACTGCGCTTGTCGCCGACCGCGAGCGCCCGGCTGACGCAGGTCTACGGGCCGGTGCCGTCGGCACGCGCCTGGCTGGTGTCGGGCATGTTGTCGATTCTCGGGCTGCCCCTCGGCGTCGGCCAGGGCGATAATCCCACCTGTCAATCGGCGCGCGCACTGTCGATGTGGGCCTACAACGATCCCGACTATCTCCTACAGACCTTGGCGTGGGCGGCGCGTGACGACGAGATCGTCATGCATTTCGAGGGACAACTGATCTCCTCGAAAGACAGCGACGGGGGAGTCGCCACCACGCTGCCGCTCGATCTGGACCCGGTATCACTGCTGGTGGTTCCCCATCTGGATCGCATCTATGCCGAAATGGGACGCTGCTGCGTGGGCCGGGAAGGCGATCCGCACCGGTGGATCAATCCCGAGTTCCACGGCTGGTGGTCGGGACGAGGCTTCCGCATCAACGTCGACGTGGCGACCGGGCAGCTCACCGACCTCGACGAATTCCTGCGCCACTTCTACGCCTGCTACCACCCCTTCCACAACGGCAACCAGCCCCTGATCCACCCGCAACCGGCCGGTATCGCCGTCACCGACAGCGCGGCCCGCTTCGTCGGCTGGCACGCCATCACCATCCTGCGGGTCACTCTGGACCCGCAGGAGACGATGCGGGTCTACTTCTACAACCCCAACAACGACAGCGGCCAGGACTGGGGCGACGGCGTCGTCGTCGGTACGGCCGGGCACGGTGAACGCTTCGGTGAAGCGTCGCTACCTTTCGACCAGTTCGCCTCGCGCCTCTACATCTTCCATTTCGACCCGCTGGAATCGGGCGAACCGGCTTCGGTGGACCGGGCCGAACTCGACAGCGTCATCGGCTACGTGCATCGGAGTTGGGGCGCGGACCGACTGCCGGATATCTCGGAGGGTGCGGAACCGCCCGACTCGAACTGACACTGTGCCTATTCGATGAGGTTTTCGCTCTTCAGCCAGTCGTAGGCGACATCGGCCGGGTCCTCGCCGTCGATGTCCACGCGCCCGTTCAGTTCCTGCATCAGATCGTCGGTGAGCCGCTCGGAGATCACGGCCAGCAGCGGGCGCAATTCCGGGGTGCCGTCGATGACGACGCCGCGCACCACGGCCGTACCGCTGTAGGGCAGGAAGAACTTCTTGTCATCGTCGAGAACCCGCAGATTCAGGTTCTTGACCCGGCCGTCGGTGGTGTAGATCATGCCGAAATTGCAGGGGGCGCCCTTGGCGGTCGCGGTGTAGACGACGCCCGCGTCCATGCGGGTCACATTCCCGGACGGGACACCGTTGGGATCGTTGTAGGGGATGCCGTACTTGTCCAGCATCGGCAGGAATCCGTCGGAGCGACTGAAGAATTCGTCGTCCACGCAGAATGTGCGATCCGCGACGGGCAGCGCCGCGACATCCGACAGCGACTTCACCTGCAACCGTTCGGCATTCGGTGTGGATGCGCCGAAAGCATAGGTGTCGTTGAAATTGGCGGGCGGAAGCCATTCGAGATCGTGTTCGCTTCGCTCGATATCGTGCACGCGCTGCCAGAGTTCGGTGGGATCGGAGATCGTCTCGGTCTGATTGTGGTAGTTCACCCATCCGGTGCCGGTGTATTCCCAGAGCACATCGGCGTCGCCGTTGAGCTGGGCCTGCCGCGAGGACGCCGAACCGGGCGCACCGGTCAGATCGGTGATGTCGGCGCCCGCGGCGGCCAGATAGGTGGCGGTGATCTTGCCGAGCAGCACACCCTCGGTGAAGCTCTTCGACGTGACCACCAGCTTCGTGCCCTGCAACGGCTGTTCGCCGCCGGGCAGCCGCGCGTCGTGGAAGGTGCCCGATGAACTCACCAGACCGCAGCCAGCGAGCATCGACACCGTCACCGCCAGCGCGGACATCAGCGTGGCCAGCCGGGCCCGTGGCGAACTCATGAGATACCTCGCGGGGTCGCGGCCAGCTCCACCAGGCGGCCGAGCCAATCGATGATCAGGGCCAGCAGCCCGACCAGGATCGCGCCGGAGATCAGCAGTTTCGGCAGGAACAGGGTGACGCCGGTGGTGATCAAGGTGCCGAGGCTGGTCGCGCCGATGAACGTGCTCAGCGTGGCGGTGCCCACCAGGATCACCAGCGCGGTGCGCACACCGTTGAGGATCACCGGCACCGCGAGCGGCAACTCCACCTGGAACAGCGTTCTGGAGGCCGAATAGCCGATACCGCGGGAGGCCTCGATGGTGCGCTGATCCACCTGCCGCAACCCGACGATCGTGTTCTGCAAGATCGGCAGGATCGCGTACACGACCAGACCGACGATCGCCGTGCGGAATCCGGTGCCGAGCCAGAAGGTGAACAGCACGAGCAGACCGACGGCGGGCGCGGCCTGCCCGATATTGGCGATATTGACGGCGATGGGCTCGAACCGTTTCAACGCGGGCCGGGTGAGCGCGATGCCGAGCGGAATCGCGACCACCACCACGATCAGCGTCGCCACCACCGTGAGCCGGATGTGTTCGAGGATCGTGGTCTGGAGGTTGTCCCAACCGAGGGAGGCCTGTTCGGTGGGGGTGAGCGTGGTCGACCGGTACCACAGGACGTAGCCGATGCCGATGACGAGGATGATGATCGGCTCGAACCACACGTCGAGCGGGACGCGGCGCAGGCGGTTCATGACGGTCCGGCCGATCCGGGCTCGTCGTCGGCGGCGACCACCGGTGTCGGCGCCGGATCGGTGCCGTCGACGTAGGTTTCGTAGGACAGGTCCGGTTCGGCGGCGCGGCCTTCGGCGAGTTTGGTCTGGATCACGTCGGTCACCGCGCCGATGGCGAGCGATCCGATCACCGCGCCGCGTCCATCGGTGACGAGGGTGGCGCCCTGGCTGGCCGCGAGCATGGCGTCGAGCGCGTCGTTGAGGGTCGAGGACTGCGCGACCACGGGCAGGCGCCGGTCCAGGTAGTCCGACACCTCGGGTTTGCTCGCCACCTCCGTGAGGGTGGGCCATGAGCGCGGCCGTCCCGCATCGTCGACGACGACCACCCAGGTGTGCCCGGCGGCCCGCGCACGGTCGATCACCTGCTGCGCGGGTTCGCCGATGCGCGCGGTGATCACCTCGTCGTGGGCGACATCGCGCACCCGCGACACCGTCAGATAGGCGAGTTTCGCACCGGACCCGACGAATTCCTCCACGAACGGCGTCGCCGGATCGGTGAGGATCTCCTCCGGGGTCGCGTACTGCTCGACGTGCCCGCCCTCGGACAGGATGAGCACCTTGTCACCGAGTTTGGTGGCCTCCTCGAAATCGTGGGTGACGATCACGATGGTCTTGCCGAGTTCGTGCTGGATCGCGATCAGGCTGTCCTGCAAACGAACCCGAGTGATCGGGTCGACCGCGCCGAACGGTTCGTCCATGAGCAGCACCGGCGGGTCGGCGGCCAGCGCGCGGGCCACGCCGACGCGCTGCTGCTGGCCGCCGGACATGTCCTTGGGTAGCCGGTCGGCGAAGGTGTCGGGGTCGAGACCCACCAGGTCGAGCAGATATTCGGTGCGTTCGGCGATCCGCTGTTTGTCCCAGCCGAGTACGCGGGGGATCGCGCCGATGTTTTTGGCGACCGACCAGTGCGGGAACAGGCCACCGGACTGGATGACGTATCCGATCGACTGGCGCAGCTTGTCGGGATCTTCCTTGGTGACATCGCGGCCATCGATGAAGATGCGGCCCTCGGTGGGTTCGATCAACCGGTTGATCATCTTCAGCGTGGTGGTCTTACCGCAGCCGGACGGGCCGACGAACGCGACGATCCGGCCCGCCTCGATCTCGAGGTCGAGACGTTGGACAGCGGGCTTGTCCTGGCCCTTATAGCGTTTGACGACGGCGTCGAGCTTGATGGACGCACCGGTCACATTGCGCTCGGGGACCGCGGGTCGATCGGTCACAGCGTCGGTCATGAGAGTCCCTTTGCGATGGTGAGGCGTCCGAGCAGGACGAGCAGCGCGTCGAAGACCAACGCGATGGCGACGATGAGCAGCGTTCCGGTCAGCGCCATTTCGAGCGCGTTGGCCCCACCCAGCCGGGAAAGGCCGTTGAAGATCAGCGATCCGAGGCCGGGGCCGAGCACATAGGCGACGATGGCGGCCACACCGACGATCATTTGCGTGGACACCCGGATACCGGTGAGGATCACCGGCCAGGCGATCGGCAATTCGACGGTCAGTAGAATGCGCCACCGGGAAAAGCCGATACCGCGCGCCGATTCGATGACCGAGGCGGGCACCGAGCGTAAACCGACGATCGCGTTCCCGATCACGGGCAGCGCCGCGAAGAATGCCAGCATCAGAAACGACGGCACGACGCCCAGCCCGAACGGGACCAGCAGCAACGCGAGCAATGCCAGCGAAGGAATCGTCAACGCGACCCGGCTGGAGGTCAGCGACAGCGCCGACAACAGCGGAAGCCGATAGACCGCCACCGCGATGAGCACGGCGACAACTGTACCGACGAGCACCGTCTGAAATGCCAGGGACGCGTGCTGATAGGTGAGGAAAGCCAGAACTTCACCCCGCCCCTGGATATAGCTCCACAAATTCACGCCGATTCCCATCGTCAGCCGAAGATCAGTCGGTACTGTGTCCGCGCGAAATTACCGAACTCGTGAGCCGTCACAGGGTAATCGATACCCGGGCGTTCGGTTCAGAAACGTCACGTGCCGGGCGATTCGGCAGACGGACCTCTCACGCCGCCCGCGGGAGTGCGGTCTCACTGGCATAGGGCTCGGCATCGCCGGTGATCACGGTGCTCGGCCTGCCGTCCACGCCTACCGGGACCGCGCCCGCGAGGGTGATGCGGGTCAGTTTCCGGTGCTCGGTGCTGTCGTAGTCGTCCACGGCGTAATGCTGGGTGGCGCGGTTGTCCCAGATGGCGACATCGCCGAGCGCCCAGTTCCAGCGGGTGGTGTGTTCGAGCCGGGTCACCCGATCCTGGAACAGCCGGAACAGTGCGCGTGATTCGCTGCCGGTGAGGCCGGTGATCTCCTTGACGAAGCAGCCCAGCAGCAGGGCGCGTTCCCCGGTCTCCGGGTGCACCTCCACCACGGGGTGTTCGGTCTCGAAATAGGTGGACTCGAATTCGCGCTGGTAGGCCCGTGCGCTTTCGTCGGGCAGGTTTTCGGTGGTCACGGCGTAGTCGTATCGGTTGGAGTGGCGTGCGCGCAGACTCTCGGCGAGGAGCTTGAGCGGTTCCGGCAGCGAGTTGTACGCGGCGACCGTGGAGGCCCAGGTGGTGGAGCCGCCGTAGCTGGGCAACGTCACCGCCCGCAGGATCGACGCCTGGGGGACGCGGTCGACGAAGGTGACATCGGTGTGCCAGACATTGGAGCGGCCGTGCTGGGAGTCGATGGCCAGGCTCTTCGCGCCCGCCGAGGTGAGGGTCGGGTGCGGTGTGGTGGGGTTGCCGAGCAGCTGCGCGAACTCGTACTGCCCGTCCTCGGTGAGGTGGTGCTGATCGCGGAAGAAGATCACCTTGTGTTCATGCAGCGCGCCGCGGATGGCGGCCACGGTCTGTTCGTCCAGGTCACCGCCGAGGCGGACCCCGTTCACCTGTGCGCCGATGTGTCGGCCGAGTTTGACCACCTGCACGGTGGTCGCGGTATCAGCGGTGTCATCGACGGACATGCCGTGGCCCTCTCCTTCGAACTGGACGGTCGCCAGGACACGAAACCATCCGGGACCAGCGCCGACCAGCATTACGGTCACGCCGATCGAAACCGGGGACAGTCACGGCAGCGGCGCGGAGGTCCGGCGCGAGCCATGTTGCCCCAGCGATCACCTTCGCCATCGCACGTGCGGCGAGCGCCGTGGTCGAAGCCCGCGTGAATTCGTGGCCCTCGAGAATGCGGTCGCGGACGTACTGGCGTTGCATCGCCGACATGGCAGCCAGCACGGTGAACACCACCCCGACGGGTCGTACAAGCCTGGAGTTCACCGGCCACGGGCCGCGGCGGTCAGGTCACCGGAGGCCGATCGAACCTGCCAGGAACGGCCAGGAACGGTGCAGATCGTCTTCCCAGTAGCCCCAGGAGTGGGTGCCGACGGGCCGGTCGTCGAAGGTGACCGGGATGCCGAGGTCGCGCAGCTTGTTCGTCAGGTTCACCGTGCAGAAGTGGATCGCGGCCTCGATCGGTGCGCCGAAGGCGATCTGCACCGGCAGCGGGATGCGCCCCTCCATGACCCGCCGATCGGCCGGAGTGTCGTGTGGCGCGGCTGGAACTCCGCTGCCGGAGCTGAGGTACACCGCCGTCCCACGCAATCGCTCTGCATTGAGCAGGGGATCGTTGGCGCGCCACAGCGGGCCGCCGCGCGGGCCCCACATGTTCTCGACGCTGCGTGCCCCGCTCCAGTTCTCCACCGTGATCCGAACGAACTCCTGTCCGATCGGATCGGATGTCTGCGCGCACCCGCTGTAGGAGGCGACGCTGCGCCAGAAGCCCGGTTTGGCGATCGCCAGGTTCAATACCGATGTGCCGCTCATGGATACGCCCGCCAGCGTGCGCTCGCCGTTCGCGCCGAGGAATGCCTCGATGGCCGGTGGGAGTTCGTCGTTGAGGAAGGTCTGCCATTTGTTGCGGCCGAGCACCGGATCGTCGTTCACCCAATCGGTGTAGTACGAACCCGCCCCACCCACCGGCACCACCACGTTGACGTCCTTGTCGCGCAGGAAGGTCATCGCATCGGTCTGTGCGTCCCAGCCACTCTCGTTCGGACCGCCCTGCGACCCGTTGAGCAGATACATCGTCGGCCGCGGTGCGTCGGCCGCGGCGCGCAGGACCTGCACCGGGATCGGCCTGCCCATCGCCGGTGAATAGACCGTCACGTTCTGCTGTCGGCCGTCGACCTGCTGCACCGAGTCGACGCGCGGCGCATCGGGCGCGGCGACCGCCGTACTCGTCACGCCGACCGAGCCTGTCGCGGCGAATGTGGCGGCAAGCATCCAGCGGATGGCCGCCGTTCGCCTGGATCGCGGTGTTGTCACTGTCGAGCCCCTATCGCATGGTGTGTCGACGCCCCGGCTGGGTCGCGTAGGTAAGGATTCGTGCTGCGACGGTCTGCGGTTTGGTCGGGAAGGGGACGAGAGTGGATCGGTGGTGGCACTAGACACCGATATCCCGCAGCTGTCACCGCATGCATCGAGGCCGGTGGCGATGCGGACACGACTGCCACTCTGGTCGCTGGATTCGTGGTCGCCGACAGTCCGGTAGCCGGGGAAGCGCTCCCGGCGGTGAGTCCTGCCCGCTGGCGGCGTCTGTTCCGGTCTCTGGGACACCTCGCCCTGTCGTGCGCGTAACCGGGAGAGGATGGTGAGACTGTATTCCGCTCGTCGTCGGCGGGCGGCGAAGCGATCGGTCGAGGAGCCTGTTGGGTATGCGGGGAATCAATCACGTCGTGCTGTATGTGTCGGACCTGGATCGCAGTCTCGCTTTCTATGAAGGGGTGCTCGGCTTCCAGCGGCTGGCCGAAGGGTTTCCCGGTGGGGCGTTCCTGCGGCATGCGGGTTCGGCCAACGATCACGATCTCGGGCTGTTCCAGTCACGCCGTGCCGCGGCCACCGTTCCCGGTTCGGTCGGGCTGTATCACGTGGCCTGGGAGGTCGATACGCTCGCCGAACTCGCGGCCATGCGTGCGGCATTGGCGGAGGCCGGTGCGCTCACCGGGGCCGGGGATCATGGTTCGACCAAGGCGCTGTACGGCCGCGACCCGGACGGTATCGAGTTCGAGGTGTGCTGGCTGGTGCCGGATGAACAGGTCGAAGCCGCGCTGCGCCCCGGCGTGTCGTTGACCGGGCCGCTGGACCTCGCCGCCGAGATCGAACGGTACGGCGCGGACACGCCGGGTGGACCGCGCACCGACCCCGCCGTATGGGCGCGCGTCGCGGCGCAGCACGCCGCGCACCGGGGTTCCTGACGAGCCGGTGCGCGGCGTCGGCGAAGTGAAAGGTGTTCGGTCGATGCCCGATTCGATGTGTCGGGCGGGCTGTCGCTAATTGAGGGCGTTGAGGTCCACCAGGGTCGCGAAGATGGCGGCGCCGTGTTCGGTGCCCTCGGCTCCCGACAGGATCGAATCGAGTAAGGGTGCGTTGGCCAGCATCCCGGCGCCGTAATGTCCGGTATCCCGTGCACTGGAAATGACGGCGTAGATGACCGAGGCGTACACCTTCGATCGCGGCACCCGGAGATTCGCGATGGTGTCCAGCCGGGCATCCACCGCGTCTATCACATCGCGGAGGACATCGATTTCGATATCGCGCAATCGGTCCACGGCTCAGTACCCGAATTTCATGCGACCCGACGGTGCGAGGCGTTTCTGTTGCACCAGTAAGGTTTTCGCCTGCGATTTGATCGCACACACGGTGACCGGGCAGTCGATGTGCTCCTGCATCACCCGGTGCGCGAGCTCGACGGTCATGGTCAGCACCGCATGGTGGCGAAAAGGGGGAAGGGCGTTCATAATTGCTGGCACCTCCGGTGTCGTAATCGGCTGGTGTGCCCCGAGCGCCAGGGGTCCGGTGGGGTCGGACCTCGCCTCGCGCTCGGAGCTGTACCCAGTAGACGCGCCGCGCAAGGTTTTTGGAATGTGCACGATCGTGTTTCTTCTGCCGAGTTGCCAAGATTCTGCGGTGGGCCGACACGCGACCGCATGCTCCATGACGAGGCGTTCCATAATTCGAACAATCCGATAGCGAGGCTAACGACATGGCAGCGGGGTCGACACTCCCTCAACGGGCGGCCGGGCGGGAACTGCGCAGGTTGCGGATGCGGGCGGGCAAGAGCCAGACAGCGGCGGGCAAGGTCATCGAGATCTCGCCGCAAACGATCGGACGGATGGAGGACGGACTACCGACCAAACTGTCACGGGTGTATGTCAACGCCCTGTGCGATGAGTACGGGGCGACCCAGGTCGAGCGAGAGCGGTTGCTGACGCTGGCCGCGGAGGTCGAGGAGGCGAAGAAGGCTGGAAACGGGTGGTGGAGGAGCTATCCGGTTGCACCGAAGTTCGACCACTACCTTGGATTGGAGGACGCCGCACAAACGATCACGACATTCCAGCTGACCCTCGTGCATGGGCTCCTACAGATCCCGGAGTACCGGCGGGACATGATCTGGGTCTCCAACCCGACCATGCCGACCGTCGAGGTGGAGCAGCGAGTCGAGTTGGCGACACGGCGGCAAGCGAAGCTGGATCAGGATGGGTTCAGTATGAACGTCATCCTGTCGGAGGCGGCACTCCGGCACCGGGTGGGCGGGCCATCTGTGATGGCGCGGCAGCTCCGGCATCTGGCGGACGTCGGAAACCGGGCGAACATCTCTATCCGGGTCGTGCCGCTGTCCGTTGACGGGCACATTGGACTTCAAGTCGGTTCGTTCACGTTGCTGGAGTTCCCACCCCTGCCATCGTCGCGGATGATCGAGCCCCCTGTGGTTTACGTGGAGGAGTACACCGGGCATCTCTATCTGGAGCAGGAGGCCGAGATTCAGCGATATCGGGACGCCTGGGCAGGGCTCCAGCGTGTAGCGTTGGACGAACAAGACACCAGGTCGCTGATCCTGGAGATAGCAAAGGAGTTCGAGGCGTGAGCGTTGATCTGTCCGGAGCGAACTGGTTCAAGAGCAGCCGGTCGGAACACGCGAACGCGTGTGTGGAAGTTGCCCACCTCGACGGAGGCGCGGTCGGTGTCCGTGACTCTAAGAACCCGACGGGTCCGGCTTTGGTGTTCACTCCGGCCGAGTGGGACGCGTTCCTTGGCGACGCGACCACTGGAATGTTCGACCACGCGTGAAGCGTGGGGTCATGCGAAATCTGCTCGACGGTGAGGAGTTCGAGGCATGAGTGTTGATCTGTCCGGTGCCCGTTGGTTCAAGAGCAGCCGCTCTGCGGACGCGAATGCTTGTGTGGAGGTCGCGCATCTCCAGGAGGGCATGGTCGGCGTTCGGGACTCGAAGAATCCGACCGGTCCGGCTCTGGTGTTCGCCCCGGCCGAATGGGACGCCTTCCTGGGCGACGCCGCAGGTGGTGTGTTCGACCACGCCTGAAGTATGGATCGCACCAAATCCGCTCGACGGTAAGGAGCTGAGGCATGAGCGTTGATCTGTCCGGTACCCGATGGTTCAAGAGCAGCCGATCCGCCAATGCGGACGCGTGTGTGGAGATCGCTCACCTCGACGGAGGCGCGGTCGGTGTCCGGGACTCGAAGAACCCGACCGGCTCGGCCCTGATCTTCACGCCAGCCGAATGGGACGCCTTCCTCACCGGCACCACGGGCGGGAAGTTCGACCGCACCTGACGTCGCACATCCCACGTCGATCTAGTTCGGCCGCGCGCTGCGGCCTTCTTCACGGAGAAGGCCGCAGTGGGGTGCAGAATGGGTGGATGTTCGGACAGGGCATGGCGTTGCAGGCCGCGAGCGAGAACTTCGCGCGTGCTCTGCCGATCACGCCGGAATTGGTGACTACTGCCGAAGGCGTCCTCGCCGCGATCGACGCCGAGATCGAGGAGATGCGGGCCCGAGCCGCGCACATCGCCGATATGCCGCAGGACCACGACACGGCGATCGCAGCCGCTTCGGGTTCCGGCGCCGAACTCGCGTTGCGCGCGGAGCGCAGTCGGTGGAAGAAGATCGTCGATGTCCTGCGGGAGGTGCCGCCGCGGCCGATCGATCCGACGGGGTATGCCCACTTCGAGGGTCGCCCAGCACCGGGCGATCGACTCCCGTAGCGGGGGTCCGAGGTCGGGGCCGACCCCGGTATCAGCATCAGAAACGAGCCCCGCATGCCCCCGGCGGTGTGATCCGCGACATGCCGATGGGCGGTTTCGGCCCGTCATCGCGGCAATCCGTTCTTGATGGTCTTCCGCCCGATTCGCGCGACCTGCCGGTCGGCTGACAAGATACGCGCGCAACGCGGTCGAGGTGGGTGCATTCACCAGGTGAGTCGATGATTCCTCCTCGACCCAGGACACGTGGTCGGAAAGGAAACATCGGGATTGACGACGGACGCGCGGGCCGAACTGGAGAGGTTCCTGCTCGGGGACCGGTTCGCCTGTCTGGCGGGTCGCTCCGCCTGGCGGCAGGGCGGGATCACCCACCGTCACTACGAGGTGATGGGCGGCGAGGACTCGGCACGGTTGATGGCATTGGACCTTGCGGAATTCGTGGGCTCGGCCGAGTGGAGCGCACGTAAGTTCACCAGCTTCATCGCGACCTTCGAGCAGCCACGCGGCGTGGACGAACTGCGCTTCGAGGAACTGCTGTGGCAGCACCTGCAACTACTGCACGAGGCCGACGCCGACAAATACGCCTGGGCCGACGGCTACTCTTGCGACCCACAGTCCGGCGAGTTCGGCTACAGCGTGGCGGGCCACCCGTTCTTCGTCATCGGCCTGCACGAGACCCATCGGCGGTTCGGCCGCCGCCCGCCGTTCCCCATGCTGGCGTTCAACTCCCATGAGCAGTTCGGCCGCATCAAAGCGGCGGGTATGTGGGACCGCCTGGCGGAGAAGATCCGCAAACAGGACATCATGCTGCAAGGCGATATCAACCCGAACCTGCTCGAATACGAGCAGCTCTCCGAAGCCCGCCGCTACTCCGGCCGCCCCAAACCCGCCGACTGGCAATGCCCCTTCGCCGCCCGCCCAGCGGCGGAAGAACACGCATTGGTGGGTGTTCCGGGAGCCTGACCAGGTCCCACGTTCGGCCGCGGTGTCACCCGAACTCATCGAAGCGCCCACGACGGCACGGTGATGAGGGTGCCGTCGCAGTCATGTCGGCGCGGACATCAGCGCGCGTGATGGTCGAAGCGTTGCCCTCCGGTGACGCGTAGGAGATCGAGGGCTGTGGTTTCCTGCGTGCCGGGCGCGGCGGAGTAGACCAGGATCGTCTGGTCGTTGTCCGGTTCCAGGAGAACATTGCAGTCGAGGGTGAGCGGGCCGAGTTCGGGATGTGCGACGGTGACCGTGGTGGCCCGGATCGCCCCCGAGCGTCCGGCCCGCCACAGCTCATCGAATCGCGCACCGCCGGAACGCAGCGCGCCGATGAGGTGGGCGAGGTCGAGATCGTCGGGGTAACGGGCCTGCGCGGTGCGCAAGCACCCCACACAGTGAGCGGCCGCCTCCTGCTCCTCCTCGGAGGTCGGCTGCTCGCGGTGCAGGCCGCCGCCGAGAAACCGCTGCCGGATGAGATTTCGTTGCGCAGGCGGTACAGCGGAAAAGTCGCCGAGCAGCGCCGCCGCCAGCGGATTCCACGCCAGCACATCGGATTTGGCCGAAAGCACCACGGCTGGCAGATCGGACATGCGATCCAGCATCTGGAGCACGCTCGGCCGCACGAGCATCGGCACCTGCCCGGCGCGCGGCGGTTCGGAACCGGCGAGCCGGAACACCGTATCGCGGTCGTCATCGCCGAGCCGCAGCGCGCGAGTCAGGGCACCGAGCACCTGCGCGGACGGTTTCGGCCCGCGCCCCTGCTCGAGCCGCACGATGTAGTCGACGCTGAGCCCCGCCAACAGCGCGACCTCTTCACGGCGCAGTCCCGGCACCTGTCGCCGCAGTCCCGACGGCAGTCCGACATCGGCGGGCGTGATGCGTGAACGCGCGGTGCGCACCACGGCAGCCAGCTCAGCTCTGTCCATGCCCAATCGTGGCATCCATGAGGTGGTACCGCCCGTCCCATGCGTGAGCAGTCCTGGTGGCCCCTGGGCGGCGGCACCACACTGAGGGCATGACGACGACAACCGCCCTGGTCACCGGGGCGAACAAAGGGTTGGGCCGCGAAACCGTGCGCCGGTTCGCGAGCCTGGGTTGGCAGGTTTTCCCGCCGACACTCGCGCGTCCGACCTCCGCGAGGTGTTCGAGACCAATGTCTTCGGCGCGGTCCGCATGACCCACGCCTTCCTGCCGCTGTTGCGCGCCGCCGAGCACCCGAGGATCGTCATGGTGTCCAGCGGGATGGGGTCGATCGCCACCATGACCGATCCGAATCTGGTCGGCCTGGTGCCACCCACCCTCGGCTACCCGGCGACGAAAGCCGCGTTGAACATGATCACCACCCAGTACGCCCGCGCCCTCCCGGACATCCGCATCAACGCCGTCGATCCGGGCTACACCGCCACCGACCTCACCGACCACGCCGGATTCCAGACGGTGCGTGCAGGCACCGACGCGATCGTCGAGCTGGCGAGCATCGGCCTCGACGGCCCGACCGGTGGCTTCTTCGACCGCAACGGTTCCACGCGGTGGTGACCGGGCGACGGACGATCGCGGGCGGTGTGGCCCTGCTGCTCGTCGTCGGTGCGATCGGATTCTGGATATCGCAACAGAAGGGAACCGAGCGAATGGAAGGCTCGAGCGGAGTGAACACCGTCCTATCGATCGGCCTGGGCCCCGCAGCCCTCGACTACAGCAGGATCCCCGGCCTGGACCAGGCCACGCTGACCGCGCGCATCGCGGCGGGAGAGGCCGCGCTGCGCGAAGCCGGATTCGACTTCGTGTCCTGCCAGGTACCCGCCGACCCCGACGCGGCCGAGGCGCGGATCCGCGCATGCGCCGCCGAACCATTCGGTGTCGCGATGATCGGCGCCGGAGTGCGCATGGCACCGGAATACACGCTGCTGTTCGAACGACTCGTGAACGTGGTCAACGACATATCGCCCGGCGTGAAATTCTGCTTCAACACCTCACCCGAATCGACCATCGACGCGCTGCGCCGCTGGGTACAGCCGAGCAAATCCTGAAAGATCCAGGCCGGGGACCACTTTCGCTCCGTATACCGCTCACCACGCAACTCGACCCGAGTCGGAAGCCCATCGTGGTCATGCGAGGTGATCGGGTAGCCGTGTGGTGGCGTCGGTGCGGGCGTCGGCGAGTTGTTCGGCGGTGAGCCCGCGAACCTCGCGGAGATCCGCGCCACGCAGATCGGCGTCCTTCAGCGCGCACCCCGTCATATCCGCGCCGGTCAGATCGGCGCCGCGCAGAGTCGCGGCGACGAACCGGGCATCGATCAGCTTCGCGCGGCAGAGGCGGGCGTTCGACAGGTCGGCTCTGTTGAATGTCGTCGCGGTGAGGTCGGCGTCGGTGAGCGTCGCGTCGGTGAGGTCCGCACCGTTCAGATTGCTGCGCGACAAGTCGGCACCGGGCAGACGCATACCGCGCATGTCCGCGTTGGGCACCTGGATTCGGCTCAGATCCAGCGTCGGCTCGTCGGCGGCCACTCGTCGGCGGCGCAACGCGGCAAGCACCGCGGTGACATCGGCCGCAGGTCTTTGCGCCGAATCCGGTCGGTCACTCGTCGCGGAGTGATGTCGAAGGAAATCGGCGTAGGTCTCGACCACGCGAATCTGGTCGGCGGGCGTGTAGTCCATGATCCGCTCCAGCTCGCGGGCGCCACCGGCACGCAGGAAGGAGTCGGCCGAACCCAGCTTGCTGACCGCGGCGCTGTAGCTGTCGGTGTACTGCTTGTCCCGGTCCAGGTAGTGCTTCTTGATGCCGTAGACGGCGACAGCTCCGGCGATGCCGAACCCGATCAGCTGGACGAGCTGCGTGCGGAAACCTTCGGCCTCTTTCACATCACGGGTGAGCCACGCCGGTACCTGGTACACCAACCAGATGATCGCCGCGATCGCGACGACACCGCCGATGATGGCGAATACGCGTTGTGTGCGCGTCAGCGCGGTCGTGCTCATATCTGCTCCCACCCTGATTGGCCTTGTGGCGCTGTCGTGTTCGAAGATGATGGCATGGGGATGGTGTTGGTGCCGTATTCGGCGTGGGGGCATGTGGCACCGATGCTGGCGGTGGCCGGGCAGCTGGTGCGGCGGGGGATACCGGTGCGGATGATCGCCGGAGCCCGCTACCGCCAGGCGATCGAGACGACCGGAGCCGTGGCCGTTGTGCCGCCCGTCGACCACCGGGTGCGCGTACCAGCCGGGCACGGTCCAGCGGATCTGGCCGAACGGGGCATGCTCAGGTGGCAGCGGCGGGCCGCCTGGCGCTCGACCGCGACGACCATGGCGGCGGAATTGCGTTCCACCTCGACCGAGCTGTGTGTTATCGACCCGCACATCCCCTGGGCGCGGGGACTCGCCGAACGTCACGGGGTGCGGGCGGTGCCGATGTGGTCGACGCATGCGCGGCGGGCCGGACAAGGTCCGGTCCTGATCAACACACTGCCCGAACTACAGCCGAACCGGAGTCGTTTCGGCCCGGAAGCGCATTTCGTCGGCCCGCTCCTGAGCACGGTGCCACTCGAACCGAGCACGGTGGATTGGACGAGATTCGGTGACCGGGTACTCGTGGTGTCGCCGGGCACCGTCTTCACGCGGTCGGCGGAGTTCTTCCGCGGAATCGCAGCCGCCTTCGCCGGATCGGAGTGGACGGTCGTGCTCGCGACCGCCCAGATGCCGGTGGCCGAATTGGGTTCCCTACCGGACAACGTGATCGCGCACCGGTGGATCCCGCAGCTCGAGGTCCTGCGCCGCGCGCAGGTGTTCGTGACACATGCGGGCATCAACTCGGTGCACGAGGCGATCCTGGCCGGGGTGCCGATGGTGTGCGCGCCCCGCATCCGAGAACAACGGTTGACCGCAGCGCTCTTGCGGGACCTCGGAATCGGCGCGCCGATGGCATCCGGGCGCAGGCTGCGCGACCAGGTGGACCGGCTGTCGTCGGATATCGTGGTGCACAAGGTTGTGCGGGAACTGCGCGATCGAGCGCTGGCGGCCGCCGGTGCCGAGCGCGCCGCGGATGTCGTGCAGAACGCCCTCCGCGCGAGAGTCGCCGCGCTCGGCTAGGGTCGTTTCGTCATCGGTTGCGAAGGGGAGACCACATGATCGGACGGCGTGCGCTGCCGCGGAAGCCGCTGTGCCTCAACAGAGATGACGAGTTCCGTGAAGTCCGTCGCCTCAGGGATGCCGCCGCAGCGGCCGACGATCCGCTGCTGCTCGCGGTGAGCGGCGGCAACGGTGTCGGGAAGACGACGATCCTGGTCTCGCTGGCATACCAGCACAGCGACGACTACGACGATGTGCTCTTCTACGAATCAGGAACGCCGGACCCGCATACGGCTACCACCGCCGCCGATATCGCCCTGTCGCTGCTCGTGCAGCTCGGCGTCGCCTATCAAGAGATACCGCCCCCTGAGCTGCGGCCGTCGCTGTTGCGATCGATGCTCGCGCGCCGGTCGGTGCTCATCGCCCTCGACGACATCCGGTCCGCCGAACAGGTACTGCCCTTGCTCGGTGATCTCGGTAATGCCGCGGTGATGGTGGCAGGCGAAAGGCACCTCAGGAGACTCGAACTGGCGCGGTTCGAATCGCTGAAGCTTCAGGGGTTCAAAGCCGAACACGGTGTCGACTATCTGACCAGGATCGCCGGGCCGGTGGCCGAGAGCGCCGATCCGTCCGCACTCGACAGACTTGTCCGCCTGGTCGGCCGGGTGCCGCTGCTGCTGGCGGCGGTGGCATCGCGGCTCGCCGACGGCGACGAATCGGTGGAGGAGTACGTCGATCGGCTGGAACGTGCCACACTCGCCGAGGTGTCCGATGAGCTGAGCATCGACGGGGAACCGGTGGCGACAACGGTATGTGAGGCCGGATACGAAGGTCTCGGCCCGATGGCAGCGACAGCGTACCGCTGGCTCAGCTGGTCTCCCAGCGGAAAATTCGATATCGAACTGGCGGCCGCGGTGCTGGAGATTCCGGTCGCGGCGGCGAAGCGGGCGGTACGGGCGTTGGTGGAGCGCTCCCTGCTGCTGGCGCGAAGCGACGAGATCTTCGAATATCCCGAGGTGATGCGCAAACACGCCAACGACAAGTCCGTGCACGTCGACCGAGACCCGGACGCACGGGAGATCGAATCACGCACCGTGCGGCTGCTCGCGACCAGGGCGGCCGCCTTGGCGAAGTCGTTGTCGGACCGCCCGATTCCGGCCACGGCCCCCGCCGCATTCTTCCGCGATACGCCGCGCCGTTACAGCGATGACCGGGGCGCGGAGCAGGCCAGCGCCGAATTCGCCACCGGCTGGACTGTTTTCACCGCCGCCGCACGTCGGGCGACGCAGCTCGGCATGGAGCTGGAAGCGCTCGTGCTGTGGACGGCCTTGTTTCCGTTCGGATATCAGACGTTCCGCACGAGCGTGCTCATCGACGGCTACCGCTCGCTGGTGGACGAAGCGGCACCGGACTGGGAGATCCTCCGGGATACGGCGACCCGGTGGCAGCTATTGCGCGATATCGGGGCGCTGTACGAGAAGCGGGGCGAACCGGTCGAGGGCAGCGAATACATTCACCGCGCCATGGCGCTGGACTATCCGCCCGGCACCCCCAGCATTCTCGAATGGCAGGCGCTCCAATGCGAGGGTCGAGGCCTACGGCTCGACGCACTCGACCTGCTCGAACAGGCGCGGGCCGCGGTGCCGTTGATCGGTGATCAGCAGCAAGAGGCGCGGTCGTCGGCGTTGAACGATATGCATCGTGGCCGGAATCTGGCAGCCCTGGGCCGTCGGGATGATGCCGTCCCCTTCCTCCTCGCCGCTGAGAACTACTTCCAGGCCACACCACGCGATGCGAACAACGCCGCCCGCTGCCGAGTGCTGCTCGGCGATATCGCGGAGCAGCGAGACGACCTCGCCGAAGCCGAATCACGATGGGAGGCCGCCGCGGCGGTCCTGACCCGCTACGGGATGAACCGCACCGCCGCCGACGTCCACGACAAACTCGCGCACCTGACCGAGAGGCAAGGGCGCGCCGAAGACGCGGAACGGCACCGTCGGCGTGCGATGCAGCTGCGAGACGAGCGGTAGGTCGGTCTCCTGAGTCGGTGGGCCGGGCGTGGGCCCACCTTCTCCGCACCCTTCCCAGCCTTGCACCTCCGCACGTTCGACGCCGCATCGTGTCGGCCGCAGAATGAACGCCATGCGTTTCACCACCCCGGTCGTCATCGTGCTGATGGCGGCAGCCCTACTGACCGGATGTTCGTCCCCGCAAGGGCCCGATCAGGCCGAGCCCGACAACCGGTCCCAGACGACCGAGACGGCCACCTTTCCGACGGGGCCCGATCAGACCGAGCGTGACAGCTGGTCCGGGGTGATCGAAACGGCCGTCGAGGCCCTGCCAGGAGTGGTCGAGGCGTCACATACGTTCCAGTACCACCCGTATGGCCCCAACTCGTACTACACGTCCAAGCTCGATGTGCGGCTCGACGACGGTGTCACACCGGCGGAGACGGCGGCTGTCGTGCGTGTCCTGGGTGCACAGCAACTGCCGCCGCACTATCGCGGCGACTCGACCTTGGTGAAGATCCGCCGGATGGCGGACTCCTTTTTCGGGAGCTGGCCGTTCGGGCAGGACGTGGCGGTGGAAGCGGACGCGGCATCCACCTGGACCCGACTGTCGCTGGCCGATACCGGCGCGGAGATCCACTGGACCACCCACGGCGTGCAGGCCGCAGCAGGCGCGGACATCAGTGTCCGAGCCGGCTCGGAAGCCGAACCTCGGCGTGCCACCGCGGCGATGCGCCGAATCATCCAGGACTTCCCGGAACTGGCATCCAACGACTGGACAGTGTCGCCCGTCCATGGGGAGAGCATGTCCGAGCAATATTCGAGACTGGAACCCGCACCGGCCCACTCGAACCGCCGCCCCCGCTTCCCCGCCGACGGCGAACTCGAAGTGTGGGAGTGGTTCCTGACCGATCAACCCATGCCGTTCATCGTCGAGGTGTCGGTATTCGACCCGCCCGCGACAGCAGGCCGCGCACTGGACATCACGGTATTCCCGCCCGTCGGAGAGGAATTCAGCGCTGCGCAGGCGACGCAACTCGCCGACCGGCATCTGCGCCACCTATCCCAGCGCGGCGGTGTGGTCGACTACACGATCGTCATGCGCAACGGCCCTGGTTTCGCTGTTCTCGTCGGCGGCTGCCCGGAATCCGCGCGCGAGGTGGCACCGGAGTCGGAGCCCTTCGCGCGTCAGTACGAACGCTGCTAGTCAGGACACGGGGTGAGCAGCAGCTCGTACTCGATGTCGCCGAGTACGACGGCGATCGCCTCCGAGGCAGGTAGGTCGATACCGGCCTCGATCCATGCGTACAGCGCTGATGCCGACACCGCCGCCGGGCATCCGGTCAGTGTCACCGTGTCGCCGTAGCGGGTTCGTGCCGTACAGGTGTCACCGTCGGCGATCGCCACGATCGTGCACAGCGGGTGGTCGGTGAGCGTCGCCGCCAACCACGCCGCCCGGTCGTCGTCGACGTCTGCGGGGAGCCCGACCAGGACGTCGGCATTCTCGCGCAGTGAACGCAGCGGATAGTCGGTCGCACAACACATGTGTCCACCGATGCCGCCGATACGTCCTGCCAGGGTGCGCTGCGTCTCGGCCGGGCGGCGGACGAGGCGGACCGTGGCGCCGTCGATCGTGGTCGTGACGTAGTCAGCGAATGTTTCAGGCTTCGCCCGGACGGTCGGGGTGGGCAGAATCGACAGGGGCGGTTCACAATCCGGGGGCGGCAGTTCGAGGATCCGATAGAACAACGACCGCAGCAGCTGTAGCGACCGTCCGGGTTCGGAGGTCACCAGGGCCGACACCGCCGCGAACCTCTCCGTGGTGTGTTCGGTGCGGGCCGCTTCGATATGACGCAGATACGGGCCGTGTGGTGGCAGTCGCGGGGCCGATCTCTGCAATTCGGAAATCGGTGTTCCGTCGGGGATAGCGGGAAATTCGGTGATCATCGTGGGGCGGTTGATTGCGGCAGCGTACCCGGTTACCGAACCGCTGTCGCCGATGACGACGTCTGCCGCGATCATGGCTGTGCGCCAGCCGTCTATTTCGGGCAGGATTATCAATCCTGAGCGCAGGCAGTCGGCGTACCACAGTCGGACTTGTCCCGGTCCGTGCCGATGGGAGATATTCGGATGCAGCGCGATCGCTACGGCATAAGAATCGCGGGGAAGTTCGGCGAGCAGTTCACGGACGAGGCCGAAGCGGGTGCCGAGCGCGGAGTTCTCCGACCAAGTCGAGGAGACGTACACCAGCGTCCGGTCACCGATTCCCAGGGCACGTCGATATCGGGCCCGGAACTGCACACTCGCGACGATCCTGTCGAAGCAGGGATCACCCGCGATGAATGCCGCCGACGCGGCAGCGGGCGCGCTGGCCCGGAGTCGGTCGAGTTGGCTGGTGTGGGACAAGACAAGTGCGCGTGCGAAGGGCGCTCCGTCACGCAACACCCACTCGGGTGAAAGACCGAAAACGCTCCTGGCTCCTGGCTCCTGGCTCCTGGCTCCTGGCTCCTGGCTCCTGGCTCCTGGCTCCTGGCTCCTGGCTCCTGGCTCCTGGGGTGAGTATTTAGTATATCCGATTCCGTGTGAAAGTATTGCGAGCGGTGACGTTATTTTCTCGATGCCGTCGTGATGGCTCGCGGATATGACCAGATCGAAATCGGTGTCGATCGCCTCATGCCATGGAATGTGGATGACTTCGGTGTGCAGAATTGCGCGGTCGAGGTCTTCTCGAAACGGATCGGATTCGGTGCATGTGAAGCACAGCTGAATTCGTACATCGTTCTCGAATGCCGGAATGACGTCGAGAATTCTGGTGAGTGTGGTGATGTTGTGTGCGATCAGGAGCACCGCATGAGTGGTCGGCAGCGTGGACCATCGCTTGCTCGCGCCGTGGAGCGGCACCACGGGGTGTTGCACGGTCGTCACGTGGCGCTCGATCCTCCTGGCTTGCCCGGCTGTCCTACGTTAGCCGATGCTCCGCCGCCCGGACCGGTCGTCGACCCGGATTTCACCTGTAATGGATGAAGCGCGGTGCCATCCGAGCGGGTTCGGTGGCGGTGAGAGCCGAGGTGAGGAGGTGTGGCCGTGACGGTCGATCAGCTGGCGTCGTGGGCCGAGGGCGGTGCGCGTGCCGCGATCAGGGAGTTCGTGGCACGCGTATGCGATCCGGGCAGCCCGGATCACGTGGAACCGGTGGCGCGGATCGCGGTGTTCGACAACGACGGCACCCTGTGGTGTGAGCGGCCCATGCAACCGCAGCTGGATTTCACCGTGCGGCGGCTGGCGGAGATGGCGCGCGACGATCCGTCGTTGCGCTCGCAGCAACCGTGGCTGGCCGCCTACGCGGGTGATCTGGAGTGGATGAACCAGGCTCTGATCGAGCACTATCGCGGCGACGACACGAATCTGACGGTGCTGATCGACGGTATGAGCCGGGCGTTCGGCGATCTGACGGTGGAGGACTATCAGCGGCGGGTCGAGGACTTCTTCGACACCGCCGACCACCCCAGCCTGCCGCGTCCCTACCGCGACTGCGGCTACACCCCGATGGCGGAGCTGATGGGATATCTCACCGCGCACGGGTTCACCAATTACATCGCCTCGGGCGGCGACCGCGATTTCATGCGCCCGGTCGCCGACACCCTCTACGGTGTGCCGCCGGAGCGGGTCATCGGTAGTGCGCTCGGCCTGACCTACCGCGCCGAACAGGGGACCTCGCAGCTGCTCTATCAACCGGCGATGGACTACTTCGACGACGGCCCGCAGAAGCCGATCCGCATCTGGAGCAGGATCGGGCGGCGGCCCATCCTGTCGGTGGGCAACTCCAACGGCGACGTGCCGATGCTGGCGTTCTCCGAGATCCCGGACCGGCCCGCTCTGCGGATACTGATCCAGCACGACGACGCCGAGCGGGAATTCGACTACGTCCACGGTGCGGAGCAGGCCCTCGACCACGCACACCGGCAGGGCTGGACCGTCGTCAGCATCCGCGACGATTGGCACACCGTCTTCGGCACAGGCAACGATGCGACAACGACGGCGACGCAGTGAGCACAGCGGATACCCGGCGCCCGCGCGAACGTGCCGTTTCCGCGTGATCCCCTGCGCGACACCGGGAATCACGCGGCCATGGCCTATTCGCGGGCCAGCATGGCTTCGGCTTCCCGCTCGAGGTCGATATACGGTTCGCCGCTGACATCGATCACGACCTTGTGCAGGGTGCCGCCCGAGAACGCCCACGGCGCCTGTCCGGGATAACGGTCGGTCACCGGATCGCAGCCGTCACGACCGGCGTTGAGCCCTTCACCGGCGAGGGTGAATTTGCCGGGCTGGGTCTTGATCCGCGCCTCGCCGACCTTCCGGTCACCGTGGTAGAGGCTCAGAATGCCGGTGGCGACACCGGGGGACACCTCACCGTCCTTGTCGAACGACGCCGCGAGGATCAGATCCGTACCGGTGGGCAGGTCCTCGGTAGCCGCGACATGCTGACGGTCGGTGCCGAGGAAGTTGTACACGTAGTGCAGGCGGTTATCGCGCAGGAACAGTGCGTGCCCACCGAAACGTCCGCCGTGGGAGAACAGCACCCCCGACGCACCCGGCGCGGGCAGATCGACATGGGCGCCGATGGCGTAGGACCGATTGCGGATATTGACCGCGACGCCTTCGGGTACTTCGGCGCCACCGGGGTGGTAGACGTAGCGGTTGCGTGGGGCGGTGGGTTGGGGTCGTGGCGTGGACAGGATCTCCAGCGCGGAGCGGTCGTCGAGCGGGTAGGCGTGGTTGGCTCCGGCCTCGTAATGCCAGAGCCCGATCAGCTCGGTGAGCCGCTGCGGTTGCTCGGCGGCGAGATCGTGGAGTTCGGAGCGGTCGACATCGGTGTGGTACAGCTCCCAGGTGTCGCCGGAGTAGCCGCCCCAACCGCTGATGGCGGGATGGGTGGTGACCGCCTTCCACCCGTTGTGCCATATCCCGCGGGTACCGAGCATCGAATAGAACTGGCAGGGTTTGGCCGAAGGTAGATCGGGCGCATCGAAGCTGTAACGCATGCTGGTGCCCTGCAACGGGATCTGCGGATTGCCCTTCACGGTATCGGGCAGCTCGAGGCCGAGACAATCGAGGACGGTCGCCACGATATCGACGGCATGGTGATACTGGTCGCGGACCTCGCCGCGCGCGGTGATGCCCTCGGGCCAGGAGATGATGCACGGATCGCAGGTGCCGCCGTTGAACGAATACCGCTTCCACATCTTGAACGGGGTATTGAAGGCCATGGCCCAGCCGTTCGGATAGTGGTTGTAGGTTTCCAGACCACCGAGTTCATCGATCATGGCGAGGTTCTCGGCGATATCGTCGGCGACATTGTTGAAGAATTTGTTCTCGTTGACCGATCCGTTGGGCCCGCCCTCACCGCTGGCGCCGTTATCGGAGACCACCACGAAAATCGTGTTGTCGAGCTGGTCGGTACCATCCAGATAGTCGAGCAGGCGCCCGATCTGCTGATCGCAGTGAGAAACGAATCCGGCGTACACCTCGGCCATACGCGCGAACAACCGGCGCTCCCCGTCGTCGAGTTCGGCCCAGGGCCGGGTGTAATCGAGCGGCGGGAACGGCTGACCCTCGGGACCGCTGCGGGTATCGGGGCCGCCGATCGGATTGATCGGCGGCAGTTCGGTGTCGGCCGGGACGAGTCCGAGTTCCTTCTGCCTGGCCAGGATCTGTTCGCGCATCGCCTCATAGCCGTCGTCGAAACGTCCGCGGTAGCGGTCGATCCATTCCCTCGGCGCCTGATGGGGTGCGTGCGCGCAGCCGGGGGCGTAGTAGAGGAACACCGGGCGTTCGGGCGCGATGGCCTTGACGTCATCGATATAGGCGATGGCCTTGTCGGTGATGTCCTCACTGAAGTGGTAGCCGTCTTCCGGTGAGCGTGGCTGCTCCACCGGGTGATTGTCGTGGACCAGATCGGGATACCACTGGCTGGTCTCGGCGCCGAGGAATCCGTAGAACCGTTCGAACCCGCGGCCGAGCGGCCAATTGCGGCGGGTGGCGGCGAGATTGGATTCGTCCTCCGGACACAGATGCCATTTGCCGACCATTGCCGTGGAGAATCCGTGCTCGACCAAGATTTCGGGGAGCGTGGCGCATTCGGCGGGAATACGGCCGTTGGCGTTCGGAAAACCGACTGCGGCCTCACTGATGCAGGCCATACCGTTGGTGGTGTGGTTGCGGCCGGTCAGCAGCGCCGAGCGGGTGGGGGAGCACAGCGCGGTGGTGTGCCATTGGCTGTAACGCAGACCCCGGTCGGCGATGCGGTCGATATTGGGCGTCTCGATCGGGCCGCCGTAACAACTGATCGCGCCGAAACCGACATCATCGAGCACGACATAGACCACATTCGGCGCACCGTCGGGAGCTTTCGGCGCCTCATAGGGCGACCAATCCGGGACCGAATCGCGAATATCTTCGTTGATCACACCACGGAACGTTCCAGCCACGGTTGCCCGCCTTTCGCTGCATCGTCTCTCTCACCCACCGAGGGGTGCGGGACCTGATCAACTCATGCTAGGCAGACATCGGGGGAGTCGGTGCGAAACACGATGGTGTCGGACACCGAATCGAGACCCGACCCGTGGTTCCCGCAGGACGTGGCGGCGCGGCGAACCGATATCACCGGATCACGCAGCGGAACCCGAGGTGGCAGGTGGAGGTGTCCTCCGACTGCCGCTGACGTGCTGCCGGGCGGTAGCGGAAGCAGTAGTTCGGGGCGCACAGATGCGATCCGCCCTTGGTGACCCGATACCGCATCGCGGCGGTATCGTGCGGCGGCGTCTGCGGCGCACAGCACGACCGCACGGGCGCGTCGTGGCTGTCGCGGTAGTGGTCGGCGGTCCACTCCCAGACATTGCCGACCATGTCGTAGAGGCCGTACCCGTTGGGCGGATAGGACCGCACCGGAGTCGTTCCCGGCGACTGCTCGTGCTTGCGGCCCGCCTCGTATTCCCACGGGAATCGGCCGTGCCAGGTATTGGCCATCCTGCGATGGTTCGGCATGAACTCGTCACCCCAGGGGAACACCGCACCCTCGAGGCCGCCGCGTGCGGCGAATTCCCACTCCGCTTCGGTCGGCAGCGATTTGCCCGACCAGTCGGCGTAGGAGAGGGCATCGGCGTAGGAGACATGGGTGACCGGATGATGCTGCCTGCCGTCGAGCGTGCTCGCCGGCCCGGTGGGTCTGCGCCACTGCGCGTCGGGAACATAGGCCCACCACCGACGCCAGTCGTCGAGATCCACCGGCCAGGACGTCATCGTGAACACCAGCGAGCCCGGTACGAGCGTCGCCGGATCGGCGCCAGGGAAATCGTCGGCGACCGGTACCTGCTCGGCGGTGGTGAGGTGACCGGTGTCCTTCACGAAACGACGGAACTCGGCCACCGTGACCGGATGCTCATCCATCCAGAACCCACCCACCTGCTTCTGCCGTACCGGACGTTCCTCCGGATAGAAGTCCTGCGAACCCATCGCGAACCTGCCACCGGGTATCCACACCATGCCTGGTGGGCGAACAGATCGTGCCGCCGTGTCGGTCATGATTCGACGGTGCACCACCGGGCGCCCGAGTGCCACCGAAGACACGCGACAACCGGGTCGTCTCGTCCGGATCGATATTCGACGCGTTCGCCGCACCCGTACCAGGACTTCGCTGGGACCGGCGCCCGTCGCGCGGGGCGAGGAGCCGCGCCGTTTGGGTGACCATCGGCCCTCATCGAGGAACCCAAAGCCCATACGCTGCGGGTTGCGCGGGGGCAACACTGGGTGCATGACCGATACCAACGCCGATGTGACATCCACAGCGCCCGATCTGGCGACGGTTCGGCACGCGCTGGAACAGGCCGGGCGCGCACCGTCGATCCACAACACCCAGCCGTGGCGCTGGGAGTTCGACGGCACCCGATTGCGGCTCTACCGCGATAACGACCGGCTCCTGGCATCTGCCGATCCGAGCGGCCGTCAGCTGGTGATCAGCTGCGGCACCATGCTGCACCACCTGCGCACCGTCCTGGCGGCGGGTGGCTGGCATACCGATATCGAGCGTGTCCCGGATATCGCTCGTCCCGATCTACTGGCCCGGCTGACCTTCCGCCGGTGGCCCGACCCGCCGCCCGGCGTGGTGGCGCGCGCTGCGGCGATCGAGCATCGCCGCACGGATCGGCTGCCGTTGGCGGCGCCCGCAGACTGGGACGAGGTGGTGCGGGCGGCGCGGATGCTGGCGAGCCCGCACGATGTCGACCTGGACGTGCTCGACGACAGCGCGCGGGCCATGCTCGCCGACGCCTCGAAGGAGGCGACCGCCAAGCGTCGATACGATATGGACTATCAGGCGGAATTGCACTGGTGGACAGGGCATTCGCCGACGCGGGAGGGGATTCCGAGCACGGCGCTGCCGTCCGGTGCGGAGGCGGCGCAGGTGCCGATCGCGCGCACCTTTCCCTCGGCCCGGCACGCCGAGCGGCGCGCCGACGTCGAGGATCGCGCTGGGCTACTGGTGCTCAGCTCATCGGGCAACGGCCTGGTGGACTGGTTGCGCACCGGTGAGGCGCTGTCGGCGGTACTGCTGGAATGCACGCGGGCCGGTCTCGCGACCTGCGCCCTGACCCATATCACCGAACTGGTGAACGCCAGGAAAGCGCTCGAGGGGCGCATCACCGGTGGTGGGGTGCCGCAGGTCCTGATCAGGGTTGGTGCCGCCCCATCCGATCCCGCGCCCGCACCTGCTACGCCGCGACGCGAAGTGGAGGAGTTCCTGACGGTCGTGGACGCGCCGTCGACCTAGGTTCGGCGCGTAGAGGTCACTTCGGCGGCAACACTGTAGTCAGGTTGCGGCATCGGTCACTCGGGCGACGCTGTGGGTGCCGGGCGAAGGGCTGTTCGGCTGGTAACGACACCTCACTGCCGAGCCGTCTGTTCGACCTCGGCGTCGTCGCTGCCCGGCGGTTCCTGCGCCGGAGATCTCCGCATGGCGGGCCATGAGCCTTCGGTGCCCGAGGTGGCTTGCGCGGCATGCAATGTGTCGGTCTTGCTGTATCGGCCGCTCGGAGATGTCGGCGCGCGAAGGTCGGGTGGCCGGTCGGCGTCGGTGTTGGACCAGCGGCGGGCGGCGCGGCGGATCGAGGTCGGGTCGGCGTAGCCGAGCAGCTGGGCTTGGCGGTCGCGGGTCAGCCGGTGCGTGGCGTGTTCGGCCAGGCGGGTGGCTCGGGCGCGGTCGAGTTCGATCCGCCAGGTGGTGCCCGCGTCGCGGAGTCGTCGTTGCAGGGTGCGCGGACTCGTCATCAAACGCCGGGCGACCAGTTCCAGCGACAACTCGCCGGTGTCGAGCGCGTCCGCCAGGGCCGAGGCGACCTGATCGATCCAGGTGGTCGCCGGTTGCGGCGGTGGTGGCAGCGATTCGGCCAGGGGACGAAGCACGGTGGCGAGGGCCGGATCGCTCGTCGTCAACGGGTGGTGGGCGTCCGCCGCGCGGAACGTGATCGAATCCATGGGCGCATCGAATTCTATTGCCGCGCCGCCGAAGACATCGGTGTAGGCGTCGATGCGTCGCGGGGCGGCCTGTCGGAAGGTGACCAGCGTCGGGTCCAGCGGAATATCCAATACTTGGCGGCCTCTGGTGAGAGCGCCGGTCAGTGCCCACAACTGATTGTGGTCGCGGCCGCGCCCATCGCCTTCGATCAAATCGAGGCACAAGGTGACATCGCCGTTTTCGCCGGTGACGACCTCGCAATGCAAATTGGTCGTTGCGGCGGTGATATAGCGCTCGGAGGTCGCCAACGCCGCACCGAGGGTGGGGGAGCTGGAGAACAAATAGTCGTAGAGGCCGAGGGTGGTGAGGCGGAAACGCTGCGCCAAGGTGATCGCGATATCCGGTTCGCCGAGTTCGTATTCGGCGATTTCCCACAGTCGGCCGAGGATCTTGCTCGGAACGTGCCCGTCGTCGTTCGTCAGCGCCCACGAGGGGAGTCCGATATCGCGGATCAATTGGTTGCTGTCGATCCCCGCAGCACTGAGTTCGCCGATGATGAATCGATGAATCGACACCTTATCGGTGGGCATGCCGCTCCCTTCGGCGACCAGCAATGCGTGGTCGAAAATGATATCCGGTCATAAGGAATATTCGTTACCGATGCGGTGCGGCTGCGCCCGAAGCAACCACACCAGGAATGAGCCGGTGACCGCCGCCATCGCGACGGCCATGAACAAGGCCCCGGCACAGGCGATCGCGAGGACCACCCAACCGGATTGTCCGGGCTGCCACAGCGGCGAAGTGATGGCGGTGAAGACCAGGAGCCCGACGGCCCAACCCGCCGCCGTGGCGCCGATCCAGCCGCCCGCATCCACGACATGGTCTCGAAGCACGAACCATTGCGATACGCCGAGCGAGAACACGATCACCAGCGCTCCGGCGGTGAGCATCGGCACCGCCGCCGCGGTCGGCCACCGCTGGAACCCCTCCGCCAGGATCATGGTGACGGCGACCGTCCACGCGACGGTTGCTCCGATGGCCGTCGCGAGAACCCATCGGCCCCGGTCGAGTCGCGGCACCGCCGTGCACAGGACACTGCTCTGGAACCAGCCGAGCACCGCACCTTCCACCATGCCCGCCAGCGCGAGTGCCGCCGCGGCGACCGGGTCATCGATCGGACCCGCGGTGACAGCGGTCAGCGCGGGAGCGGCGAAACCCACCACTTCGCCCGCGGTGACGGTGACCAACCAGCGCCGCCACATTCGCCCGCTGCCGATATCTGCCATGTCTGCGATGCTTCCTCGCCGATCGCGGTGCCAACAGAACCAAAAGCCCTCACTCGGCCCGACATTCGGGCCGTTGTCGAGCGGTTCAGGACTGATCGATCAACGCCATGCCCGCGGTCGCACCACCGTCGATGACGAATTCCGATCCGGTGGAGAACGTCGCCTCGGTCACGACGAAAGCGATCATGGCGGCCACCTCGTCCGGTTCACCGAAGCGGGGCAGCGGCTGACCGGCGGCGATCCGCTCATCCATCCCGGCGGTCATCGGAGTATGGATCGGACCGGGATGCACCGAGCAGACCCGCACGCCGGCGCTGCCGAGTTCGATGGCGGCGGCTTTCGTCAGGCCACGCAGACCCCATTTGCTGGCGACGTATCCGGCGACACCCGAATACCCGATCAGCCCTGCCGTGGAGGAGACATTGACGATCACGCCGTTCCCGGCGGCACGCAACCGTGGTGCGGCCAGATGCATACCGAGCCAGGCGCCGGTGAGATTCACCTCGATCACATGCCGGAACATGGCGGGGGATTCGGTTTCGACACCGCCGAAATCGACGATGCCCGCATTGTTGACCAGCACGGCGAGCGGCCCGAAGGCGGCTTCGGCATCGTCGAGGACGCGGCGCCACCTATTCTCGTCGGTGACATCGAGGCGCCGGTACATGGCGGATGGTCCCAGCGCGGCGGCGGTGGCCTCGCCTTCCCGATCGAGGATGTCCGCGAGCACGATTCCCGCTCCGGTCTTGGCGAGCGCATGCGCTGTGGCGGCGCCGATGCCGCGGGCCGCGCCCGTGATGACGACGCTGCGGCCGGACAGATCGGGTCCAGAAGTATCGGGCATGGTGATCGACTCCTTCGCACGGTGATGAGCTGCGTGCTGTCAGCCTCGCGCGATGCCGGGGCGTGCGCGATGGTCGAATGTCGTTGATCGGCAGGGTCTTACGTCCCCGGCCGGATCAGGAGTGCTGTGCTGTCCGCCGGATTTCGGTGTCGGCGAGCGCCGCCGCCCATGAGCGCGCCCGCTCGAGTTCGCCGTCGCGCAGTGGGCCCGTCATACCGTCGACCAGAAAGTCCATCGGGTCGCCGGCCAGCTGATAGCCGAGTTTGCGGAGCCGTTTCGCGGCGCCGCGCGCGGACGAACCCGGCAGCCAGGGCGGTTTCGCCACCTTCGTGCCGAACGCCGCCGCACGGCTACCCGCCGGGGCCGGATCTAGGTTGTCGAGCCATTCGCGGATCCCGACGTCCACCGTGATCGGCGCGTCCGTGCGGCTGGCGGCATCGGCGCGGGTATTGGGTCGGCTCAATCCGAACGCGTGCGTCGGACCGCCGACCACCACCAGATCGACCGGAGGCAGCGGCGCCGCGTCGGCGGCGGCGATATCGAGCACTTCCACCGAGGCATGTTCGGCAAGTCCGTCGGCGATCGCCCGAGCGACCGCCTCGGTATTGCCATACATGGATTCGTAGACGACGCGGGCACGCATAACGGCCTCCTCCACTGCTGGAATGTGCGTTCATCGCCGACGGTATTGCCGGAGGCGGTGGCATCGACAGTGCCGAACGACCCGTGGAAGAGGACCTTCGTCGGTTCCCGCACGGTCGGGGCGCAGGGAGAATGGGTGCGAGCAGACTCGCAGGGTCGGCGACGGCACCGGCCTGCACCCGGAAGGAGTGAACCGATGCGACCGGCACTGACCGCCACACTGCACACCGGCTTCGACGAGGCCGTCACCCGCACTCGAGACGCCCTGGCACAGCAGGGATTCGGTGTCCTCACCGAGATCGATATGCGGGCGACCCTGAAGGACAAACTCGGCGCCGAGATCGAGGACTACCGGATTCTCGGCGCCTGCAACCCGCCGCTCGCCCACCGAGCGGTGACAGCGGATCGTCGGATCGGGTTGCTGCTGCCCTGCAACGTCGTCGTGCGCCGCGATCCCGGCGCCGACTCCACCGTCATCGTCGAAGCGATGGACCCCGATGTCATGGTGCAGGTCACCGACAACCCCGCCGCCCTGCGACCCATCGCCGCGAGCGCGGAGGCCAAGCTCAGGGCCGCGCTCGACTCCCTCGACGAGGGGGCCGCGTCGGGCTGACGCCGGGCATCCACGCTCGATGAGTACGAGTCGATCATCGATGAGTGGCTGGGATGTTCTGCCATAGACCTGAGGCAGATCGGGACGTGCTGTCGGTTGCTCGGAGCCCTGGTCAGGGATGCAACGGACGGCACAGCGCTTCGGCAGTTGACCCTGACGCAGGGGCAACCCCTCAGCATGATCGGCATGACTGCGAAAACCACTCACTTCATGGTCCGACACGACGGTGTCACGATTGCGGTGTCCCGCGGCGGTCGGGGACGACCGCTGGTCCTGTGCCCCGGGCTCCTCACGACACAAGCTGATCTGCACGAGCTGACCGATCTGTTGCGGCGCGATCATGACGTGGTGACCTTCGACCTGCGAGGTCATGGTCTCTCTTCGGCCGCCGACCGGTACTCCTTCGCGGTATTCCTGGGCGATTTCGCCGCTGTGATGGCGGAGGTGAGACACCTCGATCTGCCCTCGCCGCCCGTACTCGTCGGCCACTCACTGGGTGCGGACCTCGTCGTGCACTATGCCCGTGAGTATCCCGGCAGCGCCGCTGAGATGGTTCTCATCGACGGGGCGAACCCGGTGCCCGAACCATTCATCACCGAGGCCGACCTACCGGAGTTCCGGGTAATGTTCGACGGCCTCACGACATGGACCGAGGGTGCCAAAGGCACCCCGCGTCAGGTGATGCTCACGGCACAGGAAATCCTCGACGTGAATCTCGAGGTGGATATGGTGCGGTCGGCAATCCTCGACCAGTATCGGAAGATCAACTGTCCGATCAGGATGATCATGTCGACGTCGATGGCCGGCGACAGCGGCGAAGGCCGTGCACCGTGGCTCAATCAAAACTGGCAGGCCGGTATCGACCGGTTGGTCCGCGACCAGCCGCACATCTGCACCACATGGCTCGACGCCGGGCACGGGCTGCTCGTCACTCACGCCCAGGAGATCGCCCGGATCATCCAGGACACACAGGGCCCAGCCTGCCAGGCAACTTCGTAACAGTCCCCACAGATCATGGAGACTGGTCCGGTGCTGACAATCAGCGAGGTGGCCTCCTACGCCGGAGTGACAGTACGAGCGGTGCGGCACTACCACGCCAAAGGACTGCTGCCGGAGCCGGACCGCGACCACTCCGGTTATCGCAGGTACGACGCAGCTACCGTGGTCGAGCTGATCAGAATCCGGACGCTCGCCGAGGCCGGAGTTCCGCTGGCGCGCGTCCGGGAACTCCTACAGGCCGACACAGAGAAGTTCGCGTCTGCGGTCGCAGACATCGACGAGCAGCTGCGTGCAGAAATCCGGCAGCGGCAGCGGCTACGTAAACGAATCGCCCGGCTCGCTGCCGGGGACAACCTGGCGCTGCCTTCGGAGTTGGTCGAATTTCTCGACCAACTGCGGGCACTCGGAGTCGACGAGCGGATGGTCCAGGTCGAACGCGACGGCTGGATCCCGCTGGTCGCGCGTTCGCCCGAACGCATCCCGGACTGGATCACACGCAAGCGGAAACAGATCGCAGACCCGCAGCTCATCGACTTCTATCTCACGCTGAGCCGGGCTCTGGACCAGACCGACGACCGAAACCTCGTCGAGTTGGCCGACAATATGACCTCATATATCACGCAGATAGCCGACGAACAGGGCGAAGACTATCTCAATGATCCCGAGATCGAGCCACCGTTGGTCGAACTGCTGGACACACTGGCGTTCGATACTTGGCCGCCGGCCCGACGACTGACCGAACTACTGAAGAAGCGCGGCTGGAACGGCTGGTCCAAGCTCCAGCGGATAGACCCACCAGATGGCGTCGAAACGGCTCCTCCGACTACGGATCGGCCGGGGCAGGTCGGTGTCGGGTAGCTCGGCGCGATTGTGCGGCGTAGCGTCCGCGTCCGCGGCGTTCACACCGTCGAATATCGCCGCGCCGGCAGCGGCACGGCACGTCGGCTACTGCCGTCCGTGTTCGCTGGGCAGCCCGGCTCTAGGGCGTGTCCGGCACTCGAGGCAGCGGCACCGACCAGCGCAGGACCGTGCCCCTGGCAGGGCTTTCCACACTGAAGGTGCCACCGGCCTGTTCGGTGCGAGCGGCCATATTCGCCAGTCCACTGCGGCGCTCGATGTTCTTCGGCAGACCCACGCCGTCGTCGCTGACCTCGAGGACGACATCGTCACCGATGGTCAGTTTCACCGACACGGTACTGGCGTGCGCGTGCCTGATCACATTGCTGAGCGCTTCTCGGAGCACGGCCTCCACATGGTCGAACATGGTGGGGCTCAATACCGAGACCGGTCCCGAGAGTCGGACGGTGGTGCGCAGGTCGGTCTCCGCGGTCATCTCGGCGACCACCGCGTGCAGGCGTTTGCGCAGTACCGGTGTCTCGGCGGTGGAACTGGCGTGCAGGTCGAAGATCGAATGCCGGATGTCCTGCACGATCGACTGGACGTCGTTGACGGTATCGGCGAGGCGCGTCTTCACCTCGGGTGCGCGGGCGCGCTGCACCGTGCCCTGGAGGGACAGGCCCACCGCGAACAGCCGCTGGATGACGTGGTCGTGCAGATCGCGGGCGATCCGGTCGCGTTCGGAGACCACATCGAGTTCACGCATCCGGCGCTGCGTATCGGCCAGCTGCAATGCGAGCGCCGCCTGGTCGGCGAAGGCGGTCATCATCTTTCGCCCGGTCGAATCGTGGCTCGCCATCCCGGCCGGGCGCACCGTGGTCAGCACGCCGATGACCGAATGCCCGGCCCGCAGGGGTGACATCTCGATCGACACATCGGCGTTGGCGGGCCCGAACAGCCGGTCATCGGGGGAGCCGGGGGTGCGCTGGAAGGTCAGGCTCGCGGTCGACCAGTGCACGGGGATCGGCTGCCCCACCAGGGTGTCGGCGTGGGCGCCCGCCGCGGAAGCGATCACCA
Organism: Nocardia cyriacigeorgica; assembly: GCF_029868385.1. Taxonomy (GTDB): domain Bacteria; phylum Actinomycetota; class Actinomycetes; order Mycobacteriales; family Mycobacteriaceae; genus Nocardia; species Nocardia cyriacigeorgica_F. Next base: position 194,927 of record NZ_JARWNX010000056.1, on the reverse strand, counting down.
GTTCGGTGATCTCCTCGCTGGGGGTATCGGGATCTTCCGGTAGCGCCAGATAGGCCGTCGCCGCGCCTGCCAGTTCCTGGGCGCGTTCGGCGATCAATTGCCGGACATCGGACGGTGCGCCACCGGCCAGCACCGCGGCGGCCACCTCCTGCGTGGCCTCCAACCACTGCTGGCGCACCTGCGACTCCTCGTAGAGCCGGGCATTGGCGATCGCGATGCCCGCCGCGGCCGCCAACGCCTGGACGACCACCTCGTCGTCGGCGGTGAACTCCTGGCCGTTGGCCTTCTCGGTCAGATAGAGGTTGCCGAAGATCTCATCGCGTACCTGCACCGGGACACCGAGAAAGGTGCGCATCGGCGGATGGTTCGGCGGAAAACCCACCGAGGAGGGGTGCTCGGCCATATTCGCCAACCGGATCGGCTTGGGTTGCTCGAACAGCAGACCGAGCACACCGTGGCCGCGGGGCAGATCCCCGATCAGCACCCTGGTGCGGTCGTCGATGCCCTCGTAGACGAACTCGGCCAGATTCTTGGAGGTCTTGTCCGCCTCGCGGACACCGAGCGCGCCATACCCGGCGTCGACCAGTTCGATCGCGGTATGCACGATCGACCGCAACGTATTGTCCAGATCCAGCCCGGCCGTGACCACGAGCATGGCGTCGATGAGCCGATCCATCTGGTCGCGCACACCGATGATCTCCGCGATCCGATCCTGCACTTGGACGAGCAGTTCGCGCAGCCGGGACTGGGCCAGTGTCTCGATCACCGGTGGCCTGCCGTTCCGGCTGGCGCCAGAGGAAGGGCCATGCATATCAGCATTCTGGCATCCGGCGCCCACTGATAGCGGGGTGATGCCAGGAATGGGCGCCGCTCAGTGCGTGTCCTTGCGGGCGGGGTCCAGTTTGGAGGCCAGCACCGCGGCCTGGGTGCGGCGTTCGACACCCAGTTTGGTGAGCAGCCGCGACACATAGTTCTTCACCGTCTTCTCGGCCAGGAACATTCGCGCGGCGATCTGCCGGTTGGTCAACCCTTCACCCAGTAGGGCCAGCAGTTTCCGTTCCTGCTCGGTCAGCGCGGCGAGGGGGCCCTTCTGTTCTTCGGCCTCGGCCCGCAGTTTGGCCATCAACGCGGCGGCGGCGCGGTTGTCGAGCAACGATTTGCCCGCCCCGACGGCGCGGATGGCGTCGACCAGATCGGTGGTACCGATGTCCTTGACGACATAGCCGCTCGCTCCGGCGAGGATGGCGTCGAGCATGGCCTGCTCATCGGTGAAGGAGGTGAGGATCAGACAGCGCAGATCATCGTGACGGGTGAGCAACTCACGACACAGCTCGATCCCATTGCCATCGGGCAGTCGCACATCGAGCACCACGACCTCCGGCCGGGTGGCGGGGATACGGGCCAGCGCATGATCGACCGTGCCCGCCTCGCCGACCACTTCCAGATCGGGCTCCGCGCCGATCAGATCGCCGACGCCGCGTCGCACGATCTCGTGGTCATCGACCAGGAACACTCGCACCATCGACCGACTCCTTTCACTGATGCCTCCAGCTTACGAACAACCGCGCTGCCCGGTCGCGAACTCACGGCGGCCACCGGGGCGACGGAGCTGTCGCGGCCTGTCACCGGCGCAGGCGTCGCTGCGGAGCGGCGGCGGTGCGAAAAGGTCACGATCTGGTCGTGCGCCATGGTTCAGACCGATTCCCGGCCGAGGGCGTGGTCGAGGACCAGTCGCTGTTCGGCCGCGGCGACGATGCGGCGCACGGCGGGCGCGGCGTCGGGTGATACCGAGATCGAGGTGATGCCGAGGCGCACCAGATGCTCGGCGAACTCGGGACGATTCGACGGCGCCTGCCCGCACAGCGATGACGTGATCCCGAGCCGTCGCGCGGTTTCGACGATACGTGATATCGCGTCCAGCACAGCGGGATCGGATTCATCGAACAGTTCCGCGCACTGCTCGGAATCGCGGTCGACGCCGAGGACCAACTGGGTGAGGTCATTGCTTCCGATCGATACGCCGTCGATACCGAGCCCCACGTATTCGGGCAGCCAGTACAGCACGGACGGCACTTCGGCCATCACCCAGCGATGCAGGCCGCGCTGGGCGCCGAGCGGACTGTCGGCGACCAACGTCAGACAGGCCTCCAGCTCCCACCGGGTGCGGACGAACGGGATCATCAGATGCAGGTTCGGTGTGGCTTCACGGACGCGGGCGAGCGCGGCCAGTTCGAGCGAGAACACCTCGGGTTCGCGGAGATAGCGGTAGCAGCCGCGATATCCGATCATCGGATTCTGCTCGACCGGCTCGTAGAGGGAGCCGCCCTCCAGCGCGCGGAATTCGTTGCTGCGCAGATCGCTGGCCCGGTAGACGACCGGCCGCGGATGGAACGCGGCGGTGATCCGGTGCAGCGATCGCGCCAGCTGTTCGATGAACGCCTGCTGCTGCCCGCGCGCGATCAGTTCTTTCGGATGTTTCCCGCCGAGTGCCTGGGCCAGCAGGGTTTCCGCGCGCAGCAGCCCGACGCCGTCGACATCGGTGGCGGCGACCCGTTCGGCCGCCTCGGGCAACGCGAGGTTGACATAGATCCTGGTGGCGGTCGGGACACCGGCCTCCGCACGCGGTACGGCGACAGCTGTGGTGATCGCGGTGGCCGGGGTGGACCGTCCGGCGCGGACCTCGCCCGCGGACCCGTCGACGGTGACCACCGCGCCGTCGACCAGGGCCGTGGTGGCGGTGCGGGTGCCGACGACACACGGCACCCCGAGTTCACGGGCCACGATCGCGGCATGGCAGGTCATACCGCCGCTGTCGGTGACCACCGCGGCACTGCGGGCGATGGTCGGCAGCCAATCCGGGCTGGTCATCGGCGCCACCAGGACCTCGCCCGCTCGCAGCGCACCGCCTTGGTCGGGGGCGTCGAGCAGGCGTACGGCGCCCTCGGCCACACCCGGTGCGGCCGCGAGCCCGCGCACCAGCACCGGCGCCTCGTTCGGCGGCGTGGGTGTCGAACGATCTGGTTCGTCGGGCAGCATCGTGATCGGACGCGCCTGCACGAGCCACAGCGTGTCCTCGTCGAAGGCCCATTCGACGTCCTGCGGTGTTCCGCCGTGGTGGGCTTGGACCGCGGCCGCCAACCGGGCCACTGCCACCGCCTGCTCCTCGTCGAGCACCGGTGCCGCGCCCTGTTCGTCGTCGACGGCGACCCGGCGATCACCGTCGGGTCCGGCGACGATCGCGTAACGCTGGTTGCCGGTGCGGGTTTCGAGCAGGCGTGGCCCGGCGGCATCGAGCACATAGGTGTCGGGTTCGACGGCGCCCGATACCACCACCTCGCCCTGGCCGCGTGCCGCGTCGACGACGATGCGGTCACGGCGTCCGGTGGCCGGATCGGCGGTGAACGCCACCCCGGCCCGCCTGGCCGCGACCATCCGCTGCACGACCACGGCCATCGCCGGGGTCCGCCGCATCCCGCGACGGGCGCGGTAGGTGACCACGCGCGGGGTGAACAACGACGCCCAGCAGTCGGTGACGGCGGCGAGCAGGGCGTCGTCGCCGCGGATATTGGTGCGTGAGAGGTTCATTCCGGCGAACGAGGACCTCGCGCTGTCCTCACCGATGGCCGACGACCGGACCGCGACGGCCACCGCATCGCCGAGTTCGTGATAGGCGGACCGGATGGCGTGCCGGACGGTGTCGTCGAGTGGGGCGTTGCGCACAAGCTCGCGCATTCTGGCGCACAGCTGCCGCATCGTCGTATCGGAGCTGTCGAGGGCCAGCGTGTGCAGCCGCTCCAGTTCGGTGCCGGTGGCACCGGCCAGCACGATGTGGTCGTAACAGCTGCGCAGGATGACGAAGCCCGGCGGCACCGGCAGCTGCGCGGCCACCAGTTCCCCCAGGTTGGCGCCCTTGCCTCCGGCGCGGTCGGTATCGGTGAGGCGTAGCTCGGCGAAAGTGGCTGTGTAGTCGCCCATGGCTCGGCTCCGATCAGGTCGATCTCGCGTAGGTCGATGTTTTCAGCCTGACTCGAGGCGGTAACCCCTGTTCAGAGTCGTGGTGCCCGTGCCGATGGGACTTTCGGCTCTGCTCGGTCGGCCGCGTCGGTAGCGACGATGGAACGATGTTCACCGATGCAGCGATCGCGGTATCCGGGCTCACCAAATCGTTCGGCCGCACCAAGGCCCTCGACGACCTGGACCTGACGGTCCGGGTGGGTGAGGTGCACGGTTTCCTCGGCCCGAACGGTGCGGGCAAGACCACCACCATCCGCATCCTGCTCGGCCTGCTGCGCGCCGATGCCGGACGCATCCGCGTGCTCGGCGGCGACCCGTGGACCGATGCGGTGGCGCTGCACGCGCGGCTCGCGTACGTGCCCGGTGAGGTGACGTTGTGGCCGGGGATCACCGGCGGGGAGATCATCGATCTGATGGGCAGATTGCGCGGCGGCCTGGACCGCCACCGCCGGGCGGAGCTGCTGGAACGATTCGATCTGGACCCCACGAAGAAGGCGCGCGCCTACTCCAAGGGCAATCGGCAGAAGGTGGCGCTGGTCGCGGCGCTCGCCTCCGATGCCGAACTGCTGCTGTTGGACGAGCCGACGGTCGGCCTCGATCCGCTGATGGAGGCGGAATTCCAGAACTGTGTCCGCGAACTCGTCGCGCGCGGCCGGACCGTGCTGCTGTCGAGCCATATCCTCGCCGAGGTCGAGGCGCTCTGCGACCGGGTCAGCATCATCCGCGGCGGGCACACCGTGGAAAGTGGTGCGCTCGACGAACTGCGCCATCTCACTCGCACCACCGTCACGATCAGATCCGACCATCCGGCCAGGGCGCTCGAGACGACCGTCGGGGTGCACAACCTCGTGATCGACGGCCGCCACGCCCGATTCGACGTCGACCTCGCCCATCTGGACACGGTGTTGCGTGTGCTGGCCGATCTCGGCGTGCGGAGCCTCACCAGCACCGCGCCCACCCTCGAAGACATCTTCCTGCGCCACTACGGTGAGATCGCCACGCCCAGCGAGGTGGCCTCATGACCACCGTCGGTGCTGCGCCCGGCAGCGTGACCGGCACCGCCGCGCTGCTGCGTTTCGCGCTGCGCCGGGAGCGGTTCACGCTGCCGCTGTGGCTGCTCGGGATCGGCGCACTGTTGGCGATGCAGTCGCTGGGCAGCCAACGTTTCTACGGCACTCCCGAGGAACTCGCCCAGCTCCGGTCCACGATCGGCGCCAATGCCGCCGCGCTCGCCACGGGTGGCCCGGTCCGGCTGCTCGACTCCATCGGTGGTGAGGTGCTGTTCGAGGTCTTCGCCTATCTGGCGATTGTCGCCGCCTTGATGAATATGTTCGTGATCGGGCGGCACACCCGCTCGGATGAGGAGACCGGCCGGGCGGAGCTGATCCGATCGACGCGGGTAGGGCGACGGGCGCCTGCGGTGGCGGCGCTCGCCCTCGCGGCTGTCGCCGATTGCGGTGCGGCGCTGGTCGTCTTCGGTACCGCGGCGGCCACCGGCCTACCGGTGGGCGGCTCGATCCTCACCGGGGTGGCGATCGGGGGGATCGGGTTCACCTTCGCCGCGGCGACCACACTGGCCGCGCAGATCTTCGAAAACCCGCGCAGCGTCTACGGATCGATCACCCTGGCCATCGCCGCCGCCTACGTGCTGCGCGCGGTCGGGGATGTCGGCAACGACGCCATCGCCTGGACCTCACCCATCGGCTGGGGTCAGCGCAGCTACCCCTACGTCGTGGATCGCTGGTGGCCGATCCTGCTGTTCCCGATCGCGTCGGCGGCACTGATCGCAGCGGCGTTCTTCGTGCTCGAACGCCGTGATTTCGGTGCGGGCCTGTTCCGGTACGGCACCGGCCGGGCCTCGGCTTCGGCGGTGCTCGGCTCGCCACTGGGTTTGGCGTGGCGGTTGCAGCGCGGTGTGCTGACCGCCTGGTGTGTCGGGGTCTTCGCCCTCGGTGTGGCCTACGGATCGTTCGCCGACAGCATCGAACAGTATCTGGCCGACAATCCCGCCATCGCCGCCTATCTGCCGGGCGGGGTGGCGGACGCGGTGAACTCCTACCTCACTCTGGTCCTCTCGATCACCTCGTTGCTCGCGGCTGCCTACGGCATCACCGCCGCACTGCGGGCTCGCGGCGAAGAGTCCGCGGGTACGGCGGATGCGGTGTTGGCGGCCCCGGTCGGTCGTGGCGCCTGGCTCGGCAGCCATCTCACCGTCGTGCTGGCGGGCAGCGCGCTGGTGGCGGTCGTCGGCGGTCTGGGCGCGGGCGTGTCCTACGGCGTGACGATCGGCGATACCGCACAGCCCACGAGACTCGCCGCGGCGGCACTGGTGTACGTACCCGCCGTCTGGGTGGTCCTCGCGATCGCCGTACTCGGTTTCGGCTGGATCCCGCGCGCCGCGGCGGCGCTGGCCTGGGTCGTGTTCGCCTACTGCGTGGTGGCGATCCTGTTCGCCGACGCTTTCGACCTGCCCGAATGGTTCGACACCGGCTCCCCGTTCCGGCACACGCCGCAGGTCCCGCTCGAAGACGCCGCCGCCGCGCCCATCCTCACCCTGCTGGTCGTCGCCGCAGCCCTGCTCGCGGCCGGGCTGATCGGATTCCGCCGCCGCGACATCGGCTACTGAGGCCGCCGCGCCGACCCGTGCGCGCGACCGTTTCGCGGGTCCGGCGAGCCCGTGACGAGCGTAAAGTGGGGCGAGCCGCGCGTGGGTCGATGGACGCGCCACGGCGCCGGACGTCCGCGACGAACGGTCGTCCGCATTCCCTGATGGATGGTCCGTCGGGTCGGCGGACCGGTTCGGTGAGAGGCGGAACGCTGTGACAAACCGGGTTGTGCACTTCGAGATCCCGTTCGACGACGGTGACCGCGCGCGAGCCTTCTACCGGGACGCGTTCGACTGGCAGGTCAACGAAGTCCCCGATATCGACTACACGCTGGTGATGACGGGACCACTCGGCGCGGACGGCATGTCCTCGGAGCCGGGCTACATCAACGGCGGCCTGACCCGGCGCGGCGAGGTGACCTCACCGGTGCTGACGATCGAGGTCGACGATATCGAGGGTGCGCTGGCGAAGATCGGATCGCTCGGCGGCACAACGGTCGCCCCGAAATCTGCGGTGGGCGATATGGGTTTCACCGCCTACTTCGCCGACCCCGAAGGCAATCTGATCGGACTGTGGGAGAACGCCGCGCAACCGTGACGAGGGCGGCGCTCTGCCGCTCCGCGATATGGCGCCCGCTCCGGGCGGCTTGTGCCGATGGCGGCCGAACTAGGGCCGATCGGGGGTCAGCGCCACCTCCCATACCTGACCCGGCCCGATATCACGTTCGACGTTTTCCACATGCACGCGGATGCGTGCCGCCGCGCTCGGGGGCAATCGGAGGGTGACCCGCGTGTGGGTGACGGTGATGGTGATGGGTTGGCCGCGATAGGACACCGTGAACTCGGCCTCGGTGAGTTCGGCCGGGAGCACCGGATGCAGCCGCAGCGTGTCGTGCCGGGTTTCGATGCCGCTGTAGCAGCGCAGGATCATATCGGCGGTACCGGCCATCGCACCCAGGTGAACGCCTTCGCGGGTGGTGCCGCGCTGGGTGTCGGCGTGGTCGGCTTCCAGGTAGATGGGGTTCCATCCGCCCGGACTCGCACTGGCCGCCCCACCGCCCCAACCGTGTTGCGGCCGCGGCGGATCTGCGCGCTTCGTGCACATATCGATCCTGCGCGTGGCCGGTGCGGAAGAGAAGTGTCTTTCGTCCACGAAAGACACGCGAAGGACCGGAGCGCCACGCCGCGCCCAGGACGGACAATGCTGGGATGATGCCGGTTCGTGCGCTCCCCGGCCTCCGGCAGTTCCGCGACTACCAGCGCGGCTGGTTGCGGGCCGATGTGCTGGCCGGAATCACCGTCGCCGCGTACCTGGTGCCGCAGGTCATGGCCTACGCCACCGTGGCGGGGCTGCCACCGGTCGCGGGGCTGTGGGCGGTGCTCGGTCCTCTCGCGGTGTACACCGTGCTCGGTACGTCCCGGCAGCTGTCGGTGGGACCGGAGTCGACCACCGCGCTGATGACCGCCGTCGCGTTGGCGCCGCTGGCTGCGGGCGATCCGACCCGCTATGCGGCGCTGGCCGCGATCCTCGCCGTCGTGGTCGGCGCGCTGTGCCTGGTGGGCGCGCTGGTCAGGCTGGGTGTCCTCGCCGATCTACTGTCGCGACCCGTGCTGATCGGCTACCTCGCGGGCACCGCGGGCATCATGATCGTCGGCCAGCTGGGGCCGGTGACCGGTGTCCCGGTGGACGGCGACACGATCCCCGCACAACTGCGCTCCTTCGCCGCGAACCTGGCGGCCCTGCACTGGCCGACGACACTGCTCGCGGCGTCGGTGTTGCTCGGGCTGCTACTGGCGGCGCACTGGGCGCCGCGACTGCCCGGACCGCTGCTCGCGGTGCTGCTGGCGACGGTCGCGGTCGCGGTGTTCGCGCTGCGCGACCACGGAATCGTGACCGTCGGGCCGGTGCCGGCCGGTATCCCCGTGCCCGGATTCACCGGCGTCGCGATGTCGGATCTGGCGCAGCTCGTGCTCCCCGCGCTCGGTATCGCAGTCGTCGGATTCTCCGATAATGCGCTCACCGCGCGGGCCTTCGCCGCCCGGCACGGTCGCCACGTCGACGCGAACACCGAACTGGCCGCCCTCGGCGCCACCAACCTGGCGGCGGGCGCCCTGCACGGCTTCCCGGTGAGTTGCAGCGGAAGCCGCACGACGATCGCCGATTCCATGAACGCCAAGACCCAGCTGTACTCGCTCACCGCGCTCGGTGTGGTGCTGGTGGTCCTGTTCGGAGCCAGGGGAGTGCTGGCGGGGTTTCCCACCGCCGCCCTCGGCGCGCTCGTGGTCTACGCCGCGCTCCGGCTCATCGACGTGGCGGAATTCCGTCGGATCGGACGGTTCCGGCGCAGCGAACTGGTGCTGGCGCTGGCCACTCTCCTCGCGGTGCTCGCGTTCGGGGTGCTCTACGGCGTGTTGATCGCCATCGGGTTGTCGATCCTCGATCTACTGCGCCGAGTGGCCCGCGCCCACGACGCCATCCTCGGCTACGTACCCGGCGTGCCCGGCATGCACGACATCGACGACTATCCACAGGCGAAACCCGTTCCCGGCCTGCTGATCTACCGCTACGACGCGCCCCTGTGCTTCGCCAACGCCGAAGACTTCCGCCGCCGCGCCCTCGCCGCCGTCGACCAGCAGGCCGCCCGCGACCGGGTGCCGGTGCGCTGGTTCGTGCTCAATACCGAAGCGAACGTCGACGTCGACCTGACCGCGATGGACGCCGTCGAACAGATCCGCCGCGAACTGTCCGCACGCGGAATCCGTTTCGCGATGGCACGGGTGAAGCAGGATCTGCGCGACGATCTCGATGCGGCCGGTCTCACCGACCGGATCGGCGCGGATCAGCTCTACCCCACGCTTCCCACCGCGGTGGCGGCGTACGAGGCGCAGTTGCCGACGCATTCCGAGCAGGAGGGGGCGCCGCCGAACCGGGCCGCCCCACAACCATCAACCGGACGGATCGACGGGACGATCCCGGACGTCCCCGTCGACGGGCGCGGCCCGACCCCGCCAGGAGCGGCGGACAGCGGCACCCCACCAGAACAGCCGCAGCGCGAGGGCGAGATATAGCGCCACCGCGACATACACCAGGAGCCCACCGTAATCGGCGGCCCAGCCACCGATCTCGCCTGCCGCGGCGATCGCGGCACCGCACATCAGCACGGCGATCACCATCGCCGGTACCCCGAGCGGCCCGGCGGGGTCCGGGGCCGTATCGGGCATATGCGTGCGGTGTCCGGGCCGCAGCCGCCGGGCGCTACCGTCCGGCAGCGCGGCTCCGGGCAGGTGGGTGCGAGATCGGCGGCGCATCGTCTCAGCCGTCATCGGCGTCGCGAACGATGATCAGTGGGCATTCGGCGGTATGCAGGACGGCCTGACTCACCGAGCCGAGCGTCATCCCGACGAATCCACCCCGTCCGCGACTGCCGACGACGATCAGCTGCGCCGACGCCGCCGCGTGCAACAGCGCGCGCGCCGGGCGGTCCTGCACGACCACCCGCTTGACCGGCACGTCGGGGTACATCTCGCGATATCCGGCGATGCTCTCCGATAGCAGCGCCTCGGCCTGGGTCTGCATATCGGGCCGCGCGTCGTACCGGTTGAACTCCGACCAGGCGTGTACGGCGACGACACCGGTGTCACGTGTCGAGGCTTCGTCGAAGGCGATCGCGATGGCACGGGCACTGTGCGGTGAGCCGTCGACACCGACCACCACCGAGCCCTCCCACACACCGCCCTCGGCGTCGGGAACGACGGCGACAGGGCACGGCGCATGCCTGGCCAGCGCGCTGCTGACCGATCCGAGCAGCGTCCGCCGAAACGCGCCGAGCCCACGGCTGCCGACCACGAGCAGGGACGCGGTCCGGCCGAGATCCCGCAGCACCGGGATCGGCTCTGCGCCGACCACAGCGGTGGTGAGGTCGACGGTCGCGCTCGATCCGGCGGCATTTTTCGCGACCTCGGCCGCCGCACCGAGCAGGGTTTCGCCCCGTGCGCGGAACGCCTCGTAATCCAGAGGCGGCCCGGACAGCCCCGGCACGAAATCGACGGGCACGCCGATCGCGTACACCAGGTGCAGCGGCAGCCGGCGTCGCGCCGCGTAGGCGGCCGCCCAGCGCACAGCGACCAGTGATTGTTCGGAACCGTCTGCTCCGACGACGACCGGTGAATTCGTGAATGCGGACATCGGGTTCGCCTTTCTGGCCCTTCGGCTGCTCCGTTGCTTCGGATACCGGAAGGCTAGGCAGGGTGGCGGGTCTATCGCGCCGGTCCTTGGTCACCGCTGCCGAGGACCAAAGACGTTTCCGCGGACCGGCCGCGAAAGCCGTCCGAAGTCACCACAGGAGGGGTCCTCGTGCCCTTATCGGTCGTGTCGCGGTGGTGCGACGGTGGTGGCGCAACCATCGACGAAGGACGGACATCATGGACCGCGGATTGCCTGATGACACCACCGTTGCGGCGGTACTCGCGCTCGCCGGACGAGCGCCGTCGGTACACAACGTTCAGCCGTGGCGCTGGCGCATCGCCGATCGGAGTGTCCATCTGTATCTCGACGCGGACCGGGCCCTGCCGATCGCCGACCCCGACCGGCGTGACCTGATCCTGAGCTGCGGCGCCGCCCTGCACCACCTGTCGGTGGCCTTCGCGGCCGCGGGCTGGGCGACGGTGGTGCACCGGCTGCCGAACCCCGACGATCCCGATCATCTCGCCGCCGTCACCCTGGTGGCCCATCGCGCCACCAGCCAGGAGATCGCGATGAGCGCCGCGATCCGGGAACGCCGGACCGACCGCCGCCACTACACCTCATGGCCCGTCCCGCCCGGCTATCTCGGACTGCTGACCGAGCGGGCGGCCGCCCTCGGCGCGATCGTGCGCCCCGTACCGGACCATGAACGCGACCGTCTGGTGGTCGCGGCCCGCGCGGCGGCGCGTCAGCACGCCGACGATCCCGATTACCGGTTCGAGCTGGCCGTATGGTCCGGCCGACACGGCAGCCCGGACGGTGTGCCCGCCCGCAACACCCCGGCGCCGCGGCCCTGTGACGATCTGCCCTCGCGCGCTTTCGCCGCGCCCGAACTGGCCGACCCCGCCGAAGAACGCGATTACGCCGAACTGCTGATGCTCGGCACATCAGGCGACGACCGGATGTCGCGTTTGCGTGCCGGGGAGGCGATGAGCGCGGTGCTGCTGACCGCCGCCAATATCGGGCTCGCCAGTTGCGCACTCACCGAACCGCTCGAGATCCCCACCCAACGCGACGAGATCCGGTCGGAGATGCTGAACGGCACCAGCTACCCGCAAGCGTTCGTCCGGGTCGGGTGGGCGCCGACGAGCAACGAACCCCTCCCGGCGACACCGCGCCGCCCGGTCCAGGATCTGCTGTTCCCCACCGACGTCGAGTGATCTGCCGATGGCGCCCGGTGGTCGGTCAGCGCGGATGAACGACCATGACGGGGCAGTGGGCGCTCTGCACGAGGGCGTTGCTGGTCGAACCGAGCAGCAGCCCGGCGAATCCGCCGCGCGCTATGCGCCGCGACGGCGAGCACGGTGGAGCCGAGCAACCCGCCTCTGCTGAGACCCCACGCGCCGATCGCGGTGAGATGCGCGGGTCCGAAGCCACCTGGTCGGCGGCGGGTGCCGGTGGACCCTGCCCGCCGATGACCTTGTTCCCTGTCGGTGCGGCAGGGGCCCGCGCGAAGCTCGACACAGGAACGAAGGATCGCTGTTCGAGAAAGGTCTCGCCATGGCCGACGGAGCGGACGCGCGCACGCGGGCGGATATCGCGGCGTGGTGGTGCAGGCGGCCGTGGAACCCCAACCCGCTGCTGCGCTCCGCCGACCGTGCGGTGCTCCTGCTGCGGATGGTGGTGCTCGGTGCGGTGCTGCTGGCGCTACCACTGGCATTGACGATCGGCACCCAGATCTACACCGACGACGCCGCGCGCGTGCGCGCCGAACAGGCGGCGGTCACCGCCGTCGACGCGACGGTGCTCACCGAGCCCGTGTGGTCCGATGACGCACACGATTTCACGGCCCAGGTGCGCTGGGATACCAGAGACCAGCCGCAGACCGCCACGATCCCGGTAGCGCGACGCACCGAAATCGGCGACCGGGTTGCGGTCTGGCTCGATGACGCCGGTGCGCCCACCGATACGCCGCGCCACCCGGTGACCGCCGCCTTCGCCGGAATCGGCGCGGCGGTGCTCATCTGGACCGTCACCTGCCTGATCGGGTTCGGGCTGATCCGGGGCGCCGTCCTGCTGTCGGATCGTCGCCACGCCACGCAGTGGGACCGTGAATGGGTGCGGTTCGACAAACCGGTCACCGGCGACATGTCATAGTCGCAGGTAGGCCCGGCCGACGATCATCGAGGAAGGGGATGCGGATGTCTGCGCACACGAACACGGCGGGCGATCGGCTCGTCCTGGCCGCCGTCGACGGTTCGGCGAGTTCCATCAGGCGGTGGCATGGGCGGCGGCAGAAGCTGTGTTGCACGACGCGCCGCTGCACCTGCTCACCTCCACCGGAATCGCGATGGCCTCGGCCTTGAGTGAAGGCCTCGATCTACCCGAGAGCGAGCGGGGATGGTTGCACACCGACGGTGAACGGATCGTGGCCGAAGCGGCATCGGTCGCGCGCCGCGCCGTCGGCGAGGACGATCGGCTCGTCCTGACCACCGAGGTCACCCCCGAATTCATCGTCCCCACCCTGCTGGAACGGTCCACGACCGCCCGGATCCTGGTCGTCGGCAGCCGCGGGCTCGGTGCCTTCCGGCGGACCCTGCTCGGGTCGGTCAGCACCGCGGTGACCCGACACGCTCGCTGCCCGGTGGCCGTCATCCACGATTTCGCCGCACTCGATGCCGCCTCGGCGGACAAACCGATCCTCGTCGGCGTCGACGGCACCGAAAACAGTGTGGCCGCAGTCGAATACGCCTTCGACGCGGCCGACCGCCGCAAGGTCGGCCTGGTCGCGCTACACGCCTGGAGCGACAGCACCTCGCTGGATCTGCCGATGAAGGACTGGGAATCGCTGCGCGAATCCGAACGAGCCGTGCTCGCCGAGCGGCTCGCGGGCTTCGCGGAGAAATACCCCGATGTCGTCGTCCGCAGAATCGTCGTGCCGAATCGGCCGACACACGCCCTACACGACCAATCCGACTATGCCCAGATGGTTGTCGTCGGCAGCCATGGCCGCGGCGGTTTCGCCAGCATGGTGCTCGGCTCGACCAGCAATGCCGTACTGCACACCGTCGCCTGCCCGGTCGTGGTCGTCCGTACGCGCTGAGCTGCGACCGGGTGAGGTGAGAGCAGCCCTGGGTACGGTGGGCGGCGTTGATCGCAGTGCCGGAAGAGGTGAGGCGTGGAGCAGCTCCGACTCGGCGAGACCAGAGGGGCGTTGTGCGGCGGACGGATTCCGATTCGGAGGGCATCGAGTCCTCGGAAATGAGGCCCGAAGTCCCTGGGGCGGATCGCGGCGGCGATCGACACTGGGAGTGACCCACCCCGAACGGAAGGGAAGGCCCACCGCCATGACTCCGCAACCCGCTCGTGACCGGCATACTCTGGCCTCGGCCGCCATCGTGGTCGGCACCGACGGCACACCCGCGAGCACCCGCGCGGTGGAATGGGCCGCCCGGACCGCCTCCGCGCGTGGACGACGTCTCGTCATCGCCCACGGCTACGACCTGAAGACCACCAACGTGATGCTCACCTCTTACGATGTCGTCGTCCCGCCCATCGCCGAGAACGTCCGCCGCAACGGCGAACAGGTGCTGGATTCGGCGGCCCGCCTCGTCACCGATATCGATCCGACCATCGAGGTCGTCACCGAACTGTCGGAAAGCGCTGCGGGCCGTCTGCTGATCGAGCTGTCCGACACCGCGTATCTGACCGTGCTCGGCGCCGGGGCGATGGTCGGCCCCCTCGCACACCTGGGTTCGACCCTGCTGTCCGTCGCCGCCCACGGCCACGGCCGCGTCGTCGTGGTTCGGGAGGCGCACCCCCAGCACACGGTGCGCGACAGCGGACCGGTCGTCGTCGGTGTCGACGGCAGCGCGGTCGGTGAGCCCGCCATCGAAGCCGCGTTCAGCGAGGCCTCCGAACGCGGAACCGATCTCGTCGCGGTGCACGCCTGGAGCGACCTGTCCCAGGGTGTATTCGCCGGAGCGTCCTATCTGGACCTACCCACCGCAGACCTGGAGATCGGCGAAAAGGCGCTGCTGGCCGAGCGATTGGCGGGCTGGCAGGAGAAGTACCCGACCGTCGAGGTCAGCCGCGAGATCTACATGTCGGGCCCACGCCAACACCTGATGCACTGGTCCAAGAACGCGCAACTGATCGTGGTCGGCAGCCGCGGCCGCGGCGGCTTCCGCGGTCTGCTGCTCGGTTCGACGAGCAATTACCTGGTGCAGCACGCACATTGCCCGGTGATGGTCGTGCACCGGGACTGACCTCCGGGGCGGATCACGCGTGCGGTCCTGACCTCGGGTCGGGGCGCACGCTCGTCCGCGACAACCAGCCGAACGCTGGCCCGATCGGCAGCCGGTTTCTCGCTGGCGAGGTCGCGATCGGGCAGAGCGCGGCCGAAGCGAAGAGCCGAGCGGTTCAGCTCTCTGCGGCGCGCGGACCGCCGAGGTTCAGTACCGTGCGGAACCCCTCGGCGAGGCATGCGGTGAGGGTGTCGACATCGGGAACGGCGGCGGTATCGGCATTGATACCGACATAGCAGGTGCCCGCATGGGAGGTCATCGTCACGTTGAAGGCGGTGCCGAGAGTAGGGCTGAAGGCGTACATCCGGTCGATACGCGCACCCGCGAGATAGATAGGGACCGGTGAGCCGGGCACATCCGACGCCACGAAGTCGACATGTTCGAGCATTCCGGCGATCAGCGCGACCGGTACCCGGTTGAGGACCGCCGCCACGGCGGCCGAATGCGGGATCGACGGCTCCTCGACCTGCCGCCGGATCAGCGCACGGACCCGACCCATCAGCGCCGCGGGGTCGGTGTCGTCGACGGGTACCACGAAGCGGGACAGTGGTGTCCAGCATCAAGATCGACACAATGGTCGGCTGCAAGATCGGATTCCGCTGCAATCGCCACGTGAGGAAATCGGTCTGCGACAACCGAGTCGTCCGCGTGCGCATCCCTGCGCCTCCTCACCACCTCGATAGGTACCGATGATGTGCCTGCACGGTAGGCGCACCGGCCGCGCCGACCACAGTGCCGAAGAGGCACGGTCCGTGGGACCTTCGGCACCGCTCGGACCCCGGCCGCACAGGCGACTCCCGGCCCTGTCGCCGGTGACCATCGGCCGCAGCGCGGTCACCAGCGGCAGGAGGACCCTGGACACATCGGATCGTCACCATGTGCGACAGGACGGCAGACCATGACCGAGCTACGGCCGCTCGATTCGGGGTTCATCGAGCTGGAGGACGCCGACCAGCGCGTCAGCCTCGGGATCGGTGTGGTGGCGATCATGGCGGGAGCGCCGCCGCCGCGGCCGGTCTTCGCCGCCGCGCTGGCCGAACGGCTGCGTGCGGTGCCGCGGCTGCGTCAGCGGGTGCACCGCGCGCCGCTGGATATGACGACCCCGACCTGGGAGGACGATCCAGCCTTCGACCTCGCTCATCACCTGCGCTGGGCCGGGCTGCCCGCGCCGGGCGACGACGCGACCCTGTGGGAACTGGTGGCGATCGAACTGGAGGAGCGGCTGGACCGGGATCGCCCACTGTGGCAGTGCGTGGTGGTCGAAGGGCTGTGTGAGGGGCGGTGGGCGTTGATCATCAAGGCGCATCACAGTCTGCTGGACGGTGTGTCCGGTGTGGCCATGTTCGAACGGCTCTGCGAACCGGTCGCGGCGCAGGCACAGCCCACAGCGCGCGGTGGGGGACAGGTGGGCGAGCGGTCGGGGCTGTCCGGTCTGCTGCGGCTGCCGTTTGCGGTGCCGGGCATGTTGTTCACGACGATGCGCAGCCTCCTACCGGTGGGCGCCGCCGTGGTGAAGCCATCGCCGGTGTCATCGCTGAACGGCCCGATCGGGCGGCAACGTCGATACACCGCCGTCCGGGTGTCGCTGCCGGTCGTGACCCGGATCGGCGCCGCCTACGGCGTCACGGTCAACGATGTCGTTCTCGCCGCGATCGCCGGGGGATACCGGGAGCTGCTGCTCGCCCGTGGTGAGGAACCGACGGCGGATCTGCTGCGTATCCTGGTGCCGGTCTCGATGCGCGCCGAACACGCCAAATATGTGCTCGACAACCGTGTCTCGGCGGTGCTGCCGTACCTGCCGATCGATGTCGGTGATCCGATCGATCGACTGCACGTGGTGCACGCGACGATGGCGGCGAACAAGTCCAGCGGCGCGTCGAGCGCCGAGCACAACCTCCTGGAGGCGGCGCGCTGGCTACCGTTCGCCCCCGTGGCGTGGACGCTGCGGCTCGTGGGCAAACTTCCGCAACGAGGAGTCGGGGCGATCGCGACCAACGTGCCCGGCCCGCGGCATCCGCTCACCCTGCACGGACACCGCGTACTCGAACTCCTCCCCGCCGTACCGATCGCCATGCGCCTGCGCACCGCGGTCGCGATTCTCAGCTATCACGACCGGCTGGCGATCGGCATCACCGGCGATTACGACACGACCGCCGATCTCGATGTGCTGGCAGCAGGCATTCGGCGGGCCGTCGACGAACTCGCGTCGCGCGTCGATACCGAGCGGACGGACGACTGACGTCGGGCGGCCGACGGCGAACCACACCCACCTTAATGTTGACGGCAATCACATATCTGATAGTGTATGCACTGCTAACTTGAGCCGAGTGGTCTTCGAGAAGGCTTCGACGTATTCACGACAGGGGACATGTGATGGACAAGTACACGGTGAAGGACGGCGGGGCCAAGGTGATGAACCTGGCCCACCGGTTGGTACTCACACTCAGCGGAAATCGGTTGCTGGCGAAACCATTCGGTATGCCGGTCGTCGAGCTGCACACGGTCGGCCGAAAGTCCGGGCTTGCCCGGTCCTGCTATCTGACCACACCGGTGCACGACGCCGACCGGGTGGTGCTCGTCGCATCGAAGGGCGGTGACGACCGGCATCCGGACTGGTACCGAAACCTCCAGGCACGTCCGGACGCCGAGCTGGTGATCGATGGTCGGCGGCGGAAGATGCACGCCCGCACCGCCGACCCGCAGGAAAAGGCCGAACTGTGGCCGCAGATCGTCGCGGCGTACAAGGGTTACGCCGACTATCAGAAACGCACCACCCGTGACATCCCGGTGGTGATCTGTGAGTTGCGTTGACCAGCCCGCCGGCGGCAGGTGGGACCGAGCTCGATCGTTTGTCCTATGAGCCGTTGACCCCCGGTCGCCTTCCTGGACCGAGCCGCGGATGCGCACGGCGACCGGGTGGCGGTGATCGACGGCCCGCGGCGGTGGATCTATACGCAGTTGCGTGAGCGATGCCGCAGGCTCGCCGGTGCGTTGGCACCGCTGGCCGATGGTCGGCCGGTCGCGGTCCTCGCGCCCAGTACGCACGTGCTGCTGGAGGCGCATTTCGGCGCCCCGTGGGCGGGTGTTCCCGCTCCTCGCCCTGAACACCCGGCTCGCTGCCCGGGATGCGGCGTGGGCCGGATCCGACCGCCGGGTCCAGTGAGGGTGGGGCGGGCACCGCTTGCGCGTGCCTGCCCGGCCGCTGCTGGGCATTGTCAGGGAGGCCTCTCGTCACCCGAGCCTGTTCGGGCGAGGACCGTAGTGACGTGCAACTGACCGAACTCAGTGCACGCGCTGGTCCGTTGCGGACACCGCTTCGGCCCGATCCGCCCCCACACCTCGGGTGATGGCATAACCGAAGAGGGTGGCGATGACGTACATCAGGACCCCGTACACGGCGGCGGGAATCGCGATCTGCGCATTGTCGAGCACGCTCAGTGCGATGGTCAGTGCGACCGCCGTGTTGTGGATACCAACCTCCATGGACGTCGCGATCGCCTGCGCCCGGTCGAGCCTGAGCAGCCGGGCTCCCGCGTAGCCGAGCGCGAGACTCGACAGGCAGAACAGGGCCGTGACCACACCCACCTGCTGCGCATAGTCGGCCAGGTTGTCCCGCTCCGCCACCAGCGCACCCGCCGAAACCAGCACCAACACCGCGATCGAGAAGACGCGGACCGGCCGATCGGCGGCCGCGGCGAAACCCGCCGAGTACCGCCGCACCGTCATCCATGGAAATCTCTCTGTTCGAAGAAGCGTCGGCGTATACCGCCTCGGTCTAGTGCGCAGTAGCGCGAGTCGTCCTGCGAGGTTGCTCCGGGCACGTATACGAGCCGGTGCGGTAACGGCCGTCGGCATAATGTAAATTCCGTTAACATTCCTGTCGATCGAGTGCGACCGATCGTGTAGTTACGGGCGGCACCCGGGATGGGTGACGGTGATCTCGGCGCTCGTGGTCTTCGTGCCATTGGCGGTGATGACTCGTGGCGCGAGGGTCGCGGTGCCGCATCCGGTGTCGGCTGTGGTCAGGAGGAAGTAGATGAACGCGTTGTCACCGCCGTGATAGTGCCCGATATTGATTCCACGGCCGGTGAGGTCGTCGGAAACGCCTACGCCGTTCGGTTGTGCGGGACTGACTGCGATCGCCGACCCCGGAGTAAAGGTGAGGGAGGGCGGAATGTCGATGGCTACCGTGACATCGAGTTGGTCGGTGGTGCCGGTGTTCTGATAGGCAATCTGTACCTCGATCCTCTGTCCGGGGGCTGCCGACACCGATGGCTTCCATTCCGGCGTATCGGGAAACCGCACGGCCGCTTCGACATTGAACCCGGGTTTATCGGCGGTGACGGTGAACCGAACCGTCCCGTCGTACTCACCACCGCCGACGAGGACACCGTTGAGTTCCTGGCTTCCGATCAAGGTCCCGTCCGCGAAGAGTGCAGAGCTGAGGATGGATTCGTCGGTCGGGCCATTGTTGTGGATGCGGGCCGAGGCTTGTACGTAGCGCAGGTCGATGACGGTGTCGGTTTCGAGGCGCACGGTATCCCACACCTGCTTCGGCGCGGCATTGGATGCCGACAGGTGGGCCTTGGCAATCTGCCCCGTCCCGGAGTTCGGCCGCACGAGTGCGGGGATCGCGGTGCGTGCGCGGAGGAATGTGGCGACCAGGCCGGGGGAGTTGTTGGAGTAGAAGATCGAGAACTCGTAATCGTGCCCGGGAATCAAGGTGACGGCGTTGCCCCATGGACCGTCGTCGGTCAGATCGCGGACACGGAAGAAGTCGCGCTCATCTCCGTAGGCCGGATTGTTGCTGACCGAGTTGAGCACCACCGTATTCATGGGCCGCTCGTCATGGTGATACTCGCTGCGCCCCGGACCCCACCCATCCGGCGACGCTTCCGCGGTCACCGGTGGCACGAGGTCCGGCGGGACGCTGTCCGGGTTGCGGACAACGACCCAGACACCGACCGCCGCGATCATCGACAAGACGAAGGCCCCGGCGAGGATGGCGGCACGCCTGGGTCGCGAACCGGTGAGCGTGACGACGGTGGTGGAGGCGTCGATATCTCCGACGTGATCGCCGACGATATTGATCTGTTTGGCGTGCCCCTCCGCGCGGGGGCTGAACTGATCCATCCCCGGCTACAGGTGGATATCGCCGTGATGGTCACCGTGAATATTGACCTGCTTGGCCTGATCGAAGGCCTGCGCGATATGTGCGCCGACGACGCTGTCATGGCGTGCGACGCTCAGTAGCTGCTGGACTTCGGCACGGAATCCGGGGTCCGCGGCGGCCACCTCATCGATGCGTGCGGCGACGACCGCACGATCGGCGTGGGACGATTCGGTGTCCAGGCGTGCCACTGCGGCGGTGGTATCGGGCTCGTCCCGAAATCGAGCGGCGACACGCTCGCGCAGCCGACCGAGCACGGGCAAGGTGCCTGCCGCAGCGGACTGTGCGACACCCTCGCCGTACTTGGTCGCCAGCAGTACAACCGCCGCCGCGCCGATCGATACCGGATCTACCACATCCCCACCTCAATCCACCGAGAACAGGCCCAATCGTATGCCGAGCGGCGCCACGCCGGAGAAGAATCGCCACGGGAGAGATCGGTCGAAATCGGCGGACGGGAACCACGACCCATCGACGTCACGGTGCCCATGGCCGAGTGAGAACGGTGAACGGATGCGTTCCACGGCCTGGGTCGACACGAGATCATCGCGGACCTGTTCCAGGCGCTCGACGATATCGGGTTCACCATTCCCGGGCAGGGCGGCACGTATTGGACGGGTGCGGCGATGAGCGGGGTGGACTACCTCGGCCTGGACTCGGTTCCCGAGGCTGTCGCGGCGACGAACACGACGTTGGCACGCAACGCGGCGCCTATGGCGCGATTGCTGCGCGCACAGCCGTAGCCGGCTTGGCGATAGTTCCGAAAACAACTGTGCGCCAACAGTATCAACGCATTCCGCCTACGGCCGGGAGGTGTCCGTGTCGAGCATCAGCGCGGCCAGAATCGCGGTGCCGACCATGAGGGTGAATGCGATCAGAATCATCGGCGCGATGCCGAGGACCGCAAGGACCGCGAGACAGACCAGGAAGGCGAGGACGAGCTGGAGTGTGCGGTGCGGTGCCATCGAATACCTTTCGGCCGGGTGCGGTCGGCGCCCGTCGTGGAGCGGGTGTAAGGGCGCACCCGAGCGGCTTCGGGCCCGCTGCGGGTGTGCGTGGTGGTGAACACGACGGGCTGGCCGCCGTTGGTGCGGGGCCCGACCCGTGGAGAACAAGTGACGTTGCTCGAGATTCGCGGTATCGATTCGGATGGGGGCATCACCTCGCTTTCCTCGTGATCCGCTGTTGTGCCGTCGCGATGCGGAGGTCCACGCTGGGTCGCGCGGATCCTGGGCGGTGGTCGTCCACTCGGCTCTGTGCGGTCGAACGCCAGGACCGCGGCCGTTCGTGGGCGGAGCACAGGTGCCCGCAGCCGCGGGTAGTGCGGCGTGTGTGCGCGGGCGAGCGCTGCGATCACCACCGCGTCCATGTCGGCGAAGAGCCGCTCGACATCGGGGTCGAGCACGGCCAGATCCAGGTGGGATTGCTCGAAAAGCCTTGTGCGCATGTCGTTGTCGATCATTCCCGCACCTCCTTCGGCCTCGCTGCGGGCTGGACGAGCAACCCGGGCGTCCGCGGTGTCCGGCGCCGCCGCTCACGGACGAGCTCGGTACACGACAGCATCGCCGCCACCTCCGACCATGTTCTACTGTCTGGACAGATAACCTATGTCATCTAACATAGATTTCTTATAGCAAAGCGTTGAGGAGAATTCAAGTGGATATGATAAGAAATCCCGGACCCGGCGACGAGTGAAGGTGAGCATGCCGCGAGAGCCTCATGAGTACGGCCTGCCCGATCCGCAGCGGGCGGTCTTCGCCATCTCGGTGGCGGCGGACCTTGCGGGTATCGGGGTGCAGACCCTGCGTCTGTACGAGAGGCACGGGCTGATCACGCCGGCCCGCAGCGAGGGCGGCACGCGCCGCTACAGCGGTGACGATCTCGCGCGTCTGCATCGCATCGCCGCACTCGCCGCCGAGGGTGTCAACCTTGCCGGTATCGGGCGCATCCTCGATCTGGAAGACGCGAACGCGGCACTGCGCGCCGAACTCGTCCGGGTGCGCGGTCGGCGGTCGCGGTGAGGCCAAGTCGTCGGTAGTCGCATCGCACAGGACCGGCACGGCGCGGATTTCCGACCCGAAATAGAACCTGTTCCTATAACGTCGGGTCTGTGCAGAAAGAACAACGCCCCGCCGTTGCCGACTGGTTCACCACCGATGACGGCACGGTGCGCCTGAAGGGAAGTCGCTGCACCACCTGCGGCACGCCGTACTTCCCGCGCAACACCCTCGCCTGCCGGAACCCGCAGTGCGAAGGGCCGAAAGACGGCTCCGAACTGGCCGAGTACCTGTTCTCCACCCGCGGCCGGATCTGGTCGTATGCCGATGCCAGGTACAAACCGCCCCCGCCTTATGTCGCACCCGATCCGTTCGAGCCGTACGTCGTCGCGGCGGTGGAACTGGAGACCGAGCAGATGGTGATCCTCGGGCAGGTGGTGCGTGGCCTCACCGTCGACGATCTGGCCGTCGGCATGGCGGTCGAACTGACCCTCGGCGTGCTGTACGAGGACGAGGACGCCGAGCACACGGTGTGGATGTGGAGGCCGATCGATGCCTGATCCGAATGCCCGCGATATCGCCGTCCTCGGTGCGGGTATGCACCAGTGGGGCAAATGGGGACGCAATTTCGTCGAGTACGGGCTGGTCGCGGCGCGTACCGCGCTGGCCGACGCCGGGGTCGATCACCGCGACGTCGGCTATATCGCCGGAGCCGACACCATCCGCAACGGATACCCCGGATTCGTCTCGGGCGCGACCTTCGCGCAGGCCCTCGGCTGGTCGGGTGCGCGTATCTCGAGCAGCTACGCCGCATGCGCCTCCGGCGCGCAGGCCATCGCCAACGCGCGCGCCCAGATTCTGGCGGGACTGTGTGAGGTGGCGCTGGTGGTCGGCGCGGATGCGGCGCCGAAGGGTTTCTTCCAGCCGGTCGGCGGTGAACGCCGCGACGACCCGGACTGGTTGCGTTTCCACCTGCTCGGCGCCACCAACCCCATCTACTTCGCGCTGTACGCGCGGCGGCGCATGGCGCTGTACGGCGCCACGCTCGACGATTTCGCCGCGGTCAAGGTGAAGAACGCTCGGCACGGCCTGAACAACCCGTATGCCCGCTATCGCAAGGAGGTGTCGGCCGAAGAGGTCGCGGCCTCGGCGATCGTCTCGGACCCACTGCGACTGCTGGACATCTGCGCCACCAGCGACGGCGGTGCGGCACTGGTGTTGACGTCGATGGAGTACGCACGCCGCCACGGCATCAGCGATCCGGTCCGCATCCGGGCACTGTCGACCGTCACGCCGACTTTCCCGAAAACCGTGCTCGACCTGCCCGATTTCGCGACCGACTCCGCGGTGGCGGTGGAGCCTGCGCCACGCGAGTTCCGGTCCGCCGTCGCGCACGCCGCGTACGAAGAGGCCGGGCTCGGTCCCGCCGATCTGTCGCTCGCCGAGGTCTACGACCTCTCCACCGCGCTCGAGTTGGACTGGTACGAGGACATCGGCCTGTGCGGGAAGGGTGGTGCGGAGGAGTTATTACGCAGCGGCGCAACGACATTGGGTGGACGCATACCGGTCAATCCCAGTGGCGGGCTCGCCTGTTTCGGTGAGGCGATACCCGCCCAGGCGATCGCGCAGGTCTGCGAGCTCACCTGGCAGTTGCGTGGGCAGGCCGAGGGACGCCAGGTGGAGGATGCCCGCGCGGGTATCGCGGTCAATCAGGGTCTGTTCGGTCACGGATCGGCGATTATCGCCACCCGCTGAGCACGGCATCGCTCATCCGCACGAGACAAGGCCTCGCTGTCGTCGACACGATCTGTGATCGCCGGTCATCCGCGGGCGAGCAGCGGTGGAGGATCTGTGCCCCTGGACAGCGGGTAGGGCTGGAGACGATCGCGAGAGCCCTCGAATGGGAGGCCCTACTATCGTCGGCATGCGGCTCAATACCCTCCCCGCCGAGGCGCGGGCTCGACGCAGCGCCGAGATGAAGGAGTTCCTCCGGTCGCGGCGAGCCAGGGTGTCGCCGGGCGACGCCGGTATGGCAGCCGGCGCCGCCAGTGGTCGCCGCACCCCGGGCCTGCGGCGTGAAGAAGTCGCGGTGCTCGCCGGTGTCGGCGTGTCCTGGTACACGTGGCTGGAGCAGGGCCGCGAGATCAACGTATCCGGGGATGTGCTGGATGCGATCGCCCGCGTGCTGCGTTTGGATGCTGCCGAGCGTGAACACCTCTACCTGCTGGCCGGGCTGAACCCGCCGCATCCCGTCCCGGCGGTGCGTCGGGCGTCGGCGGAACTGCGTGACCTCATCAATTCATGGTTGCCGCGCCCGGCCTATCTGCTGGACAGACATTGGAACCTGGTGGTCGTCAACCGGGCCGCCGAGCTGGTGTTCGGATACCGAGAGGACGACCACAACTGCCTGGTCACCTTCTTCACCAGCGCCCGCTACCGGTCTTCGCTGTGCCACTGGAACGATGCCGCACGCGCGATCGTCGCCCAGTTCCGTGCGGACGCGGCGCGGTATCCGGACGACCCGGAATTCGGCCGGCTCGCGATGGACATGTGTTCGGTCAGTGCGGAGTTCGCCGAGATCTGGGCCGAGCACGAGGTCCGTAACACCGCGACCGGTACGAAAGTCGTCACCCATGCCGAGGTCGGCGAACTCGTCTTCGGCTACACCACCCTGACGCTTCCCGAGCTTCCCGGCCACCGTCTGCTGCTGCACACACCGGCCGCGGGCACCGAGACCGGGGAGCGGTTGGTCGCCCTGCTCAGCGCGACCGCAGAACAGCCCGGCTGATGGTTGCGGCCGAACACCGGTGATCGCGGGGCGCCCTCGCCGAGCCCGGACGCGAGGGTGGTGTTGTCGGACCCAGGTTCATCGCGCACTGCTGAGTTCCCGCCGTTCCGCACAGGATCAGTGGCATGCAACGATTCACCAACCGCACAGTCCTGATCACCGGCGGCACCTCGGGTATGGGCCTGGCCACCGCCCGCCGCCTCCTCGACGAAGGCGCCTACGTCGCCATCACCGGACGCGACGACGCCCGTTTGCAGCGGGCCGCCGCCGAACTCGACGCCGGACCACGCATCCTGACCGTCCGCGCCGATGTGTCGAACCCGCACGATGTGGATGCCCTGATGGGCCGCATCCAGACCTGGCGCGGCAGCCTCGACGCGGTTTTCGCCAACGCGGGCACCGGCATCTTCAAACCCAGCACCGAGCTGACCGAGGCCGATATCGACCAGTCTGTCGACGTCAACGTCAAGGGCGTGTTCTTCACCGTCCAGAAGGCGCTCCCGCTGCTGAAGGAAGGCAGCGCGATCGTCCTCAACGCCTCCTGGACCCTGTACCGGGGCCTGCCCGTCGCCTCGATCTACTCGGCGACCAAGGCCGCCGTGCACAATCTGGCCCGCACCCTCGGCTCGGAGCTGGCACCGCGCGGTATCCGCGTCAACTCCGTCAGCCCCGGCTACATCGACACCGCCATGTACCGCAACGCCACCGCCGACTCGGCCACCGACGCCGCTCAGGTCCCGCTCGGTACCATCGGCCACGCCGCCGAAGTCGCCGCCGCCGTGGCCTTCCTCGCCTCCGATGACGCCTCCTACATCACCGGCCAGGACCTGATCGTCGACGGCGGCCTGGTCGGTTCGTTCCCGAACAGGTGATCCGACGCCGTGGCTCCGGGACCTTCGCGGCGACGGGGCGATCACCGAACCGCCCACTGTGGCTGGGACACGGTCAGCTGATCGGCGCCGTGCCCTCCGAGGGCATGGCGATCAATGGTGAAGCCGTTCCGTTCGCCGCCGTAGCCGATCAGCGCCCAGACAAGGCAAGCGAAGGCGGCGGTGTGCAGGGCCGCGCGGACCATATTCCACGCTACCCAGGATGATTCGAAGTCCGTGCGCACCGTCGTCGGATCGGGGAGGGCGTCGGCGCTACCCGCCGCGGCGAGCTTGTCGTTCAGTGGAACGTTCACCCCGCCGGTGACGACGAAGGCGATCAGATAGAGCACGGTGGCGGCGACTATCCAGATCAGCACACTGCGTCCGGTACCACGCCAGGCGAGCGTCGCGGCGAGTATCAGCAGCGGAACAGACCCCGCGAAGGGAATCATGAAGGCAGGATTGAGAATCGCCGAATTGATGTGCTGCATCGCTTCGACAAATGTGCGATCCGACGATCGGTGCAGGCCGGGCATGACCGAATAGGCGAATGCGGTGAACAGCCCGGCCATCAGTCCGGTGGTGACAGTGGCGACGAGCAGGGTGAGGGTTTGGACGGTATGCACCGGTCCGCCCTCCTTTCGTGGATGAGCTGGGACGGTTGCTTCTGCCATGACCGCAGCATGCCGGGGGTGCCAGTAGTCGAACAACGACGTAACACGTAACGTTCGATAACGCTGGAGTCATGTCGGGAGCGCGCGGTTATGGAACTGAGGGATGTCGAGATCTTCTTGACGCTGGCCGAGGAGCTGCATTTCGGTCGGACCGCCGCCCGCCTGCACGTCACCCAGGCCAGGGTCAGCCAAGCCATCAAACAGCAGGAACGTCGTATCGGCGGACTACTGTTCGATCGGTCCAGCCGGCGCAACGTCCGTCTGACACCGCTCGGTGAACAACTGCGTGACGATCTGGGCCCGCATTTCTCGGGCATGCACGCCGGTTTCGATCGCGCCAGGCAGGCCGCGCAGGGGATCAAGGCCGTGCTGCGGATCGGCGTGATCAACA
Source organism: Nocardia cyriacigeorgica (assembly GCF_029868385.1). GTDB lineage: Bacteria > Actinomycetota > Actinomycetes > Mycobacteriales > Mycobacteriaceae > Nocardia > Nocardia cyriacigeorgica_F. The sequence goes on along the minus strand of NZ_JARWNX010000056.1, from coordinate 167,929 downwards.
GCAACCATTACGAGCTGAGGCCATTCTTCGATGCGTTCCGAGCCCGGCACCGGCAGTGGGGTGTGCGGGTGCGGCACGCACCGTTCATCGACCTTTTCGGCGGTCTACGCCGTGGCGAGATGGACGTGCTGATCGCGCCATTGCCGGTCGACGAGCCCGATCTCACCACCGGACCGATCCTTTTCACCGAGCCGCGGGTGATCCTTTCCGCCTCGGATCACCATCTCGCCCGGCGGGATTGCGCCTCGGTGGAGGATCTCGCGGATTTCCAGGTGTTGACCGGTCGCACCGTCGAGCCCGAATACTGCGAGGAGGTGTTCATTCCCTTCGCGACGCCGCGCGGCCGGACGATCGAGCGCGGGGACCAGCGCGTCACCAACCTCGACGAGATCTGTGCCGAGGTGGCCTCCGGCGACCATGTCATGATGCTCGGCGCTCATGTCGGGCGGTTCCACAGCCGTCCGGATATCGCCTACATCCCGGTTCGGGACGCGCCGACCATGCGGTGGGCAATGGTGTGGCGCAACGAATCCGAGGCGATCCACGCCCTCGCCGCCGTCGCCCACGATCTGGGCGCCATGACTCTGTGAAGCCCATCCACCCGAAGCGGCGTGCACCTCATTCGCCGAATAGGCGGCTCACCGTTTTCACTCGACCGGTTCGGCCCGCACCGTTTCGTACATCTCGCCGACCGCACGCCTACAGTCGTCGAGCCCGTATCCGAGCAGTGCGGTCTCGGCGGGATTCGGCCGGTAGCTGATCACGTTGCCGCGGCCCTGCACGATGAACTCGTCGGGCAGGAGCGGATGCTGTTCATCGCGTTCGTCGAGTGGTCGACGTGCCGCCACCGTGACGTCATTGCCTTGCTCGCGCAGATGCAGCGCCGTATGGGCGCCGATCATGCCGGTACCGCCGACGATCAGAATCTTCATGAAAACCCTTTCAACTGTGGAGATCACCCAGTGCGTGGACCGAACGTCGCTCGGTCCAGGTCGAAGACGGTTCCCACCACGGCATGCAGGGTGGCGCGAGTGCGGCCGAGCGTGCGGCAGGTCTCCTCGATCAAGGGTCGAGGGGGCGGTTCGTCCAGCCGCCCGACGCGCGCGGCACCCACCCGACCGCACGCCGTCCGACCAACAACGGACCGGGAGTCGCGACCGCAGGATGTGGCATAGGACCATCTCACCCACCGGGAGGGCTGGGCGGGAACTCTTCTCCCGGTGGGCGGGAGGTCAGAGTCCCGGATCGAGGCGTCCGCTCAGCCATGTCTCGATGTCATCGAGTGCGGCCTTCGCCATCGGAGTCGGGTGTCCGGTGAACCCGTGCGGCGCACCGGGATAGACGCGGAGGTCGACCTCGGCACCGGAGGCCGACAGCCGGGTAGCCATGGCGAGGTTGTCTTCGAGTAGTACGTCGTGCTCACCGACGACCATGAGGGTGGCAGGCAGGTCGGTGAGTCGGGCGTAGATCGGCGAGATATCGGGGTGGGTGCGGTCGGGGACCGCCCCAGCGTATGCCTCGAGGAAATATTCGTCGGCGATCAGACGTCCGGCCGGTGTCCGGGCGCTCAGGTCGTAGGTGCCGAATTGCAGTACCGCGCAGTCGAATGCGTTGATCCCTCGGTCGCGCAGGCGCAGCAGTGTCGTCATCGCCAGCGTCGAACCCGCCGAGAAACCACCGATGGCGAGTTTCGCGGTGCCATAACGCTGTTCGGCGTGCTCGATCAGCCAGAGTGCCGCGGTTTCGCAATCGTCGGGCGCTGCCGGCCACGGATGTTCCGGTGCGAGCCGATAGTCCACGCTCACCACCGCGATCCCGAGGGCGTCCGCGAGTCGCCGGTTCCGGACGTCGCTGTCGGCGGCCGAGCCCATGTAGAACCCGCCCCCATGGATCTCCAGGAACACTCCGTTCGCCAGCCCACTCGTGGGAGCGTGAACCCGCACCGCGACGCTACGGCCATCGGCAACAGCCAGCTCCCCAACCGCCGGCGGCTCCACCGGCGCGGGCTTACCGGCACCGGCCCGCACCGCGCGCAGCTCCTCGAAACCGCTCGGACCGCGTCCCGCTGCGCGCTGCTCATAGAACGCCCGTGACTCGTCGACGAGAAGCCGCAGGCGAGGGTCGATCAGATCGGTCAATCCGAGTCGCATGGACACTCACCGTACCCACAGTCGCCGTGACCCATCGCTCTGATCGACACCGCTCCTGCCGCGTACGGGAGTCGTGTGTGACCGAAAATAGTGTGACTGTGTCGCTGGGCACCATAATGTTTATGGCGCTTACATTGGTGTTAGGGTGAGGTCTTGTCACGTGCCGGCAATCGAAAGGCTTCCTCCCGTGCAAACGATCCTCGGAGCAAACGGGCAGATCGGAACAGAGCTCGCTCATGAGCTCCATCGGCGGTTCACCACAGATATCAGGCTGGTGAGTCGTAACCCCGAACGGCTGCACGACACCGACGAGCTGGTCGCGGCCGACCTCATGGACGCCGAGCAGACCGCAGCGGCGGTCGCGGGTAGCGAGATCGTGTACCTGACCGTCGGGCTGCCGCCGGACGCGAAGCTGTGGGCGGACCAGCTCCCGGTGATGATGGAGAACACGATCGCGGCGTGCGAGAAGCACGGGGCCAAGCTCGTGTTCTTCGACAACACGTACATGTATCCGATGACCAGCGACCCGCAGACCGAGCAGACACGATTCGCCCCGGTCGGGAGCAAGGCGCGCACCCGCGCGAGGATGGCGACGATGCTGCTGGAGGCGATGGCAGCCGGCCGGGTCGAGGCTGTCATCTGTCGCGCACCGGAGTTCTATGGCCCGGGTAAGACGCAGAGCTTCACCAACGCGTTGGTGTTCGACTCGATCGCGGCGGGCAAGAAGGCCCGTGTTCCGTTGCGCGACGACACGCTGCGGACCTGGATCTGGACGCCGGACGCCAGTCGCGCCATGGCCCTGATCGGTAACACGCCGTCGGCCTACAACCAGACCTGGCATCTGCCGTGCGACGACAACCGTGTGACATATCGCGGGCTGATAGAGCTGGCCTCCGCGTCCTGGGGCCGCAAGATCGACTACTCGATCATGAAGCGGCCCGCGTTCTTCGTCGCTCGGCTGTTCAATCAGGGGGTGCGCGAACTGTGGGAGCTGCTCCCGCGTTACGAGGTGGACAATGTCTTCGTCTCGGACAAATTCAAGCGGGCCTTCCCGGAATTCCGGGTCACGACCTACGCCGAAGGCGTGGCCGCCATCCAGGCCGGCTGAGCCGGGCGACTCACTGTGGCGGTCGGCTGGATCGCCTACGTCGGCCCTGCCGATCGCTGCGCGAGTCCGATCGGAGCGGAGGGAGTCTGCACACTCGGCGCCCGGAATTTGCGCCGGTATTCGGCCGGTGTCAAACCTGTCGAGCGGCGGACGAGTTTTCGTAATGTCGAGGTGTCGGCGTATCCGAGTGACTGTGCGATGCGTTCCAGTGTGTGGTCGGTGACCGCAAGGTCGTGCATCGCTCGTTCCAGTCGTGTCGCTTGGAGATATTCGGTGACCGACATTCCCGTGGCTTTCGAGAAACGTCGCTGCAATGTTCGTGGATGAATGTTCACCGCACGCGCGAGGTCGTCCACCGAGAGCTGGTGACTCAATTCCGTCTGAATTCTTTCCTGCACCAGAAGTACTTCGGTATCGGCGTGTCTGCGGGACGGAATCAGATCCATATAGGGGATCTGCTGCTGCCGCGGTGCATCGGCGATCATGAATCTCGACGTGCGCAGCATGACGCTCGGTCCGAGAATGGATTCCACCAAGGACAGCCCGAGATCCACCCATGCCATGATTCCGGCCGCGGTGATCACGTCACCGTCGTCGATCACCATGCGTGTCACATCGAGGTCGACCAGGGGGAAGCGGCGAGCGAACTGGTCGGCGAAAGCCCAGTGTGTTGTCGCAGGTCGGTGGTCCAGGACGCCGGTCTCGGCGAGCACGAAGACGCCGGCGCACAGGGCGCCGAGGGCTGCTCCTTCGGCTCGGAGCCCCAGCGCCCACTTCCGTAGCGAGTTGAAGGACTCCATGTGCTCCGGCTCCACCAGACTCGGTGGGAAGATGACGTGGGTCGGCCGATGTGGCCGGCCCGGACGGGAATCGTAGGTACATCCGACATCGGATTCGCCGGCTTCCCAATGGCTTACTCTCACATGACCGTTCGGATTTCCCAGTAGGTCCGCCTGTTCACCGGCCACTCGAAATATATCGGTCAACCCGAATATCGCTGCCAGCTGGCAGCGGGGATAGGCCACGAGCGCGATTTCGATTTCACTCGCAGTGGTGTCGCGATTGCCCCACAACGTGTCGTGTGCGCCCATGGTTGCAATGTTAGCGGTTGTCTACCGTGGGTCACGGGCAATGACCCGAGCGTGGCGTCGGACCGCGATGCCTCGACCGACCAGAGAGGAAAAATCGATGTCGAATCCTGATTCGCCGATCACCCCGTACCTGGAGGGCCCGGCTCGCGAGCTGGCAGAGGCCACCGATCCCCATCCTCGAATCTATGAGGTGCCGCCGGAGCAGGGCCGCAAGATTCTGTCCGATCTCCAGGCCGACCAGAGCGTGCCGCGACCCGATGTCGACGAGGAGTGGGTGGAGGTCGACGCGGGCCGGTGGGGGAAGGTGCGCACCCGCATCATCCGGCCGAAGGGTGCACAGGGCCCGCTGCCGGTGGTGTTCTATATCCACGGCGCGGGTTGGGTTTTCGGTGACGAGCACACCCATGACCGGCTGTTTCGCGAGCTGGCCGTCGGCGCGGGCGCCGCGGGCGTCTTCCCCGTGTACGACTGGGCGCCGGAGCACAAATACCCCACCCAGGTCGAGCAGAACTACGCGGTCGGCCAGTGGGTGCTCGAGCATGGGAGCGAGCACGGCCTCGACACCTCGCGCGTGGCCGTCACCGGTGAATCCGTCGGCGGGTGTATGTCCGCGGTCTTCTCGCTGATGAACAAGGACCGCGGCGGTATCGACCTGAAGGCGCAGGTGCTGCTGTACCCCGTCACCGCCGCCGATTTCGACACCCCGTCCTATCACCAGTTCGCCGAGCACTACTACCTCACCCGCGACGGCATGAAGTGGTTCTGGGACGCTTACACCACCGACCCGAACCAGCGTCGTGAGCCGTACGCCTCCCCACTCGAGGCCAGCATCGAGCAGTTGCGCGGTCTGCCACCCACCCTGGTGATCACCGCCGAGGCCGATGTGCTGCGCGATGGTGGTGAACTGCTGACCAACAAGCTGCGCGAGGCGGGAGTCGACGTCACCGGCGTGCGGATCAGCGGCACCGTGCACGACTTCATGCTCCTCGACAGCCTGCGCGACACGCCGGCGACCAAGGTGGCGCGCACACTGGCAGTCGACGCGCTGCGCAAGGCCCTGAACCCGGAGTAACCATGACCAAGCGCATCTTGAACGTCGTCACCAACGTCGGACAGTTCGACGACCCGTCACACCCCACCGGACTGTGGCTCTCCGAACTCACCCACGCCTGGCATGTCTTCGAGCAGCACGGTTTCGAGCAGACCTTGGTCAGCCCGGCGGGTGGACACTGCCCGCTGGAACCGCGGGCTCTGAAGTTTCCGAACTACGACAAGACCGCGAAGGCCTGGCGTGCCGATCCGGCACGGATGGCATTGCTGGACAACACCGCACATCCCGACGACCTCGACTCGGCGGACTACGACGCGATCTACTTCACCGGTGGTCATGCGGTGATGTACGACTTCCCCGACAGTGCGGGCCTACAGCGCATCACCCGCGAGATCTACGAACGCGGCGCCATCGTCTCCTCGGTGTGCCACGGCTATTGCGGTCTGCTCAACACCACGCTCTCCGACGGGAGCCTGCTCGTCGCGGGCAAGAAGCTCACCGGCTTCGCCTGGCAGGAGGAGGTGCTGGCACGGGTGGACAAACTCGTCCCCTATGACGCCGAGGAAGAGATGAAGAAGCGTGGCGCCCTGTACACGAAGGCCAAGCTGCCGTTCGTCTCCTACGCCGTGGTCGATGGCAACCTGGTGACCGGTCAGAATCCCGGTTCGGCGAAGGAAACGGCGAAGAAGGTCGCCGCTCTGCTCTGAGACGCGGGAAGCCGAGGGTGCTCCAGTCGCCTCGTAAGCCCTCGACATAGCGTCAATAATTCCATGCCGCCGCGTTCGCCTGACGGCTCGGTCCGGGCCCGGCCGTGCCTCGATGCCACGACAACTTGCGTCCTGTTTTCAGCCTGCCGTCGGGCCGGGCATGTCGTGGAGGTAGGTGCCCAGCCAGTCGATCGCGTCGGGGAGCGCGGTCGAGGGCTGGGCGGGGAGGAAGTTCGTGGCGTCATCGATGCTGCCGTCGCCGTCGTAGGCCGCGATCAGGGGATGCGGGAATACGGGGCGGGTGCGGGTTATCGCGCCGTGCTCGTCGCGACCAGTCGCGACGAGGCGGTCGGGGGCCAGGTCGCCTTCGACCCACTCGACCAGTGCGGCGATGGGGTCGAACTCGGTGAGACGGGAGCCGCCGGTGCAGTGATACATCGAAGGAACCATGAAAAGCCGTGCCCAGGGATTTGTTTCATCGGCGCCACCCATGCGTTGTGTCATGCGATGGTAGTAGTCGACGGTTGCGGTGGGCGGCAGGTCCTGGTCTGCCCAGCCGTGCCAGAGGATGAGTTTGCCGCCCGCGTCACGGAATTCGGTGAGGTCCAGACTCATGGCGTTGCCCTTGACGCCTTCGGCCGTCAGCCGACGCAGTTCGTCCTCCGTGAACGCGAGTTCGGCGACCGAGGAGTGCCGGGTACCGATCGGATAGCCGACGTAGCGGAGGTAGTTGTCGGCAACGCTGTAGGACAGGGAAGTGCCGAGTCCCGGGGTGGGAGTGATAAATCCGGACCAGGCGAGTTCGCTGCCGTAAGGCTGGCCGCCGGGGTACAGGAGGCGGCCCTTTTCATCCGTCGGGCCTGCGTACAGCGCTCGGGTTGCGATGACCTGTTGCTGTGTCAGGCAATTCGCATCGTCTATGCCGGGTGGGCAGGTGAGCACGGCGGGATCGAAATGGCAGGCCCGTGGGTCATCGATTTGGTCGTCGGTGAGGCCGTCGAGGGGATCGCAGGCCGTGAGGACAGCTCGATGCAGTGCCGGGAGCTTGTCGTCGGTGAGAACGGGCGTTCCATCCGCGCGGAGGTTGATTCGGGCGCGCCAGGTTTCGGACACGCCGCCCAACGGCCCGAGGTAGTTGACCGGGTCGCCGGCGATGATCCCGTCGAAATCGTGCGGGTAACGCTGGGCCAGCAATAGCCCTTCGCGGCCACCGTTGGAACAACCACTGAAGTACGCCCGAGTCGGCGGTGCTCCGTAGTAGGCCGCGATGAGACGCTTGGATACCTCGGATACGACGTGGGGGGCGCGGAAGAACCAGTCGTCGCGGGCTGCCTGATCATCCCGCCCGAAAATACCCTGCGTCGCCGCGCTTTCGAGAAGGTGGCCGTCGTCGGTGGTGGCGACGGCGAAGTCCCCGGTGGTCGCGGGCGCGCAGTCGGGTGCGGCCGGTTCCTCCAATCGTCCGCAGAATCCGAAGCAGCCGTGCTGTAGGTATCGCCCGTTGAAGGTAGTCGTGGGCAGTTCGAGGCGGAAGCGTACGGCGGGCTCGACGATTCCGCGGATGTCGCATCGCTCGGGCTTGTCGCCATCCGCTGCCACCGTTGTCGCCGCGGTGACCTGGGTGGCTGCGCCCGGCACGTCGTACTCACCGATCAGTTCCTCGCAACGTGGCGGGACGGTCGCGTTCGTGGAGGCGGGTACGAGTGTCGCGGTCGCCGCCAGGAGGGCGAGGACGGAGAACGTGGGGAATCGCATGGTCATACGCTCGGTGTCCGGTATGACATATCGGCCACATCGTAGTGACACCGGACCGCGAGTCTCGGATGGGCACGGCGGCGGCCCGGGATCGTCCGGGTGAGCGCGGACCCGGCGCTCTGATCAGCCGCTCTCGACAGCCCGGCGCAAGGTGGCGAATATCGTGGCACGGGGCATCGTGCGCCCCTGTCCATACGCGTCGGCGAAGTCCGCCGCACCGAGACGTTGCCCGGCGGCAGCAAACGCGGCGGAACCGGAATGAGGACGGGCGTCGTCCCATCCGCGTAGGCCCGCCGCCGCGCCCAGGAGCTCCGCCGCCGCCGTGGCTTCCCCCTCGGCGAGAGTGAGTTCGGCCAATTTCTCGGACACGGCGGCGATCGTCCCGGGGTGCCCCGAACGGATCGCGAGATCGACCGCGGCGCGCAGACGGTCCCGCGCAGCCGAGTTGTCGTTCTCGCGCAGCGCCATATCCGCCAACGCGGAATGCACGAGCGCGGATGTCGCGGCGTGGGCCGGGACGGCGGACTGGTGGCCGTCCTGCTGCCACCCGGACAGTGCCTCCTCGTACCGGCGCCGAGCCCGCGTAACATCTCCGGACTCGGCGGCGAGGAGTCCGAGTCCGAACGCCGCCCAGGTGAACGCAGCGGCGTGCCCGTGCTCGCGGGCGAGATCGAGTGCCCGGGTGAGTTCGACGTGGGCGCCACGATGATCGCCGGCGTGCATGAGCTGGTGCCCGATCTGCGCCGACAGCTCCGGAGCATCCTTGGCGGCACCGAGCGCGGTGAGATGACCCAGCGCTTCCCGAAACCGGTCCGCGGCCGCAACTGGTTCGCCGGCGGCGGCGTGTACCTTGGCCACTCCCTGAGCGGCCGCCCACATTCCCCAGCGGTCACCCAATTGCTGGAAATCGCTTCGTGCTCTGCGGAAATGACGTCCGGCCGTGGCGATGTCGCCGGTCGCGTCATCGATGAATCCGTGGAAGAGCCGGGCGACGGCCCGGGTCCAGGTGTCATCGGCATCGAACAGTCGGGTGAGTTCGTCGCGGGCGCTGTCGATCTGCGCGTCAGCTTGTGCCACGATCACCGGCAACAGCGCCAGCAGGGGGTGTCCGGTGCCGCCGCGGTGGGCCCGGGCGACATCGATACTTCGGTGGGCGGCAACGGGTTCCGCCTGGCCGAAACCGACGACGACCAGCGTGTGTGCGGCCGCCACAAGAGCTCGCTCGTTGCCGCAGCGCTCGTCGTCCAGCTCCAGCACCGCCTCGACGAGTGCGAAATCGTAGCCCGCGCCCTGGAGGATCCAGTACCACAGCAGGGCCGCGCAGAGCCTGGTCGCGAGGACCGCGTTCTGGTCCTCGAGGAGATTGCGGAGTGCGGACAACAGATCGGGGTGCGCGGCCCGTAGGGTCCGCAGAGCGTGCAGCTGGTTCCCGGTGCGCAGGCGGGGCTCCTCGGCTTCCGCGATCGCGAGCCAGTGCCGGGCGTGTGCCGCCCGGACGTCCGTCGCCTCACCGCTGTCGAGTAGCTGTTGCGCGCCGTAGATGCGCAACGTGTCGAGCATGCGGTAGCCCATCTCGGTGGCCGGGGGTTCGGGTGGCACCGCAACGATCACGGACTTGTCGACAAGGCCGCGCAGGGCATCGAGAATCGCGGCCGACGGCAGCCCGTTGTCGTGCCCATGGTCCGCGCAGACCACCTCGACCGCCGGTAGGGCAACGGTGCTGCGAAATATCGAGAACCGCCGAGCCAGCACACGTTCCGGCTCGGCGAGGGTCTGCCAGCTCGACTCCACCACCGCGCGAAGTGTGCTGTGCCGGGCGGGTGTGCCGCGGTTCGCCGTGGTGAGCATGTGGAGCCGGTCGTCGAGCCGGGCAGCGATCTGCTCCGGGGTCAGCACCCGGAACTGCGCGGCGGCGAGCTCGAGAGCCAGCGGCAGCCCGTCGAGTCGCCGGCAGATGTCGATGACGGCTCCGACATTGGCGTCGGTGACGGCGAAGTCGGGCCGAACAGCTCTCGCCCGCTCGATCAGGAGCCGGACCGCCGGATACCCCTGCGCCTCCGCGGCGGACGCGCCCGCGGGCGGCAAGCCCAGGGGTGGCAGGGTGTAGCGGATCTCGCCCGCGATACCGAGGGGTTCACGGCTCGTGGCAATGAACCGCAGTCCGGGACATGTCGCGAGGAGATGTGCGGTGAATTCGGCGGCCGCGTCGATGAGATGGTCGCAGTTGTCCAGCACCAGTAGCGCCCGCCGCAGTCGCAACACCTCGGCCACCGCCGCGAGACTCGAAGTGGCGGAATCGGTTCCAGCGGGTGCGCCGGGAGCATGCGCGTCCAGAGCCAGCAGGATCTGCCGGCACAGATCGTCCGGGCTGTCCAACGGTGCGAGTTCGATCAGGTGTGCATCGTCGAGATCGGCTGTGAGTGCAAGTGCGATTCGTGTCTTACCCGCACCGCCGGGGCCGGTGACGGTGACGAGACGGTTGGTATCGACTGCCGCGCGCAGGGCAGCCAGGTCGCTGTCCCGGCCTATCAGATCGGGTACCGGAATGATGGCGCGCTCCGGTGGTTTCGGGTTCGGTGCGATGTGGGTGCGGGGAACGAGATCCGGATCCTGCCGAAGGATTGCCATATGCAGCTCGGATAGTTCGGGGGATGGGTCGGCGCCCAACTCCTCACTCAATGCCGTCCGCACCCGCTCGAACACCGCCAGGGCGTCCGCCTGTCGCCCGGTGACGTACCGTACCCGCATCAGCTGTGCTTGCAGCCGTTCCCGCAGTGGATGTTCCGCAGCCAGCCGCTCCACATCGGCGCAGACCTCCGCATGCCGCCCCAACGCCAGTTCGGCGGCGATACGGTGCTCGGCGGCCTGCACCCGGAGCTCGGACAAGCGATCGGCGGCCAGCGCCGCGAAGGGCGGATCGCCGAGTCCGCTCAGTGGTGTACCGCGCCAGAGTGCCTCGGCGTCGCCGAGGATTCGCGCTGCCGCGTGCGGCCGTCCCTCGGCGAGTTCGCCGCGGCCGACGGTGACCAGACGCTCGAAACGTAACGCGTCGACGTCCGCCTCGGCGACCAGCAGCCGGTAGCCGCCGGGTTCGGAGCGCAGAAGTGTGTTTCCATCGGGAAGCGCTCGCCGCAGACGGGACACGAGCCGCGACAGGGCGTTGGGCGCGCCCTCGGGCGCCAGTTCGCCCCACAGGTCGGCGATGAGTGTCTCGGCGCCGACCGTCCGTCCGGTGTCCAGAGACAACCGTGCCGTCAGCGACCGCAATCGGGACCCGCTGATGTCTACCGGTTCGTCCGCGTGGGTCGTAACCCGCAATGACCCCAGCACACCTATCCGCACATCGAACAGTTTCGCAGGTCCGCGCGCGGGCCAGAGCTGGCGTCACCGATCTGTGGCCTGGTCTTCGGCGGTGGCCTTATCAGCGCGCCATTGGCTGTGCACTCCAGCACATCGGTGTGGATCCAGTCGGTCTCGCGGGGGATGCGGATCCTTGTACGCAGGCACAGCCCCTCCTTGGGGTTCCGGGCTGGCAGGAACCGGTATCCGGGTAGTCGGAATTCGGATGCGTTGGACCTGGCTCCATCGGTGAACCGTCGATCGTCGGAGAGTCTTCGACGCCGGCGTCGGCGGGCGCCGTCATGATCGGACGGGATAGAAGCGGCGCTCAGTTGGTCTTGTCGATGGGGGGAAGGTACTTGCCGAGGGCCGCGGGATCCTTGGCGTCGCCGGCGGGGAGGTAGAGGCGGTAGTTCAACCGGAACAGTCCGCTGGGCGGGGACGGCAACCAGTTGCTCTCATGGCCTGCGGGTGGTTCGTTCTGAATGTAGATATCGAGCGATCCGTCGGGGTTCTTGGTCAGGCCCGGGGTGCGGTCTCCGATGGAGTATCGGTTGATCGAGTTCTTGACCAGCTGAAAGTCCGCCCCGTACATGGTGATCGACCAGAATCCGTTGGGCAGGGTGGGTGGGAGCTGGTCGGCGTTGAAATGCAGGACGTACTTCCGGGTCCCGTCGAGCAGGTTCGCGTCGCCGTCCTCGTAGGTGCTGAAGTATTCGGCCTCGTCGCGATCGTGAACGAACAGACCCTCGAGCGCCCCGGCGGCGCGATCGAAGTAGTTGACCCCGTAGTTGCCCGGCTCGAGGTTGTTCCAACGCGTCGGGTACGGCGCACCGCGGTACTTCACCTTCCACGACATGATCTGCGGGCCCTCTTTCGCCGCCCGCGTCAAGCCCTTTCGCATCGGTTCGCTCAGGGCATTGATGTCCATGGGTTCGCCGAGGGTGATTCCGCCGCGACGGAATAGTTCGATGGCCGCCTCGTTGCCCGGAGCAGGTGGGTTCTCCGCGGCCAGATCGGCGACCGTCTGAAAGAACGCCAGATCGCCCTGGTAGTTCGGGCGCTTGCCCAGATCGGGCACTGTCACCTGGCCGTGCTTGGCCGGATCGCTCCAGTTCGACAACGCGGTCGTGGTGAACTTCTCCTGTAGTGCGTTGACTTCGGCGAGATCGGTGGCGTCGCCGGGCAGCACGCCGATCCGGATCGCCATCATCACGCTGTTGTTCGGCATGCGGTGTTCGATCACCCCGGGCGGCAATTCGCCGTGCCAGTTCGGTCCGACGAAGGCATGATCTCCGCCCTTGCCGCCGGTCGCGCGGGTACCGAGGTAGAGCACATTGTTGGTGTAGGTGTCCGCGACCTGGACCGACCAGTAGCGGTCCATGATGTCCGGGGCGGTAAGGATCATCGGCTCATCGCGGAGTTCGAGCCCTGCGCCGCTGTAGACGGTGTCGTTGTTCGGCGTGTACGGCATGCGAACGTCCGCGGTGGCAAGAGTTTTCATGTGGCCGATCTGGTTGAGCGGAGCAGCCTGCGCGTACGCCTTGGCCTTCTCCAACGCCACCGGATCCATCCGCAGTTTGCGCTCGCGCTCGAGGATTGTCAGCGGGAGACCGAACACGTAGTTCTGGATGCCGACCGAATAGGCCCATTCCTCCTCGGCCTTCGCATCCGCCGCACGAGTGTCCGAACCTGTCGGTGTGCTGCTGCCTTCCTGGCCGTCCGTGCCGGTCGCGCATCCCAGCAAGATCAGAGATACGCCGGCCAACAGCATTGGCACTCGAATAATCCCTGGTAGTCGTCGCAATGAACTGAGCAAGCCTTCACATCCTTTACGTAGGCGCCGACGTTTACGTCGGATCGCTGAGACAGAGCAATCAGTGGTGCCTCGGGTGTCCGCTCGAACCGGACGTCAGCTGGCGCCTGCCCCAAGGGAATCGGGGCAAGCCACCGGGCGGAACCGGAGCTACTCGGCGATTGTGGCGCGGAAGGGTCCGCCGATGCCGTTGAAGAGCAGGTCGCCGTTGGGGGAGTGCTTCGATGATGGCGTAGGCGCCGTTGCCGAGATCGGATTGGCCGAAGATGGTGCGGTGCACGGTTTCTCCGGTCTTCCAGTCCAGGCCCGTGACTTCCCAGCCGTCAGTCTCGCCATCAGCCGCATGTTCCTGGTAGTCGAGTCCGCTTGTCGGGCCGGACCGCGGACTCCATTGATCCGAGCGCGCCACATGGCTCAGGCGGGGGTTGGCGGTCGCCGCAGCCGCGACCACTGTCGTGATCGGGATCCGACGGCGCTCGAGAATATCCATGGCCTTCCCTTCGGTCCGGGATAGAGACTCGCACAAAATGTCAGTTATGACAATCGTCAGGGCTGACATTTTATGGCCGCGGAGGAACGATCGGACCGCTATCGTGATGACGGTGAGCGAGCAGACCAGCCATCGGGAACGAAAGAAGGCCGCCACGCGCGAGGCGCTGCGAATGGCCGCGACCCGGCTGTTCGCCGACCGCGGGTACGCCGCGACCACCGTGCGGGAGATCGCCGACCAAGCCGGGGTGACCGAGCGGACCTTCTTTCGGTATTTCGCCGGCAAGGAGGAACTGTTGGTGGACGACATCATCGATGACCTGCCGGTGTTCACTGCGGCGATCCGTGCCCGACCGGGCGACGAGAAGCCTCTGACCGCGATCGAGCGGGCGGCGCTTGCCGCCGTTGAACGCGCCCCGGACGACTCCGGGACACCCAGCGCATTGTGGCTGTTTCTGCAAGGCCCGCCCCGCACGCAGCTCGGCCGCTCGGCGCGGTCACTGCTGGTCCAGTTCGAATCGGCCATCGCCGATGCCTTGCGAGACCGGTTGCACCGCAACGGGACTGCACCCGACGACGTGGACTACACAGCCGACCTGGCCGCCCGCACCGCTGTCGCAGTGCTGCGCACCGCCTTGATCCGCGAATGGGAGCTGCGCACCCGGGACACCACGAACCCCCCTGATCTCCCCGCACTGGTGCGACAGGCATTCGCCCTGTTACCGGCGCTTCGCTGACGTACGGATCGCGACGTTCCAGCGCCTGCGGGGTCAACCGACGCCTCATTGTGGCCAGGAACCGGCGCCGCTCGGCGGGCAGCACCGACATATCGAGGCGGTCCGCGCCCAGATCGCGGAGGAACGCCAGCTTGTCGACTTCGGCGCGCACCGGCCGTCCGCCACCCCGGGTACTGGGCGACCAGCCGCAGGTGATCGGTGCGGGTCTGGGCGCGGCGGCCGTAGGAACGGATCTCGGTACCGTCGACCCGCAACTGGTCAGCCGGGCGCGCTACCGCGACCGGTGGGCGGTTACCACGAACCCCAACCACGGCAACGTGCACAACGCGATCGCGATCCCGAGCCGATCTGCCGGACCACGCCCGCGACCAGGATCGACGAACGCCAGATCCGCCGGTGACAGCGTGGAGAACCGGAACAACTCCTCACGGCCGATCTCCGGGAACTCCCGCAGACGAGCCAACTCCTCATCCGCGAACACCCGCGTCGCCACGAACCCGACCTCCCAGACCAGTCAATAGCGTTGGGAGCCAAGCCAACAGCAATCAACCACCGGCGCAGGCTGAACCCGGTCTCACAAGCGATCGGCTACCGGCTTCGCATATCCGTTGGTTTTTCGGCGGTTATACCGGAACCCCTCCTTGGCTCGAATGCGCGGGCCGGGCCGGTGATCGGCCCGACCCGTGAGCATCAGTTCTCGGTCGGCGCGCCGTTGCGTGCCTGTAGTATCCGCACCCGGTCGGCTACCATCTCGGGCACCAGCGCCTCCACATGGTGGGTGCAGTCGACCGTTTCGAACCGCCCATCCGGCAGCTGGTCGATGTATTCGCGCTGGGCGGCCTGGATGTCGGCGTGGTGAGGCGCCGTCGACTTGGTGACCCGATCGGCCGATAGCAGCATGACCGGGCAGTGCGGTGGTTCCGGCGGTTTTTGCCGCAGGCGTGCGACCGAATCCGCGAGAGCCGCCCATTCCCGCCGCGCCTGCTGGACTCCGCGTGGTACGGCATCCTCTTCGACGATGGTCCGGAAGGTATCCGGCGGAAAGCATTTCATGGCGGAGGCAACCACCGGCCGCAGTGGCGGGATCCGGGTCAGCCACTGTGCCATGACCAGCGGCCGATCCGCGACTCGCAGGATTGCGTCGATATCGTCGTAGGCATGAGCCCGCTCCGGAAAGGGATCCAGCAGCAGCAGTCCGTCCAGCCTGTCCCGCAGCGCGGGCGCCGCCAGCCGGGCGATCACGCCGCCGTAGCTGTGTGCCACCAGCACCAGCCGATTCGGCACCAACTGTTCGACGAGCGCGACCAGATCTGCGGCGTGCTGTTCGACGCTCAGTGGCCGATCCAGCGGTGCACTGCGCCCGAGCCCGATCCGGTCGTAGGTGATCAGCCGCGTATCGTCGCTCGGCAGCAGCGGCACAACTCGGTCCCAGCAGACCCGTGAACTCCATAGCCCGCCCTCGAAAACGACATACTGCCCGCCGCGACCCGATTCCTCGACGTACAGCTCGTGACCGTTCACCGTGATGTGTCGTCCCGGCATATTCCGCATGGCCGTCAACTTCCTGTAGTAGGTGCGGCGACCAGATTCCCTCCCCGCCTTGACATACCGATGACATCTCGATGACAGCGGTTCCTCGAACCGACCAGCACTGATGAAGACATCACCAACGGTGTTGTTGCGCAGTTCGGACAGCCAGGGCCTGGATCGCCGCCTGACCTCCGGAAACCACCGCCCCACCCCTGCGGTGGCACGCCTGCACGACTACATCGCCACTCACGCCATCGGCCACATCGGCCAAGCCCTTCGGCACGCACGTGCCGATCCGCGATACGTAGAACTCCCTCGAGACTTGCGGTGTGAGGTGTTCGAGCGGCGAACGGCGACCACTTGTTTGCCGTTGCATGTGAGTCGACGCCTCACCGACCCCGACCTCTCCAGTGGGACGTCGCATCAGTCGAATCTGACATCGGGATCAACCTCAACATACTGTTTGTGGCCAGATCGGTCACCGCAGCATGCGTGTAGACGAGTGTTGGACGCCCAGCCGCGGTATGGAATGCTTGAGAAGTTTGATGCATCGCAGGAGGGCACACTGATGGTCACCGTCAACACCTTCGCTCGCCGGGAACGAATCGAGTTCGCGGAGCTGCTGGAAGGGCTGGCGCCGGAACAGTGGAGCATGCCCAGCCTGTGCGAGGGTTGGGCCGTTCGCGACGTGGTGGCCCATACGATCGCCTATCTCGGGCAGAGCCGAGCCCGTTTGTCCATTAACATGCTCCGCACACGACTCGACGTCGATCGACTCAATGCGAGGGGACTCCGAGGCTATGATGCGCTGGAACCCGAACAGCTCGTCGCGTTGATGCGTCAGGGAATTGAACCTTCCGGTGCGGCGGCGCTCTACGGTGGCCGAGTGGCACTGATCGAGTGCCTCATCCATCAGCAGGACGTACGCCGACCGCTCGGCCAACTCAGAACCATCGCTGAAGAACGCCTGCGGGTTTCGCTCGACTATGCCCGCATCAGTCCGGTCATAGGGGGCGCGCGCCGCACACGCGGTGTACGGCTGTGTGCCACGGATATGGACTGGTCCGCTGGCCGCGGTCCCGAGGTACGCGGATCCGGCGAGGCGCTGCTGCTGGCGATGACGGGAAGGGGCGCAGCGGTTGTCAGCGAACTCGATGGTGAAGGCGTGGCGCATCTGGACTCGCCCTTGACCAGCTGATCGAGTGTTCATGCTGCCAGCGGATGCGGTTCGCCGGTCATTGCGGTGAGAGCCTGAGCGACTTCCTCAAGGTTCGCGCGTATGTACGTGACGGTTTGCCCTGTACGGCAGTCCGGATCAGCATGTCCGGCGTAGGCACGAGCAACGGCGTATCCGAAGTTGCGCTCGACCCAGGTGAGCGTGGTGTGGCGTAGCCAATGCGTGGACACGCCCTGCGCGGCCACCCACGGCAGGCGTCCACCGACCCGCGCCCCAGCTGGTCGTAGCGGCGGTAGGTCAGCGGTCGGCCGTCGCGGTAGCGCAGCAGATCGGCACCGGGACGGCGCGCACCACGCTGCTCGGTGTGCGCGGACAGCGCCTGCGCCATCAGCGGCTGATCGGCTGCCTCCGCCGCAAACCGCCCTTCTCCCGCAGCCGCAGCAGCCATTCGCCGGTGTCGAGATCGTCCACCCGCAGCGTGAGTGCGCCGCCGCGTCGGCAGGCGGTCTCGGTGTGCAGCCGCAGCAGTAGTGCGTCGAGGGCGGGATCGTTGCCGGTGGTGCGGGCCACCGCGTCGATCCGGGTGAGTTCGGCCGTGGTGAGCGCACGCCGCACACCGGGCAGGCGACGCGGCTTGGCCACGCGGTGGGCCGGACTGGCTCCGGGCGGCAGCAGGTCGTTGGCGATGGCCCGGGTGTAGACCGCCCGCGCCGTCGCGATCAAGTGCTCGCGCGCGGACCGGCCACCGCAGCCGGTGCGTCGGACCCGCGCGTCGGCGGCGACGCGCCGGGAGAGTTCCTCGATCTCGGTGGCGGTGATCGCATCCAGTCGCGGGTGTCCCAGGCGACGAGAATGTGATTCCAATACGATCCGTATGCCTTACGTGCGCCGGGCCCGGTCGCAGCCACCACACGCGGCAGATACTCGCCCAGAGTCGGCAGCGGCCCGCGCCGATCGAGCCGGCCGGTCACGAGCCCGGCAAGCACAGTGAAATCGGGGTCAGGGTAGGACATCGTCGGTCTCCGTTCCGTCGAGGTGGTCGAGCAGCAGTGCGACGACGGCGTGGGCGGGACGAACGATCAGCAACCAGCGCGACGGTACCGCCAGCACCACGATCACGGTCTCGATTCCGGCGCTGCGCCGCAGCGGCGCGTGCAACGTCAGCTCACCGCGGTCACCGAGACAGAAGGCGCCGGCCGCATCTGCGGTCACCGACAGCGCGGAGCCGTTGAGTCCCACCGTGATCCGGTCTCCGGGCTGCCAACCCAGCAACCGCAGCAGCGGGCGGGCGAAGAAGCGGCCGGTCCGGTCCAGATGCGCGACCGCGAGCGCACCGTCACATGCCGGGTCGGTGGGCGCAGGCGACAGCGCCGGAAGGACCGGCCGCACCGGAGGTGGTTGCCGCAGGAATCCCGGCACCAGCGCGGGTACCGGATCGGATCGAGGCACGGGCTTCATCCCGGCCACCCGCCCAATGGGCGGGTGGCCGATGTCGTCTGCGGGGTATCGGTGGAATTCCACCGGTTTCGGTGTTCGGAGGAGGATCTGACACCTCAGGCCTTACCGCAGCATGGGAGAGTGCTGTAGCAACCTCGGCGATGGTCGCAGGCGTGTAGATCCCGGTGGGGCCGGTTCCAGTTTGGCTGTGGCGGGCGAACTCTTGAGTGACCGCCGTGCCGTAGCGGCGTTCGACCCAGGTGATAGTTGTGTGGCGGAACCGATGGATGGAGATCCCGTCGCTGCGGACCCACTGAAGCTGCCGGCCAAGTCGTTCGAACAGATAGTTGTATCTGCGTCGCGTGATGGGTTTGCCCCGCCGGTACGCAGCAACTGTTCGGTGGCAGTGCCGCCACTCTCCTCGGCGTGGCAGTACAGTGCACGCATCAGGGTCGGTGAGACCGGCTGCCACAGCTGGGTTTCACCCTTTTCGCGCAGCAGAATCAGCGACTGCACCGGGTCGAGATCTTGTGGCCGGAGCGCCAAAGCACCCGCGCGTCGGCAAGCGGTCTCGGAGTGTAGCCGCAGCAACAGGGTGTCGAGTTCGGGATCGTTGCCGGTGGATGCCGCGACATCCACGATTTGGGCGAGCAGGTCCGAGGTGAGGGCCCTTCGGTTGGAGCGGGTGCGTTTGGGCTTGTCCAGGCGCGCCGCCGGGTTATCTCTCGGGTCGATGAGCCGGCTGTCCTCGGCGTGTTTGTAGAGGCGGCGCAGTGCGTCGACGACGTGGCGGACGACGTCGCGTCCGCCACGGTCGCTGCGCCGGATGATGCGGGCTGCGCGAATCTGTTCGCATAACATGCGAAGCTCAGCCGCGGTGGGTTCGTCCAGTCGGCGGTCGGCCCACCCGGGCTGGTCGAGGATCTTGTCCCAGTAGGTGCGGTAGTGCTCGCGGGTGCGGCCCTCGGGCATGCCGGCCAGAACGGCGGGAATGTGGTCTGCGAATGTCGGTACAACGCGAGCGGGATGGCGGGCACCGGTGAGATCGCCGGCGGTGAGCCCGAGTCGTTCCATCATCATCTGCACGGCAGCGATATCGGCGTTGGTGTCGGCGGCAGTCATCGCGGTGCTCCTTCGGCGAAGCGGCGGCTGAGGATTTCGTCGAGTACGGCTGCGGGATAGACGACCAGTAGCTGCTGGTCGGGGTCGGCGGCCAGCAGCACGCGTTCGCGCATACGGATGCCGACGGCCCGACGCTGTGCGGAGGGTAGTGCGATGTGGCCGTGTTTGGTGATGCCCGTTTACCGAATCCGGGCCGGGTGATCAGAATCAGCCCACCGCCAACGCGCCAGGACAGCAGATCGCCGGGGCTCCAGCCCAGCGCCCGGACGGCGGACTTGTCGACCACGCGGCCGCTGGCATCGACGGGACGGATGCTGTGCACCGCGGTCGACCGAGGGGGCGCCTCTACCTGCCCCAGCGGCAGCGCCGGCCCCGGCGGCCGCTGGCCATCCAGGCCGGATGGGAGCCGGTGTGCGAAGGCGGGGAGGGCTGTGAGAAATGTGTCATCGGTCACAGCATTCACCCCCGATCAGGGTGAAACCGCAGGTCACGGTGATGACAGAAAAATGCGTGCCCAGGCAGCGCCTGGACACGGTTTCTTCAGCATAAATGCGACAGTTCTGTGTCCGGAGGGGGACTTGAACCCCCACGCCCGTTGAAGGGCACTAGCACCTCAAGCTAGCGCGTCTGCCATTCCGCCACCCGGACCGGTGTGCCCAGCAAGATTATCGGATGGGATGGTGATGCGCCAAATCGCGCCCTGACCTGGGGTTTGGTTGGCTGGGCGGTGCGGCATGCGGACGTGTTTCGGACTGTTCGAAGTTCGCGCGCTCCGGCGGGGTCGACGTCCATGCAGATACCCGAGGGCTCCCTCTTCGCCGGAGCGCCGGTGCCGATCGGCCCATCTGCCCGGCCGTAACAGACGGTCGCTGTCTCGGATCGTGAGTGCGCTCGGTTCGCGTGCGATAGGACGTGACCCCGCAACTATGAGACCGAACGCTACCGTCGACCTCATCCCCGATAGGCAGGAGCCCAGCGTGACCCGGGTATTCACCTCGCTCGACGACGTCCGTGCCGCGCTGGGGGAGCAGATCGGGCCGAGTGATCCGCGCTGGTGATCGACCAGCGCGGATCACCGCGTTCGCCGAGGCGACCGACGGCCTCCAGTGGATCCACGTCGATCGCGAACGTGCGGCGAAGGGTCCGTATGGTGCCACCATCGCCCACGGGTATCTCACGTTGTCGTTGCTGCCGCATTTCAGCCGGTCGCTCATATCCTTCGAGTTCGGTTCTGCCCGAATCAATTACGGAGTCGACAAGGTTGGGTTCCCGGCTCCGGTGCCGGTGGGCGCGACGCTGCGGGCAACAGTCGCCTTCACCGATATCGCCGAATCCTCCGCGGGCTCGGTCGTGTGGACGAAGTACGTCATCGACGGCGGTGCGAGCAAACCTGCCTGTGTGGCCGAAACCTTCGTGCTCATCGTCGGCTGATCGGGCACGGACGGCGGGTGGATGGAGCGTGAGATCCGAGTACCCGCGCACCTTTTCGTCACGGCGAGGCAAGTTCACCTGGATGTCATTCGATGAGTTTCGGCCAGCTCAGTTCGTGCTTTGATGTGGGCCCGAACCACCGTTCATAGAATCCCATAGTCGGCGAACCGCAGACCTCGCGCATGTTTCGCCGATCGGGTCGACGCACCCTCTCGAGCTGCCCGGGACCGATGCCCGCGGGCCAGCGTGGTAATGATGCCGAGCCGAGTGTGGCAGCCGCTGTGACGCCATCGCCGTACACGACTGAACCGTGCCGTGGACACCACTACCGGATAACCGGCGAGCACAACGGAATTCACGGATCCCGTCGTGCTGGTGCGGGTGATGAACGGGCTGCGTTCGATGCGGCGCAGTGAGTTGCGGACGTCTTCGTCGAGATCGCCGAAAACTTCGGGGGACCAGGTGGGTTTGATGCCGATCTCGTCCTGGATGGCCCGTGTGAAACCGTTGTCGGTGACGGTGAGCCATGCCGCCATCGGTGCGGTGGATCACGATGGTGGGGCCGATCGGATCGGTCAGGAATCGAGAAGCCGGGCTGGTCGCGGCTTCGTATCGTGGGGAGATGGCAACAATAGAACTCGTCACCATCGAGGTCGCCGAGCCTGCGGCGGCCGAGGCCTTCTACGCCGCCGCGTTCGGGGTGACCGATCGGGTGCGGGTGCGGGCTTCGCAAGCGCCGACGACCGGATTTCGGGGGTTCACGATGTCGCTGGTGGTGTCGCGGCCGTCGACCGTCCGCGGTTTCATCGACAGCGCCGTCGAGGCCGGTGCCACGGTGCTGAAGCCTGCGGCGAAGTCGCTGTGGGGCTACGGCGGTGTCGTCGCGGCCCCGGACGGCACGATCTGGACGCTCGCGTCCTCCTCGAAGAAGGACAACGGCCCTGCCACCCGGCAGATCGATGATCTGGTACTTCAGCTCGGCGTCGCCGATGTGGCCGCGAGCAAGCAGTTCTACATCGATCGCGGACTCACCGTGGCCAAGAGCTATGGCCGAAAGTACGTCGAACTCGACACCGGTCCCATCACGCTCACCCTGAACAAGCGCGGTGGACTCGCCAAGACCGCGGGCGTCCCCGCCGACGGCACCGGATCACACCGGCTCCTGATCGGCGGTGACGCCGGAGCGTTCACGGACCCGGACGGGTACGAGTGGGAAACAGCCTCCCGCTGAACGAACCCTGACGCAGGTTGCCCCGCGCGAGCGCGGAGCGGGTTCAGAAGAGCCGCACGTTGCCGAGGTAGATCTTGTCGGCGACCGCGACGGGAGTATGGTCGCCGGTGATCTCCCAGACCTCGCCATCGCTGCTCCACACTTCGAGCTTGTTGCCCGCGTAGGTCGAGTCGAGGGCGACGGCGATCCGGGTGCCGTCGGTGCCGAGCTCGGTGCCTTCCGATACGCGGCCGGGGATCACGTACTCGCCGGTGTAGGCGTCGACCACGCGGCCGGACTCGGTGGTCATGATCAGGGTGCCGATACCGCGCAAGACGAGGTGTTCGGGTTCGTCGTCGGCGCTATGGGACTTCTGCTGCCAGAGCACGGTTCCGCTGCGCGGGCTGATACCGGCGTAGGTGGTGGTGCTGCCGTCGGTTTTGATCGCGGTCGGCACCGAGGTCTCCGCCGGTCCCGGTCCGAACGGCATCGACGGGCGGATGCCGGGGCGCCAGCCGTCGGGCAGATCCGCGGTCTTGATGCCGTTGCGGTCGTAGACCCCGGCGGGCACTTCACCGTCGGCGAGGACGAACCCGTCGATGAAGACGTTCCAGTCCAGATCGTCGACCTCGTCGACGGAATCGCGGCGGAAGATCTCCTGACCGTCTTCCAGTCGGATCACACGGAACTCCCACCGAGCCAACGGTTGTGACGGATCGGGCGCAGATTTGATCACGGCGAGGCGGACCAAGCCGAACACTTCGATCGCATGACGCGGTTCGAGCGACTCCGCACTCGGCTGGGCCTCGGGCCAGGCGATCGCGGGAAGTTCGCGGCCATCGGGGCCGACCGATCGCAGCGACGGCGATCGAGGCTCGTCGGGCCGGTCCACGAAGACGAAGCGCTCGCCTGCGGCGGTCAGGCTATCGATCTGCTCGGTCGCGGTGAGGGTGTCGACGATGCGGTTGGTCGTGAGGTCGATGACCATGACGGCATCGGATCGCGTTGCCGCACCGGTGAGCTGGCAGGCGACG
This sequence comes from Nocardia cyriacigeorgica, assembly GCF_029868385.1. GTDB lineage: Bacteria > Actinomycetota > Actinomycetes > Mycobacteriales > Mycobacteriaceae > Nocardia > Nocardia cyriacigeorgica_F. The sequence continues at coordinate 144,745 of NZ_JARWNX010000056.1, read as the reverse complement.
GCCGAACGTCCTACGTTGACGACGCAGCGATCGAGAATTCGTTGTCCGGTATCGACCGGGATGGGTTCGGCACCCGCCCGGAGCCGACCGGTATTCGCATCGACGATATCGAGGTACACGATGGAGTTTCCGTCGGCGAGGCGGACCTCGCGGCCGAAGAGGACGATATCGGCATCGCCGCCGAGCGCTGCGACCTTCTCGGTGCGGGATCCGGGTGGACCGGGAACCTCCGACAGCGTCCAGATCGGGGTGTCCGGTCGCTTGTCGAGTGACGGAAGGATCGGCGTCACGGGTTGACGAGGCAGCCGCGCGGCCTCCGCAGCGCCCGCGTCGTGCAGGAACGCCCGGACACCGAGCACACCGGCGACGAGCAGCGCCACCGCGACCACCAGCGCTCCGATGATCCGCGGCGCGAGGCGCCGCCGGGCATTCACCGCGTTCCCGGGATAGGGCGGCCTCGGATGATGCGGCCCAGGGTGGATCGGCGCCGGGCGCACGGTGGTCGGCGCTTGCCGGTCGTGCCGCGCCGGTGGGCCCGGTGCGGCCGCGAGGGCGTGCCCGAGCGCGGTCGCGAAGTCCTTGCTGCTGGGGAAGCGATGCGCCGGGTTCTTCGCCATCGCCCGCCCGATCACCGAATCGACCGATGGCGCGAGGTCGGGCCGATGCTGTCGCACGCTCGGAACCGGCTGCTGGGCATGCGCCATGATCACCGCGACCGGACTGGTCCCGGTGAACGGCTGCGCACCGGTGAGGAGATGAAAAGCGGTGGCCGCCAGGGCGTACTGATCCGAGCGCGGCTCGACCGGCAGGCCCTGCATCTGTTCGGGTGAGGCGTAGGCGATGGTGCCGATGGTCAGGCCGGTGCCGGTGAGGTCGGAGTTCTCCGGCCCCATCCGCGCGATGCCGAAATCGGTCAGCAGGTAATGGCCGGTCCTGGCGAGCAGGATGTTGGCGGGCTTCACATCTCGATGGACCAGCCCGCGGGCACCGGCGTAGTCGAGCGCGTCGGCGACCTCGGTGATCGCGCGCCCCGCCTCGGCGCCGGGCAACCCGCCGGGCGCGGTGGTGAGCAGAGCCGACAGATCGATCCCGTCGATCAGTTCCAGGGCGATCCACAATCGTCCATCGGATTCGCCGCGATCATGGACGCTGACGACGCCGGGATGCGACAGGGAGGCGGCGAGGTCGGCCTCACGCTCGAAACGACGACGGTAGGAGTCGTCGCTGGTGAACTGCGCGGCGAGTACCTTCAGCGCGTCGGAGCGGGGGAGCCGTGGATGTCGGGCGATATAGACCTCGCCCATGCCGCCCACGCCGAGCAGGCGTTCGATGGTGTACCCGGCGAATACCGCCCCCGGCTCCAATGCCCCCACGTTCGATCCCTCCGATACCCGACAGTGCGAGGATCACACCGTATACCGAACTCGTCGGCACTCCTGCGCGGGTGGAGGGCCGGGCGTCAGGGGATGACGACCGGTTCCGACACCGGCGGCGGATCATCTGCCCAACGATGACCGGTCTCGCGCGGTGTGGCGCCGTTTTCGGCCCAGGCCGCCAACAGCTGCGCGACCTTGGCGTGCATGCTGGTGCGGAGCCGATCGAACGAGGTCTCCGGTACGTCGTCGACCTCACCGAGCAACAGCCACCACGCCCAGGCCACCGCACCGGCGTTCGCGACGAAGTCGGGCACCACCGGGACGCCGCGGGCGGCGAGCATGGCCTCCGCCTCCGGTGTGGTCGCGGCGTTCGCGGCCTCGACGATGACACGGGCGCGGACGTCGAACGAGTTGTCCGGCGTGATCGCATAGGAGATCGCCGCCGGAACGAGGATGTCGACCTCGGCCGACAGGATCGCGGCGCGCGGTAGCTGCTCGACGCCGTCGGGGAGCCGGGATCGGTCGATTTCGCCGTAACCGTCGCGCAGGTCCAGCAAGGCGGGGATATCGAGGCCCTCGGCGCGGTACAGCGTGCCCGCGGCATCGGCGACGGTGGTGATCGTCATCCCCGCCTCGTGCAGGTAGTAGGCCGCCGCCCCGCCCATGGTGCCCACCCCTTGGATGGCCACGGTCGTCTGCGCGGGTGCACGACCCCACCAGACCGCCGCCGCCAGACAGGCGTGCGCGACCCCGTAGCCGCCGACCACATCGCCGAGCAGGAATCCGCCGTCGACCGCCGCGTTCAGCCCCTTCCGCACCCGCTCCAGAGTCGCGGCCGGGTCGGCGGCACGCCTGATGGCGGCGTGATAGCTCTGCCCGAGCCCGAGCCCGTCGAAAACCTCGTCGAGCACATGCTGCGGGACACCCAGGTCCTCGGCGGTCACCCAATGCGCATCGAGCCACGGCCGCATCGCGATACAGAACCGCTCCAGCACGCCGACGGCACGCGGATCCTTCGGATCGAAATCGATGCCGCCCTTGGCCCCGCCGACCGGCAGATCGAAAGTGGCGGTTTTATCGGCCATACCGCGGGCCAGATCTTCGACCTCGCTCAACGTGCAACCGGCGCGCATCCGGGTGCCGCCGGTGGCCAAACCGCCGCGGATGGCGTGCACCACGAGGTAGCCGACAGCGCCGGTGAGCGAGTCGGTCCACTTCAGCCGCAGATACGGCTCACAACGACCGACCGCGGGGGCGACGGGCATCGTCGCGGGAACGGCCGGATAGGTCCCGGCGCTCGCCTGCGCTGTGCCACTGACCGGGTCATGCATCATCGTCATGGCGGACACCTCCCTGTTCGTGCTCATGCCGGTAACCGCAGGGAAACGCCGCGTCGCGCCAATCGCCTGTCCGGTCCTCCTCGTCCCGGCCGACCCATCGCCGCCGGGTGCCCCCAGCGTGCATTCACCACCGCTCGCACGTCCATTTACGGTTCGTTCACGGCAGTGTTCAGCGTTGCTGCACAACGCTTACGCTCGGTGGCATGGACCTGTCGCTCGCCCGGCTGCGCATGTTGCGTGAGCTGCACCGGCGCGGCACGATCACCGCCGCGGCGGCCGCGCTGCACTACACCGCGTCGGCGGTGTCGCAGCAGCTGGCTCATCTGGAACGCGATGTCGGCGCCCGGCTGCTGGAGCGGCGGGGGCGCCGCGTGCAGCTCACCGACCGCGGTGTGCTGCTCGCCGAACATGCCGAGGAGATCCTCGCCGCCGTCGAGCGCGCCACCCAGGCGCTCGAAGAGGCCGGGGAATCGGTGACGGCGAAGCTCACCGCCGGTGTGTGGGCGTCGGTGGCCTCCGGACTCCTGCCGGACGCGCTCACCACCCTCGCGCGGACGCATCCGGGCATCGTGGTGCGCACGCGTGAACTCGCCCCCGAATCGACGGCCGCGGCCGTCCGCGACGGCACTTTGGATCTGTCGTTCGTGCTCGACTATTCGAACTACCCGATGGCCTGGGACAGCGGCCTCGAGCGCGCTGTCATCGCGGTCGAACGGCTGTATGCGGCCGTCCCGGCCGGTGCGGGGCCCGTCGCGGGCGTGACGCTGGCGGAACTGGCCGATCATCCGTGGATCCTCGCCCCGGCCCGTTCCCATTTCGGACACGCGGTCCGGCTGGCGTTTCGATCCGTCGGAGTGGAACCACGAATCGACCACGAAGTGGAAGAACAGGCGACTGCGATGGCGATGGTCGCGGCCGGGCTGGGGGTGACGCTGGTATCCGATCTCGGTCTCGCGCTGCGTCCGCCCGGTGTGGACGTCGTCGTGCTCGGCGACATCCTCACCCGGACCGTATCGCTGGCCTACCGCACCAATACCGCGCGACGGGCGGCGCTGCTGCTCGTCGTGGACGCGATCCGGGCCGCGGCGCAGGAGAAGGGACTCGGCGCCGACACCGCACTGCCCGCCCCGACGGAGACGGTGCCGCCACCAACGGCCCACCCGGCGAGAGCCGAAGTTCACGGTGCGTGACACCTCGGTCACGCCGCGGCCACGGACGGGCGGTATTGCCTCGTAGGCGGCCGGGATGTGCCTACATTGATGTCGATCGGGGGGCGGCGGCCACCCAGGAGGCGACGTCATGACGCGTCGACGGACAATGCTCGGACCAGTCGCGGTGGTCATGGCCGCAGGGCTGATCATCGCTGCTTGTAGCAACGATCCGGCGCGTGAACAGACCACCGGCGCGGCGCCGTCGGCTACCGCCACCCTCATGCCGAATCAGGCCGCGGGAGTCGATATACCGGCCGATCGGATCGACCAGGCGGTCGATCGACTCGGGGGATTGGCCGAGGAACTCATGGCATCGTCGAAAGTGCCGGGCATGGCGGTGGCCGTGGTGCACGACGGCCAGGTGATCTACAGCGAGGGATTCGGTGTCGGCAATATCGACAGCAAGACCGAGATCGGCCCCGATACGGTGTTCCAGCTGGCGTCGGTATCGAAATCGGTCGGAGCGACGGTGGTCGCCCGCCAGGTGACCGCCGACAAGGTCGAATGGGATACACCGGTCAATCAGCTGACGCCGACATTCGCGCTCGACGACCCCTACGTCACCGACCATGTCACCGTCGGTGACCTGTACGCCCATCGTTCCGGACTGCCCGATCATGCCGGTGACCTGCTCGAAGATCTCGGCTACGACCGCGCGCAGGTGCTCGAGCGGCTGCGACTGCTGCCGCTGGGTCCGTTCCGGGATTCCTACGAGTACACCAACTTCGGGGTCACCGCCGCCGCCGTAGCGGTCGCGCAGGCGAGTGGCACCGACTGGGAGACGCTGTCGGCGCAGGCGCTGTACGAGCCGCTCGGGATGAACGCGACGAGTTCGCGCTACAGCGATTTCGTCGACCGCACCGATCGCGCCGACGGCCATGTGCTCGTCGACGGTGAATATCGGGTCGCGAACCCCGGACGTGAACCCGATGCGCAATCACCGGCGGGAGGAGTGAGTTCCTCGGTCACCGATATGGCGAAGTGGATGACGATGGTGCTGGCCGACGGGACCGCGAACGGGCAGACGCTCATCGCACCCGAGGACCTACTGCCCGCGATCACGCCGCAATCGGTGTCGTCGCCGCCGCAGGCGCCGGACGCTCGTGCGGGCTTCTACGGCTTCGGGTTCAACGTCAGCGAATCCGCCGCCGGGCGGGTGATGCTCAGTCATTCGGGTGGATTCGACCTGGGTGCGGCCACCGCGTTCGCGATGATCCCTTCCGCGGATGTCGGCATCGTCACCCTCACCAACGCGGCGCCGATCGGCGTACCGGAGACGCTCAATGCCGAGTTCGCCGACCTCGTCCAGTTCGGCGAGATCCGGCAGGATTGGCGCGCGCTCTACCAGCAGGCCTTCGCCCCGATGAGCGCTCCACTCGGCGAGCTGGCGGGCGCCACCGCACCGGCCGACCCGGCTCCCGCGGGTCCGCTGCCGGGGTACGCGGGTACCTACGCCAACCCGTACTACGGCCCGGCGACCATCACCGAGACCGCCGGGGCACTCACCTTGACGCTCGGCCCGAAGAACATGTCGTTCCCCCTGACCCACTGGGACGGGAACACCTTCATCTTCACGCCGCCGGGTGAGAACGCCACGCCAGGGACGGTCTCCAAGGCGAGCTTCGACGGAGACCGGCTCACGCTCGAGTACTACGACAAAGAAGGTCTCGGGACGTTCGACCGGGAGACGTGATCGGCGGCGTGTCACCGTTGGGGCGGCGGTCGTCTCGGCGGCGGCATGACCGTTCGCGTGTGCGGCTTTCGCACCGAACTGCAAGCCTCGTCCATCGTCACCATCAGGGTGTCCATCTCTTCGGCATTTCGGTGCTCGATACCGGAGCTTGCTATGGGAAGCGGGGGAGAGGGCGCGTGCCCTGAGTGGTCCGGTGACTCGGGGGAGTGCGGGCCAGGCGGGAGCCGACAGGATGTCAAATCGTTCTGGTCGAAGGAGACCGCCGGATGGTGGGCGGTACGAGTCAGTGCACGCGTCAAGACTTCCGTTACAACTAGTGCCGATACGTAGATATGCGCATCTAAACATGAATAGCATAACCATCAAGTCGACCAAGCCCCCACCGTCACCTCGACAAACGACAAGGAGGGGAGGGGCGTCGCACTATAGGTCGCCGCCACGACGCTGATCGCCGAGTCGATCAGCCCTGTGAGGACTCGTGCCTTGTACCGACATGCGGATCCGTCGGCTCGTCGGACCCACTCACGGGGGTGAAGTGGCCCGAGATGAACTCCTGTGCGGCGATCTTCGCGCGGATGACCGGTTCTCGGTAGCGGGCCTCACGGGCGGTGGCTGTGGCGAGTTTCGTCGAGCCGGGCGGGTAGCGCCAGCGGGCCCATGGTGCGGTGGGGCGGCCGAGCCGGATCGCGCCGACGATCAGGAGGATGGGGAAGAACAGGCCGAGGAAGCCGGTCCAGAATTTGCCTTTGAGCAAGGTGATGACGGCCAGGCCGTATTGCAGGCCCAGCCCGACGATCGAAACGATGAGCGTCACGATTTCGCCGTCGTCGGTGTACTCGTCGAAATCGTCGGCGAGCCCCAGTGGGTGGATGCCGAGCAGGAACAGCATCGAGATGGCGAAGGCGACCATGACGGCGTCGATACTGCTGCGTCCCGCCTCGGCCCAGTAGACGTCGCGCAGATGCAGGACGAGTGCGAATTCGTCGAGCACAAGTGCCGAGCCGATGCCGAAGAAGGTGGCGAGCACACAGTTGAGGACCGGCGTCTCGTGCGCGGCGAGGGCGACGAGCAGCAGCCCCGAGAGCAGCATGGTGACGAGACCGAAGACCACATGGTGGATGTGCAGGCCGCCGGGGGTGATGTTGCCCGGCCACCACGACACTTCGGCGCGAATCATGCGTGTGCTGATCCGGATGAACAGGAAGGTCAGCACGAACGCCACCATGAGGAAGAACAGGGGCAGACGTCCGTTGTCGACGATCGTGTCGGTGAACCAGTGCGTCACGGCCGGACTCCCGGCTCCCGCGATCGCTGACCGGTGTGGCCGCCGGACATGGGCGCGGTCCCTTCCCCGAGGGGTGGTGACAGCCGAACTGCTGCTGGGTGGGCGGTCCGCCGCGCGCCCCTGGATGTCGTTCGCTCACAGTGTGCCCAATTGGACTGTAGTCGGTGTCGAAGCCTCTATGGGGCCGATTTCCAGGTCCCCGCTGTGCGAGCATGAGAGCTGACCGGAGCCGGATACCGTCGCGAGGTGGTGCGTGTGAATGTGCCGATCGATCGCGATGCGACCGTGGGCTCCGCGCCCGCACGTCGCACCGGATTCGTCCGCAGTGCCTACGGCAGTGCCGCCGCCGAAGCGTTTCTGATCATCGCGATCGCGACCATCCTGCTGACGCGGCTGTATCTGGCGATCACCGATTACCCCCAGGTCGGTGGTGGGACGCTGCATATCGCGCACGCGCTGTACGGGGGTGCGGCGATGATGATCGCGCTGCTCATCGGGTGGCTGGTGCTCGGGTTCGGTGCGCGGATCGTGTCGGTGGTGGTCGGCGGTATCGGGTTCGGTCTGTTCCTCGACGAGGTCGGCAAGTTCGTCACCGCGGACAACGACTATTTCTACGGGCCGTCCGCAGAGATCATGTACGTGCTGGTGTTGGTGGTGCTGCTGGCGAATCGGGCGGTGCGGGTGTTTCGTGCGCCGACGACGGATGAGTATCTGGCCAATGCGGCGGCCATCGCGGCGAACGGGGTGGTGGGCGGGTTGGCGCCGCATCGTCGCGCCGCGGCCGCGCGCATGTTGGATCGAGCCGAGAGTGGCGGCGCGGATGCGGCGGCCGTGCAGGGGGTGCGGTTGTTGCTGGAGGCGGCGGGGCATCGGGCGGACCGGTTGTACGCGGTGCGGCTGTTCCTGCCGCGGTTGATTCCGGGGTTCTTCCGTAGCCCGCGGTGGGTGCCGGTGGTCGGGTGGTTGCTGGTGCTGGCGTCGGCGGCGGGTGTCGTGGTGGGCGTGGTTCAGTTGGTGGCCGGTGGGCTGGATATCGATACCTCCGATACGTCGATCGTGATCGAGCGGATGGGGATCTCGGGGGCGATTCTGTTCGTGAGTGCTTCGATCACGTTGGCGCTGGCTGGTCCGGCGATGGTCGCGCTGCGTGGTGATCGGCCGCTGTGGGCGTTGCAGGCGTTGCGGATCGCGGCGCTGGTGTTCACGGTGCTCAACGCACTGGTGGATTTCGCGGCCGAGGGGTTCGGCGCATTGCTCAATGTCGGGTTCGGGCTTTTCGTGATGGCGGTGGTGTCGTATCGGATCTCGGTGCGTGTCAGTGAGATTGCGGCTTCAGGTGAATAGTGGGCCGGAGTAAAATCTGTGCTGTCGGCGTCATCGGTGTGGGTGGACGAATCGCTGTCCGAATGGTCGCTTGGTCGACTCGATGGGTCGGAACGGCTGGTTGGGATCGGTCCGTTCGCGGTGTAACAGGTCCGGCGGAGAACCGGATTTACCGGTTGTCGGGGTTCCATTACGCGACACTCGGAGTTGATCTCAGTGCAAGCGGCGGGCGAATCACATAGTCCTCGGGACCGGAAACAATATCTGTGGGTGTTGGGGTTGATCGCCCCTGGATGTGCGCTGCTGCCCTCGCAATTGGTATTGCGCACCGGATGGGAGGTGTTCTGGTGGATCGGGCCGATCATCGTGTTGATCGCGATCCCGGTGCTGGACGCGCTCGTCGGTGAGGATGGCAGCAATCCGCGCGATGAGGATTACGAGGCGCTGTCGAACAATCACTATTACCGGTGGTGCACCTATATGTTCCTGCCGATCCAGCTGCTGGGGTTGGTGATCGCCGCGTCGATGTGGGCGGGGCACGAGCTGAGCTTCGTCGACAAATTGGGGTTGGGGGTCACCCTCGGGTTCGTCAGCGGGATCGGGATCAATGCCGCGCACGAACTCGGCCATCGGGCCGAACATCTGGAACGGTGGTTGGCCAAAGTCGCGTTGGCCCAGTCCGGGTACGGGCACTTCTTCGTCGAGCACAATCGCGGTCATCATGTGCGGGTCGCGACGCCGGAGGATCCGGCGAGTGCGCGGCTGGGGGAGTCGCTGTATGAGTTTCTGCCGCGGACGGTGACGGGTGGGTTCCGTTCGGCGCTCGCGTTGGAGGGGGAGCGGTTGCGGCGGCAGGGGCGGCGCTGGTGGTCGCCGCACAATCACATCGTGCAGGCCTGGGCGATGACGGTGGTGCTGTTCGGGACGTTGATCGCCGCGTTCGGTGTCGCGGTGCTGCCGTGGTTGGTGTTGCAGGCGGTGATCGGCGCGGCGTTGCTCGAGACGGTCAACTATGTCGAGCATTACGGGCTGCTGCGCAGGCGCCGCCCGGACGGTCGGTACGCACGGTGCTCGCCGCGTGACAGCTGGAACAGCGACCGTTTGGTCACCAATATCTTCTTGTTCCATTTGCAGCGGCACAGCGACCATCACGCCAATCCCGGTCGTCGCTACCAGACCTTGCGCAGTACCAGCGAGTCTCCGCAACTGCCCGCCGGGTACGCCACCATGATCCTGCTGGCGGCCATCCCGCCGCTGTGGCGTCGGGTGATGGATCGCCGGGTGCTCGACCATTATGCGGGCGATGTGACGGCCGCCAATATCGCGCCGCGGAAACGCGAGCGGTTCTTGGCCGCGCATGCGGTTGTCGCGGAAAACCGCTGACCTTCCCGGTTTCCGTGGCAGCCGATTTTCACGTCGAGATCGACTACCGTGATCATTGTTTGCACGAAAATGGTTGGTGTGCAATTGATTACGATACGAGTGCAGTTTCAGTCGGGTAGTGGGTGGTCAGGCGGCGAGGGTGGTGTCGATGCGGTCGAGGAAGTCGTGGAGGTCTTTGGGGGAGCGGGAGGTGATGAGCGGGTAGCCGTGGGTGTCGTCGACGGCGACGGGGCGGTCGACCCAGTCGGCGGCTCCGGCGTTGCGGATGTCTGTGCGCAGGGAGGGGTAGGAGGTGAGGGTTTTGCCGCGGAGGATGTCGGCTTCCACGAGCAGCCATGGGCCGTGGCAGATCGCGGCGATGGGTGTGCCCGCGGCGGCTGCGCGGCGGGCGATGTCGACAGCGGTGTCGTCGAGGCGCAGTGTGTCGGCGTTGAGTGTGCCGCCGGGGATGAGGATCAGGTCGTAGTCGGCCGGGTCGATGGTGTCGAGGGTGTGGGTGGGTTGGATTGTCGATCCGGGATTTTTGTCGTGCACCAGGGTCTGGATCGAATCTCCGGTTTCGGCGGCGATATCGACGTGGGCGCCCGTATCGCGTAAGTGCTGCACGGGTACGACGAGTTCGTCCTGTTCGACGCCGTAATTGCTGACAATGGCGAGAACGCGACGTTGTGTGCGGTCGGTGTCGGTCATGTGCGTGTTCCTTCTCTCGGTATGTCCGATTTCTGCGGTATTCACTCGTCGACGGCTGGAAAGGGTGGCTCATAGGCGGGCATACCCGAGTGGGCGGTGTCGACACCGCAGGTCAGCGTGGGTGTGGCCCGAATCTGGATCGGTCACTTTTCGATTACGTCTGGAATGGGTACCCCTGTGAGATAGGTCGAGCCGAGAGTCAGCCGATTCGGGACCGAGGAGGCCCTATGAACGAGTCGAAGAACGCTCAGACCATCGGATCCACGCCGGTGTCCCGATCGTTGGAGGGTCGGGCAGACAAATATGGGTCTTCGGGCAGTGCGGATAGTTATGAGAACGTCGAGCCGTGGTTCGACAAGTTGGAAGCATTGAGCGTCGACGACCCGCACCGATCGCATCTGCGTGATGAGATCATCGAATTGTGTTTGCCGTTGGCCGAGCATATTGCGCGTCGATTCGGTGGACGTGGTGAGTCGTTCGACGATCTGCAACAGGTGGCGCGGGTCGGGCTGATCCACGCGGTGGACCGCTTCGATCCCGCGCGTGGCAGCACATTCTTGGCGTATGCGGTCCCCACGATGATGGGTGAGGTGCGTCGACACTTCCGTGATCGCACCTGGGCGGTGCGGGTGCCGCGCACGATGAAGGACATTCAGCTGCGGATCGGTCCGGCCACCGAGGCCCTGTCCCAACGTTTGGGGCGGGTGCCGACCGCTCGTGAGGTCGCGGCCGAACTCGAGATCGAGTTGCCGCAGCTCATGCAGGCGATGGTCGCCGCGAACGGGCACACCAGCAATTCGCTGGAATCGATCGCCCGCGATGACGATGACGCGGGCAGTGCGGTGCAGCGCAGGCTCGGCAGCGACGAACCCTGCTACGGCCTGCTCGAGGACGCGATGGCGGTGCGGCCGCTCATCGCCGCGCTGCCGCGGCGCGAACGGCAGGTGCTGGTGTGGCGGTTCTTCGGGTCGATGACCCAGAATCAGATCGCCGAACGTCTCGGCGTCTCCCAGATGCAGGTTTCGCGTATTCTTTCGCGCACGTTGTCGACGCTGCGTGAACAGGCTCTGGCCGAGCCCGTGGCTGCCTGACCGGGGCGCGGCCGCCGGGGCGGGAGGTCACCCGGCCCGGCGGAGATGGATCACAGGCGCTGATCGGAAGGCCACGGCTGCTCGACCAGCCTGGTGGCGTCGGCCGTATCGAGGTCGATGTCGAAGGTTTCGGACAGGATCTTCGGCAGTTCGGTCCGCGCCACCTCACGGGATTCGCCGGTTCCGTCCGGATACCCGATGTTCAGGGTGAGGCCGTCGAGCAGATAGTGGACATCCGGGTGGAGGCGTTGCACGAGGGGCCGGGTGGTGAACGGGGAATGGGGGGACGTCGACACGTAGTGGTTGCCGACCGTGTAGTCGATCCGGTATTGCGGTGTCAATGTGAACCTGCGTCGGTTCAGCCAGCTGTCGCGGGCGAAGTGATGCAGTGTCGCCACCTTCGTGCCGAGTTCGTCCACGTCGAGTTCGAGTCGGAATCGTCGGCCACCGACGGTGAACTCGCCGTCGCGGGGAGTCAGTTCGATCGGTTCGAGTGGGCCCGAACCGAAGCCGACATCGCATAGCCAGACCCGCCCGTCGGCGGTGGTCACGTGTAGTGCCGCGTGGGTGGCGGGCAGCAGTGTGTCGTCCGGGCCGAGGAAGATTCGCCCGCTCAGACCGAAGACGCCGAAGCCGAGCCGTTCCAGTGCGGCCGCGAACAGGGCGCTGTTCTCGTAGCAGTATCCGCCCCTGCGGTGGCGAATCATCTTGTCCTGCATGGCCGGCACGTCCAGGAGGACCGGGCGGCCGAGGATGATCTCCAGGTTCTCGAAGGGGATGGTCGTGGTGTGCCGGAATACGAGGTCGCGCAGTGTCGCCGGGGTCGGTGCGCGGTCGCCCTTGAAGCCGATCCGGGCCAGGTAGGCGTCCACGTCCAGATCCTCGCCACCCCATCGGTGGGATGGATGCGTCGGTGCGTTCATGTCTGCTCGCTTTCGTGGGTAGCGGTGGCCGATGGTGTCAAGCGACCGGGACGGATTCGGCTGCGGGGTCGGTGTCGACCGCCTTGTTGCCGGGTAGCAGCAGGGCGGCGAGTAGGCCGAGCAGGGTGAGTGCGGCGGCGACGGTGACCGTGGTGCGCAGTTGGTCTGCTGTCGCTATCCGCAGGCGATCGCCGTCGAGTCCGGCCACACCGGCGTTCGCGATGCCGACGAGGATCGCGAGCCCGACGCCGGTGCCGATCTGCATCGCGGTGTTGGCCATTCCGCCCGCGCTGCCCTGTTCGCGTTCGGCGACACCGGTTCCGGCGGCGGCGAACACGGTGGGGAATACGGTGCCCATGCCCGCGCCGTAGACCAGGATTCCGGCCAGGATCGTCCGGTAGGAGCCGTCGGCGACCATACCTGCGGCCAGCAGGGCACCGCCCGCCGCGCCGAGCAGCAGTCCGGTGAGCAGGGTGGTGCGCAGGCCGAGTCGGACGATGAGTCGTTCGGCGACGAAGTTCGCGACAGCGATGACCACCGACAGGCTCAGGAACGCGAGCCCGGTGAGCAGGGCGCTGTAGCGCCACACGTTCTGGAGGAACAGGGTGAGGAAGTAGACGATGTTCTGCATGGTGGCGCCGAAGACGAAGATGACGGCGAGCACCGGGCCCAGTGCGCGTGCCAGCCGTAACGGCATGAGTGGGCTGGGGCTGCGTGCCTCGATGATCACGAACGTGGTCAACAGGATCGCGGCCAGCACGCCGCCACCCACGACCGGCGCGGCGGTCCACCCGGATTCGGGTCCTTGCGCCACGGTGAACACCAGCAGGGTGATGCCGACGGTGCCGGTGAGCGCACCGGGCAGATCGAAGCGTCCGCGGTCGCGGGGGCCGTCGGCGCGCAGCAGCGGCACCGCTGCCGCGGCTGCGGCGAGGACGAGGGGGACGTTGACCAAGAACACGGCCTGCCAGCCGAATGCGCTGGTGAGGACGCCGCCGAGCAGTGCGCCGAGGCTGAGTCCGACCGCGCCTGCGCCTGCCCATACCGCGAGGGCGCGGATTCGCTGTGGTCCTTCATCGAACATGGTGTTGACCAGTGACAGGGTGGCGGGGAACAGGATGGCCGCGCCGATGCCCTGGATCGCGCGCGCCACGATCAGGGCGGTGGTGGTGGCGGCGAGGCCGCCGAGCAGGGAGGCGGCGCCGAACAGCAGCATGCCGAGGATGAACATTCGGCGGCGGCCGAGCAGGTCGGCGGATCGTCCGCCCAGCAGGAGCAGTCCGCCGAAGAAGATGGCGTAGGCGCTGACCACCCATTGCATGGAGTGTCCGGAGAAGCCGACGTCGCGGGCGATATCGGGGAGGGCGACGTAGATGATGGTGAAGTCCAGTGAGGTGATCAGGCTGGAGAGGGCCAGGAGGGCGAGGGCGGTGGCCGGTTGTTTCGACATCGGTGCCTCTTCGGGGTTCAGAACGGGTAGGGCTGGGTGGTGCGGGCGGTGCGTAGCGCGCGGGCCCACCAGGTGAGTTGGTTGAGCAGTACCGTCGCGGCGGTGCTGGCTCCGGCGAGGTCGAGGGGGCGGCCGTTGTCGTCGAATCTGTTCCAGCAGGAGTGGAAACTGACGGTGTCGCGGATCGTGACGGCGTGCAGTTCGCCGAGGACCTGGCGGAGTTGTTCGGCGGCGCGCAGGCCGCCGGAGACGCCGCCGTAGGAGACGATGCCGACCGGTTTCGCCTTCCACTCCTCGACGTAGGAGTCGATGGCGGTTTTGAGTGCGGCGGGATAGCCGCGGTTGTATTCGGGCGAGACGATGACGAAGGCGTCGGCTCGGGCCAGACGTGTGGCCAGGGCGGTGACGGCGTCGTCGGTGTGGCCGAGGACATCGGGCAGCCCGGTCTCGGCGAGGTCGATGAGGTCCAGGTCGAGGCCGCCGTGTGCGCGGGCGTGGTCGTGGAACCAGGTGGCCACCGTCGGGCCGAATCGTTGGACCCGTGTGCTGCCGATGATGATCGCCACACGCAAGGATTCGGATGTCTGCATCGGGTTCGCCTTTCCGGCCGTCGTTGTCTGGCATGACCTTCGCCGGGGCGCCCTACAGCGCACCTACAGCCGCCTTGCCCCGCCCCTACCGGGGGTCCGTATCGTCACGACGATGAGGTTCGGTGTGCTCGGTCCACTGATGGCGTGGACGGATCGGGGTGAGCCGGTCACGATCCCGGCCGGGCAGGTGGGCACTGTGCTCGCCGTTCTTCTCGTGCACCGTGGGCGTCCGGTGTCGACCGATCGGCTCATCGAGGTGCTGTGGCCGCGGCGTGCGCCCCGTGATGCGGCTGCCGCGCTCCAGGTGAAGGTCTCGCAGTTGCGTGCTGCGCTCGCGGCCGCCGAACCGGGCGCCCGCACGCTGGTGGTGTCGCGGGTCGCGGGCTACAGCCTGGATGTCGTGGCCGAGGCGGTGGACGCGGGTCGTTTCGAGGCGTTGCTCGGGGCCGGTGCGACCGATGCCCGGTCGCGGATCGATACCCTGGGCGCGGCGCTCGACCTGTGGCGCGGCGCGGCGTTCGCCGAGTTCGCCGACGAAGAATTCGCGGCGGTGGAGGCGGCGCGGTTGACCGAACTGCGGTTGTCGGCGGTGGAGGCCAGGGCCGAAGCGTTGCTCGAGGTGGGCGAATACGGTGAGCTGGCTGCTGATTTGGCGCCTGTGGTGGCCGAACATCCGCTGCGTGAACGGTTGCGGGCGGTGTATATGCGGGCGTTGTACAGTGCTGGTCGTCAGGGGGAGGCGCTGGCCGCTTTCACCGAGTTACGGCAGCGGTTGCGCACCGAACTCGGCGTGGATCCGAGTCCGGAGATCGTGGCGGTGCATCAGGCGATCCTCGCGCAGGACCCGCTGCTGGCGCCGCGTTCGGCCGCCGCGGTGACGAATGTGCCCGGTCCGTTGACCGAGTTGATCGGCCGGGCGGAAGCGGTGCACGAAGTGGGTGCGTTGGTCGGTGCGCATCGGTTGGTGACCCTCATCGGGCCCGGTGGTGTCGGTAAGACGCGGTTGGCGGTCGAGGCGGCGCGCGCGTTGCTCGATGAGCACGCCGACGGTGTGTGGTTGGTGGAGTTGGCCGGGATCGAGGCGACGTCGGTGCCGCGGACGAGCATCGTGGACACGATGCACGCGGTGCTCGGTATCCGCGATGACGGCCGCAGCGTCGCCGGTTCGGTCGACCGGCTGGTCACGGCGTTGTACGGCAAACGGGTGCTGCTGGTGCTGGACAATTGTGAGCATCTGGTGGCGGTGGTCGCCGAACTGGCCGAACAGTTGTTGCGGGCGGTGCCGAGTCTGCGGGTGCTGGCCACGAGCCAGGAACCACTCGGTGTGTTCGGTGAGGCCGTTTATCCGGTCGCCGCGCTCGAATTGCCGCATTCGCCCGCCGATGTCGGCGCTGAGGTGTTGCCGAAGTTCAGTGCTGTTCGGTTGTTCCTCGCGCGGGCGGCGGCCGCGGTGCCCGGCTTCAGCATCGACGCGGGCAATGCCGCGGCGGTCGCCACGATCTGTCGGCGGCTGGATGGGATTCCGCTGGCGTTGGAGCTGGCCGCTGCCCGGGTGCGGGCGCTCGGGGTCGGTGAACTCGCCGCGCGGATGGACGATCGATTCGATCTGCTGGTTCTCGGGCACCGTGGTGCGCCTGGTCGTCAGCAGACATTGCGCGCGATGATCGACTGGAGTTGGGAGCAGTTGAGCGCACCGGAGCAGGCTGTGCTGAGAAGGCTGTCGGTGCACGTCGATGGTTTCACGGTGGCGGCGGCCGAACAGATCTGCGCGATCGGGGAGTTGCCGCGTGGACGGGTCCTCGACCTGCTCGCACGTCTGGTGGATCGGTCGCTGGTGGTGATGGCCGATACCGGGCAGGGGCCGCGGTACCGGCTGTTGGAATCGGTCGCGCTGTACTGCTCGGACCGTCTGGTCGAGGCCGGGGAAGCCGATCTGGTTCGCGATATGCGCAACGGGTATTACACGACCCTCGCCGAAGGAGCGCGTGAGCGGTTGCGTGGTGCGGATCAGCGGCAGTGGCTCACGGTGCTGGACACCGAGTACGCGAATCTTCGTTCGGCCGTGGAGGATTCGGTGCGTCGCGGTGATGGTGACGGTGCGCTCCGGCTCGTCGACGCGTTGGCCTGGTACTGGTTTCTGCGTGGGCGGCTCGCCGACGGTGTCCGGCTGCTCGACGCGGCGCTCAGCGCTGCCGGTGAGCGCGGGTCGGCGTTGTGGGCGCGGGTCAACGGTTGGCGTTCGGCGCTGCTGCTGCTCGGTGGTGAGGAGGCGGACCGGGAGGCGTTGGTGCGGGCCGGGCTGGCCGGGTTCGACGGGGTGGACGATCCGGCGGGCCGTGCGTTCACCGAATGGTTGTTGGCGGAGGTGCTGCTGGGTGCGGGCGATCAGGCGGTCAGCGATGGGCTCGTGGCGCGTGCGCTGACCGGATTCCGTGCCGCCGAGGATGATTGGGGGATCGCGGCGGCGTCGAGCAGTGCCGCCCATCATGCGTTGTTGCGTGGTGATGTCGCGGCGATGGATCGTCATGCGCGCGAAAGTGCCAGGGTCTTCGCCGATCTCGGTGATCGGTGGGGGCAGCTTCGGGCCGCGGATATGCTGGCCCGGCGGGCGGAGGTGGTCGGCGATTACGCCGATGCGGCGCGGCTGCGTCGTGACGGTTTGGACCGGGCCGAGGAACTCGGGTTGTGGCCACAGGTGGCGGATATGTTGTCGGGGCTGGGCAGGCTCGCGTTGCTGGGTGGTGAGTTGGAGCGGGCGCGACTGTTGCATGAGCGTGCCCGCGATCTATCGGTCGGCCAGGGGCATATGTCGCGCCGGGTGTTCGCCGAGGTGGGTCTCGGTATCGGGGCTCGTCGGGCGGGTCGGCTCGATGACGCCGAACGCCATATTCGGGTATCGCTGGACTGGAACCGGGAAGTCGGTTACGCGCCGGGCGTCGCGCACAGCCTCACCGAGCTGGGTTTCATCGCCGAACTGCGGGGCGAGGCGGAACGGGCGCGTGAACTCCACGAAGAAGGTTTGGCCGTTGCCCGCGGCACCGGCGATCCACGTGCGGTCGCGCTCGCGTTGGAAGGGCTCGCGGGAGCGGCCGTTCTCGCCGGGCAGGTCGAGCGGGCTCGCGACCTGTTGTCGGCGGCCGAGGCCGAGCGTGACAGTGCGGGAGCGCCGCTGCCGGAGCAGGAACGAGCCGATGTGGACCGGATTGCGGCGGCGATCCGCGCGGCGCACTGACAGTTGTGTGCGATGGCGGGCGGAGCGCCGTTCAACAGATACCGGTTCGCACGACCTCGGTCACCGTGGGTGCACTACTGGACCGCCGAGGCATGTGCGGCAACGACCCGCCAGCCACGCGAGTCGTCGTGCGCCCAGGCGCGGGTATAGCGCATCCTGGCGGTGAATGGTGATCCGTGAACGCTGCCCTCGACGACGCCGAGGAACCAGGTGACCCCGGTCGATCCTTCCACCAGTACCGTCAGCTGTTCTTCTTCGAGTTTGCTCACGATCTGAGCCCTACTGCGGTGCAGCTCGAGATCATCGGCCTTGGTGAAGGTGTCCGCGCCGAACGTGAAGATCAGCCGGTCATCGAGCAACTCGTCCAGCGCCTGGACATCCCCGGCCAGCTGCGCAGCCTGGAGTCGCCGCTCAGCTGCCCGCAAATCATTCTCCATGGCACCGAGCATGCCAGCCGAGTGCCGGTCCGGCCCTCGCGTTTCGCTGACAGCAGACGACGACCTCGCGGGGATTCCGGATCCGATAGGCACCACTGCGCTGTCGACCTGGCCGTGATGCCCTCGGTGGCGGTGAATGCGTGGTGATCGCCCTCGACGGCAAGCACGTGCCGACCGAACCCCTCTTGCGTCGCATCCCGCGGATCACCGTGCCGGTGACGGTCACCGAGGGGCGGTGACCGTCGCGCGGGCTGTGGGTGCGGTCGGGATGCCTGCGTGACGGATGCCGATCAGGAGGGTGACCGCCGCGGCGGTGGCCAGAACCCAGGGTGCGGGTTCGAAGATCAGCGCGCACAGCAGGGTCCAGGCGATCAGTGCCACGGCCAGGAATGCCGGTGGTGTGATGTGGCGGCGGTCCATCCAGACGACGAGCACGCCGAGCAGCAGCAATGGTGCGCCGAAGCTGCCAGGCCCGAACCAGAAGGCGCCGATCGGGGCGGGCAGTTCGGTGATATCGCTGTCGGGCAACCACAGTCCGAAGGTGAACCATTCGGCGAAGTGGCGGTGGCTCAGCAGCGTCGCCGCGGTGAGGTGGACGCCTCCGAGGAACGCGAGTATCCGTCCGGCCCAGTTGATCATGACTGCCTCCATGGCCCACGAGTTACGAGACTCATGGTATCGAAACTGATAGTTTCGTATCATGCCATCGTCGGGATGTCGCGGCAAGACGGCGGTCAGTCCAATCGGCCCAGCGGCCGAGTCGAACAAAGGGCGGAGGCGCCGCTCAACCGACACGTTCGGGTGCGGGTGCGGTGCTTCGCGCCTGGACGCGGGAAAGCTGCACTGCCGCAATACACATCACCACGACCGACGCCAGCACCACGGCGATCCCGGCCGGTCCCGTGTCGAGTCGTTCCTCGAGGACGGTGAGACCGAGGAACATCGCGCCCAGCGGTTCGGCCACGGTGAACGCAGGCAGCGACGCCGACAGCGCACCGATCTGATAGGCACGCTGTTGCAGATACAACCCGACCAGGCCCGCGCCGACCATGGTGTAGGGCTCCCAACCGCTCAGCGCCGCGCCGATCCCGTCGCCGAACAGTTCCACCACGTGCTGGGTGAGCGCGGCCGACACACCGAACAGCAGACCGGCGGCCGCACCGAGCAGCATCGCCCGCAGCGCCGTGACCCGCACCAGCAGCGCGGCCACCACCGCAGCGACCGCCAGCCCGAACACCAGCGACAGCGGGCCCATCCACTGCGCCCACGGCGCATCGCGCACCCCCTCCGACGGGTCGCCGACCACCAGGAAACACGCCAGCGCGATCGACAGCGCGCCCGCATGCGCCCACGCGGTCCGGGTGACCGGCACCCGGTTGTAGTGGGCGGCCAGTGGCAGCGCGAACACCAGGGAGGTCACCAGGATGGGCTGCACGACCAGCACCGAACCCAGCGCCAGCGCCACGATCTGGAAGACGAACGCGCCGCCGTCACCGATGATCCCCGCCCACCAGCGGGGACTACGCATCAGACCGGCGAGAAGGGCCTGCCCGGCCGGCACCTCGGCGGCCGCCCGCTGCTGCGCGACCGCGGCGACGGCGAACCCCAGCGCGGCGATGAACGCGCACACCACCGCGGCCACCGAGACGTTGTCCACCCGGACCAGTGTGCCGCCCGAGGACCGCTCGGGGCGAGAACAACGCGCGGGGCCGCGCCCGCCCATCGACCTCGGCGTGGCGGGCGCTGAAGCGCCTCCGGCCCGCAACGGTCAGCTGTCGTGCTCGGCCAGAGCCTGCCCGCCCGAGATCTCGATGATCGGCAACCGCAGCGCGGCCGGCGCCTGCGCGGGCACCACCGGGGCCACCGGCGCGATCGGGGTCAGTCGCCGATACGGTGCGCCCAGCGCGGGCCGCGGATCGGGCTCGCCCTTGTTGGGCCACAGTGCGATCGCGCGTTCGGCCTGGGCGGTGATGGTCAGCGATGGGTTGACGCCGAGATTGGCCGAGATGGTGGAACCGTCGATGACGTGCAGACCCGGATGGCCGTAGAGGCGGTGGTACGGGTCGACGACGCCGGTGGCGGGGGAGTCGCCGATGGCGCAACCGCCGATGAAATGCCCTGTCGCCGGGATGTCGACGATGCTGCTGGTGGCGCCGGTGGGGAAGCCGTCGATCTTGTCGGCCACCCGGTCGGCGACCTCGTGACCGATGGGAATCCAGGTGGGGTTGGGGCTGCCCTCACCCTGTCGGGTGGTCATCTTCCGGCCGAACAGGCCGCGTGTGGTGTAGGTGGTGATGGAGTTGTCCACCGACTGCATCACCAGCAGTCCGATCATCTGCTCGGACCACCGCCGCGGATCGTGCATGGCGCGCAGATCGCGGCGGTGGCGCCGCAACTGCCGCAGCCATTGCCGCCACCGCGGATCGACGCCGTTGTCACCGACCATGGCGGTGGTGATCACGGCGAGTGCGTTGCTGCCCTTGCCGTAGCGCACCGGCTCGATGTGGGTGTGGGCGTCGGGGTGGATGGAGGAGGTGATGGCGACGCCCTTGGTGAAATCGGCGTCGGCGCGGCGGCTGCGCACCGACAGCAGTTCCTCGGAGTTGGTGCGCGACAGATAACCCAACCGCGCCGAAACATGCGGGAGGGATCCGCGATCACGCAAGGCGTGCAGCAGTTTCTGGGTGCCGAGCGCAGCCGCGGAGAACACCACCTGTTCGGCGGTGAACACGCGCGTGTTCGTGCGCACCCAGCGGCCGGTGCCGCGCGTGCGCACGGTGTAGCCGCCGCCGGGACGCGGGCGCACATCCACCACCGTCGTCAACGGGTGCACCTGGGCGCCCGCCTGCTCGGCCAGATACAGATAGTTCTTGACCAGGGTGTTCTTGGCGTTGTGGCGGCATCCGGTCATACATTCCCCGCAGTGGGTGCAGGTGCGGCGGGCGGGGCCGACGCCACCGAAGTACGGATCGGGCACTTGCGCGCCCGGCCGCGCGCCCGCACCGCCGAACAGGACCCCGACCGGTGTCTGCCGGTAGGTGTGGGCGATGCCCAGATCTTCGGCCACTTCCCGCAGCACCCGGTCACTGGGTGTGGTGGCCGGGTTGGTGGTGACGCCGAGCATGCGTTTGGCCTGGTCGTAGTGTGGGGCCAGTTCGGTGCGCCAGTCGGTGATCGCGGCCCACTGCTTATCGGTGTAGAACGCCGCGGGTGGTTCGTAGAGGGTGTTGGCGTAGACCAGTGAGCCGCCGCCCACCCCGGCGCCGCTCATGATGAAGGTGTTCTTCAACAGGGTCAGCCGTTGGATGCCGAAACAACCGAACCGGGGCGCCCACAGGAACTTTCGCGCCTGCCACGAGGTGGTGGCGAATTCGTGGTCGGCGAAGCGGCGCCCGGCTTCGAGCACGCCCACCCGGTAGCCCTTCTCGGTGAGCCGCAGCGCGGTGACGCTGCCGCCGAAACCCGAACCGATCACCAGCACGTCGTAGTCGAACGCCATCCTGCCTCCGTCGCCTCGTCGAATTGTTCGAGCGTAGGGCGCGGTACGCGGAGCCGGACAATGCTTGACGGCCATAAAATCGAGATTTTCGGCCAGTCGTGCGGATCAGGTGTCGTCGCCGGTCGCGGTGAGCAGCGTGTCGAGATCGGCGGGTGCCATACCGAATCCGGTGAGCCGGTCCAAGGGGATGGAGGCGAGCATGCGCATCATGTCGACCCCGAGCGCCTGTCCGTCACCGTTGCCGGTCATCCCGGCGAACATATCGGCCAGCACGGCCGCGGCCGCCGGATTCGCCAGCGCCTCACCGAGCGTGGACTGTTTCGTGATCGGAATCCGCAGGTCATCACCGGGCACCTCGATCTGTGTGGTGGCCCGGATGTCACGGCTGGACGCACCCGCCATCACCTGATACGCACCGCCCTCGACGATCCAGTCACCGATGCGGGTTTCCCAATAGGCCAGCTCGTCGCGGTCGATCGTGATCGACACCTGTTCGCTCGCACCGGGCGCCAACTCCGCGGTGACCGCATGACCCTTCAGTTCCCGCGGTGGGCGGCTCACCGTCGACTCGGGCAGCGCGGTATAGATCTGCACAACCTCCCGACCGCCACGACTGCCGGTGTTGGTGACGGTGACCCGCACGGTGAGCTGCTCCTGGCCGGATTCGACCGACAGGTCGGAGTAGCCGAAGCTGGTGTAGGACAGGCCGTGCCCGAACGGATAGCACACCGCGAGATCACGGGCGTCGTACCAGCGGTAGCCGACGTGGATGCCCTCGCCGTAGCGGATATGGGAGTTCTCGCCGGGGAAATTCAGGTAGGCGGGCACATCCTGTAGGCGCATCGGCACGGTCTCGGTGAGCCGCCCCGACGGATTGACCCGCCCGAACAGGACATCGGCGAGCGCGCCGCCGCCCGCCTGCCCGAGCAGCGCGCCGTCGACGATCGCAGGCGCGAGATCGGCCACCGGCGCCAACCGCAGCACCCCGCCGTGCGACAGCACCACCACGGTGTTCGGCTGCACCGCCACGATCTCGGCGAGCAGCGCGAGCTGATCGGCGGGCACCTCGATGTCGTCGCGGTCGAAACCCTCCGATTCCTGTCCCGCGCCCAGACCGAGGAACACCACCGCCACCTCGGCGTCCCCGGCCGCGGTGACCGCCTCGGCCCGCGCACTGTCATCGGTGGTGCCGTCGGTGCTGAACCCGCGCGCATACCGCACCCGTCCCGGTGCGGCCGCGGCTTCGATCTCGGCGAGCGGGATGTCGACGCGGGTCGGGTTCACATGCGAGCTACCCCCACCCTGATAACGCGGCGACTGCGCGAACTCGCCGATCACCGCCAGCGATCGCCCTTGGCTCAACGGCAGCAGATCACCTTCGTTGCGCAACAACACCACACAGCGCGCCGCCACCGCACGCGCCAGCCGATGATGAGCGTCCAGATCCGGGGGCGCGGTCGCCGCGGCGCGGCCCTCGACCACCCTCGCCGCCAGCGCGGCCACCCGCTGCGCGGCCCCCTCGACCGCGGCGGGGTCGAGCGCACCGGATTCGACGGCCGCCACCACCGCCGCATCCGACACACCGCTGCCGCCGGGCATCTCCAGATCCAGGCCCGCCGCGACCGCGGCGACCCGATCGGCGACCGCACCCCAATCGCTGACCACCAGGCCGTCGAAACCCCATTCCCCGCGCAACAACTCGGTGAGCAGCCACTGGTTCTCCGACGCGTACACACCGTTGATCCGGTTGTAGGAGCACATCACCGTCCACGGCCGCGCGGTGCGCACGATATGGGCGAACGCGCGCAGATAGATCTCCCGCAACGGGCGCTCGTCGACATCCGAACTCGACCGCATCCGATCGTGTTCGGCGTTGTTGGCGGCGAAATGCTTGAGCGAAGCGCCCACCCCGGTGCCCTGCACACCCTGCACCCACGCCGCGCCGAGCGTACCGGTGAGCAGTGGGTCCTCGGAGTAGTACTCGAAGACCCGCCCGCAGCGCGGATCACGTTTGATATTGATCCCCGGCCCCAACAGCACATCGACGTCGAGGGCGCGTGCCTCCCGTCCGAGCGCCTCCCCGACCCGGCGCACCAGCTGCGGGTCCCAGCTCTGTCCGAGCCCGACCGCGGGCGGGAAACAGGTGGCGGGCATGCTGGCCGCGAGCCCGAGATGATCGGTGGCGCCGGCCTGCCTGCGCACCCCGTGCGGGCCGTCGGTCAGCATGATGGAGGGCACCGGCCCGATCGCCTTCGTGGTCCAGAAATCGGCGCCGCTGCCGAGAGCGGCCTGCTCGGTGCGAGAAAGCGCGGTGATAGCGGGAGAGTCCGTCATCGTCAGCTCCGATCGGTCGCCGTCTGAGGAAACACCGTCGCCACATCGAATCACGGCCACCATCTTCGTCGTACGGTGCTACCGGAAAACGCCGTCGCATCGGAGGAGGGGTCGTGGAGATCACCCTGGTCGTGGTCGTCGGCATCATCGCCATCGTGGTGGTGGCGGCGTTCTCCGACACTCTCGGTGTGGCCGCGCCGCTGAGCCTGGCCGTGGTCGGTATCGCGCTCAGTTTCGTTCCCGGTATCCCGCACCCCGACGTCGATCCCGAATGGATTCTGACGGTGGTGTTGCCGCCGCTGCTGTATTCGGCGGCGGTGAACATGCCCGCAGTGGATTTTCGGCGCAATCTCAAACCCATCACCGGGCTCGCGGTGCTGCTGGTGGTGGTCACCACCCTCGGCACCGGCTGGCTGTTGCACACATTGCTTCCCGATATCGGCTGGCCCGCGGCGTTCGCGCTGGGTGCGGTGATCAGCCCCACCGACCCGATCGCGGCGACCTCGGTTGGTAAACGGCTCGGGTTGCCCTCGCGGCTGTTGACCATGCTGGAAGGGGAGGGGCTGGTCAACGACGCCACTGCGCTCGTGCTGCTGCGGTCGGCGGTCGCGGCGCTGGCCGCGACGGTGTCGCTATGGCAGGTGCTCGGCGATTTCGTGGTGGCGGTCGTGGTCGCGGTGCTCGCCGGGCTGCTGGTCGGTTGGCTGGGGGTGCGGGCGCGGGCGATGCTCGACGATTCGGTGGCCAAAACCGCGATATCGTTCGTCATCCCGTTCCTGGCCTATCTGCCCGCCGAGGAATTCCACGGCTCCGGTGTGCTGGCGGTGGTGATCGCCGGATTGGTCAGCGGGCACCTGAGCCCCCGCCATCTCAGCGCCCAGGACCGCCTCGTCGATGCCACCAACTGGCGCACGGTGGCGTTCCTGCTCGAAAGCGGGATCTTCCTGCTCATGGGGTTGAGCCTGTCGGGGTTGATCGACAATGTGCGCGGCGAACAGCTCTCCGCCGCACAGGCTTTCGGGATCGGGCTGCTGGCCGCGATCGCGGTGATGGTGATCCGCGCGGTGTTCGTCGCCCCGCTGGTCGGTTTCCTGCGCCTGGATCAGCGCCGCGCCGCCGAGGCCAAACCACGCCTGGACGACATCAATGCCCGCATCGCCGACCGTGATCTTCCCGACGACAGCAGACGCGCCCGGATGATCACCCGCCGCCTCGGCAAGGTCTCGGCCAAGATCGAATTCCAGCTCAACGAAACCGTCGGCGCCCGCGGCGGCGTGGTCCTGGCCTGGGCGGGTATGCGCGGCGCGGTGACCGTCGCGGCCGCGCAGACCCTGCCCGCCGACACGCCGATGCGGTCGGAGCTCGTGCTCATCGCTTTCGTCGTCGCGGTGACCACCCTGCTGGTGCAGGGGTTGACCCTGCCGACCGTGATCCGCGTGGTCCGGGTGCCCGGTGACGACCCGGTCCGGTTGCACGATGACGCCGTCGAACTCATGACCATGCTGTCCGACGCCGCCGAACAGGTGCTCGACACCCCCGACCTCGTCGACGACCACGGAAATCCCTACCCGCCCGAACTCGTCGAGATGGTGCGCGACACCACGGTCCGCAAAGGTGCGGCCGCATTGCGCGATCTGCCCACCGACGGCCCCGATCCGCGCGAACAGTACCGGCAGCTGCGGTTGCGGGTGCTGGCCGCGCAACGTGGCGAACTGCTGCGCGCCCGCGACCGGGAAACCTTCGGCGCCAAAGCGCTCGGGCGGGTGCAACACATGCTCGACCTGGACGAAGCGCTGCTCCAACAGTTGGGGCGGCCCGGCATCTGAGCCCGCGCCCACCACGGGTGGGAGAATGCGGCTATGAGTACGTCGGAGGGGTTCGTATCCGAATCCGAGCGGGTCACCCGGCTACTGCGCGACCAGATCGTCGACGGCATACGCGCACCCGGCGCCAAACTGGTCGAACGCGACCTCGCCACCGAACTCGGCGTCTCCCGGCTGCCGGTGCGCGACGCGTTGAAAACCCTGGTCGCCGAGGGATTGGTGACACCGCGACCACGCAGCTGGGCCGTGGTGCGGGAATTCAGCGCCACCGATATCGCCGACCTGCTCGAAGTGCGCGCGGCTTTCGAAGTGCTGGCATTCGGCCTCGCCGCCCAACGCGCCACCCGCGCCGGACTCGACGAGCTACGCCGCGACCTCGACTCCGAATGGGCCGCCGCCCACGCCGGTGACGCAGTCGGCGCCCGCCGCGCCGCCGCCGATTTCCACGAAACGGTGATCCGCCTCGCCGGCAACGACCTGCTCGGCGAACTCGAACGCACCCTCCGCAGCCGCATGCGCTGGCTCCTCGGCCGCCACGACGACCTCACCACTGTCGCCCACGAACACGAACAGCTCTACCAGGCCATCGCCAACCGCGACATCAGCCGAGCCGAAGCTCTCGCCGCCGCCCACATCGACACCAGCCGCACCCTCGCCGCCCGCCGCGCGAGCACCGAAGCGCTCGACCGCGGCGTCGCGGGGTGAACCGGAGGGGTGACAGCGGCCACTGCTGCCGCCGGAGGCTCGGACCTGCCGGGCGATCGACACTTCCGCTGGATGATTCAGGCGCGGTGTCGGGCCGCCACCTCCGCATGCAGGGCCTTGATCTCTGCTTCAAGGGTGGGTTCGGGGCCTGCGACAGGTATCGACGGCGCGATGTCGGTGATGGGTAAGGGTGTCACCGGTCCAGGAGGCAGGCCCCATTCGCGCTGCCATTGCCCGAGCTGGCCGGAACCGACGGCGTAGACGATGCGTCCCAATCCGGCCCATGCGTGCGCCGCGCTGCACATCGGGCAGTGCTCGCCGGAGGTGTAGACGACGCTGGTGGCGCGCTCCTCGGGGCTGAGGTGGATACCGGCCCAGCGGGCTATTTCGAATTCCGGGTGCTGGGTCGGATCGCCGGAGACGATGCGGTTGCGTGCCTCGAACCGGACCGTTTGTTCGGCGTCGACGAGGATCGAACCGAAGGGCTCGTCACCATCGGCGAGGGCGGCGCGGGCCAGGTCCACGCACCGGCGCAGATACGCCCGGTCGCGATCGGTGATGACGTAGCGGTCGCCTGATGCCTTCATGCCCCCACCATACGCATTTTGGTATACCGACAGCTAGGTGCGGGTGGTGTCGATAGCCACTATCTCGCGCACTTCTTGGACAAACACCAGTTCCGCTGCCAAGCTGATTGGTATACCAAAACTTAGGAGGTCTCGATGCGGCTCGGGCGAACGAAGGCAAGCGTGCCGAGGAAGCGCTCGCTGCGCACCGGCGGAATGGTCGTCGCGGCAGCCGCGGCGGTGGTGGCCCTCGGAGCATGCACCGCCGACCCCGCACCCACCCAGGCCCCGACCTCGGCGCTGCCCGCGACCACCGCACCGTCCACCGGGGCTGCGACACCACCACACGACCCCACCCTCGACGACGATCTGCTGGCCGCGGCCGCCGCCGATGACGCCGCCCGCGTACGTGACCTGCTGGCCCGCGGCGCGGACCTCGAAGCCCGCGGACAACACGCGCGCACCCCGCTGATCGAAGCCACCAAGAACCGCGCCACCGAAGCCGCACACGTGCTGATCGACGCCGGAGCCGATGTGAACGCCACAGACGCGCTTCAGGATTCGGCCTACCTCTACGCGGGCGCCGAAGGCCTCGACACCATCCTCGAACTGACCCTCACTCACGGCGCCGACCTGACCAGCGTCAACCGTTACGGCGGCACCGCGCTCATCCCGGCCGCCGAACACGGCCTCGTTGCCACCGTGCAGCGGTTGATCGACGCCGGCGTCGACGTCGACCACATCAACACCCCCGGCTGGACCGCACTGCTCGAAGCTGTCGTCTACGGCGACGGCAGCCAGCGCTACCAGCAGGTCGTCACCGCACTCCTGGATGCGGGCGCCGATCCGGGTATCCGCGACAGCGACGGCAACACCGCACTCGACAATGCCGTGCGGCGCGGCCAATCCGAGATCGCGGCGCTGCTGCGGGCCGACGGCTGAACCGGCGGTGGCGCACCGTGGTCGCGGATCAACGCGCGCGCTGCGGTTCGAGCGTCGCCCGCTCCATTGTCTCCAGAATTCGGTTCCGATAGATCCGCAGTGCCGCGACCACGGCGAACAGCGCGGTGGCGGCGCCGAGTATCAAGCGGACCACATGTGCGCCCTGAATCTCCGCGACGGTGCGGTTCAGCTCGTCGGCCGTATACCGGGCGCGGTCGTCGAACAGCATCGTCCAGCGCGGCCACAGGTAGACCATCGACAACAGAGCAAGACCCGATACCAGCGACAGCAGTGAGGCGATCAGCCACGAGCGAGCCTGCTTCGTCCACAGGCCGAGCGCGACTGCCACGACGGCGGCGAGGGTCAGGGCCGCGCCGAGCGGCCGCATCACACTGCCGACCGACACCACGGCGGTGAACTCGTCGGCCACGGCCAGCGAGTCCGGGACATCGTGGAAATAGTTCGGATAGAGGAAAACCGTCTCCGAAATCATGGTGCAGAAAACCAACGTCGCGAGGGCGGCGTAGAGACCGGACGAGACGAGTGAGGCGGTGGATTGTCGCACTGTGGAGGCCCTTCCATGGTTTCCCAGCGAACGTATCCCGCCGCGTGCGTCCCGCACATCCGGCGTGAACCCTGATTCACCTCGGAGTACTTCTCAGGGAAACATTCCTGAACCTGGTAGGTCCACGAATGGGCACGCCCGCCCCGGCGGATCAGGCCGTGGGAACGCGTGCCGCGAGGTGGTCGGCGAGTGCGGTGAGGGTGGGGGAGCAGCCCGCGTCGACGGTCAGGGTGGCGAGGTCGTGCCCACGGGTGCGGCCACGATTGACGATGACGACGGGTCGTCCGGTCTTGACGGCGTGACGTACGAACCGCAGACCCGACATCACCGTCAGCGAGGACCCGGCCACCAACAGCGCCTCGGCCTCGTCGACGAGATCATAGGCCGCGCGCACCCTGTCCTTGGGCACGTTCTCCCCGAAATACACGATGTCGGGTTTGAGGATTCCACCGCAGCCCACACACCCCAGCATCCGGAAACTGCTGGTATCGGAGATGACGGCGTCGGCGTCGGGAGCGACCTCCACCCCCGTGACGGTGACGTTCTCGGCGAATCCGGGATTGGCCGCCTCGAGCCGCTCGGCCAGCGCCATCCGCGACACCAGGGCCCCACAGCCCAGGCAACGCACCTGTGCGTAGGTGCCGTGCAGGTCGATCACCCGGCGGTGGCCCGCCTTGGTGTGCAACAGGTCCACATTCTGGGTGATCAGCCCGGTGACCACACCGAGGCGCTCCAGCCGGGCCAAAGCGCGATGGCCAGGGTTGGGGCGTGCGGCATCCATTCGTCGCCAGCCCACATGGTTACGCGCCCAGTAGCGATGCCGGAAGGTGGCGTCGCCGGTGAACTGCTGGAAGGTCATCGGCGTGCGAGCCGGTGCGTCGGGGCTGCGGTAATCGGGGATTCCGCTGTCGGTGGACAACCCCGCGCCGGTCAGCACCGCGACCCTGCGCCCCGAGATCAGCCGCGCGACCCGATCCGCGGCGGCGCGTGCGGCGGTGTGATCGAGCATGATCCCAGGGTACGGAGGGGTGCGGGCCGGTCAGCTCGGCGGCCCGATCGCGGTGATCTCGACACCCTCGGGACCCGCGGCCACGGTGACGAACTGACGATAGGTGCGCACGGTGGGCCCCGGCCGCGTCTCGGTGACCACCACATCGAACCGGTCCACCGACAGTGCCGTGATCAGCACACAGTGGCGGGTGCCCGCCGGGACCGACGCGATGCCCGCATCGATGACCGCCTCACTCGACACCGACGCCTGCGCGGTGGTCAACGCCCGCGCCGCCGCACCCGAACGGTCATATTCGCGCCGGACCCCCTTGCCCGGTGCTTGCTCGGCGACCGTGAACGTCCCCGAATGCCGTTGTGTGGTAACAACATTGCATATCAGCGCCGCGGATGCAGGCCGAATCGAGCAGCAATAGCCGCGCTGCCACAACCCGTCCCGGCCCCGTGCCGACTCAGCTCACGGTGACACCGAGCTGCTCCTGTAGTGCTCGTGCTTGCTCGGCGGTGGCGAGGGCCATGATGCTGTCGTAGCCGCGTCCGGGGGTGCGGTCGAAGCCGATGACGCGCCATGCGCGGGGGTCGTCGTCGGCGGCGGTGCTGGCGATGGCTTCGCAGGCCGCGGCGTGATCGTAGTAGTGGTCGGAGTAGTGCTCGGCGTCGATGGAGACGAGCACACCGTTTCGTTCGAACTCCAGACGATCGAGGCTGCTCTCCTCGATATCGTCGTCACCCTCGACGAGCCGGACATCGCTGATGGTGACCGCGCCACCGGCGACCTCGACGGCCCGCGCCAGCAGGCTCGCGTAACCCTGGCGCAGGTCCTCGGCATCATCGGCGTGGACCCGCACCGCCACACCGAACGTCTCGAGCGCACACGCCGCCGCGTAGTGGTCCACGTCGTCGTCGGCATCGGCGGCGAGATCGTCGAGAATCTCGCGCAGCTTCGGCTCCGGAACCATGCCGATCTCACACAAGAACATGCCCACACGTGCGAGGGTCATCGATGTCATGCGAGTCGGACCTGCGCGGTGGCGAGGCCGAAGATCTTGCGGCCGGCGGACTTCGCGGTGATGACGACGACGGCCGTTCTGGTGTCGGGATCGACCGATTTGATGCGGCCGGTGAACTCCACCGTGCCCGCTGCGGCGGCTTCGATGATCGTGTAGTTCGACAGCCGCACAGCGTATCTGAGCATCGCGCTCGGGTCGCCGAGCCATCCGGTGACGAATCCGGCTCCCAGGCCCATCGTGAGCATGCCGTGGGCGATCACGTCCGGAAGGCCCGCGAGCGCGGCGATATCGGCATGCCAGTGGATGGGATTCGCGTCCCCCGAGACCCCGGCGTAGTTCACCAGATCGCCGCGGGTCAGGCGCGCGGACCGCGCGGGAAGCTCGGCACCGGCGGCGATGTCGTCGAAGCGCAGCGCGGTGCGTGGGACGCGGGTGCGCGAGACCGGCGACACACGGGCCTGGGAGTCCGGCGGCGGCGGGCCGTCGCCCTCGGTCGAGGCGGTTCGGGTGGTCGTGTCGAGCCCGCTCATGACCACACGCTCGATCGTGTCGCTGATATCGGCGTCGACGTCGGCGCCGGTGATGCCGACGACGGTGGTGTGCATGATCTGCGCGATGTCACCGGTCTGGTCGGTGAAGGTGTTGGTGATGGTGAGCAGGTCCTTGCCCGCGATACGGCGCATCGAGGACAGTTCGACATCGCTGACCAGCCGGTCACCGGTGACCACCGGCTTGTACATCTCGAACACCTGATCGGTCTGCACGAACATGTCGTAGCCGGTCATCACAGTCTCGAGCAGCCGGCGGTTGGCCAGCATCGCGGCGGTGGAGATGAAGGTGGTCGGTGCGATCAGACCGGCATATCCGAGTTCACGAGCCGCGTCCTCGCTCCAATGCGCCGGATGGAAATCCTGCACCGCTCGCGCGTACTCGCGGATCTTCTCCCGCCCCACCTCGTAGTAGTCGTCGGCCCGATAGCGGTACCCCACCAGCTCGGCCACATCGATCGCTGCTTCCACCGAGCCGCTCCTTCGTCCGGATTCCTTCGGCACTCGTCACCGACACCGGCGGCGCCGCAGGCGCGAGTGAAACTCCACCTTCTCACATGAGACGGCGGGCTCCGGTGGTGATCGAAGCATCGGGAGGTGCCGGACCGGCGCAACATCGCCATCGGTCCGGCACCTCGTCCTACAACCCCTCAGATGACGCCGAGGGCCAGCATCGCGTCGGCTACCTGGATGAAGCCGCCGATATTGGCGCCAGCCACATAGTTGCCGGGCATACCGTATTCGTCGGCGGTGGCCAGGCAGCGGTCGTGGATGCCGCGCATGATGTCGGCCAGCCGCTCCTCGGTGTGCTCGAAACTCCACGAGTCGCGCGACGCGTTCTGCTGCATCTCCAGCGCGCTCGTCGCCACCCCGCCCGCATTGGCGGCCTTACCGGGAGCGAAGATCACCCCGGCCTCACCGAACACCCGCACCGCCTCCGGTGTGCACGGCATATTGGCGCCCTCGGCGACGATATGGCAGCCGTTGGCGACGAGTTTGCCCGCCGCGTTGCCGTCGAGTTCGTTCTGGGTGGCACACGGCAGCGCGATATCGCAGGGCACCTCCCACAGCGAACCGCCCGCCACGAAACGCGCGCTCCCCGAACGGGTCTCGGCGTAGTCGGCGATCCGCGCCCGCCGCACTTCCTTGATCTCCTTCAACAATTCGAGATCGATGCCCTGCTCGTCGATGACGTAGCCGCCCGAATCCGAGCAGGCGACCACGGTGCCGCCGAGTTCGTGCACCTTCTCGATGGCGTAGATGGCGACATTGCCCGAACCCGACACCACCACCCGCTGACCGTCCAGCGACCGGCCCGCCGCGGCGAGGATCTCGTTGACGAAGAAGACCGCGCCGTACCCGGTGGCCTCCTTACGGACCTGCGAACCGCCCCAGGTCAGGCCCTTGCCGGTGAGCACACCGGACTCGTAGCGGTTGGTGATGCGTTTGTACTGCCCGAACAGGTAGCCGATCTCGCGGCCGCCGACACCGGTGTCACCGGCCGGGACGTCGGTGTGTTCACCGAGATGGCGGTACAGCTCGGTCATGAACGCCTGACAGAAACGCATCACCTCACCCTCGGAGCGACCCTTCGGATCGAAATCCGAACCGCCCTTACCGCCACCGATGGGCAGCCCGGTCAGCGAATTCTTGAAGATCTGCTCGAATCCGAGGAATTTGACGATGCCCAGGTACACCGAAGGATGGAAACGCAGCCCGCCCTTGTAGGGGCCGAGCGCGGAGTTGAACTCCACCCGGAATCCGCGGTTGATCTGCACGGCACCGGAATCGTCGACCCACGGCACCCGGAAGATGATCTGGCGTTCGGGCTCGCACAATCGGCGGATCACCGCCGCGTCGGCGTAATGCGGGTGCTTGGCGACCACCGGGCCGAGGCTGTCGAGCACCTCGTGCACGGCCTGGTGGAACTCGGTTTCGCCGGGGTTGCGGCGCAACACCTCGTCGTAGATGTCGCTCAGCTTCGCGTCCAGGACAGCCACCCGCGGACTCCTTGTCGTCGTCGTTGCCTGCGCGGCCGGATGCGCACTCGTCTCATCCGGTATCGCCTGGCGATACCGGCCGCAGGTGCACCGGCCGCACCTCACACGCTAACCGCACCCGTTGTGAGGTCGGGACCACACGTCCGCTTCGCTCAGACGATCGCCTCCACCGTGTGCAGTACCGACAGCTCGCCGTGTCCGTCGGCGATCTGCCGGTTGACCACGTTCTGGAGCGGAGTGAGGAACTCCTGCGACACCTTCGCGTCGTGCCCGGCGCGGACGATCGCGTCGATGGCGGCCTCGAGGAAGTAGATGTTCTGGCCGCCGTCGGAATAGGCGCGCGCATCGATGATCTGGCCCTCCATCGGCATCGCCGCGGCCATCGCGGTCGCCCAGGCGGCCGCGCGCACACCGAAATCCTGGGCGGAGACACCGATCGAGAGCAGCATCGCCACACCGTTGAGGAATCCACCGAACATGCCGTACATGACCGACAGCAAGGCGAAGTCGTAAGTCGAGGCGATACCGGCGTCGGCGCCGAAGTACTCGGCCGACGCCAGCAACTCGAGCATCGCCCGGTTGTCGTCGTGGACTCGTTGCGTGCCGCTGTAGCGGATCGCGGCTCCCGGCTGCCCGATCATCGCCGGAATCGCCATGATGCCACCGTCCAGATAGTCGATGCCATGACCGGCCGCCCAGCTGGCCAGCTCCCGCGCCTCCTCAGGGGTCGTGCTGGTCAGGTTGATCACTTGCCGTCCAGCCAGCTGTTCGACCACCGGGTCGAGGATGGTGTGCACGGAGGCGTGATCGAGTAGCACGACAATGACCACCGGGCTCGCCTCGATCGCGGTGCGTGGTGTGGCGGCGCTGTTGGCGCCCGCGGCGATCAGGTCGGTGTCCTTGCCGGGGGTGCGGTTCCACACAGTCGTCGGTATGTCGTTCTTGCGCAGGGTGGCCGCCAGTGCCTGGCCCATGGCGCCGAGGCCGAGGATGGTGACCGGGGTGGGGGTGGTGCTCGGCATGGAAGGTGTCTCCTTGGTTCAGCAGTGGTGTGAACCAACCGTGCTCGCCACCCCCGATATCGACAAGTACCTACTATTCTGTGTGGTATTTACCATTCGGTGTGTGAACAGGTAGAGAGGCCACGGCATGGGTGTGAAGAGATCCGGACCATACTTCTGCGGTATCGATGCGGCGATGGACGTGGTCGGCGGCAAGTGGAAATCGCTGATCCTGTGGGAACTGCACAACAATGGTGTGCGCCGGTTCGGCGAACTGCGCCGCGGACTGCCGGGGGTCTCGGAGAAGATGCTCATCCAGCAGCTACGGGAACTGGAAGAAGACGCCATCATCGAACGCGAGGTGTTCCGGGAAGTGCCGCCGCGGGTGGAATACCGACTCACCGAACTCGGCGTGCAGTTGAACGCGGCGCTGGAACCACTCGGGATGTGGGGGCGGGAGCGGATCGCTCGGATCGGCGCGCAGCGCGTGCACCTGGCGTCCTGAGCGCTCAGCCGATGCGCACCAGTGCGGCGCCGAGTTCGGTGCGGGCCGCGGCGACGAGGTCGGATTCGATGGCCTGGATGGCGCGGTAGCTGGCGATGTAGTGCTCGATCTGCTTTTTGTGTTCGTCGAACGCGATCGGCTCGCGTGCCACCGTGGCCGCGGCGGCACGGGTCACCGAGTACAGGGCCTGGCCGAGTTTGTCGCATTCTTCGAGCAGGGCGTCATCGGCGAGCAGCCGGATGACGTTGACCAGCACGGGAAGTCGGTCGAGGGTGTGCAGGATCTGGCTCTCGGCCTCGTCGACGGTGTCGGCGCTCCATTCGGCGCGCCGATCGAGCAGATCGGTGACCTCCTCGGAGACGGCGAGGATATCGGAGACCGCGGCGAGGATCTTCTCGCGCCGCCACCGGTCGTGATCACGGCCCGCGGCCGCGCCGTGCGTGGCTTCGGTGGAACGTTGCGCCACGTCCAACGCCACGGCCGCGCGCTCGTCGGCGGCGGCGATCGCGCGGCGATGAGAACGGTTGGCGGCCACGATCGTGAGCGAGAGCGCAACGACGACAACGACCGAACTGATGAGGGGCAGCCACGCAGTCACGCCGCCATCATCGCACCACCCGCGTCGGCGCCGTCCCGCGGTTGTCGATGCTCCCACTGGGTGAGACGGCACGGCGGCCTGTTCTCCGGCGAGAGGCCCGCATGCACGGACCCGCGAATCGGCGGCGGCAACGGTGATTTCGCCGCGCAACGCCCACGCCGCGGGCCTGATCTCCACCAGCCGTCAGAGTTGGAAGGCGGTGTCGACCAAGGCGTCGATGAGCGCGAGTTGCGTCGCGGACGGCGGGGCGTCGGTGGCGAGGATATCGGTGACGACCTCGACGATCCGGCGGGCGGCGACACCATCCGGTGCGGGCAGCGGCAATTCGGCGACGTACTGCGTCATCCAACGGCGCCGCCCTGAGTAGAGCCGGTTACCGCACACCTCATCGTAGAAGCGCAGACCGAACCGCGAATTGGCCACCGCCAGCATCAGATAGGCGAGAGCTTCATCGCCGAGGTCGGGCACCGAGATCCAATAGCAGTTGCCGTTGACGACGGCGCCGGAACGATCAAGCGCGAAACGGGCGGTGGCGCTGATATCGGGGAAGACGATCTTGGGCGCCGCCCACCGGGCCGGTTGTTGCGGCACCCAGATCTCATACCATTCGCGGCCACCCTCGGCGACATAGCGGCGCCCGCGCAACCGGTCGGCGTGTGCCTCCAGGTAGGCGCGGGTGGCGGGAAAGTCGGCCAGATCCACCAGGGTGCGTTTGGTGTGCTCGAGCGCGTACGGGTACAGCACGCGACTGGCCGGGGCGGCCGACACCCGCCACGGCAGCAGATCGTGCTGGGTGAGCAGCGGCCGCAACAGGGCCTCGTCGGGGCGCGGTGTCCGTTCGTGCCAACGATCGGAGATGAACACCGGGTCCGCGGTCGTCTTGATACCGACCCGGATACGGGCGAGATCACCGAAGGTGCGCCAGGTGCCCGCATGCACACGCTGCAACCAGGCATCCCCGGCAGCGTGCGACTGCCGCCACGGACGCCGCGGCTGTGTCGACGGCAGCAGTCGACCCGACCGGATCGCGATCGCGCGGCCACCGTGGTCGATGACGGCGTCACCACCGGCGGTCAACGCCTCGTACAAGCCGATCGTGTGCGCCGGGGCGGCGTGCGCGTCCTCGTAGGCGGTGGTGAACACACACCGCGACGCGTCGTCGGGCGCCCGGTTGCGGGCGATCACGACAGCGGGCAGCACGGCGGCGGCGAAGAGTTTGGTGTCGCCGAGATCGTAGAGTTCGAGCGGTTGCAGCGAATTTTGGAACACTGCCCGCACATTGGCGCCCGCTCTGGTGGTGAGGAACCGGTTCGAACACAACAACCCGACCACCCCGTCCGTGGCCAGCAGTGCGGGCAGCAGCACCACGAAAGGATGGGTCAGGTCGATCCGGCCGCGCAGCCCGAACCTCGTGGCCAGCAGCTGTGCGGTCACCTGACCGAGCTGCTGGACGCGCACATACGGCGGATTGGTGATCACGGCATCGAAGCGGGCGGTGTCGAGTTCGGTGCGCGCATCGAGGAAATCGCCGGTGTGCAGTGCGATCTCGATGCCGAGCGATCGGGCCCGCGCGCGGGCCGTGCACAGCGCGTGCGGGTCGAGGTCGTAGCCGGTGAGTATCACCCGTGCGTCCGGTCGACGCGTGGTGACGGCCCGATGGGCGGCCAGCAGCAGTTCACCGTCGCCGCAGGCCGGGTCGAGGATCCGCACCTCGGGACGGATGGGGTCCAGATGCTCGACGACGCGTTCGGCCAGGAACCGCGCGAGATCGGCGGGGGTGTAGTGCTTGCCGTACCGCTTGATCTCGGCGCGACTATCGCTCACCCGCCCTCCACTCTCGTCGGTGCCAGGTCCCGGTGTGGACAGCGTACGAGGCGAACGATGCGCGATGACGGGAATTCGCCGAGGTGTCGCGATCCGGCAGGTCCACCGTCTCACCGAATGCTCTCGACGCCACGCGGACCGGAACCGACCACCGGCGCGCAGCGGCCGGATTCGGCTCACCTCGACTCGAATCCGCCCACGCTCACAGGCGGCCTCGACCAGCGGATTCCCGGCTGTGTCCGCGCCATGCGACCGACCGAACCGCGCGTGGATGGTAGGAAAGGGGACGTGTCGGCAACTGGCGGAGTACCGGGTTCAGAACAACGCTCGCGCGCGGTGTCGGAGGTGGTGGAGCTGGTCAGCACGCTGATCCGGTTCGACACCTCCAACACCGGCGAGCTGGCCACCACCAAGGGCGAGCGCGAATGCGCCGAATGGGTGGCCGCGCAGCTACACGAGGTCGGCTACACCACCGAATACGTCGAATCCGGTGCACCCGGCCGCGGTAACGTCTTCGCCCGCTTGAAGGGCGCCGACTCCTCCCGCGGGGCGCTGCTGATGCACGGCCACCTGGATGTGGTGCCCGCGCAGGCCGAGGACTGGAGTGTGCACCCGTTCTCCGGTGCGGTCCGCGACGGCTATGTGTGGGGTCGCGGCGCCGTCGATATGAAGGACATGGTGGGGATGATGCTGGCGGTGGCGCGCCAGTTCAAGATCGAGGGCACCGTGCCGCCGCGCGATCTGGTGTTCGCGTTCCTCGCCGATGAGGAGAACGGCGGCAAATGGGGTTCGCACTGGCTGGTCGAGCACCGGCCCGACCTGTTCGACGGCATCACCGAAGCGGTGGGGGAGGTGGGCGGTTTCTCGTTGACCGTGCCGCGCCCCGACGGCGGTGAGCGGCGCCTGTATCTGGTGGAGACCGCCGAGAAGGGCCTCGGCTGGATGCGGTTGCGCGCCAAGGCCCGCGCCGGACACGGCTCGTTCCTGCACGAGGACAACGCCGTCACCATTCTCGCGGGTGCGGTTGCACGCCTGGGCACCCACACTTTCCCGCTGGTGGTGTCGGATTCGGTGGCGGAGTTCCTGGCCGCGGTCTCGCAGGAGTCGGGCCTGGAATTCGATCCGTCGGGCCCCGATATCGAGGGCACCCTCGCCAAACTGGGGTCGATCTCGCGGATCATCGGTGCCACCCTGCGCGATACCGCCAACCCGACGATGCTCGACGCCGGTTACAAGGCGAACGTGATCCCACAGATCGCCGAAGCGGTGGTGGACTGCCGGGTGGTGCCCGGCCGGCAGGCCGAATTCGAACGTGAGGTCGACGAGCTGATCGGCCCCGATGTGGAACGGGAATGGATCACCAAACTCGACTCCTACGAAACCACCTTCGACGGCCACCTCGTCGACGCCATGAACGCCGCCATCCTCGCCCACGACCCGCAGGGCCGCACCGTGCCCTACATGCTCTCCGGTGGCACCGACGCGAAAGCGTTCGCCCGCTTGGGTATCCGCTGCTTCGGCTTCGCGCCGTTGCAGCTGCCGCCGGAACTGGATTTCGCGGCCCTGTTCCACGGTGTCGACGAGCGTGTCCCGGTGGACGCCCTCGAATTCGGCACCCGGGTGCTGGAACACTTCCTGTTGCACAGCTGAACCGATCCGAGATGAGGAGCCAATGAGCTACAACCCCTATGACGCTCTCCCGCAGGTCCCGGCCTTCTCCGTGACCTCCGACGATGTCGCCGACGGTCAGACATGGAGCAACGACCAGGTCAGCGGGGTGTTCGGCGCCGGAGGCAAAGATGTGTCGCCGCAGCTGTCGTGGTCGGGTTTCCCGGCCGAGACCAAGAGTTTCGCGGTGACCGTGTTCGATCCCGATGCGCCGACCGCGTCCGGGTTCTGGCATTGGGCCGTCGCCGACATCCCGGCATCGGTGACCGCGCTGCCCGCCGGTGCGGGCAGTGAAGGCGGGCAACTGCCCGCGGGTGCGGTGCAGCTGCGCAACGACGGCGGATTCGCCGGATTCGTGGGCGCCGCACCACCGGCGGGGCATGGACCGCACCGCTACTTCGTCGTCGTGCACGCCGTGGACGTCGAATCGCTCGGCATCCCGGCCGACGCGAGCCCCGCATTCCTCGGGTTCAACCT
The DNA here is from genome assembly GCF_029868385.1 of Nocardia cyriacigeorgica. Classification (GTDB taxonomy): domain Bacteria; phylum Actinomycetota; class Actinomycetes; order Mycobacteriales; family Mycobacteriaceae; genus Nocardia; species Nocardia cyriacigeorgica_F. The sequence goes on along the minus strand of NZ_JARWNX010000056.1, from coordinate 105,648 downwards.
GTTCTCGCACACCCTGGCGCGCGCCACCCTGGTGGCGACCTACGAGCAGCGCTGACCATCGATACGGCTGTGGCCCTGGGCGTACTCGCTCAGGGCCACAGCGCTGTCGGCAGGTCCGAGGGTCGCCGTAGTATCGGCCGAATTTCGGGCGGATATGGCGTAGCTGCTGGTCAGTGGGTAAGGGCTGCGCCGGGGTTATAGAGACGGTTCATCGCTTGCAGGGTTTGGATGAGTTCCTTTCGGAGGTTGTCGGGTGCGATGATTTCGACATCGGCGCCGAATTTGAGGAGTTCGGGTACGGCCGCTTCGACCGACTCGATAGGAACCACGACCTCGGTCCAGCCTGCTGGGTTCGGTCCGACCGCTGTTCGCTGGGCAGCGACTACCATGGCCGGCTCCAGCAGGCTGGGCAGTCGGTCGATGCCGCGGCGAGAAAGCCGGAGGATTGCTGTGTCCCTGTGGCGGCGCTGGTCGAAATGATTGAGGTAGCTGTTCCAGTGGGCGCCCAGGTCGAAGCCTTCGCAGCGGTCGAACGGTTGGGGGAGAACATCCACGTCGAGGATGCGCGATATCCGGTAGGTACGCAGCTGTCCCTGGTTGCGAGCCACGAGGTACCAGTAACCAGCCTTGAGAACCAGGCCGTGCGGCTCGACGGTTCGGGTGATCTCATGAGGCTCTGCCCAGCGCAGATAGCGGATCCGCACGGCGTGCTGGTTCCAGGTGGCGTCCGCGATCGACGCCAGATGGGGTACGTGCTCGGTGTCGCCGTACCAGGGTGGGGAGTCGAGGTGGAACCGATCGGCAATGCGGCTGACACGCTCGCGCAGGTCGGCGGGCAACGCGGCCTCGAGTTTGAGCTGCGCGGTGGTCACTGCGGCGGTCAGGCCCAGTTGGGCGGCGGCCGTCGGCAGCCCGGCCAGGAAAAGCGCCTCGGCCTCGGCCGTGGTGAGACCGGTCAGCCGGGTCCGGTAACCGCCGAGTACCTGTTCGCCGATACAGTTGACTGGCAGCTCGACTGGCCCGCCGCCGGACATCCCGCCGTGCCCTGGATCCGACAGCGATCGACTCGCACAGACGTCGCCGACCACTTCCGGGCGCTGAACGACTTCCACATCCCCCAGAAGAGTGGCGGGACAACTCCCACGATCCTGGTCGACGGCCCGGATGCCGTGGTACTCGGCGATATCCGCCAGACGGTGCGGGCCACCGGCAGGGAGTGCAGCGCCCGCTGTGCATTGCGCCTCACTGTCGAAGATGGTGTGATCACCCGTTACCACGTCTACGAAGACAGTCTCACCGTCGCGCAAGCACTCACCGACAGCGGCCCCGCCTGCTGAGTGCCAACGAGCAAACCGCCGAGTTCCGCAGTAGAACCCGGTGAATCGACCCCGTCCGGGGTCTACTTCACGTTGATGACCGTATCGGCGGCGGGTTCGGTGTAGAGGGCGGCGATCTCGTCGGCGTATTTCGCCGCGATCGGCTGACGTTTCAGCGACATCTTCGGGGTGAGTTCATCACCGCCGGGCTCCCACACCGTGCCGAGCACGGTGAAACGTTTGATCTGTTCGACGCGGGAGAGCTTCTTGTTGCCCGCCTGCACCGCGGCCAGCACCTCGTCGAGGATCTCGCGGCGCCGCGCCAGTCCGGCGATATCGGTGTCGGTGGCGTCGAGTTCCTTGGCGCGTACGGCGGCGATATCGGGATCGAGGACGATGAGCGCCGAAATATAGGGTTTGGCGTCGCCGATGGCCACGACCTGCCCGACCAGCGACGACACCGCCTTGACCGAGTTCTCGATATTGCTGGGGGCGATGTTCTTGCCCGCCTCGTTGATGATGAGTTCCTTCTTGCGGTCGACGATGCGCAGGTAGCCGTCGGCGTCGAGCGTGCCGACATCGCCGGTGCGCAGCCAGCCGTCGTCGTCGAAGGCCTCGGCGGTCTTATCGGGCATATTGCGGTAGCCGGGGGTGACGATGGGTCCGCGCACCAGCACTTCGCCGTCGGCGTCCAACCGCAGCTCCAGCCCGTCCACCGGACGCCCGACGGTGCCCGGACGTGGCTTGTCGAGTTCGGTGTAGGTGCCGACACCGGTGGTCTCGGACATGCCCCACACCTCCGAGACGGTGAATCCGAGGCCGAGGAAGTATTCGAGGGTTTCCGCCGGAATCGGTGCCGCGCCCGAGGACGCGACCTTCAATTGATCCAGGCCGAGGGCGGCACGCAGTTTCGACAGCACCAGGGTGTCGGCGATCGGATGCTGGATACGCAGCAGCACACTGCGCCCGTGACCCGCCAGGTCGGCGCGGGCGGCGGCGATACCGGTATCAATGGCCCATATCGCCAAGGATTTCTTCACCCCGGACTCGGTGGCGAGCTTGGCTTCGATACCCGCCTTGATCTTCTGCCATACCCGTGGCACGCCGAAGAACACGGTGGGTCGAGCATCGGGCAGTGCGGCGGCCACCTCGCGCGGATCGGGCACGGTGGTCTGTTGGATGCCGGTGAGCAGGTTCATCGCATGCGCGGAAATGCGGTCGGCGACATGTGCGGCGGGCAGATACGACACGATCCGGTCGTCGATCCCCACCGTGAGCGGGCCGTTGACCAGGGCGATCACCTGGGCCAGCACATTGCGGTGGGTGATCTCCACACCTTTCGGTGGGCCGGTGGTGCCGGAGGTGTAGATGAGGGTGGCCAGATCGTCGGGCTGCACGGCCTGCCAGGCGGCGTCGAAATCGAAATCGGCGGCGGGCGTTGATTCGACGTCGTCGAGGGTGAGGGCCCCGGTGACCGGGCCGTCGACGACGATCAGATGCTCGATCGGCACCCCGGAACCGGTGATGACGTCGAGGAACTTCTGTTCGGTGACGACCACCTTGTTGGCGGCGTTGGTGAACAGGTGGGTGATCTGTTCGGCGGAGCTGGTGTTGTAGATGGAGAACGGGGTGGCGCCCAGATGCAGTGCCGCCGTATCGATCAGATTGAACTCGGGTCGGTTGGTGAGCATGATGCCCACCGTGTCGCCGTGGCCGACGCCGAGCGCCGCCAACCCGGCGGCGAGCGCGCGCACCCGTTCGCCGTATTCGCGCCAGGTGATCTCCTGGGTGCCGCCGACGGTGCGCAGTGCGATCTGGTCGGGACGCAGGGTGATGGTCTGCTGGAAGGCCTGTGGCACCGTGTAGACGGTGACGCCTGAGGGGTGCGCGTAGCCGATGTCTGTTGTGGTCATGTTCCGTTCCCGATGTCGCTGCATGTGGCGCCCCGGCGTTCGGCGCATCGGCAGCGGTCACGACATCCGATGTCGTCGGACCGGCTCACCGATAGCGCGGCACCGAGTGACGCGGCTCACTCATCGTAGCCGGAATCGGACATTTGTGATGTGGGTTACGGCACCCGCCGATGCCGCTGCGGCCGCGGTGACCACGGCCGCAGCGGCATCGAGGCGATCTGGTGGGTGTCGGAGTCGGATCAGTGGTGGCCCTGGGGCTGCGGTTCGGGCTCGCCGAGCAGCGCCGGGTTCGACGCCCATACCGCGGTGTCGACGGGGATCCAGTGCCCGCGCCGTTGCCGTTTGGCCTCGAGATATTGCGCCGCCCGCTCGCTCAGTGGTGCGGTGGCCAGTGGGACGGCGGTGACCTCGATCCCGGCCTCGCGCAGGGCGGTGACCTTGTCGGGGTTGTTGGTGAGCAGCCGCACCCGGCCCAGTCCCAGTTCGAGCAGGCTCGTCGCGGCGTGGGTGTAGGTGCGGGCGTCGGCGGGCAGGCCGAGGCGCTCATAGCTGGTGAAGGTGTCGGCGCCGGAGCGTTCACTTTCCCGGTAGCCGTGTGCCTTGGCGATCAGGCCGCAGCCGCGGCCCTCCTGCTCGAGGTAGATCAGCACGCCCGAGCCCTCGCTCTGGATGTCGTCGAGCGCCTTGGCGAGTTCGGGGCCGCAGTCGCAATCCTGGGAACCGAGTGCCTCGCCGTAGAGGCAGCGCGAATGGACCCGGACCAGGCAGCCGTCATCGGGTTCACCGAAGACGAGCACATGCCCGTCCTCGGCGCCGCCCGCCACTTCCTGTACCCGAACCCTGATGTCGCGCCCGCCGCGGGTGAACCGGTGACCGGTGTCGCCGGTCGGTACCGCAACTGTGGTCAACGCGCCTCCTGTGTCGTACGGGGCGTATGCGCCCCGCCGGTTCGGTGCGTGCAGCGCGAGCGCGGCCGCACCGATCCTGCTGTGGTTGTGGTCAGCGCTCGTCCGGCCCGAGCCGGACGAGTCGGTCGATCTCGCCTGCCAGCGGCATGGCGCCCGGAATGTCGCCGAAGGACTGGGTCGCCACCATCGCAGCGGTCGCCCACACATAGTCCTGTTCCTGTGCGGGTCGACGCGCCGACAGGAGCCTATACGCCAGAGCCCCCGCGAACGCGGCACGGGCACCCGGTGAATCACTGAGCGCGGCGGGGAAGCGGCCGACGTCGAGATCCACCTCCTCCGACCGCACCGTGCACGCGAAATCATCGATGACGCACACGGTTCGGACGCCGAGGGCGCGCAGATGCCTGGCGATGTGATCACCGGAGGTGGCCTTCACCTCGGGCACCATGGCATCCAGCTCCCAGGTGGCGCCCATCAGATAGTCGACGGCCCCCAGGTGCTGATACAGATGCTGTGGCGCGTCCACCGGCGGTGCCGGATGCACCATCAGCAGTGGCCGCGGCCGCATCCGCCGCACCCGCGCCATCACCTGCTCGATCACCGGCAGCGGCTGCTCGAAGGTCAACAGCACCGCATCCGAGGCCGCGAGCGCGGCATGCAGGGCGCTGCCGGTGAGTTCGCGTTCGCCGAGCCGGATACGGTCGTCCTTGCAGCCGATACTGGCCGCCACACCCGTCGCGGTGATCATCACCGAGGTCACCGGGGTGGCGGCGTCACGGACGACGGTCACCAACTCGGTGTCGATGTTCTCCTCCCGCAGATAATCCAGGATCCGGCGGCCCGCCTCATCGTCGCCGACCGCGGCCACCAGCCGCACATCCAAGCCGAGGCGGGCCGCGGCCACCGCACGGTTGAGCCCCTTGCCGCCGGGGTGCTCTTCGAAGGTGCCGCGTGTGGAGGTGCCCGCGGCGGGGACGCGATCGACGCGGTAGATGTGGTCGATGACGGCGTCACCGATCACCGTCAGCACACCGGGCGCGGGCTTGATTTCGCCCGTGGCCGGTACGGGTTCGGGGCGATGTTCGACCGCGGTGCCGAATACCGGGCCGGTGGTCAGCAGTTCGGCCAGTGCGCTGAACGCGCGCCGCTCCGGGCTGGCGCGCAACGACCGGACCGTCGGGGCGGGCGGGATGTGCTCGGCGCCCGCGATCTCGTGCAGCAGCCGCCACTGCTGGGTGAGGTACTCGCGGCGTTCGCCGAGATCCTGGGCGTAGAGCAGGCCCGGATCCACGCCCTCAGGAGTCGGGTCGCGTAACAGTCCGAGTGACAATTCGGCATCGGTGATGAGGCGATGCGTGGCGGGCAGATGCCGCGCGAGATCGCGGACCACCGGTAGCACCGCATGTTCGGGAGTGAGTCCGGCGCGGCGGGCGTGGCGGCGCACCGCGGGCAGATCCAGGAGCGGACCCACGTCGATCTCGGTGGTGCGCAACCGTTCCGGGCTCAACCCGGACCGCTTGCACAGACGAGTGAGGATATTGCGCACGGCGACCATGCCCGAGTCCTGCTGGACCATGGCGACCCACCCTTTCGGCATTTCCCGGTCGTGAACGAGGTTTAACGACCAGCACTTCCGGCAATTACCATATCGCAACGGCAATTGACCGCCACTCCCGGCAAATGACACACTGGGTGGTGAGATAGCGCCGCACCAGACGGACGGGAGGCCCTGGTGATGACAACGACGCTGATGAACCGCAGCCGCCGCCGCAGGCATACACAGCCCGCCGGCCGCGTCGGGACGGACCCGGACGCATCCACACCCTCGGTGTGAACGCCCACATCCATCCCGCTCCATACGACGGCAGCGACGCCGCGCCGGGCACGGGCCCGGCCCGGTCTCGGTGCCGGAGTACGTCAGGAGGCAGCTGTGACCATCTATTCCACCGACTGGTCGATGACCAGCGATATCACCCCCGAGACCGCCCATCGCGTGCCCGGCCACACCACCGTGTCGTGGCGGCTGAGCTGGTTACCGGATCGGCGTCTGACCGTCGAACAGGCCCGCGCCGGTATGGAACTCGACGAGATCGTCAGCGATCCGGCCCTGGTGTACGACCAGGGCGCCCTGGCCCGCGGCGCGAACTGCGCCGGCATGCTCGGGCTGCTCTGGGAACATGCCGTGGTGCTGCTCTACAAGCGGCTCAGCGCCCGGCTGCTCGAGGGCGCGACGGTGCCCGCGGACCTGGACGAGGATTTCCGGTTCGCGGGCGGCCCACCGTGCGTGCTCAGCTGAACTGCGCCGCGTGCCCCGGATTCAGGTGCGCGCGGCGTGTCCGGAACCGACGGCCTCGGCCAGACTCGCATACCCGTTGTCGCGCAGCTTCTGTGCGAGACCGCGATGGATGCGGCGGGTCCACAGCAGACCGCCGTAGATGAAGCCGGTGTAGCCCTGCAACAGGCTCGCTCCGGCGCGTATGCGTTCCCATGCCTGATCGACGGATTCGATACCGCCCACCGACACCAGCACCAGCCGGTCACCGACGCGCGCATACAACCGGCGCAGCACCTCCAGCGACCGATCCGCGACCGGGGGACCCGACAGTCCACCCGCACCGACCTCCGCGACCCGCGCGGCATCGCTGGCCAGGCCCGTGCGACCGATCGTGGTGTTGGTGGCCACGATCCCGGCCAGCCCCAGTTCCACCGCGAGATCGGCGACCGCGTCGATGTCCTCGTCGGACAGATCCGGTGCGATCTTCACCAGCACCGGCACCTCGACGGTGTCGAGCACCGCGCGCAGCAGCGGGCGCAGCGATTCCACCGCCTGGAGATCCCGCAGCCCTGGGGTATTGGGGGAGCTGACGTTGACCACCACGAAATCGGCGAGCGGACCCAGCAGTCGCGCGCTGGTGGCGTAATCGTCGGCGGCGTGCTCGGGTTCGACGACCTTGGTCTTGCCGATATTGGCGCCGATCGGCACCGTCGGGCGACGACGCGCATGCAGTCGCGCCGCGGCCGCGGCCGCGCCCTCGTTGTTGAAACCCATCCGGTTGATCAGCGCGCGGTCGGCGGGCAGCCGGAACAGTCGCGGCGCCGGATTGCCGGGCTGGGCCTGTGCGGTGACGGTGCCGATCTCGGCGAATCCGAAACCCATCGCGCCCCAGGCGTCGGCGCCGGTGGCGTTCTTGTCGAAACCGGCGGCCAGACCCAGCGGCGCGGGGAACTCGACACCGAATACGGTGCTGCGCAGAATCGGGTCGTCGCTCACCAGCAGCCGGTTCAGCAGGGCGCGCGATGGGGGGAAGGCGGTGGCCGCACGCAGGGCGGCGAAGACGAGATGATGAATACGCTCGGGCGGAACCAGGAACATCAACCGCAGCAATAATCGGTACAGCATCGAACTCACATCCCCGGCTCGGCGGTCACCGGGCTGCTCAGCGGGGTGCGGCGGCGGCGAAGCAGCACCCGGCGGCTGCCATCGGTGTAGGCGCGCACCCGCGATAGTTCCCATCCGCCGTACTCGGCCTGAATGGCCAGGCGCATCGATGCCGTCACCCGTGTCACCTCCGGTGGCAGCCGCAGCGGCACGTACTCGTAGTCATCGGTGCTGGTTTCCCAGCCGACCGGTAGCGCCGCGCGCCGACTCGCTGCCATCACTGCCCTCTCTTCCGCTCGTCCGCGCGAATCCGTTGCAGACCGTCACCGGTCGCGGACCCGACGAACAGATCGCCGCTGCGCTCATCGACGGTCACCGAGTTCGGTTGCCCGACGGTGGGGTAGCGGCCCACTTCCTCCGGTATACCCGTCGACAGATCGAAACCGACGACTTCGTTGCTCTGCGTACACGTCACCCACACCGTGTCCGACCGTTGGTCGTAGGCGAGCGCGTAAGGCGATGATCTTACCGGGAAACGCTGATGCAATACGAGCGGCGCGGTCGTGTAGACCAGCAGCTCCCCGCCCGCGGTGTCGGTGACGACGATGCGGCCGAACCGGTCGCCGATCATGTTGGTGGCGCCGTCACCGGTGCGCAGCGCCAGACCGAGGTGGTCTTCGGCGGGGTCGATCTCGGTGATCGAGGTCTGATGCCGGTCCAGCACCGCCACCCGGCCATCGGCGACGGCCAGCGCATCCGCGGAGATCAGCCCGTCCACGCTGTCACTCATCCGGCCCTGCGCGTCGAGCCAGAGCACCCGGCCGTCGGCGGTGCCGACGATCAATCCGCCGTCGGCGCCCAACCGGACCGACCGTGCGTCACCGTCGATCGGGATCTCGGTGTGGGCGCCGGTGGTGACGTCGACGCGCACCACCCGGTCGGTGGACGGGATCAGCACTTCGCCCGGCGCGCCCTGAGCGACGGTGGCACCCGGTGCGGGCAAGGTGACCGTCGTACCCGCCTCCGGCGCGGGATTCGCGGGATCGATCAGATAGAGGGCGGCGGTGTCGCCGCGCGCGTCGAGGGCGGCGAGGCGGCCGGTCTTCGCCTCACTGAGCAGTGCGCCGACCGGCTGGGCCAGCGGCAGGACCGTCCCGGCGGGGGTGGCGCTCTGTTCGGGCGCGACCGCGGCGGTGGCAGGATCACGGGTGGGCACCCGGTCCGGATCGGTGTCGGAGGAACAGCCCGCCAGCAGCGCGCATACCGTCACACCTGCCAGTATTGCGGGGACCGAGCCACGTGGGCGCATCCACGAACTCCTTCTACCGATGACACAACCGCGAACCTCACAATCTGACCACGTCGGTGCTGTGACCACGCGGGAGGGGGTTTGTGCACGCGTCGAACGGATATTTGTGATGGGGAGTTACGGTTGAGTCCGCACAACGTCCGATGTCAGGAGTTCCGGTTGAAATCAGAACATCCCTCGGGATTTTCGATCGACGACTTAACGATTGGTTCGTTTGCTCATGGCTTCGGGACGACCGACGACGGCCGTCCGTTCGCGTTCCGCACCGTCCGTTCCACCCTGCGCCTCGAGATCTACCGGCCCGACCTCGATACCGACGTGCCCGCACCCGAGGATGTCGTCGCGGTCGCCGAGGTCAGGGTCACCGATATCGACCTCGACGACGAACGCAGTGTCGTCGCCCTGGTGCGTGACCTGGTGCCCGAGGCGGTGGCGACCGTCGCCGACCGCGATATCACCACGGTCCGCGCGCTGCTGGGCCGAATAAGCTCCGTGATCGATGGTATGTAGGTAGTGATGCGTTACACACACTTCTCCCGCGCCGGCCGTCCCGTCCGCGCCGCACTGGCGGCCGCGGCGCTGGCCGCGGTGGCCGTTACCTCGGCCTGTGGTTCGGGAGTCGACGACGATGCCGTCGCCGCGGCCCGTGCCTCGGCGAACGCGGCGCTGTCGTCCTCGGCGGCGGCCACCTCGTCCTCGATCGCGGCGCGGGTCCTGCCGACCGCCGCCGAACTCGACGCCCAGATCAAACGGGCGCTCGACCCGTCGCTGCCCGACAGCGAACGCACCGCCCTCATCGAGGACGGTGAGGCCTTCCGCGACGCCATCCCGGACATGTACCGGGCCTTACAGGACAATCCGCGCGCCGTCTACGGCGTCACCGACCCGGTGTTCGACAACCACGACGGCACCCTGGCCGCGACCATGCGGTTGGACAAGGACGGCAGCGGCACCCAGATCCGTACCACCGTGGTGCATTTCGTGTACGTCGACGGCGTGTGGAAGATCTCGCGCACCGACCTGTGCGGCATCCTGCGTTCCGCCGATTACCGCACACCGGCCTGCGGTTGACCAGGCAGCGAGAACGTCACCGATACCCATGATCGCCACGGGCCCGCAACGGTGGGGGCGTTTCGTCCACCGGCACCGCTACCTCGTCTTCGCCGTCTTCCTGCTCGCCGTCGCCCTGTCGGGTTTCTACGGCCGTGACCTGTCGAGCCGGTTGACCCAGGAGGGCTGGTTCGACGAATCCAGCGAATCGGTGGCCGCGTCGAAACTGGCCGATGCCACCTTCGGTCGCGACACCGACAGCGATCTGATCCTGGTCTACACCGCCCCCGAGGGCCGCACCGTCGACGATCCCGCGGTCCGCGAGGCCGTCACCGCGCAGCTCGCGGGGCTACTGGCCGAACATCCCGAGCGCGTGCTCAAGATCGACAGCTATTGGGACAGCGCCTTCACCAGCGGCTTCGCCGACGACACCCGCACCCATGCCTTCGCCAGCGTCGGTTTGCACGGTGAGGGCACCGCCACCGTCGACAACTACACCGCCATCAAATCCGATCTGCGTGCGGGCGTTCCCGGCGGCGGTCCCGGTGGCACCACCGTGCAATTGGCGGGGCTGCAACCGGTGGTCGAAGGCATCAATACCGGAATGCAGGACGATATCCATCGCGCCGAACTGATCGCGCTGCCGCTGGTGGCGATCCTGCTGTATTTCGTGTTCGGCGGTATCGTCGCTGCACTGCTCCCGGTGTTGATCGGCGGGATGACGATCCTCGGCACCCAGGGCATCATGCGCCTGCTCACCGACCATATCGAGGTCAATGTGTTCGCCAGCGCCGTGGTGACACTGGTCAGCCTCGGGTTGGCGATCGATTACGGGCTGTTCACCGTCACCAGGTTCCGGGAGGAACTGGCCGCCGGGCGCAGCGTCGAGGACGCGGTGGCCCGTACCGTCGCCACCGCGGGGCGTACGGTGCTGTTCTCCGCGGCGATCATCGCGGTCAGCCTCGGTGCGCTGCTCATCTACCCGAACGGGGTGCTGCGCTCGGTGCCCTACGGCGGCATCAGTTCGGTGCTGCTGGCGGCGGTGCTGTCGGTGACGGCGCTGCCCGCGGTGCTGTCGATCGTCGGGCACCGCATCGATCTGTGGGGCTGGCACCGGTTCGCGAAAACCAAGACCGACGCCGAGGTCGACGCCGGGTTCTTCTCCCGGCTCGCGGTCCTCGCGATGAAACGCCCCTGGCTGGTGATCGTGCCGATCGTGCTCGCTCTGCTGGCATTGATCGTGCCGTTCCGCCATATCGAATTCGGTGGTTTGAGCGAACGCTATCTCGCCGCGGACAATCCGGCCCGGGTCGCGCAGGAACAGTTCGACGAGATGTTCTCCGGGTTCCGCACCGAACCGCTGAAACTGGTGGTGGTCGGCGCGAATCCGCAGCAGCTCAGCGATATCCGCTTCCAGGCCAACCACACTCCGGGTTTGACCGGGCCGTTCGAACCGGCCGCACCCACCGAGGACGGTATCAACGTCCTCAATGCGGGCCTGGTCGACGAGCGCAGCGCCGACACCGCCATCGCCGCCTTACGCGCCATCGAGGAACCACCGGGTGTGCAGGTGATGGTGGCCGGTGTGCCCGCGCTCGAACGCGACAGCATCAATGGTCTCATCGATGGTCTGCCGCTGCTGGTGGCGATCCTGATCGCCACGGCGCTCACGCTGATGTATCTGGCGTTCCGGTCGATGGTGCTGGCGATCAAGGCGGTCGCCATGTCGGCGCTGAGCCTCGGCGCCACCCTCGGCATCCTCACCTGGATCTTCGTCGAGGGCCACGGCGCGGACCTGTTCGATTTCACTCCGGGCCCGCTGATGTTCGCGGTGCTGGTGCTCATCGTGACCGTCGTGTTCGGTCTGTCCACCGACTACGAGGTGTTCCTACTGTCGCGGATGTCGGAGGCGCGCGCCGACGGCGCCGACCCACCCGAGGCCATCCGCTACGGCATCGCCCACACCGGCGGTGTGATCACCTCGGCGGCCGCGATCCTCATCGTCGTCACCGGCGCGTTCGGCTTCTCGGACCTCGTGCTGATGAAATACATCGCCTACGGCATGATCGCGGCCCTCCTCCTCGACGCCACCGTGATCCGCATGCTCCTCACCCCCGCACTGCTGAAACTCATCTGGCGTGATCGCGGGTCGAAACAACCTCCGCAGCCGGTCGACGCGCCGACCTCCGCACCCTCGGTCTCGTTGCGGAAGTGATGGGACCTGCCGACAGGCCCGGCTGATACAGCACACAGCCGCCCTCTTCGGCGCGATCGAGGTCGATGTCCCTGGTTGCCCGGCAGGGCGCACGCTTGTCTTGAACAAAGTTAAAACCACAGTTAGGGTGGATTTTATCTTAGTTCAAATATGTGAGGAGATGCTGTGCCGATCCCCGTGGCTGTCGCCGGCCTGTTGCAGTTGCTGTTGGCCGGGATGTTCGTGGTCATGCTTGTCGCCTACCGGACCGCTGGGCCTCGCGCGCAGCGGGCCGTGGACGCGGAGGCGGTGCGGCAGGGGGTGGACCCAGAGGTGCTCGGCGAGCACTGGGTCCGGTTGGAAGAAGGCCGGTGGGGGTTCGCGGTGGGCTACGCGATCGCCGCGGTGCTCACGGTGCTGGCTGCGCTGAATCTGTCCGGTAGCGAGATCGGGCGGGTATCGACCTGGGTGGTGCAGCCGCTGGTGTTCCTCGGTGTCGGCTACGTGACCACCATTCAGGTGTTCGCCATCCCGATGACCGCGTCGGCGTTCGCCCGACTCGACGATCCGCGAGTGCGTGGCCTCGATATTCGTGTTGCGCTGCGGGCCGCGGCCGATGCGTTGCCGTCCTGGTATCGACCGGCGACGGTGCTGCGATGGCTGCTCGCGACCGCGGGTTCACTGATCGTGATCGGCGTGCTCACACTGCCCGCCGCTGCCGATTACTTCTCCTGAGCGGCGGTCAGCCGGGCTTGCAGTCCATCGAGCACGGTGCGCAGGCCGAATTCGAAATCTGTGCTACCGGGCGAGGTTTCGACCGCGTCCAGTGCCAACGAGTCGAGACGGGCCCGTAGCCGGGGGAACTGCGCGGCGGCTTCGGTGACATAGGTGAGGGCATCGGGTCGGTGCGAGCCCGCATCACCGCCATCGTGGCGCAGCCGCGCCTGCCACGCCCGCTCGGCGGCCGAGCCCTGCGCCGCGCCGATGACGAACATCAGCAGGGTCGCTGCGGCGCGGTCCGCGTCGGCCCCGGCGAAGCCCGCGCCCTCGAATACCTCCAAACCGCATTCGTCGAAACGCGCCTTGCCCGGCCCGTAGATCACATGGGTGCTCATGGCCGCCAGCAGCCAGAAATGGCGGCCGATCATCTCGTGCACCTCCCGGGCCAATGTCGCTGCCGCCGACCGCCAATCGGTGGTCGCGGGGTCCGGCATCTCGATCTCGTGCCACACCAGGTCCGCGGCCAAGGTGATCAGCTCGTTCTTGTTCTTCACGTAGTAGTACATGGCCGTCGATGCCACGCCCAGCTGGGCACCGAGCCGTCGCACGTTGAGCCCGGCCACTCCCTCGGCATCGAGCACCTCCACAGCAGCCCGCAGAACCTGCTCCTTGGTCAACGTCTCTCGCGGCACACCGCCACCGTACCCAGAGTCGGCATCGGTTTCGGACACTGATCAGACCGCGGGCCAACAGCGTGGTCAGATCCTGCTGTGTACCGCGATGTCGTACGCCATGTTGTGGGTGGGTCGAAAACGTCGACCCACAACCATCTGGTGGACGCCACGCACTGGCGGATGACCGAAAACCATGCGCTGGCCGCGATCGCCGCGGTGCTGCGCGAAATACCCGCAGACCAGCCTGCGAGGAGTGGTTCGCGGCTACGGTGAAACGATGGCGAAGACAACCAGACCCGCTGGGGTGCTGCGTTTCTGGCGGCTGTCCGGTGCGGGGGCGAAGTTCCTCGCCCCGATCAACCCGTTCTGGGTGGTGATCGAGACGACCGGCCGCCGATCGGGGCAGCCGCGCCGCATGCCGCTGGCGCGGGGGATCAGCGACGGCGCGGTGATGTCGCTGGTATCGGTGCACGGCCGACGCGCGGATTGGGTGCGCAATATCGAGGCCGATCCGCGGGTGCGGCTGCGCATCGGACTGCGCTGGCGCAGTGGAACCGCGACGATCGAGCCGTTGACACCGCAGCAGCTGACCCGGTTCAACACCTATATCCGCACCGCCGCCGACCGTTTCGCGCTGGAGGGCACCGAGCAGGTCGTGGTGCGGGTCGACACGTCGGCGAGCTGAAAAACCGCTCAGCCGGTCACAGTTGCACGCCGAGCAGGGCGTCGACGGCCCTCGCCACGGCGGACGGGGCGGAGGTGTCTGCGCCGCCGTAGGTGAGGGCCGCATCGGCCCAGTTGTCGAGTGCGGCGAGCGCCTTCGGGGTGTCCAGATCATCGGCCAGATGCTGGCGCAGCCGGGCGATGGTGTCGGTCGCGTCTCCGGCGGCGGGCAGTGCGGTGGCGCGCCGCCACCGATCCAGGCGGGCCACGGCCTCGTCCAGGACGGCGTCGGTCCACATCCGGTCCTGACGGTAGTGACCGGCGAGCAGACCGAGCCGGATCGCCGCCGGATCCACTCCGGCGCGGCGCAGCTTCGACACCAGCACCAGATTGCCCCTGGATTTCGACATCTTCTCCCCGTCCAGACCGATCAGCCCGGCATGGACGTAATGGCGGGCGAAACGGCGTCCGGCGACCAACGCTTCGGCATGGGCGGCCGAATACTCGTGATGCGGGTAGATGAGGTCGCTGCCGCCGCCCTGGATGTCGAACTCGGTGCCGAGCCGGTTCACCGCGATCGCCGCGCATTCGATATGCCAGCCAGGACGTCCCGGCCCGAACGGCGACGGCCACGACGGTTCGTCCGGGCGGGCCGCACGCCACAGCAGCGCATCGATGGGGTCGCGTTTACCGGGGCGGTCGGGGTCACCGCCGCGTTCGGCGAACAACCGCTCCATCGTCGCGCGGTCATAGCCGGATTCGTAGCCGAACTGCTCGGTGGCGTCGGCCCGGAAATAGATATCGGGGTATTCGGCGTCGTCGACGGTGTAGGCGGCGCCGGAGGCGACGAGTTTGCCGACGAACTCCACCACCTCGTCGACCGACTCGATGGCGCCGATGTAGTCGCGCGGCGGGATGATCCGCAGCGCCGTCATGTCCTCGCGGTACAGCTCGATCTCACCGGTGCCGAGCGCACGCCAGTCGACGCCGTCGCGGGCGGCGCGTTCGAACAGCGGATCGTCGACGTCGGTGACGTTCTGCACGTAGTGCACATCGTGGCCCGCATCGCGCCACACCCGGTTGATCAGGTCGAAGGTCAGGTAGGTGGCGGCGTGACCGAGGTGGGTGGCGTCGTAGGGGGTGATACCGCAGACGTACATGGTGGCGGTGGCGCCGGGCGTCACCGGACGCACCCGACGGTCGGCGGTGTCGTGCAACCGCAACGGGGGTCCTGCTCCGGGGACCGTGGGGATCGGGGTATCGGACCAGGACTGCATTCTTCGAGGGTAAAGGTGTGGTGACCGCCCTCGACGCGCACCCCGGCCCCCACGAGCGGCAAGGGATGCGGTACGCGCGCCGGGACCTGCGCAAAACCGGCGTCACACCGATGTCAAGGGTTTCGGTCAGGGAAAATCGATGGCCGCGATGAGGTCAGAAAGCGGGCCACGGGATCGGCCGCGCGGACTCCGGTAGCGGCATAGCGGGCGCGTCCAGCACACGCTTGGCGCGGTCGAGCAGCGCGTCGATCTCGGCGTCGGTGATATGCGCCGCGAGTGTGTCGGCCAGCGCGCCGGGCAGAGCGTCGGTGAAGGCCTCGATATCGGTGAGCAGGCCGTCATCGATGGGTTGCCCGGCCCACCCCCACAGCACGGTGCGCAGTTTGTGCTCACTGTGCAGACAGATGCCGTGATCGACGCCGTACACCTGACCGTCGATGCCTTCGAGGGCGTGCCCGCCCTTGCGGTCGGCGTTGTTGAGCAGCACATCCAGCACCGCCATCCGTTGCAGCCGCGGATCGTCGGCGTGGATGAGCGAGACCTCGTTGCCCTCGGGGTCCATGGCCCGCAGTACCTCGCAGAACCCCTCGGGGACCGCGCCCGGCGGGCACAGATCGACCAGGTCGAGGCGGTGGCCGCGGTCGGTGTGATTGTCGGCGGCGGTGATCCAACGCTGCACCATGCCCGGCCCGAACGGTCCCTCACGCAGGATCGTCTCCGGGATCACCGACCAGCCCAACGCTTCGGAGATCAGGTAGGAGGCGACTTCGCGACCGGCCAGGGTGCCGTCGGGGAAATCCCACAGCGGCTGCTCACCGCGCACCGGTTTGTACACCACGCGCAGCGGTGTGTCGCCGTCGCCGATATCGCAGACGAGGGTGACATTGCTTGCGGTGGTCACCCGCCCGATCACGGTCAGCTCACCGGTGGTGAACGCGTCCCCGGCCGCGGGCACGTCTCATTCCTCCAGCTCGGTGGCGCCGAAGATATCGCCGCGTTTGTAGCCGTTGGTGCGCACACACATGTGTCCGCGCGCCGACAGCGGCTCCCCACACAGCGGGCACGGTGGGCGACCCGCCGCGATCACCCGCGCCGACCGCAGCGCGAACTCTCTGGCCTGGATCGGGGTGAGGAACACCCGCACCGCGTCGGGGCCTTCTTCGGTGTCGTCGAGCACCACCGATTCGTCGACCTCGGTTTCGGTGATCGCCAGCAGCTCCACCACGACCGCGTTCGCATCGGCGTCCCAGCCCAGGCCCATGGTGCCGACGCGGAACTCGGCGTCGATCGGGGTGAGCAACGGCGCGTTGTCGCTGACGTTATCGGCCTGGGGCGGCACCTCGGCGCCGAAGCGGCGCGCCACCTCGTCGAGCAGCAGACCCATACGGTCGGCGAGCACCTTCACCTGCTGCTTCTCCAACAGCACGCTGACCACGCGGGGCTCCTCGACGGCTTGCAGGTAGAACGCGCGATCGCCCGGCTCACCGACGGTTCCGGCGACAAAACGTTCGGGGGTGCGAAATACATGGATTGCTCGTGACACATGCACCTCCTGCTACGTGATCATGTTCGGCTCGCGGCGCCCGGATCGGAGTCGGCGCGGCGGCGATTGCCCGGACAATCATGACGAGGAATCGCTGGGCCGCGCATTCCCATTATCCGTGTTCCCGGCCGCGCCGAGCTCACCCCCTGGTACCGGACCCGCCTGCGCCGAGGGCTGCGCGGGTGCGAGGCCGTCGAGCTCGGATCCGGTGTCATTGATCCGCAGCACGTACGGCGCGGTGGGGGTGTAGCGGACGACGCTGATCGAGGCCGGTTCCACGACGATGCGCTGGAAACCGTCCAGGTGCAGGCCGAGCGCGTCGGCCAGAACCGATTTGATGACGTCACCGTGCGTGCACGCCACCCACAGCACCTCACCGCCGTGCTGCTCGGCGAGGGCGCGGTCGTGTTCGCGGATGGCGGCCACCGCGCGGGTCTGCACGTCGGCGAGTCCTTCACCGCCGGGGAACACCGCCGCCGAGGCGTGCCGCTGCACGACCTTCCACAGCGGTTCTTTCAACAGTTCCGCGATGGGACGGGCGGTCCATTCGCCGTAGTCGACCTCGGCGAGTCGCTGTTCGACCACCGGTTCGAGGCCGGTCTTGTCGGCCAGCGGCGCCACGGTGCGCTGACAGCGCAGCATCGGCGAGATCACGATCTGCTGGAGCGGCAGCCCACCCAACCGTTCGGCGACCGTGCGCGCCTGTTCGGCGCCACGTTCGGTGAGTTCGACTCCGGGGCTGCGTCCGGCCAGGGTGTGGGCGGTATTGGAGGTCGACACACCGTGGCGCAGCAGGATCACCGTCATGCGGCCAGCCTAACCATCATGTCGCCGACACCACCCCGCCCGCGAGCAGACCCATCACGACCAACCCGAGGACGATGCGGTAGCCGACGAACCAGTTGAGGCTGTGGTTGCTGACGAACCGCAGCAGCCACGCCACCGAGGCGTAACCGGCGACGAAGGCGATGATGGTGGCCACAAGCAACTGGGGTCCACTGGCGTTGAGCCCCTCACCTGCGGGTTCGAATGCGTCGGGCAGGCTGAACAGGCCCGACGCGGTGACCGCGGGGATGGCGAGCAGGAAGGAGAACCGCACCGCGGCTTCGCGTTCGAGGCCGAGGAACAGGCCCGCGCTCGAGGTGGCGCCGGACCGGGAGACACCGGGGATCAGCGCCAGACATTGGGCCAAGCCCATGACGAGACCGTCGCGGGTGGTGAGCTGCTCGATCGGCCGGGTCTTGCGGCCGTAGTGTTCGGCGGCGGCGATCACCAGCGCGAACGCGATGAGCATGAACGACACCAGCCACAAATTGCGGGCCCCGGTGCGGATGACATCCTTGAACAGGAACCCGAGCACGCCGATGGGGATGGTGGCGATGATCACGTACCAGCCGATGCGGTAGTCGAGTTCGCGTTGCGCGTCGGCGCCGGGGTCGTAGCCGACCGGCCCCGACCCGGTGACGACGGGCAGCTTGGTGGTGACCTGTTCGCTGAGCGGCACCGTCTGCCGCGAGCGCTGCGTGAGCTTCTCGAACACCGTGGCGCACCACACACCCACGATGCGCCAGATGTCCTTGGCGAAGTACACCAGCACCGCGGCTTCGGTGCCGAGCTGGGTGACGGCGGTGAACGAGGCACCCGCATCGTCGCCGAAGAACACCGACGACACGATCCGCAGATGTCCCGACGAGGAGATCGGGAGGAACTCCGTCAGCCCCTGGACCAGGCCGAGAATTATCGCCTGGAGCCAGGTCATCGACTCGCCTATCACTCACCCTCCTGTACTGCTGCCGAAATGTCCGTTCCGAGTAGACGATTGGCTCATCGGCGGGTGAACTCGGCGTTCGGATCGCTATCTCGCAGCGACAGTACCGTGTTGACCTCGACGCGGCCGGGTGGGGTGCGGGCGGGAGCGCGCACCGCCGGTGTGGCCCACACGACGCGCGAACAGGCGCGCAGGACGGGCCGCGCGGCCGAAACAGGCTCTACGCTTGGCGCCGTGACGAAAGCGCGGACACGGTGATGGAACAACGGACGGTCGGTCGCAGCGGCCTGCGGGTATCGCGGATCGGGCTGGCCACCCACACCTGGGGCAGCCGGACCGACGCCGAGGACGCGGCGGTGCAGTTGGTGGCGTTCGTCGAAGCGGGCGGCACCCTGGTCGACACCTCCCCGACCTATGCCGGTGGTGCGGCGCAGCGGATCCTGGCCGATCTGCTCGGCGATCTGGTCTCGCGTGACGATCTGGTACTCAGCGGCTGCGCGGGGCTGTGCCCGCGGCCAGCGCCGCCCGCCGCGGACGGGACGCCACCGCTGCCGCAAGTACCGGGCATCGGCGTGGACACCTCGCGGCGAACGCTACTGCGCCAGCTCGATCGCACCCTGCTGGAACTGGGCACCGACCATCTCGACATCTGGCATATCGCGGCCTGGGATCCACGCACCCCGCTCGACGAGGTCGCCGCCACGGTGGAGCTGGCGGTGCGTTCGGGTCGGGTGCGGTACGCGGGTGTGCGCGGTTTCACCGCCTGGCAGCTGGCGAGCCTGGCCGCGCTGGCGCCGGTCACCGTCGCACAGACCCCGTATTCGCTGCTGGCGCGCGGCGCCGAGGACGACACCGTGCCCGCCGCCGCCCATCACGGCGTCGGGCTCATCGCCACCGCGCCACTGGCGGGTGGCATCCTGACCGGCAAATACCGCGACGGTGTGCCCGCGGATTCCCGCGGCGCCGATGAGGCGACCGCCGCGGAGATCCGCGGCAGGCTCGACGACCGCGCCACCCGCGTCGTCGACGCGCTCGTCACCGCCGCCGACGGTTTGGCGACCTCCCCGCTGGCGGTGGCGCTGGCCTGGATCCGGGACCGGCCGGGCGTGGCGAGCATGTTCGTCGGCGCCCGTGACATCGGTCAACTGACCGGTGTACTGGCCGCGGAGACGCTGGAACTGCCACGCGCCATCGCCGCCGCCCTCGACGATGTGAGCGCGCGCACCGAATGACAGCGCCGTCACATCCACCGCGCCGCCCATGCGCGAGGTGAGGCCGGACGGCCCCCGGCGGCTCCCGTTAGGCTTACCTACATGAGGTATGACCGTGTCCGATCCGGGTGGATGCGCACCGTCCTGGCCGCGCTCGCGTTGGGTGTGCTGCTGGTGTCGACCGGTTGCGGTGCGAGCGGCCAAGGCGCCGTCGACGGGCAGCGCGGGCCGAGCACCGCGGTACTGACCGATATGGCGCCGGTGCCGATCGGCCCGGAGCCGACACCGACGCTGCCCGCGACCGTGCGCTCCTTCGACGGCACCGAGGTCACCGTCACCTCCGCCGACCGCATCATCGCCGCCGACCGGTACGGCACGCTCATGCAGACGGTGTGGGCGCTGGGTATGGGCCCGAACCTGGTGGGGCGCTCCACGGCGGGAGTGTTCCCGGCCGTGGCCGATCTGCCCAATGTGACCGGCGGCAACGGTTCGCTGAACGTGGAATCGATCCTGGCGTTGCGTCCGACGGTGTTCCTCACCGACACCACCAGCGCGTCACCCGCGGTGCGCGAACAGTTGCGCGCCACCGGCGTCACGGTCGTCTACTTCGATCCGCAGCGCACGATGGAGGGGGTGGTGCCGCAGCTCGAGGCGGTCGCCGCCGCGCTCGGGGTGCCCGATCGAGGGCAGGCGCTGGCCCAACGCACCCGCGATGAGATCGCCGCCGCCTCCGCGGCGGTGCCCGCGCAGAATCCGCCGCTGAAGATCGCGTTCCTGTATCTGCGCTCCACCGCCATCACCATGCTCGCCGGGCCCGGTTCGGGCGCCGACGCCCTCATCGCCTCGATCGGCGGACGCGACGCGGGCACCGAGGCCGGGGTCACCGAACCGTTCACCGCCATCACCAGCGAAGCCATGATCAGCGCCGCCCCCGATGTGCTGCTGGTGATGACCGATGGACTGAAATCGGTGGGCGGTGTCGAGGGTGTGGCCAAGATTCCGGGGATCGCGCAGACCCCGGCGGGCCGCAATCAACGCGTCGTGGACATGTCGGATGCGGTGCTGCTGAGCTTCGGCCCCAACACCGGACGCGTCATCGAAGCACTCAGCGAAGCCGTCTACGGTCCGGCAGGGGCATGATCGCCACCTTCGGTGGGCGTCGGGTCTCCACCGCGTACGGCCCGGCGGCCCGGATGAGTGCGATGGCAGCCGCGCCGTCGAGCGCCACCGAGGGGCGTGCATGACCGGACAGACGGCGGCCCGGCCTCGCCCGGCGACCGCGCGTTGGTCGCGCACGACCATCGTGTTCGCCGTCGCGATCGCGACGTTGATCGTGCTGGCGTTGGCGTCGGCGGCCATCGGACAGGTGCCGACGAGCGTGGCCGAGGTGGCCGGATCGGTGCTGCACCGGACCGGTCTGGACTGGGGGCCGATGCCCGCACATCCGGCCGGTGAGGTGACGCTGTGGGAGGTCCGGTTCCCACGCGTGATGCTGGCGATCCTGGTGGGCGCCGCCCTGGCGACAGCGGGTGCGTTGTTGCAGGGTGTGTTCGCCAATCCGCTGGCCGAACCCGGCGTCATCGGGGTGTCGGCGGGCGCGGCCGTCGGCGCCGGAACGATGATCGTGGTGGGTGGGGCGTTCGTGGCGGCCTGGTCGGTGGCCGCGGCCGCGTTCGTGGCCGGTTTGGCGACCACGGCGCTGGTGTATCTGCTGGCCCGATCCAACGGCCGCACCGAAGTGGTGACGCTGGTGTTGACCGGTGTCGCCATCAACGCCTTCGCCGGTGGGCTGATCGCGTTCCTGCTGTTCGTCGCCTCACCCGCGGCCCGCGATCAGATCGTGTTCTGGCAGCTGGGCAGCCTCAACGGCGCCACCTGGTCGGCGGTGTGGGTGGTCGCGCCCCTCACCGTGATCGGGGTGTTCGCGGCGATCGTGGTGGCGTCGAAACTGGATCTGCTGGCGCTGGGTGAATCGGCGGCCCGCCATCTCGGGGTGGATGTGGAGCGGTTGCGGCGCAATGTGATCGTGATGGTGGCGGTTCTGACCACTGCCGGTGTCGCGTTCAGCGGCATCATCCTGTTCGTCGGGCTGATCGTGCCGCATCTGGTGCGCATGCTGGTCGGGCCCGGACACCGGGTGCTGATCCCGCTCAGCGCGGTGATCGGTGCGGTGGTGCTGCTGGCCGCGGATGTGGCTGCGCGTTCGCTTGTCGACAATGCCGATCTGCCGCTCGGCATGCTGACCTCCCTGATCGGCGGCCCGTTCTTCTTCTGGTTGCTGCGTCGCACCCGTGCACGGGCCGGGGGCTGGGCATGAGCGTTCGGGCGCACGGGGGTTGCATCGCCTGCCGGGTTGGCGACGATGCACGCG
Source organism: Nocardia cyriacigeorgica (assembly GCF_029868385.1). Taxonomy (GTDB): domain Bacteria; phylum Actinomycetota; class Actinomycetes; order Mycobacteriales; family Mycobacteriaceae; genus Nocardia; species Nocardia cyriacigeorgica_F. The sequence goes on along the minus strand of NZ_JARWNX010000056.1, from coordinate 83,352 downwards.
GCTCGGGTAGTCGTGTCTGCTCCGGTTCCGCGGGCCATGGTGTCGACGCTGCGGGCGGGCTGTCGATGAGGGGCGCCGGGGTGGTACCCGCGTGACGTGGCTCGAGGACGGTTGGGAGACGGTGTTCGCGCGGACCCATGAACTGCCGACGGCACCCGCGCCGGGCGCGGTGACCTTGCGGGCGAACGGTGTGAGTGTGGACCGGCGCGGCGGCGGCGCGAAGGTGCGCCGGGTGCTGACCGAGGTCGATTTCGAGGTCGCCGCTGGGGAAGTGGTGGCATTGGTCGGCCCGAACGGGGCGGGCAAGTCGACGCTGCTGGCGGTGCTGGCCGGTGAACTCGACCCCGCCGAAGGTGTGGTCGAACTGGACGGCCGGGCGGTCACGCACTGGTCGCCGCTGGACATGGCTCGACGGCGCGCGGTGTTGCCGCAGAGCCATACTGTCGGCTTTCCGTTCTCGGCGGGCGCGGTGGTCGCGATGGGGCGTGCGCCGTGGCAGCGGACCGCGCTGCGGGAACGCGATGACGAGATCGTCGCCTCGGCCATGGCTGCCACCGATGTCACGCATCTGTCCGAGCAGCCGTTCCCGACGCTGTCGGGTGGTGAGCGGGCGCGGGTCGCGTTGGCGCGGGTCCTCGCCCAGAGCACCTCGACCCTGCTGCTGGACGAACCGACCGCAGCCCTCGACCTCGGCCATCAAGAAGCGGTCCTGCGCTTGGCCGCCGAACGCGCGCGAACCGGTGCGGCCGTGGTGGTCGTGCTACACGATCTGGGCGTGGCCGCCGCCTACGCCGATCGGGTCGCGGTGCTCGACGGTGGCCGCATCGCCGCCGACGGCCCACCACGCGAGGTCCTCACCACCGAACTGCTCACTCGCGTCTACCAGTACCCGGTGGAGGTGCTCGACCATCCGGTGACCGGTGCACAACTGGTGCTTCCGGTGCGGGGCGGGAACGGCGGGTAGACGCTGCCGGTTCGGTCTCGGTGGTTGCCGGAACAGATCTGGGCTGCCGGAACGAATGTGCGGGTTTGCCTTCGACGTGTCGGTTGCTGGTGAATCGCACGTGCCTGCCTCCATGGGTGATCGGCCGTGCACGGGTTGCGGCATCCGCTTTTCCGTAGCCTGGTCGGGTGGACATGGTGGATTTCGGCCGCGATCTCGACTGGGAGGTCGCGCGCCCGGCCGGTGCCGTGGCCGCGGGGGCCCCGATCATCGGCTACCGCGATGTGAGTGGCGCCGGGTTGGATCTTCGGGTGGCCGGTGCGGCGGTGGTGACGGTGGTGATCTCCTTCGGTGCTCGGGATCTGCTCGTCGACGACATCTCCGGACAGCGCACGCTCGGTGGTTTCGTCACCGGGCTGCCGCTCGAGTCCATGCGTGTCCGTAGTGCGCGAGCGGAGTGCGTCGAGGTTCGCCTGTCACCGATACGCGCGTATTCGCTGCTGGGTGTTTCGCCCGCGGACATCGGTCGGGGCGCTGTCGCTCTGGAAGATCTGTGGGGCGCGCGGGCACATCGGTTGCGTGAACGGCTGGCGGGCTGCCGGAGCTGGGAGGAACGTTTTGCGGTGACGACATCGTTTCTGGCGCAGTGTGACAGGCCGATGCGCGCACCCGACCCGGAGATCCTGGCGGGCTGGCATCGCATCCTCGCCTCGCGTGGTCAAGTGCGGATCGGCGAGCTGGCCCGATCGGTCGGCTGGAGTCATAAGCGGTGGGGTGCGCGGTTCGAATCCCAGATCGGCTTGTCACCCAAGCGAGCGGCGATGCTGGTCCGATTCCGGTGCGCGGTCGACGGTTTGTTGACGGGCCGGCCCGCGGCCGAGGTCGCGGCGGATTGCGGGTATGTCGATCAAGCGCATCTGTGTCGAGACGTGTCGATATTCGCCGATCGCACGCCCGGAGCGTTGGCGACGCACTCTCTGCCCGCCATCGCCCGGCATCGGTATCGGGCGTGGGGAGAATTCTTCCAAGACCGGGCGGGGTCGCTGGCTCGATAGTGGTGTCCGCCGCGGGCGCGCCGGGGCCGACCAGGATGGCACGAGGTCCGCTACAGGCTGCACGACTTCCTCGGGTCACGAACTCAGCTCACCTGAGTTCGATGGAGACCGCGCGGATCGTTACGAGCGTTCGGTGAGTGCGGTGACGGCTGCGGCGAACATGGTCTGTTTGATGGCGGCGAGGGTGCCCTGATCCTTCGCACCCAGCGGAGTGAGCAGCTGTATCGCGGCCGGTACGAGTTCGCCTTCGGCGGCGGTGGCGTCGACGATGCCCGCCGCTTCGGCATCGATACCGCCCCAGCGGCGGCCGGTGGTCATCGAGGCGACCGCGGTCCGCGGGGTGAGTTTGGCCTGGATCAGGGCGGCCATGCCGGGGGTGAACGGGATGTGGATGTCGACTTCCGGGAAGCAGAAGTAGCCGCGGTCGGCGCGCATGATCCGGTAGTCGTGGGCGGTGGCCAGCATCGCTCCCGCACCGAACGCGTGCCCGGGCATGGCCGCCGCGGTCGGCACACCGAGGGTCAGTACGCGCGCGAACAGGGCGTGCACCTGGTCGACGTACCAGTCGGCGCGGTCGCCGTTGGCCGAGAGCCATTCCAGATCGAGGCCGTTGGAGTAGAACTTGGCGCTCGCGGTGGTGATCAGGGCGTGCGCGCCGTCGGTGAGGACGGTGTCGAGATGGGTGTTCATCTCGTCGAGGAAGGTGGGGGAGAAGCGGTTCTCGCCGTCGCCGAGGTCGAGGACGGCGATCTTGTCGTGGTAGTCGAGGGTTGGCATGGTCACTCTTTCCTTCTCGGGGTTCACTCGGGTGGGCCGACGGCCAGGACCGCCCGCACCGCGGCATGGAGCTGGAGCAGGGCGTGCGGTGAGTCGATCTGGTTGCGCCGCAACAGGATCGCGGTCGGCAGATCCACCAGGCAGGTGGTGATGACGGCGACCGCGCGGCCATCGCGGCGGCCCCACATCGCCTGCGACAGCCGAACCAGGACATCCACCAATGCCCGGTCGGTGCCGGTGAGTTCGGTGGCGAGAGATTCGGGCACGTCGCCGAGTAGCTGCTCACGCGAGATGGCCAGCAGCAATGTCGAGGAGTCAGGGTGCTGCCGCGCGAATACCGCGGGCGTTTCCGCGGCCGCGACGACGGCATCCACGCTGGTGGCATCGCCGATCCGCTCCTGCGATGGCATGAGGATCGCGTCGACCAGCTCGGTCTGCAAGGCCAGGAACCTGTGCGCCGCGCGAAGCCAGGTGCGCGCCAGCAGTTCGGCCCGCGAACCGAACGAATGATAGAGCGCCCCATTGGACACGCCGGTCGCTGCGGCGACGGCCCGGATGGTCACCGCCGCCGGGCCCGAGCGCGCCGCCAGGGCCTCGGCGGCGTCGAGGACGGCGTCGAGATCGTGGGTGCGCGGGCGAGGCATGCCGCCATAATAACAGAGCACTTGCTCTGTTATTAGCCGCGAGCCGGTGAGCGCCCACCGCGCACGGCCCACCCGAACCGGCGCCGTGGTGTCGAGATCGGAACAGGACCTCTGCGCGATTGCGAGCCCGGCGCGCAGTTGCCTTCCACTACTGAATGTTTCAGCAAGTAACTGATACTCGATGACACTCTGTAATCGGGCGGCCGACTCCGTTACCCTCGGGCCAGCCGACGACACGATGGAGTACCGTTCGGTCCTTCCACCCAGCCCATACCGAGAGAACGGCACCGTATGTCACGAGTGGTCACCAAGGAGCAGTACTTCCACACCGGGCTGGAAGTTCTGGCCGAACTCGGCTTCAAAAACCTCAATATCGGCGTGCTGTGCCGACGTCTCGGCGTCACCAGCGGCTCCTTCTATCACCATTTCGGCAGCTGGCAGGGCTTCGTCGACGCACTGCTCGAACATTGGGAGAACCGCCAGGTCCTCATCCTGCGCACCCTCAACTTCAACCAGGGCCACCCCGACGACGACATCCGCGCCATGTCGGATCTGGCGCTCGGGTTGCATCACGCCGCCGAAGCCGCCATCCGCGCGTGGGCCGCCAATGACGAGTCGGTGCGGCTGGCCGTCAAACGGGTCGACGAATCGCGTCGCCGCACCGTACACAAGGCGATCAAAGGCGTTGTCGGCGACGACGATACCGCCGCCGTGGTAACCGAGCTGGGCATGGCGATGCTGATCGGCTTCCAGCAGACCGCGACCGATGGGCACCCCATCGGCCTGGACCGCCTGCTCACCGAGTACGCCCGCCTCATCTACACCCACGCCCGACGATCGGTCGCGACCTCCTAGCGTGGCCCCCGCGCTCGCGATCGCCGCACGGCAAAGCAGCGATACGACGACAATGGACCGATCAGCCACAGGAGGAGGCACACCGATGAGTCTCACCGCAGACGATGTCCGTCAGATCGCGTTCCGTAAGCCGTGGTTCGGCGTGCGTGGCTACCGCGAAGACGATGTGGACGCTTTCGTCGCCCGGGTCGAGGCCACTTTGCGTGGCACCGATCGGCTCACCGCGGCCGAGGTTCGTGAGACCACGTTCCGGTCGCCGCGGCTCGGTCAGCGTGGTTACGACGAACGCGAAGTCGACGCCTTCCTCGACCTGGTCGAGAAGACCCTCGCCGGATAACGATGCACGGCGAGACGATCCGGCACGAGATGCAACAACGGCGTCAGGGCCCCACGCATCGCCCACTGGAGCTTCCGGCCCGGCCCTGCTAGACCGGTGTCCATGGATGCCTTCTACTTACCGGACTCCGCGGACCCGGACCTGTTCCATCCCACCGAACTCACCCGTGGCCCGTGGTCGCCGGATGCCCAGCACGGCGGCGCACCGTCGGCGCTGTTGGGGTATGTGATCGAGCGGTGCGCGCCGCGGCCGCAGTTGCGGGTCGCGCGGGTGACGGTGGAGTTCCTCCGGAAGGTGCCGATCGCGCCGCTGCGCGCCGAAGCACAGGTGGTCGAAGCCGAAGCGCGAGTCGGCCGTCCCGGGCGCGGTATCGAATTGGTCGAGGCCACACTGCGTTCCGAACAAGGACCGGTATTGAAGGCCACCGCATGGCGGATGCAGCCGGTCGATCCGCCGCTCGACGTCCCGCCCCAGGATTTCCCGGCGAGAACACCCGGCCCGGACACGGTGACACCGAGCCCGGAGCACAGCTTCCCCAGCAGCCAACCGGTCGGATTCCATACCGGTGTCGAATACCGTTTCGTCTCGGGCGCTTTCCAGACCCCGGGTCCTGCCGTGTGTTGGATTCGCCTGCGTTACCCGGTCGTGGCGGGCACCGCGATCACCCCATTGCAGCGGGCACTGGCCGCCGCCGATTTCGGTAATGGCGTCAGCTCGGTCCTGCCGTGGGGCCGATACTTCTTCGTCAACGCCGATCTCACGGTGACGCTGCATCGTGATCCGGTCGGCGAGTGGGTGTGCCTGGACGCGGTCACCTATCCGGAGCGCAGCGGTATCGGCCTGGCGGAGTCGCGACTCGGTGATGTGGACGGGCCGATCGGGCGCGGAACCCAGACCTTGCTGCTCGGCACCCGCTGACAGAGCGGGCGTGGCGGGTGATCGGCGCTCCCCGGCGACGGTCCGCTACGCGGACCGCCGCCGGGTGCTGCCGGACCGCACGACCGGCAGGGTCAGACGAGTGAGAAGAAGAGCGTGTCCTGGGTGTACCAGTCGACACGTGCGGTGGAGAACTCCCATTCGTCGTGCTCGACATCGAGTTTGTCGATGAGTTCCTGTACCTCGTACCGGATGTCGGGGCCCAGCTGGTCGAGAACGGCGCGGTAGGCATCGGCGGCGGGTTTGGCCTTGGCCAGCGGCAGGTAGCCGATGGCCGGATAGCCGTCGACCGAATGCGGCAGGTGCGGGAACTCGTCGGGCAGTCCGCCGTAGAGGTAGCCGTAGGGGAGGAGGTCGGTGGGGACGCCCAGATGGCGCAGCTCGTCGTCGAGCAGACCGAAGAATTTGGCGGGATCGGAGTAGGTGGCCAGCGTCATGGGGTCGGAGGCGTTGCAGTCGATGAGGCACTGCAACGCAGTGTGATAGGCATTGCCGGCGCATTCCGCGGTCGAGTCGGTGTGTCCGGCGAGGAGGTGATCGAGGGCGTCGGGGATCGACAGACCCCAGTCGAGGCGCTGGCGGTCGAGATCGTCCTGCTGCACGCGCGCGTATTTGCGCGCGGTGTCTAGGACGCGCGACTGGTCGTCGGTGAGGGCACCGCTGCTACCGAGGAAGGCCAGGATGTCGGCCTTGTCCGCGGTGGAGTAATTGATGCTGTGACTCATGCGAGCCATGTTCGCAGGCCTGCGCGAGGAATCCGCCGCGGCCGGTTGCCTGCGCCGGGAAGGTGCGCGCGCCCGACGTCTTCGGCAGGGCGATGAGTCGATGACGCGCCCGGATTCGGTTGTGCTTTTCTCCAACCCGGACCCGGTGTTGCGGTGGGAATGCTCGGATTCGCCGCGAAAGTGGCTCGGATCACCGTCGAAAACTCATAGCGTCGCCACGAATTTCGAATCGAGAGGCCGGTGCGTCGGCCGCGAATTCTGTTGATCGCGGTATGTGCTCCGGTGTGTGCGAGAGGGCATGACATGGGCTGGGGAATACGACGCGCGGTATCGGCCGCGGTGGTGGTCGCGGGATCGGCGGTACTGGTCGCGGGTGGGGTGCAGGCCGACCCGGGTGTGCCGGTCACCGAACAGCAGTTGGTGGACCAGATCACCGCCGGAACCCAGGTGGCGACCCATCCGGGCCGGCCGACGGCGGTGTCGGCGACCGGTAGCGCGGGGGCGGCGCCGAGCCGGTCGACGGTCGCGGCGGGGGAGGGCCCGGAGATGACGGCGGCACTGGCGGCGTTCGGCTACGGTCTGCTGCATCCGAATGCGGCGCCGCCGGGCGCCAATGACTGGAATTGCCGTCCCACACCACAGCATCCGCGTCCGGTGGTGTTGATGCACGGGTCGTGGATGAATGCCTACGACAATTTCGCGTATCTGTCGCCGCGGCTCGAGCGGGCCGGTTTCTGTGTGTTCGCGATGAATTACGGGCAGGCCGGTGTGCTCGAAGGCGGCGGCCTCGGCCCGCTGCTGCCGGGCCGCAACGGGGTGGGGCCGATGGCGCAATCATCGCGTCAGCTCGCCGATTTCGTCGACCGGGTGCTCGAGACGACCGGCGCCGACACCGTCGATATCGTCGCCCACTCCCAGGGCGGCACGGTGTCGAACCAGTATCTGAAGTTCGACGGCGGCGCGGACAAGGTCACCAAACTGGTCACTCTCGGCGCCACCCACCACGGCACCAGCCTGATGGGCATCGCCGCACTCGGGCGCGCCATCAACAATCTCGGTATCGACATCCTCGGGTTCAACCAGCTGTTCATCGGCCCGGCCAATATCGAGCAGGTCTTCGGTTCGCCGTTCCTCACCCGGCTCAACGCCGACGGCGATACGGTCCCCGGTGTCGACTACACCATTGTCGGCAGCCGCTGGGACGAGATCGTCAACCCGTACGACTGGACGTTCCTTCGCCCCGGCCCCGACGCCACCGTCACCAACCTGACCTTGCAGGAGGGCTGCGAACAGGACCTATCGGACCATCTGACGATGATGTACTCGCCGCGAGCGACGTCGATGGTGTTGCGTGCCCTCGACCCGGCCACCCAGCCGGAGCTGGTGTGCACATTCAACCCGTGGCTGGTCGGTGGCGGCGGCAGCCTCTAGGACCGTTGTGCCCGGCCCGCCGAACGTGCGGCCGGGCACGAATCCGTTCCGGGGCGCCGACATTGCGCTCGTGGCGCTGCCGCCCGAACTGCGCGCCTGCGCGGTGACCCGCTAGACCTCGGAGCCGGTGTCGGCGGTCCAGTGGTAACTCAGCGCCGCCGCCCGGCTCCAATGCCGGTATTCCCGATCCCGGTCGGCGGCGGTCCGGGCGGGCAGCCAGCGCGCCGCGGTGTGCCGGTTGCGCCGCAATCCCTCCATATCCGGCCACAACCCGACCGCGAGTCCCGCCGCATACGCCGCACCCAGTGACACGGTCTCGGCGAACAGCGGACGCTCCACCGGTACCCCCAGCGCATCGCTGATCTGCTGCATCAACAGATTGTTCGACGTCATCCCGCCATCCACACGCAGTTCACGCAACGGCAGACCGGTATCGGCGTTCATCGCCCCGACCACTTCACGGGTCTGCCATGCGGTGGCCTCCAGCACCGCCCGCGCCAAGTGGCCTCGGGTGATGTAGGAGGTGAGTCCGGCGATCACGCCACGCGCCTCGGCGTGCCAGCGTGGGGCGAACAACCCGGAGAACGCGGGCACCACAGAGCAGCCGCCGTTATCGGCGACGGTGGCGGCGAGAGTTTCGATTTCGGGCGTGGATTCGATGAGCCCGAGCCGATCACGTAGCCATTGCACCAGTGATCCGGTGGAGGCGATGGACCCTTCGAGCGCATAGCAGGCGGGTTCGTCGCCGATGCGGAACGCGACCGTGGTGAGCAGTCCGTGTTCGGAGCGCACGGGCACGGTTCCGGTGTTGGACAGCAGGAAACCGCCGGTGCCGTAGGTGCATTTGGTTTCCCCGGCCGCGAAACAGGTCTGCCCGAACAGCGCCGCCTGCTGGTCGCCGAGCGCGGCCGCGATCGGGATACCGGCGGGGTCGATCGCGGTGTGCCCGTAGATGTCGGCGTTGGACCGGATCTCGGGCAGCACGGCGCGCGGTATCCCGAAGAACTCGAGCAGCCGTCGATCCCAGTCGAGGGTGTGCAGGTTCATCAGCATGGTGCGTCCGGCGTTGGTGACATCGGTGACGTGCACACCGCCGGCGGCGCCGCCGGTGAGGTTCCAGATGAGCCAGCTGTCCATGGTGCCGAACAGGATCTCGCCGCGTTCGGCGCGGGCCCGCAACCGTTCATCGCTGTCGAGCAGCCATCGGATGCGTGGCGCGGCGAAGTAGTTCAGCAGCGGCAGACCGCAGCGCGCCTGTACCTCCTCGGCGTCCGGACGTTGCGCCAGGCGCGTCACCAGGTCCTCGGTCCTGGTGTCCTGCCACACGATGGCGTTGCGCACCGGACGCCCGGTGCGTCGATCCCACAGCACCGTCGTCTCGCGTTGGTTGGCGATGCCGATACCCACCACCTGCCGCGCCTGGATCCCGGCGCCGGCGATGACCCGCCCGATCAGCCCCTCCACATTGCGCCGCACCTCGGCGGCATCGTGTTCGACATGCCCGGCCGCCGGATACAGCTGACGATGTTCCCGCTGAGCCACCGACACCAACTGTCCCGCCGCGTCGTAGACGATCGCGCGGCTCGACGTCGTGCCCTGATCGATGGCCAGCACATACCGATTGGTCGACCGCCCGGCTGCACTCATCGCCGCCTCCGTGTGTCCTCGGCGGCGAGATCCGCCGAAATCGACGTCGCCGCTGTCCGCACCAGATCGGTGATCGGCGCCGTACCGCCGGTGATCCGGTCCAGTGCACCCACGACTGCGATGGCGCCGACGACCCGTCCGCCCGGATCGCGGATCGGGGCCGCGACCGAGGCCCGATCGGCGGCGAATTCACCGATATCGGTGGCGAACCCGCGCGAGCGCACCTGCGTGATCTCCGCGTGCAGGGCACGCGGCGCGGTGATGGTGCGACGGGTGTAGGCGAGTAGTTCTGTGGCGCGTTCCGCGAGGCCGGGGGTGTACGCCAGCAGCACCTTGCCCAGCGCGGTCGCGTGTAACGGCAACACCACACCCACCCGCAGCCGTTGCGGTGACCGATCGGGGCGGAACACGTGATGCACGATCTGCACGCCGTCGTCGTGCACCGCCCCCATCCGCACCGATTCACCCGACCGCGCGGCGAGGGTGTCACCCCAGTTCATCGCATACGACCGCAGTACGTTGGTGTCCATCCGGGCGCCGGACAGCCCCGCGGCCACCGCACCCATCCGGTATTTGCCGCTGCCCGCGTCCTGCTCCACGTATCCGACCCGGTGCAGGGTGCGCAGCAGACCGTGCGTCGTGGTCTTCGGCAGCCCCAACGCGCCCGCCAGCTCACTCACCCCGATCCCGAACGGCGCCTGCGCGACCAGTCCCATGATCGCGGCGGCACGTTCGATCGACTGAATGGGCCCCGGCACGCATCCACGGTACTCCCGAAATCGTTCGACATTGCCGAACGCATGCCGTTGCCGGTGGTGGTGGCGCTTCCTAGGTTCGGCAGTGGCAGCTCGTGCGACGGGGCAGCGAGCCGGACAACGGAGACCAGATGACCGACCTCATCGGCGCCCTCGACCAGGGCACGACAAGCACCCGCTTCCTGGTCTTCGACCACGCGGGCACCCTCATCGCCGGCCACCAGCTCGAACACGAACAGATCCTGCCCCGCCCCGGCTGGGTGGAACACAACCCGATCGAGATCTGGGAACGCAGCTGCGCCGTCATCCGGACCGCCCTCGGCCGCCACGGCCTGCGCGCCGGCGACCTCGCCGCGGTCGGGATCACCAATCAACGCGAAACCACCGTCGTCTGGGACCGCCACACCGGACGCCCCCACCACAACGCCATCGTCTGGCAGGACACCCGCACCGACCGCATCGCCGCCGAACTCGACGCCACCGCAGGCGAACTCGTGCGCCACCGCACCGGCCTCCCACCGGCCACCTACTTCGCGGGCGGCAAGATCGCCTGGCTGCTGCGCAACCAACCCGGCCTACGCGCGGCCGCCGAACGCGGCGACGCCCTGTTCGGCACCATCGACACCTGGCTGCTGTGGAACCTCACCGGCGGCATCCACGGCGGCCGCCACCTCACCGACGTCACCAACGCCAGCCGCACCATGCTCATGGACCTCGACACCCTCGACTGGGACGACGAACTGCTCGCCCTGCTCGACATTCCCCGCGCCATGCTGCCCACCATCACCGCCTCCTCCCACCCCACCCGCTACGGCCACACCAGCACCGACGGCCCCTTCGGCGCCGCCGTCCCCATCACCGCGGCGGTGGGCGACCAGCAGGCCGCCATGATCGGGCAGGTGTGCCTGGACCGCGGCCAAGCCAAGAACACCTACGGCACCGGCAATTTCCTGCTCCTCAACACCGGCCCCACCCCGGTCCGTTCGGCCAACGGGCTACTCACCACCGTCTGCTATCAACTCGGCGACCAACCACCGGCCTACGCTCTGGAAGGGTCGATCGCGGTCACCGGATCAGCGGTGCAATGGTTGCGCGACCAACTCGGCATCATCTCCGGCGCCGCCCACAGCGAATCCCTCGCCGCCACCGTCGCCGACAACGGCGGCGTCTACTTCGTGCCCGCCTTCTCCGGACTGTTCGCCCCGCACTGGCGCTCCGACGCCCGCGGCGCCATCGTCGGACTCACCCGCTACGCCACCAACGCCCACATCGCACGCGCCACCCTCGAAGCGATCTGCTACCAGACCCGCGACGTCGCCGACGCCATGTCCGAAGACTCCGGTGTGCGCCTGGACGTGCTGCGCGTCGACGGCGGCGTCACCGCCAACAACCTGTGCATGCAGATCCAAGCCGATATCCTCGGCGTCCCCGTCAGCCGCCCCGTCGTCACCGAAACCACCGCACTCGGCGCCGCCTACGCCGCGGGCCTGGCCACCGGCTACTGGCGCGACGCCGACGAACTGCACCGACAGTGGCGTGAAGACACCCGCTGGGAACCCACCTGGACCGAACGCCAACGCGCCGACGGCTACACCGGTTGGACCAGAGCCATCGGCCGCACCCTCGACTGGGCCACCCCCTGACCATCCACCATCGACCTCGAGGACATTCCATGACCGTCCGCTCACTCACCACCCCACTCCCACTGAGCCCCGCCACCCGCCGCCACGCCCTCGACACCATGGCCGCCACCGAACTCGACGTGCTGGTCATCGGCGCGGGCGTGGTCGGCGCGGGCACCGCACTCGACGCCGTCACCCGCGGACTGCGCGTCGGCCTGGTCGAAGCCCGCGACTACGCCTCCGGCACGTCGAGCCGCTCCTCCAAACTCGTCCACGGCGGCCTGCGCTACCTCAAACAACTCGACTTCGGTCTCGTCTTCGAAGCGCTGCGGGAACGCTCCCTCATCCTCGACACCCTCGCCCCACACCTGGCGAAACCGGTCGAATTCGTCTACCCGTTGGAACGTCCGCTGCTCGACCGCGCCTGGGCGGGTGCGGGAATCGGTGTCTACGACGCGCTCGGCGCGGGCCGCGGAGTGCCCGCCCATCACCGACACCTCGGCCGCCGCGGCACCCTGGCCCGGTTCCCCGGCGCCAAACGCGGTCGCGTGCGCGGCGGCGTCAGCTTCTACGAAGGCCAACTCGACGACGCCCGCCACACCATGATGCTGGCCCGCACCGCCGCCACCCACGGCGCACTGTGCGCCTCCAGCACCCGCGTGGTCGATTTCCTGCGCGAGGGCGACCGCATCGTCGGCGCCGTCGTCGAAGATCTCGAAACCGGACGCCATCTCGATATCCGCGCCAAACGCACCATCAACGCGGCGGGGCCGTGGACCGACGAGATCCAGGCCATGCTCGACGCCACCCCGCAGTTCCGGATCCGCACCTCCAAGGGCGTGCACATCGTCGTCCCCCGCGACCGCATCGACGCCACCACCGGACTCATCACCGAAACCGATAAGAGCCTGCTGTTCGTCATCCCGTGCCCGTGGAGCCGGGCGCACTGGATCATCGGCACCACCGACACCCCCTGGGACCACGATCTGGCCCATCCGGCCGCCACCCGCGCCGATATCGACTACATCCTGACCCAGGTGAACCGGCTGCTCGAGCACCCCATCGACCACGACGACATCGTCGGCGTCTACGCCGGGTTGCGTCCGCTGCTGGCAGGCAACTCCGACCAGACCAGCACCCTCTCGCGTGAACACGCCGTCGTCACACCGGTTCCCGGCCTCGTCCTGGTCGCGGGCGGCAAATACACCACCTACCGGGTGATGGCCGCCGACGCCGTCGACGCAGCCATCGCCGACCTGCCCGGCCGGGTCGGACCCTCCCGCACCGACCGGGTGCCGCTGGTCGGCGCGCACGGGTATGCCGAGTTGTCGTTGTCGCGTTCCCGGCTGGCCGAGGAACTGCGCCAGCCCGCGGCCACCATCGACCATCTGCTGGGCCGCTACGGCAGTGCGCTCACCGAACTGCGCGAAATCATCGTCGCCGACCCTCACCTGGCGCACCCGCTCGGCGCCACCCCCTATCTGCGCGCGGAAATCGTCTACGCCGTCACCCATGAGGGCGCACTGCATCTGGACGACATCCTCACCCGCCGCACCCACCTGTCCATCGAAACCACCGACCGCGGCACCGCCGTGGCCGCCGAGGTCGCCGCACTCGTCGCACCGTATCTGGGCTGGGACGCCACCGACATCGCCCGCGAAATCGAGCGCTACACCGCCCGCGTCGACGCCGAACGCGACGCCCACCGCTACCTCGACGACGCCACCGCCGACACCGTGCGCCGCACCGCCGCCGATTCCCGCACCCGACGCACGGTCGAGGAATCGTTCGCCTGACCGCAATCCGCATCGCATGGCCCCTCGCCTCGGTCGCCGCGCACCTCACGCCCGGCCGATACGTCACCGTAGGACTCATTGCCGCCCAATGGGACTCGGTGATAGCGTGCCGAATGTTGCGGAGAACAGACCGCCGCCGGGCGAGCACGGGCCGCGCTCACGCGTTCGCGCGACACGCAGGTGAGCAGCCCGTATGGTAGATCTGCGGCCGAACGACAATGCGGGGGTAGATATGGCGCATCTCGACGGGGACCTCGGCGGCTCATCCGCGCCGCGGTAGCGAAAGACCAACAGCGCCATGCCGGTCCATGCCGATATCGATGATCTGCTGCGGGCCGCCGCCGCAGCGGTTTCGGCGGACCGTCCCGGCGCGGAGCGGATCGGGACGGCCTTCCGCATCACCCCCGACTACGCGGTGACCGCCGCCCATGTCGCGCACGCGGCGGGGAATCGGGTGCGGCTGGTCTTCGGTGAGGACAGTGCCTGCACCGCCAGCGTCGTCGTCGCCTCACCGCCGCCCGCACAGGGTTCGCGGTGGGGATTCGACGATCTGGCGGTGCTGCGCATCGATCAGCCGAGCCGGGTGTGGGCGCCGTGTGTGCTGATGGCCGAACCGGTGCTCACCACGCAGGACGAACTGCTCGTCTGCGCATTGAACCCCACCTACGTCGACCGGGTGATGGAGGTCTATCACGGGTACCGCGTGCGTGATATGCATCCGCGGTTCTTCACCATCGACGGCGATCGCTCGATCATCCAGGGGATGTCGGGTGCCCCGGTGTGGTCGGTGCCCCACGGCGGGGTCGTCGGTTTCGTCAAGGCCAGTGAGAACCTCGACTCCGCCCAAGGCGGTGCCATCGCCTACCTGCTCGACGGGCTGCGGGTGGGCGCACGGACGCTCTACGACGAAATCGTCACCGCACACGACGCCTACCACCACCACGATCACACCTGGGTCGATCGCCTCGTCGGCGCCGAAGCACCCGTCCGACGGTGGCTGGTCGAACTACAGGGACGGCTGGCCGACATCGCGACCGAGGCCGAGCGGCGGGTACCGGTCGGACTGGTCGATGAACTGTTCCGCGACTCGTTCCTGCCCGATATGGCCGATCTGCTCACGCTGCGCGACCTGGCCGAATACCTCGGCACCGAAAGCCAGAACCCGACCTTCGACCTGGCCAGATTCTGTGCCCTGGCACCGAAACATCTCCCCGTCGATCCCGCTGTCGCCCAAGGGCTACGCGAGCTGCCGAAGAAGATGCTGCTGCCGCGCGATTACCCGCAATTCGAACGACGTTTCCTGTCCACACCGCAGGAGAGCACCGAAGTCACCGTGCTGTTCGGCATCATCGTGCCCGAGGAAGGGCCGCGTCTGGACGAGCGCGCCCCGATCCCACACCGCTTCGAACTGGCCCGCAAATCCGGTGATCAGGAGATCATCACCCTCGAACCCGCGGGCCGCTGCGTCAGCTACGAACACGCCAAACGGGAACTGAAATACGCGCTCGACATCGCGTTGAGCACCATCGAGAAACCACGCGACGCCGTCGAAATCGTGGTCGCCCTACCCGATGACCGGCTCAGCGAGGACCCGTTGTTCCAATGGCGGCGCACCGACGAACGCCCGTTCAGCAAATTCCGGATGCGGCTGCGACGCAGCAGCACCTGGGAAAAGAGCAGCGAACAGATCGCCGAACTCGACGCACGCTGGCACCGGCTGCGCAGCCGAGACGCCGACGGGCTGGTCTGGCTCGGCTGCGCCGACCCCCGCGCCCGCGCCCTGCCCACCCTGCAAGGTATGTTCGCCGACACCGAACCACCCGACGGCGTCGCGGTCACCGAACCACCGACCACCGAAGTGCTGACCGCGTCGGCGTCCAACGCACTACCGATCACGATATGGCGCACCGAAGCGTGCCCCACCCACCCCGGAGGCGCACCCGACTGCGACGGCAGCGTGTTCCGCACCGCACTCGCCGCACATGTGGCGCATCGACCGCCGACCGATTGGTACTCTGCGATCTGGCACGAGCAGCGCGAACACGAACATTCCGAAGAGCGGGATCTGTTCTGGCGCAAGATCGTCTGCGTTCTCGACGTTCCCGGCCAGAGCAGACGACGCCCGCCTCCGCTCGCCGGGCCGGGGGCCATGAGACGGGAGTGGCTATGACAACGCCCAGATGGCATGTGTTCCGCGGCTCGGGCGAGCCGCGCCCGGACGCGTGGGATGCGGTGCCCCCACCGATGATCGCCCGCACCTTCACCGGGTCGCCACCGCTCGAGCCGCCGCATCCGCAGCCCGACCACCCGGCCCAGATGGACCGCAAACTGGGCCGCGACGGCATCGGCGCCCACCAACTGCGCCCCGAGGACCTCGACGTCATCAACGCCGCACTCCTGTGCCGGCGGCCGCTGTTGGTGACCGGCGCACCCGGACTCGGCAAATCGTCGCTGGCCTATCTGATCGCCCGCGAACTGGGCTTGGGTCCGGTGCTGCACTGGCCGATCACCAGCCGCAGCGGACTCGACGACGGCCTCTACCACTACGATGCGCTACGCCGCTTCGAAGAGGCACAGCTGCGCGACACCGCCGGACCCGCGGTCGGATCGGCGGACCTGGCCGACTACATCACCCTCGGCCCCCTGGGGACCGCGCTGCTGCCCTACCGCAGGCCGCGGGTGCTGCTGATCGATGAAATCGACAAGGCCGATATCGATCTGCCCAACGACCTGCTGCACGTCTTCGAAAACGGTGAATACCAGATCGACGAACTGCGCCGCATCCGCGCGCACCGGCCGCGGGTCGAGGTGTTCACCCACGAGGGCCGCGAGCGGGTCGAGGTCCGCGACGGTTTCGTCCAGTGCAACGCCTTCCCGGTGGTCATCATGACCAGCAACGGCGAACGCGAATTCCCACCGGCGTTTCTGCGGCGCTGTCTGCAACTACAGCTGGACAAACCCGAACGCCCGCAGCTGGAACGCGTGGTCGCCGCCCATCTGGGAACCGGCGTCGCCGAGGAATACGGCGACATCATCGACAACTATCTGCGCCGCCGCAACGAACTGGGCGCCCTGCCCACCGACCGGCTGCTCATCGCCCTGCACGTGCTGACCCAAGCCACCCTCGTCGACGGCGCCGACCGAGTGGACCGCCAGCGATTGGCGGAGCGGCTCATGCAGCCCACCGACACCGGAGGCTGATCATGTCCGGCCTGTCCGAACTCCTCGACGCGCTCCGCGAACTCGACGTCGACGGTGGCACCGTCGCCGAGGCGCTCTGGCTTGCCAACCACATCGACGACCACCCCCACCACGCCCCACCTCCCGCACCGACACCGAACACGGCACCCGAAGCCGACTCCGGCGCCCCCGCCGCCGACGCCGCCACCATGCAACCGTTGCTGCCACGGGAAGCACCGGCCCGGTCGCTGCCCGACCAGCACACGGTGTGGCCCTACCGCACCGAGGTCGCGGTACCCGCGCCATCACCACTGGATTCGGCCGCCGACCTGCTCGGGGAACTGCGGCCCCTGGCCCGCAAGGTCCCCGACGCACGGCAACGGGTCTTCGACGAGGACGCCTCGGTCGATCGCGCGGTCCGCACCGCGATCGCGTGGCCCGCGACCAAACCCGCACTGGTGCGCCAACGCGAAGTGGCATTGGTCTTCGACCGGCATCCGTCGATGGCCGCCTGGAGCGGACTCGGCGCCGCCATCCGCACCCTGGTCGACTCGGTGGGATTTCGCCGCGTCACCGAATGGTATCTCGACGAAGACCACACCGGCGCACTGCGTTTGGCCACCCATGCCCACGGTGCGCCGGACCGGCCGCTGTCGGTGCTGCGCGATCCGTCCGGACGCCGCGTCGTCATGGTGTTCAGCGCCTGCCTCGGCGACGCGTGGGCATGGGGGACCGCGGCCACCGAACTGGAACGGCTCGCCGCACGTTCCCCGGTGGCGATCGTGCAACCATTACCGAACCAATTGTGGCGCCGGACCGGTCTGGACTGGGGCCACGGACGAATAACAGCGGTGATCCCCGACCGCCCCTCACCCCTGCGTGTCCTCGCACCCGCGACGACCACAGCGATCCCGGTGCTCGAGCTGACCCGCGGCTGGATCCGGCCCTGGGCTCAACTGTTGGCCGGTGAACGCCGCTCGGCCGGCTATCCACTGCTGCGCCGCGCGCAACCCCCGAGCACCCAACGCGCACAACCGCTGTCGGTACGCCAGAACCAGGAACTCGGCCACAGCGCGATCGAACGGGTGCGCCGCTTCCGTGCGGCATCCTCACCGGAGGCGTTTCGGCTGGCGGCCAGTCTGGCTCAGGTGCCGTTGCTGCTGCCGATCATGCGGCTGGTCCAGCAGGCGGTACTGCCGGGCAGCAAACGCAGTGTCCTCGCCGAAGTCCTCGCCGGCGGCCTGATCGAGGACGCCGACCCAGGCACCGCACCGCCCTACACCGTCCCCGAAGACAGCCGCGTCTTCGCCTTCCGGCCCGATGTCGCCGAAGTGCTGCGCGAGGCGATACCCCGCAGCGACGCCGCGCAAGTCCTGGCCGCCACCTCCCGGTTCATCGCCGAACGCTACGACGTGCCAGGACCGGTGTTCCGGGCCGCGGTCTCCCGACCAGCCGCCGGAGCAGGCGCGCCGTTCGCCTACCTGTCGCCGGAAACGTTGCGCCGCATCGCCCCCAACTTCCCCGACCCACCCACCGGGCCACCGAGTGCCGACGACGAACGCCGTTACCTCGACGCCGTGCGTGCGGCGGCCGCCGACCTGCGCGACGGTGACGTGGAGGCCGCCCTCGCCTCGACCCGCCACGCATTGGCCACCGTGCCGGTGGCGCATCCACAACGCGCCGGGCTGCTCGACCAGCTCACCGCACTGCTACGACAACGCTGGGAATACAGCGGCGAGACCGGCGATCTCGACGAAGCCATCGCCGTCGCCAAAACCGCTCTCACCGAACTCGACGACACCGACGCAGGCACCGCAGGCCTGACCCGACTCGGTGAACTGCTGCTGCACCGGTTCGACGTGGCCGGCGGCGCCGACTTCCTCACCGACGCGACACGCGTGTTGCGCACCGCCCTCGACGCCACCGAACCCGACGATCCGACCCTGACGCGACTGTCCGAACGCCTCGCCGACGCACTGCTACGCCGCAGCGAGGTCACCGGCGAACCGCTCTACGCCTGGGAGGCGATCGACCTGTGTGTGGCCGCCGGACAGGACGAGGAACACAGCGCCGACCGTGACGCGGTCCTGATGTTCAAGATCGCCCGCGCCTACCTCGATATCGCGGCCCTGTCCGAACATCCGCCGACCGATCTGGAAGGCCAGATCGTCGAACAGTTCCGGCACGCGATCGCACGCATGGCCACCGCGCCCACCGAACACGCCGCCGCGGCCCTGCTCGACACCGCCACCCGCGTGGCGCCCGCCATCCAGGCCGGCGCCCTGCCCGCACGACTCGCATCGGAACTCACCGCCCTGCTGGCGGCCCTGCCCACACAGGCACACAGCCCAGCAACGCGTGCGGCGGGACGGGTTCTCGACACCGTCGACGGCAGCGAGAACCCATGACCGACGACGGCCGGCGCGGCGGCCGGTGGGGTGCGGTGGGTGCCGCGCTCCTCCTTGCCGGAGTCGCCGCCGGACTCGGCGCCGCCGCATTGCGTTTCGTACTCGACGCGGCCACCCATGTGATGCTGGGTTCGGTCGTCGAACTCGTCCCCGTCACCGACGGACTGTGGCGCACCCCGGTCGGACCGCTGGGTGAGCAGGTCCTGCTGGTGCCGTTGCTGGTCGCTGCGGGCATGCTGGGTGCGACACTGCTGTCGCGGTGGGGTGGACGTCAGGTCAACGGCACCGACGGCGTCATCGACGCGGTCAACACCCGCGACCTCACCGGGCTGACGGTGCGGGGCGCGGCCGTCAAACTGGGTGGCACCGCGATCACGTTGGGTTCGGGTGGCTCCGGCGGTACCGAAGGCCCGGTCGCCCAGATCGCCGCCTCACTCGCCGCGATGCCGACCCGGCGGCTGCGGCTGACCGACACCGACGCCGCCCTTGTGGTGACCGCCGCGCTCGGCGCCGGAGTCGGTGCCCTGTTCCAAGCCCCGATCGGCGGTGCGCTACTGGCGGCGGAACTGCTGCGCCGCCGCGGAATCGACTGGCAGGCCCTGCTGTTCGCCCTACCCGCGGCACCCATCGCGTTCGGCGTGTTCATCGCACTGTACGGATATGAGCCGATGTTCGGTGTCGAGAGCCTCGGCGCATGGTGGGATCCGACCGGCACCGCCGTGCTCGTCGCGGTCGGCGTGGTCTGTGCGGTGACGACACGACTGTATGTGGTGAGCTTTCACCGCGTCGGCCGCCTATTCGCCCCGGCACGCCGACGCCCTTTCGTGACCGCGGTCGTCGCCGGCGCCGGGGTAGGTGTCGTCGGGATCTTCGTGCCGATGGCGCTGAGCACCGGCTACGGGACGATCTCACTGCAACTGACCTCCACCGGAATCGCGACCCTACCGCTGTGGATGGTTCTCACCCTGCCACTGATCAAGATCGCGACCACCGTTGTCACCTTGCACGCCGGGGGAGTAGGGGGCGTGTTCGGGCCGGCCATGGTGATAGGAGCCTCGTCCGGTGCCCTGTGCTGGCGGCTGGCCACCGACGCAGGCCTGGCGCCGGGCCCCGCGGCGGCGTGCACGCTGGCCGGGCTCGCGGCCTGCCTGGGCCCGGCGGTCCGCGCACCGCTGGCCGCGATCGTGTTCACCGCCGAGGTCGCCGGATATCACCTGCCGCCCGTTGGCCTGATGCTCGCGGTGGTCGTCGCCGCCGCCTGCACCGCGGACATCACCTTGTTCCCCAGCCAGAAGCCGAGCCAATTGTCAAGGCGTTACCAGCAATTGGATGTGTCGGTTATGTTGAAATCAGTTGTCATGAACAAAGCGCCGAGCACGAGACGCACCGATGACGCCCTACGCTCCGGTGGACCGACTCGGCCCGGCTCAGCAGTGGGGGACGACCCGATGGAATCCGACGACACCCGGGGACTACCCGACCTGACCGACACACCGCTCGAGGACCTACTCGGCGACCGTCGTCCCGACGTGACGCACGCCTTCCACACCGCGCGCCGCCGCAGGGCCGCCGTCGGCATCATCTTCGCCGGCCACAATGCGGGCGGAGGCGCGTGATCGACACCTCCCACACCCCACCACCACACGCCCACCCCACCACGACCACCGGTGAACTGACCGTCTCCGGCGCCGAACTCGACGCCCTCGCCACCCTCACCGACCACCCCGACACCCTGGCAGTGCTGCAACGCGCCCGCCTCAGCCGCAACCTCGCCTTCCTCGCCGCAGTCCTACGCGACGGCACCGACAGCCTGCCACCACAGGCGCGAGCAGGGTTCGAGCTGCTGGTACAGGTGCAGCGTCACGCACCCGAAGCCGCGCGGAAGATACTGCAACACCCCCGATTCGGTGCATGGGCCGCGGTCTGCGCCGTCGACACAGCAGCCGATCCCACCGAACCGCAGACACATCTGGCCTCGTTCGCCGCCGCGGCCGCGATACGCGCTCGAATGGATTTCGATCTGGAACTCCCACACGTCGGCGACGCCGTGGTCGTGCCCGGCCTCGGCTGCTGGACCGGGCCCACCGCCCCCAACCCACGAATCCGCTACCGCGGCACCGACACCGCACACCTCGACGGCGGGCACTGGACCCCCCTGCGCACACTGACGGCGCACCTGCCCACCGGACGCATCGACATCGAATTCGACGACCTACCCGCCACACCGTCCGCCTGGCCCGACCTGCCCCCACCCGCACCCGACACCCACTGGACACCGTGGAGCGACACCGAATACCGCAGCTGGCAGCACCTGTTCGACGCGGCGATGCGACTACTGGCCCAGGTGGTGCCCGAACTGGCCACACCACTGGCCCACGGCCTGCGCGCCGTCCTGCCACGCGACCGTGCGGTGAGCGCATTCCGCACCTCCACCCTCGTCGACGCATTCGGCGCCACCGCCATGGTGCTACCCACCGACCCGGTGACGGCAGCGACCGGTCTGCTACACGAATTCCAGCACTCCAAACTCGCCGTGCTGATGGAGATGCGGCCACTGATCAACGCCGACGGGCCCGCCGACCTGCCCTCACCGTGGCGCAGCGAACTCCGCCCACCGAGTGCCCTGCTGCACGGCAGCTACGCCCACCTCGCGGTGGCCCGCTTCTGGCATCGCGCCACCGGCCACCCCACCGACACACCCGTGCCCGCCGCCGATCCGGTTCGGCAACAAACACTCACCGCCTGCGACACCCTGCTCGACACCGACCGACTGACAGCGGCAGGCCGCCATTTCGTCACCCTGATGCGGCACACCGCGCTCACCGACAGCGACGGCCACACGGCCGCAGCGACCCTGCGATAGGAGTAGCGAACGTGGCTGCCACGCCTGCGCTTTCGACGACCGCCGCACCGATCATCGTCGCCCACACCGGCGAAGACGCGGTCTGGGCGCTGTGGCTACAACAGATCGGCACCGACACCGGACTCCACGTGGACCTGCACCGCGTCGACACCGCCACCGCCATGCCCGAACCGGATACCGGCCGCACAATCGTGCTGGTGATCAGCGACCACCTCATGCGTCGCACCACCACCCACAACTGGACCCGCTACAGCTCCACCCCGGACGCGGTGCTCGCGGTCATCGTCGCCACCGCCACCATCCCCGCCGACGCAGCACACCTCACGGCCATCGACCTGCGGCTGCTCGCCGACGAAACACAGGCCCGCACCAGGTTCCTACAAGCCCTCGGCCACGACCACACCGCCACCGCACCACACACCCTGCAACGTGCGAGCCGGATGCGGGTGCGCTACCCGAGTCAGCAGATGTTCGTCGGCTACCAGTCCAAAACCATGCCGCAGCATCAACCCGAATGGTTCTACGGTCGCGAACACGAACTCGACACCCTCCGCCGCCAACTGGACACCTCCGGCGCCTGCGTCCTCGCCGGCATCGCGGGCAGCGGCAAAACCTGGCTCGCCGCAGCCCATGTGCGGCGCTTCCGCTCCCAATACGACCTCATCGCCTGGATTTCCGGGGACAACGGCGCCGTGATGCGCACCGAACTCGGCCAACTCGCCGCCCCACTCGGGCTGCCCGACTCGCTGCCACGCGCCACCCGCCACCTCGAGGTCGTCGACGCGCTGCGCCGATCCGACATCCGCTACCTACTCGTCTACGACAACGTCACCCCCGACCGCTTCCGCACCAGCCGCGAACACCTACCGCTGCCACGCAAACCGGCACTGCTGTCGGACATGGTGCCCTGGGACGGCCCCGGACACATCCTGCTCACCTCGAAAGTGACCGACTGGGACCACCCGCAACCCCTGCGGGTGCCCATGTTCACCACCACCGAGGGCGCCGACTTCCTGCGCCGCCACGTCGACGATATGGCCGAACCGATGGCACGCCAGTTCAGCGACGCCGTCGACGGCAGCCCCGTCCTGCTCAACGCCCTGGCTCACCGCGGCTCCCGCGGTATCGACACCGTCGACGACACGCTGCTACAGCGCATGCGTTCGACGCCGTTCACACTGCTCGACAAGGAACTCACCGCCTCCTACAAACGCGCCGCCTCGATCATCGGCGACTCCGTGCGCCCCCTGATCGACGAACCCGTCGGCTCGGACGCGTGGGCAGCGGGCCAACTGCTGCGCCTGCTCGCCAGTTTCGGCCCCGACCAAGCGATCTCGCTGGCCCTGCTGACCTCGACACTGCCCGGCTCCGAACGACGTATCGGCGCACGCCTGCCCGAACAACTCGCCGACGCCCTCACCAACGAACACCGCCGCCGCAACGTCCTCGAGCTGGCCACCCGCGATTCGGTCGCCCAGATCTGCGCCGACCCCCTCACCGAACGCGGACGCGCCCTGAAGATCCACACCGTGCCCTGGCACGGAATCCGCGACTTCCTGCCCACCACCGTCGCCGACACCAACCGCCACATCGCCCACCAGGTGCTGTGCGACGCCGACCCGCACCGCACCGACCTACCGGCCCTGTGGGGCCGGTATCTGTGGCTGTGGCAGCAGATCGCCCACACCGAGGTGCTTGCCTGCACCCACCTCACCCACCCTGACGACCCCTGCGCCCAACTGCCGGAACTGATCCGCCACGTCGTCGAAGCCCTGCGAGTGCAGGGCGAGTTGACCGCGGCCGCCGGTCTGGGGATCCATGCCGCCGAAGCCTGGACCCCGATCCTCGGCGACACCGATATCGGCGTCATCCGAATCTGGATCGTGACCGGCAACGCGCTGTGGCAGCTCGGTGACTGGGCCCGCGCCCGCGAAGCCGCCATGGCCGCCCTCTCGGGTGTGGAGCAGCTGCGCGGCACCTACCCCGAGGAATACATCTGGTCCAGCGACCTGATCGCGGCCTGCATGCGCACCGCGGGGGACTGGGCCGGTGCGGTCGCCTTCAACGAACGATCACATGCGTGGGCGCGTGAATGTCTGGGGGAGGGCAGCATCGAAACCGTACGTGCGGCCCACAACCTGGCCGTGTCCTACCGGGTGATGGGCCGGTTCGCAGCCGCGATGGAACTCGACGCAGGCAACTACGAACGGTTCCGCAACGACCCGATGCTGGCCGACGACCCCATCCTGCGCCTGCACTGCGTCAACAACGTCGCCCGCAACCACCGCGAACTCGGCAACTACCAGGCCTCGGTCGCGCTGCAAGAACGCGTGCTCGCCGACTTCATCGAACTGCTCGGCAGCCCACGACAACAAAACATCCTGCGCGCCCGCAAGAACCTCGCCGTCTCCTACCGCAAAGCCGGCCGCTACACCGACGCCCTACACATGCAACGCGACGTCCTCACCGACCACATCGACGTCTACGGCCCCGACCATCCCGAATCCATCGCCGCCCGCACCAACGTCGCCAACGACTACCGCCTCACCGGCGACCCCGACCAGGCCCTCGAACACGCCGCCGAAGCCTATCGACGCTGCTCCACCGGATCACCCACCCACCAGTACACCGCCGCCTGCGCCGTCAACTACGCCGCCGCGCTGCGCAGCCACAACCGCTACGACGAAGCGCTGACCCTCGACCAGGAAGCCGTCGACATCTTCACCGAACGACTCTCGGCCGAACACCCCTACACCCTGGCCGCCCAATCCGGCCTCGCCTCCGACCTCGCAGGACTCGAACGGCTCACCGAAGCCGTCGAACTCGGCACCGACGTCCTGGCCCGCTGCCGCCGTATCCGCGGCGCCGACCACGGCTACACCCTGCAAACCGCCATCAACCTCGCCCTCGACCTGCGCGCGCTCGGCCGCCACGACGAAGCAGACGCCCTCGAAGCCGACACCCTCGACCGCTACCCACACGCCCTCGGCGCCGACCACCCCGACTACACCGCCGCCCGAGCACGTCGCCGCGGCACCTGCGACGTCGAACCCCCACCGCTGTAGCACCCATGCCAACCCCCCACCTGTCGCCGGACCCGCACCTCGACAGCTGCCACCGGCACCGTCACTGGGCAACCAGCACCCGACATGGCAGCATCACCAAGGTGAGCACACCCACGGAGCAACACTTGCGCGACCTCGCGCGACTGCGCCGGGTCCGCGACCGCATCGACCGCGAATACGCCAAACCCCTCGACGTCGAAGCCCTCGCCCGCGACGCCCACATGTCCGCCGGACACCTCAGCCGCCAGTTCAAACAGGCCTACGGCGAATCCCCCTACTCCTACCTGATGACCCGACGCATCGAACGCGCCATGGCGCTACTGCGCGCCGGTGAACTCAACGTCACCGAAGTCTGCTTCGCCGTCGGCTGCCAATCACTGGGCACCTTCAGCACCCGCTTCACCGAACTGGTCGGCATACCACCCAGCGTCTACCGACGCGAAGCCGCCGACCACACCGCAGGCATGCCCTCCTGCGTCGCCAAACAGGTCACCAGACCGATCAGGAATCGAGAAGCACCGGCCACCGATCCACAATTAGCCTGATCAGCATGGATATCACCATCAGCGCGAGCTTCCTGCCACACACCGACCCCGAGGCCACCCTCACCTTCTACCGCGACACCCTCGGCTTCGAAGTCCGCAACGACGTCGGCTACAACGGCATGCACTGGATCACCGTCGGCCCCGCCGACCAAACCGACACCGCCATCGTCCTCTACCCACCCGAAGCCACCCCGGGCCTCACCGACGACGAACGCACCGCCATCGCAGAAATGATGGCCAAAGGCACCTACGCCAGCATCGTGCTCGCCAGCAAAGACGTCGACAGCACCTTCGAACGCCTGCAATCCCGCGACGCCGAAGTCGTCCAAGAACCCACCGACCAGCCCTACGGCGTCCGCGACTGCGCCTTCCGCGACCCCGCAGGCAACCTGCTGCGCATCCAACAGGCCAGCTGACCAGGCAACCGACCGGCAATACCGCGACCGGATCCCGCCGACGCCTACCACCGCCGACGGGGGCCGGTTCGTGCGCGCGGCCCGCCTCGACGAATACGATCGCGCTCGACACCCCAGCGACAACCACGGCGAACGCGCCCGCCAACAGATGGAGACACCATGAGCCCGGCCAAGACCAAGGCCACCGCACCACACCCGGCCGACAGCCACGACATCATCCGGGTCCAAGGCGCCCGCGAGAACAACCTCAAAGACATCAGCGTCGACATCCCCAAACGCCGCCTCACCGTCTTCACCGGCGTCTCCGGCTCCGGCAAGAGCTCACTGGTCTTCTCCACCATCGCCGCCGAATCCCAGCGGATGATCAACGAAACCTACAGCGCCTTCCTCCAAGGCTTCATGCCCAACCTCGCCCGCCCCGACGTCGACGCACTCGGCGGACTCACCACCGCCATCATCGTCGACCAGGAACGCATGGGCGCCAACGTCCGCTCCACCGTCGGCACCGCCACCGACGCCAACGCCATGCTGCGCATCCTGTTCAGCCGCCTCGGCACACCCCACGTCGGCTCACCACAGGCCTTCTCCTTCAACGTCGCCTCCATCAGCGGCGCAGGCGCCGTCACCATCGAAAAATCCGGCCACACCACCAAAGAACGCCGCAGTTTCAACATCACCGGCGGCATGTGTCCACGCTGCGAAGGCATGGGCACCGTCTCCGATTTCGACCTCACCCAGCTCTACGACGACACCAAATCCCTCGCCGAAGGCGCCCTCACCATCCCCGGCTACAGCATGGACGGATGGTACGGCCGCATCTTCATGGGCTCCGGATTCCTCGACCCCGACAAGCCCATCGGCAAATACAACAAACGCGAACTCAACGATCTGCTCTACAAAGAAGCCACCCGCATCAAGGTCGACAACGTCAACGTCACCTACGAAGGCCTGATCCCGCGCATCCAGAAATCGTTCCTCTCCAAAGACCGAGAGGCCATGCAACCCCACATCCGGGCCTTCGTCGACCGCGCCATCACCTTCGCCACCTGCCCCGAATGCGACGGCACCCGCCTCAGCGAAGCCGCCCGCTCCTCGAAGATCAACGGCATCAGCATCGCCGACGCCTGCGCCATGCAGATCAACGACCTCGCCGAATGGGTCCGCGACCTCGACGAACCCTCCGTCGCACCACTGCTCACCGCCCTCGGCCACACCCTCGACGGATTCGTCGAGATCGGCCTCGGCTACCTGTCCCTCGACCGCCCCGCAGGCACCCTCTCCGGCGGTGAAGCCCAGCGCACCAAGATGATCCGCCACCTCGGTTCAGCCCTCACCGACGTCACCTACGTCTTCGACGAACCAACCATCGGCCTGCACCCCCACGACATCCAGCGCATGAACGACCTGCTGCTGCGCCTGCGCGACAAAGGCAACACCGTCCTGGTCGTCGAACACAAACCCGAAACCATCGTCATCGCCGACCACGTCATCGACCTCGGCCCCGGCGCGGGCACCGGGGGCGGGACCATCTGCTACGAAGGCGATATCGACGGCCTTCGCGCCAGCGACACCCACACCGGACGCCACCTCGGCTACCGCGCCTCCCTCAAGGAATCGGTCCGCGCACCCGACGGTGCACTCGAGATCCGCGGCGCCGCACAGAACAACCTCGTCGACGTCGACGTCGACATCCCCACCGGCGTGCTGACCGTCGTCACCGGTGTCGCCGGGTCCGGTAAGAGTTCACTCATCCACGGCAACCTCGCCCGACGTGACGGCGTCGTCGTCATCGACCAGGGCGCCATCAAGGGCTCCCGCCGCTCCAACCCCGCCACCTACACCGGTCTGCTCGAACCGATCCGCAAAGCGTTCGCCAAGGCCAACGGCGTCAAACCCGCACTGTTCAGCGCCAACTCCGAGGGCGCCTGCCCCGCCTGCAACGGCGCCGGTGTCATCTACACCGACCTCGGCATGATGGCGACGATGGAATCGCCCTGCGAGGTCTGTGAGGGCAAACGTTTCCAGGCCGAGGTGCTCGACTACAAGCTCGGCGGCCGCGATATCAGCGAAGTACTCACCATGCCCGTCAGCGAAGCCGAGGAATTCTTCGGCGCGGGGGAGGCCCGCATTCCCGCCGCCCACAAGATCCTGCAACGCCTCGCCGACGTCGGCCTCGGCTACCTCACCATCGGACAGCCCCTCACCACCCTGTCCGGTGGCGAACGCCAACGCCTCAAGCTCGCCACCCACATGGGAGAGAAGGGCGGGGTGTACATCCTCGACGAACCGACCACCGGCCTGCATCTGGCCGACGTCGAGAATCTGCTCGGCCTGCTCGACCGGCTCGTCGACGCGGGCAAATCGGTGATCGTCATCGAGCACCACCAAGCCGTGATGGCCCACGCCGACTGGATCATCGACCTCGGTCCCGGCGCCGGCCACGACGGCGGCAAGATCGTCTTCGAAGGCACCCCCGCGGACCTCGTCGCCGACCGCTCCACCCTCACCGGCGAGCATCTCGCGACCTACGTGGGCGCCTGAGGTTGCCAACACCCTCCTTCAATACGTCACTGTGACGTATTGAAGGAGGGTAAGTCGATGCATGAGGGGAGTGCTGTCGATGATGCAGCACCGACTTCTCACGACAACCACATCCCACGCGAGCACCTCCTGGGCGGTCCACTCACGGCACCGCCCGCTGCCCGGCATCGGATGAGACGGCGCCCGGACCCCGCAACGGCCGACAGGCAAATGCCAGACAATCCGAATCACAGCTCAACGACGACCCACCTGACATAACGCTGACGCAGAATGGCACGGTCGACCTTCGGGCCGCAGCCCGTGCGCACTCGCACCGACTGCCGAATCCCCAGACGTGCCGACCGCACCTCAGAGCCTCAGCCCGGCCTGCCCAAATGCTGCATCGACACCCGCCGAGTCCGGGTAACGACCCCTTCCCACCGGCGCCTTATTACTACCGATAATCAACATTATGTCAATTACTTTGTCGCCGAGGCCTCCGAAGCCACCCCAGGGCTATGCGTCGAGCTGCCGTGGCGTAGATGTCGTGGCCGTTCCCTCAGCTGGCTCGTTCTACGAGGACGCAGCGTGCGCCGGAGAAGATGGTCGGCATGCACTTGTTGCAGTGGATGCACAGGGACTTCGTATGCGAATCCTCCGCGATCCTGTTGATCAGGTCGGGCTCACGCAGTAATGCCCGCGCCATCGCCACGAACTCGAAGCCCTCGGCCATCGCGGTGTCCATCCCCGCCTTGTCGGTGACACCGCCGAGCAGCACCAGTGGCAAGTCGACCGCGGCCCGGATCTGTCTGGCCTGTTCGAGCATGAACAGATCGCGGTACGGGTAGGCGTGGATCATGTGCTTGCCTACCAATTGCACGCCCAACCGGACCGGCTGGGGCATCGCGGCGGCGAACTCGCGGATCGGGGCGTCGCCCTTGAACAGGTACATCGGGTTGAGCAGCGAGCTGCCCATCGTCAGCTCCAGCGCATCGACGCTGCCGTCGGTCTCGAGCCACTGCGCCACCTGGATCGCCTCGTCCACCCAGAACCCGCCGGGCACACCGTCGTCCATGTTCAGCTTCGCCAGGATCGCGATCTTGTCTCCGACCGCCTCGCGCACGGCGCGCGCGGTGTCGAGCACCACCCGGGCCCGGTTCTCCAGTGCACCGCCGAAGGAGTCGTTGCGCTTGTTGAGTTTCGGGCTGAGGAACGAGCTCGCGAAGTAGTTGTGTCCGAAGTGGATCTCGACTGCGTCGAACCCGGCGTCCACGGCCATCTGTGCCGCAGTGCCGTGCGCCGCGGTGATCCGGGCGATGTCGTCGGTGGACGCGGACCGGATCATCCGCATGCTCAACGGGTTGAACGAGCGCGACGGCGCCAGCGCCGGGTAGCCGGTGGACTTCTCGTTCGCCACCGGACCGGCGTGTCCGAGCTGCGCGGACGCCGCCGCTCCCTCGGCGTGGATCGCGTCGGTGAGCCGGCGCAGACCAGGCATGACCTCTGGCCGCATCCACAACTGGCCGTGCTCGGTGCGCCCCTCCGGCGCTACCGCGCAGTACGCGACGGTGGACATGCCAACCCCGCCGGCGGCGGGCCGCCGATGGAACTCGATGAGCTCGTCTGTCACCAGCGCGTTCGGGGTCTTGCCCTCGAACGTGGCCGACTTGATGATCCGATTACGCAGCGTGATCGGCCCGAGTTTCGCCGGCGCCAGTACATCAGGGGTGTTCACGACTCTGTTCCTCTTCTTTGCGGTCTGTGAGTGGAGGGATGGTCCCGGTCCTGGGGTGACGATCCCCCACCTTCTCAGCGAGTTAAAATATTTGAATGAAGGATTCAGATAATATGGGTGATCCTAAACACACCCAACGCGCCGAATCAAGAGTCGGTGCCACCGAAGCGGACCATCGGCCCTCGGCCGAACGGACGTCGCCGCCCACCGATCGGGTCGTCCAGATCCTCAATCTGTTGGCGGACACGCCCGACGAGAGGCTCACGCTCACGCAGGTCGCGGCAGGTCTCGGCCTGAACAAACCCACCTGCCTGAACATCCTCACGGCACTGGCGGATGCGGACTTCGTGACCCGAGACGAGGCGAAGTCGTACGGGCTGGGGCCGGCGCTGATGCGACTCGGCGCGGCCGCTGAATCCGGCCTCGCCAACCTCGACCTCGTCCGCCCCTTCATGGCCGAGTTACATGATCGCCTCGGTATGAGCTGCGTCCTCAGCGCCACTCACCAAGGACACATCGTGATCGTCGACAGACTGGGCTCTGCCACCGTCGGCGACCGTCGCGACCTCATCGCAACAAGGATCGAGCTGGTGCCCCCGATCGGGCTGGTGAACATTGCGTGGGAGCACGACAGCGTCGTGAGCGCCTGGCTGAACCGACCACCGCTGGTTCGCCTGGCGGCAGGTGATGAGGAACCTCGGACCATCATCGAGGCCGGGCGCGAACATGGCTACATCGTCCAACGTCTCACCGCGACAACCCCGTCGAATATCGTGCTGGCGAGCCTGTTGACCTCGGAAATGCCGCAGCAGATCATCGACGAGCTTCTGCGAAGCTTCCCGCCCGTGGACTGGTCGGAGTACGTGATCATGATGCCAGCCGACGATGCCGCCACTCTCCCGGTCGCCAATATCAGCGCGCCCATCTTCGATCGGCACGGAGCGCAGCAGTACACCCTTACCGTTATTCCTGAACGCGTGGATGCCACAGTCGCGCAATGCAAGGAATGGGCCAGAGCCACCATGCGCTCGGCGAAGGCCGCGACGGCCGCCCTCGGCGGCCGATGACTCGACCGCGGAGTGCGCGGGCGGCGTCGCGCGGTGTTGGCTCAGCGAAGGTGTCGCAGGCCGTGGCTCAGCTGTTCGGCGTAGGTGATGGCGTCTTTGCGTTGGGTCAGGCGGGCCATGAGGCCTGGGGCGAGGCCTGCGAGTTTGGCGGCGATTCGGACCGATGTGTCGGCGACATCGATTTCGGCTCGGTCGTTGTCGATGGCAGTGACCACGGCGCGGCCGACCGCGGCGGCCGACGTTCCTTTGGAGCCCGGTGCTGGTCCTAGGTGGGCGTCGGCGAGCATGCCCGCGTCGGTGACGGAGGCGGGGAAGATCACCGATGCGCTGACGCCGGTGCCGTGCAGGTCTTGGCGCAGCGAGGCGGAGAATCCGCGCAACCCGTATTTGGTGGCCGAGTACACGGGTAGGCGGGCCGTGGGGATCTTTCCAGCGATCGAGGCGATGTAGACGAAGTGGCCACGGCGCCGCCGCACCATGTCCGGTAGGAGCTGGCGGGTCATCAGGATCGGGGTGCGCAGGTTCACCTCGAGCGCCCGGTCCAGTTCTTCGGTGGTGAAATCCTCGATCCTTCCGGCTGCGGCGAGTGCTGCGTTGGCAACCACGATGTCGATGCCGGTCACGCGGTCGATGAGCGTGGTGAGCTGTCGACGGTCGGCGAGATCGCAGACGATGATCTCGGCACCGTTCACCTCAGCGGCCAGTGCCTCGAGCGCGGATGCCCGTCTGCCGGTGAGGATGAGACGGGCGCCGCCTGCGTGCAGGGCGCGGGCGATGGCGCCGCCGAGTCCACCGGCAGCGCCTGTCACCAGGGCTGTCGCACCATGGACGTGCATGGGGGTCTCCTCACTTTTCCGGAGCGCGATATCGCTGGCCGGAATCGCGATTGTCGTCCGGATCCACATATCGAAGAGTCGCGCAGCGGCGCATGTCGACCATGTCCTCCCCTACCTTTCGTTGCTGTCGGAGCCCGTCGCCGTAGCTGCCGCTGTCTACGTCGACTTGCCGTCCAGCTTTCCTGTACGCCGAGCCACGGTCCAGTCAGTCGGACGTGCCGCCGAAGGTCTGTCGCCTGTGCGGAAACGCGGACCGGAGGCGAATGCGGGGTCGATGACGCTGGTCGCGCCGGTGGTCGGGACCTTCATGGTGTCAGACGGAGGGGTCTGTCCATTCAGTGTCGGACATCGGTGCCGCACCGCCGTGAGTAGTCGTCTACTCGGTTTCGTGCCTCGCTGTTCCCGCGACCGGCTGGGCGCGCACCCTCCCCGCGCCCGGTTTCGGGCGCAGAGGTTGCCACTCAGCCGAGGTCCTCGTCGGTCAGGCGGTATACGACGTGGCGGGGTCGATTCGTGTGACATGGTGCGGTCGGTAGAAGTTGTCGCGGGTGGAGCGGGAGATCGTGGTGAGTCGTTGAGCGTCGTGGGCGGGTTTCGTGAACCGGTCCCGGCCGACACTTGAATGGGTCATACTTCGGAACGTGTCCACCACCTCGGACTTCGAGCGGATGCTTCGCGGGGCGTCGTTGCGGGTGACGGCTGCGCGGGTGGCCGTGCTGCATGTGGTGCACCGCCATCCGCATGCCGATACCGATTCGATCCTCGGCTTGGTGCGCGAGATGCTCGGTTCGGTGTCGCATCAGGCCGTCTACGACGTGTTGCGTGCGTTGACGGGCGCGGGTCTGTTGCGGCGGATCCAGCCGATGGGGTCGGTGGCGCGTTATGAGACGCGGGTGGGTGACAACCACCATCACCTCGTGTGCCGGTCGTGCGGTGCGATCGCCGATGTGGAGTGTGCTGTCGGTGCAGCACCGTGCCTGACCGCGTCCGACGACAACGGTTTCGTGCTCGATGAGGCCGAGGTCATCTATTGGGGTGTGTGCCCCGATTGCTCGTCATCGCCTCCCCTGCCCACACACCGGTGATCACAGCCCGATTCACCCCTTCCCGAAAGGAACGTCGTGCCAGACAAGGACAACACTGCGAGTACCAGCGAGAGCGAGAATCCGGTCATCCCCTCCCCTACACCCAAGACGGGTCGGCCGCGGTCGAATCGGGATTGGTGGCCGGATCAGGTGGATCTGACCGTCCTGCACCAGCATTCGGAGTTGTCGAATCCGTTCGGCGCCGATTTCGACTATGCGCGCGAGTTCGCGTCGCTGGATGTGGAGGCGTTGAAACGGGATGTCTTCGAGGTGATGACGACGTCTCAGGATTGGTGGCCGGCCGATTACGGCCACTATGGTCCGTTGTTCATCCGGATGAGCTGGCATGCGGCGGGCACCTACCGGATCGCTGATGGGCGCGGCGGCGGTGGTGAGGGGGCGCAGCGTTTCGCGCCGTTGAACAGTTGGCCCGATAACGCGAGTCTGGACAAGGCGCGGCGGTTGTTGTGGCCGATCAAGCAGAAGTACGGTCGCGCGTTGTCGTGGGCGGATCTGCTGGTGTTCGCCGGTAATTGTGCGTTGGAGTCGATGGGTTTTCAGACGTTCGGTTTCGCGTTCGGTCGTGAGGACGTCTGGGAGCCCGATCAGGTGTTCTGGGGGCCGGAGGACACCTGGCTCGGCGATGAGCGCTACAGCGGTGACCGTGATCTGGCCAAACCGTATGCGGCGGTGCAGATGGGTTTGATCTATGTGAATCCGGAGGGCCCCAACGGTGTTCCCGATCCGATCGCGGCCGCGCGTGATATCCGGGAGACGTTCGGCCGGATGGCGATGAACGATGTGGAGACCGCGGCGTTGATCGCGGGTGGCCACACCTTCGGTAAGACCCATGGTGCGGGTCCGGCGGAGGGGAATGTCGGTCCCGAACCGGAGGGGGCGCCGCTGGAGAATCAGGGGCTGGGCTGGAAGAGCAGTTTCGGGTCCGGGGTCGGTGCTGATGCGATCACCAGTGGTTTGGAGGGGACGTGGACGCCGACGCCGACGAAGTGGGACAACACTTTCCTGGAGACTCTGTACGGGCATGAATGGGAGATGACGAAGAGCCCGGCCGGTGCGTGGCAGTGGATTCCGAAGGATGGCGCCTCCGCTGATGCGGTGCCCGATGCGCATGATGCGTCGAAGTCGCATCCGCCGGTGATGTTGACGACGGATCTGTCGTTGCGGCTGGATCCGGTGTACGAGCGGATCACGCGTCGTTGGTTGGAGCATCCGGAGGAGTTGACCGAGGAGTTCGCGAAGGCCTGGTACAAGCTGCTGCACCGCGATATGGGGCCGGTGTCGCGGTATCTGGGTCCGTGGATCCCGGAGCCGCAGTTGTGGCAGGACCCGGTGCCGCAGGTGTCTCATACGCTGATCGATGCCGACGATATCGCGGCATTGAAGGCGCGGGTCCTGTCGTCGGGGTTGTCGGTGGCGCAGTTGGTGTCGACGGCGTGGGCGGCGGCGTCGTCGTTCCGTGGCACCGATAAGCGTGGCGGCGCGAACGGCGGTCGGATCCGGTTGGAGCCGCAGCGCGGCTGGGAGGTCAACCAGCCCGATGAGCTGGCGCAGGTGGTGCGTGTGCTCGAGGGTGTCCAGGAGTCGTTCAATTCCGGGCAGAGTGGCGACAAGCGGGTGTCGTTCGCCGATCTGGTGGTGCTCGGTGGGTGCGCGGCGGTCGAGAAGGCGGCCGCCAACGCCGGGGTCGAGGTTCAGGTGCCGTTCACGCCGGGCCGCACCGACGCCACCCAGGAGCAGACCGATGTGGAGTCGTTCGCGGTGTTGGAACCGAATGCCGATGGGTTCCGCAACTATTACGGCAAGGGCAATCTGCTCTCGGCCGAGCATCTGCTGATCGATAAGGCGAACCTGCTGGGTTTGACGGCCCCGGAGATGGCGGTGCTGGTCGGTGGTTTGCGGATGCTCGGCGCGAACTACAAGCAGTCGCAGCTGGGTGTGCTCGGCACGCCCGGTGCGCTGACCAATGATTTCTTCGTGAATCTGCTGGATATGGGTACGAAGTGGGAGTCGTCGCCCGCCGATGACGGCAGCTATGTGGGTACCGATCGGGTCTCGGGTGCACCGAAGTGGACCGCGAGTCGCGTGGATCTGGTGTTCGGGTCGAATTCGCAGCTGCGCGCGTTGGCGGAGGTGTATGCCACCGATGACGCGAAGCCGAAGTTCGTCGCCGATTTCGTCGCCGCGTGGAACAAGGTGATGAATGCGGATCGGTTCGATCTGAAGTGAGTTCGGGTCGGCGACCGGCTTTCGGGTCGGTCGCCGACTCCCCCGCCCACGGCACCCTGTCCGGCATTCCCCGGCATCCAGTTTGAGGTGACCGTAAGGAACGTGTCACCGGGTACATGAGCGCTATGCGCGTGGTGCGGCTCCGCTGATGATGCGGTGGATGGTGGAGCGGCCGACGCTGTGGAAGTGAGCGCGTTGTCCAAGCCGGCGCGGTTCCTTCGAGGGCGCCAGAGATCCCTTGTCGATGAAGATCCGCTCCCGCGGCAAGGCTGCAATCAGTTCTCGGGCAGGGATCAATCCTTGCGGATCCAAGCGGGCGTGATTCGTATCTCGCTGAGTCGCCAGCCCGCCGAGGTCCGTACCGCGGTGCAGGTCTGGCGAAGGCCCGCTGTCTGGTGGGGTGGCTGGCCGTCGCGATAGTAGAACACCAGCGAGTTCGCTTCGGCCGCGGCCTGGTCGCCGTTG
Organism: Nocardia cyriacigeorgica; assembly: GCF_029868385.1. Taxonomy (GTDB): domain Bacteria; phylum Actinomycetota; class Actinomycetes; order Mycobacteriales; family Mycobacteriaceae; genus Nocardia; species Nocardia cyriacigeorgica_F. Next base: position 47,397 of record NZ_JARWNX010000056.1, on the reverse strand, counting down.
ATGGTCGCCAGCAGGTCAGTGGTCGTGTGCTGAGAGTGCTCCCCGTCGACCTCGGCCCCTCGCATGTAATCAACGACCTTGTCGATCCCGCGGACCTGAATTCGGGGTGAGTCGACCTTCACATCGTCGGCGAACACGGTGCTGGCATCGTCCCATCGCCGCTCGTCGAGCAGGTGCGCGAAGCGGGTGAACAGGTCGGCGATCTCGATACGGTCGGTGGTCGAAGCAGGGGTGGACATGGCATTGCCTTTCGATGGTGTGGCGGAGGTGCGGCCCTCAGGCGAGGCCGTGTTGTCGGCGCCGCAGGCGGTGGCGGTGAGGGCGAGAGTGAGGGTGGCGGCGCAGGTTGCGACGACCCGGAACGTGAGGTGCTGGATATCTTCCTCGATTCCGATCGGCCTAGAGTGCCCGGGCCAGCGCTTCGGTCAGCGCCACTGGAGACACGTCGAGTCGGTCGAAGCGCCAGCCGTCGGCGCTGCGCCGTGCTCGGTAGCGGTGGATCGCGTTCGCGATGGCCTCGGTCTTGTCGTCGATGACGTAGACGGCGAGGTCGTGCGCCCGCACCGTCGCGGTGTCGCCGTCGATCTCGATCACGATGTTGCTCTTGTTGTGCAGAGTGCGGGCGTACGCGTCGTGCCCCTTGCGCGCGAGGGCGGTGAGCGCCTCGATGCCGTGAGCCTCCCCGCGAATTGAAGTAACCACGACATCCTCGGTGAAGAGCCGGTCGGTACCGGTGAAGCCCTCGTCGACCCACAGGCTGTGGCGGGCGACCAGCTCGGCCAATTCGGCGCGGTCGGTGAGGTCGCGGATCAGGGCTTCGGTGCTGGTCATAACAGCCTCCTTCAGTCAGTTAATTTCACTAACGTTAGTGACATAAACGAATATAGGTCGTTAGTGGCACTAACGCAAGCGCGGTAGGCTCTGTGCATGGAGACCGGCGAGGAACTGCGTTTCGACCACGGTGATGGCACCCCGACGCGGCTGAAGAAGCAGCTCTCACGCCTCACCTCGATGACGGCCGCTCAGATGACACGTGTCTCGCGCGAGGCACTGCGGGCCGCGGGGGCGCACAAGGACCACTTCGTGGTGCTGGCCGCGCTCGCCGATTTCGGTCCGGCGAGCCAGGCGGCTCTGTCCGACCGAACCAGTGTCTACAAGAGTGACCTTGTTTCCGTCCTCAATGACCTCGAAGACGGCGGGTGGGTTCGCCGCGCGCCCGACCCCGCCGACAAACGTCGCAACGTCATCACCATCACCGAGTTCGGCGAGCACCGCCTCGCCGAACTCGACGGCGTCCTCGACGGTGTGAACAATCACATCATGGCCCCGCTCGACCACGATGAACGGGCGCAGCTGTTCATTCTGCTCAACCGCATCAACGCCCACCTCGCCACCTCAGCGGGTGGCACCGGTCTGCCGGGCTGAATCACAGCAGGGCTGTACGGTAGCTGCGCTTGCGAAGGCCGGCCACAAGCTCCGCGCGATCTCGATCACCCAGACGGCCGGTCAGCTGTTCAAGAACCCACCAAGGTGAGACTGCTGTTCATGTTCAGCTTGACCTCCCCATACGGCAGAACATGTGACCAGAACAGCAGGGTGAGGCCGCGTTCGTCCTCGGCGGTGAACACGCCGTCCCATTCGGGGTCGGCGAGAATGTCCTGGATCATCAGGACGTTGACGTAGACCAGGGCGGTCTGGCAGATCCGCAGGCACAGCACCGACATTTCCTGTTCGTCGCGCCGGTTGGAGGCGATTTCGGAGGTCTTGCCGTAGTAGATGACCGCGTCACCGTCCAGGGTTTCCTCGCCACCGCCGACTGGTGCGATCAACGCCAGCAGCCGCGCTCGGACCGGCTCCGGCAGTCTGGCGTTGACCTGCGCGAACAGCAGTTCCTCACCGCGGTGCAGCGCCGAGCGCAACATCCGCTCGATCCGCCCGGCCGTAGGTGGCTCCACCTTCACCTCGCGCAGGCGTGCCAACAGGTGTTCCCGCACCCGTTCGCCACTGCGCTCACGCCGGGCCACGTGCTCGACCAGCCACCCCACGATCTCCTCGGCGTCGCTCACACTGCATTCCCGATACCCCAGCGACTCCCGGATCTGCGTCCGGTGCGCCTTGCTGGTGCGGCCAGTGAAGTCGTAGAACGCGATCTCGGTTCGCTCCACCCCTACCTGGCGGGCAACGTAATCAACCGCGGCGTCAGGGATTTCGGCACGCCCACGCGGAAACCGGCCCCGCTCGGTATAGAGCCGCAGCATCAGCCCGAATCCGAGCTTCGCCGCACCTCGCTTCGTGGCGACCAGGTCCGGTTCCTTGCCCAGCAGCGTCCACCGGTGGATCAGCTCGTCCTGGTCCAGCTCCCTCATCACGCGCGAAAGCTACACCGCACCAACAGGTTCGCAACCCCGATTCACGCAGGCTTCATGTACCTGGTGACACGATCCTTACCAGCACCCCAGTCTCTCGGCCTGGACCATAAGACGATACGTCTCGTCTTGACGAAAGCGCTGGCGCGTTGCACAGTGGTACTCGTCAACGAGACGAGCCGTCTCGTTCCCGGATTGGAGGGCGTTCATGACCCGCGCGGTCGCCCGTGTCACGAACTGAGGACAGGCATGCTGGAACGTCTCGAGCTGGAGGCATTTCTCACCCTCGCCGAGGAGTTGCACTTCGGCAGGACCGCGGGCCGGCTCCTGGTGACGACGGGTCGAATCAGCCAGACCATCCAGAAATTGGAGCGCCGTATCGGGGCGCCGTTGTTCGAACGCAACAGCCGCATGGTGCGGCTCACACCGCTCGGCAAGCAGCTGTGCGACGAATTGCGGCCGGCCTACGACCAGATCACCACCAGCGTTATCGCGGCAAGCAAGGGCCGTTGCGTCGACCGGGGTCTCACGGTGGGGTTTTCCTCGCCGTGGTGCGGGAATCTGGTTGTGCGCGCGGCGGGAGCCTTCCGGAATCGGTACCCGGACATCGTTGTCGATGTCGAGGAGATCCAGCTGGCCGACCCACTGAGCCGCATGCGTTCGACCGCAGTGGATCTACAGCTCACCGAATTCCCGATCGCCGAGCCCGATATCTGCACCGGTTCGATCATGTTCTCCGAACCGCGTGGACTGGTGACGCCCGATACGCATCCGTTCGCGGTGCGGGAATCGGTAGCGATGGAGGATCTGGCCGACACGACCCTGGTCACCATCGCCGACGAACTCGTTCCGCGATATTGGATGGACGCCCACTTTCCGCGGCGAACACCTTCGGGACGGCCGATACCGCAAGGTCCCGCGACGAAATTCTGGGCCGAGGTACTGGTTCACGTCAGTCAGGGCATCGGCGTCAGTACCGTCGCGCTGCGGGCCGAGCACTTCCAGGCCCGGCCACACATGGTCTTCGTGCCCGTCCACGATGCTCCCCCGATCGACTACGGCCTCATGTGGCCGACCACGGGCACAAGCCCGCTGGTGGAACCGTTCCTGGAGGTGATCACCGCACTGCGGTGACAGACCGACGCGCGATCAGCGGTGAGTGTGGCTCAACGATGCGTTGCCGAAACACCGCTTGTCGGAAGCCTTTCGGGTGGCGATGCTGAGATGAACATCCCGCCAGACCCGGAAGGTCGTCAATGCGCAAGATCATCGAATCCACTTTCGTCACAACCGACGGAGTTGTCGGCAACCCACACGAGTGGGGCGGACCGTACTGGGATGCCGAGCACAGCGAATACGCCTCCCAGCTCCTGTTCGCCTCGGATGCGCTGTTGCTCGGTCGGGAAACCTATACGGGATTCGCGCAGGTCTGGCCGACTCGCCCCGCCGACGATCCGTATGCGGCTCGGATCAACACCATGCCCAAATATGTCGCATCCCGCACCCTCACACAGCAGGACGCGACGTGGAATGCCACCGTCCTGCACGGGGATATCGTCGATGCGGTACGCACCCTCAAGGCCGGGGACGGTGGTGCCATTCTCAAATTCGGCACCGGGCCGCTATCTCATACGCTGCTGGAAGCCCAACTGGTCGACGAATACCACTTCTGGATCTTCCCGGCCATCGCCGGCGCGGGTGAACGGCTCTTCGACGGCTATGCCGACCTCACCCATCTCGAATTGCTCGGCACGACCACCTTCACATCCGGCATCGTCGTACATCGACTCGCCCCGCGCTGATCACCGGCCGGCCAGGGCTACCGGCGCGCGTCGTCTCGTTACCGAGGAAGTGAACGGCCGAGGTCATCTTCCGCCCCTACCAGACCAGGGTCAGATGTGGGATGCGTACTCGGCCGAAGAATCGTTTGTCGATATCGCTGCCGTCGCGGTTGTAGCCGTTCATGATCTCGGCCAGTTCGGCGGCGAGGGCGTGGAGGGCGGGGCTGATGACGTCGATGCCGTCGTCGTGCACCCATCCCCAGTCGTGCGGGATGTTGTCGATGGTGATGTCGATGCAGCTGTGGTGGGGTGTGTCGACGGTGTAGGTGATCTGGGGTGGGGCGTCGCCGATGGGGTCACGCAGGGCGGGCTCGCCTGGACGGGTGGCGCCGGGGGCGAAGGTGGTGCGGGCCAGGGTGATGTCGGCGCGGATCATATCGGCGATGCGGTCGATATCGGCGTGGCGGCCGACGCGATGGTGACGGTTGCCGTAGGTGCGGTCACCGACCGGTTCGTTTCCGGCTCTGGCCAGGATCCGGTCGAGCATGCGTTGAGCGGTGGCGCGTTCTCCGTCGCCGGTGTTGGGGTGCTCGATGAGCGCGCGCAGGCGGGAGATCCGCACGGTTGCACTGGTCGCCATCGTCGCAGGGTAACCGAACAGCCGTGATCACGGGCGTAGCGCTCTTCCCGATGGCGAGTTCGCGCGACACACCGGATACACGGCTGCCGGTGGTCGGGTCAGGAACCCGCCGCACCCTCCCCGAGCAACGCCCGCACATCGGGCAGGGCCCCGATGCGCTGACTCGCCGGACGTCCCGGCGCCTCGGTCTGCGGTGTGCCGGTGGCGCGCAGCCGGTCTCGGATCAGCGCGGGTGTCGCGCGTCCGGTTCCGGCGGCGAGGATCCCCTGATAGCAGGCGATCGCGCCGACGACGATCGGTGAGGCGCTGGAGGTGCCGCTGAAGGTGTCGGAATACCAGAGGTCTTCCTCGGCGCCGCCTTGTAGATCGCCGTACCCGGTGGTGGTGACCTCCCGACCCCAGCCTTGGGCGTCGAGGCGGGAACCGTAGTTCGAGAAGTCCAACCGCGAACGCGCCGGACCGTGCTCGCGGCCGTGCGTACCCGGTGGTGGGGCGCCCGCGCCGACGACGATCGCCCCGGAATCGACGTCGCCGCCGCGGAACGGGTTCCGCCACGACGACGGGAATTCGGCCGGTTTCGTATCGTAGAGCGCCGCGTCGAGGTCTTCACCGCCGTTGCCCGCCGCCTCCACCACCACGACGCCGCGGCCGAGGGCGTAGCGGATGGCGGCCCAGTCGTCGGGCCACCATTCGATCGCGATGTAGCCGCGCTGATCGGGGCGCCCGGTGTAGTTGTGGCGCGGTCCGGGGCGATGCAACTCGATCAGCAGGATGTCCCCCGCGCCGAGTGCGTCGGCCGCGGCACGGATCGCGGCCGCCGACCCGCCGCCACCGAACACCGACACCGCGCGAATCCCGGCCTCCGGGGCGATACCGGTGATACCGAATCCGTTGACGTCGCCGCTGATCTGTCCTGCGACTGCGGTGCCGTGATTGCGCCACCCCAGATCCGGTGACGGACTACCGCCGATCACCCCACCCTGATTGTCGAGCAGATCCTCATGGGTGAACCGCCACGCACCCTCGACGTCGATGACACGCACCCCCGCGCCGCGCCCACCGGGCCGTGTCCACGCCCACTGCGCGTTCACCCCGTCCGGGGCAGCCCCCAGATACCCCTGCCTGGACCCGAAATCGGGTGTCACCGCGGGCGGCTCGGTGAGGGCGCGGGCAGCGACATCGGCGACGGCCGGGCCCAGCGGCGGCGCGAGCGGCGGTTCGGCGGGTGGTTTCACGTAGGCGGCCGCGACGGCGTCGTCGGCGCGCAGCCGGTCGGCTTCGGCTTCCAGATCGGTGTCGACACCGCGGACGGTGAAATAGTTCAGCAGTCCGGCGCCACGCGGTTCCTGCGCGGTGCCCGCCAGGCGATGTTCCAGGCGCCGCGCGGGCCCGAACACCCGGGTCAGCGCCGCGTTGGGGAGCAACTCCCCTAGCCGTGATTCGACCGAGACGTTCTCACGCAGCGCGGCGGTATCGATGGCGGTGTCGGCGCCGTGGGTGACGACGACGAGTTCGGGCGGGGTGCGTGGGGGTCGGAAACCGGTCGGCCCGAGCGAGTTACGACGCTGATCTGGTGATCCCATGTGGCAAGTCAACCCGCTGCGCGGCCGCCCCGCTACCGGATCGGCGAATCAGTGACCGATGGCGTGCCCGCTGCCGGGCGGCATGACGATCGTGGTGTCGGAGGTCGGCCGCTGCGGCGCGGGGTGCGGCGCCGGTCGTGGTGGTGCGGGCTCCACCGGCGGCGGCGCCTCGACGGGAGCCTTACGGGCGGTGAGGATCTCGGCGATACCGAGAGCGATCATGCAGCAACCGGCGGTGGCGGCGAGGATGTCGACCGAATCGAACGGAACGATCGCGACGACGATACCGGCGGTCAACGTGCACAGGCCGATGACCTCCTGCACACCGCGCCCCGGCGTCTCGTCCTCGTCCCAGACCGCGGCGATGGCGTGCACGACACCGCGCACCGCCCACCCCACGCCGAGCCACATCGCCACCAGCAGCACCCAGTTCCCGCTGCGGAACGCCAGCACCCCGAGTACCGCCGACACCGCGCCGCCGAGGAACATCAGCAGCCTCGGGAAACGCCCGAGCCGCGACCCGAACGCGACCGTCAGTTGCAGCGCCGCACCCGACAGCAGATACAGGCCGATCAGCGTCGCGACCGTCTCCACCGTCTTACCGGGCCACATCATCACCGCGACCCCCAGCAGCACCGAGCAGACACCGGCCGCCAGGACCGTCTGCCGCACACCGCGACCCAACACCGACACCGGACCCGAATCCTCGTAGGTGGGCATAGCGACATGATATGGCCGACACACATCGTTTGCCGAACAATTGCCACAATCGCCCGGTCAGGGCGCTGTTCTAGTCCAATCGCTGGTTGATCTCGTGGATGCGGAGTTCGGCGATCGCCTCGGTCAGGTCGCCGTGCACCTGGAGCCGTTCGGCGATGGCGCGCCGCAATCGGCCCGGAAGCTCCGGGGCGTACTGCGACAGATAGGCGTACAGCCAGTCCGGGCTGCTGGCCAGGAACGGGAAATCCGATTTCATCATCTTCCGGACCACCAGCATCGGCATGGGCGAGTCCAACGGGAAGAAGTCCTTGTTCCACAACCCGGTTTGCTGGCATCCCGGATAGAACTCGCCGAGCATGAGTCCCCGCTGGACGAACTGCGGTTTGCGGGCCGACTGCACCGTATCGATCAGGCGGCAGTCGGCCAGATCCGGGAAGATCGTCACCACCGTGTGTAGCGGTGCGTTGTTGTCGGTGTCGATGAGATCGGTGTAGATGTCCATGGCGTCATCGACCATGTCCTGCATGGCCTCCACCGTCGGATCGATATCGCCGGAGACGAAGGCGGTCCAGATGGTGTGTCCCTTGACGGCCTGTTTCACGAAGGGGCACACCGCGCCGGTGCGGCCGAGATTCTGGTGCGGGCGGATCAGATAGTCCTCGATCCACGAGACCAGACCGGGGACCTCGGGAAAACGGCGGGCACACTCGTCGACGTCGTCGTACAGGCTCACCCAGTCCACGCCGGATCGCGTCCCGATACGGGTCCGCGCATTCATCGTGGCCGTCGGGGAGATGTAACTTGCGACCGAGTTATTCGACATGGTTACTCCGCATCTTGATTCCCGATACTGTCGCCGCCACTCCGGCGAACAGCGAAAAAAGTACGATGGCGACCCAGAAAATCGATGGACTGTGCAGAACTCCGAAGGCCCCGATACCAGGCCCGGTGGCGAATCCGATCGATTGTGCGGCCGACAGATGGCTCTGGAAGCGAGTGTTCTCGGATCCGGATGAAATAGTCGCCACGGATGCGTTCACCAACGGGACGAAAACAGCTTCACCGATGGAGAAGATGACGAATCCGATGATGCAGACGGACCAGTCGGTCCCGATACCACACAGGGCGAGTCCGGCGCCGTTGATGAACACCCCGAGCCCGAAGGCATGATTCCATCGCATTTTGGCCACCAGGAAACTCAATGGCAGTTCCAGAAAGATGATGACGGCCGGGTTGATCAGGAACAATATGGTGTAGAGCCGGTCACCTTGATCCAGCCTCTGAACCGACAGCGGAATACTGCTCAGACTGGTGGCATGAATGAGCATCGCGATGCCGAAGACGACGACGATCGCCCAGAGTCGCGCCCGACGGTAGGCGTCGTATGAACGGTCCGGCCCGGACGATGGGGTCGACGCACCGCCACGCCGCCTCCCGGTGGACTCCATCGCGGCGGCTATTCGCGCCCGTTGACGCGACAGCATGACCGCCGTCGCCAGTGAGCCCATGGACGACAGCACGAAGATCGGCCCGAAGTTGTGTGCGCCGACGATGCCGGTGACGGCCGGAACGACCATCGTTCCGACGTTGAAGAAGATGCGGTAGAACGCGAACGCCGTCAGTGTGCTGCCCGCATACGTCGACTCCGTCACCACGGTCGCGGCGGGCCCGATGAACGATTGCGTCACCGCCACGCTCAGCGAGGCGATGACGATGGTGGCCGTGGGTTGCGTCGACACGAACGCGAGTGACAACAGCAGCGGCGCATTGAGGACAGAACCGGCGATCATCACGGTCAACGGCCCGAAACGCACCGCGGACCAGCCACCGGCCACCGAGCCGAGGACACCGGAAACTCCGACCGCCAGCAGCGCCAGCGATATCGCCGACGCGCTCAGTTCCATCGATTTATAGAAGACTGCCGAAAAGAGTGCCAGAAACCCGGTGGTCCGGTTGAGGAATGCAGCGATGGAGGCGAACCACACTTCGGCGGGAATGGATTTCGAACCCACCGAGTCATCGACGACCGTGACGGCTACCGGTTCCGCGGCATTTCTCTCCTCGAAACCAACGTGGCCTGGGCTCGCCATATGAGTTACCGATCTATCTCAACTCGATCAGAGGGAGCTGACGAGAATAGCCGTTAATCAACGAAAGAAGAAAAGAAGAATGGGAACGGACAAACGTTGTCGACGTTCACGCAGCATCGAACGCGGATGAACCGCGATACCGAGAAGGTAGATGCTCGGTGGGTGATGAATTCCCGATCGGTGTCGAACTACTCCTCATCTGACATTACGTTACGTGCTGTAACAAGGCAGACAGTATCGACAGGTCGTATGCCTGTCAATCGGAACAGAATTCTCATCCACGGGAATATTCTTCGGGCGGGCAGGCGGCCCGGTCTGGTAAGTGACGGTTTCGGTCATCGGCGCGGAAACCATTGGCCGACGGGCTGATTGGGTCAGCAGCGAACGAACCGCTATCCGCATCGAGCCGCCTGCGCCTCCCGCTCGACGATGCGCTGGGCGGTTGTACCGGTGATGCATTGGGCCACTGCGCGATAGGCCACCTCGACCTTCCCGTCGGAACCTGCGGCAGAGCGCATGCGATCGCTGCCTCTATCCACTCACCCTTGATGTGTACATACGGTCCTCGAGACACTCGAGACCACCGAGCTTTTCGACCTGGTGGTGGACCTGAACGCCCCATTGAACTTCGGCGACAACGGCCCTTCGGGACGTCGTGTGCTCTACGGTGCAGCGGGCGGATCGTTCGCGGGCCCGCGGCTGCGTGGTGACGTGGTCGCAGGCGGCGGGGACTGGGCGTTGTTCCGTCCCGATGGCACGATGCTGCTCGATGTCCGCCTGACCTTGCGCACCGAGGACGGCGAGCTGCTGTCGATGACCTATCAGGGTCGCTGGGTGATCCCTGCCGATGTACGCGCCGAGATGGCCGACTCGACCGCTCGACACCTGATCGACCCGGCGCGGTACTACTTCCGCACGAACCCACTGTTCGAAACCGGATCCACCCGCTACGCCTGGCTCAACGATGTCGTCGCGGTCGGGACCGGATACCTGGTGGACGGTGGCGTCGCCTACCGTGTCGAGCAAGTCCTGTGACGGGCACACCGAGCACGCCGAAGCCTGCCGATCACCCCGAATCCCGAGAGGTCACCGTGTCCACGACCAGGCATCACCACGATCCGAACAGTGATCGGCGTCGCCAGCGGGGGGGGGTGCGGTCACGGCAGATCATCACCCGGCGTGCGGTCGATATCGCGTCGCTGGAAGGCCTCGGCCGGCTCAGTTTCGGGCGCCTCGCCGATGACCTCGACATCAGCAAAGCGGGAATCCAGACACTGTTCCGCACCAAGCAGAATCTGCAACTGAGCACGGTGGAAACCGCCCGTGAGGTCTTCATCGACGCGGTCATCCGCCCAGCACAGCAAGCGCCAGAAGGCGTCGCCCGGCTGCACGCCCTCCTCGAACACTGGATCGCCTACGCCGCGCAACCACTATTTCTCGGCGGCTGCTTCTGGAACGCCAATCTCCCGGAGTTCGACAGCCACCCCGGACCGATCCGCGATGCACTGGTGCACCATCGTCGCGTCTGGCTCGACACGTTGGCCGGACAACTCGAACACGCGGCCGCCGAACACCCGCTTCCAGCAACCCCCATCGACCTGACCGTCTTCCAACTCGACGCCGCCCTCAACGCCACCAACACAGCACTGCGGCTCGGCGAATCCGACAGCGTCGAGAAACTACGCCGCGTGATCGAGGTCCTTGTACCACCCCGCGGGTGATCGACATAGCTGGATCGACCTCGGTGTCTTGACGGCAACGTCCTGTACCGAGTGACACATCTTTACCGGCACCGCTATTCCGGTGGTCGAGCGCCGGTGCCGATCAGTGCGTCGAGTTGGCGTTCGGCGCGTTCGGCACGTGCCAGGGTCTGGGCGCGGGCGTCGTCGAGGGCGGCGAGGCGTTGGGCGGTGTCGGCGGTGGCCTTGTCGATGGCCGCGGCGGCTTCAGCGCGGGCGGTGGTGAGGTCGGCGGCCGCGGTGCGGCGGGTATCGGCGAGTTCGCCACGTAGCCGGTCGAGTTCGGTGCGGCTGTGGTCGAGGTCGGTGCGCACGCGATGCAGTTCCGAGCGGGTGTCCTGGATGGCTTCCGCGCGTTCGGCGGCGGTGCGTTCGGCGCGTTCGATGGAACGTTCGGCGTCGGCGGCGCGTTGGACGGCGAGGTCGCGTTCGGCGGCGGCCGCGGTCACCTGTTGGGTTGTGGTGCGGCGGATCTGTTCGATCTCGGCGGCGCCGGCACTGCGCACACGGGCGATCTCTTCTCTGGTCTGTTCGCGCAGACGCTCGATCTCGGCGGCGGTTTCCTGACGGATGGCGCGGATATCGGCGTCGGCGGCGCTGCGGGCGGCGAAGACGTCATCGGCGGCTCGGGTGGTCACCGATTCGACTTCGCGCAGCGCGTCATCACGTGCGACCGCCGCCTCGGCGGCCTTGGTTTCGGCGTCGGCGATGCGCGCCTCCGCCGCTTCCGCGGCCGCGATGGCGTCTTCGGCGGCATCTTCTGCGCGCTTGCGCCGGTCCTCGGCGTCGCGGCGAGCGTGTTCGGCATCCGCGGCGGCCACTTCGGCGTCGGCGATGCGGCGGGCGGCGTCGGCCTGGATCTGTTGGATCTGCGCCTCGGCCACTGAGGGATCGGCCAGCGTCGCGAGTTCGGCCACGGCCGCGTCGACCGTCGCACTCAACTGCTGGGCCAGGCCACGGAACTGTTCGAGCAGCTCATCGGCGCGCACGCGCGCGGCCACCGCCGGACCCGGCCGCGTCACAGTGACGGAATCCCCCGGTGCGGTCGACTCCTGTTGTCGCCGTTGACGTTCCCGCCACGCCCGCCACCGCGTGTGCTCGGGAAGATCGCAGTATTCCGACGGCCTGCCCGGCCCGCCGCCCTTGACTACTGGTCGGGCACAGCCCGGGTAGTTGCATACGTTCGCCACCCGAGAATCGTAGCGTTTGTTTCGTTGGTTGTGACGTAATGACACGAAACGAAACCTGGTGAGACTCTAGAAGAACCCCTACTTTCTGACCGCCGATAAGTGAACATTATCGGAGGTCAGAAAATAGAGTCAGCGAACTCGACCGCACCCCGCAGCGCATGCGCTGATCACCGAAACGAACCGCTCGAGGCGGGAGCGAAAACTGTGGTCGGTGGTACGCCCGTACTAGTACTGAGTGCCCCCACACCAACCGGAACTACGGGTGCCGATGCGGCACACCGGATCTACGCCTACATGTCGAGAACCCCGGCCCCCCGAGTCGGCAGTCCACTCTGTGACCATCGGCGGCGCGGTGAGCATGGCTGGTTCGACGCACATGGCACGACAGTTCTGTGTGCGACACCCAAGTCGTCAAGAGTTGCACGCCGAGAACCTCGGAGGCTCGTTCAGTCCTCGAAGCGTCGGCAACGGCCGGTGAAGACGATCGAGATCACCGGCAGCAGTACGGCATCGATCAACTGCCCGGCGTCGACGCGTGATTCGATCGACAGCGCGTCGGCCAGGCCGCGTGTGGCGGCGGTGATCATCGCGGCGGCGGCCGAGCTGTCGACGTCGGTGCGCACTTCGCCGCATTCCTTACCGTTGTCGATTGCGGTCGCGATCCGGTCGTGCAGTTCGCGATGGGCGGCCCGCGCGGCCTCGGCCAGGTCGGGATCGTTCAGCGACAGGTTCCACAGGCTGCGTTCGACGCGGTATTCCACGATCCGTTCCGCATCCAGCGGCAGCAGCTCAGCCAAAGCTGCGCGCAGCATCGTCGAGATCGGTTGCCCGGCCGCTTCGCCCTCGCGGATGTGCGTGGCGACCCGGTCGGCGCTGCGGCGCAGGCAATCGTCGTAGGAAAAGCGCAGCAGCTCATCCTTGTTGGTGAAGTAGTGCTGAATCAGCCCGACCGATATGCCTGCTTCGCTCGCCACTTTGCTGAACGTGACCCGATGCAGCCCCTCCGCCGCCAGCAAGCGTTGGAAGGCGCGCGTCATCACCGCGCGTCGTTGATCGTGGTCGGCGACTCTGGGCATGGACAACAATATACTCATATGGTTACCGTTCCAATATGTTCATATTGGAACGGTGGTTGCTGCTGCTGCTGCTGCCGGTGCTGGCACTGGTGGGGTGCGCGCCGGTCCCGCCTCCGGCCGCTGACGGTGCACACGGGTGGGACACGTTCGTACGGGAACGGATGGCCGCGAACCGAATCCCCGGAGCCGCCTATGCGGTGGTCGACCGGACGGGAATCCGGCACAGCGCCACCTTCGGTGTCGACGGCGCGGGCGACGACGTCACCGCGGCGACACCATTTCTGTGGGGGTCGGTGGCCAAACCGGTGACCGCCCGTCTGATCGCATCGATGGTCGAGACCGGCGAGCTACACCTCGACGCACCCGTCGTGACATACCTGCCTTCGCTGCGCACGACCGATCGCGCACGCTCGGATCGAATCACTGTGCGGCAGTTGCTGAACCACACCAGCGGCTTGCCGACCTCGACGCGGCACACCGACCGCACCGACCCGAACCGCAGACCGGGTGATGTGCTCGCCGAACTCCCCGACGAAGCATTGGCCGGTGAACCCGGTGCCGTACACCGCTACTCGAGTACGAACTATCTGTTGCTCGCCGCCGTTGTCGAAGCGGTCACCGGCCGCCCGTTCGTCGACGTGCTGACCGAGCGTGTTCTCGACCCGATCGGTATGGACACCACCGTGGCGACTGTCGAGCAGGCCAATGCGTCTCTGCCCGCCGGGCACCGGTACGTCTTCGGCCGACCGATATCGTTCGATGTGCTATTCGACCCCGCCGGTGCGGGCTACGGCTACCTCGGCGGCACGCTCACCGACCTCGCCGCCTTCGCACGCGCGAGCCTCGGTGACGATATCGACCTCGACGCCGCGATCCCGACCGGCGCCGGCAAGAGCTACGGCCTCGGCTGGCGCAGCTGGACCGTCGACGGCACCGATATCCCGATGGTGTGGCACGGCGGAGCCGCACCCGGATATTCCGCCCAGGTCATCTTGTTGCCGGAGCAGGCGATCGTCTTCACCGCGAACGCCTACGGCCCTTTTCAGGAATCCGCGCTCCTCGAGATCGGATTCGGTCTCGCCGAACGGGCGCTCGGGCTCTCGCCGTCGGAACCCGTTGTCGATCACACCTATCGGACGATCCTCGCAGCGCTCGTCGCGGTGACAATGGTGGGCCTAGGTGCCGTGGTCCGTGCCATCCGGTTGTTGCTTCGTCCGATCGCATCGTCACGGTGGGCCATCGCGGCGAACCTCGTCGTGTGGCTGCTCGTTCTCGGTGCGATCCTGATCGGTTTCGGTCTGGTACTGCCCGCGCGCGCGGAAATCGAGCTGTCGCAGCTGTTCCTGTGGGCGCCGGACGTCGCGGCTCTGGTGTTCGTGATCCTCGGGCTCGTGGCGCTGCTGCTGCCCCTGCGGATCGCGATCGCCGCGCGCCGGTACAGCGCAGGCGGCGCCGTGCCGTCAGGATGGGCCGGTCGGCAGCGGTTGGAGCGAGTTCTTCCGGCTGACGGTCCGGGCAGCGCAGAACGCTGAACCCGATAGCACGGGCGTGGCGTTCTCGACGGCCGGAAAGCCTCTACGACCGCAGCAGCTTCCGCACCTCGAGCCACTCCTGGACGAGCAGGCATCCACTCACACCGACCGGACATACGCGCTCTCACGTGCCGCCGATTCCAGCGGACCCTGCACGCAGGCCTCGGCGTCCAGGTACGTACCGCGCGCGATCAACCCGCGCGCGGTACGGATATCGGCCGGGCATCCGATACCGGCCGCACCGACGAGGCGGCCCGCCCGCAATGCCAGCACCACAGGCTTGTCACTTCCCGCACCACGCACCACCAGCTCGTCGCCGACGCCGATGCGGCCCGCGAATTGCAGATTCACCCCGTACTGGGTGGACCAGCCCCACGGCACCTCTGCAACCGTGGGCGCCGCGCCGAGCATCGACCGCGCCGCCGCAGCGCCCTGGGACTGGGCGCTGTTCCAATGTTCGCTGCGCTCGAACGCGTCGAGTTCGGGGGTGTAGCGGTCGGCGACGTCACCGGCGGCGTAGATGCCGGGCACCGAGGTCCGGTAATGCTCGTCCACCCGGATCCCGTCGCCCACCTGCACGCCCGCCGCTTCCGCCAGCGACGTCTCCGGCACCGAACCGATCGCCACCAGCACCGTCGACGCACTCCAGGTGCGTCCGTCGCTCGCCGTGGCCCTCACCCCGCCGTCATGGTCCGTGAGACCGTCCAGGGACACATCGTTGTGGATCTCGACGCCGTGGCCCGCATGGATCCGCTGCATATGCGCACCGAGCACCGCGGGCACCACACGCTCCAACGGCGTCGACGCCGCATGCACCACCGTCACCGCCGCACCGAGACCCCGTGCGGTGGCGGCGACCTCACAGCCGATCAGCCCGGCACCGACCACCAGCAATGACCCACCGTCGAACACCAGCGCCCGCAGCATCTGCGCATCCGCGATCGACCGCACCGTCCGCGCCGACGGATGCTGACCGGGCAGCGTGCGCGCCCGCGCCCCCGTCGCCAGGAGCAGGCTGTCATAGCTGAGCACACCGCCATCGCCGCACCGCACCCGCATCTGCTCGGGTTCGATACCGTCCACCCAGCTCCCGGTCCGCATCTCGACCTCGGCCGCACGCCACGATTCGGCGGATTCGATCAGCAACCGCGCCTCGGCGGCGGTACCGGCGAGCACCTCCTTCGACACCGCGGGCCGCCGGTACGGCAGCATCGGCTCACCACCGAGCACGACGATCTGCCCGGTGTAGCCCTCCGTGCGCAGAGTGCGCGCGGCGCTCGCCCCCGCGACGCCCGCACCGACGATGACGATGCGGCCCCTCACGCCCGACTCACCTCGACCATCTCGAAATCGGCCTTGGCCGCACCGCAATCCGGGCACGACCAGTCCTCGGGGATCTCGTCCCAGCGGGTGCCGGCGACGATACCGTCCTCGGGCCAACCCAACGCCTCGTCGTATTCGAAACCGCACTGCACACAACGGAACAGCTTGTAATCGGTGCTCATCTCATACTCCTGTGATCGTGGAAACGGGCTCGAAATCGGGCTTCTCGCGCACCCCGCAGTCGGGGCAGCACCAGTCGTCGGGGATCGCCGACCACGCCGTACCGGCGGGGAAACCCTCGCGAGGCGCACCGGTCGATTCGTCGTAGCGGTAATCGCACACCGGGCAGCTGTAGACGGCCATCACGCCACCCCGTACCGGGCCAGCACCCGATCCCGCTGACCGGGCTGGATGTTCACACGGCTGATATCGCCGCCGTAATGGGCAAGGACGCGATGATCCATCACCTTGCGCCACAGCGGCGGGAAGTAGGCGAGGCCGATCATGCTGGCGTAACCGCTGGGCAGATTCGGCGCGCCGTCCATACTGCGCAAGGTCTGATAGCGGCGGGTCGGGTTCGCGTGATGGTCACTGTGGCGCTGCAAGTGGTACAGGAAGATATTGGTGACGATGTGATCGGAGTTCCAGCTGTGCTCGGGCGTGCACCGCTCGTACCGGCCCGTCGCCGTCCGCTGCCGCAGCAGGCCGTAATGCTCCAGATAGTTCACCGTCTCCAGCAACGAGAACCCGTACACGGCCTGAATCACCAGGAACGGCAACACAGCCGGGCCGAAGACCGCGACCAGCCCACCCCACAGCACCACCGTCATCAGCCACGCGTTGAGCACATCGTTGCGCAGCGTCCACGGGCCCTTGTCCATCCGCCGCAACCGGGTCCGCTCCAGCTCCCACGCCGAGCGCAGGCTCCCCCACACACTGCGCGGCAGGAACGTCCAGAACGATTCGGCGAAACGGGAGCTGGCCGGATCCTCCGGCGTCGCCACCCGCACATGATGGCCGCGATTGTGCTCGATGTAGAAGTGGCCGTAGCCGGTCTGGGCGAGAGTGATCTTCGACAGCCAGCGCTCCAGCTCGTCCTTCTTGTGTCCGAGTTCGTGCGCGGTATTGATGCCGACACCGCCCATCACGCCGATGCTCAATGCCACGCCGATCTTCGACCACAGACCGAGCCCGCCCTCGATACCGAGCCACGACAGATCCGTCGCGGTCCACAGGTAGGCGGCGAACACCAGGCTGGCCAGCTGGAATGGAATATAGGCGTACACGCAGTAGCGGTAGTAGCGATCGTTGTCGAGGTACTCCATCACCTCATCGGGAGGGTTCTGTCCGTCCGGGCCGAAGAACCGGTCCAGGATCGGTAGCAGCACATACAGCAGCAGCGGCCCGATCCACCACCACACCGGAGCCACCTGCTGCCAGCCCAGCTGGTTGAACGCCCACACCAACGCCGCCGCCAGCCCCAGCGCGGTCGGCGGGATCAGGCCGAACAGCCACAGATAACGCTTGCGATCACGCCACTGGGGTGTCGCCGCATCGGCCCGCTCCCCCATCCGAGACGTCGTCATCGTCGTTCTCCTTGCTTCGTGAGCGATCAGCCCGCACCACAGACCGGACCAGCCGCTGTTTACACTTTCAGGTGATGTGTATTCATTAGAAACACTTTGCTCTGAATTGTCAACGATGGAACGTTACCGACGATCATGTACGATGGCTCTCGTGGCTGAAGCGCCGAACTTTCACACCGAGATGCGCCAGGTACTACGCGCCCGCGTCATCGACACCGCACGCAACCTGGTCTGCACCGAAGGTTGGGGCGCGGTGAACATGTCCCGCGTCGCCAAAGAAGTCGGCGTCAGCCGACCGGTGCTCTACAAGGAGATCGGCACCAAACAAGACCTCGCCGACGTCGTCATCGCCAACGAACTCGACACCTTCCTCACCGGCATCTCCGAGGCCATCGCCACCCGACCCGACGATGTTGTCGACGGCCTCGCCGCCGCCGTCGAATACACCCTGCACGCCGGCGCCGACAACAGCCTCCTCAAAGCCGTCCTCGCCGGACGCTCCAGCGCCGACACCAGCCTGCTCCCGGTCCTGATGACCGAACCCGAACCCGTCCTCGGCCGCGCCACCACCGCCCTCACCGCCGTACTGCGCAACCGATACGGCCTCCACGACATCACCGACGGCGACCTGCACACCATGGTGGAAGCCATCGTCCGGCTCGCCCTGAGCCACCTGTTCCAACCCACCGGCCCCGTCGACCGCGCCGTCGCCCAGATCACCCTCGTCGCCCGCAGCATCTTCACCCCGAGCGTCACCGCCTGACACCCCACCGACGCCACCGCCCACCGGATACATTCGACACATCGCCGCGCCCAGATCCGCTCCACCGAACGGGGATTGATGTCCGAGCACCATGCCTCCGCACAGGCTGCCGCCCTCGCCATCCCCGACCCCGTACGCGCCGAACTGGAACGCGGGGTGCGCAGCGTCCTCGTGGACACCGCCGCCCTGCGACGCGTCCGCGAACGATTCGCCGACGATCAAGCCGCAGCCCTCGGCCGCTATCTCGAAGCCTCACAATCGGCCAACACCGTGCGCGCCTACCGCAGCGACTGGATCGCCTGGACCGCGTGGTGCGGTGCCGAAACCCGACAGGCGCTACCGGCGGACGCCCTCGACGTGGCCGTCTACCTCGCCGCGGCCGCCGACGCGCGACGCGATAACGGCGACTACGCGTATCGCCCCGCCACCCTCGAACGCAAAGCCGCCGCCATCGCCGCCGTACACGCCGCCAACGGCCTACCCTCCCCCACCCGCAGCGACGTCGTCCGACTCACCCTGCGCGGCATCCGCCGCGTCCGCCGCACCCGACCCACCCGTAAACGGCCCGTCCTACTGCACACCCTCGAACAGCTCCTCGCCGAACTACCCGAACCGGGCTGGCCCACCGAACCCGCACGACGCCGCGACACCCTGGCGCTGCTCATCGGATTCGCCGGAGCCTTGCGCCGCAGCGAACTCGCCGGACTGCGCGTGCGAGACGTGCACGTCGACCAGGACCACACCACCGGCGAGCCGGTTCTGCTGATCCAACTGCCCACCACCAAAACCGATCCCACCGGCATCACCGAACAACGCGTCGTACTGCCGCGCGGCAGCCGCCCGCACACCTGCCCGGTCTGCGCGTTCGCCGACTGGATCGCACTGCTCGCCCTGCACACCACCGAGCCGCACCGCCTACGCGAACAGCTCACCGCCACACCGACACCCACCCCGCACATCCACCGCTGCCACGGCTTCACCGGCATCCCGATCACCCTCGGCGCCGACCAACCCCTCTTCCCCACCGTCACCCGGCACGGCGGCATCGGCGCCGACCCCATCTCCGGCCGCGGCGTCGCCGAACTCGTCAAACGCTACGCCGCCCGCGCCGGTCTCGACCCAGCCCTGTTCTCCGGCCACTCCCTACGCGCCGGCTTCGCCACCCAAGCCGCCCTCGGCGGCGCCGCCGACCGCGAGATCATGCGCCAAGGCCGCTGGTCCAACCCTCGCACCGTGCACCGATACATCCGCACCGCAAACCCCTTGGACGACAACGCCGTCACCAAACTCGGGTTGTAGTCGCCTCCGAGTCCACATTCCTGATGCATCGATTAAAATCCTGTTTATGCAATCAGCAGGTGCGGGGCCGAGCTTCATCGAGTTGGCGCGGCGGCGCCAGCTCGTGGACGCCGCGATCGAGACGATCGCGGACGTGGGGCTTGCCAAGGCGTCGAACGCCGCGATAGCGGCGCGCGCGCAGGTGAGTCCGGCACTGATCAACTACCACTTCGGTTCCCGGCAGGGACTGATCGATCAGATGCGCACGACGATCCAGCAGCGAGTCGACGAGGCGATGCAGCCCGTCGACGAGGACGACAGCTACGTCTCAGCGCTGGAAGGAATGCTGCGGCGATTCGCCACGTACTGCCTCGACAACCTACCGGCGATGCTCGTGCTGACCCAGTTCACGCGCCACGACCAGGCAGGTGGGCAGACCGAGGACGCCGAGCGGATCAAGGGCTTGGGGGAACTGCGCTCGTTCATCGCCGAAGCACAACGCTGTGGTCAGTTCCGACCAGTGGACGCCCGGCTCGTCGCCTCGGTGCTGATGAATGCGATGACGGACCTGCCACGGGAAATCCGCGATCGGGGCGGCACCGACCGGGCGGTGTTCGAACGAGACTGGCCCTTGCTGTTCGTCAACGGCATCGCCGTAGCAGAAGAAGAGGGAGACGATCGTGGTGACGGGTAGTGGCCGCTTCGCCGAGGCGAGTGCGGGCCTGCGCGTTCACCTCCGGCCCTCATCCACGACAGTGGGGACGGCGTTGCCGGTCTTGGTATTGTTGGTGCTCTCACCGCTGATCGGCGAAATCGTGGGGGCGGCATTTCGATTCAGTTATCTCGCCCAGCCGCTGCGGGCCGTTGCGATCGTCTGCTTCTACGGCGCGGGCGTGCTGCTGGTGCGGGAGGTAGTGCAACGCCGGGGCCTCAACGGGTGGGGACTGTTGTTGCTCGCCGTCGCCTTCGCCGTACTCGAGGAAGGGCTCGGGCTACAGACGATCTTCAATCCGCAAGGCATGGACGGCGAAACCGTCTACGGGCGGGCCTTCGAGGTGAACTGGCTGTGGGCGGTCGTGGTCACCGGATACCACGCGGTGTGGAGCATCGTCATACCGATCGTGTTGACGCACCTGATCTTTCCCGCCCAGCGACACACCGCCTGGCTGTCGCGTTCGACGCTGACCGTCTTCGCCGGCGTTTTCGCCGCCGGGTTCGCCGTGTTCGTGTTCATCTCGCTCGTTCGATCCGACTTCCGCCTGTCCGCCGCGCAGATCATCGGCGGTGTCGTAGCGGTGATCATCCTGGTGTTGTCGGCCGGCAGGTGCCGGCGACCATGGGCCACCACGTCGACGAAACGGTGCCCCGGGCCCGCGACCGTCGGCTGGGTCGGATTCGGTGCGGGACTGGCGTGGCTGATGCTGTATCTGGTCGCCTTCATCGGCACCCCGGCACCGTTCATGGTGTGGACACTCGCCGCACTGGTATTTGCCGCCGCCCTCGCCGCGATGCTGCGCCGGTGGGTGGTGCGACCGGACTGGAGTCGACGGCATCAACTCAACAGCTGTCTCGGCGCCGTGCTGGCCTTGTGGCTGTTCGGTCTCTTCCTCGTCGCCAACGGTGGACGGACCGACGACGTCGTGTTCCACGTCGTCGTTCTCGCCGCCGTGATAGTCGGCTACCTGTGGCTTCGCAGAGCACTCGGCAGCCTCGCAGCCGATTCCGATCCGCGCAACAATGCTGGCGCCCGATTCCGATCCGAGTAAGACAGCGAGTTCGAGTGATTCACCGCAGCGTGAGCGGGTTCATGGAAGAGATATGGGTGAGCTTCTGCGGGTTTCGCACGTAGTAGAGGCCCGTGATGCGAGTGTCCTCCACATGCGGCACGATCACACCGTCGAGTTCACCGTCCATGTACAGCGATAGCGCCGGACCTGCGTTGACCACCGTCGGCTCGACGGTCAGCTGCACATCGTGCCTGGTGAGACCACCGACCATGAACCGCGCCACCTTGTCGGCGCCGACCACCGGACGCGGCGAAGCCTTCTTGATGCCGCCGCCGTCGCTGATCGCCACGACATCGGGGGCGAGCACATCGAGCAGGCCCTGGAGATCACGGGTTTCGAGTGCCCGCTGAAACGCATCCAGCGCCGCCCGGGTCTGCCGCGCGGTGACCGTGCGGCGTGGACGGCGGGCCTCCACATGACGGCGCGCACGATGCGCGATCTGATGCACCGCCGCGGGCGATTTGTCCACTGCGGCCGCGATCTCGTCATACCCGAAGCCGAACGCCTCCCGCAGCACGAACACCGCACGCTCGGTGGGGCTCAACGTTTCCAGCACCAGCATCAGCGCCATCGAAACGCTCTCGGACAGTTCGACATCGGCGGCCGCATCCGGGGCGGTGAGCAACGGCTCCGGCAACCATGAACCCACATACGCCTCCCGGCGGCGCTTCATCGACCGCAACCGGTTCAACGCCTGACGGGTCGTGATCCGCACAAGATAGGCACGCTGCTCACTCACCTGCGACTGATCGACCTGCACCCAGCGCAACCAGGTCTCCTGCAACACATCCTCGGCATCGGCCGCCGAACCGAGCATCTCGTAGGCCACGGTGAACAGCAGATTCCGGTGCGCGACAAATGCCTCCGTCGCCGCGAGAGTGTCGTCCTCGCCGCCCGTGCCTTCACCGCTCCATTCACGAGATTCGCCGCTGGTGACCATGGTGTCCTCACTCTCCATCGCGCCGACCTCTTCAGCAGCAACAACCGGCGCTATCCCACCGATTCCGCCGCGTTCTCACGCTGGTCCCGCAGCAGCGTCGGCCGATGCTTGCCATCCTTCGGCCAATGATGCGAGCCCGGCCTACGCGCCTCATCGACCAGATGCTTCACACTGGCAGCGCAGGAGAACTCCTTGAGCTTCTTGCCAACGACACCGCTGAAGTAGAGCGGCATCGCGGTGTCGTCCTTACGACCGAGCTGGAAGATCCCGGCATCGCGGCCGAAGCTGATGCACATCGCGGGGAACGCCAGATCGATCGGCTCCGGCGCGGTACCGGCGATCCGGTGCAGCAGGGTGTCGGCGGCATGCGCACCAAGGCAGCCCGCGCCATAGGCACTCATCCGGAACGGTAGATCCGACGGAGCCGAGCAATCACCCGCGGCGACGATGCGATCGTCATCGATGCTGGTCAACGTTTCATCGGTACGCAGCCGCCCGGCGGCATCGGTGGACAGACCACTCACGGCCGCCAGCCCCGGCACACCGAAACCCGCGGCCCAAACGGTGACCGCACTGGCCAAGGTGCGGCCGTCAGCGAGTTCCACCGCATCCGCACGCACCGCGGCAACCGACGCATCCGCACCTTCCAGCACCTGCACACCCAACCCGGCCAGATACTTGCGAGCCGTGCGCCGAGCGCGGTGATGCAGATAAGGACCGACGACACCACCAGCGACCAGCGTCACCGAACGCCCCTGCCCGGCCAGCTCGGCAGCGGCTTCGATGCCCGTCGGACCACCGCCGACCACTACCACCCGTGCCGAGCGCGGCGTATCGAGCAGTACCGACCGCAACCGCAGCGCGGCTTCGAAAGTCGCGAGCGGATACGCGAACTCGGCCGCCCCCGGCACCTCGACATCACCGCTCACACTGCCCACCGCGTAGATCAGATAGTCATAGTCGAGAGCGCCGTCCGCAGACAGCAGCACCCGGCGCCCGGCCACATCGATCCGGGTCACGCTGTCGGTCACCAACCGCACACCCTCGGCCAGCACATCGCTGTAGGCGACGACCGCCTCGTGCGTACCGCCCACCAACTGATGCAGCCGCAGCCGCGGCACGAACACCGAACGCGGATTCACCACCGTCACCGCGACATCGCCACACTGGGTCATCCGATTCGCCGCCATCACACCGGCGTATCCGCCGCCGACCACAACCACTTCGATCTTCTTGCTCATGATGTCTCCTCCGCTCTGTGGGACTCGTGCACAAGACACCGCTGAAACACCGCAGCTGACATGATGTGACCTAGATCACTATCACGAGGTTCGATGCGGTCGCCTACACAGCGCGATCTCGCCAGCGCCCCGCCGCCACCAAGCACCCGGCCGCACCACGAGCGACGTCGCACGACAAACCATCGACCAGGCCGAATGAGTCGAGGCGACCAGGTCGACCGCGAACGTCGTAGCCGCGCTCGCGATTCCCCCTCCCCTTCTGTGCTGGTTTGTTGGCACGTCGATGGCGAGGTCGGGGATCTAGGGGCTAACATGCGTAGATGCGCATATCTACGTATCGGCACGTTTTTCTAGAGGGAACTGATGCAGACCTGGGTCCTCACGAGCCACCCCGATGTGCTGTTGTCTCACCCATTGCCCGAGCCGAACTCCCCCACAACTCAAAGAGGCCCCGTTGCGGCCCCGACTCCCCTACCCCAGCGAGAAAGTTCGGCAACGGACTCGTCACTTCCCCACCGCGCGCAACCTATCGGTCATTAGGCTGGCCGCGTGGTGCCGCCCCGACTCGACATGCGATGTGCGGGGCGGATCCATGAGCACCCGTCATCGTGAGGAGCTGGAGTTCGATGCGACAACCGAACCGCCGCCACATTCTCGCCGGTGTGGCCGGGCTGACCGCTACCGCGCTGCTCGGCGTACCCGCCGGAGCCAGACCACCGGCACCGGAGACGGTGGCACCGTTCGGTGACGATTTCCTCTGGGGCGTGGCGGCATCCGGATTCCAGTCCGAAGGCAACGCACCCGACAGCAACTGGATGCGATATATAGCCGCCGGTAAGACCGACGACCCGTACCTGAACTCGATCGACTTCTACAACCGCTTCCGTTCCGATATCGGGCTTGCCGCGCAGCTCGGAGTGCGGGTGTACCGGATCGGCATCGAATGGGCGCGGCTGCAACCGCGGCCGGAGGAATGGGATCCGGCGGGATTCCAGTTCTACGACAATGTCATCGCGGCCATCACGGCCGCCGGGATGCGGCCGATGCTCACCCTGGACCACTGGGTGTATCCGGGCTGGGAGGTCGAGCGTGGCGGCTGGCGCAATCCCGCGATGGTGACCGATTGGCTGGCCAATGCCCGCAGGGTCGTCGACCGCTACGTCGTGCATGATCCGCTGTGGATCACCTTCAACGAGCCCGCGATGTATGTACTGAACGAACTCCGGCACGGCGGTATCGGCATCGGTG
Source organism: Nocardia cyriacigeorgica (assembly GCF_029868385.1). Taxonomy (GTDB): domain Bacteria; phylum Actinomycetota; class Actinomycetes; order Mycobacteriales; family Mycobacteriaceae; genus Nocardia; species Nocardia cyriacigeorgica_F. The sequence goes on along the minus strand of NZ_JARWNX010000056.1, from coordinate 22,514 downwards.
ACGTACCGGTGATGCAGGACCGTATCGCGCAGGCGCACAATGCGATCTACGACCACATTCACCGCGCCCATCCGCGGGCCATGGTCTCGAGCAATGTCGCCTACATCCCGACCGCCGAGGACGTGGTCAACAAGCCGCTCATCGACCGCATCGGCGCAAAACTCGACTACATCGGCATCGATTACTACTACGGCTTCTCCCCCGAGTCCCTGCTGGGTGGTCTACCGAATATCGAGCAGTTGTGGACGATGCCGTTGCAGGCCGAAGGCATCTACTACGCATTGCAGCATTACGCGCGCCAGTTCCCCGGCCGCCCGCTCTACATCGTGGAGAACGGCATGCCCACCGAGAACGGGCACCCGCGGGCAGATGGTTACACCCGCGCCGATCTACTGCGCGACACCGTGTATTGGCTGCAACGCGCGAAGGCCGACGGTATGAATCTGATCGGATACAACTACTGGAGCCTCACCGACAACTACGAATGGGGTTCCTACACCCCGAGGTTCGGGCTCTACACCGTCGATGTGCTCACCGACCCCACCCTGACACGCCGCCCCACCGACGCCGTCCCCGCCTACACCGAGATCACTCGTGCGGGCGGGGTCCCCCCCGGTTACCGACCCACCCGCCGCCCCGCCAGTTGTTCGTTCGTGGATGCCGTGGCCAGCTGTGTCGACCCCGTCACGGTTCCGCGCTGAGGGACTGCGCAGGTTCCGAGCGTTCGATGCCCGTTCGGAGGGTTCGTCGGTGTCCCAGTTGACGATCCGCACACCCTCGGATGGCGTTCACCGCGGTGCCCCTTCCAGGCCCGAGGTCATCCCGGTGGCCTCGGGAAATCGCTTGCGCAGGGCGAGCGACACATACACAAGGGCGACCAGCACGGGAACCTCGATCAGGGGGCCGACGACCCCGGCCAACGCCTGACCGGAGGTCGCGCCGTAGGTGGCGATCGCGACGGCGATGGCGAGTTCGAAGTTGTTGCCCGCAGCGGTGAACGCCAGCGTGGTGGTGCGCTCATAGCCCAGGCCAAGGGCGGCGCCGAGGGCGTAGCCGCCGCCCCACATGATCGCGAAATAGGCCAGCAGCGGGATCGCGATCCGCACGACATCGACCGGCCGGGAGGTGAGCTGCTCGCCTTGCAGGGCGCACAGGATCACGATGGTGAACAGCAGCCCGTAGAGCGCCCACGGTCCGATCCTGGGCAGGAAGCCGGATTCGTACCAGTCGCGCCCCTTGGCGCGTTCGCCGAAACGGCGGGTGAGGAACCCGGCGAGCAGAGGGACGCCGAGGAAGATCAGCACCGATTTCGCGATCTGCCACGGCGAGGCGGCGATGCTGGTTTGCTCCAGGCCGAGCCATCCGGGCAGGACCGAGAGGTAGAACCACCCAAGGGCGGCGAACATGATCACCTGGAACACCGAGTTCACGGCGACGAGCACGGCGGCGGCTTCGCGGTCACCGCACGCGAGGTCGTTCCAGATGATGACCATCGCGATGCAGCGCGCCAGGCCGACGATGATCAGCCCGGTCCGGTACTCGGGCAGATCCGCCAGCAACAGCCACGCCAGCGCGAACATCAACGCCGGGCCGAGAACCCAGTTCAGGAGCAGGGAGCTGAGCAGGAGTTTGCGGTCGCCGGTGACGGAGTCGAGGCGGTCGTAGCGGACCTTGGCCAGCACCGGGTACATCATGATCAGTAGCCCGATCGCGATCGGCAGGCTGATCCCGTCGACCTCCACCGCCGACAGGGCATCGCCCAGGCCGGGGATCATCCGGCCGAGCAGAAGCCCGGCGGCCATGGCGACGCCGATCCAGACGGGCAGGAACCGGTCGAGTGTGGAGAGATTGCCGACGACGGCGGGGCTGTCGGTGGTGGTGCTCACGCGCTCACCACCGTCCCTGCCTCGGTGGCGAGGACCTCGGCCAGCCGGGTCAGGGCGTGCGGGACGACGCGGTAGTAGACCCAGGATGCGCGGCGTTCGCTGGTCAGCAGCCCGGCCTCGCGCAGCACCTTGAGGTGGTGCGAGATCGTCGGCTGGGTGACATCGATCCCGGCGGACAGGTCGCACACGCAGGCTTCGCCGCCGGCGCGAGCGGCGATGGCCGAGAGCAGCCGCAGCCGGACCGGGTCGGCCAGGGCCTTGAACACCGCCGCCAGCTCGACCGCGGTCTCGCCGGTCATGGGCGGGCGGAGCCGTGGTGTGACCACACACCCCGGTGCGGCCACACGCAACGGCAACTCTCGATTCGACATACGTCGATATTGATCGATATCTAATCCAGAAGGCAAGCGAGCACCCGGTGCACTCGCTCGCACCCACCCCGGGCGGGTCAGGCGCAGCAGCCAGCCCCGGACGCGACGGCCTTCTCCTTGGCCGCGCTGCCGCAGCACACGCCCGCAGCCTCGGCTTCGGTGGCGGTGCCGCAGCACCCGCTGGTCGCCTCGGCGTCGGTCAGACCCAGGTCCGGGGCCGTGCCGAAAGTGTCGCTGTCGGCGAGCACGGTGTAGACCTCCCAGCGCTCGCCGCCGGGCCCGGTGACCCACACCTTGTCCTGGGTGGCGAAGCAACACGTGGTCGCGATCTGCTCCTCGGTGAACAGCCCGGCGTCGGAGAGGCGGGCGATCTCGCCGTGAACCTGCTCCGAGGACTCGACCTCGACACCGAGGTGGTTGATCGAGCCGCCCTCGCCGAGTTTCTCGATCAGCACGAGCTTGAGCGGGGGCTCGGCGATCGCGAAGTTGGCGTAGCCGGGCTTGCGCTTGGCCGGTTCGGTGTTGAACAGGGTCGAGTAGAAGGTGACGGCGGTGTCGAGGTCGTCGACGTTGAGGGCGAGCTGGACGCGAGACATGAGAGAACCTCCACTTGTGAGACATATATCGAAGATGCTTGCTGCCGCCGAGTCTGCTCACCTCTTCGACATATGTCAATGCCGCACGTAGTGTTGTCTCATGCCCAAGGCGTTGCCCGTGATCGACATGTCCGCCCCCGTTTGCTGCGCCCCGGTCGCCGCGGGCCCGGTCGACGACGCCGCCGCCCTCGAGGTTGCCCTGCGGCTCAAGGCGATCGCCGACCCGGTCCGGGTCAAACTGATGTCGCTGCTGCTGGCCAGCCCACTCGGCGAACAGAACGGCGGTGAACTCGCCGCCGCGGTCGGCCTCAGCGAGTCCACGGTGTCCCATCACCTCGGTCAGCTGCGCAAGGCCGGTCTGGTCGAGTCACAGCGCCGCGGGATGAACACCTTCCACCGCGCCCGCCGTGACGCGCTCTCGGCCCTGTGCACGGTCCTGGACCCCAACTGCTGCACCTGAACCGAGTGCCTCGATGCGATCGACCGCGTCCGGGTCGCGCATAGGATTCACTCTGTCGGCTCAGCGTGACCTTCCTCCCGGATGTTCCTCGACCCCGAAGCCGGCGCTGGTCGTATCTTGTCGACAGCGACGGTGATCGCGGCGGGTGTCTCGGCCGTCGTGGCCGGACCCGCCGCGGAATCCGTGTAAGACTGGCGGCGTGAACGGGCCGAACGAGGGTAAGACCGAAGCCGAGACCGAGCCGACCGACCGCGTTCCGACCCCGGAGCGCGGCGATGTCATCGGTGTCGGCGTGCTGTGGCTGGCGAAATGGTCGTTGTGCATCGTCGCGATCGCGGCGGGCCTCTGGGTGATCGGATACGTCGCCGCCAAGCTGTGGGTGGTGTTGCTGCCGGTGTTGCTGGCGATCGTGGTCGCCACCGTGTTGTGGCCGCCGACCCGCTGGTTGATCCAGCACCGGCTGCGGCCGGCGGCCGCGGCGTCGATCACGGTGATCGGATTCCTCGCGGTGCTGTCCGGGGTCATCGCGCTGATCGTGCCGTCGGTGGTCGATCAGGCGCCGGATCTGGCGGACAAGTCGACCGAGGGCATCAACCGGGTGCGCGACTGGTTGCAGGGTCCGCCGCTGAATGTGCGTGACGAACAGCTGGATTCGGCGGTCGAGGCCGTGGTCTCCCGATTGCAGTCCAGTGCCGAGCAGATCGCGACCGGCGTGTTCAGCGGTGTCAGTGCGGCGACCTCGGCATTGATCACGTTGTTCCTGGTGCTGGTGCTGTCGTTCTTCTTCGTCAAGGACGGGCCGCGTTTCATGCCGTGGCTGCACAGTACGGTCGGGTCCTCCAGCGGACGCCATCTCGAAGAGGTGCTGGCCAGGGTGTGGGTGGTGCTCGGCGGGTTCATCCGCACCCAGGCGCTGGTCAGCCTGATCGACGCTGTGCTGATCGGTCTCGGTCTGGTGATCCTGGATGTTCCGCTGGCCCTGGTGCTTGCGGTGATCACCTTCCTCGGCGGGTTCATCCCGATGGTCGGTGCGTTCGTCGCCGGTGCGCTGGCCGTGCTGGTCGCGTTGGTGGCCAATGGCCTCACCACGGCGTTGATCGTGCTCGGCATCATCATCGCGGTGCAACAGCTGGAAGGCAATGTGCTGCAACCGGTACTACAGAGTCGCAGCATGAAGTTGCACGCGGTGATCGTCCTGCTGGCGGTGACCGGCGGCGGCGCGCTGTACGGGATCGTCGGTGCGTTCCTCGCGGTGCCGGTGGCGGCGGTGGTCGCGGTGGTCGTCCGCTATGTGGGCGAACAGATCGATGTGGTCACCACGCCGCCGAAACAACCCGGATCGGATCTAGAACCGGCAGCGGACTGAACGCGCGATGGTGGTGCGGCGTCAGCGTTGTACGTGACCAAGGTTCTCGAGTGCTGCGCTATCCGCAGCGCACCGAGTTCCACCCCGCGACGCCAATCGGTCATGTGATCGGCTGCCCACTCTTGTTGATACTGCTCAGACGAGCCGGGGGCTCTCCTAGCACACTGTGCGGTAGGAGAGCCCCCGGTCTCGTCGTGAGGGTGGCCCGATTACCAGCCCGATGTGCCCGCGACCGGAATGTTGATCCAGCTGGGCCGGTTCGGATCCAGCCGGACGTGTTGCGGTTTGAGTTCGCTCTCGTTGAGCAGTGGGCGCAGGGGTAGGCCGCGGGGGAAGTTCATGGCGTAGACGTCGACCCGCAGGCGGTGTCCCGGTTGCAGGATGGCGTCGGTGGCGGCCACGCCGATATCGATCACGGTGGGCTGTCCGGGAACCAGTGGTTGCCTGGTGTCGAGGGTGAGCACCGGATACGGGTCGGTGTAGTCGCCGTTGGCGGAACGGGTGGCCTTGTCCTCGTCGACCTCACGCAGCGAGGCAGTGAGCTGACCACTGGTCAGGACGGTGGAGCGACCGTCGGGTGCGACATCGTTGACGGTGACCGACCAGTATCCGTCGGTGGCGTCGTGGACGGCATTGAGGTGCAGACTGATCGGCCCCGAGATCTCGGTCGGACCGTGCACGGGCGCACTGGTGAAGGTCAGCGCGCTGGTCTCGCTGATTCTCGAATCCTTCGCGCAGGCATCCAGAATTCCGGTGATACCCGCGGTGCCGGTGGCCGAATCACGTGAGCACAGCGTGGCGAGGCCGGGCGCGACGGTGAGTTGAGCCGGTGCGCCGGGGGCCGTACTGAGGCTGCCGTCGTGCACACTGGTCACGGTGCCGGACGGTGCGGCGTCGAGATACATGCGGCGATAGTCCATACCGGGGCGCGGGAAAGCGGATGTACTGGTCCAGCCGCCGCCCTGCTGCCAGAGAGTGACGTTGTCGTAGGTGTCGATGCCGTTGTCGATGCCCTTGAGCCACTTGTCGAACCAGGCACGTTGCAGCACGTCCAGCCGCGGCGGTGCGCCGGGAAGGCCGTTTCCGCTACCGGTGGTCAGGTGGTAGATATCGCCCATGATGAGCTTCTTCTGCGCGTCGGGTACGTCGACGGCGTTGTAGACCCGCGGCGAGGAGTAGGTGAAGATGTCGTGCCAGCCGCCGTAGACGAAGGTCGGGATGTCGACCTTGTCGGGCTGTCCGAGCCAGGATGTGCGGATGGCGCTGTCGTCCTGGATGAGTTCCATCAGGTGTGGCGGGATGGCGTCGACGCTGGGCACGGTGAGCGCGGCCAGGAAGTAGTTGAAGAACGTCATCGGGTCCTGCACGCGGTCGGCCAACCACTTCCAGTCGAACGTTCCGGCGAACATCGATTCGACATCCGGGATGAGCTTGGAGGTGTTGACGGCCAGCAGCCAGGCGGGCAGGAAGCCGAATCCGACACCCGCACCGGTGGCGGCGATATCGCGCAGCAGATCGCTGCCGGGCACGATCGGGAAGATCGCCCCGAGCGCTTCGGGTTTGCGTTCGGCGGTCTGGAGTTGGTTGATGGCGGAGTAGGAGATGCCGTTCATCCCGACCTTGCCGGTGGACCAGGGCTGGGCGGCGGCCCAGTCGACCACCTCGACGCCGTCGAGCTGCTCGCGCTCGCCGAAGACCTGCCAGGTGCCCTGGGAGAATCCGGTGCCGCGGACGTCGACGACGACCTGGGTGTAGCCGCTCTGCACGAGTTTGCGGTCCACACCGAAGGAACGCAGGGTGCCCGCGGGCAGGGCTTTGGTGATCTCGGTGAGCCCGCCGAGACCGAAGGCGGACAGATCGAAGGTGGTGAAGATCTGGGTGAGCGCGTCGGCCAGCACCGGGAAGGTCAGCGCGGAGTCCAGCACATTGCCGACGAGTTTGGTGTAGGGGGTGAGGTTGACGATGGTCGGCGTCTTGTCCTCGATGGGCCTGCCCGCGGCGTCGGCCGGACGGTAGACGTTGCCTTTGAGGACGGTGCCGTCGCTCATGGTGATCGGCACATCCCAGTCGATGTGCACATTCGGATAGGCGCGCGGGCCGTCGTGGGTGGCGGTCCATTGGGCGCCGAGCGCGCCGCCGTCCGGTTGTGCCTGTCCGGTCTGGGCCGCCACCAGCGCGGTGGCGACCGCGACGATGCTCACCAGGGCTACCACGGCACTCCGGACGAGACGTCGATGTCTTGTCATGCTTCCCCTCATCCCGACAGAGCGGAACTCCCTCGTTCCTGACTCTCGGGTAACCATAGGATGGATCACATTTCATGGCAACTATGGCCTGAGTCTCACCAGGATCGACGACAGCGGCGGCGGCCGGTACCGCATCGCCTCATATCCTGGACAGATGACCGTGCTGACTGAAGGAGCGCCCGATCGGCTGCCCCATGGCCCGCACCGCCTCACCCGCGAGGAGGTCGAGAACTCCCAATACCTGCGGTTGTGCGCGGCCGCCCTGGAGGCGGTGGGCGAGCTGGGTTATGCACAGACGACGGTCACCGAGATCGTCGGCCGGGCCAGGGTCGCGCGGCGCACCTTCTACGCGCTGTTCGGCGGTAAGGAGGAATGCTTCGCCGCCGCGTACGACAATGCCGTGGCCGATTGCCTGCGCAAGCTCACCGAGACCATCGCCTCGAGCCAGGACACGGCGTTCGCCGATCGAGTACACAGCTCGTTCCGGGTCTTTCTCGAGATCCTGGCCGCGCAACCGGCCGCCACCCGCGCGCTCTATATCGAGATCCTGGCCGCCGGTCCCACGCTGATGCAGCATCGGGCGCGGGTGCACCGCCTGTTCGCCGAGCACATCATGGCCGTCGGGCGGATCGGGTTCGAGCGTGGTGAGATTCCCGCGGAGCCGGAGCCCGAATTGATCGATATGCTGCTCGGCGGCATCTCCGATCGCATCGTGGCCTGCTTGTCCGAGCGCGGCGCCACGCACTTGCCCGAGCTGGCACCGCTGTTCACCCGCACCGCGCTCATCCTGTGCGGTGGCCTACATCCCTGAGGCGTCTCGATGGAGGCCGAGCAGTTCCAGCCAGCCGGTCAATTGCAGATCGAACACCTCACCACGGTCTGTGAAGGTGCCGGACCCGTACATGTCGAATACGTCGAAGCTCACCGCGCCGAACAGTGCGCTCCACAGAACGAGGGCGCGCGCCAGCAGCCCATCCGGTAGTTCGATGTCGAATTCGTCGCGGATGCGGGTGAAGTCGGTGATCGTGGCGGGTGAGATCGGCGTGGATGCGGGCTCGGTGAGCGCGCCGTCGCGGTGGGCGGATGCGATGAGACGCAGCAGCGTCGCGATGACGCGAGTGCCCGGTGTGACGGTCTGGTCCGCGGGCGCCGCGTATCCGGGGACGGGCGTGCCGAAAAGCAATCCGTACCAGGCGGGTTCGGCCAGGGCCCAGTCGCGGACGGCGTGGGCGGCGGCGCGCAGCCGGGCGGCCGAGTCGGCGGGAGCTGCCGCGACGGCGGCGTCGACGGCGTCACCGAGGGCGTCGTAGCCGTCGACCACGAGCAGCGTCAGCAGTTCGTCGCGGCTGCGGACGTAGCGGTAGACCGCCGAGGAGACAACACCGAGTTCACGCGCGACGGCACGCAGTGACAGTGCCGCGGCGCCTTCAGTGGCCAGCTGGGTGCGCGCGATGCGTTTGATGTCCTCCATGGTCTGGGCGCGAGCACGGGCTCGTGGCGTGGTCATGGTGCCACCCTGACCTATTTCGGAGAGCAATGTCAACAACAGTGATCACCGCTCCCCCATGGGCGGATTTCAGCGACCGGATTCGTCGAGTTCGGCGACCGCGCGTTCGATTTCGTCGGCCAGGGTCGCGCCGCCGACTTCCCATGCGGCGGCGCGGAACCGGTCGCGGAATCGGCTGAGGTCGCTACCGATGCCCTCGCCGCCGTAGCTGGTCGCGGCGGCGTCGCGGAAGGTGCGCACCATCTCGTCGGCCAGTTCGGCGATGCGCGCCCGGATCACCTTGCGCAGTGCACCGCTGAGGGTGACGTCGGTGCCGACGTCGTAGAGGATCAGGGCGCCCTTGAGCATGGGCAGGTCCGGGATGGCCCAGTCCTCGCCACGGCGCTCCAGGTATTGGGCGGCGAGCAGCTCGTCGAGGATCTCGGGGCGGCGGTCGCCGAGCAGTTCGGAGAGGGCCTCGTCGTCGAGGACGGTGGATTGATCGGACGGGCCGTGCTGGCGGGGGTCGAAGACCGCGCGCCAGTCGGCCGCGCCCGGTCCGATGTCGGCGGCGAACACTTCTCGGATCGCGTCCAGGCGCAAGCCGCGGGCTTGCATGGCGAGGATGTCGCGCAGGCGGTCCAGATGTTCGTCGCGGTAGAGCGCTTCCTTGCCGACCCGTTCGGCTTTGGGGAGCAGACCGAGCGAATGGTAGTAGCGGATCGTGCGCGCCGGGACGCCGCTCAGTTCGGCCAGCTGGGTGCGGCTGTATCGGGACACTCGACCAGCATAGATACCAAGCGCACCCTTCGTTGACAGTTCCAACTGTCGTCATTAGCGTAACCGGCGTCACTGCCGACGCCGACCGAGGAGTTCCCCATGTCCAAGCACGCGACGGACTACGACGTACTCATCGTCGGGTCCGGATTCGGCGGCAGCGTCACGGCGCTGCGACTGGTGGAGAAGGGCTACAAGGTCGCTGTCATCGAGGCGGGCCGCCGCTTCGCCGACGACGAACTGCCCAAGACCAGCTGGGATCTGCGCAAATTCCTGTGGGCGCCCAAGCTCGGCTGCTACGGCATCCAGCGCATTCATCCGCTGCGCGATGTGCTGATCCTCGGCGGCGCCGGAGTCGGCGGCGGATCGCTCAACTACGCCAACACCCTCTACGTGCCACCGGAGCCGTTCTTCCAGGACGCCCAGTGGCGCGAGATCACCGACTGGCGCGATGAGCTGACCCCGTACTACGAGCAGGCGCAGAAGATGCTCGGTGTCGTGCAGAATCCGCATATGACGCCCGCCGACGAAGTGTTCAAGCAGGTCGCCGAGGATATGGGGTGCGGCGATACCTTCGTGCAGACGCCAGTCGGTGTGTTCTTCGGCGAGCCGGGCAAGACTGTCGAAGACCCCTATTTCGGCGGTGTCGGCCCCGAGCGCACCGGATGCCTGGAATGCGGTGACTGCATGGTCGGCTGCAAGTTCGGCGCCAAGAACACCCTGGTGAAGAACTACCTGTACCTCGCGGAAAAGGCGGGCGCGCAGGTCATTCCGATGACGACGGTCACCGCCCTGCGCCCGCAGTCCGACGGCAGCTGGGAGGTGGCGACCGAACGCACCGGCGCGTGGGTGCGTAAGAGCCCCGCGACCTACACCGCGCGCAATGTGGTGCTCGCCGCGGGCACCCTCGGCACGCAGAAACTGCTGCACGCCATGCGTGATCAGGGTGTGCTGCCCGAGGTGTCGGATCAGCTCGGTGTGCTCACCCGCACCAACTCCGAGTCCATCGTGGGTGCGGCGACCAAGAAGGTCGTCCCTGGCCGGGATTTCACCAAGGGTGTGGCGATCACGTCCTCGATCCACCCCACTCCGGACACCCATATCGAACCGGTCCGCTACGGCAAGGGCTCGAACTCGATGGGTCTACTGCAAACCCTCATGGTCGACGGCGGTGGACGTGTCCCCCGTTGGCTGCGCTTCCTCGGTATCGCCCTACTGCATCCGTTGACGCTGTTGAGCTTCCTGAGTGTGCGCAATTGGAGTGAGCGCACCATCATCTCGCTGGTCATGCAGCATCTGGACAATTCCATCACCACCTACACCAAGCGCGGATTGTTCGGCCGCAAGCTCACCTCCAAACAGGGCCACGGTGAACCGAACCCGACCTGGATTCCGGCGGGCAATGCGGTCACCCGGCAGGTCGCCGAGAAGATCGGCGGTGTCGCGGGCGGCACCTGGGGTGAGGTGTTCAATATCCCGCTCACCGCGCACTTCCTCGGTGGTGCGGCCATCGGCGCCGATCGCGACTCCGGCGTCATCGACGCCTACCACCGCGTCTACGGCTATCCGACGCTCAGCGTCGTCGACGGCGCCGCCGTTTCCGCCAATCTCGGTGTCAACCCGTCGCTGACCATTACCGCCCAAGCCGAACGCGCGGCCGCCTACTGGCCCAACAAGGGTGAACAGGACCAGCGACCCGCCCAGGGCCTGCCCTATCAGCGCATCGCTCCGATCGCACCGCACCAGCCGGTCGTCCCCGCGACTGCTCCCACCGCGTTGAAGCTGCCCACCGTTCCGGCCCGCCGTACCGACAGCACCACCGCGGCAGGCTGATCGGCCGTCCCCGTCGCGCCCCGCAGGCACCTCCGCCGGCGGGGCGCGACGTCTCGGGCGGCACCGGCCGCGGTGATCGGCCGCAGATGCCGCAATCCCGCCCCGGTGGCCGCCACGTGCTCGTATGTTTGCCGTACACAATGCGATCGGAGATGAACAGTGGGTACAGGTGAGGTCACTGCGGACTATGTGATCGTCGGAGCGGGGTCGGCGGGCGCGGCGCTGGCCGCGCGGCTCAGTGACGATCCCGATACCACGGTGGTGCTGCTGGAGGCGGGGCCGCGGGACAAGAACAAGTTCATCCATATTCCGGCCGGTTTCTCCAAGCTGTTCCGCACCGAGGTGGACTGGGATTACCTGACCGAACCGCAACCGGAACTCGATGGCAGGCAGATCTACTGGCCGCGCGGTAAGACCTTCGGCGGGTCGTCGTCGATGAATGCCATGATGTGGGTGCGCGGGTTCCGTGCCGACTACGACGAATGGGCGTCGCTGGCCGGTGACGACTGGAGTTTCGCCAAGGTCGTCGAGCAGTTCCGCCGCATCGAGAACGTCGAGGGCGCGCAGTATCCCGACGAGGGCACCGACGGCCCGCTGCACATCTCCCATCAGCGCAGCCCGCGCGGGATCACCGCCGCCTATCTGGAGGCGGTGCGCGAATCCGGTTTCACGGTCGAACCCGCGAACCGGCCGGAGCCGGAGGGCTTCAGCCAGACCATGGTCACCCAGCACGGTGGCAGGCGATGGAGCACGGCCGACGCCTATCTGCGTCCGGCGCTGCGCAGGCCGAATCTGATCGTGCGCTCCGAAGCGCTCGCCACGCGTGTGCTGTTCGACGGCACCCGCGCCACCGGCGTCGAGTTCCGGCAGGGCGATGCCACGTTCACCGCGACCGCGCGGCGCGAGGTGGTGCTGTGTGGTGGGGCGATCAACAGCCCGCAACTGCTCATGCTCTCCGGCATCGGCGACCGGGAAGAGCTGGCCCGCCACGGCATCGAGACGGTGCAGCACGCGCCGGAGGTCGGCGCCAATTTGCAGGACCATCTCGTGTCTGCCGTCGGCTACGGTGTCGGCTCCGATTCACTGTTCGCCGCCGAGAAGCCGCGTCAGCTGCTGGATTATCTGCTGCGTCATCGCGGGATGCTCACCTCCAATGTCGGTGAGGCCTACGGCTTCCTGCGCAGCAACCCGGAGTTGGCGCTGCCCGATCTGGAACTGGTCTTCGCGCCCGCACCGTTCTTCTACGAGGGGTTGCGTGAGCCCACCGAGCACGGTGTGGTGCTGGCGACGGTGTTGTTGCGTCCACACAGTCGCGGCCGGATCGCGCTCGCCTCCAGTGATCCGGCGGCCAAGCCGATCATCGACCCGCGCTATCTGTCGGACCCCGACGGCGCCGATCGAGCCGCCATCCTGTCCGGACTGCGCACCTGCGTGCGGCTCGCGCAGGCTCCGGCGCTGAAATCGGTACTCGGACCGATCATCTACCCGCCGCAGGCGCCGACCGATATCGAAGAGACCTTGGCACTGACGCTCACCAGCTATTCGCACACCCTGTACCACCCGGCGGGCACGTGCCGGATGGGCAGCGATTCCGCCAGCGTCGTCACCCCGCAGCTCGAGGTGCGCGGTGTGCAGGGTCTGCGCGTCGCGGACGCCTCGGTGATGCCGGTACTGGTGCGCGGGCATACACATGCGCCGTCGGTGCTCATCGGTGAGCAGGCGGCGACCTTCATCCGGCGCGGCGCACGGGGCTGAGATCGTCGACCGGCCCTCGATGTCGCTGCGACTCGGCGCATCGAGGGGGTTCCGGTAGCCACCGCAGAGAGCCAAGGGATATGGCGTGACAGCGGGTAGCTGTCACGCCACGCTGTCCGGTTCCGTCAGCTCGCGGATCCGGCGCCCTGCCTTACGGGCCAAACCGCTGGATGAGGCGGAGACGATGGCACGCAGACAGGTGAGCGCCTCATCACCACCGATAGCCGTGATCGCGTCGAGCGCGGCCCGGGAAGACTCTCCGGTCCGCCATCCGCCCCTGAGGATCTGCCGACATAGTCGGCGTGCGGTGTCTGCGTTCCCGACCATGCCCTGCGCATACAACACCCATTTGTCACGGTGGGGGCAACCGGCCAACATCCACGCCTCGTACAGGGCCCATGCGAACTCCGCCAGCGACACCGGATCCACCGTCTTCGCGACAACCCGAACCCCGGCGTACAGCCCTCCGGGGCGGCACATCATCAGCATCGTGCAGAGGTCTTCCACCGCGGATTCCGGCAATACCGCGCTACCGTCTGCCAGGACGATGGGAGGAAGCAGGCTGGTTACGAGCCACGCCGGCAGTCGCGGAATCCGACGGGGTAGCGACAGTATCGCATCATCACCCACGATCGCGGTGATGGCCGCATGGGCATGATCGTCGTAATCTGTTGCAGCGCCGTCTATTACGCTGTGGTGGGCAATGGTGTGGAGTGCGGGTGCTGCAAGTTGACGATCGCCGACGTGCTGTAGCGGCCGAGGTCTGCGATGCCAGGGCGGGGCAGCCAGGACATCCGGCAATTCATGCGGTTCGGCGTTGCGCAGATGTCCGGGTTCATCACTCTGGTCGGCCAGTGCATCGCGAATGGCCCGCGGTTCGCGACTTTCGAGGGCCTGAACAATGTGGGCGGAGGCCGGGTGGGCGGTATCGGCGGACAGCAGCCGCATCGCACGGCGCGGGAACCGGCTCGCAGCTCTGGACAGTGCGGAAAACACCAGCCCGTTATCGGCGCGCGCCCGGAGTAGTTCCATCGCGACGTCGGTCGGAAATCGGGACAGCATATCGGCGAGTTCGCCCGTGGAGTGTTGACGAGCGCCCCAACCGTAGGGTGCATGAAGCCTGGCATCCAGCATCGCGGCGATGACGTCGGCGGCAGCCGGACCTATCTGAGTCGCGATATTGTGCACGTGACGGAAAAGGCGGGCTGGCTCCACTGATCCGGTGATGCGGGTGAGCTGCTCGGCAGTGGTGGCCGACGCCGCCAGCAGGGCGAGCGAGTCCGAGGAATCAGACGGAACCGATGAAGCCCCGAAGTCATTGCTGTACCAGCGCGGGTGCCGCTCAGTAGGTGAGTGGCGAAGTCTGTCGATCGGCATCGCGTCGAGATCTGCGTCGATCCACGCCTGTTCGGTCGGAAGCAGATACGACGTAGCCACCCGTACCCACAGGTCACCGACATGACCGGACTCCCCTCGGCCACCGGCCACGCCGCGCAGCGCACCCAGGCGTTGAACAGCGGTCTGGTAACTCTCTTCGGATGCACACGCCAGGTGCCCCCGAACCCGCCGCAACACAGTGTAGGCACGCAATGGTCCGGCTTCGTTCGGCTCCGGCGCGGCCAGATGGATGGGATTCCACGTACCGCCGCCGGGCCCCGAGACAACCGAGTTCGACAGTCCGACCCCGGACATCCACACAGCCGCCTCCGCCGCGAAGTCGAGCCCGTATTCGGCCACCCATGTATCAGCCAGACTGCTCTGCTCCGAGTGCAGCAGAGCGCAAACCACCGCCGCACCTTTCGCGGATACGCGTGAATCGAGAAACTCTTTCCCCGCCGTGGAAAGCCAATACGCACCACTGTTGCTCGGGCACGCAAGGGCACCCTCGATCACCCGGCGGTAGGGCGCGAGTTCAGTGGGCGTCACCGGAATTCGCGGCTGAGAAGTCAACTGCCGCCGCGGGCCCAGCCCCCGAAATGGCGATGCCCTGCGCCACCAGTTCGCCGGAACAGTCCACGAATCCTCGTGACCCAGCCGATTCCGGGGTTCGGCCACACATCCTCCAATTTCACCCAACAGAACCGAGCACTGGCTCGGACACGCGGCAACGGGCGACGAGGACATCGCTCACCGAAACGTGTACGTCGCGGCAGCCTACGACACGGCCAGATGTCCACGGTCTCCCATCAATGGGAGCCGATATGGTCGTGCCACCGCGCGGGCATTCCTCCGCCCGGACTATCGGGCGGGCACCCGCGCGAACCCGAGCGGCGGGGTCAGGTCGCGGTCGGGGCGCACCACCGGCCGGAAGTCGGGGTGGTCGAGCAGGGTACCGGCGTTGCGGGCGGCGTAGCAGCGCACCAGCGGCAAGGCTCGCGCGACCTCCGCGCGTTCGACCGGTTCGGGGTCGACGAAGCCGATCGAGTCCAGGCGCAGGCCGAGGGTGTGGCTGATCCGGACGATGGCCGACGATTTGCGGCCCCAACCGATCTCGACCGCGGAGAACATCTCGTGCAGCCCGTGCCTGCGCAGCATCTCCACGGTGCGCCCGCGATCGCCGCGGCTGGCCACCGCATGCCATATGCCGCGCTCGCTCAGCATGCGCAGCGTGCGCAGCGCTGAGCGATCCAGCGCCCCGACAGTGCCGTCATAGACGACGCCGTCCCACAGCGTGTTGTCCAGTTCCCAGACCAGACATCGCAGTGCCGGTTGCATCTCGGCGCCCCTATCGGTTTCTCATCGCTGGTCCCGCGCCGAACACGGCCGGTGCGGCCAGCACACCTTCCAGCGCAGGGCACGGGCCGGGCGAGACCCGGAGGTCCCGGGTCGGCTCGGCCGGGACGATGCTACCCATACCGGTCGCCCCCCGACCACCCGTGCGCGCGGTCATCGCGGCAGCCCGAGGCCCTCGGCCAGCACCGGCCAGGAGTCCTTCATCGCCTGCTGCCAGTATCCCCATGAGTGGGTACCCGTGGGCTGGAAGTCGTAGGTGGCGGGGATGGCGAGCTGGTCCAGCCGACCACGCAGGTTGTGGGTGCACCAGTTCACGGCGGCCTCGATCAGCCCGCCGAGCACCAGCTGATTGGCGAAACCACGGGGGCCCGGCTGGGCGTACGCGCCGTTGAAGGTGTCATACATGCCGGGAACGCCGGTCCCGGTGGAGATGAACAGCTTCAGCCCACGCAGTCCTTCGGCGTTGAGGTAGGGATCGTTGGCCGCCCACATCGGATCACCCGGCGGACCGTACATGTTCTCGGTATCGCCGCCGCCCCACGACTCCACCGCCAGCTTCACGAACTGCTGCCCGATCGGATCGCTGATCTGCGCGCACCCGCTGTAGGCGGCCACCGCGCGGTACAGACCCGGCTTCGCGATCGGCAATTGCAGCACCGAGGTCCCCGAGGTCGACAGACCGGCGATGGCATTCACGCCGGTGGCGTCGAATTCGCTGTCGATCAGCGGCGGCAATTCCTCGGTGAGGAACGTCTTCCACTTGTACACGCCCAATTTCGGATCCGGCGAACGCCAATCGGTGTAGTAGCTCCACCGCCCACCGACCGGCTGCACCACATTCACCTGCTTATCGGCCAGGAAACCGAGCACATCGGTGTTCTTCTGCCAGGTCGCGCTGTCCATGCCGCCACCGCCGCCGTTGAGCAGATACAGCGTCGGCGCGGGCTTCGACCGGTCCGCCGGACGCTGCACGTTGACCATGATGTCGGTATCCATCGACGCCGAATGCACCCGCACCTGCACCGTCCGGTCGTCGAGCGCCCACGATCCGGTGATCGAGGACGTCGGCTCGGCCGTCGCGCTCGGTGCGAGTGCGACCACTCCCGAGGCTGCGGCCACTGCCGCGATCGCGAGGACGTGCACCCATCCGCGGCGGGCTGTTTCGGATCCGATCATGTGACGCGAACGCTCCTGTCCTGGCCGACGCGCGGCCCGAACCGGCGCCCTCCAGCTGGTCGACTGCTGGTGAATCAGCACCAACCTAGAACGCGGCGGTCACCGCACCGGACGAACAAGATCTGGTCTGGAGACCTCACCAACACCCGAGGTCACGCCTAGAGACACCGCACAACGCACCGCGCGATCCACCGACCGTGACTATCGATCGCGCACTGCCGGTGCGGCCGGACCGGCCGTCGTCTCATCGGACTTCGGGTGAAACCGGCTCTCTGGCATGCAGTTTCACCGCGGTGTAGATCAGTGCGATGATCGCGGTCGCCACGAGCAGCAGCAGACCGACGGTGTAGTCGTTGTCGACCGGATCGTAGGTGGCGCCCATGACCAGCGGCGGAAAATAGCCGCCGAGGCCGCCCGCGGCGGCGACGATACCGGTGACCGACCCGACCGACCGGGCCGGGGCGCGCCGGGCGACCCAGGCGAAGACGCCACCGGTGCCGATACCGAGGAAGATGGCGAGCAGGATGAAATCGGTGGCCGACCACAGATCCGGCGGTGGCTGGAACACCGCGATGAACGCCATCACCGCGGTCCCCGCGAACGAGGCGAGGACCACATATTTCGGTGGGATGCGGTCGGCCAGTGCACCGCCGATCGGGCGGGCGATCACCGCGGCCAGCGCGAACGCGGCCGTGCGGGCCCCGGCATCGACGGCGGAGAATCCGTAGATCGTCTTGATGTAGGTGGGCAGATAGTTGCTGAACGCCACGAAACCGCCGAACACGACCGCGTACAGGAACGACATCTCCCAGGTCACCCGCAGTGTGAGGGCGGCGGCCAATTTCGGAACGACCGGATCGGTGTTCGGATGGAATTCCGGTGAATCACCCATCACCAGCACACACACCACCGCGGTGATCGCGAGCGCCACGGCCACGATCGCATGCGTCGGGAATACCCCGAACCAATCGACGAACCGTGGTGTGAAGAACGCCGACAGTGCGGTGCCGACCATTCCGGCGCCGAACACGCCGGTGGCGAAGCCGCGCCGGGCCGGTTCGTACCAGTTGTTGGCGAACGGGATACCGACCGCGAAGATGGTGCCCGCGATGCCGAGGAAGAAACCGAAGACCAGCAGCAGCGGATACGATTCGGCCGCCCCCGCCGCGCCGACGGCCAGCACGGGCAGGATGGACGCGACCGAGATCGCGATGAACATGACGCGCCCGCCATATCGGTCGGTGAGGGCGCCGACCGCGATCCGGCCCAACGATCCCACCAGAATCGGCGTGGCGACCAGCAGCGAGGTCTCGGCGCTGCTCAACGACAGATCACCGGCGTAGGTGGTGGATAGCGGGCCGATCATGTTCCAGGCCCAGAAGTTGATCGCGGACACCCAGGTCGCGAGCGCCAGGTTCGACCCCCGTTGCTTACCGAGGCCGGTAACGGAAACGGTCACCTCCTCAGGAAACCACGCGTCGGTCGGCTCCCACGGGATTGCGGCGCCGGCTACCACTCGGCATGTCGCCCATTCGGCCCAGCCCGCCACCATCCTCACCGAGCACGCGAGGTCCCGCCTATAGGTTGTGGCGGGACAGGCCGCCGCTGGTCACCCGACGCAACCGACACGGCACATCCCCCGTGGGGTGCAGAACCAGATCAGCGGTGACCTCGATATCACCGGGTGGCGTGACGAACTCGAACTCACGCACCAGCCCGGCGAGGATGACGGCGGCTTCCAGCATGGCGAACCGCTGCCCGATGCAGCCGCGAGGGCCGAAACCGAACGGCATCCAGGCGAACCGGTGCGATTGCTGCGGCGCATCCGGTGCGAAACGTTCCGGGTCGAAGCGACCGGGATCGGGCCAGAGGTCATCGCGATGGTGGATCACCCAGGTGGCGATGTTGATATCTGCTCCGGCCGGGATCTCATATCCGCACACCGCGGTGTGGTCGACGCAGTTGCGCGCGATGAAGGGGGCCGACGGGTACAGCCGGGTCGTCTCCTTCAGCACCATCGTGGTGTAGGTGAGTTCGCGTATCGCCGCCGCACTCCCCCGCGCCGCCACCGGTACCCGATCGACCTCGTCCCGCAGCCGCCGCTGGGCCGCCGGGTACAGGCCGAGCAACCGCAGGGCGAACATCAGCGCGGTCGCCGTGGTGTCGTGGCCGGCCAGCAGGAAGATCTTCACCTGATCCCGGATCTCGTCATCGGAGAGCGCTTCGGTGCCGCTGCGGGCCGCGACCAGGCGGCCGATCAGGTCCGACCCCGGATCGCTGGCCGCGCGTCGATGCGCGACGATCTCCTCGCAGACCGCGCGAATATCGTGCTGCGCTCCGGCGATCCGCCGGTTCGCGGGTGTCGGCCAGTTCGACGGCGCGTGCACCGGTGACATCGCACGCCGCAACACCGCGCGTAATCGGATACTCGATTCCGTTCCGGCGAGCACACGACGGACCTCCGCGTGGACTCACGCGCGTCCGCTTCGCTCCAGAAGACCCCAATGGCGTGCCGCCCGGTGGGGGCGAGTACAGAGCCCGCGAAGCTCTCGCGGTGGCCGCAGGGATCGCAGGCGTCGGTCTCAGCCGAGCGGCGAACCTGCTTCGGCGGTGCTTCCCGCGCGATGCGCTCGGATCAGGAGCGCGGCCCGCAGATAACAGAGACCGGTGACGTCGTTCGGGTCGAATCCGGTGATCTGGCCGATTCGTTTCAACCGATAATCGACCGTATTCGTGTGGACGTAGAGTTTCCGTGCCGACCGGGAACGTTGCATATTCGTCGACATATGCACTTCGAGTGTTTGTAGCAGGTCCGGATGCGCTTCGAGGGAATCGAGCACCGAACTGAGATAGTCGCGCGCCGGACCGGGTCGGGTCAGCTGATATTCGAAGGCCAATTCGTGTGGGCGATACACTTTGCTCTGGCCACCGATCCGCTGCACGATATCGACCAGCTCGTGGGCTTGTTCGGCGACGCGCGGTATCTCGGTCGGCGCCGCCGCCATCGCCACCGCCCGGACCGGCACCTCGGCCGCCGTGGACAGCTGCGCGACCAGTTCATCCAGGTCGGCATCGGCGAATTCGGTATCGGGCAGCAGCAGCGTCCCGCCGTCGACGCTCATCAGCGACAGCACCTTACCGCCGCAGCGGTCGGCCAGTTCGGCCTGCACCCGCCGCAGTTTCCGTCGCGCAACCACTTTCGCGTCCAGCGCGGAGTCGAGTTCCTCGGCATGCGGTGGAAGTTCCAACGCCACCACGTGATAGCGGTCGGCTACCTCGATACCGCACTCCCGCGCCATGGTCGACGTGCTCTGTCCACCCAGCAGCGCGGAGGTCAACGTGTGCACGGCGGTGTGGTGTTCGCTGACCGCGGAACGCAGTTCACGAACGTAGGCCACCGATACCGCCGCACTGATCATCTCCAGGGCGTCCATCAGCCGCCGGGCGACGCCGACGACGATGTCGTGATCATGCGGGGTGCCGTTCACCAGCAGCAGGTCGAAGGCTAGTTTGAAGCCTTCGTGGATCGCGTGGTGGATGGTGTCGATCGGGATGCCCTCGCGCGCCCAGTCGGCGGCGGCGTCCTGCACTCGTTCGGTGCGACCGGGAAGATCGCGCCCGTCGAGCATGCTCTTGGTCAATTCCAGGCACACTCTCGTGACGGCGGTGATATCACCATCGAGCGCTTCTCCCGGCAATGTCGCGCACGGCACGACGTTTTCGACGAAATGGCCCACCATCTGGCGGGAAATGGTCCGTACGTCCTTCAGTGGAGTGGAGACGAGCCCACCCGAAGCGGTGAGAAACGGCTCGGCGGAGGTTGCGACAGACATGGTGATTCCTTCCCACCCACAGGCCACTGGGGCAGGGATTCACGCTACCGCGACGACCGATCACGCAGTCCGAACCTTCCATTGTGACAAGGGGGAACGGATGGTGTGATCGGTTATGGTTTCCAACAATGCCGCCGGATCGGATGACCGGCAGCGACATTCGCCTACGCCGCGCGGCGGTGACGCACCGGGGCAGGTACGTCACCGCCGCGGACAACTCGGGTCTGCCGATCACAGGCAGAGGCTGAGCTCCAGCGGTCCGATCGGAATGGGGGCGCACACCTCCACCGAGCCCGAAACGGGTGCGGCCGTAGCGGCCTCCGCGGAGGCCGTACCGGCACCGAGTGCGGTGGCCGACAGCACGAGCCCGGCGATGGCGAACGAACGGATGATTCTGGAATTCATAGGATAATCCTCGGTTGTGCTTTGTGACGCATCCCGGATTCGGGACGGGCCAATCAGAACACGACGAGTGAGCCGCGGCTATCCATCGAGCCGAATTCGTATTCTTCAGTTGTTCTCCGCGAACTGCTCGTAGATATCCACAATTCTTTTCTCGCGGCTGTCGGCAATAATCTCCGACAGCTGCACCTGTCACTGTTCACGCGGACTCGGCGGATGGTCGGGGCGGCGTCCGGTGAACTCGTGCGGCACCAGCGGGAACAGCTCCGAGCACCCGCTCGTGCGAGCCCTGGCAGCGGCGGCGGTCAGTGCGGGTCGCGGTCGAGGGCAGCGGCATCGGTTGCGAGCAGGCTGCGGGCGCCCACGCCGAATACGTCACCGCAGCCGCCCGCCACTTCGCACCGATGCCGGAGACGTCGCGCTACCGCTGGCCGGGCTCACCGCGTGGCAGATGCTGGTCGACGTGGCCGGGGTCGCCCCGGCCAGCGGGTGCTGATCACCGCGGCCGCGGGCGGCGTCGGACCTCTCGCGGTACAGATCGCCAACTCGCTGGGCGCCCAGGTTCGTTCGAGCACTCGGCGCCGACCCGGCCACGGTCTGCACGATCAGGTCGCGGTGGTCGATCGACGCGGCCGCAGTTCTGGATCAAGCGTCTCCGGCACCGTTGATCGGCCGCGTGATTCGCGGTGGTCAACTACCGTGGGCGGCACGACGGAACACCGTCGGTCTTGTCGCTCAATCTGATTGGTGCCCAGCTGATCTGGGTACCGGTCGCCGAGATCGTTGAAGGAGATCCACCATGACGCCGTCCGTGCGGGAACTGGTGCAGCAGTACTACGCGCTCATCGATACGCTCGAACCGGAGCAGCTGCGGCAGGCGTGTGCCCTGATGACCGAGGACGTCGAGCTGACTTTCGCCAATGCGGAGCCGGTCACCGGGCGTGACGCCGCGGCGGCGTCGATCCAGTTCGTGCTCGACCGGTGCACCGGCATCAAACACACCGTGACCTCGCTGTTGGAGACGCCGCAGGCGGACGGGAGCATCGACGTCGCTTTCGAGATCCGGATCCGCTACGACCTGAAGACCGGGCGGGTGCTCGAGATCCCCGGCAGCGTGTTCGGCACCATCCGTGAGGTCGACACCGCCTACGGCGTTCAGCCGCTGTTCACGGTGCAGCGGCTCTACGGCGATCTCGGCGAGGTGTTCGCCGACTGATCGGCGTCGACGCTGCGGTGCGATTCCACGACGGGGCAACGTATTCCGTCGGGGTGAACGCCGCATGCCCACCGAATGGTCGGGTGCGGTGCGACCATTCGGTGGGCATTTCCACCGGGCTCTCGATGCGGGGACAGGGGCGGGTTGAGGGGTCCCCGTCCGCCTGCACAGTCGGCGCGGCGGCCTGGCATCCACCGGGACCGGTCGCCGGAGTCATAGCCGTCCGGTCTTGGTGGGTGCCGGTCTCGGGGGGTTAGAGGGAGCCGCCTCCGCCGATGAGCCAGGGGTTGAACGTGCATTGCAGTTGCGGGAACGCAACGGGGTCGAGCGCGTTGAGCGCGATCGACAACGCCCGCGGCGAATACATCATCGTCAAAT
>NZ_JARWNX010000055.1 GCF_029868385.1 Nocardia cyriacigeorgica | reverse complement strand
CCGTCCCGGTGATACCCGGTCGCCAATGTGGATCCGTGATTGCCCAACGGGAGCAAACCGCGCCTGGGGCGGTCGGCCGCCGACGGGCCGCCGCGCCCAGGGGGCGCCCTACCCCCCGTGGTGGCGCGTCGCTGGGCGGCGGCGGCGCTCCGCGCCGCCTGGCCGCGCCTTGATCCTGTATGGCGAAATTCGGCAACCACTCGCGGAACGTGGGGCGCACACGGAGAATCGAGCCCATGACTGCGCTCGCGTTGACACCGGAACGTCGATCGGAACTGGCCGCCCTGCTGGGGGACGAATCACGGCTGCGGGCTGAGTTTCCCAAGGTGGCGGAGTATCTTGACACCGCGCCGATGCTGGCTGGCACCGGGAATCAGGACGCAGATGCCGCATTCGATCTGCGGTTCGTGCACTACATGACCGGCGGAGGTGCCGAGTGCGCGAACCCGTACTGGGACATCGTGGCTCCGTCCGTCGCGGTCGACGCGGAACGTCGGGTGGTCAACGGAGGAAGTCCGATCGGAAGCGTTCGGCTGGGATTTGTGCAGACGATCTTGCAGAGCACATACGCGTACGCGGTTCCCTCGCCGGAGACGCTGAGCTGGATCCGGACATTCAGTGGAGGTCGTCGCGTACTCGAGCTGGGCGCTGGCCGGGGCTACTGGGCAAAGCAGCTTGCCGACCATGGGATCGACGTGGGAGCGTTCGATTCGGAACCACCGGACACCACGGCGAACCCGTCGTTTCCGGGTGCTGAAGGTCAACGGGACGTGTGGTTCCCGGTGGCGGGGCTCGACCAGTTCGACACGGAGCTCGACGGCGAATCGGTTCTGTTCCTGTGCTGGCCGCCGGGATGGGGAAACCCGATGGCGTCGACGGCACTGGAGAAGTTCGAGGCCCGGGGCGGTCGGCGCGTGATCTTCATCGGGGAACCGCAGGGCGGCAAGACGGGGGATGACGCGTTCTTCGCGCGCCTGACAGAGGCGTGGACGCTGGAATCTGAAGACTCGCAGCATGTCTCGTGGTGGAACCTCGGGGACGTTGCTCAGGGCTGGGTGCGGTCCGCATAGGCCAGATACGAAAGATGGCCCGATCGGCAATGCGACCGGGCCACCTTCGGCGAGCTGTCCTAGGACTGGGGTTCGAGTGTCATACGGAACACGAACGATTCGTACCGGTCCTTGGGATACGACACGTCCGACACCATCAGCACTCGGCCGTCTCGGATGAAGCGCTGGTGAATGGTCTTCACCAGCTCGCCGGACGGCACCTCCAGCCACACCGCGTGTGTCGGCGCGGGCATCTTGTCGGCCACGGTCTCCTCGAGCACAGTCGCGGTTGAAACATCCGTACCTGGCACCTGGTAGCTGTCCGAGATAGAGACCGGTCGACCGCGCTCAGCGGCCATCGTCACGATGTGCTCGACATCGGCGTTCAGATCGATCCCGAATAGGCCGGCCAATTCATCGTCGGCGGGAATGACCCTCGTCTCTCGTTCGATCTGCACGTCGTCTTCACCAGCTGCGGACTCGTTTCCGAAGGTCACTTCCGGGTCTTCCAACTGCCGTTCCGGGGAAACACGCACCAGCGTCGGCCGCGCTGCGACGAACGTCCCTCGGCGCTCAATCGTGTAAACGAGCCCCTGGCGGAGCAGCAGGTCGATCACCTTCCGAATGACAATCTCGGATACCCCGTGCCGCTTCGCCAGCTCGGAATAGCTCGGTAGCTGCGTCCGCGCAGCAAGGGCACCGCTGCGGATCTCCCGCGCGATCTCTCCCGCGATGGACACGTACGCAGGCTCACTCATGTCTCTGACTCCTCCGGGTCGATAAAAGCTGCTGGTCATACGCAACTGCGTATACACACCTCAGAGTACGCCCTCGATTGGGATCCCGCCGCGAAAATCCCCGCCCCGACCTGCGCATACACAGAAAACCTTGTGCGTATACACAACTGCGTATACGCTGTTGTGTATGCACAGATCGTGCAGCGATTCACATCACACAGGAGTCAAGATGGCTATCAAGCGGGGTCACCAGTTTCCGGTCGAGTTCAGTGCAGCGTTTCCGCGTCAGCTGCTGTTGATGGGCGAGATCGGCCCGGCGATCAAGTACAACCCGGACCGGAACGCGGTCCCGGAGCAGGAATTCGATTTCAACCCGAAGACGGGCGAGGGTTCGGGCCTTCCTCTGTGGAAGGCGACCGTGACCGACCCGGATGAGGGCACTCACGACGGCGTCAAGGGCAAGGCCAAGCGTGCGTCGTTCGAGATCACCTTCGTCTCGTCGCACCAGCCGGTCCCGGCCACGGAGGAAATCGCTCCGGGCACCGGGCTGCGGATGATCGAGCTGGACGGCCTGACCGCCGAGCCCCGAATCATGGGACAGGGCGATTTCAAGTACGTCGGCTACGTCTACCGCGCGACGGGCATCAAGGGTGACACCAACACCCCGCGCGCCGAGGCTCCGAGCGGCTCCAAGACTGCTACCTCCAACGGTGCGAAGGCGGCCGCGTGATGTATTACCGGTCGTTTGATTCGCGAGTCGTGATCCGCTATCGGGCTGCCAACCCGGTGAAGGGACTTCAGGCGCTGGCGCTGGTTGATTGGCGCGGAGTTGGGCGCACGGACATGTTCCTCACGATCGCTGATGTCCAGTACCTGTCGGGTCTGGATCTCGAGGATCTCGGGGACTGCTTGCGGGTGATGGACGAGGACGCAGCAGCGTTCGCGAACGCCTTGCCCGGCGTACTCGCCGACCACGAAGCGGCTGAAGCTGATAGCGGGAAGTCGGCGGCGTGATGCTCACACAGTCACGGTGGATGACGGCAGCGCGTGTGTTCGCGGTCCTGGTGATCGTGGGCGTGGGCGCTGCCGCCTTCCGGCTCTCGTTTGCCACGCTGGCGGATCTGGCCGAGCTGGCCAACATTCCGGCCTCGGATGCGTGGCTGTTCCCGCTGATCGTCGACGGCACCATTTGCCTTGCCACCCTCGGCGCTCTGGTGCTGGCGAAGTCGCCGGAACGTCATTTCTTCCTCTGGGTCCTCGGCGCTGGTGCGGTGGTGTCGGTGGCGGGCAACAGCCTGCACGCGGTAACAGATGGCCGGCCACTGCCCGGCTGGGCCGCTGCCCTGGTCGCTGCCATCGCCCCGATATCACTGCTGGTCGACACGCATTGTCTGGCGGTGTTGTTCCGTGCCGCGCAACGGCATTCGGTGACAGCACCAGAAGCGGCCACCGAACCCGAACCGGCCTTGGAGCCTGAAACGGCTGCCGCGACACCCGAACCCGTGGATGTCCCGGAGCCGGAGGCCGTCGCTGAGCCGGTAACCGAGCCGCTTCCGGTGCCGACTCCGGAGCCTGTCGTGGTGCCGCGTCCGGTGGTGCGGCCTGTTCGTCCTGTTCCTGTTCGTCCGCGTCCGGTTCAGCCGATGCTGCCGATCGCTGTTCCTGTTGGGGGTCTCTGATGTCGAAATCTGCCCTGTGGGCTGGTGTTGCGGTGTTGCCGCTGCTGGTCCTGCTGCCCGCCCCGATCGCTGCCGCTGATCCCGGAGCCAAGTGCGTGATGCTCTGCGACGCCCCGGCCCGGCCGCCCGCCGATGAGTGCGTCATGAACTGCGAGCCCGGCCCATCGGTCGACATGCAGATCTGCATTCGGTGCGGGCTCCCGATCCCGTTGCTCGGCAAGCCGAAGGAGGAACCGAAATGGTGAAGCTGATCCTTCGCCCGGCCGTGGTCGGTGTGCTGATGCTCGCTGTGGTGATCGTGGCCCCGCTGGCGCTGCTGCTGACCCTGGGCAGCAACACCGAGACCCCGGAAACGGCTCCGGTGGTGTCGGTGTCGGTGCCTCCGTCGGTGCTCGGATGCGCGATGTTCTGCCGCGCAGACGAGATGCAGCACGCCTCGGCCGCGCAGGTGCCGGGTTGCGCGATGTTCTGCCGCGATGGGGAGGTGCAGCGATGAGCGCCGTAGCTGCCCTCGTCTCGGCCGGAACCATCGGCGCTGTCGCGGTCATGGGTTGGTGGTCACGCCTGCGTGCGATTGGTCCGCGACCGCAGACGCCGGCCGAAATGGCTGCCGATGCTCCGCCTGAGCTCCGCACTGCGGTGTTCATCGTGACCGATCCCGGTCAGTTGTCGCTGATGTGGCCCGCCCTTGACCTGGGTTCGCCGGAGTCCGGCTACCCGAACATCGTGTCTGCCGACTACACCGCAACCGGCCTGGTGGTGGAGGTACAGATGTTGGGCGGGCAGTCGCTCAAGGACTGGAACAACGACAACACCCTCGACGCCCTCGCTCACTACCTCGCGGTGCCGAAGGTGCTCGCCTCGTCCCCGGCGCCGGGCTACATCCGCCTCGATATCCGCACCAACGACACCCTCGCCGAATCGAAGCCGGTAAACGAGGTCCTGCATTACGGCGTCGACCTCGAGGCGGTCCCGGTCGGGGTCACCGAGCACGGGCGGTCGTGGCTGCTGAAGGTGCTCTACGTCCACATCCTGCTTGCCGGTGCCATGGGCTCGGGTAAAGGCAGCGTGTTGTGGTCGATCATCAACGGCATCGGCCCCGCGATCAAAGCGGGTCTGGTGGATGTGTGGATGGCAGACCCCAAGGGCGGCATGGAATTTTGGCGAGGTCGCCGGTTGTGGGTGCGGTTCGAGTGGGACGGTCCCGGCATCCTGGCCATGCTCGAAGAGGCCGTCCAGATGATGGACGAGCGGGCTGCTCGGCTCCGGGATGCCGGTATCCGCAAGCTGGTTCCGACCGCAGATGAGCCGTTGATCCTGATCGTCATCGATGAAGCTGCCGCCCTGTCGTCGTATGCGACTCGCGAGGATCAAGAGCGGTTCCGCCAGTTGACCGGGCTTCTGCTCTCCAAAGGTCGCGCGGTCGGGTTCTCGGTGATCGCCGCATTGCAGGACCCGTCGAAAGAGACGATGCCCAACCGGCAACTGTTCCCGGTCCGTATCGGCCTGCGCCTGGATGAGCCCACCCAAACCGCGATGGTCCACGGCCAAGGCGCACGGGATCGCGGTGCCCGGTGTGACGAGATTTCCGACCAGACACCGGGTGTCGGATACGTCGGTGAGGACGGCACCACCGAGTTCGTTCGGGTCCGCGCGTTCTGGGTCTCCGACGACGACATCGACCGCATCGTCGACACCTACGCCCCCGACCAACCCGACCTCGCACCCAAGGGCGACTACAGCGGCTTCGACCCGGATTACATCCCCGGCGAGGACGACGACCCGGATGGGCTGGTGGCGGCATGAAACGGGGCTTTGTGACCGAAACCCACGTGGTCATCTACTGCGACGGCTGCGGCGACCCCTACACCGAGAACACCAGCGAATCGATCTGCTTCGCCTCGGTCCACCAGGCCGTCAGCCACCTGTCCCACCGCTCGGCGGTCGTGGGCTGGATCTACGACGGTGACCGCGTGTGGTGCGACGGCTGCCGGGCCGCTGCCCGCTGCCAAGAGGCCGGCCATTTCTTCACGGCCCCGGCCCGACTGTTCCGACCCAACCGTCCCTCCGTCTGCACCGTGTGCGGCATCCACGAAAGCGAGACCCACGCATGAACAAGATCATTCGCGACAACATTGACGCCGTCACCGATATCCGGTCGCGTCGCCGCTGCCAGCTCGAACGCGGTGGCCTCGACCCTGTCGCCGTCGCTATCAACCTGCTCGCCGAGACCGGTTCGGCTCCCGGCTGGGACACCGATTTGGACGGATGGGCGGCATGACCACCCCGCAGGACAAGCCACCGGATCGGCGGGTGGATCAGCTCCTGGCCGACGCTGCCGCCCGTCACCGCCGCCGCAAGGCACCCCGCAAGACCAGCGAACCCCAACAGCTCGCACTGTTCGACCTTCCCGGAAGGACCCCCAAGTCATGACTGTCACCAAGGTCAAGATCGTCCGTGATGCCGACCCGGCGAGCGAGATTTTCACCGCCGTCATGTACGCGCTCATGTACGCCGTCGCCGGTGCCGCTATCGCGGTCCATTGGGCGCTGCTGTTCCCCATGATCTCGCTGCCGATCGCCGCCGCCATCGCGGCCGGTGTGCTGTGGGGCTGGCCGTTCGGGATCGGGGTCGCCGGGATATCCGGAGCGGGGATCATGCTCTGGCGACTGCGGAGACCAGAGATGTTCGAGCGATGGGTAACCCGGCGTGCCCGAACCCGATTCCTCGCCTGGTGGCGCTATCGAGTGCGCTGGAACCGCAAACTCACCGCCTGCGGCCTCGCCATCATCGACGGCGACGCCACCCGGATACCGCGACTTCTGTCCGTGGCCATCGGTGAGCACTCCGACCGAGTCCGGGTGCGGATGCTCGACGGCCAATGCCCCGCCGACTACGACAACCGCACCTCCCACCTCTGCCACGCCTTCGGCGCCCTCGACTGCCACGCCGACCTGCTCGGTCGCGGTGTCTACGAACTGACTTTCCGCCGTTCCGATGCCCTCGCCGAGACCGTGGTTCTGCCTCGTGTCGATCACTGGACGAAGAAGGAGGCTGCTTGATGGACACCTCACAGGCCGCGACCCCGACCCGCCAGACTGCCGCTGAGCGTCGCGCACTCCCCGATTTCCGGGCCGTCGCCACTGCGTTGGCCGATGAGGAGAAGGTGTGCCGTCGGCCTGTGCCGATGCGTGCGGAGGACCCGAAAACGTTGCAGGTCAACTACATCGGGACTCCGTGCAAATCGACCATCGAATCGGTGTGCCCGGCCTGTGCCGCTCAGGCCCGCTACCTGCGGATGACCCAATGCCGCGAAGGCTGGCACCTCGACAGTGAGCCTGTCCACGAATGCAACGAGCCCACCTACCAGCAAAAGGGCCTGATCGCGGCCCGCGCGGATATGTTCGCCCAATACCTCGAGGCCGCCGACAACGGCGACCGCGAGGCCATGGCCGGAATCCGGGACGTCGTCGCATCCCTCGACGTGGAGCTCCGCGAATCCGGCTTCCGGGGACGTCTACCGGACTTCGACAAGAAGCCCACCGACCGCCGCAAGCGCTCCACTCGTCGCCGTCAGGACGCGCCGAACCTGCCGCGCCTCAAGGTCTCCAAGACCACGGTCGGCAAGATCATCGGCGGCTACCGATCGTCGATGATGGTCACCCTGACCATGCCCTCCTACGGGGCGATCAACCCCGACGGTGCCACCGACAAGGACGGCAAGACCTGCTCGGATGGTTCTCCGCGTCGCGCCGATGAGTACGACTATCCGCGTGCTGCCCGCGACATCGTGCATTTCTCGTCGCTGTTCGACCGGTGGATGCAGAACCTTCGCCGCGTCCTCGGCTACGAGGTGCAGTACTTCGCCACCGTCGAACCGCAGAAACGCGGCGCGCCGCACCTGCACATCCTGTTGCGCTCGGCGATCTCCCGCGACATCCTCCGCCAGGTCACCGCGGCGACCTACCACCAGGTGTGGTGGCCCCACCACGACCGCGAGGTCTATACCGACCGGATGCCGTTCTGGGACGAAAAGGCCGGCACTTTCCTCGACCCAGACACGGGCACTCCGCTGACCGGATGGGATGAGGCCCTCGATGTGATGGATTCGGTCGATGACCTCGAGCCCGCCTACGTGATCCGGTTCGGCGAGCGCATGGACCCCGGCCACATGAAGGGCTACATCCCCGGCCCCAAAGCCGACCGCGCAATCGGCTACGTCACCAAATACCTGACCAAGTCGATCAGCGAGGTTCTGGACACCGAATCGGCCCGGACCGCGATCCACTACGACCGCCTCCACGACGAGCTGTGCAAGACACCATGCTCGCCCCGCTGCGGGGTCTGGCTGCGCTACGGCATCGTTCCAAAGGGTGCGACCAGCAAGACCATTCCCGGACGGTGCAAGAGCAAAGCCCACCGTCGCGACACCCTCGGCCTGCCTGGTCGCCGGGTGCTGGTCTCGCGTCGCTGGTCGAACAAGACCCTGCCCGACCACAAGCAGGATCGCGCCGAATTCGTTCGGCAAACCCTCGCCGCTGTCGGGATCGTCAAGCCCGACCGCTCCCACCTGATCATCACCCCGGTCGAGCCCGGCGACAAAGCCGTGCCGCCGCGTGACCACCTGATCATGGCCACGATCTCCCAGCGCATCAGCTGGCGAGCCGAATACACCCGCGCACGCCTCGCGGCCCCACCGGGCGCACCAGATCTTTCAGCAATCCAGCAAGCAGCAGCGTAGAAGGGATCTCGTCATGTCGAAATTGCTCACCGAGTCCGATGTCCGGAAGCTCATCCCGATCGGACACAGCAAGTACTACGAACTGATCGGGTCGGGCGAACTGCGCTCGGTCAAGATCGGCCGTCGCCGGTTCGTCACCGAACAGGCCATCGCTGACTACATCGCGGGTCTTGACCAGGCGTCGGCGGCATGACCAGGCGACAGCTGCCGCAGCAGATCACCAAGATCACGGTTCCTGAGCGGGGGACCGGCAATCCGGTGGTGCGGTACGAGGTTCGGGCGGATGCTGGCATCAACCCTGAGACCGGCAAGCGGCACCAGGTCAAGCGGCGGTATCGCACCGAGAAGGAAGCCCGCGACGCTCTGGTGAAGTTCCTTGCTGGCGCTGCCGCCGGGGAATTCGTGCCCCGCAAGGACATAACCGTCGAGCAAGTCTGCGCGGATTGGTTCGGCAGTCTGCATTGGGCACGGCCGACGACAATCGCCGGGTACAAGTACAACCTCGCGCCCCTTCGGGAGAAGTACGGCGAACTGCCGGTGCAGAAGCTCACCCGCAAGCACCTTGACGATCTGGTGTCGGCGCTCAAGGCCGGAGGCACCACGACGGCGAAAGGGAATGTCAGACGCCCGTGGGCTGCTCGCTCGCTCAAGCGCACGGTCGAGACAACTGCAATGGTTCTGGACTACGCCAAGGATCGGAAACTGGTCCCGCATAACGTGGCCGAGTCGATCAAGCCGAAGTCAGGCCGAAAGCGCAAGCCCAAGACTTACACTGCGGCCGAGGTCCAAACCTTCCTTGTCAGCCTCGACGGCGACCGTGACGGGCACCTGTGGTTCCTGGCGCTGTGTGGCCTGCGGCGGGGCGAACTCGGCGGGTTGCGGTGGTCGGGTGTGGACTTCAAGGCCAAGACGCTGACTGTGCACATCGGTCGGGCTGCTGCGGACGGCAAGGCAGTGGAGGACGACCCCAAGACCGAAGCGTCGGAACGGACTCTGCCGATGGATGACGAGATGGTGGACGTACTGCGACGGGCTCGTCGTCGGCAAGCAGCGGACAAGCTGCAACTCGGGGAGGCGTACCAGGACGGCGACTACGTGGCGTGCAACGACGACGGCACCCCGTATCACCCGGACACGATCACGCACCGGTGGGGGAAGGCGGTCAAGCGGGCGGGGCTGCGTCATATCCGGCTGCACGATGCTCGCCACACCTGCGGCACGACAATGCACCTCCGGAAGGTCCCAATGGCCGTTATCGCGGCATGGCTCGGGCACGCGGATGCCAGTGTCACAGCCCGGATCTACACGCACTCGCAGGACGAGGCGCTGCGGGACGCCGCTCGCACTTTGGGTGAGGTTGTGTCATCTCGTGTCATCGACGCCAGCTGATCGCACTGACGAGAAAGGCCCCCGCCAGCTGAAGCGCTGGTACGGGGGCCTTTCGCATGTGTGCCCTCGGCAGGAATCGAACCTGCGGCCTTCTGCTCCGGAGGCAGACGCTCTATCCCCTGAGCTACGAGGGCGGGGATCGGGCCGGTCGGGGCCGGGAGGGCCGTCCGATCGGGCTGGGAAAGCGTATCGCATCCGGGGCTGTTGGCCAAAAGTGGTTCAGTTCAGCGGCAGCGGGGTGGCGCCGCGGGCGGCGAGCATGCCGGTCATCAGGCGCGACTCGCCCTGCTGGGTCTGGTCCATATTGCTGGCCAAGGTCCGTACCGCCGTGGTCTCGGCGTAGGTTTCGGCGTACTGGATCATCGGCAGCCCGCCCTGGTGGTGGCGCAGCATCAGTTGCAGGAACAGCACATCCAGCGCGGGGCCCTCTGCTCGGCGCAGTGCGGTGAGGTCCTGCGAACTCGCCATACCAGGCATCTCGCGCACCGGGCCGTCCATCCCGTGGTCGGCTGTGGCGCCGGTGTGATCGTGGCCGCCGCCGTGTTCGGTCATCCAGCCCATATAGCCGTCGACCCCACGCGCGGGCTCACCCCACAGCTGCAACCACCCCTGCATCCGCCCGACCTGATTCTGCTGGGTGGTGAGGATGTCGTAGGCCAGGCGCCGGACATCCTGATCGGTGGATCGGATCAAGGCGACACCGGCCATCTCCACCGCCTGCGCGTGGTGGGCCGACATGTCCTGACCGAATCCGATGTCGACCGCGTTCGGCGCCGGTTCGGGGTCGCGGTCCAGCGGCAGCCGGGCCAGTACGCCGATGGCGAAACCGAGCACGAGCGCCCCGATGACCCCGAGGACGAGCAGCGCCGTCCGCTGCCGCCGCACCTGCCCGGAGAAGCTCGAATCGTCATCGGAAGGTTCGGTGTCGTCTGCTCCGCCGGAGTTCGTGCTGTCGTCGGTGGGTGTCGCTGCGTCGTGATCGTCCGCGGCGCTCACCTCGGATTCCGGCGCGCGCTCCGAATCCGCGGTGGTGGTCTCATCGGAGTTCGTCGGCCGGTCTACCGATCCCATCTACTGACCCGAGCCAGCAGCGGGCGGAACCGGGGCGCTACCGGGCTCCGGCGCTCCGCCGGGAACCGCGCCGCCAGGTACGGCTCCGCCGGGTACAGCTTCACCGGGAACGGCTCCCGGCACCGCACCACCGGGCACGGCTCCACCAGGCACCGCACCACCCGGCACAGCACCGCCGGGCAGCGGCGCGCCACCCGGCATACCGGGGATACCGGGAACGCCGGGAACACCGGGCAGCCCACCCGGCATACCGCCGAGTTCGGTCGGATCCGGTGTGATGCCGCCGCCGTCCATCGGCACCGCGTCGGGACCGGGGGGAGTGGGGTCGAACGGCGGCGGGTTCTCGGTGTCGAACACGATCGTCGAGCAGTCCGCGCCGATCTCGGGGTAGGCGTAGGAGTTCAGCCGCAGCGCGGTGATGAACTGGCCGACCCGCTTGTCGTCGGCGCTGTCGAGCGCGAGTTGATGGCCCCACGATTGCATGGAAACCGCCGACGGCTGCCCCGGATAGGGCGACATCATCGTGTACTGCTCACCCCTGACCTTGCCGGCGAGCGTCTCGACACCCGACGCATCGACCTTGTCCGGGTTGTAGGTGATCCAGACCGCACCGTGTTCGAGGGAGTGCACCGCATTCTCCACCCGGATCGGCTTGTCGTAGACGACGCCGGTGCAGGTGGCCCATGAACTGTCGTGCGGTCCGCCGAACGGCGGGGTCTGGTCGTAGGCCACCCGCTGGTCGGGACCGATGTGCAGACCGGCGGGGTACTCCTTCTTCACCACACCCTCGATACCGAGCGAAGGGTCCTGGTTGTCGGCGCTCGGAGTGAATCTCTCCAGTTCCGCCGCCTCCTGGTACTTCGGCACCAGGCTGTAGGCCAGTGCGCCGATGAGCGCGACGATCACCGCGCCCGCACCGATGGCCAGCCACGGAATCTGGCGCTGACGTGTACCTTTACCCTTACCGCTGCCCTTGTTACGGCCGGGCCCCGCCTTTCCGGCGGCCTTGACGGCCTTGGCCGATTTGGCGCTGGTCTTGCTCGGCATCGCTGATCGTGCTCTTTCGACGTGGTGGACGGTCCTTCTCGCGCGGTGCCCGCGTGAGCGCGAACACCTGGTGCCCACTCGTGGTGCACACCTGCCCAGACCATAGGATAGAGACTCGTGACTCCAGCTGACCTTGCAGATCTCCTTCACGCGACCGCGGCGAAGGTGCTCGTCGAACGTGGACTGGACCCGGCGGTCCTGCCCGATGAGGTCACGGTGGAGCGTCCCCGCAATCCGGAACACGGCGACTATGCCACGAATCTGGCCATGCGTGTCGCGAAGAAGGCCGGAACCAATCCGCGTGAACTGGCCACCTGGCTGGCCGAGGCGCTCGATGCCACCGACGCCGTCGCCGCGGCCGAGGTCGCCGGCCCCGGCTTCCTGAACATCCGGCTCGCCGCCTCCGCGCAGGGCGCCATCCTCGAGCAGGTGCGCGCGGCGGGCGCCCGGTACGGCACCGCCGACGCTCTCGCGGGCACCAAGATCAACCTCGAGTTCGTCTCCGCCAATCCCACCGGCCCGGTGCACCTGGGTGGCACCCGCTGGGCGGCTGTCGGTGACGCGCTCGGCCGCATCCTGGACGCACAGGGCGCCCATGTGGTGCGCGAATACTACTTCAACGATCACGGCGCGCAGATCGACCGCTTCGCCGAATCCCTGGTCGCCGCCGCAACCGGCGCCCCGACCCCGGAGAAGGGCTACGCGGGCGCCTACATCGCTGAGATCGCGGACAAGATCGTCGCCGAGCATCCCGGTGTGCTCGACATCGAGCCGTCGGCCCGGCTGGAGCGCTTCCGCGCCGAGGGCGTCGAGCTGATGTTCGCCCACATCAAGAAGACGCTGCACGATTTCGGCACCGACTTCGACGTGTACTTCAACGAGAGTTCGCTGTTCGCCTCCGGTGCGGTCGAGGAAGCGGTGAACACCCTGAAGAACTCCGGCGACCTGTACGAGAAGGACGGCGCCTGGTGGATCGCCAGCTCCGAGTACGGCGACGATCAGGACCGCGTCGTCATCAAGAGCGATGGCAACGCCGCCTATATCGCCGGTGACATCGCCTACTTCCAGAACAAGCGGGCCCGCGGCTTCGACCTGTGCATCTACATGCTCGGCGCCGACCACCACGGCTATATCGGCCGGTTGAAGGCCGCCGCCGCCGCGTTCGGCGACGATCCGGCCACCGTGGAAGTGCTGATCGGCCAGATGGTGAACCTGCTGCGCGATGGCGTCGCGGTGCGGATGAGCAAGCGGGCGGGCACCGTCGTCACCCTCGACGATCTGGTCGAGGCCATCGGCGTGGATGCCGCGCGCTACTCGCTGGTGCGCAGCTCGGTGAATTCGAGCCTGGACATCGACCTGGATCTGTGGACCAAACAGGACAGCGTCAACCCGGTCTACTACGTGCAGTACGCCCACGCGCGGGCCGCCTCCATCGGCCGCAATGCCGCCGAATTCCCGGAGTACGGCACCGTCGAACCGGACTTCGCGCTGCTCACCGCCGAGGAGGAGGGTGCGCTCATCCGCACCATCGGCGAATTCCCCCGCGTCGTCGCCAGTGCCGCGAGCCTGCGGGAACCGCATCGGATCGCCCGCTACCTGGAGGAACTGGCCGGGGCCTACCACCCGTTCCAGACCAACAAGTCCCTGCGCGTGCTGCCGCTCGGCGACGAACCGGTCTCACCGACCAATGTCGCCCGCCTCGCGCTGGTGAACGCCACCAAGCAGGTGCTGGCCAACGGTCTGGCCCTGCTCGGCGTCTCCGCACCGGAGCGCATGTGAACGCGCGGCACCGGGCATCGAACGAACCGGCAATGGAGGAGAACACGTGAGCGCCCATCCGGCCGGACCCCGGCACGCCGAGATCCCGCACGCCCCGAATCTGCCCGAGCGCCCCGCCGACCCGAAACAGCTCATCGAGCTGCCCGCGCATGTGTGGCCGCGTAACGCCACCCGCGGCGAGGACGGCGTGGTGCGGCTGGCCGGCATCCCGGTGACCGACCTCGCGGCCGAATTCGGCACACCGCTGTTCGTCATCGACGAGGACGATTTCCGTTCCCGCTGCCGCGATATGGTGCGCGCCTTCGGACCGAACGCCCGCGTGCACTACGCCTCCAAGGCCTTCCTGTGCGGTGAGATCGCGCGCTGGATTCGCGATGAGGGCCTGTCGCTGGACGTATGCTCCGGCGGCGAACTCGCGGTGGCACTCAACGGCGGATTCCCGGCCGAGCGAATCGCCTTGCACGGCAATAACAAATCCGTGCCCGAGCTGGAGGCCGCGGTATCGGCCGGTGTCGGGCACGTGGTGGTCGACTCGCTGATCGAGATCGAACGGCTCGAGGCCGTCGCCGGGCGCGCCGGTGTGGTGCAGGACGTGCTGGTCCGGGTCACCGTCGGGGTGGAAGCCCATACCCACGAATACATTTCGACCGCGCACGAGGACCAGAAGTTCGGGTTCTCCATCGCGGGCGGCGACGCCATGGAGGCGTTGGCCCGGGTCTTCGAGGCCGACAACCTGCGCCTGGTGGGCCTGCACAGCCATATCGGTTCGCAGATCTTCGAGATCGACGGTTTCGAGATCGCCGCGCGCCGCATGCTCGGCCTGCTGCGCGACGCCGTCGACAAGTTCGGCGCCGAACGCACCGCACAGATCGCCATCCTGGATCTCGGTGGCGGACTCGGCATCTCCTACCTGGAGGCGGACAATCCGCCGCCACTGGACGAATTCGCCGCCAACCTGCGCAAGCTCGTCGCTCAGGAAGCCGAGCGCGCGGGTCTGCCCGAGCCGATCATCGCCGTGGAACCCGGACGCGCGATCGCGGGACCCGGCACGGTCACCCTCTACGAGGTGGGCACCACCAAGGATGTCTCGCTCGATGGCGGACTGCGCCGCCGCTACGTCAGCGTCGACGGCGGGATGAGCGACAACATCCGGCCCGCGCTGTATCAGGCCGACTACGACTGCCGCCTGGTCTCGCGCGCCTCCGATGCCGCGCCCGTCGTCGCTCGGGTTGTCGGAAAGCATTGCGAGAGTGGCGATATCGTCATCAGGGACACCTGGATGCAGGCCGACGCCGGTCCGGGTGACCTGGTCGCGGTGGCCGCGACCGGTGCGTACTGCTACTCGATGTCGAGCCGGTACAACATGCTGACCAGGCCCGCGGTCGTCGCCGTGCGCGAGGGGCAGGCACGACTGCTGCTGCGCCGCGAAACCGTCGCCGATCTGATCGGTTTGGAAGTCTGATGCGCGACCTGATCCATGCCAGAAAGGAATCAGCATGACCGAGGCGACCGAGGGCGCGGCTGTGGCTGCGAAGAACGGCACCTGGGGCCCCGATCGTCCGATCGGGGTCGCGGTCCTCGGCATGGGCAATGTCGGGACCGAAGTGGTGCGCATCCTGCGTGAGCACACCGCCGATCTGGAATCGCGGGTCGGCGCGCCGGTGGTGCTTCGCGGGGTGGCGGTGCGCAGCACCGCGGGCCGCGGCATCCCCGATGAACTGCTCACCACCGACGCCGACGCGCTCGTCGCGCGCCCCGATGTCGATGTCGTGGTCGAGGTCATCGGTGGTATCGATCCGCCGCGCAGGCTGATCCTGGCCGCGCTCAACGCGGGCAAGTCCGTGGTGACCGCGAACAAGGCCCTGCTGGCCGATTACACCGGCGAACTCGCCGCCGCCGCCGAACGCAGCCGCGCCGACCTGTACTTCGAGGCCGCCGTGGCCGGTGCCATCCCGGTGGTGCGCCCGCTCATCCAGTCGCTGGCCGGTGACCGGGTCAACCGGGTGGTCGGCATCGTCAACGGCACCACCAACTTCATCCTCTCCGCGATGGACGAGACCGGCGCCGATTATCACGAGACGCTCGCCGAGGCGACCAGACTCGGCTACGCCGAGGCCGACCCGACCGCCGACGTCGAGGGCTACGACGCCGCCGCCAAGGCCGCGATCCTGGCCTCACTGGCCTTCCACACCCGGGTCACCGCCGCCGACGTCTACCGCGAGGGCATCTCCCGCATCACCTCCGAGGATCTGGAGACCGCCTCCGCGGTCGGCTGCACGGTGAAACTGCTCGCCATCTGCGAGCGGGTACCGGCGGGCCCCGGTGAGCCCGCTCCCGCCGACGGCGGTAAGGAGCGGGTCTCGGTCCGCGTCTACCCGGCGCTGATCCCGCGTGAGCATCCGCTGGCCGCGGTGAACGGAGCCTTCAACGCGGTGGTCGTCGAGGCCGAGAACGCGGGCAGGCTGATGTTCTACGGCCAGGGCGCGGGCGGCGCGCCGACCGCATCGGCCGTGCTCGGCGATCTGGTGATGGCGGCCCGCAACAAGTTCTACGGTGGCCGGGCGCCCGGTGAATCGGTTTATGCTGAGCTGCCGATCGCGCCGATCGGCGATACACCCACGCGCTACCACGTGAACTTGCAGGTCGCCGACCGTACGGGTGTGTTGCAGGCGGTGGCGGGCGAATTCGCCGAACACGGCGTGAGCATCTCGACCGTCCGCCAGGAAGGCCACGGTGAGGGCGCGCGCCTGGTCGTCGTCACCCACAACGCGACGGAGTCGGCGCTCGCGGATACTGTGTCCGCGCTGGCAGAACTGGATTCCGTCACCTCTGTGACCAGCGTTTTGAGATTGGAAGGCACCGAAGAATGACAACGGCATCGCGAAGCGATTCGGTGGGCGGCCGGGCGACGGGTGGGCATTCCACCGGTGCGGGTGTGGCTCCCCAGACCGGAGTGCACTCCCGGTGGCCGGGTCTGATCACGGCCTACCGCGATCGGCTCGCGGTCGGCGCCGACTGGGAACCGGTCACCCTGTTCGAGGGCGGCACCCCGCTGGTACCTGCACCGCATCTGTCCGAGCTGACCGGCTGCGAGGTGTACCTCAAGGTCGAGGGTCTGAACCCGACCGGTTCGTTCAAGGACCGCGGTATGACCATGGCCATCACCGATGCCAAGTACCGCGGCCAGAAGGCCGTGCTGTGCGCCTCCACCGGCAACACCTCGGCCTCCGCGGCGGCCTACGCCACCAGGGCGGGCATGAGCTGCGCGGTGCTGATCCCCGAGGGCAAGATCGCCATGGGCAAGCTGGCCCAGGCCGTCATGCTCGGTGCGAAGGTCATCCAGGTGCAGGGCAACTTCGACGACTGTCTCGAACTGGCCCGCAAGGTGACCTCGGAGTTCCCCGAGGTCGGCCTGGTCAACTCGGTGAACCCGGCCCGCATCGAGGGCCAGAAGACCGCGTCGTTCGAGATCTGCGATGTGCTGGGCAAGGCGCCCGATGTGCATGTGCTGCCGGTGGGCAATGCGGGCAACATCACCGCCTACTGGCGCGGTTACCGCGAGTACCACGCCGATGGCGTGACCACCTCGCTGCCGCGCATGCTCGGCGTGCAGGCCGCGGGCGCGGCCCCGCTGGTGAACGGCGCTCCGGTCAAGGATCCGGAGACCATCGCCACCGCGATCAGGATCGGCGCTCCGGCGTCCTGGAACAGCGCGGTCGAGGCCAAGGAGCAGTCCGGTGGCGCCTTCCGCGCGGCCACCGACGAGGAGATCCTCACGGCCTACCGGCTGGTCGCGGCGACCGAAGGCGTGTTCGTCGAACCCGCGTCGGCGGCCAGCGTCGCGGGCCTGCTCGCCGCGCGCGCCGAAGGCTGGCTCGATTCCGGTCTGACCGTCGTGTGCACCGTGACCGGTAACGGTTTGAAGGACCCCGACACCGCCCTGCTCGGGATGCCGCAGGTCCAGGCGATTGCGGTCGACCCGGTCGCGGTCGCCGCCGAACTCGAGCTGGCCTGAGTGACCGCGCGCGAGAGCCAGGTGATGACCAGGACGCTGCCCGCCGGTCTGACCGTGACCGCGCGGGTACCGGCGTCCAGCGCCAACCTCGGTCCCGGATTCGATTCGCTCGGTATGGCATTGGGCATCTACGACGAGATCGAGGTGCGCACCACCGACACCGGTCTCACCATCCGCGTCGAGGGTGAGGGCGCCGACGATGTGCCTTGGGGCCCTTCGCATCTGGTGGTCCGTGCGATCGAACGCGGACTGGAGTCGGCGGGGGTGTGGGCCGATGGTCTCGATGTGGTGTGCCGCAACGTGATTCCGCATTCGCGTGGTCTCGGGTCCTCGGCCTCGGCGGTGGTCGGTGGATTGGCCGCCGGATATGGTCTGGCTGCGAAGTTCGATCCGGAGCTGGCGATCGACACCGATCGGCTGGTGCAGCTGGCCTCGGAATTCGAAGGTCATCCCGACAATGCCGCCGCCAGTGTGCTCGGCGGCATCGTGGTGTCCTGGTCGGAGACCGACCGTCCCGCCGACGCCGGACTCGACGGCGCCCAGGTGGGCCACCACAACCGCGCCTATCGTGCGGTGCGGCTGAACCCGCATCCCGCGCTGCGTCCGGTGGTGCTGATCCCGGAGGATCGGTCCTCGACCATGCATACCCGCGGGCTGCTGCCCGAGGTGGTGCCGCACGGTGACGCGGCGTTCAACGTCAGCCGCGCCGCGCTGGCCGTCGTGGCCCTGACCGAGCGTCCCGATCTGCTCATGCCCGCCACCGCCGACCGCCTGCACCAGGCGCAGCGCGCGCCCGCGCTACCGCTGACCACCAGCTGGATCGCCCGGTTGCGGGCCGCGGGGATCGCCGCGATGGTCTCCGGCGCAGGCCCGACCGTGCTGGCTCTCACCACGGCGGAATTCCCCTCCGAGCTGCGTGAACTTGCCGTCGCGGAGGGTCTGCGAGTGGTCGAGCCCGGACTCGCCGAGGGCGTCGACGTCGTCTGACGGCGAGTCCACCTTGCCGAGCCTCACCGTTGCCAGCTATCCTGGGCTGGTCCGTACATCGTGCGCGTCAGACGCCGGTGCTTCATCAGGGCAATCGCTCCAGCAGGCTCCAGGCTCGAGCCTCCAGGCCATGGGGGTGTTGCGGAGCTGCGCAACTGGAATGATCTCTCCCACCTTTTTCATGATCGGTGGCGAAGCCTCCGACTCCGACGGAGCAGGCGATACGGCTACTACATCCGTGCCCGGCACAGCGACCGGACTGCGGAACGAACCCTCGACACAGCACACGGCCCATCGAGGGAAGGAAAGGATCTCCGTGACAGATACGGACCTGCTCGCGACACCCGGGGTGGATTCCAACCCGCAGCCCTCGGGAGACCGCGATAGTGACTCCGGACAGATTTCGAAGATGAGCGAACACACCGACGTCGCACGATCGGGGCTGACTGGAATGTTGTTGCCGCAGTTGCGCGCACTCGCGGGGGAGCTCGGTATCCGAGGGACCTCCGGTATGCGTAAGGGCGATCTGATCGCCGCCATCAAGGAAAATCAGGCCGGAAAAGCGGCGCCCGCGGATAAGCCGGCGCGTGGATCGGCCAAGTCCGCCACCAAGACCGAGGCGAAGAGCGCCGCCGCGGAGGCCGCACCGGCCCGCGCCGAGCAGTCGGCTCTCGATGTCGCGCCCGCGCCCGCCGTCGCGGAATCGGCCGCGCCCGCCAAGGACGCTCAGGCCGCCACGGCCCCGGCCGAACAGGCTCCGGCCGGTGACGCCGCCAAGGACGCGCGCGCCAAAGACCAGACTTCCAAGAAGAATTCCGCCACCGACACCGCCGAGAACACCGACGAGTCGGGCCGCGAGCAGGGCCAGCGTGGTCGCGGCAGGCAGCGTCGTGGTCGTGATCAGGCTCGTGGCGGCGCCGGAGGCGGCGATACCGCCACCGAGGCACGGACCGAGGAGTCCAAGCCGGAAGGCGCCAAGCCGGAGGGCGACGGCGGCGAACGTCGTCGTGATCGTGGCCAGCAGCAGTCGGGTCAGTCCGGCGACCGTGGTCAGAACGCCGGTGGTCGCGACGGTAACCGTGGTGGCGACAATCGTGGGGGCGACAATCGCGGCGGCGATGACGAGGAAGGCGGTCGCGGTAGGCGCGGACGCCGGTTCCGCGAGCGTCGGCGCAGCCGCGACCGTGACGGTGGCGGCGGCGAATCGCGTGAGCTCGAGATCCGCGAGGACGACGTTCTCCAGCCCGTCGCCGGTATTCTCGATGTGCTCGACAACTACGCGTTCGTGCGCACCTCCGGCTACCTGGCCGGGCCGAACGACGTCTACGTCTCGATGAACCTGGTCCGCAAGAACGGTCTGCGCCGCGGTGACGCGATCACCGGTGCGGTGCGCGCCCCGCGCGACGGTGAGCAGTCGAATCAGCGGCAGAAGTTCGATCCGCTGGTCCGTCTGGACACCGTCAACGGCGGTGACGTCGAGGCGGCCAAGCGCCGTCCCGATTTCAACAAGCTGACCCCGCTCTACCCGAACCAGCGGCTGCGCCTGGAAACTCAGCAGAACAAGCTGACCACCAGGGTGATCGACCTGATCATGCCGATCGGTAAGGGCCAGCGCGCGCTGATCGTGTCCCCGCCCAAGGCCGGTAAGACCACGATCATGCAGGACATCGCCAACGCGATCGCGGTCAACAACCCCGAGTGCTATCTGATGGTCGTGCTGGTCGACGAGCGGCCCGAAGAGGTCACCGATATGCAGCGTTCGGTCAAGGGTGAGGTCATCGCCTCCACCTTCGACCGGCCGCCCGCCGACCACACCTCGGTCGCCGAGTTGGCGATCGAGCGGGCCAAGCGTCTGGTCGAGATGGGCAAGGACGTCGTCGTGCTGCTCGACTCGATCACCCGGCTCGGGCGCGCGTACAACAACTCGTCCCCGGCTTCGGGTCGAATCCTTTCCGGTGGTGTGGATTCCACCGCGCTGTACCCGCCCAAGCGGTTCCTCGGCGCGGCCCGCAACATCGAGAACGGCGGCTCGCTGACGATCATCGCCACCGCCATGGTGGAGACCGGTTCGACCGGTGACACGGTGATCTTCGAGGAGTTCAAGGGCACCGGTAACGCCGAACTCAAACTGGACCGCAAGATCGCGGAACGGCGAGTGTTCCCCGCGGTGGACGTCGCGCCGTCCGGTACCCGTAAGGACGAACTACTGCTGAGCCCCGACGAGGCCGCGGTGCTGCACAAACTGCGTCGCGTACTGTCCGGTCTGGACTCGCATCAGGCGATCGACCTGCTCATCGATCGTCTGAAGAAGAGCAAGAACAACCTGGAGTTCCTCATGCAGGTCTCCAAGACCGCGCCCGGTGCGCTCGACGAGTGATGCGCCGATCCGCCGCGCGGCGGTGAGCACGGTCTCGAGGGCTCCACTCCGGTGGGGCCCTCGAGCCGTTTCGGTGGCCGTCGTGCGTGCGTGACGCGATGGCCGGACAGGAGCGGGGGAGAAGAAGGCGATGCCGATCACGGCGGCTCCGGTGATCAGGAATGCGAAGATCAGCGCGGCGCCGCCGAACGAGGTGTGCCGTGCCGTCGCGGTCAGCGCGGTATCGGTGGCCGATGCGTGTTGTCGCTGTGGATCGACGGGATAGGCCGGTGGATTCTCGATCTCGGTGACGAATCCCGATTCCGCTGTCCGGTCCGGGCTCGCCGAGGGCGGAGAGTCCATCCCACCCGGCGCGGCGAACCATCCCGCCACGACAGCCACGATCA
Organism: Nocardia cyriacigeorgica; assembly: GCF_029868385.1. Classification (GTDB taxonomy): domain Bacteria; phylum Actinomycetota; class Actinomycetes; order Mycobacteriales; family Mycobacteriaceae; genus Nocardia; species Nocardia cyriacigeorgica_F. The sequence goes on along the minus strand of NZ_JARWNX010000055.1, from coordinate 16,007 downwards.
GTGCGACCAGCACCGCGAGGGCCACACGGTTGTTCATTCGGCTGTTCAAAGGATTCTCCTTTCCATGTCTCGGCACGCCGACGTGCATCGGATTCCAACACTATGAACGGAGCTGTTCGTATTCTTGAGTAGCCGACTACCCGACTTCAGGGTTCCTCGAGTGCGGCCCATCCGCTTCCCCCCAGTTCCTTGGGCGATAGCAAAGGGGGATTACTCGCGGTGGGAACATCGCGCGGTCCGGGGGCGTTTGATCGACGTAGCGGCGACTCTGGCATACTGGATCGCCGTGCGTCCGCGCTGTTCGCGGACAATCCCGCCTAGTCGGCTCCGGTTCACGTTCGACGCTTCCCGCGCGAGCGACCCGGCGGCCAATATCGAGAGGACACCCATGAAGGCAGGAATCCACCCGACCTACGTCGACACCACCGTCGTCTGCGGTTGCGGCAATACCTTCCAGACCCGGTCCACCAAGGAATCCGGTCACATCACCGTCGAGGTCTGCTCGCAGTGCCACCCGTTCTACACCGGCAAGCAGAAGATCCTGGACACCGGCGGCCGCGTGGCCCGCTTCGAGGCCCGCTACGGCAAGCGCGCCGCGAAGAACGCCGAATCGAAGTAGCTTCCCCGCCGACGCCCGGTCCTGCACAGCAGGCCGGGCGTCTGTGTTTGATTTGCGGCGCCTGCGGCGCCGCGTGTTCGCGGCCCCTGGATGTCTCGCGTGTGCGCTACCGCTGATTGCCTTCGGCTTGCGCAGCGGCAGCGCACACGCGAGACGGGCCGCGAACGGGCTCCTCGGGGTCGCCCCTTCGCAGCGGTCTGTCGGTGGGCGGGGTCGCTGGCCTTATGACGGGCCGAAGCATCATGCAATAGCTCATGAGTAGGAGTGCTACCGATGGCCGACCATACGGCCCCGTCCGCGATCGACGACATCCTGGCCGAGTACGCGGGCTTGGAAACCCAGCTCGCCGATCCGGCGCTGCACAACGACGCAGGCGCCGCCCGCCGGGTCGGTAAGCGCTTCGCCGAACTCGCGCCCGTCATGTCCACCTACCGGAAGCTGAGCGGTGCCCGCGAGGACCTCGCCGCCGCCCGCGAACTCGCCGCCGACGATGCGGCCTTCGCCGCCGAGGTTCCCGAACTGGAGCAGCAGGTGGGCGAGCTGGAGCAGGCGCTGGCCGATCTGCTGGCCCCGCGCGATCCACACGACGGCGACGATGTGGTGCTCGAGGTGAAATCCGGCGAGGGCGGTGAGGAATCCGCACTGTTCGCCGCCGATCTGGCCCGCATGTACGTGCGCTATGCCGAACGGCACGGCTGGAAGGTCGAGATCCTCGACGCCACCTACTCCGACCTGGGCGGATACAAGGAAGCCACGCTGTCGATCAAGAGTCGCGACGCCGCCCGCGACGGTGTGTGGTCCCGATTCAAGTTCGAGGGCGGCGTGCACCGGGTGCAGCGGGTGCCGGTGACCGAATCGCAGGGCCGGGTGCACACCTCGGCGGCGGGCGTGCTGATCTATCCAGAACCCGACGAGGTGGAGCAGGTGCAGATCGATGAGACCGATCTGCGCATCGACGTCTACCGCTCCTCCGGTAAGGGCGGTCAGGGCGTCAACACCACCGACTCCGCCGTCCGCATCACCCACCTGCCCTCCGGCATCGTGGTGACCTGCCAGAACGAGCGCTCCCAGCTCCAGAACAAGGCACGTGCCATGCAGGTGCTGGCCGCACGGTTGCAGGCGCTGGCCGAAGAGCAGGCCGAGCAGGAGGCCGCGGCGGGCCGGGCCAGCCAGATCCGCACGGTCGACCGTTCCGAGCGGATCCGCACCTACAACTTCCCCGAGAACCGCATCGCCGATCACCGCATCGGCTTCAAGGCACACAACCTCGACGCGGTGCTCGACGGCGATATGGACGCATTGCTCGACGCGCTCGGCAAGGCCGACCGTGACGCCCGCATGGCCGCGGAGTGATACGCGTTTGCCGTACCGCATGAGCGGCCATCGGGCAGAGTCGACGATATGACTCGCGCACCGTTGCGGCCCGCGCTGCTCGCGGCCGTCGAAACTCTCCAGGCGGCGGGCGTACCGAGCCCACGGGCCGACGCCGAACAGCTCGCCGCCCATGTGCTCGGGGTGCAGCGTTCCCGTCTGCTGCTCGCGCCGCTGCTCACCCCGGAGCAGCTGGCCGAGCTGCGCGACCTGGTCGATCGACGGGCGCAGCGAATTCCCTTGCAGCACTTGATCGGGCGCGCGGCCATGGGGCGGATCGAACTGGAGGTCGGGCCCGGGGTCTTCATCCCGCGGCCGGAAACCGAACTGGTGTTCGCGTGGGCGCTGGCGCATCTGGAGGCGGTGCCCCACGATCACACACCGGTCGTGGTGGATCTGTGCACCGGTTCCGGCGCGCTGGCCCTCGCCATCGCGCACGCGCGGCCCGACGCCGAGGTGCACGCGGTCGAACTCGATCCGGCGGCGCTGGCCTGGGCCAGGCGCAATGCCGACCAGCGCATCGCCGCCGGTGATACCCCGATCACCCTGTACGCCGACGATGCCACCGATCCAGGGCTGCTCACCGCACTCGACGGCCGGGTCGACATCGTGGTGTCCAACCCGCCCTACATCCCCTCCGGCGCCGTGCTCGACCCCGAGGTCGCCGATCACGATCCGCACCGGGCCCTCTTCGGCGGTCCGGACGGGCTCGACGTCATCCGCGGACTCGTTCCCGTCGTCACCCGCCTGCTGCGGTCCGGCGGTGGCGTGGCCATCGAACACGACGACACCAACGGCTCGGCGCTCGCCGCCCTGCTCACCGAGACCGGTGCCTTCACCGGCATCGCCGAACACCCCGATCTGGCGGGCAAGCCGCGCTTCGTCGCGGCGGTCCGCGGCTGACCCGCCTGCCGTGCCGCCGAGCAGCCATGACGGGTACCGTGCCGCGGCCCGGTTTGCCCGTGGTGCGTGGCGAATTCGAGTTCGAGCCGGGGGCCGACGTGGCCGCCGTACCCGCGTGACAGGATGGTGGCCGTGAGTACCGTCTACGACTGCGCGGATCCCGACTCGCGCACCGCCGGACTGTCCGCCGCGACCAGTGCCCTGAAATCCGGGCGGCTCGTCGTCATGCCCACCGATACGGTCTACGGCATAGCCGCCGACGCGTTCGACGGCCAGGCGGTGGCCGAGCTGCTCGCCGCCAAGCGGCGCGGGCGCGATATGCCGGTACCCGTGCTCGTCGGTTCCTGGCACACCATCGACGGCCTGGTGTTCTCGGTGCGTCCGCAGGCACGCGAACTGATCAGAGCGTTCTGGCCGGGTGGCCTGAGTCTGGTTGTGCAGCAAGCGCCTTCGCTGGCCTGGGATCTCGGCGACACCCGTGGCACGGTCATGTTGCGGATGCCGCTGCACCCGGTTGCGCTGGAACTGCTGCGCGCGGTCGGTCCGCTGGCGGTGTCGAGCGCCAATGTCTCCGGGCAGCCGCCCGCCACCACCGCCGAGCAGGCGCGCGCTCAGTTGGGTGAGCACGTCGGGGTGTATCTCGACGGTGGCCCCGCCGAACACGCCACCGCCTCCACCATCGTCGACCTGACCGCCGATCAGCCGCGCATTCTGCGCGAGGGCGCGGTGGCGATCACCGATATCGCCGATGTGCTCGGCATGGCTCCCGAAGCCCTGACCGGGCCGTCCGCCCGGTGACCGAATGGCTGATCGGATGAGCGGGCGGTATCGCGAGTGATCGCGGTTCACGCGTTGGGTAGTTCCGGTGCCGTCGTTCCGCTGCGTGAGCTACTGCTCGTGCTGCTGGTCTCCACGGTGGTGACCTTCCTGGCCACCGGCGGTATCAGAGTGCTGGCCATCGGCTTCGGCGCCGTCGCGGTCCCACGCGAGCGCGATGTGCACGTCAAGCCGATCCCGCGGATGGGCGGGGTCGGCATGTACCTCGGTGTGGTGGCCGCGGTGCTGTTCGCCCATCAGCTGCCCGCCCTGCGTCGCGGATTCGACTATCGGCCCGATATCACCGCCGTGCTGGTCGCGGCGACGATCATCGTCGCGGTCGGCATCGTCGACGACCGCTGGGGCCTGGACGCGCTCACCAAGTTCTCCGGTCAGGTCACCGCCGCCGGGGTGATGGCGGTGATGGGCCTGAGCTGGTACGTCGTCTACAACCCGTTCAACAACGAGACCGTCGTGCTGGACGGATTGCAGAGCGCGCTGGTGACGGTCGCGGTCGCGGTGACATTGATCAACGCGATGAACTTCGTCGACGGCCTGGACGGACTCGCCGCGGGCCTCGGCCTGATCTCCTCCATCGCGGTGTTCGCCTTCTCGGTGGGGCTGCTCACCGAACAGGGCGGTTCGGTCGACACCTACCCGCCCGCCATGCTCGCCGCCGCGCTGGCGGGTGCCTGCCTCGGTTTCCTGCCGCACAACTTCTCGCCCGCCCGGATCTTCATGGGCGATTCCGGTTCCATGCTGATCGGCCTGGTGCTTGCGGCGGTATCGACCAGCGCCTCCGGCCGCATCCCGCTCACGGGATACGGACCGCGCGATATCGTCGGTCTGCTGTCGCCGCTGCTGCTGGTCGGCGCGGTGATGTTCATTCCGGTGCTCGATCTGCTGCTCGCCATCGTGCGCCGGGTGCGGGCCGGGGTCAGCTTCTCCACGCCGGACAAGATGCATCTGCATCATCGGCTGCTCCAGATCGGCCATTCGCAGCGGCGCGTCGTGCTGCTGATCTATTTGTGGGTCGGTGTGCTGGCCTTCGGCGCTGTGGGCACCTCGCTGATGGACCGGCGCGTCGTCGTGTTGCTGATGGCGGGCGGACTGGTCTTCGCCCTGGTCGCGACGGCGGTTCCCGGCCTGCGTCGGGAGCGTGCGGCGGCCGCTGAACAGGCCGAACATCCCGGCGATCCGCAGGAGCCCGCCGGATGAGCTGATCGGCGCCGGATACCGGCACGGGTAGAGTGCGGCTCGTGAGTTCGACACCGACATCAGACCCCGGCCCCGACGCCCCGCTCCGCGCCGCGCTGCGCTACGGCCTGGTCGGGCTCGTGGTGCTGACCGTGCTCGCGGTCGCGATCGGCGGTGCGGTCTCCGGTGCGGCGGGCGTCTGGGGCGCGCTGCTCGGCGCGGCCATCGGCGGTGGTTTCATCCTGACCACCGCCGCTGTGGTGCTCTTCGGCGCGAAACTGCCGCCGACCACGGCGGGACTGGTGATGCTCGTCAGCTGGGCGGGCAAATTGCTCGTCGCCATGGTGGTCATCGCGATCTTGAACCAGTTCGACTTCTACGACCGGGTCGTACTGTTCCTCACCGTCATCGGCGCCCTGGTCATCGTGCTCGGCGCGGAGACGTACGGCGTTCTGCGACAGAAGGTTCCGTATGTCACAGTGCCTGATCGCGAGGCCGATCCAGGTACCGATCGGTAACAAATCGCACCCAGCTACACGCTGTCGTAGATAACTTGGTAAAGTCTTGGTAAGCAAGCCACCATCGGGGAGGTCGACACGATCCCGCCAGGTGCCGCTATGCTACTGCCGTGCCGGGCTCCGCAGAGTTCCGGTTCTGCATGTCGACGATGTCGCCGACACACGTACAGACGCCCGAGCGGGTATGCCGCGCAGCTGCTGACGAACTTCGAGCCGACTTGAGTCGACCCACATTGATCGTCAATGTCCGATCGAACCGCGGGAACGAGAAGAACCCGCGGCCCGAACACGGGAGAGAACGCTGAGCGTCACCACTTTGGCCGCGGAATTTCACGCGCCATCGCTAACCGACTTTTTCCCTCCGGCGGTGCTGTTCGAGGGAACGCCGTTCGAACTCGATCGCTTGATGCTCATTCGCATCCTGATGACGGCAGTTCTGATCGGCCTCATGGCGCTGGCCTTCCGCTCGCCGCGGATCGTTCCGCGTGGCTTGCAGAACGTCGCCGAGATCGGCTTGGTCTTCGTCAAGGAGCAGATCTGCGAAGAGATTCTCGGCAAGGAAACCGGGCGTAAGTTCTTCCCGCTCATCGCGACGATCTTCTTCACCGTTCTATTCCTGAATTTCTCCAGCATCGTGCCGTTCTTGAATATCTCCTCGAACGCGCGGATCGGTATGCCACTGGTGCTGGCCGCGATCGCCTACATCGCGTTCAACTACGTCGGCATCAAGAAGTACGGCTTCTGGAAGTACATGCGTAGCAGCATCGTGGTGCCGAATGTGCCGCCCGCGCTGCATGTGCTGCTGATTCCGATCGAATTCGTCTCGACCTTCATCCTGCGTCCGTTCACGCTGACCGTCCGACTCATGGCCAACATGCTCGCCGGTCACATCATGCTGGTGCTGTTCTTCAGCTCCACCTGGTTCTTCCTGTTCGACGCGACCGCCTGGATGAAGGTGTTCTCGCCGTTCTCGCTGCTGGCGGGAATCGGGTTCACGATGTTCGAGATGTTGGTCATCTTCTTGCAGGCCTATGTGTTTGCACTGCTGACCGCCGTGTACATCGGCCTGGCCGAGCACGCAGATTCCCACTGACCGCACTGAATAATCACTGGAGACCTGCTACACCGCGCCGACCGGCGGGTGAGCAACAGAAAGGGAAAGAAGACTCATGAGCCTCTCGTACCTGGCCCAGGAAGCTGCCAACGAGTCGACGCTGAAGGGCCTCGGCGCCGTCGGCTACGGCCTGGCCGCCATCGGCCCGGGCATCGGCGTCGGCATCGTCGTCGGTAAGGCGATCGAGGGTATCGCCCGCCAGCCCGAGTTGCAGGGCACCATCCGTACCAACATGTTCCTCGGTATCGCCTTCACCGAGGCGCTGGCCCTGATCGGCCTCGTCGCCGGCTTCATCTTCTGATTCCGATGTACAACATCTCTGTACTCGCAGCGGAGGGCGGAGAGGATGTGAATCCTCTCATCCCCGAAACGTACGACATCGTCTGGTCGATCGTCTGTGTCGCGGTCATCGCGGCGCTGTTCTACAAGTTCGTCGTTCCGCGCCTGACCAAGGTGCTCGACGAACGTAGCGAAAAGATCGAAGGCGGTATCGCCAAGGCCGAGGCCGCGCAGGAAGAGGCTCAGCTCACGCTGCAGCAGTACCAGCAGCAGCTGGCCGACGCGCGTCTCGAAGCCGCGCGCATCCGTGAGGACGCGCGCACCCAGGGCCAGCAGATCCTCGCGCAGATGCGCACGGAGGCCCAGGCCGAGAGCGACCGGATCGTGGCCGCGGGCCACGCCCAGCTGGAGGCCCAGCGCCAGCAGATCCTCACCGAACTGCGCTCCGAGGTCGGCCGTACCGCGGTCGATCTGGCCGAGAAGGTCATCGGGCAGTCGGTTTCGGACGAGGCCAAGCAGGCGGCGTCGATCGAGAAGTTCCTCAGTGAACTCGACGACACCGACGCCGGCATCGGGGTCGGAAGGTAGCGACACGAAAGTGAGAAGCATGTACGCAGCGAGCCGCGAGGCCAGCTCCCGTTCGCGGGAAGCGCTTCGGGCCGCTCTGACCGGAAGCGACAGTGTTGCCGCGACGACGGGTTCGGAACTGTTCGCCGTCGTCGCCGTGCTGGATGACCAGCGTTCGCTGCGTGTTGCGCTCGCGGACGTGTCGGTGCCCGGTTCGGCACGCGCCGAACTGAGCGAGCGGGTCTTCGGCGGAAAGGTCAGTGCCGCCACCCTTGCGGTGCTGACCACCGCGGTGGCCCAGGACTGGTCCCGCACCGCCGATCTGGTCGACACCCTGGTGTTGCTCGGCCAGGAGGCGCTGCTGGAGTCGGCCGCCGACAGCGGTCGGCTCGACGCGGTCGAGGACGAGCTGTTCCGGCTCGGCCGGATCGTCGCCGACAACCCCGACCTGGAGCAGGCACTGTCGGATCGCGCGAAGCCGTCATCGGCGCGGCGTGAACTGATCGCCCGTCTGCTGACCGGTAAGGCCGAGCCCATCACCGTCACCCTCGCGGAGCAGGCGGTGACCAGGCAGAAGACCGGCATCGGCGTGGCCTTCGACGAGTTGTCCGACCTGGCAGCGTCGCGGCGCGACCAGATCGTCGCGCACGTGCGGGCCGCGATTGCCCTGACAGCGCCCCAGCGGGAGCGGCTCGCCGCCTCGCTCCAGCGCATCTACGGCAAGCCGGTCACGGTGCACGTGCAGGTCGACGCGAGTCTGCTGAGCGGCCTCGTCGTGCGCGTCGGTGACGACGTGATCGACGGCAGCGCCGTGGGCCGACTGGAGCGGCTGCGCCGCGAACTGGCGTAACCCGCCAAAACCCGACATTCGAGACCAGACAGCGAGAGCAGGAAGAACATGGCGGAGCTGACGATCTCCTCCGACGAGATCCGTAGCGCGATCGAGAGCTACACCCAGAGCTACACCCCCGAGACCTCCATCGAAGAAGTCGGTGTGGTCACCGATACCAGCGACGGCATCGCGCACGTCTCCGGCCTGCCCTCGGCAATGGCCAACGAGCTGCTCGAGTTCCCGGGCGGCGTGCTCGGCGTGGCGCTGAACCTCGAGGACCGCGAGATCGGTGCGGTCATCCTCGGCGAGTTCGCCGAGATCGAAGAGGGCCAGCAGGTCCGCCGCACCGGCGATGTGCTGTCGGTCCCGGTCGGCGACAAATTCCTCGGTCGCGTGGTCAACCCGCTCGGCCAGCCGATCGACGGCCTCGGCGAGATCGAGGCCGACGAACGCCGTGTGCTCGAACTCCAGGCCGCGACCGTGCTGGAGCGCCAGCCGGTCGAGGAGCCGATGGCCACCGGTATCACCGCCATCGACGCCCTGACCGCGATCGGCCGTGGCCAGCGCCAGCTGGTCATCGGTGACCGCAAGACCGGTAAGACCGCGGTCTGCATCGACGCGATCCTGAACCAGAAGGCGAACTGGGAGTCGGGCGACCCCACCAAGCAGATGCGCTGCATCTACGTCGCCATCGGTCAGAAGGGTTCCACCATCGCGGGCGTGAAGTCCGCGCTGGAGGAGCACGGCGCGATGGAGTACACCACCATCGTCGCGGCCCCGGCCTCCGACTCCGCCGGCTTCAAGTGGCTGGCCCCCTACACCGGCTCGGCCATCGGCCAGCACTGGATGTACCAGGGCAAGCACGTCCTGATCGTGTTCGACGATCTGACCAAGCAGGCCGAGGCCTACCGCGCCATCTCGCTGCTGCTGCGTCGTCCGCCGGGCCGCGAGGCCTACCCCGGTGACGTCTTCTACCTGCACTCCCGTCTGCTGGAGCGTTGCGCGAAGCTGTCCGACGAGATGGGCGCTGGCTCGATGACCGGTCTGCCGATCATCGAGACCAAGGCCAACGACGTCTCGGCGTTCATCCCGACCAACGTCATCTCCATCACCGACGGCCAGGTCTTCCTCGAGTCCGACCTGTTCAACAAGGGTGTCCGTCCGGCGATCAACGTCGGTACCTCGGTCTCCCGTGTCGGTGGTGCCGCCCAGACCAAGGCCATGAAGAAGGTCGCCGGTTCGCTGCGTCTGGAAATGGCGCAGTACCGCGAGCTGGAGGCGTTCTCCGCCTTCGCCTCCGATCTGGATGCCGCCTCGCTCGCTCAGCTGGAGCGCGGCGCACGCTGGGTCGAGCTGCTCAAGCAGGACCAGTACTCGCCGGTCGCCGTCGAGGATCAGATCGTCTCGATCTTCCTGGTCGACGGTGGCTACTTCGACTCGGTTCCGGTCGGTGACATCCGCCGGTTCAACGCCGAACTGATCGAGGACCTGCACCGCAACGTCCCCGAGGCGTTCGCCGCGCTCGAGGGTGGTGCCAAGCCGCTCGCCGGTGAGACCGCCGATGCGATCACGGCCGCGACCGAGAACTTCAAGCAGGGCTTCCTGGCTTCCGACGGCAGCCGCGTCGTGAACGAGGCGGCCGCCGGCGAACTGGACCACGAAGAAGTCGAGTCGCTGTCGGTCACCCGCAAGCACATCGAGAAGTAAGCCGGCGACCTGTGATGCGTAATACGATCCGTGGCGGGAGCCGCAGGCAGGGGCGTGTTCAAACGTCGGCTGTGTGCGACAGCCGCTCCGCGCAGCTCCCCGCGTACGCGGGGATGAGCCAGATGGGAGGGTGAACCGTGGCAAGCTTGCGTGAATTGCGCTCCCGCATTCGTGGTGTGAATTCGATCAAGAAGATCACCAAGGCCCAGGAGCTGATCGCGACCTCGCGAATCTCCAAGGCTCAGGCCAGGGTCGCCGCCGCCAAGCCGTACGCCGAGGAGATCACCAAGGTCCTCGGCGAGCTGGCGAGCGCGTCGAAGAACCTGTCGCATCCGCTGCTGACCGAGCGTGCGAACGCGCGCCGGGCGGCCGTGCTGGTGATCACCAGTGACAGCGGCATGTGCGGTGGTTACAACTCCAATGTGCTCAAGCGGGCCGAGGAGCTGATGACCACCCTGCGTGATCAGGGCAAGGAACCGGCGCTCTACGTCATGGGCAACAAAGGCCTGACGTACTACACCTTCCGTAGCCGTCCGTATGTGTCCGCGTGGACCGGTTTCTCGCAGCAGCCGAAGTACACCGATGCCTCGGCGGCCTGCCGCCACCTGGTGGATTCCTTCATGGTGGGTTCCGACGGCGAGGTGCCGAACCCGAACGGCACCGGCGATATCGCCGGCGTCGACGAGTTGCACATCGTGTACACCCGGTTCGTGTCGATGCTCACGCAGACTCCCGAGGTTCGGCGTCTGGCGCCGATCCAGGTGAGTTTCGTCGACGAGAACTTCGACATGGGCGTGGATTCGCTCAGCGATTCGGCCACGGCCGATCCGCAGGCTCAGTACGAGTTCGAGCCCGACGCCGATGTACTGCTGGCAGCGCTGCTGCCGAAGTACATCAACACGCGAATCTACTCATCGTTGCTCGAGGCAGCGGCATCCGAGTCCGCGGCTCGGCGCACCGCAATGAAGGCGGCCACCGATAACGCCAACGAGCTCGCCAGCGTGCTTCAGCGCGAGGCGAACTCGGTGCGTCAGGCCCAGATCACGCAGGAAATCAGCGAAATCGTCGGCGGCGTCAACGCGCTGGCGTCTAGCTCGGACCGCGACTAGAAGCGCAGGAAGAGAACCAACCAAAATGACCGCAGCTGTCACTCAAGACAACGCGAGCAAGGCAGACGCCGCCGCTGGCCGCGTCGTCCGTGTCATCGGCCCCGTCGTGGACGTCGAGTTCCCGCGTGGCGCCATCCCCGAGCTGTTCAACGCTCTGCACGCCGAGATCAAGCTCCCGTCGGTGGCCAAGACCCTGACCCTCGAGGTCGCCCAGCACCTCGGTGACAACATCGTGCGCACCATCTCGATGCAGCCCACCGACGGCCTGGTCCGCGGCGCCACCGTCACCGACACCGGCAAGCCGATCTCGGTGCCCGTCGGTGATGTCGTCAAGGGCCACGTGTTCAACGCCCTCGGCGACTGCCTGGACAGCCCGGGCCTCGGCCGCGACGGCGAGAACTGGGGCATCCACCGCAAGCCGCCGAGCTTCGACCAGCTCGAGGGCAAGACCGAGATCCTCGAGACCGGCGTCAAGGTGCTCGACCTGCTGACCCCGTACGTGAAGGGCGGCAAGATCGGTCTGTTCGGTGGTGCCGGTGTCGGCAAGACCGTGCTGATCCAGGAGATGATCACCCGTATCGCGCGTGAGTTCTCCGGTACCTCGGTGTTCGCCGGTGTCGGTGAGCGCACCCGTGAGGGCACCGATCTGCGCCTGGAAATGGAAGAGATGGGCGTCCTCCAGGACACCGCCCTCGTCTTCGGCCAGATGGACGAGCCGCCCGGCACGCGTATGCGCGTCGCGCTCTCGGCCCTGACCATGGCCGAGTACTTCCGCGATGTGCAGCACCAGGACGTGCTGCTGTTCATCGACAACATCTTCCGGTTCACCCAGGCCGGTTCCGAGGTCTCGACCCTGCTGGGTCGTATGCCTTCGGCCGTGGGTTACCAGCCGACGCTGGCCGATGAGATGGGTGAACTCCAGGAGCGCATCACCTCGACCCGTGGTCGCTCGATCACCTCGCTCCAGGCGATCTACGTCCCCGCCGACGACTACACCGACCCGGCGCCGGCGACCACCTTCGCCCACCTGGATGCGACGACCGAGCTTTCCCGCCCGATCTCGCAGAAGGGTATCTACCCGGCCGTCGACCCGCTGACCTCGACTTCTCGTATCCTCGAGGCTTCGATCGTCGGCGAGCGGCACTTCGCCGTGGCCAACGAGGTCAAGCGGATCCTCCAGAAGTACAAGGAACTCCAGGACATCATCGCCATCCTCGGTATGGACGAGCTCTCCGAAGAGGACAAGGTCCTCGTCGGCCGTGCCCGTCGTCTGGAGAAGTTCCTCGGCCAGAACTTCATCGTCGCGGAGAAGTTCACCGGTCAGCCGGGTTCGGTGGTTCCGCTGGAGCAGACCATCGACGACTTCGACCGCGTCTGCAAGGGCGAGTTCGACCACTTCCCGGAGCAGGCGTTCAACTCCTGCGGTGGTCTCGACGACGTCGAGGCGGCCGCCAAGAAGATCGCCGGAAAGTAGTCACCGATGGCCGATATGTCAGTTGATCTCGTCGCCGTCGAACGGCTGCTCTGGTCCGGCCGGGCGTCGTTCGTCAGCGCGCAGACCACAGAGGGCCAGATCGGCATCATGGCAGGCCATGAGCCGCTGCTGGGCCAGCTGGTCGAAGGCGGAACGGTGACCATCGTCGATGCCGACGGTCAGCGGATCGTCGCGGCGGTGCACGGCGGATTCTTCTCGGTCACCGGCGACACGGTTCGGGTACTGGCCGAGTCTGCCGAGTTCGCCGGCGAGGTCGATATCGAGGCAGCCCGCAAGGTGCTCGCCGAGGGTACGGCCTCCGAGGAAGAACAGCGCGTGGCGCAGGGCCGGGTGCGCGCGGTCGAGCAGAACACCCACGCCTGAGGTTCGTCCGCGCGGGCAGCGTCCAAGCGGCACAACACAATCGAACACGACACTGCCGGTGGCGATCTCGCCACCGGCAGTGTCGTTTTTGTCGCGGCGTTCAGCGGCCGTGCGATCCGGCCGGTACGTTCTCCGACAAGCCCGGCCCATTTGTAAACTCGAGTCCGTGATTGAATAGCCGGATTCGGTCGACGGGGTGGGGTTCGATCGAGATGGCGAACGAAGGGATGGACGGCATTGCAGACCGGGATGGTTCTTCTGATCATTCTGGTATGTCTGCTGGTCGCCCTCGCCCTGGCTTCCACCTATCGACTGGTGATGTTGCGTCGCGGCGGCACGGCCGCGATTCTGCGGGTGCTTCCGGCCCGCGGTGGTGAACGCTGGCGGCACGGATTGATCCGGTACGACGAGGACCGACTCGTCTTCTACAAATTGTCGAGCCTCAAACTCGGACCGGATTCGGTGATTCACCGGCGCGGTATCGAGGTCGGTGAGCGGCGCGGCCCGCGCGGTGACGAATACGACATCATGACCGACGAGATCGCGGTGATCGCGGTGTCGGACAACCATGGCAGCTTCGAGTTGGCGTTGGATCGCGGCTCGCTGGCTGCCTTTTTGTCATGGGTGGAATCCCGGCCGTCCGATCGGGCCCGCAGGCTGCGCGGCCACTGACAGTGGGCGTCGGTAAGGACGCCAGCGTTTAAGGTGGTCGTGTGAGCGTGCATCTGACCCGGATCTACACCCGGACCGGGGACGACGGGACCACCGGGCTGAGCGATTTCTCCCGCGTGGCCAAAACCAATCCGCGTTTGATCGCCTACGCCGATTGCGATGAGGCCAACGCCGCGATCGGCGTCGCTCTCGCGGTGGGTGATCCCGCGCCGCGGATCCACGAGGTCCTGCGTCAGGTGCAGAACGATCTGTTCGATGCGGGCGCGGATCTGTCGACGCCGATCGTCGAGGCGCCGAAGTATCCGCCGCTGCGCATCACCCAGTTCTATATCGACCGGCTGGAAGCCTGGTGCGACGAGTTCAACGCCGAGCTCGCCCCACTGAACTCGTTCATCCTCCCGGGCGGCACGCCCCTGGCCGCGCAACTGCATGTGGCCCGCACCGTGGCGCGTCGCGCCGAGCGTTCGGCCTGGGCCGCGGTCGAAGCCCATCCCGACGACACCGGTACGCTGCCCGCTCGGTACCTGAATCGGCTGTCGGACCTGCTGTTCATTCTCGGCCGGGTGGCCAATCCCGGTGGCGACGTCCTGTGGCGGCCCGGTGGGGGTGCCGAGCCCGCGGCCCGCGACGAGTAGTTCGCCGGTTCAGCGCTCGGTGTCCGATCGCCGGGAGCCGGTAGAGCATTATCCTTGCACTCAGTGGTGCGCCGAAGACGCGGAGAGGCGGCATGGAACGTTTTCTGGTAACTGGCGGGAATCGGCTCGTCGGTGAGGTCGCGGTCGGAGGCGCCAAGAACAGCGTCCTCAAGTTGATGGCCGCGGCCCTGCTGGCGGAGGGCACCACGACCATCACCAACTGCCCGGACATCCTCGATGTGCCGCTGATGGCGGATGTGCTGCGCGGCCTCGGCTGCGATGTGGTGATCGAGGGCTCCGTGGTCAGCATCGATACGCCTGCCGAACCCAAGTACCACGCCGACTTCCCCGCGGTGACCCAGTTCCGCGCCTCGGTCTGTGTGCTCGGTCCGCTGATGGCGCGCTGTAAACGTGCGGTGGTCGCCCTGCCAGGTGGCGACGCCATCGGTTCCCGGCCCCTCGATATGCATCAGGCCGGTCTGCGCCTGCTCGGCGCGACCAGCGAGATCGAGCACGGTTGTGTGGTGGCCCGCGCCGACGAGTTGCAGGGTGCCCGGATCCGGCTCGACTTCCCGTCTGTCGGCGCCACCGAGAACATCCTCATGGCCGCGGTGCTGGCCGAGGGGGAGACGGTGATCGACAATGCCGCGCGTGAGCCCGACATCGTCGACCTGTGCAACATGCTGGTCCAGATGGGCGCGCGGATCAGTGGCGCGGGTACCTCGGTGCTGACCATCGAAGGTGTCGAACGGCTCTCGCCGACCACTCACCGTGTGATCGGCGATCGCATCGTCGCGGCCACCTGGGGCATCGCCGCCGCGATGACCATGGGTGATGTCCGGGTGACCGGCATCAATCCCAAGCATCTGTCGCTGGTTCTGGACAAGCTGCGTTCGGCCGGCGCCCGTATCTCGTTCGAACCCGATGGCTTCCGCGTGGTGCAGCCCGATCGTCCGCGCGCGGTGAACTTCTCCACCCTGCCGTTCCCCGGTTTCCCCACCGATCTGCAACCGATGGCGATCGGGCTCGCGGCGATCTCCGATGGCACCTCGATGATCACCGAGAACATCTTCGAGGCGCGGTTCCGTTTCGTGGAAGAGATGATCCGGCTCGGCGCCGACGCCCGGACCGATGGTCATCACGCGGTGGTACGTGGGATTCCGCGGTTGTCGAGTGCGCCGGTGTGGTCTTCCGACATTCGGGCGGGTGCGGGTCTGGTGCTGGCCGGTCTGGTCGCCGACGGCACGACCGAAGTGCACGACGTCTTCCATATCGACCGCGGCTACCCGGACTTCGTCGAGCAGTTGCAGGCGCTCGGCGGTCAGGTGCGGCGGGTCGGCGTGACCGAATGACCGCCCCCGGATCGCCGGTACGGCAGGGGGAGCGGGTAAGCGCTTCGAAAGCGACGCCGAAAACCCTTCCTGACCAGGCGATTTGACATTGCAAATGTAGCCACGTAACTTTATCCAAGTCAGAGCGACACGGACACCGACCCGGGGCCCAGGAGCTGAGCGGAAACGCTGAGCGAGAGGCCAGGGAAACGAGGTAGTACGAGGAGCGCCTGACGATCACACTAGCTGGACCAAGAGCCCGATTTGCCTCGGATCTTCGGCCGGGCTAAGCTGTAAAAGTTGCCTCACCGATCAACCAGGTTAAATCTGGCGCGATGGTGTGTGCGTGTGTTCTTTGAGAACTCAATAGTGTGTCGATGAATGTCAGTGCCAAATATTATTTGGTTCCGGCCCTTGCATACCCCCCGGTTGTGGGGTCGGACATTTTGTCAGCAAATCTTTTTGCTGGCGTTTTGTTT
>NZ_JARWNX010000054.1 GCF_029868385.1 Nocardia cyriacigeorgica | reverse complement strand
ATAGTTTCATAGAGTTACGGCGGCTATAGCGGTGGGGAAACGCCCGGTCCCATTCCGAACCCGGAAGCTAAGGCCACCAGCGCCGATGGTACTGCACTCGACAGGGTGTGGGAGAGTAGGACACCGCCGGAACATCCTTTCCCTCAGGCCCCCAACTTCGGTTGGGGGCCTGAGGCGTTTCTATGGGCATATCGATAGGGTGGCTTGGCCGGCGAATTCGAGCCGGTACGGAGGAGGGGAATTCGTGACGAACCCGTACGACGCCAACAAGGGCGGATACCCGAACGGACTGTCCAAGGAACCACCGGCTGCCGATCCGGTTGATGCCGGCGCGGGCGACGCAGGGGGTGTGATTGCGAGCGATCCGGGCGCCACGGTTGTCGTGAATCCCGCACCGGGTGCAAGCTATCCGCCTGCTGTACCCAGCCATCCATATCCGGCTGCACCGCATGGACACCCCCAGTCGGCTGCGGGACCGAGCTATCCCGCCGTCCCACCCGCGAATCCGTATGCGCCTGCGCCGTACGGATATTCCGCGCCACCGCCGAACTATCCGGGCCCGCCGCCGGGTTACGGGCAGACGCCTGGCTACGCGCCGCTGCCGCCTACCCGGCGCGCGCCGGTCGGTTTGATCATCGCGGCCATCGTCGGATCGGTGGTCGTCCTCGTTGCTGGTTTCGGTCTGAAGGCGTTCGCGGCCTCCAAGGGCAGTGAGGACACAGGGCCGCTTGCGTATCCGGCCGTCGGAACCTGCATCGACCATCACGGTGGTGACGTCATGCACGAATCCATCCCGGCCTTGGACTGCGCCAATCCGGCTGCGACGAAGAGGATCGTGGCCTCCGAGATCGTCACCGACACCGATAGGGAGGTCGAGTGCACCGACATTCAGAGCCTCATCATCACGACCGGAAAACACCACGGTGACGTCGTAACCGCACATACATGCGCCGCACCCAACGTGATAGTCGGACACTGCTATCAGGCGTCGGTCAACGATTTCACCTACGACCCGGCATGCACCGACGGATCCGCCCGGTTCGACCGGGTGGTCCGCGGTGTCCAGGACACCGAGCAATGCAAGACGCCGACCGAGGACGTCGGCCGCCAGATGGACATGGTCATTCTCGGCAAATTCCACTTCGTCAACAAAGAAGAGAACGCCACCTACTGTTTCGCGCTTCCGGACTGACAGAGCCGGTCGCACCGAGGCCGGTCGAGCCCGAGCGTGCGCGCCCCCTACACTCGTCCCGGTGCGCCTCGTGATTGCTCGCTGTCAGGTCGACTACGTCGGTCGGCTCACCGCTCATCTGCCGATGGCCCGCAGGCTGTTGATGATGAAAGCGGATGGGTCGGTGCTGGTGCATTCCGACGGTGGGTCCTACAAGCCGTTGAACTGGATGAGTCCGCCCTGCTGGCTGGAGGAGCGTGACGGCGACGGGGCGGGGGCGCTGTGGGTGGTCACCAACAAGGCCGGCGAGGAATTGCGGATCACCGTCGAGGAGATCGAGCACGACTCCAAGCATGAGCTCGGGGTGGACCCCGGTCTGGTGAAAGACGGTGTGGAGGCTCATCTTCAGGAGCTGCTGGCCGAGCACGTGCAAACGCTCGGTGCGGGCTACACGCTGATCCGTCGGGAGTACATGACCGCGATCGGCCCGGTCGATCTGCTGTGTCGTGACGCCGACGGTGCGACCGTGGCGGTGGAGATCAAGCGGCGCGGTGAGATCGACGGCGTCGAGCAGCTCACCCGCTATCTCGAACTGCTCAACCGTGATCCGCTGCTTGCCCCGGTCGCCGGTGTGTTCGCGGCACAGCAGATCAAGCCGCAGGCGCGCACGCTCGCCGAGGACCGCGGAATCCGGTGCCTGACCCTGGATTACAACGCCCTGCGCGGCACGGAGAGCAACGAGTTCCGGCTCTTCTAAGCTGGAGCCATGCCTCGCCGTAAACCGCGCTCAGAGCGCCGGACGGACTCACCGTCCGGGCGCCCGCTCGGCGATGTGTTCGGGCGTACCGAGTCAGGGCCAGGCGATGAGACGTACGTGGTGCGCACGATCCCTGGCACGCGGGCGAACAAGACCTACCGGTGCCCCGGCTGCGATCACGAGATCGTGCCGGGTGTCGCGCATGTCGTCGCCTGGCCCGCCTACGGCGGCGAGGACGACCGCAGGCACTGGCATCGCGGCTGCTGGAACGGCCGACGCACCCGCGGCATCACCCGCCGCTGGTCCTGAACCTGCTCCGCATACGAGGAAGGCCGCCCCCGTAGGGACGGCCTTCGGTGCTGATGGTGTTCTGTCGCCGCGCGGGCCCGAGGTCAGTTGCTGATCTCGGCGTTCTCACGCTCTTCGTCGAGGGCCTCGTCGTCGTCCGGCGTGACCTCCGGGATCGCCTTGGTGCGCGAACCCGTGACGGACTTGGTGCCGCCGCCGCTGATCGACTTGCGCTGCTGATCCGGCACACCGTCGAGCAGTTCGCTCTCCCGGTTGACCGCCGCGAGCATCGCGGGCACCGAATCCAGCTGGCCACGGATGCCGAGCAGCTGGGCGAGGACCCGGCCGCGCAGCACGCGCATCTCTTCGGCCAGTTCCTTGGCGTGCGCGATCTTGCGCTCGCTGGTCTGGGTGGCCGAGGTGATGAGGCGGTTGGCCTCGTCGGTGGCGTCCTTGATCCGCTGGGCGGCCTCGGCGCGGCTGGTGGCCTCCAGCTCCTCCATGGCGCGGGTGAGCTTGGTGCGCCGCTCGGCCATGGTGACTTCGAAGTCCTGCTGGGTGGCCTTGCGCTTGGCGTCGGCTTCCTTACCGAGGCGGTCGGCCTCGGCCTGGGCGGCCTCGATGATCTTGGCCGACTCGGTGCGCGCGTTCGCCAGCGTTTGCTCGAACTCGATTTCGAGCGCCTCGCGCTTTTCCTTGGTCTCGGCGAGCAGCGACTCGTACTTGCCACGCATCTCGGTGGCCTGCTGCTCGGCGATCGACACCATCTCCGCGGCCTCGGCCTGCGCCAGCGCGCGGACCTCGGACGCCTCATCGGAGGCCAGTCGCAGCATGCGGGAAATACGGTCGCTCATGCCTTCCGCGGTGGTCGGCGGCACGGACAGCCGGTCGACCTCCTTGCGGAGCTCATCGATCTCATCGCGTGCGTCCTCGAGCTGGCTCGCAAGGTTACGAGCCTGCGCGGCGGCGGCATCACGATCGGTGGCGGTGACCCTCAGTTCGGCATCGAAGCGGTCGAAATAGTTACGCACCTCGTCTTGCGCATAACCCTTGCGCACAACAGTGAAGGGCAGTGCAACGAAGCGATTGCGATCGGACTCAGGTGACGACATGGGCAACAAACTACAGGCTGTGTGGGGTAGATGGTGAGTCGACCGGGAATGTCATCGAGACGAGATCTTCCGGCCCGATCTTGGTACTAGTGCGTAACATTCGGGTTCGGCTCGACCAACTCCACCAGCACACCACCAGCATCCTTCGGGTGGATGAAATTGATGCTGGACCCGGCGGTCCCGGCGCGCGGCGCGTCGTAGAGCAAACGTAGTCCGCGGCTGCGTAGATGTGCCGAAACCGCCTCGATATCGGTGACCCGGTAGGCCAGCTGCTGCAAGCCTGGTCCGCTGCGCTCGATGAACTTGGCGATAGTGGAGGTCTCGTCGAGCGGGGCCAGCAACTGCAAGGCAGTCGCGTCGTCGGCGGCGGCCGGGCACGACAGCATGGCCTCCTGCACGCCCTGCGCCTCGTTCACCTCGCGGTGGGTCTCCACCATGCCGAGAGCGGCGGTGTACCAGGCGACGGCGGCGTCGAGATCGGGCACCGCGATGCCGACATGATCGACGGCGACCACGTAGTCCGCGGGGATGAATTCGTTCGAGGCGTCAGTAGTGCTCACGCTTCGAACGTAGCGCGTACCTGCGCGGGGTGGTCGAGGCCGGACCCGCTACCGTTGAGTACGAGGCCGTCGTCGCGCCATGTGGATCGTGTGCGCGGACAGGGTCTGATCCACGAATGCAGTGAACTGAGAAGGCGAGGCTCGTCGTGACCAACTCCGTGATCGTGTCCGGTGCGCGTACCCCGGTCGGACGTCTGCTCGGCGGCCTGAAGGGCTTCAGCGGTTCGGATCTCGGCGGTTTCGCCATCAAGGCGGCGCTGGAGAAGGCCGGTGTGCGCGGCGACCAGGTGGACTACGTGATCATGGGTCAGGTGCTGACCGCGGGCGCGGGCCAGATCCCGGCCCGGCAGGCGGCCGTCGCCGGTGGTATTCCGATGGATGTGCCCGCGCTGACGCTGAACAAGGTGTGTCTGTCCGGCATCAACGCCATCGCGCTCGCCGATCAGCTGATCCGCGCCGGTGAGTACGACATCGTCGTCGCCGGTGGTCAGGAGTCGATGAGCCAGGCGCCGCATCTGCTGGAGAAGAGCCGTGAGGGCTTCAAGTACGGCGATGTGACGATGCGCGATCATATGGCTTTCGACGGCCTGTACGACATCTTCACCGACCAGGCGATGGGTGCGCTCACCGAGACCCGCAACGATTCCGCGCCGATCAGCCGCGCGGAGCAGGACGCGTTCGCGGCGGCCTCGCACCAGCGTGCGGCCGCGGCGTGGAAGAACGGCGTGTTCGACGACGAGGTCGTCCCGGTGGCGGTGCCGCAGCGCAAGGGCGACCCGATCATGATCACCGAGGACGAGGGCATCCGCGCCGACACCACCGTCGAATCGCTGGGCAAGCTGCGTCCCGCGTTCCGTAAGGACGGCACCATCACCGCGGGTTCGGCCTCGCAGATCTCCGACGGCGCCGCCGCGGTCGTGGTGATGAGCAAGGCCAAGGCCGAGGAACTGGGCCTGAGCTGGATCGCCGAGATCGGCGCCACCGGTGTGGTGGCGGGGCCGGATTCGACCTTGCAGGATCAGCCCGCCAACGCCATCGCCAAGGCGTGCGCGAAGGCCGGTATCGAGCCGTCGGAGCTGGACCTGGTGGAGATCAACGAGGCGTTCGCCGCGGTCGGTATCGCCTCCACCAGCAAGCTGGGTATCGATCCCGCGAAGGTGAATGTCAACGGTGGCGCCATCGCCATCGGCCACCCGCTCGGTATGTCGGGCGCGCGCATCGTGCTGCACCTGGCGCTGGAGCTGAAGCGCCGCGGTGGCGGGGTCGGTGCGGCCGCGCTGTGCGGCGGCGGTGGTCAGGGTGACGCGCTGATCATCAAGGTGTAGATCCGATGCACCGGTGTGCCCGGCCGGGCACACCGCCACGGCGAGATTCGGGCTCGGCCGGTCGCCGTCGGTGCGGGAGTGAGTGGGGTTATCACGCTGTGCACCTGCGCGCGGTTCGCGGATGGACTGCGACGGTGTCCGGTGTCCGATCTGCCCCATGTGACCGGTTCAACTACGACCGGTCGTAGTGCATACGGCACAATGGGGGCCATGGGTTCTTACGATCTGCGTACCGTCACGGGCAGGTTCCGGTTCTTCGCCATCCTCGAGGCGGTGTCGTGGGCCGGCCTGCTGATCGGCATGGCGTTCAAGTACATCCCCGACCCGGGTAACGAGATCGGCGTGAAGATCTTCGGCCCGGTGCACGGCGGCATCTTCATCCTGTTCCTGCTGAGCGCGCTGCTGGCCTCGCGTGAGCTGAACTGGAACTGGAAGACCACCGTGCTCGCGCTGGCCTCCAGCATTCCGCCGTTCTGCACGGTGATCTTCGAAATCTGGGCGGTGCGTACCGGCAAGCTGGAGCAGCCGGTCGCCGCGAGCCAAGCCCCGGCCCCCGCACGCGTGTCTTCGTGACAAACTGGATGCCGTGACTCGACCAGCCGCTCGTCGTCCTTCGCCAGCCGTAGCCGCCGCCATGTCCGGCGCGGTGGATCTGTCCAGCCTGAAGCAGCCGCCCGCCGGTGCGGCGCCCGAAGGCGGATACACGGTGACCGAGGCCGACTTCGAAACCAAGGTGCTTCGGCGTTCGACCCAGGTGCCCGTGGTGGTGGCGCTGTACTCGCAGCGCAGCCCAGGCAGCGTCGAACTGGTACAGCTGCTGGAGCGGCTGGCCGGTGAAGGCGATGGCAGCTGGGATCTGGCGACCGTCGAGGCCGAGAGCAATATGCGCATTGCGCAGGCCTTCGGGGTGCAGGGCATTCCGACGGTGATCGCCGTCGCCGGTGGTCAGCCGCTGGCCGACTTCCAGGGCGTGCAGCCGGAGCCGCAAGTGCGGCAGTGGCTCGGGGCCGTGGTCGACGCGGTCGCGGGCAAGCTCGAAGGCGGCGAAGGCGCGCCGGAACAGCAGCCTGCGGAGGATCCGCGGTTCACCATGGCCGAGGCCCTGCTCGAGCAGGGTGATCTGGCCGGTGCGGAATCGGCTTATGAGTCGATCCTGGAAGCCGAGCCGAACAATGTCGAGGCCAAGGCCGCTGTGCGGCAGGTCCGCTTCCTCGGCCGCGCCCAGCAGCTGCCCGATTCGGCGATCGCCACCGCCGACGCCGATCCCGGCAATGTGGACGCCCAGCTCGACGCCGCCGATATCGAGCTGTTCCACCAGCGTCCCGAGGCCGCGTTCGACCGGTTGATCGGCGTGGTCAAGCGCACCGCGGGCGATGACCGCACCAAGGTCCGCACCCGGCTGCTGGAACTGTTCGAGCTGTTCGATCAGGCCGAACCGTTCGTGGTGGCCGCGCGCCGCAAGCTGGCCGCCGCGCTGTATTGATTTGCGGCGCCTGCGGCGCCGCGTGTTCGCGGCCCCTTGGGGTCTCGCGTCTCCGCTGCCGCTGCTTGCCTCCGGCTTGCGCCGCGGCAGCGGAGACGCGAGACGGGCCGCGAACTGTGGGGCTCGGTCTCGCTTCGCTCGAAAACGGAGGTGTTCCGGCCACTGTTTCAGGCGGTTGTCATCCCGGACTGGTCACGACGTAGCCGGAGTAGTGCAGGGAACTGGATGACTACTGGCCAACGGTCAGCCAGACAGCGCTGGACGGGGCCAGACTCAGTACCGCGGAAGCGGGCCTACCGTGCCACGGTGCCGCATCGGCCATGACCGCACCCAGGTTTCCCATCCCGGACCCGCCGTATTCGACGGCATCGGTGTTGAGGATATCGGTCCAGCGTCCCGCCGTTGGCAGTCCGATCCGGTATTTGTCGTGCGCCGATCCCGAGAAGTTGTAGACGCAGGCGATGACGGAGCCGTCGGTGCCGTAGCGCAGAAAAGCCAGCACATTGTGTTCGCGGTCGTCGGCTTCGATCCAGGAGTGCCCGCCGGGGGTGGTGTCCTGGGTCCACAGCGCCGGGTGCGCCCGGTAGACGGTGTTGAGGTCGCGCACGACGGTCTGCACGCCCTTGTGCAGCGGGTTGTCGAGTTCGTGCCAGTCCAGGCCACGGTCATGCGACCATTCGCGGAACTGCCCGAATTCCTGGCCCATGAACAGCAGTTGTTTGCCCGGATGCGCCCACATATAGGCGAGCAGGGCACGGACGCCGCTCGCCTTGGCGTAATCGTCGCCGGGCATCCTGGTCCACAGCGTGCCCTTGCCGTGCACCACCTCGTCGTGGCTGATGGGCAGCACATAGTTCTCACTCCAGGCGTACATCAGCGAGAAGGTGATCTCGTTGTGGTGCCAGGAGCGGTGGATCGGATCGCGGCGCAGATATCCGAGGGTGTCGTGCATCCAGCCCATATTCCATTTCATGGAGAAGCCGAGGCCGCCGACTTCGGTGGCGCGGGTGACGCCGGGCCAGGTGGTGGACTCCTCGGCGATGGTGAGGACGCCGGGATGTTCGCTGTGGATGCGGTCGTTGAGTTCGGTCAGGAAGTCGACGGCTTCGAGGTTTTCCCGGCCGCCGTGCACGTTCGGTTCCCATTCGCCGTCGCGGCGGGAATAGTCGAGGTAGAGCATCGAGGCGACGGCGTCCACGCGCAGACCGTCGATATGGAATTCCTCGATCCAGTAGCGGGCATTGGCGATCAGGAAGTTGCGCACCTCGTTGCGGCCGAAGTCGAAGACGTAGGTACCCCAGTCGGGTTGTTCGCCGCGCCGCGGGTCGGGGTGTTCGTAGAGCGGGGTGCCGTCGAAACGGGCCAGGGCCCATTCGTCGCGCGGGAAATGTGCGGGCACCCAGTCGAGCAGGACACCGATGCCGCGACCGTGCAGATGGTCGACGAAGGCGCGGAAATCGTCGGGGCTGCCGAATCGGGCGGTCGGGGCGTAGTAGGAGGTGACCTGGTAACCCCAGGAGCCGCCGAAGGGGTGTTCGGCGACGGGCAGCAGTTCGATATGGGTGAATCCGGCCTCGCATACATAATCGGCGAGCTGTTCGGCCAGCTCGCGGTAACCGAGACCCGGTCGCCAGGAGCCGAGGTGCACCTCGTAGACGCTCAGCGGTGCGCGGGTGGGTTCGGTGGCGGCGCGGGCGGTGAGCCAGCGGTCATCGGTCCACATATGCCGCGATTCGGTGATCACCGAGGCCGTGGCCGGTGGGACCTCGGTGGCGAAGGCGAGCGGGTCGGCGTGATCGACGGTGCGGCCGTCGGCGCCGTGCACGCGGTATTTGTATCGGGTGCCTGGCCCGATACCGGGGACGAACACCTCCCAGATACCGGAGCCGCCCAGCGATCGCATGGGTGTGCCCGCACCGCTCCAGCCGTCGAAATCGCCCATCACGGCGACCCCGCGCGCATTCGGCGCCCAGACCGCGAACGATGTGCCGGTCACCTCGCCGTCGAGGGTCCGGTAGCGGCGTGGATGCGCGCCGAGTACCTCCCACAACCGCTGATGGTTGCCTTCACCGATGAGATGCAGGTCGAGTTCGCCAAGGGTGGGCAGGAACCGGTAGCCGTCGGCGCCGGTGACCGTCTGTCCACCGGGGTAGGTGGTGACGATGCGATAGTCCATCAGCTCCGGATAGGGCAGCACACCGGCGAAGACGCCGTGTCCGAGTGAGTCGAGCCGGTGCTCGTCGGCGCCGACCCTGGCCGTCACCGTATCGGCGTGCGGGCGCAGCACCCGGACCACGGTGCCGTCCGGATGCGGATGGGCGCCGAGGACGGTGTGCGGATCGGGGTGGGTGCCCGCCGCGAGCAACATCAGATCGCGGCGCTTCACCGCCGGACCCTGCTCATCCGAAGTTCCTGCGGAAGGCCAGTGCGGTGCGGACGGTTTGGGGGACGGGCGGTAGCGCGAGGATGTGCGCGACGGCCTTGGTCGGGTCGAGGCGCACGTAGTTGGTCTGCGCCCAGTGGTATTCCTCGCCGCTGATCTCGTCGTAGACGACGGGATGGTCGTGCCATTCCCGCCCGATAGCGGGCAGGTCCAGCGAGAGCATGCCTTGTTCGGCGGCGAACGGGTTGAGGTTCACCACCACGAGCACGGCGTCGCCGGTGACCGGATCGAATTTCGAATAGGCCAGCATGGCGTCGTTGTCGATGTGGTGGAAGTGCAGGCAGCGCAGTTGGCGCAGCGCGGGATGGTTGCGCCGAATGTCGTTGAGCCTGGTCAGCCAGGGTTCCAGGGATTCACCGCGGGCCAGCGCCTCGGCGAACGGGCGTGGGCGCAGTTCGTACTTCTCCGAATCCAGGTATTCCTCGCTGCCGGGCCGCACGGCCTGATGCTCGAACAGTTCGAACCCGGAGTACACGCCCCAGGTGGGTGCGAGGGTGGCGGCGAGGGCGGCGCGGATCGCGAACATGCCCGGCCCACCGTGTTGCAGGCTCTCGTGCAGGATGTCGGGGGTGTTGACGAAGAGGTTGGGGCGGGCCTCATCGGCTTTGGCGGCGAGTTCACGGCCGAATTCGGTGAGTTCCCATTTGCTGACGCGCCAGGTGAAGTAGGTGTAGGACTGGCTGAACCCGCGGCGCGCCAGCCCGTACAGCCGGGCGGGCCGGGTGAAGGCTTCGGAGAGGAAGACGACGTCGGGGTCGGTGCGTCGCACCGTGGCGATCAACCATTCCCAGAAGTCGGCGGGTTTGGTGTGCGGATTGTCGACGCGGAAGATCTTCACGCCGAGATCGATCCAGTGCCGGACCACGCGCAGCACCTCGGCGTAGAGGCCGTCGGGGTCGTTGTCGAAATCGACGGGGTAGATGTCCTGGTATTTCTTCGGCGGATTCTCCGCATAGGCGATGGTGCCGTCGGGCAGGGTGGTGAACCACTCGGGGTGCGCGGCGACCCACGGATGATCCGGTGCGCATTGCAGGGCGAGATCCAGGGCGACTTCGAGGCCGAGCCGGTCGGCGGCCGCGACGAAATCGGCGAAATCCGCTGTGGTGCCCAGTTCGGGATGGATGGCGTCGTGGCCGCCCTCGGCCGAGCCGATGGCCCACGGTGAGCCCACATCGCCGGGTTCGGCGGTGAGTGCATTGTTGGGGCCCTTGCGGTTCACCGCGCCGATCGGATGGATCGGCGGCAGATACACGACATCGAATCCCATCGCCGCGATCCGGGGTAGATCTTTGGCGGCGGTGGCGAAAGTGCCGTGGATCGGGTTGCCTTCGGCGTCGCGGCCGCCGGTGGAGCGGGGGAAGAATTCGTACCACGCGCCGTAGAGCGCGCGCTGACGTTCGACGAGCACGGTGTGCTGTGGTCCGCGGGTCACCAGATCGCGCAGCGGGGTGGCGCGCAGGATGTCGGCGACGTCATCGGTGAACGCGGGGGCCACCCTGGCAGGCAGTTGGTCGTCGCTGCGCAGCGCGGCCGCCACGGCGCGCAGCCGCTCGAACTGTTTCTTCGGCACGGCCTGGGCGGCGCGATCGAAGAGGGCGGCGCCGAGTTCCAGATCGTTGGCCAGATCGGCGGCGCTCTGGCCGACCGAGAGTTTCGCCTCCACCGCGGCCCGCCAGGTGGCGATCGGATCGCGCCAGCCTTCGATGCGGAAGGTCCAGGTGCCCGGCGTGTTCGGGGTGAAGGTGGCGTTGAAGACGTCGGGTTCGTAATCGGGCGTCATCGGGATGCGTACGGCCCGCGTGGACCCGGGTCCGCGGACCGCCAGCGTGGCGGCGACCGCTGCGTGGCCCTCGCTCCACACCACCGCGCGTACCGGGAACACCTCGCCCACGACGGCCTTGGCCGGTCGGCCTCCGGGGATGAACGGGGCAGTGTCATCGATTGCGATGCGGCCGGTCACGTTCCCAACCGTACCGGTCGTCGGTGTGGACGAAGAGACGAGCGCACCGGGATTGTCGTCAGGGTCGGGTGATTCGGACGCGGGTCGGTGGAGCCCAGGTCGGGCGACGCTCTCGATGACCGTCGGTGGTGCGTAGTACCGGTGTCACCGGCTGGCGCGTCCGGTGGTCAGCGGGTGATTCGGAGAGCGTCGAGCAGATCGCACAGGGTGGATGTGGTGGCGTCGAGTGCGTGTGGGTCCGAGGTGGTGGCCAGCCACAGCGCCGCCTCGTTCATCGCCCCCGACAGCAGATGGGTCAGGGGTTCGATCGGCCGTGGCGCGATCACCCCGGTATCGACCAGCTGCTGTAAGGCCTCGCCGAGATGGCGTGCGGACGCGGCGGCGTCGAGCGCCCGCCATTCGTGCCAGCCGAGGACGGCAGGGCCGTCGATGAGCATGATCCGCTGGAGTTCGGGGTCGGTGCAGGTGCTCAGAAAGGTTTCGCAACCGGTGACCAGCTGGTCCCACGGGTCGGAGCGGGTATCGGCGGCGGCCGCCACCCGTTCGCCGACCTCGCCCTGCACCTGTTCGAGGACGGCGGCGAACAGGGCGGCCTTGCTGTCGAAATGGTGATAGAGCGCGCCCTTGGTGACGCCCGCGGCCTGCACGATCTCCGAGAGACCCACCGCGCCATAGCCTTTCGTCGCGAAAAGGTGCCGTCCCGCGCGTAGCAGGGTGCGCCTGGTCTCTTCCCGTTGTCTGGCGCGCATCGTGCCCGGCATACCGCTCCTCATATTGACGTACCGATGGTATGCGAACTACTGTAGCTCACATACCATCGGTACGTGAAAGGTGAGACGATGAACCTGAGCAGCTTCTATCCCGTGATCTGCACCGCCGAACTCGGCGCGGCGCGTGACTTCTACGCCCGATGGTTCGGCTTCGAGATCACCTTCGAAGCCGACTGGTACATCAGCCTGAAACGGCCGGGCACGCCCGCCTACGAGCTGGCTCTGCTCGATCCGACCCATCCGACGGTCCCGCAGGCCTATCGGCACCAGGTCCGTGGGCTGCTGCTGAACTTCGAGGTCGCCGACGTCGACGCCGAATGGGAACGCCTGGTGGTCGGTGGCGGGCTTCGCGCGGAACTGGATATCCGCACCGAGGAGTTCGGGCAGCGGCATTTCATCGTCGCCGATCCCTCCGGTGTGCTCATCGATGTGATCACCGAGGTTCCACCGTCGGCCGAGTACGCGGACGCGTTCGTCGCGGCGGCCGAGTAGGCGCACCGCGGCTCGGGTTCGAGCGGGTCTGCTGCTTGTTCCGATGTTGGGTAGGGTTCGGCTGGTGAAGGCACTTCGTCGGTTCACAGTCCGCGCCCATCTGCCCGAGCGTCTGGCGGCGCTGGGTGAATTGTCGACGAATCTGCGCTGGTCATGGCATGGTCCGACGCAGGATCTTTTCGCCGAACTCGATCCGGCGCGGTGGCTCGATATGGGCCACGATCCGGTGCGGATGCTCGGCGAGGTGCCGCGCGAACGGCTCGACGAACTCGCCGCCGACCCGGCCTACACCGCGCGGGTGGACGCGGCGGCCGCCGATCTGCGCGAGTATCTGGACACGCCCGGCTGGTTCCAGCGGCGCGACGCGCAGGTGGGTGGGGTGGCCTATTTCTCCATGGAGTTCGGCGTCACCGAGGTACTGCCGAACTATTCCGGCGGGCTCGGCATTCTGGCGGGCGATCATCTCAAGGCCGCCTCCGATCTGGGTGTGCCGCTGATCGGTGTCGGGCTGCTGTATCGCTCGGGCTATTTCCGCCAGTCGCTGACCGCCGACGGCTGGCAGGCCGAACACTATCCGGCCCTCGACCCGCAGGGATTGCCGCTGCGGCTGCTGACCAGCGGAGCCGGTGACGATGCTCCCGGCTCACCGGTGCTGATCCACGTCGGCATGCCCGACCGCAGGGTGCTGCGCGCGAGGGTGTGGATCGCGCAGGTGGGGCGGGTGCCGCTGCTGCTGCTGGATTCCGATATCGCCGATAACGACCCCGAACTGCGCGCGGTCACCGACCGGCTCTACGGCGGCGATCAGGATCACCGGATCAAACAGGAGATCCTGGCCGGTATCGGCGGTGTGCGCGCGGTGCGGGCTTACACCCGCGCCGAGGGGCTGCCCGACCCGGACGTCTTCCATATGAACGAGGGCCACGCCGGTTTCCTCGGACTCGAACGCATCCGCGAATACGTTTCGGCCGGACTCGATTTCGATGCGGGCTTGGCCGCGGTGCGTGCGGGCACCGTGTTCACCACGCATACACCGGTGCCTGCGGGTATCGATCGGTTCCCGATGCCGATGGTGCGCAGATACTTCGGCGGTCCGCACGGTGAAGCGGAATCCTCGCTGCTGCCGGGGCTTTCGGTGGACCGCATCGTCGCGCTCGGGCGTGAGGCGGATCCGTCGGTGTTCAATATGGCGCATATGGGTCTGCGGTTGGCGCAGCGCGCCAACGGTGTGTCACGGCTGCACGGTGAGGTCAGCCGGGAGATGTTCGCTTCGCTGTGGCCCGGATTCGATGCCGCCGAGGTGCCGATCGGTTCGATCACCAATGGTGTGCACGCCCCCACCTGGGCGGCGCCGGAATGGATCGACAAGGCGCGCGAACGCATCGGCACCGAACTCGTCGAGGAGGCGCGCGGCTGGGAGAAGTTGCGCGATATCGACCCCGCCGAACTCTGGTCGACCCGCAACAGCTTGCGCGCCACCCTGGTCGCCGAGGTGCGTCGCAGACTGCGCGCGTCGTGGTTGCAGCGCGGCGCCGCCGAGGCCGAATTGGGCTGGATCGACGATGTTTTCGATCCCGACGTGCTGACCGTCGGCTTCGCCCGTCGAGTGCCCACCTACAAGCGGCTGACGCTGATGCTGCGCGACCCGCAGCGCCTGCGTTCGATGCTGCTCGACCCGGACCGGCCGGTGCAGTTGGTGGTCGCCGGAAAGAGCCACCCCGCCGATGACGGCGGCAAGGCGCTCATCCAGCAGGTGGTGCGTTTCGCCGATGACCCCGAGGTGCGCCACCGCATCGTCTTCCTGCCCGACTACGACATGTCCATGGCCCGGTACCTGTACTGGGGCTGTGATGTGTGGTTGAACAACCCGCTGCGCCCGCTCGAGGCCTGCGGCACTTCCGGGATGAAATCGGCGCTCAACGGCGGACTCAATCTGTCCATCCGGGACGGTTGGTGGGACGAGATGTACGACGGGGAGAACGGCTGGGCCATCCCCACCGCCGACGGTATCCGCGATGAGCATCGCCGCGACGATCTCGAGGCCGCCGCCCTCTACGATCTGTTCGAACGTTCGGTGGCGCCACGTTTCTACGACCGCGACGGCGACGGTATGCCGGTGCGCTGGGTGGAGATGGTGCGCCACACCCTACAAACCCTCGGCCCGAAGGTGCTGGCCTCGCGCATGGTGCGCGATTACGCGCTCGACTATTACGCACCTGCCGCCGCGGCCGCGCGGCATGCGGTCGCCGACGATTTCGCCGGTGTCCGCGCCGTCGCCGAGTACCGGCGCCGCATCGAGTCGGCGTGGCCGTCGGTGCGGGTGGCGCAGGTGGACAGTGCCGGACTGCCGGATACGCCGATCATCGGGGCGCCGTTGTCGTTGACGGCGCGGATCGACCTCGGCGGCCTGACACCCGATGATGTCTCGGTGCAGGCGGTGCTCGGCCGGGTATCGCCCGCCGACGATCTGTCCGATGTGACGGCTCTGCCGATGAAGCATGCCGGGACCGATGCCGGGCTCGAGCTGTTCGAGATCCAGACGCCGGTGCCGCTGTCGGGCGCGGTCGGGTACACCGTCCGGGTGCTGCCGCACAGCGAGTTGCTCGCCTCCGATGCCGAACTGGGATTGGTTGCGGCGCCGAGCGCATGAGCCCGGCGCCGGGTGTGCGAATCGGCAACGGACGCGCGGACATGCCGCCGAGCGCATGAGCGGCCGGGCCGGATGGTCAGGGTCGAGCGCCGGTGCTCGGGCGTCGCCCAGATCACTGATTCAGGTGGCTGACCAGGCTCGTTGGTCCGGGATCGGCTAACGTCTCGAGCACCCGCTCACTCGTTTCCCGACTGGAGTACACCCATGGCCATCGACGTGCTGACCCGTACCAGGGGTCGTATCGATAGATATTTCGGTGTCAGCTCGAACGGCTCGACCGTCAGACGGGAGCTGATGGCGGGCACGGTCACCTTCCTGGCCATGTCCTATGTGCTCGCGGTCAACCCGTCGGTGCTCGGTGACCATGGCGTCCTCGGTGAGCTGGGTATCCCGACCCAGGCGGTATTCACCGCGACGGCGGTGGCCGCGGTGTTCGGCACGCTGGTGATGGGGCTGTGGGCCAAATATCCGGTCGCGCTGGCGCCGGGGATGGGGCTCAACGCGTTCTTCGCCTATTCGGTGGTGCTCGGGATGGGGATTCCGTGGCAGGTGGCGTTGTCGGGGACGTTGCTGTCGGGTGTCATCTTCTTCATCCTCGCGGTGACCAAGGTGCGTGAACGCATCCTCAACGCCATTCCCATGCAGATGAAGCTCGCGGTCGGGGCGGGTATCGGCATGTTCGTGGCATTCCTCGGATTGAAGAATGCCGGGATCGTCGTCGCCAACGACGCCACCTTCGTCGCGCTGGGTGATTTCACCGAGGGCACCACGCTGCTCGCGCTGTTCGGGCTGGTCGTGACGGTGGGGTTCGTGGTCGTCGGCTGGCACGGGGCGGTGCTGTACGGCATCGTGTTGACCACGGTCGTCGGCATGGTCAGCGGACTGGTCGATCTGCCGGACGGGATCGCGGCCCTGCCGCGCGGACTGGACGAAACATTCGGGCAGGCGATCATCCATCTGCCCGACGCGTTCACCGGGCAGATGATCGTCGTCGTCCTGACCATGCTGTTCGTCGACTTCTTCGACGCCTCCGGCACGCTGATCGGCGTCGCGAATCAGGCCGGTCTGCTGGACAAGGACGGCAAGCTGCCCCGCGCGGCGAGTGCGCTGGCCGCCGATTCGGTGGGTACCACGGCGGGCGCGATCATCGGTACCTCCACTACGACGGCCTATGTGGAATCGACCGCTGGTGTGTCGGCCGGTGGTCGTACGGGGTTGACGGCGGTGGCGACGGCGGGTTGGTTCGCGGTCGCGATGTTCTGCTTCCCGGTGTTCGAAGTGGTCGCGAAATCCGGTGCGGTGACCTCGGCGGCGCTGATCGTCGTCGGTGTGCTCATGGCCCGCGCGCTCGGTGAGATCGATTGGCAGCGGCTCGAGTTCGCGGTGCCCGCGTTCATCACGATCATCATGATGCCGCTGACCTACTCCATCGCCAACGGCCTCGCCATGGGCATGCTGTTCTACCCGGTGGTCATGGTCGCGAAGGGCAAGATCAAAGAGGTCCATCCGGCGATGTGGGCCCTGATGGTGATTTTCCTCGGATATTTCTTCTTTCTCGCGGAATAGGTCCGCGGGGTCGCGCGGTTGGTGTCCGACGTGAAACAATCGGACCGCAGTCCGCTTCATTGCCGAAGCTGACGGGTTCCGAACGACAGACCGCACGATGATGAGGACACGCTGATGACCACCAAATCGACGCTCGAGCGTCTGAACGTCAAGACCCCCTACGACACCATCTCCTCCGATATCGGACTGCTGGTCCTGCGCGTGGTCTTCGGCGGCCTGCTGGCTGCCCACGGCGCCCAGAAACTCTTCGGCTGGTTCGACGGGCCCGGCCACAGCAACACCGTGGCCATGTTCGAGGGCATGGGATACAACCCCGGTGAACTGTTCGGCACGCTCGCCGGACTGACCGAACTCGTCGGCGGCCTGATGTTCGCCCTCGGCCTGCTGACCCCGCTGGCCGCGGCCATCATCCTCGGCACCATGATCAACGTCATCAACCAGATGTGGAGCGGTGGGCTGCTCACCGGCCAGGGATGGGAGGACGGGCTGCTGTTCGCGGCCGTCGCGGCAGCGATCGCCTTCACCGGGCCGGGTCGCTTCTCGCTCGACTACGGCCGTCCGTGGTTCCGCGTCGGGTTCGCCTGGGGTGTCGGCGCGGTGGTGCTCGCCGTGGTCACGGGTGTGCTGACCTTGATCCTCAAGGGTGCGCTGTAGTCCTGGAGTCGTCGACGGTGCGGCGCGGTGATCCGATCACCGCGCCGCACCGTCGTTTACGGGGTGTCCGACGGCGCGGCCTCGGACGGGCCGCGACCCGCGATGACCGATAGGATCGGCGTGCTCGATGGATCGAACTAGGAGGGGCGCAGGTGCAACCGGGTTCGGTCTTCGCCGGATATCAGATCGAACGCAGGCTCGGCCGCGGCGGCATGGGCTCGGTCTATCTCGCCAAACATCCGCGGCTGCCACGACGTACCGCACTCAAACTGCTGAACCCGGACCTGTTCGACGACACAGAAAGCAGGACGAGGTTCGAACGCGAAGCCGATCTCGCGGCCGGGCTCGATCATCCGAATATCGTCACCGTATTCGATCGTGGCGTCGAGGATGCGCAGCTGTGGATCTCGATGCAGTACATCGATGGTGTCGACGCCGCCTCACTCGACCCGAACACGCTGCCGGTCCCGCGGGCGGTGCAGATCATCGCCGATACCGCGCAGGCGCTCGATTTCGCACACAGCATGGGGGTGCTGCACCGCGATGTGAAACCGGCCAACATCATGCTCTCCACCGCGCATACCGGCCCGGAGCGGGTGTACCTCACCGACTTCGGTATCGCCCGCCTGCGCGATGACGGCGGCCACCTCACCCAGACCGGCTCGTTCACCGCGACCATCGCCTACGCCTCGCCCGAACAGCTCACCGGCGGACCACTCGACCACCGCACCGACCAGTACTCACTGGCATGCAGCCTGTACTGGATGCTGACGGGCACCGCACCGTTCAACTCACCGCATCCGGTGGCCGTCATCCAAGGCCACCTCCAACATTCGCCCCCGCCGCTCAGCAGCGTCCGGCACGGCCTGCCCGCGGGTGTGGACGCGGTCATGGCACGGGCGCTGGCCAAGCGTCCAAGCGAAAGATTCGGCAGCTGTGCGGAATTCGCGGAGGCCGTACGGGCGGCGCTCTCGGGCGCGGGTCCGGTGTCGGGGTCGCATGTTCAGGTGGGGAGCATGCAGGCGCCGATGGCGACGGCGCAGGGGCAGCGGATCGTGGGGCAGCGGCAGGTTCAGCCACAGGGGCAGTCACAGCCACATTGGCGCACGGTGGGGAGTGGCCCGGGTGTGGTCGGTACAGGTCCCGATCAGGGCGTCACCGGCTTAGGTGTGGGCGGTGCTGGTGCGGGCGGCTTCGGTACGGGGGCCGGTGGTCTTGGATCGGGAGGCGCTGGTAGTACCGGCTTCGGCGCTGGTGCGGGAGGCGCGGTTCACGGCGCAGGCGCAACAGGTTTCAGGGGCGGCACTGGCGCTGGTGTTGGTGGTACCGGACCTCGTGCGGGCGGCTTCGGGACGGGGGGCGCTGGTGGTACCGGCTCCGGTGCTGGTGCCGCTGGTGTCGGCTTCGGTGCGGGTGCGACGGGTTTCGGGGCGGGCGGTGCGGGTGCTGGCACGGGTCCTGGTGCTTTCGGGTCGGATGACGGTATGCGACCGGCGCTCGATCCGCGCATCGGCGGGCGGTATGCGTATTCGCCGTCCACGGGGCAGGTTTCGGCGGCCGCCGGAGGGATGGCGCCGATGCGTCCGGTCGCGGCCGTTGGGCCACGTTCGCACAGGAAGCTCATCATCGGGCTGTCGGCGGCGGTGCTGGCTGTCGTCGCGGTGATCGTGGCGCTCGTTGTCGTGAACAAACCTGATGATGCTGGCGTGGCAGCGGCAGGGGCGATCAGCGCCGAATTCCCGAGTATGGTGCCGGGCACCTCGCCGGGCAGCGGTGTCGCGGGAGCCGATTGCACGTCGTACGACGCGGCGCGGGACAAGGAGCTGTGGGAGGGCCAGTCCAGCACGGGCCCGGATTTCGGGGCGTGGTCGGCGGCGTGGGGCTGCCAGGGTACCGACGGTCCCATCGAGACGTCGTATTACCTCGTCGAGTACTCCACCGCCGACGATGCGCGCCGAGTGCTCGACGGATTGCGACCGATCGATATCACCCATGACGCCAAGGACGGGCTGACCTATCCGAACTATCACCTGCCGCAGGCCAGGGGACACCAGCACACGATGGTGACCGGCTTCCCCGGCCCGGACCGCGGCACCTTCCTGCTGTATACCTCCGGGATGCACAAATCGCCGGAGAGCTTCATGGACTGGTGGAAGTCGTTGCCGCTGGCATGATGCAGCGGGTCCGCGACGCACCGATGTCACACTCGGTCGCGTCGCGTCGTCAACTCCACGTCGACATCACATACGACGAAGGAGACGACGATGACGATCGAGATCAGCAACCCCGATGGCCTGCACGACCCGACCGGTTTCGGCTACAGCCATGTGGCGCGGGTGCGCGGCGAACTGGTTTTCATCGCGGGCCAATACGATTCCGACGCCGAAGGCCACACCACCAGCGAGGATTTCGCGACCCAGGTGGATCGTGCCTTCGCCAACCTCGGTATCGCCCTGCGCTCACAGGGCCTCGATTACGCCGACGTCGCCCAGCTGCGCACCCATATCGTCGACCATGATCTGCCGAAACTGGCGGTGATCGGTCAGAAGGTCGCCGACATCTGGGGTGGACAGCCGCCGACTCAGACGTTGACCGGTGTCGCGGCTCTCGCATTGCCGGGCATGCTGTTCGAGGTGGATGCGGTTGCCGTGCGGGATTGATGCGCGCGGCGAGGGGTGCGGTTCAGACTTTCGCGGCGGCTGTGAGTCGCTGCAAAGCCTTCGTGACCACCTCGGGATCGCTGGTCTCCCAATACGGCGGCAGTGAGGCACGCAGGTAGCCGCCGTAGCGGGCGGTGGCGAGGCGGGAGTCGAGGACGGCGACCACGCCGCGGTCGTCGACGCTGCGCAGCAGGCGTCCGGTGCCCTGGGCCAGCAGCAGGGCGGCGTGACTGGCGGCGACGGACATGAAGCCGTTGCCGCCGCGCGATTCGACCGCCCGCTGCCGCGCGGTGAGCAGCGGGTCGTCGGGGCGGGGGAACGGGATGCGGTCCAGGATCACCAGACTCAACGACGGACCGGGCACATCGACGCCCTGCCAGAGTGAAAGCGTCCCGAACAGCGAGGTCTCCGGATCATCGGCGAACTTGCGCACCAGTGCGCCGGTGGAATCCTCACCCTGACACAGCACCGGCGTGTCCAGGCGGTTGCGCAGCGCTTCGGTGGCCGCTTTGGCGGCGCGCATGGACGAGAACAGTCCGAGCGTGCGCCCACCCGCCGCGGTGATCAGCCGCTCGATCTCGTCGAGGTAGGCGGGGGACAGGCCGTCGCGGCCGGGCGCGGGCAGATGTTTTGCGACGTACAGGATGCCGGACTTGGCGTGATCGAACGGTGAACCGACATCGAGGGAGGTCCAGCGCATCGTCTCGTTGTCCGACGGCGCCTCGGCGCCATTGGCGGTCGCGGCGTCGGTGCGGCTCGTCGATTGTGCGGGCAGCCCCCAGGTGATGGCCAGACCGTCGAAGGAGCCGCCGATCTGTAGCGTCGCCGAGGTCAGCACCACGGTCGACGCGCCGAACAACCGGCTGCGCAGCAGGCCGCCCACCGAGAGCGGCGCCATCCGCAAGGTGCGGCGGGTGACACCGCGCAGTTCGTCGGCGGCCAGCCACACCACATCGCGGCGGGCCGCCGGATCGGGTTCGTCGAAGGCGGTGAGGGCGCGGACGGCGGCGTCGTGCACCTCTTCGACAGCGGCCACGGCGCGGGTGCGGGCGGCGGCGGTATCGGCATCGCCCTGCGCGGTGGTGCCGCCCTGCGGCGCGAGGGCGGTGTGCGCATTCCATGCGGCGTCACGGACCAGCGCGAGCACCGGGGCGATCCCGTCGGGCAGGGCGTCCCAGCGGCTCGGGCCGAGATCGTCGAGCGCGGCGTGCAGGGCATCACCGGCGGCTTCGAGCCGGTCCACCTCTTGTTCATCGATGAGCTTGGTGCAGCGGCGGGCCGCCGCGGTGATCGCGGTGGCCGACAGTTCGGCCGTGGCGACACCGGTGACCCTGTCGACCAGTTCGTGCGCCTCGTCCACCACCACCACATCGTGTTCGGGCAGCACCTGGATACCGCTGATCGCGTCGATGGCCAGCAGGGCGTGGTTGGTCACCACGACATCGGCCTGCGCGGATTCGGCCCTGGCGCGTTCGGCGAAACAATCCTGACCGAACGGGCAGCGGGTCTTGCCGAGGCATTCGCGCGAGGAGACGCTGACCTGACGCCAGGCCCGGTCGGAGACGCCGGGGGTGAGATCGTCGCGGTCGCCGGTCTCGGTATCAGAAGCCCATTCGTTGAGCCGCTGCACTTCACGGCCGAGCCGCGAGACCGCGAACGCGTCGAAGAGTTCGGCCTCGGCCGGTTCCTCCGGGATCGCACTGTTGATCTTGTTCAGGCACAGATAGTTGTTGCGGCCCTTGAGGATCGCGAACTGCGGGACGCGGCCCAGCGGTTTACCGAGTGCGTCGGCGAGCCGGGGGAGATCACGATCGACCAGCTGACGTTGCAGTGCGATCGTCGCCGTGGACACCACCACCGTGCGTCCGGTGCGCACCGCGTGTCGCAGGCTGGGGACCAGATAGGCCAGCGATTTGCCGGTGCCCGTGCCCGCCTGCACCGCCAGATGCTCCTTGGTGTCGATGGCGTGATCGACCGCGGCGGCCATCGACACCTGACCCGGCCGTTCCTTACCGCCCAGCGCGGTGACAGCAGTCGACAACAGGGCCGGGACGGGCGGAAGTTCGGGCACCCAGGCAGCCTACTGCGCCCCACCGACAACCACCGTGCGGTCGGCGGGCGGGGTCGCGCAGTTGGCGATTACCCGCTGCTGCCGCCCCATCGCCATCGCTTGCGGCGTCGCCGCCCACCTGTGCGCCCGCCGCCACCGACCGGCTGCCCTGTCTACCGGGTGCGGTGTGGTTTCGGTATCGAAATGAAGACGCAGCGACTGCGCGCCCCGCACATATGGTGTCGTTCGCCGTGCGGCGAGAGTCGGTGGCCGGGAGCGGTTCGGGACCCGGTGGATCGGTGGGGAGCTGCGGCTCAGCCGTCGAGCGCGCCCTCGAGTTCGATCCCGGCCCCGCGCAATTGTTGCAGCGCCTTCTCGATGGTTTCCGGTGCGACTCCGGCGGTGAGCCCGAGCAGGATCCGGGTGCCGAACCCGGCGGCCGCCGCATCCAGTGCGGTGGCGCGTACACAGTGATCGGTGGCGATCCCGACGACGTCCACCGCGTCGATATCGCGCGCCGTCAACCAGTCGGTCAGCGTCGTCCCATCCTCGGCCGAACCTTCGAACCCGGAGTAGGCCGCGGTGTAGGCGCCCTTGGAGAACACCTCCTGCACGGGCGCGGTATCGAGGTTCGGGTGGAAGTCCGCGCCGGAAGTACCGACCCGGCAGTGCGGCGGCCAACTGTCCACGAAATCGGGCTGCTCGGAGAAGTGCGCACCAGGATCGATATGGAAATCGCGCGTGGCGACCACCGCCGCGT
This sequence comes from Nocardia cyriacigeorgica, assembly GCF_029868385.1. Lineage (GTDB taxonomy): Bacteria > Actinomycetota > Actinomycetes > Mycobacteriales > Mycobacteriaceae > Nocardia > Nocardia cyriacigeorgica_F. The sequence goes on along the minus strand of NZ_JARWNX010000054.1, from coordinate 170,975 downwards.
ACGCACCGCCGCGTTCCCGCACATACCCGCTGATCCGCTCCGCCACCTGCGCCCCGCCCGTGACGGCCAGCGCCCCACCCTCGCAGAAATCGTTCTGCACATCCACGATCACCAGAGCTCGCCCCATGACCCCATTCTCCCTCCCCCATCTCCGGGCGGCGAGTGGTACCCGGCTGCGGCATTTCGCCCGAGTAGGCGCCGCAGTCAGGTGCCACTCGTCGTCAGGGGAGGAAGGTGGTGGGGATGGCGGGGTCGCCGGCGGAGAGTTTGAGGCCTTCCCAGGGGAGGGCGATCAGGCCCTGGGCGACGAGGTCGCGGCTTTCCGGCAGGGTCGGCTGGTCGAGGATCTTGCCCTCGCGGACCATCGGCACCAGCAGTTCGCGCATCTCGAAACCATTCGCGGCGGGCCGTTCGCCTGCCGCCGGATAGATGATCTCCTCGACGATGGTTCCGGTGCGCCGGGCCAGCCTGACCGCGCGTTTGGTGCCGCCGCGCGACTCCTTGTGGCTGCTGCGTTTGGCGACCGGGACGCCGTCCACCTCGACGAGCTTGTAAACCATCCCCGCCGTCGGCGCACCGGAGCCGGTGACCAGCGAGGTGCCGACGCCGTACACATCCACCGGTTCGGCGCGCAGCGCGGCGATCGCGTACTCGTCGAGATCGCCGGACACCACGATGCGGGTCTCGGTGGCACCGAGATCGTCGAGCTGATGGCGCACCTGACGGGCCAGCACGCCCAGATCACCCGAGTCGATGCGCACACCGCCGAGTTCCGGTCCGGCGACCTCGATGGCGGTGGCGACGCCCTTGGTGATGTCGAAGGTGTCGACCAGCAGGGTGGTGCCGATGCCGAGCGCCTCGATCTGGCTGCGGAACGCGGCCGCCTCGTGCGCACCGTCCGCACCGCTGTGCAGCAGGGTGAACGCGTGTGCGCTGGTGCCCGCGCCGGGGACACCGAAGCGGCGCACCGCTTCCAGGTTCGAGGTGGCGTCGAATCCGGCCAGATAGGCGGCGCGGGCACTGGCGGGCGCGGCCAGCTCGTGGGTGCGCCGCGAACCCATCTCGATCATCCGTCGCCGCGCCGCCGCACTCACCATGCGCGCGGCCGCGGAGGCGATGGCGCTGTCGTGGTTGAGGATCGACAGGGCGAGTGTTTCGAGCAGCACGCATTCGGCGAAACTGCCGCGCACCGACAGGATCGGTGATCCGGGGAAATACAGTTCGCCCTCGGCGTAGCCGTCGATATCGCCGGTGAAGCGGAATTCGCGCAACCAGTCGACGGTGGTGTCATCGAGGAATCCGGCGACGATCTCCAGCTCGTCCGCGCCGAAACGGAAGTTCCCCAGGGCTTCGAGCAAGCGTCCGGTTCCAGCGACGACACCGTAGCGCCGCCCATGCGGCAATCGCCTGGCGAACACTTCGAAGGTGCACTGCCGGTGCGCGGAACCGTCGGCCAGCGCGGCGGCGAGCATGGTCAGTTCGTACTGATCGGTCAGCAGTGCGGTGCTGAAGCCGTCGTCGCGGAGATCCACGCTGTCACTGTAATGCGGTCGATGCGCTCACCGTCGGCGCCAGCGTCTGCCGACGGTGACCGTGCATCATAAGCCGCGAAGGGCCGTGGTCAGGGGCGAAACGGCCGAATCGGGCACGCTCGGGTGTTGTGTATTCAGGTGCTCGTCGTACCCTTGACGTTATGGCCTTGTGCAATACGGCACCCCGCTATCGGACGGACGCGGCCAGTGTCGGCGCCGCCGCGAACGCGACGCTGTCCGCGCAGGCGACGCCCGAGGCGGTGGAGTACACCGAAATCCTGGAGGCGGAAGACCGGCCGTGGGTCACGGTCGTCTGGGACGACCCGGTCAACCTCATGCACTACGTCGCCTACATCTTCCAGAAGCTGTTCGGCTACAGCAAAGCCAAGGCGACCGAGCTGATGCTCAAGGTGCACAACGAGGGCAAGGCGGTCGTATCGTCCGGCTCGCGGGACAAAATGGAACAGGATGTCCGGCGGCTACACGCCGCGGGGCTGTGGGCGACCATGCAGCGAGACGACTGACTCGGACGGCTACCGTAGCGACGTGCGTAAGTGGAGCCGGAAGAATTCGCTGGGCGGTCTCAAACTGCGATCCGAAATGGACGCCAGAGAAGCGAGCGTGCTGCGGTCGCTGGTCGGTGCGGTGACCGGTCTGCTCACCGAGCGGGCCTCCTCGGCCCCCGAAGACGATCTGGCGGCGCTCACCGGCCTGCGCACCGGTAACACCACCCCGCCCGACGACCCGCGCCTGCTGCGTCTGCTGCCCGATTTCCATCGCAGCGAACCGGGTTCCCCCGACGCCGAGCGCGCCGACCTCAACAGCGCCCTGCGCGGACTGCACGAACCCGAGATCATCGACGCGAAGCTCGCCGCGGGCGCCGTCGTCCTCGACACCTGCCCCACCGACGGCGGCCGCATCATCATCACCCCCGAACAAGCCGACGCCTGGCTCACCGCGCTCACCGACGTCCGCCTCGCCCTCGGCGCGGTCCTCGGCATCGACGCCGACACCCCCGAACAGTTCGACCCCGACGACCCCCGAGCCCCCCACCTCGACGTCTACCATTGGCTCACCTGGATGCAGGACTCGCTGCTCCAGGCATTGGCGCCGTAGGACGTTCCGCTCGACATCAGCGCACGCTCCGGCATTCGTGAGATCACACCAGGCACAGCGCCTCGACGTCGATCCCGAGGTCATCGATCCCGATCCGAGCTGATGCGCGACCGCGTGCACAACTGCGCGAAATCGGCTGGCGACGGCGGCCGAACGGCCCGCGTCAGCCGTGTGGCGGCCGGTGAGCACGAGATCGGTGGCTCGCGGCATTCCTCCGATCCGGGCGGTAGCGTCGGCTGGAGGACCGGCGACAAGGAGTTCTCGTGAATGCGGTGGCGGGCGCGCGTGATTCGCTGACGGATGTGCCCGGTGTGTTGGTCGGGCATCACCATGTGCTCGATGACGACGCGTCGGTCGGGTCCGGGGCGGCGACGGGGTGCACGGTGGTTCGGGTGCCGGGTGGGGCCGTTGCGGCGGTGGATGTGCGTGGGGGTGGGCCGGGGACGAGGGAAACCGATGTGCTGGATCCGGGGAATACCGTGCGGCGCGCGGATGCGGTGTTGTTGACCGGGGGTAGTGCCTATGGGCTCGCGGCGGCCGATGGGGTGATGCGGTGGCTGGAGGAGAACGGGGCCGGGATTCCGATGGATCCGGCCGATCCCGGTCGGGTGGTGCCGATCGTGCCCGCGGCGGTGATCTTCGATCTTCCGGTGGGGGACTGGAATATTCGGCCCACCGCGGAGTTCGGCTACCGTGCTGCCGCTACCGCCGCCGTCGACTTCGAACGCGGTACCGCCGGTGCGGGTGTCGGTGCGCGGGCGGGGGCGATCAAGGGCGGTGTCGGAAGCGCGAGCATCGTGCTCGGCGACGGTCCGGCCGCCGGAATGACGGTCGCCGCACTGATGGTCGCCAATCCGGTCGGCTCGGTCTTCGACCCGCGCACCGGTCTGCCCTGGGGCGCGGGCACCGACGGCCCCGACCATTTCGGCCTCGCACCGGCCACCACCGAACAGCTCGCCGCCGCCAACGCCCTGCCGGTCAAGGGCACGGTCCTCAATACGACCATCGGCGTCGTCGCCACCGACGCACCTCTGGACACCGTCGGCGCCCGCCGCCTGGCCACCACCGCCCACGACGGTCTCGCCCGGGCCATCCGCCCCGCGCATTCCCCGCTCGACGGCGACACCATCTTCGCCCTCGCCACCGGCACCGCCACCGCACCCGAACCCCCACCACTGCCCCCGGCTTTCCCCACCGACCTCCTGGTCCTCGACCAGCTGTGCACCGCCGCCGCCGTCTGTGTCGAACGTGCGATCGTCGACGCGATCCTCTCGGCCCGGTCGGTCGCGGGCATTCCGTCGTTCGGCGAGCTGTTCTCGGACTGATCTGCCTGGTGGCGCGCGTCCGGGTCCGTCCAGCCCGGCGCCGGACGGCCGCGCGGCTCCCTACCCCGCCGGGAGGCAGATTCAGCCCGCCCGGAATACCCGAATATCCTGACTCGTTGTCGGCTGTGTCAGGTCGGTGACGGCTGTGCGGATATGCGGAAGGGTTCGATTGTGCTCGTGATCAGGGCCGACCTCGTCGATGCGATGGTGGCGCACGCTCGCGCCGACCACCCGGACGAGGCGTGCGGCGTCATTGCGGGGCCGGAGGGTTCGGATCGCCCGGAACGTTTCGTGGCCATGATCAATGCCGAGCGCTCACCCACCTTCTACCGCTTCGACTCGGGTGAGCAGCTGAAGGTGTGGCGCGCGATGGACGACGCCGACGAGGTGCCGGTGGTGATCTACCACTCGCACACCGCGACCGAGGCCTATCCGAGCCGCACCGACGTGTCGTATGCCTCCGAACCGGACGCCCATTACGTACTGGTCTCCACCCGTGATCCCGAGCAGCACGAGCTGCGCAGTTACCGGATCCTGGACGGCGAGGTCACCGAAGAGCCGGTGCAGATCGTCGACAGCTACGAAACCAACTGACCATCAACGACATCCGCTAGTCAACCGAGGAGTTCCCCGATGCCGGTAACCGTGTCCATCCCGACCATCATGCGCCCCCTGACCGGAGGTGAGAAGCGGGTCGAGGCCGAGGGTGCCACGCTGTCGGCGTTGATCGACGACCTGGACGCCAACTTCTCGGGGCTCAAGGAGCGGCTGCTGTCGGACGGCAAGCTCAACCGCTACGTCAACATCTACGTCGACGATGAGGACGTGCGGTTCACCGGTGGTCTGGCGGCGGAGGTGCCCGAGGGCGCGAGCGTCACCATCCTGCCCGCCGTCGCCGGAGGCTAGGTCCCTCGTGGCGCGTTACGAATCGCTGATCGCCACCCTGGGCGACACACCGCTGGTCGGTTTGCGCACGCTGTCCCCGCAGTGGGAGGGCGAGCATCCGGTGCGACTGTGGGCCAAACTCGAGGACCGCAACCCCACCGGATCGATCAAGGACCGCCCGGCGCTGCGCATGATCGAACAGGCCGAGGCCGACGGTCTGCTGCGGCCCGGCTGCACCATTCTGGAGCCGACCAGCGGTAATACCGGTATCTCGCTCGCCATGGCGGCCAAGCTCAAGGGCTATCAGCTGGTGTGTGTGATGCCGGAGAACACCTCGGTGGAGCGGCGTCAGCTGCTCACCATGTTCGGTGCGCGGATCATCGATTCACCGGCGGCGGGCGGTTCCAACCAGGCCGTCGCCATGGCCAAGCAGATCGCCGCCGAAAATCCCGACTGGGTGATGCTCTACCAGTACGGCAACCCGGCCAACGCGCTCGCGCACTACGAGACCACCGGCCCGGAGATCCTGGCCGATCTGCCCGAGATCACCCATTTCGTCGCGGGACTCGGCACCACCGGCACTCTGATGGGCGTCGGCCGCTATCTGCGCGAGAAGGTGCCCAGTATCGAGATCGTCGCGGCCGAACCGCGCTACGGCGAGCTGGTGTACGGGCTGCGCAATATCGATGAGGGCTTCATCCCCGAGCTGTACGACGAGTCGGTGCTCACCACCCGCTTCTCGGTCGGACCGTACGACGCGGTACGCCGCACCAGGGAACTGGTGCTCGAAGAGGGGATCTTCGCCGGTATCTCCACCGGCGCCATCCTGCATGCCGCGCTCGGTGTCGCGCGTAAGGCGGTCAAGGCCGGTACCAGGGCCGATATCGCGTTCGTCGTGGCCGACGGCGGCTGGAAGTACCTGTCGACCGGCGCCTATGACGGCACACTGGAAGAGGCCGAGGAACGTCTCGACGGCCAGCTCTGGGCCTGAGGTCGCCGGTACCCTCGAAGGTGCATCCGGCGGCGGACAGCGCTGCCGACGACCGGCGTTGCCGGTGCCGCGACACTGTCCGGCACCGCACGAGGAGGTGATGGCGGTGACCGGAATCGGGGCCTCGTTCGATCCCGAACGGATCGCGGCGCTGCGCGCCCAGCAACCACTGCCACCGGTGCCGGGAGGCGCACCGATGCCGACGGGTTCGCCGACCCCGCCGGACAAGCCGGGCGGTTTCACCGGCGCGCGTGAGGTGTGGGCACGGGCCGCGGTGATCGTCCTCGGTTTCGTCGTCGCCCTCTACCTGATCGAAGGCTTCGACGCCGTGTCCAGCATCGATCTGGACCAGGCCGGGATCGAGCCGCGTCAGCTCGACGGGCTCACCGGCATCCTGTACGCCCCGCTGCTGCACGGTGGCTGGGCGCATCTGATCGGCAATACCCTGCCGGTCCTGGTGCTCGGCTTCCTCGCCCTGGTCTCCGGCATCGGACGCGGACTGGCGGCGACCGCGATCATCTGGGTCGTCGCGGGTGTCGGCACCTGGCTCACCGGCGGGTCGGGCACCGTACATCTCGGTGCGTCCGCGCTGGTGTTCGGCTGGTTGACGTTCATCATCCTGCGCGGCTGGTTCGGCAGGCAGATCGGCCAGATCGTCATCGGCCTGATCGTGCTCGCGATCTACGGTTCGCTGCTGTGGGGTGTGCTGCCGGGACAGCCGGGCATCTCCTGGCAGGGACATCTGTTCGGGGCGGTCGGCGGGGTGCTCGCGGCATGGATGCTCTCCGGTGACGAGCGCAGCCGTCGGCGTGCCGCGCTTCCCGCATCCGGTTTCGGACCGACCGGCACACCGGGCCGTAGCTGACCGACGCGCGTTTCCGGCGCATCGAGTGCGCGCTGTCACAGCCCGGACGTGCGTACAGGCTTTGTGACGATCACGTGCCTCCGGGCCGAATCTCTTGGTGAGAGCACCATTTCGCCGTGGTGGGTGGCGGGCCGGGCGGCTGGGTACTCTCTGGTGATGAACGTCGACACCGTCGTCAGGCGAAGGCCGGACTTCGCACGCATATCCGGCCACAGCGGTTTCGGCCCGGCATTTTGGGGGATCGGCTCTTGAGCGAGAATTCGTCGTGGCAGCATGGTGGGATGCGCCTTACCGTCCTCGGGTGCTCGGGCAGTGTGTCCGGCCCGGACTCCCCAGCGTCGGGGTACCTGCTCACCGGCCCGGACATGTCGCCGGTCGTCATCGATTTCGGTCCAGGGGTGCTCGGCGCCTTGCAGCGCTATGCCGATCCCGGTGATGTGTCGATCTTCCTCACCCATCTGCACGCCGATCACTGCCTGGATCTGCCCGGTCTGCTGGTGTGGCGGCGCTACCACCCGACACCGCCGGTCGGTCGGGCCATCGTGCGCGGTCCGTCGGACACCTCATTGCGGATCGGCAATGCCTCGGCCGAGGTCGGCGGCGAATGCGACGACTGGTCCGATGTGATCGATATGCGTCCGTGGGTCGAGGGTGAGCCGGTCGAGTTCGGTTCCGGCCATACGGTGACGGCGCGCCGGATGTTCCATCCACCGGAGTCCTACGGTCTGCGCATCGTCACCGCGGCCGGACGCACCTTCGTCTACACCGGCGACACCGCGATGTGCTCGCAGGTGCAGGAACTGGCGCAGGGCGCCGATGTGCTCATGGCCGAAGCGTCCTGGACCCATGATCCGGCGAATCGTCCTCCCGGTATTCATCTTTCGGGCACCGAGGCGGGCCGGATCGCCGCCGAAGCGGGCGTCGGCGAGCTGCTGCTCACCCACATTCCGCCGTGGACCTCGCGCGAAGATGTGATCGCCGAAGCCAAGGCCGAGTTCACCGGTCCCGTGCATGCGGTCGCGCCGGGGGAGACCTTCGACCTCTGAATCCGGTCGCTCCTCGCGCCGGTGTGCGAGCGGCACCGGCTGCCGAGCGTGACCGGTGAGTGGGACGCGCTCGCGCCCCCGCCGTCTCCCGGTCGCCTGTTCCCACTACGCTGACCCTCGTGTCGAGACGAGCCGATGGCAGGGCGGACGATGAGCTCCGCGAGGTACGGATCACCCGTGGATTCACCACGCATCCAGCCGGATCGGTGCTGGTGGAGTTCGGTCAGACGCGGGTGATGTGCACCGCGAGCGCCACCGAGGGTGTGCCGCCGTGGCGGCGCGACTCCGGGCTCGGCTGGCTCACCGCCGAATACGCGATGCTGCCCGCCGCCACCCATACCCGCAGCGGCCGGGAGTCGGTGAAGGGCAAGGTCGGCGGCCGTACCCAGGAGATCAGCCGCCTGATCGGCCGTTCGCTGCGGGCCTGCATCGATCTGGCCGCGATCGGTGAGAACACCATCGCCATCGATTGCGATGTGTTGCAGGCCGACGGCGGTACCCGCACCGCCGCCATCACCGGCGCCTACGTCGCGCTCTCCGATGCGGTCACCTACCTCGCCGCCGCGGGCAAGCTCGCCGATCCGCAGCCCATCTCCTGCGCCATCGCCGCGGTGAGCGTCGGCGTGGTCGACGGCCGGGTGCGCCTGGATCTGCCCTACGAAGAGGATTCGCGCGCCGAGGTCGACATGAACGTGGTCGCCACCGATACCGGCACCCTGGTGGAGGTGCAGGGCACCGGTGAGGGCGCCACCTTCCCGCGTTCGACCCTGGACAAGCTGCTCGATTCCGCGCTCGCGGGCTGTGAGCAGCTGTTCGTGGTGCAGAAGGAAGCCCTCGCGCTGCCGTATCCGGGTGTGCTGCCCGAACCGGCCGAACCGAAGAAGAAGTGATGACCCGCCGTGTGCTCGTCGCCAGCCGCAATGTCAAGAAGCTGAACGAACTGCGGCGCATCCTGGCCGATGCCGGTGTGGCTGGCCTGGAGATCGTCGGCCTAGACGACGTCCCCGCCTACGATGAGGCGCCCGAAACCGGGGCGACCTTCGAGGAGAACGCGCTCGCCAAGGCTCGTGACGGCGCCGCGGCCACCGGATTGGCCTGTGTCGCCGACGATTCCGGCCTCGAGGTCGACGCCCTCAACGGTATGCCCGGTGTGCTGTCGGCCCGCTGGTCCGGCCGCCACGGCGACGACGCCGCCAACAACGCGCTGCTGCTCGGCCAGCTCGGCGACGTCCCCGACGAACGCCGCACCGCCCGCTTCGTCTCCACCTGCGCACTGGCGGTGCCCGGCGGTGCGGAGACCGTGGTGCGTGGCGAATGGCCGGGCACGATCGGCCGCAAACCGGTCGGCGACGGCGGCTTCGGCTACGACCCGCTGTTCATCCCCGACGGCGCGACGACGAGTGCCGCGCAGCTGACACCGGCCGAGAAGGACGCCGTCTCCCACCGCGGGCGTGCGTTGACGCAGTTGTTGCCCGCGCTCCGGGCTCTGGTGGACTGACCGGTCTCGCTGTGGTGGTGGCCGCGTGTAGCGGCGCGATCCGGGCAGACCGGTGGCCCGGTCCGGTGCGGGGTGAGAGCGCCCACCTGGTCCTACGGGACGCGTAGTAGACAGGTACCGTGGTAGGCGTGTCCGCTCCCTCCGATCCCTCGGCGCAGCATCGCCAACGGCATAATCGGCCCGCGCTGATCGCGCTGGTGGTCGTGGCCGCGCTGGCGTGCCTGGCGTTGGGGTGGTGGCAGTGGGAGCGGTTCGATTCCGCCAGCGGAACCGGCCAGAACCTCGGCTATGCGCTGCAATGGCCGCTGTTCGCGGCCTTCGCGGTGTTCGCGTACTTCCGGTTCGTCCGGTTGGAGAGCGAAGCCGAGCAGGAGCAGGCGCCGCCTGCTGAACCGGTTACGCGGTCCGAGGCCGCGCCCGCGCGGACCAGGACCAAAAAGGCCGCGCCGCGCGAGATTCCGGCGGGCATCCTGCCCGAGCGGCCGAAGGCGGCGCGGGATGCCGATCCCGCACTGGCCGAATACAACCAGTACCTGGCGCGCTTGCACGCCGACGATATCGGTGAACGGGTCCGCGCCGCGGGCCTTGACGCCCGCGACACCGAGAGGAGCGCCGGTTGACCGCCAGCGAGCACTCGACCGACACCACGCTGACCGACGGCGCCACCCCCGCCACCACAGGTCGAGCCCCCGCGAACACCGCCAAGATCAAGAGCGCGCTGCTGCGTTACCGGGTGCTGGCCTGGACCACCGGTCTGTGGCTGCTGCTGCTCACCGCCGAGATGATCGCCCAGTACGGCTTCGACGTCGACACCCCGCGCTGGATCGCCGTCGTCCACGGCTGGGTGTACTTCCTCTATCTGATCCTCACCGCCGATCTGGCGGTCAAGGTCCGCTGGCCCGCGGGCCGCACCATCGGCACCCTGCTCGCCGGAACCATCCCGCTGCTGTCGTTCTTCGTCGAACACCGCAACGCCCAGCAGGTCAAACGCGACTTCGGCGTCTGAGCCCACCGGGTTCCGCGCGCATCTAGCAGTAGCTGGCCTGCGGACGGCAGACGGTCCAGCCGCCGCCGCCGTCGGCGCGGTCGGTCCTCGTCCACGTCGAGGTGCTGCCACCGGAATCGCCCGCGCGCGGAACTTCGGCCGGACGTTGCTGTTGGCGATATTCGCGCCGCGCGTCGCGTTGCTCGGCGCGGCGACGTGGATCGGTCTCGCTGTGGTGGTAGCCGCGTGGATCGATCTTGCGCCAGCCGGTGTTGTTGCCGGAGTCGCCGCGCTTGTGCGAACTGTCGGCCCGCCCCGATTCGGCGGCCGCCGGACCTGCGGTGACCACCGCACCACTCGCGATGAGACCGAGCAGCAGCACCGCGACCCTTCCCCGCACTCTGCGTGCCGCTCGTCGCTGCCTGGCGCGCACTCCGCTGTGCCCTCGTGCGTCTCGGTGTGCGGTCTCTCGGATTTCTCGGCTTCGGGTCTCTTGCATGACGGCGCCATTGCCTCTCTGCTCACTGCTACCGGTTTGCCCGGCACCTACTATCCACAACAGTAGGTAAAGTCTTGGTAATGTCGCCACAAATTTTTGGTTATGTGGGCATGGTCATGCTCAGAAGCCAATGCACACAGGGGTCTTCGACCGGCTCGGCCCCCGCAGCTCGCGATGATCACTTGCCTCGAATGGGCGGCGCAGCGCTCGCGCCAGGTACGCACGCGGTGCTAGTACTGATGGTGCTAGTAGGTGATGCATCGATGCTGCTGTGTAGACCTATCGGCCGCCAGGTGAACCGACCGACACGGAGCACTGGGTAACGGTTATCGCCCGAGGTGGTTGTGCTCACTACGCCCTGGTCGAGGGTCGAGGCCGCGACGCCGAGCAGCAGAATCACGGCGGGCAGACAGGTCGATTTGCGCTACGTGCCAGGCTGGTTCGCGGGTTCCGCGGTCGCGTGAAAGGTGCGTCGATACGCGGTTGGTGACACTCCCACCGAGGCCGACAAATGCTGGCGCATGGTCGCGGCGGTGCCGAATCCGGCGGCGTCGGCGATGCGGTCGATCGGCAGATCGGTGGCTTCCAGCAGGTGGCGGGCGAAGGCGACGCGCTGCTGGATGAGCCACTGGCCGGGCGGTAGGCCGGTCTCCTCGCGGAAACGGCGGCAGAAGGTGCGCACACTCATATTGGCGTTGGCGGCGAGCTGGGCCAGGGTCAGCGGACGGTCGAGGCGTTCGAGGGCCCACGCGCGGGTCGCGGCGGTGGTCACCTGCTCGCTCTCGGGCAGGGGGCGGTCGATGTACTGGGACTGTTCGCCGTCGCGCCAGGGCGGCGCCACACATACCTTGGCGACCCGGTTGGCCACCGCACTGCCGTGATCGCGGCGCAGCACATGCAGGCACAGGTCCACTGCCGCCGAGGTGCCCGCCGCCGTGAGCACGCGTCCGTCGTCGACGAACAGCACATCGGGATCGACACGGACCCGCGGGAAGAGCGCCTGGAAGGGTTCGGCCATCTTCCAATGGGTGGTGATGCGGTGCCCGTCCAGCATTCCCGCCGCCGCGGGTACACACGACGCGGTGCAGATCGAGATCAGCCGCGCGTCCGGACGCAGCAGTTCCAGTGCGGGCCCCACACCGTCGGCCAGCCAGTCGCGTTCACGGTCATCGCAGGTGAACGGCGGAATCAGCAGGGTGTCGGCGGTGGCGAGCACGTCGAGGGAGTGTTCGACGGCCACGGTGAAATCGGCCTCGGTGCGCACCGGGCGCCCTCCCGGACTGCACGTCACGATCTCGTACAACCGCTCACCGGCCGGTCCGATGGCCGTGCCGAATATGCGCGAGGCGATGCTCAATTCGAACGGGTACACCCCATCGATGGCAAGAACGACAACCCGATGCATGGCAAGATCCTGACACATCTTGGCCTGGTCGACGCTCGTCGGCCTCCGTGCGCTACGGCATCGTTTGTGCCCGTGAGCGCCCCGCGGGGGAGCGCGGTGAGACACGGAGAGTGAGACAGCGAGATGCGTGCGATCGGTCAGGACACGCTGGGGGGTCCTGAAGTTCTGCGGATCGTCGAGGCGCCCAAACCGGCGCCCGGCCCAGGGGAAGTGCTGGTCCGGGTGCATGCGGCCGCGGTCAACCCTACCGATGCGTGGCATCGGATGGCGGGTGGGCTCGCCGGTGGTGTCGCCGAGCCCATCCGGCTCGGCTGGGATGTCTCCGGTGTCGTGGAGCAGGTCGGTCTCGGCGTGACCTTGTTCGCACCGGGCGACGAGGTGTTCGGGGTGCCGCGCCACCCCTTGCCCGCGGGCGCCTATGCCGAGTACCTGACCTCGCCCGCCCGGCACCTGGTGGCCAAACCGACCGGGCTCTCACATGTGCAGGCGGCGGCGCTGCCGCTGGCGGCCCTCACCGCCTGGCAGGCGGTGGTCGATGTGGCCGAAGTGGGCGCGGGTGACCGGGTGCTCGTACACGCGGCGGGCGGCGGTGTCGGACATCTGGCGGTGCAGATCGCCAAGGCCCGCGGCGCCTACGTCATCGGCACCGCATCGGCCGGTAAGCACGAGCTGGTGCGGGAGCTGGGCGCGGATGCGGTGATCGACTACGCGAGCGTCGATTTCGCCGATGTGGTGACCGGTATCGATGCCGTGATCGACACCGTCGGCGGCGCGTACGGCCCACGTTCGCTACGCGTGCTGCGACCCGGCGGCATCGTCGTCTCGCTGGCCTCGCCCGCCGAACTCGCCCTCGCCGAACCGGCTGCCGCGCAGGGGAAGCGGGCGGTGTTCATGATCGTGGAATCCGATCAGCACGGCCTGCGGGAAATCGCCGCGCTGGCCGCCGACGGGCGGCTGCGGCCGGTGATCGATACGGTGCTGCCGCTGTCGGAGGCCGCACGGGCACATGAACTCATCGCGTCCGGACACACCACCGGGAAGGTGGTGCTGTCGGTGATCGACGCCGCCGAACAGGCGGCGTGACGGGGGAGTCCGGGTCTGGGCGGTCTGCTCTTCGAGGGGTGGGCCGACCGCCCGGACTCGAGGGCGTCAGAACTTGTAGGTGATCCCGGTGAAGCGTTCGGATTCCTCCCACAGGCGACGCTGGAGTTCGCGGTTCTTCGACAGTTTCGTCGACGGCGACGGTTCCACCGGACCCTGGGACTGGAACAGGCGGGTCGGACCCCAGTAGGTGTTGGGGTCGGCGTCGGGTTCGGTGGCGGCGAACAGGGTGGAGTGGGCCGCCTTGGCGGGGGCGTGGCCGATGAGCCGGATGAAGGGTTTGCTGATGCGGTCCAGCGGGGTTTCGGTGCGGGCGAACAGATCGGTGGCCGACACGCCGGGGTGCACGCCGTAGGACCGCTTCGCCGACCCGGCCTCCTCCAGCCGATGCTGGAGTTCGCGGGCGAACATCAAATTGGCGAGCTTGGATTGTGCGTAGGCGAGATTGCGCTGGTAGCGGCGGTTTTCGTAGTTCAGATCGTCGATCCAGAGCTTCGGTGTCTGCTTGTGGGCGATGCTGGCCAGCGACACCACCCGGTCGCGGATGCGGTCCAGTAGCAGCCCGGTGAGCGCGAAGTGGCCCAGGTGGTTGACGCCGAACTGGGTTTCGTAACCGTCCTTGGTGCGTGAGAACGGTACGTTCATCAGGCCGGCATTATTGATGAGCACATCGAATTCCCGGCAGTTGGCGGCGAATTCGCGCACCGACGACAGATCGGCGAGATCGAGCGGCGCCACCTCGACGGCACCGTCGATGCGGTCGGCGATCTCTTGGGCCTTGGCCGTATTACGGCAGGCCATGATCACCGTCGCGCCTTTGCTCGCCAGCACCGTTGTGGTCTCGACGCCGAGGCCGCCATTGGCTCCGGTGACGACGAAGGTGCGTCCGGTCTGATCGGATATCTGCTCAGGTTTCCACGCCATGCACCGACCTTACTCCTGAGTAAGTTTCCTGTGAAGAGTGTCTCGGACGCTGATGCTCCCTGGGGTTCGCTTGGAGCATCGGAGACCGGGGCGATATGGATCGCCACCCCGCGCGGCCGCCATGGCCGATACCGGATGTGCCGCCACGGCAGGGGTGTGGTGACGGCGGGCCCGGTCTCCGATGCCGGAGGTGAGCAAACCAGGTCTGCACCCGTTTTCACCTGCGGTGATAGTTGAACCGCACCGATCTCCACGTTTTCCCTGTGGCGCATCCAGGAATAGGCCACAATGGGTCCTCGGCAGGGGATGGCCATTCACAGGAGGGGATCACTATGCCCACATCGGGCAACACGGTGCCTCGGCGTCAACTGGGACGACAACTGCGCGAACTCCGCCAAGCGGCAGGATTGAGCATTGCCGAAGCGGCCCGCCAGATCGGGCGCGGAGCCGGAACGGTGCAGCGGTTGGAAACCGGGCACCCCGGTCCGATCCACGTACCGGACATTGTCGGGTTGTGCGAGCTGTACGACGAGGTCGGTCAGCAGGACGCGTTGCTCGGGTTGGCGAAGGAGGCGGGTGCCGATTCGAAGAACGGCGGTTGGTGGCATGAGTACGGGGAGCTGATCCCGGCAAGTTTTGCGCCGTACCTGAGCTTGGAGTCGGTTGCCTCGAGTCTGATGGTGTTCCGTCCGGATATGGTCAGCGGATTGTTCCAAACCACCGGTTATGCACGAGCTTTGGAGTCGACCTATGCGCCGGGCGAGACTGCTGAAGAGTTGGAACAGCTTGTGCGGATGCGTGCTGGCAGGCAGAAGATCATCAAGTGTAAACGGAACCCTGTATCCGTCACGCTCGTTATCGATGAAGCGGTGCTGAACAGAGTCGTCGGCGGACCCAAGACGATGGCGGCCCAGCTTCGCCATCTTGCGGACATGCCGCCGAACGTGGTCGTCCGAGTGCTGCCATTCGCTGCCGGAATCCCAACCGGCATGGCACCGGGGCCGTTCACTGTGCTTGATTTCCCGGCTGGAACTCTCGAGCCTGCCACGGTGTACGTCGAGTCCTATACGGGCAACCTGTACTACGACCGGCCGGACTCGGTGGACCGCTATCGGGACGCGTTCAGGACAATGCAGGCGGTAGCGTTGGATCCGGTTGACAGCAAGCGCCTACTGCGGGCGAAGGCAAAGGAGTACGAGCGTGAGCGTTGAACTAAGAGAAGCTGATTGGTTCACATCCACCCGTAGCGTTGGAGGCAACGACTGTGTTGAAGTTGCGCACCTCGACCGCGGCAGGGTCGGTGTTCGTGACTCCAAGAACCCGACGGGTCCGGCGCTCGTGTTCACACCCTCGGTATGGGATACCTTCCTGGCCCATACGCGGTCCGGCGAATTCGGTGGGAGTTGGTGATGGTCGAATCCTCTTCGAAGTGGCCGGTATGTGCGGCCGCTGACGTGCGCCATGCGAGGTGGTTCAAGTCCAGCCGAAGTGCGGGTGGAAAAGACTGCGTCGAGGTCGCGCACCTCGGTCGCGGGCTGGTCGGTGTCCGTGATTCGAAGAACCCCACCGGCCCGGCGCTGGTGTTCGCACCCTCCACGTGGGATGCCTTCGTAGCCGTCACCCGCTCCGCCCCCTGATCTCTTCGAGTGCACCCGGCTGAGCGGCTCTTCTTCCGAAGTGCCGCAGCCCGGTGTATCTCGAAGACCGCGTGCCCGACCGCATTCGCGGTGGGCAGTTCGACCACGGCAGATCGAACGGTCACGGCGGCTCCATGCCGCACGGCGAGTGAAACGGCCTGGCTCTCAACCTATTTCGGCTGAGGGCCAGGCCGTGCCCGCTCGGTTCAGCCGCAGTGGCTACGCCCCGAGTTGAAGTTGTACCCCGTCTGGTTATCGGCTCGCGTCGCGCTGCCTCCCCACATGATGCATTTGCCGGGGGCATCCACCTTCACCGGACCGGCGTAGTACGCGTACACATTCATGTCCCGCCGGTGACTGTTGGGCTGGTCCCAGATGGCAACCTCGGCCTTGGTGATGGTCTTTGTGCCGACGTCGGCGGTCTTCCAGGTGACGACGCAGTTGGTTCGGCCGTTGTAGAGGAGATAGATGGTGGCGAGACCGCCCAGGTTGTGGGTGTTGATGACGCGGTAGCTGCCGCCGCCACACACCGAGGCCGGGGTCGCCGCATTCGCGGGAGCGGCCATGGTAAGCGATCCGGCGAGAATTGCCGTGATGGCGAGGCCGAGCCTGGCTCCGCGCGTGAACATGCTCATCGTTCGGTTGTCCTTCTGAGGTGGGATTGTGTGCTCAGCCGCAGTGGCTCGGGCCCGGCGAGTGCCATTGGACTTGTTTGCCGCTGGTGCTCGTGGTGCTGCCGCCCCAACCGATGCACTTGCCGGGGGCATCCACCTTCACGGGTCCCGCGTAATAGGCGAACATCCCGGCATCTACCAGCGCGGGGCCGGTGTTCCCCCAGATTCCGATCGAGACGCCCATATACGTCTTGGTGCCGATGCCCTGTGTCTTCCAGGTGACTGCGCAGTTCGTCCTGCCGTTGTAGAGCAGGTAGATGGTTGCCAGACCGCTCAGGTTGTAGCTATCGATGACGCGGTAACTACCGCCTCCACACGCCGCGATCGGCGATGACGCCGCATTCGCGGGAGCGGCCATGGTCAGCGACCCCGCGAGAATTGCCATGATGGCGAGGCCGAGCCTGGCTCCGTGTTTGAACACACGCATCGTTCAGTTGTCCTTCCGAAACACAATCGATCGATCACCTCTCGGTCGTGGATGGTGACCGTCGCCGATACGTGATCTGTCAAGATCCTGCACCGCGCCTGAACGGGGACTTTCCCGCCGGTGGGAAGTTTTTACCTGGCGTCACTTCAGTTTTTGGATTTGCGGCAACGAGCCGACTTTGCCGGGGCTGCCGGTGCTGTGTCAGGTACGAACGGGTTGCCCCGCATCGGGGTCACCAGGCGGGCGCGACGCTGCGGCGGGTGGTGTCGATGGTGTGCTGGAGCGCTCGGACGATCTCGTCGAATGCGGCGGGGGCGAGGGTGAATTCATCGTGCTGGTGGTGTTGGAGGAGGTAGCGGCCGTCGACCGGCTGATAGTCCATCCAGGTGAAACCCCGCACGTCTGGCGTGGGGCGTGCGTCGATGGCTCCGCCCGCGTAGACGCCGACCTCGCCGAGGCCCGAGCGCGGGCGGCGCACGATGCGGTTGATCTTCTCGGTGAGGGACAGCCGAGTGGGATGCTGGGCGTACTCCACCCGGCTCACATCCGAACC
The DNA here is from genome assembly GCF_029868385.1 of Nocardia cyriacigeorgica. GTDB lineage: Bacteria > Actinomycetota > Actinomycetes > Mycobacteriales > Mycobacteriaceae > Nocardia > Nocardia cyriacigeorgica_F. The sequence continues at coordinate 153,512 of NZ_JARWNX010000054.1, read as the reverse complement.
ACGTGCGCGCAATCCCTCGTACTTACCGGCCGCGCATTTGGGCAGATGCGCCACGATCCGGCTCGCCAACGCCTGCGGCGGCAGCACCGACAGCACCACATCGCGTCCATAAGCCTGGGTGGGGCCGGGCAATTGGACCGCCATGGCCGCGGCCCTGGCCGTCAGGCCCGCGTGGATGCGCACCACCTGGCGGAAATCCTGGCCGACGAAACCGTGCACCTCCACCCGGACCTCCGGCTCGAGCAGTGTGGAAATGGCGTGGTGCAGGCGCTGATCGGCGATCCCGGCGAGCCGCTGCCGTGCGTCCCTGCGCATCCGTTCGTACTCGTCGTAGCCGACGGGCTCGGCCGGATCCCGGCGTTCCGGCTCCCACTTGATCGGATACGGCAGCCGGTCGCGGCCGAAGGCGTTCACCGCGAGGGTGAACATCAAACCGTCCATCCGCCACTGTGGTTCGCTCATCCGCCGATCACTCCACCCGGCGGGAGTGCGGGCGGCTGACTGCCGAGCAACTCGTCGCCATGGTCGTAGATGAGGTAGTCGGGGGTCTTGTGCTCATCATCGTCCTCACCTTTACCACCGCCGCGTCCGCCCGGCATACCCATGCCGGGCATGCCCGCCCGGCCGCCGCGTCCGGCACCGTTGCCGGTCCCTGCTGCCGCGGCCGCCGCTTTGCCCTGTGTACCCGCACCGCCACCGGGCAGGCTGCGGCCCATACCCGGGGTCGACGGCACACCGCCGCCACCCATTCCGGTGCCGCCGGAACCCGCCCCACCGGGCAGCCCGGATGTACCGCCGCGCGGAAGGTCCGAGGTCGGCGCGGTACCCGACGGAGTCGTAGAAGCAGGCGTGGTGGACGCCGGTGTGGTCGACTGCGGGGTGGTGTCGTCCGAGGTGTCGTCGGTGGGATTCGAGCCTTCCTCGTTGTCGTCGCCGCCCTCTTCCTTGCCGTCGTCGTCTCCGCCACCCTCACCGTCTCCGCCGCCCTTACCCGGCGGCTCGACACCGCCCGGCGGCACGACGGGCGGCTTCCAGCCATCGTCCTTGTCCTCGACGGGATTCTTCGGCTTCGGGAGATTCGGGGTGTGGCCGTCGACATCATCGGCGCCGGGACGGTAGTAGGTGGTCATGACGAACCTGGCGTTCTCCTGCGCCTCGTTCGCACGATATTCCGGGCCTTTGATGACGCTCTGCATCGGCAGCGCGTTGATGACTTTATCGCCGAAGGTCGTATTGTCCGGCTGGCCGACCGAGTTCTTGGCCTGCGCCAGATGGCCTTCCATCAGGTCGAGGCCGTGCGCCACCATCTGGAAACTGGCGGCGAGCTGTGTGAACGAGGTCGCGAACGCGCGGGTGCCTTCGATCGCGGCGGTACCGGACTGGCCGTTCCAGTAGTTGGTGATGTCGTCTTCGACGCCCTTGGAGAACACGCCGATGGCGTCGCGGGCGGCTGTGGTGAGATTGCGCCAACCGTCGGCCTTGGTATTGATGGCGGCGGGGTCGACGTCTTTGATCGCGTCGTAGATCTCCTGATGCGTCATCGTCTCGAAGGGGTCTTTATCGATGATGACGCGGCCAGCGAATTGGTCGCTGCCGTACTCGCCGAGTAGACCCGACCATTCGGTATTGACAATCGCCCGGTCGGCGTCCCACTTCGCTTTTTGGTCGTCAGCACGTTGTTTATCGTCGCGCTTGTTCTCACCTGCCTCGCCGAGGCCGAGTACTTCGCTCGCCGCGTGGCCGATCTGGTCGACCCATTCCGGGAAGTCGAGCCCCACTACTGCGCCCCTGTTTTTCCGAGTGCACCTGCGGTGGACTGATCGGTTTCTTCGATGCGGCGGATGGCGAGTGCGTAGGTCTCGCTCATGAGCGTGACGATATCGATGCTCTCTTTGAGACGGTTTTGGGCCGAGTCCTCATCAGTGACCGCTTTACCTGTGAACTTGGCCCGGAGGGCCTCGGCCGACTTCAGTTTTCCGAATCCGGTGACGTGGTCGAGCTGGTCGGTGTCGCGCACCATCTTCCTCAGCTCCGTGAGTAAGGTGTCGGCTCGACCTTTCAGGGCGTTTCCGATATTCGGGTCCATGCGCAGCTCACCGTTCTCGGCCTGGGTCTTCAGCGTCTTCCAGTGACTCAGCATTCCGGGCATTTCAGGCCCGCTGGGTGTCGTCACAATTCCCTCCCTGCATGCGATGGAGCTGGTCCGTCCTCGTCGCCCCTGGCGAGGAGTCTTCTATCGAGGATCACTTCGGCAGATATGGCTCGAGTTCGGTTGCGTGCCGAACTGCCACGCTGCATGGTGGCGTTTCCGGCATAGAATCTTCCTCGCCGTAGAACCATCCGACGGACACCTCGAACGTCCCTTGTGCCCATGGGATATTCACCCAGCAAGTGGCACGGTCCTCATCCGATTTCTCGGAGTAGATCAGGCCAGCGCGGTCACCGATCTGGACATCTCGTAGGCCGGTGAGGTTTGGATTCGAACGGGCCTCCGCTTGTGTGTACGTCGTGGACCCGACGTAGACGAGATATGGCCCCTCGGTCGAATCCCACCTACAGATCCGGAACGTGGTCGCTCCGGTTGGAGCATCGGTAACAGTCGCCTTCGAAGCCGGATCCACCTTGGTTGCTTGCAGTGCCTCATCGGGCAGCTCCGTGCACGGATTCCACTGCACGGTTTCTTCTCCGGCCGACTCCCCGCTCTCCCCCTGCGCCGCAGGCTCCCCATCCACCGACGTCGAGCACCCCGCGAGCACCCCGAGCGCCGCGACACCGACCACCATCGCGCGGACCACGGCCCCTCTGTTCCCTGTACTCGCGGTGCGCATAGCCCCTCCTGCTTTCGGTGCGAACAACCCTCGATCAATAGGACGCACCCTATCGCGATCCGGTTCCATCCGATTTGCCGTCCAGGACCGGGGGACTGCGTCATCCACGGGCGCTCATTGGGGAGCCGCTTACCGAGGGTGTCGGTCAGCCGGGGTCGATCTCGGTGAGGCGCTGGGCGGTGAGTTCGGCGTGGGCGATGCGGCGGAGGGCGGCGAGGATGGGTTCGTAGAGGACGGTGCCGAGGACGGCGTATTCGACGGCGGCAGCGGGGGATTCGAGGGGCATGCGGTCGATTTCGTAGGCGGCGATGGCGGTGATGTGGGGGGCGTAGGCGCGGAGGCGGTCTGCGGTCATGGGCAGGCCCGCGGCTTCGGCGTCGGTGAGGGCCTGCTCGAGCTGCGCGACGGCGGGCAGTCCCTCCGGCAGGGGACGGCCGAGGGTGGTGAAGGCGGCACGGGCGCGGGGGAGGTCGGTGTCGGCGGTGGATTCGGGGGAGGGGGGGAGGGCGTAGGTGGCCGCGCCGAGTGTGGTGAGCAGGGATTCGTCGGGGGAATCGATCAGGCCGACGATCGTTTTGATCTTCGCCAGTGCCAGCCCGTGTCCGGAGAGAGCTTTGAGCAGGGCGATCCGCTTGATGTGCGGGTCGCCGTATTCGGCGCGGGTGGCGCTGGTGGCGCGGCCCGGCATGAGGACCCCCTCGCGCAGGTAGTACTTGATCGTCGGCACCGGCACTCCGGTGCGCGCCGCCAGCTCTGACATCAGCATCGCGTCCGCTCCTTCTCCGTTCCGCCCTTGACATTGGATAGTACCGCTATCCATTATTGGACAGTAAAGCTATCTAATGGACTCCAGGGAGCGACCATGAACACCACGCTGATCACCCCGTTCATGAGCATTGCGCTCGGAGCGACCATCCTGTCCGTCGTCACCATCGCCTTCGGCGGCACCTTCCTGCTGCGCGTCTTCACCGGAGCGCAGGAGACCAATGACCTCCAGAAATCGTTCTTCCGCGCAGGTCATGCGCATGCGGGCGTGCTGGTGATGCTCGGAGTGCTGCTCGCGATACTCGGCAATGCGGCAGGTGCGAGTCAGGGTTGGGCCAATGGCGGCGCGATCGCCGTACTGGTTTCGGCGATCCTGATGCCGCTCGGGTTCTTCCTGTCGGTGCTCGGAACGGACCCGGTGCGGCCGAATCGCATGATCGCCAGCGTTTGGTTGGGTGCGGCGCTGCTGGTCGGCGGGCTGCTGGTGTCGGGGATCGCGACGCTGATCGCGGGAATCGACCGGTTCTGAGCGAGGTTCGCGACAAACAGGTCGGTCTGTCTTAATACGTTGTCAGGCAGGTTTTTTCGTTCGCATCGCGTACTGTCGTTCGGGCCCGTGCACTCGAGATCGGCCGCTCGGACCAGTTCGACACGATTCGGAAATCGAGGCAAGCGAATGAACCATAAACTCTGGCTGCTCGGGCGTTCGGTCGCGGTGGGCGGACATATCTTGGGGGAGAAGCTCTTTCGACCGAAGGCCCGATCCATCGATGACGTTCCCGTATCCGGGCAGACGATCACACCGGCGTGGCTGACCTCGGTGCTGTGCCGCGAGGTACCCGGCGCCGAGGTGGTGTCGTTCGAGACGTCCAACGGCAGCCGCGGCACCTCGACCCGCATCGCGATCCGGGTCGAGTACAACGAGGCGGGTGCACAGGCCGGACTGCCCACCGAACTGTTCGCGAAGACGACAACGGCGTTCAGCCAACGCATTCTGCTCGGCGGCGGCAAGATGATCACCGGCGAGACCCGCTTCTTCCGCGACTTCCGGCCCGAGGTCGAGATGGAGGCGCCGGTCGGATACTGGGGCGCCGCCGATGATTCGTCCTGGCGCTCCATCGCGCTGATGGAAGATATCGCCGCCACCCGCGACGCCACGTTCATCGAACCCAACACCCCGGTGCAACGGCATCAGATCGAAGACCTGGTACGCAATCTCGCGCGCCTGCACGGCACCTTCTGGGAGCACCCGGCGGTCGCGGTCCTCAACACTCCGAGCTACATGCTCCAGGCCTATCTCGCCGCGATCGATATGAAGAAGCGCTGCGAGATCGGGTTGGCGCGCGCCGACGAGGTCGTTCCCGAATCGCTGCGCGGGCAGAGCGACAGGTTGTGGGCCGGTGTCGAGCGGGCGATCGATATGGCCACCAACGATCTGCCGCCGACCCTGCTGCACGGTGATCCGCATATCGGGCAGACCTATGTGACCGGTTCGGGGCGGATGGGTTTCGTCGATTGGCAGGTCGTGATGCGTGGCGGCTGGGCGCACGATTTCGCCTACACCGTCAATTCCGGGTGTGAACCGGAGGACCGGCGCGCATGGGATCGCGAACTGTTGGCGGCCTATCTGGATGAGCTGGCGCAGGTTCGTGGCTCGGCGCCGTCGTTCGAGGAGGCCTGGCTGGCCTATCGCCAGCAGTCCATGTTCGCCTACGCGGCATGGGCTTTCACCATCGGCCGCGCGTCCTATCAACCCAAGATGCAGTCGGTCGAAACTTGTTTGACGCTGCTGAAACGCATCACCACCGCACTGGATGATCACGACTCGTTGGATGCCCTCGGCGTCTGACCGACATTCCGCAACAGTCTGGAGCTTCCCCCCGTGAGTACCTCCACGCCCTGGGCGCAGGTCACCTCCTGCCCGGTCGTCCACGGATCGCCGACCCTCGCCGATGGTCCACGAGTGTCGTTGCACTCGACCGATTTCGCCGACGATCCACACCACCACTACCGCGAAATGCGCAACCGCTACGGCTCATTGGCGCCGGTGGAGCTGGCTCCCGGTGTTCCGGCGACCCTGGTGATCGGATACAGCACGGCGGTGCGCATCCTCAACGATCCCGAGCATTTCCCCGCCGATCCGCGCGCCTGGCAGCAGAACATTCCGGCCGACTGCCCGATCCTGCCGCTGCTGGAATGGCGGCCGATGGCGAGCCGGAGCGCGGGCGCCGATTTCGTGCGCTATCGGCAGGCCATCACCGCGAGCATGGACAACGTCGATCTGTACGCGCTCAACGGCGTGGTGGAGGGTATCGCCGTTCCGCTGATCAATTCCTTCTGCGCCGACGGTCGGGCGGATCTGATTCGCCAGTACGTCTTTCCGCTGGTCTTCGAGGTGGTCAACTATCTGCTCGGCTGCCCGCCCGAGATCGGCCAGCGGGTGGCGGCGGGTACGGCGGCGCTGCTCGAAGGTGTCGACGCCGAAAAGGGCAACCAACTGCTCGGCGAGGCGCTGATGCAGCTGGTGACGCTCAAACGCGGCGAGCCGGACAACGACATCACCTCCGTGCTGCTGCAACATGAGGCCGCGATGGACGACGTGGAGGTATCGCACCACGTCTCGCAGGTGTACGGCACCGGGATCGAATTCCAGCTGAACCTGATCGCGAACACCCTGCTGCTGATCCTCAGCGATGATCGTTTCGGCGGCAGCGTCCTCGGCGGGAACCTCTCCTCGCGTGACGCCGTGGACGAGGTGCTGTTCAACGACCCGCCGTTGGCGAACCTGCTGATCACCTACCCGCGTCAGCCGATCCTGATCGATGAGGTGTGGCTGCCCGCGCATCAGCCGGTGGTGATCAGCATGGCCGCCTGCAACAACGATCCGGCGGTGCGTAGCGGTGAACTGCTCGGCAACCGCGCCCACCTGGCCTGGGGCGTCGGTCCACACGCCTGCCCCGCGCAATCGCTGGCCTACCTGATCGCCCAGGACGCCATCGACCAACTCCTCGACGCGCTCCCCGACCTGCAACTCGACCTCCCCGACGGCGAACCCACCTGGCGCCCCGGCCCCTTCCACCGCGCGCTGGCCGAACTCCCGGTCACCTTCCCGCCCGCGGCTCCGCTGAACTTCTGACGGGGGCCGAACCGCAGGCCGGATGCGTGGCTGTGTCGGCCGCCGGGAGGACGCGTGCGCCGAACTCCGAGGCCGCTCAGGCAGTGCGTACGAGCAGGGCGGCGCCCATCGTGAGCATGGTCGCGGCGACGAACCAGTCGAGCACCCGCCAGGTGGTCGGCCGGGACAGGACGGGGCCGAGGAGTCGGGCGCCGTAGCCGAGGCCGATGAACCAGGCCAGGCTGGCCAGCATGGCGCCGAGGCCGAAAACCCAGCGCAGCGAACCACGTTGGGCGGCCACCGAGCCGAGCAGCAGCACCGTGTCCAGATAGGCGTGTGGATTGAGCCAGGTCAGGGCGAGGCAGGTGAGTACCGCGGCCCGGACCGTGCCCGCCGTGGCGCCCGCGCTGTGCAGGCCGTTGCCGAGCGCGGGCCGCAGCGCGCGCCGTGCGGCGAAGGCGCCGTAGCCGATCAGGAACGCACCGCCCGCGAGGCCGACCACGGTGAGCGTGGCGGGCCACGCGGACAGCACGGCACCCAGACCGGCTACCCCGAGGGCGATGAGGATCGCATCGGAGACGGCCGCGATGACCACAACCACCAGTACGGCCTGCCCGCGCGCGCAGTGGCGCAGTACGAAAGCGTTCTGTGCGCCGATCGCGACGATGAGGGACATACCTGTACCGAATCCGGCAAGTGCTGCCGGGAGGAAGCCGCTGTTCACGACGTCCGACGGTAGGGAGGTTTACGAAATCAGTACAGCTAAAGTTCCTTAACTATCATTAGCATCTGTGATGTCAGAGCTACCCTCCGATCAGGTGCGCACCCTCCTCGCCGTCGTCGACGAGGGCACCTTCGACGCCGCCGCGGAAGCGCTGCATGTGACGCCCTCGGCGGTGAGTCAGCGCATCAAGGCGCTCGAGCAACGCACCGGGCGGGTACTGCTGATGCGCACGAAGCCCGTGCGTCCGACAGAATCCGGCCAGGTGATCGTGCGATTCGCGCGTCAGCTGGCCGCCTTGCAGCGGGATGCCCAGCTGGAGTTGGGAATCGCGGACGAGTCCGGTCCGGCGCAACTGTCGATCGCGGTCAACGGGGACTCACTGGCCACCTGGTTCCTGCCCGCGCTGACGCGGGTACCGCAGGACCCGCCGATCTGCTTCGACCTCTATCGCGAGGACGAATCACATACCGCGACGCTGCTGCGTGAGGGGCAGGTGATGGCAGCGGTGACCTCGTCGGCCGAGCCGATCGCCGGTTGCACTGTGCGACTGCTCGGTTCGGCGCGATACCTGCCGGCCGCCAACCCGGAATTCGTGGCACGGCACCTGTCGTCCGGATCGCTGCGGGAATGTTTGCCGGGCGCGCCGGTGATCGTCTACGACCGCCGCGACGACCTCCAGGACCGATTCGTCCGGACGCTGACCGGCGGCGCCGCGGACGCCGGACGCCTGCGCCACTACATTCCGACCTCGCAAGGCTTCTACGATGCCGTGACCGCCGGTCTCGGGTGGGGCATGATTCCCGAACAGCAAGCAGCGCCACTGGTGCGATCGGGCGCGTTGACCGAGTTGGGGCGCCGCAAGTGGGTGGATGTCCCGCTGTACTGGCAACAGTGGAAGCTGGACGTGCCCGCCCTCGCCCTGGTAGCCGAGACCATCGCCCGTGCGGCCGCGGAGTTCCTGCACCCGGCACGCTGAGGATCGCCGAGATCCGCCTACCCCAGCATCCCCGCCAGCATCTTCGCCCGCCCCGGTGTGCGCAGCTTTCCGAGACCCTTGGCTTCGATCTGGCGGGCGCGTTCGCGGGAAACGCCCAGCACTGCACCTACTTCGGCGAGGGTGCGGGGTTCGTTGTGGTCGAGGCCGTAGCGGAGGGTGAGGACTTCGGCCTCGCGGTCGGACAGTGCGCCGAGCATGGCGCGCACCTGGATTCCGATGGTGGCGGCGGTGGCGAGTTCATCGGGGCCGGGTGCGGTATCGGGGATGAGGACGCCGTATTCGGTGGCGTCGTCGCCGATGGGGGTGTGCAGCGACACTGGTTCCCGCGCGTGCCGCAGCACCTCGGTGACCTCGGACTCCGGCATCTCGAGTTCGGCGGCGATCTCGGCGGCGGTGGCGTCGTGACCGAGCTGCTGGGACAGGGTCCGCTGGGTGCGGGTCACCCGGTTGATCACATCCACCACATGGACCGGGATGCGGATCGTGCGGCCCTGATCGGCGAGGGCGCGGCCGATGGCCTGACGGATCCACCAGGTGGCGTAGGTGGACAGTTTCAGCCCGCGCCGGTGCTCGAACTTCTCGATCGCGCGGATCAGCCCGAATGTGCCCTCCTGCACCAGATCCAGTAACGACATCCCGGTCGGCGTGGGATAGCGCTTGGCGATCGAGACCACCAGGCGCAGATTGGCTTCGATCATCTGCGCTTTGGCCCGCGCGCCATCGGCCGCCGTGCGGCGCAGGGCGCGACGGTCGTCGGGGCTCAGCTGATCTGCTTCGTCGAGCCGCTGCTGCGCGAGGACACCGGCCTCGATTCGTTCGGCCAGTTCCACTTCCTGCTCGGCGGTCAGCAGCGGGGTGCGGCCGATACCGCGCAGGAAGTCGCGGATCGGATCGTCGCTGACGATGCCGAGGGCGGGGGAGGCGATGCGGCGGGAAGGCAGGCACTGGGTGGTCAAAGGAGTTCCTTTCGCAAGTCGGGAGGGTGCGCGCGAGTGCGGCGAGGGACCGGGGGCCGTCGGTCCCTCGCCGGTCTGCTCAGCGACCCGGAATGCGCAGCGGGCGCTGCGGCACCGCCCGGAACTGCTGGCTCCGTTGGATGCTGCGCTGCTCACAGGCCCGCCGCCGGTGCCCGGCGATCGGGGCCGCGGGTTCGGCGCGGCGGGCGCGGGGTGCGGTCGCGGGGAGCTGCGGCCGAGCGCTCTCGGTGAGCATTCGCTGGATCGCGGCGTCGAACGCGGACTGCGGGGTGGACTTGTCGGCCATGGTGACTGCTCCGTTTCGGTGCGTGGTGGCGGGGCGAGTGGTGCTGTCGGGGCCGTGGGTCATGCGCGTTCTCCTTCGACTGTCGGCGCCGCCGTGGCGACGCGAGAACAAACTTATATCGGACCTAAAAATATGTCAAGCATAAATTTATGACGAGATCAGGTACGGTGGTTCGTATGACGACGCAGACGGCAGAGCCGCAGGGGCTCCGGGCCAAGAAAAAGCAGCAGACCAGGGAAAACATCTCGCATCAGGCCACCCTGCTCTTCCTCGAGCGCGGGTTCGACAAGGTGACGATCGCCGATGTGGCCGCGGCGGCGCAGGTCGCCAAGATGACCGTGACCAACTACTTCCCCCGTAAGGAGGACCTGGCGCTGGACCTGGGGGAGGTGTTCGTCGACCAGCTCGGACGCATCGTCCGCGAACGCGAGCCGGGTGAATCGGCATGGGCGGCCCTGCGGCGCGCGTACCTGACCGCGGTCGCCGAACAGGACCCGGTGGTCGGCTTCTCCGGGCCGGTCTTCGCGGAGATGATCACCGCAAGCCCGGCCTTGGTCGCGCGGTTACGCGAATTCCACGAGGAACGCGAAGCCGCCCTCGCCCACACGCTCGCCGAGGAGACCGGCGCCGCCGCCGACGACATCACCCCGCGCATCGCCGCCGCCCAACTCGGCGGCGTGCACCGGGTGTTGTTCGACGAGACCATGCGCCGCACCCTCGCCGGCCAGTCCAACGACGACATCGCCGCCGCGCTCACCGACTACATCGACATCGCCTTCACCGCACTCGAACCGTCACTCGGCGACTACGCTGTGCGGCAACATCTTTCCAGCTGACGGCGCGGTCGTCCCGACCGCTGATCGAAACCGGGCCCAGTGTTGTTCCGCCACATCGCCACCCCGTGCCCATGAGGTCCATGCGATCGGCGATCGAGCGCCTGCCCGTATTCGCTGCCGTGTCGCTGCCTTCCCGGATACTGCGTCACAGCCCATACTGGGCCGATGAGCGGTGGCGTCGCAGTCGCTGAACGGGCCCCCGAGCCGATGAGCCGGGCCAAGACCAATGTGGTGTTCGGGACCATCGTCCTCGGCATGCTGATGGCGGCGCTGGATCAGACGATCGTGTCGACGGCCCTGCCGACGATCGTCGCCGATCTCGGTGGGGCCGGACATATGGCGTGGGTGGTCACCTCGTATCTACTGGCCGAGGCGGTCGCCACGGTACTGGCGGGCAAGCTCGGCGATATGTTCGGGCGCAAGCTGATCTTCCAGCTCAGCGCGCTGATCTTCATCGTCGGTTCCATGGTCGCCGGACTGGCCAACGGGATGCTGCTGCTGATCATCGCCCGCGCGGTTCAGGGCATCGGCGCGGGCGGGTTGATGGTCACCTCGATGGCGTTGATCGCCGATATCATCCCGCTGCGCGAACGCGGCAAGTATCAGGGCGCGCTCGGTGCGGTTTTCGGCGTCACCACCGTCATCGGGCCGACGCTCGGCGGACTGTTCACCGACCATGCGAGCTGGCGCTGGTGCTTCTACGTCAACGTGCCGCTCGCGATCATCATGATCGCCTTGGCCGCGCGCACCATCCCGCACGTCAAGGCGATCGCCAAGCCGATCATCGACTACGCGGGCATCGGATTGGTCGCGCTCGGTGTATCGAGCCTGATCCTCGGCTTGGAGTGGGGCGGCACCGAATATCCGTGGGGCTCGGTGCAGATCATCGGACTGTTCGTGGCGGCGGCGGTGCTGTTGACGGCGTTCGTCGCGGTGGAACTGCGGGCCGAGGAACCGATGCTGCCGATGGGGCTGTTCCGCAGCCAGGTCTATACGGTGTGCTCGATCCTCAGCTTCATCGTCGGATTCGCGATGCTCGGTTCGATGACGTATCTGCCCGCGTATCTGCAATACGTCGACGGTGTCTCGGCCACGGCCTCGGGTGTGCGCACCCTGCCACTGGTGATCGGCTTGTTCGCCACCTCGATTCTGTCCGGCCAGGTGGTCGGCAAGACCGGGCGATATCGCTGGTTCCCGATCTCGGGTACCGCGGTGATGGCGCTCGGTCTGTACCTGATGTCGACCATGGGGCGCGACACCAGTATCTGGTTGGAGTCGCTGTACATGCTGATCCTCGGCCTCGGAATCGGTTTGGCCATGCAGGTGCTGACGATCGTCGTACAGAACACCGTGCCCTACGCCCAGCTGGGCACCGCCACCTCCGGCGTGACCTTCTTCCGCACCCTCGGCAGCGCATTCGGCACCGCGGTGTTCGGCACTCTCTACACCAACAAACTCGATCCCGAACTGGCCGGTGCGCTCGCTCAGGCGCCGGGGGTGCCGCCCGAGGTGGCGGCCAATCCGGAGATGTTGCGGGAGTTGCCGACCGAACTGGCCGAACCGATCATCGACGCGTACGCGGCGGCCATCGATCACGTGTTCCTGTGGGTTGTTCCGGTCGCGCTCGCCGGGTTCGTCGTCGCCCTGTTCCTGAAGGAAGTGCCGTTGCGTGACAGTGCCCGCGCCGACGCGGGTGATGTCGGCGAGGGGTTCTCGGTGCCGGATTCCGCCGACCGGGTCGTACTGCTGGAACGGGCGATCGCCGCGACCATGCGGTCCGCGCGGGCGCAAGCACCGATCGGTCCGGTCATCCTGGCCGACGCGGGCACCGACCTCACGCGTGGTCAGGCGTGGGCGCTCGGACAGGTGTATCTGCACAACCGGATTCGTGGCCAGGCCACGATCGAGGCGATCGCGCGGGTGCACCGGTTGCCCGATGAGGTGATCGCGCCGGTCTTCGCCGAGGTGCGCGACGCCGGGTACATCGCACAGCATGGCTCGCTGTTCACCGTCACCGCGGCCGGTCAGGCGCAGGTCGACCGGGTGAAGGCGGCCTACCGGCGCTGGCTGGACCTGCGGCTCGACGATTGGGACCGCACCGATCCCGCCGATCGGATGCTGCTCGACCAGGCGCTGGAGAGCATCGCGACCAAACTGCTCGATCAGGGTGTGCACGGATCGGAATTCGCCGCCGCGCCCTGAGTGGGATTCGAGTGCTGGTGACGCGGCGCCACTGATCTGTGGCCGTGGGTTCGCCGCGTCCGAGCCTTGCCACCAGATGCTCGTGGACGTATATTCGTATGCGAGTAGAGAGGAGGCGTGCATGGCAGCCAAACGCAAGGTCGGCAATCTGCTGGCCCTCGCGGTGCTCTCGGTGATCATCGAGCGGCCCATGCACCGTTACGAGATCGCCTCCACGCTGCGCGACCGCGGTAAAGACCGCGATATGGACATCAAATGGGGTTCGCTCTACACCGTCGTGCAGAACATGGCCAAGGCCGGATTCCTCGAAGTCGTCGGCAGTGAACGCGCAGGCGCGCGGCCCGAGCGGGTGATCTACCGGATCACCGAGGCCGGTCGCGCCGAACTGATCGACTGGACCAGGGAATTGATCGCCGAACCGCAGCCCGAACAGGGCAGATACGTCGCCGGATTATCGATTCTCGCGGCGCTGCCGCCGGAGGAGGTGATCGAACTCCTCGGCCGCAGGCTCGCCGTGCTCGATGAGCAGATCGCCGCGGTGCATGCCGAATTCGAGGCGGCGCAGGGATCGCTACCGCGACTGTTCATGGTCGAGTCCGAATACGGGCTCGCCATGCTGGAAGCCGAACGGGCCTGGACCGGATCGTTCCGGGACGAGCTCATCGCCGGGGAATTCCCCGGACTGGACGGCTGGCGCAAATGGCACGTCGACGGCATGAATCAGGAGAGCGTCGACGATCTGATGGAGGGAGACAGGCCAGACCAGTAGATACCGAGACCGAGTCCGGCGGAGGTGCTGCAACACCGCCGCCGAACTCGGGGAACCGTCTCGGACCGTGCCCGCATATCGCACACCCGGCCAGAGTTTGGCAACCACAGGATAACCGGATGGGTGATCACACGGGGCGGTCCGCCGTATACGCACGACCCATCAGGAGTTACTCATGTCCATCGTTCGTTCCGCGCTCGTCATCGGCGGCGGTATCGCAGGCCCCGTGGCCGCCACCGCACTGCGCGCAGCGGGTATCGATGCCCGCGTCTACGAGGCCTATCCCGGCCCGGCCCACAACATCGGCAGCGGACTCGCGCTGGCGCCCAACGGTCTCGCCGCCCTCGATGTCGTCGGCGCGGGCGATCGCGTCCGCGCGATCGCGGTGCCCATCTCGGCGATGAATCTGTCCGTCGGCGATAAGCGGGTGTCGGTGCCGACGCTGCCGGATGTGGAGCCGTTGCAGCTCGTCGACCGCAGTGAACTACACCGGCAGCTGCATGATCACGCGATCGAGTCGGGGGTGCCGTTCGAATACGAGAAGCGGCTGGTCGGTGTGGACGAACACGGCGACGGGGTGACCGCCCGTTTCGCCGACGGCAGCAGCGCCACCGCCGATGTGCTGATCGGCGCCGACGGTATCCGCTCCACGGTGCGCGGATTGATCGATCCCGATGCGCCGGGGCCGGACTACACCGGGATGCTCGGCTTCGGCGCGCGCACCGAAGCCGCCATCGACACCCCGCCCGAGACCATGGTTTTCGCGTTCGGCAAGCGCGCGTACTACCTGTACTGGCCGGAGGGAGACGGCCGGATCGTATGGGGTGCGAATCTGCCGCAGAAGCAGTACCTGTCGTTGACCGAGGCCCGCGCCATCCCGGCCGAGCACTGGTTGTCGGTCCTGCGCGACACCTACGGCGAGGATACGCCGGGCGGTCAGCTGGCTCGCGCCACCACCGCCGATCAGCTCGAGGTCACCGGCGCCCTGCATATCATGCCGCCGGTGCCGCACTGGTACCGCGGGCGCATGGTGCTGGTCGGCGATTCCGTGCACGCGCCGTCCAACAGTTCCGGTCAGGGCGCGTCGCTCGCGGTGGAAAGCGCGGTGCAGTTGGCTCGGTGCCTGCGCGATCTGGATTCGCCCGCCGAAGCTTTCGCCGCCTATGAGACGCTGCGCCGCGGCCGCGTGGAGGGTATCGCCGCCCGCGCCGCGAAGATCAATCATTCCAAGACGCCCGGACCGATCACCCGCAAGATGATACGGATGCTCATGCCGATCATGGTGAAAACCGTGATGAATCCGGAGAAGACCTCGGGCGATGACCAGCGCTACCGCATCGATTGGGAGGCGCACGTGCAGTCGGAAGTGGAGCACCTCGTCAGCGCGGTCCGCTGATCGCTTCCTCGGGAGGCGGACTGGCCGACTGCCGGTCCGCCTCTCGGCGTGACGGCGTCACGCCTCGAACGGGATGGTGTTGCCCGCTGCGTCGCGGGCGCCGATTCCGGCTTCGATCGCGGTCACGAGTTCGGTGACCGAGGTCCAGGTGCGCGGGGGTTCGTCGTCGAGGTTGCCGATGGTGTACCAGGTTTCGGTATCGCGATAGCGGACCAATCCGTGACCGGATGCGTCGACGGTGACATCGAGGTCGCCGGATACCGTCCCTTCCTCTGCGGTCATGACGGCAGCCGCGGCGGTGAGCTCGATGATATCGCTTATCGGAATTCTCCTCGCTCGACGCAAGCGTCGACGGCGGTTCGGAGGGCCTTCTGCTCGTCGGGGTCGACTGTGAGGCCGTACTTTACCTTGATCTTGATGTAGTGATCGATATAGCCACACCGGAAATTGCCCGGTGGGAGGTAGTGTGCGGCGTCCTGATCGCCTTTGGAGCGGTTGGCCGACGGGTCGGAGGCGATGAGGTTACCCGCGTCGTTGGCAATGCGGCGGCGGGTGGGTTCATCGAGCTTGTCGGCGCCCGAACGCCACGCCTCGGCGAGCGGGACGATGTGCTCGGCGTCGACGGAGGCGGGGTCGGTCATCCATTTGTACGGCTTCAGTTGCCCGGTCTTACGGTCGGTGAAGCCGTATTGGTCGCGCCAGCCGCCGTCGGCGCCGATGGTCAGCTCGCAGGTCTTCGCGTCCAGGGTGACCTTGCCGGTGGCATCGCGCAGCATCATCACCTCGCGGGTGGTGCATTTGCTGTACTGGGCGAAGTCGGGGCCGAAGCCGTGTTCGAGCTTGTTGGAGTCCCAATGCGGGAAGTTCTCCCGGCTGTAGCCGTTCATCGAGCCCTCGGCCGCCACGGTGAGGCGGCCGAGTAGTTCGCTGACATCGCGGCCGGAAGTCGTTGCCGCGCCCGCGGAACCGGCGCCACGGGTGGCGAACATATCGTCGACATAGCCGTAGCCGACGATGGCGAGCGCGATCAGGCAGACGGCGGCGGCGATGATCGTGCGGGTTCGGCCCGAGGCGCGGGAGAGCAGCGCGTTCACCGCGTGACCTCGGCGCGGACGGAAGAACCGATCTGGAGTGCGGTGAAACTCAACTGACTTCCTTGTCCTGCGCCCGAAAATTACCGGGCGTCAAGCTACCCGGTGTCGCGTGCTGTCGAAGGCACTGACAGGTATGAGATTACGCACAGTGGGACAGGTGGTCACGTGGACCATCCCCGGATCAGCGTGCCGGCGCTGATCCGGGGATGGTTTGCCACGGGCGAATTCGATTCCCGCCCGCGCGACTGAGGGTGCGGCCAGTTGTCCAGACCGGCCGCGCCACGACACCTCGAGGCTGATGAGGGGGTAGTCCCGGGGTGTCGTGTCGCACGAGCGCGAACTCGTCGTGACGCTCACGGCCCGGACAGCGGTCCGGACCAAGCTTTCATCTACGTAACTGGATAGTAGATGTCTGATTTCTCGTCTGCAAACACCGTACCTACTTCCCATGATTGGGAGTTTTATCCGACTCCGCCGGGACACATCTACTGCTCGGGTACGGAAATGGTGCCCACGCTGGGTGTACATCCGCTCACCGCGCCGGACCGTATTCGGTGAGCTGCGGTTTATCCGGTGGGCACGGTCACACGGGTGCGGGTGCGGCGGGCCGCAGCAGCGAACCGTCGCGTACTCCGAGTGCGGTCCGTGGCGCCACCGTGGACCAGATCACGAGCAGCAGCGCGTACAACGCCACCGCGGCCACGGCGAACACATCGGCGCCGGTGTGGTGGAACAGCGCGGTGCTACCGGTGACGCAGGTGCCGAGCGGGAAGGTGAATCCCCACCAGGTCAGGGTGAATCCGAGGGCACCGGCCCGGATGGTGCGCACGGTGACGGCGAGCGCCAATGCCAGCCACAGCATGGCGAATCCCCAGGTCGCGATGCCGAAAACGGTCGCGGCCAGGACCAACCCGTTCGCCTCCTGCGCCGGAACGAGAGCGGGTGCGCTATCGGCCATCGCGCCCGCCGCCGTCACCGACTGGCCGAGCGGGCCGAGCACGATCCACAGCGTCGGCACGAGTCCGGCGGCGGGCGCGCCGAAATGCATCAGCCTGGACCAGATCATGGTCGTGGTGACCAGCGCGGCGATCAGGCTCAGACCGAACATGGCGCCGCAACACGCCAGCAGGGTCAGGCGCAG
The DNA here is from genome assembly GCF_029868385.1 of Nocardia cyriacigeorgica. Classification (GTDB taxonomy): domain Bacteria; phylum Actinomycetota; class Actinomycetes; order Mycobacteriales; family Mycobacteriaceae; genus Nocardia; species Nocardia cyriacigeorgica_F. Next base: position 136,382 of record NZ_JARWNX010000054.1, on the reverse strand, counting down.
CTGGCCCGGTGGGGTGTGGGGCAGCAGCAGGACGCCGGTGGCCGCGGAGACCATCGGCGGTACGACCGGCATCAGCCATCCGCCGAACGCCGCGTCGGGCGAGCCCGCCGGGGTACGGGTGATCATTCGGTACGGCACCGCGAATGCGGTGGCCAGGCCGAGCGCGGTGCCGAGCGGCCACAGGATCCAGTCCACGGTCACGGCGGCGGTGTCGCCGATGACGTCTTTGCCCAGCAGCATCGCGCCCGCGCCGACCGTCAGCAGTGCCATCGGCGGCGCACCCGAGAAGTGGGCGAGCACCGGATGATCGCGCTCGGCCCGGACCTGTCCCCGATGCCGGACAGTACGCACCGCCCAGGCCAGGCTCAACACGGCGAGCAACGCCGCAGCCAGCAACCACATCGCCGTGGCCGCCGCCCGCAGCCCCGGTGGTTGGACCGGCAGGGTGGCCGCCGCATTGGCGACGATCCCGGTGCCCATCACGATCGCGAACCAGTTCAGGCCGATATGAGCCAGCGCGTCGGTGCGCACGGGCGCGCTGCGCCGAACGGCGGAGAAGTCGGTCGCGGTGAGGGTCATGACCCAAGGCTCGCGCGATACCGTCGCGTCGGGTAGCCGCCGCGGTCCTATGGGTACATAGAATGGTTCTATGCCTCTGTCGCCGCGGGTGCCCGATCTCGCCGCGCTCGATCTGCTGCTGTCGGTGGTCGAACTCGGTAGCCTCGGTCGCGCCGCGCAGGCACACGGCATCAGCCAGCCGTCGGCGTCCTCCCGCATTCGGACGTTGGAGAAGCTGGTCGGCGTGCCGGTGCTGGAACGAACCACCCTCGGCTCCCGACCCACTCGCGCCGGTGTCCTCATCGTGGAATGGGCGCGCGCGGTCATCGATGCCGCAGGCCAGCTCGACGCCGGGATCGACACCCTGCGCTCCGAACGCGATTCCCGGCTGCGGGTCGCTGCCAGCCAGACCGTCGCCGAATACCTGTTCCCCGGCTGGCTGACCACCCTGCGCGCGGCGGCCACCGACCTGACCATCGCCCTCGAATCCGGCAACTCGGTGGAAGTCGCCCACGCCGTGCTCGACGGACGCGCGGCCATCGGCTTCATCGAGAGCAGGCAGAGCTTCGCCGGGCTGGACAGTCGCGTGGTGGGCAAGGATCGCCTGGTCGTCGTGGTGGCGCCCGGCCATGCGTGGGCGCGCCGCGGTGCGGTGGATGTGGACGAACTGGCCGAAACGCCGCTACTGCAACGAGAAACCGGATCGGGGACGCGGAACTGGTTCGAACACGCTTTGGCCCGCAATCGCCCCGGCGCCCGACCCGCGGTAGCGCTGGAATTGTCGTCGACCACGGCGATCAAAACGGCCGTCGCCGCTGGTGTCGGCCCGGCCGTGCTCAGTTCGCTGGCGGTGGCGGCCGAGGTGGCGGCAGGAACGCTGGTCGCGCCGAGCGTCACCGGGCTCGACCTGGATCGGGTGCTGCGCGCCGTATGGCCCGCGGGTACGCGCCCGACCGGGCCTGCGCGCGACCTCTACGCGATCGCACGGCGGTCGGGGCGGTAGCCGCAGCTGTGATCAGGCCGAAGCGAACCGGCCCCTGCACGGTGAGTGCCGCCGACGCTCAGTCCTTGTCTTCCTCCGTCGGCTGTGCGGTCGGGGGAACACCGGTGTCGAGGAAGCGGATCAGACGTTCGATGCGGGCGGTGTGGTCGACGCAGCGTTCCAGGTGATGGCCGAGCAGGGCGAGTTCGATTGCGGTATCGGTGCTTCCGGTCCAGGCCGGGGCGCTGAGGGCCGAATGCAGCCGGTGGTTCAGGGCTTCCATGGTCTCGCTCGGCGGCTCAGGGGTCTCCTCCGGCGGCTGCTGTCCCGCGGCGACCGAACGCAGGGCGTGTGCGGTCGCGCGGCTCGCGCGCCTGCCCATCTCGGCGAGCAACGCCACGATCGGCTCGGGCGCGACCGGGTCGGGGTTGCTCTTGTAGACCTGATCGGCCACCCGGCTGGTGAGCCAGCCGATTCTGGACAGCTCACCCGCGATCTGGATGGCGGTCACCACATGGCGCAGATCGCGGGCCACCGGCGCCTGTAGCGCGAGCAGCACCACCGTCCGCTCCTCACACGCCGCGTACATGGCCTGTAGCCGCTCATCGAGGGCGAAGACCTCGTAGGCCGCCGTGAGATCGGCGTCGACGAGCGCATCGGTGACGCGCTCGGCAGCGTCCTGGGTGAGTCGGCACATCTGCGTCAACTCATCGGTCAACGCGACGAGCTCATTGGTGAACTGGGTCCGCACGGGCCAAATTGTCGCCTATGTGTACCCCGCCGGTCGATTGATCGCGTGATCTTCGTTGCCGAGGGCATTCGAGATGCGGTGCGGCAGCAGGCAAATCCGGTGCGCACAGCGCGGTGTCCGGGTTGTCCGGGCATCCCGCTACGCGCCGGTATTCCCACTGGTGCAGGCACCATAAACTGCGGTAATGGCGGGCGAAACCCCCTGGCAGGCGAAGGCCGCCCGGGACACCGATGTCGAACCGGCAGGTTCGCACGGAGTCGAGGCCGCGCGTCCGGTCGAATCTGCGGCGGCGAATCCGCACGAGTCCGCGACAGCGAATCCGATCGAATCCGCCGCGGCGAGTTCGCATGGACCTGGGCCCACCGGTTCGGCGGAGCCTGCGCCGACGAGTAGGTGGGCCGCCGCCGCGAAGTCGGCGGCGGGGCAGCACGGATTCGCGGGGGCGAGTTCCGAGAGATTCGCCGCGGGAGCGGCTCCGGTGCGTTCGAGCGGGGCCGCGGGCGCGAGATCGTCGCCAGTCGGATTGCGCGTGGACGCGAGTTCGGCCGAACCGGCGGGCCCGGATACGCGTGGTTCCGAGGTCGGCGGTTCGACCGAGGCGGTCGCAGTTGCCGTCGAGAGCGAAGGGCGGGAATCGACGGGAGCCCGCGTCACCCGTCAGGTGAACGTCGTCCGTGGGCGGGTGGCTGCGGTGCGCGGCCTCGGGTCGCCGCTGCGCGGACACTGGGGCTACCTGCTGGCGGCCGTCGGTGTCTTCGTCACCCTGATCCTGATGACGCGGCCGTGGCTGATGGCCACCGGGCCGAATGGATCCGTGCAATCCAGCGCATTCGGCCGGATCAACGTGTCCACCAAATACCTGACCGTCTGGTCGAAGTCGCCGCCGAAGATGCCACAGGTCAGTGGACTATGGGCATTCGTGACCGCGGCCGCGATCGTGCTGACCATCTGTGTCGCCGTGCTCTACTTCCGCACCCGTACGGAGTTCTTCGCCCGGTTGGTGGCGGGAGCATCGGTGGCCGTGGCGATTCTGGTGCTGTTCACCATGGTCTACCTCGACAGCAAAGGCGCGGAGCTGAAGGCGCTGACAGCGCGGAGGTTTGACCTGGGTGGTCAGGTCGGCCAGTTCCTGAGCTGGGTGAAAGGTGAGGGCAAGTTCGTTCTGCCCGGTGTCGGCAGGGGCGAGTACGTCGCCACCTCGCGGTTCACCCCCGCTGCTATCGCCGCCGCTGTGATCGCGGTGGCCTCGGCCCTTGCCGCGGTGGGCCAGTGGGTCGTCAACCACGGCGCCGAAGCGATCGGCCTGCGCGCGAGGATCGCCACCATGCGCGAGAAGTGGGACGCCGCAGCAGGTGCAGTCGCCGGACGCACGAGCAATGCGCCTGCTGCCCGCGCGGACGATTCGGCGTCCGGTCCTGCGGGTGCCGCTGGGCCGCCCGCTGATTCGGTTGTTGCCACGCCCACCGTTGTTGTTCCAGCGGCCGCTGTTGCCGGTTCTCCTGCCGCGCCCGCTTCTCCTGCCGCGCCCGGCGCTCCTGCCGAATCCGCCGCTGCCGCCGCGTCGCCTGCCGCCGCTGCCGCACCTGTCGCCGACTCCGGGCCGTCTACGTCCGTTGATCCGGCCGCGGCACCGGCGGCTCATGCTGGGCCTGCCGCCGCTCCTGCGGCAGCTGACGGGTCCGCTGCCTCGTCATCGGCTGCGGCTGACCCGGCCGCCACGCCGCTCGATTCCGCCGGGACTGCTACCGATTCCGATACGGCCACCGGTTCCGCGAGCCAGGATCCTCCTTCGGCCACCGACCGCTAGTTCTTTTGAGCACCGGCCTACGCCGACCGGCTGTGCTCGATGCGCCGCAGCGTCCACTCTGCTGAGTCGCCGGCCTTCTGAGGCCGGGGGCTGTCCAGGTGATGTCGAGCCCTACCGAGCAGGTGGCGTCGAGGATGGCTTCGCCCGCACTGCTGGCGGTAATCCGGCGAGCGTGCTTGTTGTGGGCGCCGACCGTTGGGTGAGATCACGGTGGATATCGGCCTGAACTGCGCAAAGAGGTAACCGGCTTGATGGGTTCGGTGGCCGTCCGCGCATTACCCGCCGACCGGATCGAAGATGATCGTGACTTATAACACGAAGGCTCTCGGGTGATGTCGGATCCAGTTTCTTTGTGTTCAGGGTCACCCCCTTGTGAATTTGTATGTCACCTCTCGTAACGATTAGCTTCCTCAGGGTTGGCATCGACGCCGAAAGCAGAGAGTGCGCCATGAAACCCGAAACACGCTGCCGCCCGCGCTGGTGCGCAAGCGCCGCGATCGCGGCGCGAGGACTTCGCTGATGACGCTGGATACCCGGAAGCCGCCGAGCGATTCGGCCGTCGCGATCGTGCGCAAGAATTTCTCCGGCACGGTGGTGTCGTCGTTGCGGACGTTCGGTCGTGCGGTGGGTGTTGCGCAGGAGTCGGTGACGGGCGCGGCCAGCGATATCGCGCGTGGCAAGTTCCAGTGGCAGGAAACGCTGATCCAGGCGTGGCGGTTGATCACGGTCACCGCGATTCCCGCGATCCTGATGGCGATCCCGTTCGGCGTCATCGTGTCGGTGCAGGTCGGCAATCTGATCCACACTCTCGGCGCGGATTCACTGCTTGGTGCGACCGGTGGGCTCGGGGTGATCAAACAGGGTGCGCCGATGGCGACCGGGTTCCTGCTCGGTGGTGCCGGTGCGGCGGCGATCGCGGCGGATCTGGGGGCGCGCACGATCCGGGAAGAGATCGACGCGCTCAACACCATGGGGATCAGTCCGATTCACCGGCTGGTGATTCCGCGGATGGTCGCGATGTTGATCGTTGCCCCGCTGCTGAACATCCTGATCATCTTCGTCGGCGTGCTGGCCGGATATCTGGTCGCGGTCGGCGGGCAGGGCGTCACGCCCGGGTCGTACTGGGCCACCTTCGGTTCGTTCACCACGGTCGCCGATGTGTGGGTGTCGCTGATCAAGGCGTTGATCTTCGGTTTCCTGGTGGTGGTGATCGCCTGCCAGCGCGGGCTCGAAGCCAAGGGCGGACCGCGGGGTGTGGCCGATGCGGTGAACGCGGCGGTGGTGCTGTCGGTGGTGTCTATCGTGATCGTGAACCTGGCAATGACCCAGATCAGCGCCATGTTCATGCCGACGAGGCTGGTCTGATGTCGACCTCCTCCTACGTCCCGAAGGGACTCGGCTGGGCCGCGCGCTATTTCCGCCGCGGCAGCCGCGTCCTGCGCGGGGTCGAATCGTTCGGGTTCGTCGCGGTCTTCGTGTGGCAGGTGCTGTCGTCGGTTCCGTTGACCGTGCGCCGCTATCGGCAGGAAACGATGCGCGCGATCACCGATATGACCTGGGGCCGCGGCTCGGTCATCGTCGGTGGCGGCACCGTGCCGATGATGGTCGTGCTCGGCTTGGTGATGGGTGCCTCGGTCGGCGTCGAATCGTTCGCCATCCTCGATATGCTCGGCATGGGTCCGGTCACCGGCATCGTGTCCGCCTTCGCCACCACCCGCGAACTCGCCCCGATCGCCGCCGCGATCGGCTTCGCCGCCCAAGCCGGCTGCCGGATGACCGCCGAAATCGGTTCGATGCGCATCTCCGAAGAAATCGACGCCATCGAAGCCCTCGGCCTGCGGTCGGTGCCGTTCGTGGTCACCACCCGAGTCATCGCCGGCGCCATCGCCATCGTGCCGACCTTCCTCATCGCGCTGATCCTGAGCTATCTCGCCTGCCGCGGGCTGCTCACCCTCATGCACAGCCAGTCCGCCGGCGTCTACGACCACTACTTCTTCCAATTCGTGTCCGGGTTCGATGTGATCGCCGCCGTTATCAAGGTCGCGATCTTCGGCACCGTGGTGATCCTGGTCCACAGCTACTACGGGTTCTTCGCCACCGGCGGCCCCGAGGGCGTCGGCATCGCCTCCGGCCGCGCCGTGCGAGCCAGCTTCGTGGCGATCATCGCGATCGACATGGTGCTGTCCATCGCCCTGTGGGGCTTCAACTCGGCGATCAGTTTCACGGGGTAGGACAGATGCCGAAATACGGAATGCCAGGGGTCGCGGCCGATCGGGCCCGCGCGATGACGGTCGGTGCGGTGATCGTCGCCGTGATCGTTGCGGTGCTGCTCGGCACCGTCTGCTATCGGGCGCTGCGCTCCGAGGACGGGCTGCGCATCGCATTGCACACCGAGCAGATCGGTGACGGCGTGGTCGCGGGCACCCAGGTGCGGGTCGACGGTGTGCTGGTCGGCGAGGTCGCCGAGATCGCGCCGGATGAACTCGGCACCCAGCGCATCACACTGCAACTCGACGACTCCAGGCTGTCCGGGCTCGACGACAGCTTGAAGGTCGACTACGCACCGGCCAACTTGTTCGGTGTCAGTGAACTCGAACTGCTGCCGGGCGAGGGCGGTTCGCCGCTGCGCGCCGATATGGTGATCGATCTGACCGGCGACCGCGCCGCCGACGTCTACGACGCCACCATGGGCAGTCTGCTGCGCGGTATGTCGCAGGTGGGCGCGACGGTGTTCACCCCGCAGATGGCGACCGTCATCGCGCAGGCCGCCGCCGATGTGAAGGCGTTCACGCCATTGGCGGAGGCGTTGATCGCGGCCGCGCGCACCGTCGCCGACAACCAGTCGATGCCGTCTTCGGAGCTGGTCGGCCGTCTCGGCGGCGCCTTCGACGGCGGCGGCAAGTTCGCCGGTGCCACCATCGAGGTGATCGACCAGCTCATCGAGATCGATGTGCTGCGCACCGACCGCGAACAACTCGATGCCGGGGTGGGCGCCTTGACCGGGCAGATCCTGCCCGCCCTCGCCACCACGCTGACCGAGGCCGGGCAGCTGTCCGGTTACACCGATATGCTCGCGCCGCTGCTCACGGTGCTGGCGCGGACGGTGCCGCGCCCGCAGCAGTCGGCCGCCGAACTGCGCGACCTGCTGACCCGGCTCGGCGCCGCCATGAAGGACACCCCGGACGGCCCGGTGCTCGATCTCGAACTCGAACTGCGCGGCGTCCCCGGTATCGCGGTGCCGCTGCTCGGGCTGCCCGCACAGGGAGGTGCGCGATGACGGTACGCGGCGCGGCCTGGCGGCTGGTCCTGTTCGCCGCGGTGATGGTGGCGATCCTGCTGGTGGTGATCACGGCGATCAAACGGCCGGTCGGCGGTGACACCGAGGCACATCGCGCGCTGTTCACCGACGCCAACGGCCTCAAGGTCGGCGATGACGTGCGCATGTACGGCGTGCAGGTCGGCAAGGTCGAGGGCATCGAACTCGACGGCTACCGGGCCGAGGTGCAACTGACGGTCACCACCTCCACCCCGATCTACGACAACAGCGTGCTGGCCATCCGCTATCAGAACCTCACCGGCCAGCGCTATATCGACTTGCAGCAGCAGCCGAACCCCGGCGCCCGCCTGCCCGACGGCTCATCCATCGGCACCGATATGACCCTGCCGTCCTTCGATGTGACCAGCCTGTTCAACGGTTTGAAGCCGGTGCTCGCCACCATGTCGCCGGAGGCGATCAACCAGTTCACCGAGAGCATGCTCGCGGTGATCGAGGGCGACGGCGCCGGTCTCGGTCCGGCATTGGACGCCATCGGCAAACTCGCCGAGCATGTCGGCAACCGGCAGGAAGTGATCGCCACCCTGGTCGGCAACATGTCGGATCTGGCCGATCGGGTCGGCGGCCGGGTACATCATCTGGTGCCGCTGCTGGCGCGGCTGTCCGACATCTTCGAGGCGCTGCGCACCAATGTCGGCGGTTTGGCCGAATTCGCGATGACCGCGCCCTCAGTGCTCGCGCCCATCGACCGGCTGCTCGACGCGCTCGGACTGGCCACCGACGGCAGCACCGATGTGGACGCGATGATCCGCGGACTGTTCCCCGACCCGCAGCAGGCGGTCGAGGTGTTCGGCAAGCTGCCCGGACTGCTCACCGCGCTCGACAATTCGCTGCCACGCACCATCGCGGGCTGGCAGCCCGAATGCAGCAAGGGACAAGCCGAACTGCCCGCGCCGGTGCAGGTGCTCATCGGCGGACAGAAGGTCGCGATATGCAACGCGTGAAACTGCCCGGCCTCGCCCGGATCCGCCGCGTGTTCAGCGGTGACGTCCCGATCATGGACGAGTCGACCCGGCTGCGTAAAGAGCTGCGCCTCGGCATCATCGGTGCCGTCGCACTGGTGATCGCCGCCGTTGCCGCCACGGTGGTGTACGTGGTGCCGTTCGGTAAGACCACCTATACCGCCGAACTCACCGAGGCCCAGTCGGTGAAGGCGGGCGATGATGTGCGGCTGGCCGGTATCTCGGTGGGCACGGTGGAATCGCTGGAGTTGAAACCGGATCGGGTCGTCATGCGGTTCACCGTCGATTCGGAGGTGTTCGTCGGCGATCAGACCTCGCTCGATATCCGCATGCTCACCATCGTCGGCGGCCACTACGTCGCGCTGTTCCCGGCGGGGGACGCGCCGCTGGGGGACAAGGCGATCCCGGCCGAACGGGTTCGCCTGCCCTACAGCCTGATCGAGACCTTCCAGGACGCCACCACACCATTGCAGGCGACCGACGGTGACACCTTGCGCCGCAATCTGGCCTCGATCCAGACCTCGATCGATGGCGCCCCCGACACCCTGCGCACCACCTTGGACACGCTGGGTCAGTACCTCGACGCCATCGAACGTCAGCGCACCCAGGTGTCCAACGCGATCGCCGTTGCCGATGAGTACGTCACCATGTACGACGGCGCCAAATCCGATCTCGGCCGGTTGATGGACAACGTCAACCTGATGGAAACCCTGCTGCTGGACAAGCGCGCCGAGCTGAAGGAGGCGGTCGGGCTGCTGTCGTCGGTGGTGCAGCGGGTGGCCACTCTCGCCCCCGCGTGGGACGACACGCTGAAGCCGAAGGCGCAGCAACTCGCCGACGCGCTGCCGCGGCTCCAGGAATTCGGCACCCAACTCGAACCGCTCATCACCGCCGTCCACGGTCTCGGGGAACGGCTCGGCGGACTGGTGATCCCGGACGGCCCGGTGACGATCGACCGTTCGAGCGAAACCGTCACCGCGCCACCCGGTCTGGATCCGGGAGCCGCGCTCGGCCCGGTGTGTGTCCCGGTGCCGGGGAAGGCGTGCTGATGCTGAAACGGATTCTCGGCTCACAGGCGTTCATGTCGATCGCGGGCGCCCTGGTCATCGCGGTGGTCGCGGTGGCGGGGTACGTGCTCGCCTTCGATCCGATCAAGGAAACCCGGTCCTACTGCGCGATCATGCCCGACAGCGTCGGGCTGTACGAGGGCAATCAGGTGTCGATGCGCGGTATCACCGTCGGCACGGTGACCGGCATCCGGCCCGAAGGTGCCGCTGTGCGGGTGGATTTCGACGTCGACGCGCAGTACCCGGTCTACGCCGACGCCTCCGCCACCACCCTGTCCGACAGTGTTGTCGCCGACCGCGAACTCGCGGTGTTGGCCAGCGGCAAGACCGCCGACCGGTGGGATGCCGGGCAGTGCATCACCAAAACCCTGACACCCAAGAGCCTCACCGAGACCATCACCGCGCTGGCGGCGCTGTCGGACCAGATCGGTGGCACACCGCAGACCCAGCCCGATGCGCTGGCCGGTGGTCTCGCGGCCCTGGACTCCGCGACCGCAGGCACGGGTGCCCAGATCAACGACCTGGTGATGAAACTCGGCTCGACGCTGAAATCCCCGGACGCCGATATCGGACATCTCGCGGGCATCTTCGACGCGTTCTCCTCGGTGTCGCAGAAGGTCAGTACGCACTGGGGCGATCTGAAGTCCATGCTCACCCGGCTGGCGCCGGTGCTCAACCAGGCGAGCGACGATCTGCTGGTACCGGGTGCCGCCCTGTTCGACGGGCTGCGCGAGATGCTGCCCATGCTCAACGATCTGACCACCATCCTGGCCGACCCGCTGATGGGCACCCTCGACGGACTGGTTCCGCTGGTGAAGATGTTGCGCGCCAACGTCGGTTCGCTACGCGACATCGTGCTCATGGCGCCCGCGCTCAGCTCGGCGTTCCGTTCGGTGACCGATCCGGCGACCGGCGCGCCGGGACTGGTCTACGCCCCGCCACGGGTGGCGATCGCCCACCGCGACGCCGAACAGGTCTGCGCCGCCATCAATGCCGTGGCGCCCGGCCGCTGCGCCGGAGCCGACAACGGCATGGTCGATGTCCAACTCGTTCAGCTGGTGCTGGGATTGGCAGGTGCGCGATGACCGCGACGCTCGGCAAACGGGTGCGGATCGCCGCGACCGCACTGGTGTCGGCGGCCGCGCTGACCGTCGGCGGCTGTGCGTTCGATCCGGCGCAGGTCCCGGTGCCGGGCACCACGGTGTCCGGATCGACCTATCCGGTGCGCATCGAGTTCGCGAACGTGCTGAATCTGCCCGCGCGCGCCAAGGTCATCGCCAACGGTGCGCAGGTCGGGACGGTGGATTCGGTGCGGGTGGTGCCAGCGGACGAGGCGCCGCAGGGCCGCGGCGGGTACGTGGTGGTGGATATCGAGGTCTCCGATGACGTCCGCCTGCCCGCCACCACCATCGCCGAACTGCGGCAGAACACCGTGCTCGGCGATATCCACATCGCGCTGACCACTCCGCCCGACGGATTCGATTCGCTGCTGCCGCGCGGTGGCACCATCACCCTCGAGCACACCAAACCACCGGTGCAGCTCGAGGACACGATGGCCGCCATGGCGGTGTTCGTACAGGGCGGCGCGGTCGGGCAGTTGCAGGACATCATCAACCGGTTCAATTCGGTGCTGCCGCAGGACCCGAAGGAAACCCAGCGCATCACCCAGGTGATGGCGGGCGATGCCGTCGATCTGGCCGCCAACCTCGATGAGGTGGACCGGCTGTTGTACGGCTTGGAAACGAATTCGAGTGTGCTGCACGAGATCCAGCCCGAGCTGGACAATATTCTGCGCCCGGAGTCGGTGCACCGGATGGATCTCGCCACCACGTCCATCTCCGGCGTCACCGATATCTTCGGCGCGCTGGGGCCGGTGGGCCAGTCGATGACCTGGTTGACGCCACTGGTGCAGGCCGGTGACGCGGCCGCGCTGGCGTTCGCGCCGCTGGCCACGGGCGCACCGCTGAACACGGCGTCGCCGTCGAATCTCGCCCTGCTCACCGCGCTGCTGCGGGACAAGATCATTCCGTTCGCGGAGCGCGGCGCGAAGGTGAATGTCTCGGGTGTCAGCGTGGCGCCCGAGGGCGGCGCACCGGTCTCCGCCGACGACGAGATCGATCGGATCTTGCAGACCCTGCGCATGATCGGAGCCATCCGATGAAGATCGGCCCGCTGGCATCTCTGGGCGGTATCGCCGCCATCACCGTGCTCGGTGCGAGCTATCTGACCTTCGGTGTGGTGCAGGTCGATCCGTTCGCCGACTACACCGAGGCGTCGATGGTGCTGACGAATTCCGGTGGGCTCGGTGTCGGTTCGCCGATCCTACTGACCGGAATCGAGGTCGGCCGGGTGACCTCGGTGGACCGCACCGCCTCCGGCGTGGAGGTCGGGCTGCGGGTGAACAGCGACCACAAGGTGCCCACCGACAGCATCGTCACCATCGAACATCTGTCCGCGCTGGGCGAGCCGTATGTGCAGTTCCGGCCGAAAACCGGTGCGGGACCGTACCTGGCGGACGGGCAGCGGCTGCAATCGCAGGACGTGCGCACACCGCTGTCGATCCCCGAGGCGGCCCGGATGGTCACCAATACGATGAACCAGCTCGATCCCGCGGTGGTCGGATCGCTGGCCGAGACCATGAGCGTCGCGCTGCACGGCACCGACGCGGTGATGCCGGAACTCACCCGCGCCGCCGATCTGCTGGCCTCCACCATCGTGTCGCGGGAACCGCAGATCGCCCAGCTGCTCAATGATTTCGAGACCGTCTCCCAGGACATCGACTGGGCCGGACCGGCCACCGCGGCCGCCGCGCCCGCCTTCACCCAGTTCGCCCAACGGCTCGACGAACTGGTCGAATCGGTGGGCCGATTGATCCAGACCGGCAATGCCCCCGAGATGTATCTCGAGGACAACGGCCTGGTCCCATTCCTCCAGCGCCTCACCGAATGGGTCGATCAGGTCGGCCCGGAACTGACCGCCCTGCTCCCCGGCCTGCAACCACTGGCCGACGCCCTCACCCCCGCGGGCCCACCTCTCGATATCTCCGCCCTCATCTCCCAAGCCCTCCAATCCACCACCGACGACGCCGTCCAACTCCGCGTCACCGTGAAATAGCGCCACGAGTGGCACCTGGCTGCGGGGGCTACTCGCGAAACGCCGCAGCCAGGTACCGCTCGTCGGATCAGTGCGGGTGCTGGGCGGCGTAGCGGGCGCGTTCGCGTTCGCGGCGGTCGGCGCGGGCGGGGTTTTCCAGGTCTTGCGGGAAGCCGTGCTTCGCCAGGCGGTGGGCGCGGTTCATCGGCATGAAGGCGACGGTGTAGAAGAGCGCCAGTAGCAGGGCGAGCAGCACCATCGAGCCGCGTAGCCACAGCTCGCCGGGGAAGAGCAGGAATACCGCGAACAGGGGTGTGAAGGGGACCAGGCCGCGCACCACGTGGCGAGGGAAAGCGTATGTGCCGGTGAGGTCGTTGCGGACCCAGTCGCGCTGGGAATCGGGCAGGCGCCGTCCGCAGGCGTAGCCGAGCCACTGGATCGGATTCGGGCGACGGCGTTCGCGGCTCATGGGCGCGCTCCTTCGATGTGGTCGGCTTCGGTGTGCGGCGATTCCGCGAGCACGGATCGGCGGGCGGCCTCGTTCACGCGGGTCAGCACGGTATGCAGTTCTTCGAGATCGGCCAGGCTCACACCGAGCCGCGCCACCACGGCCGGTGGGATGGCCTCGGCCCGCGTGCGCAGGGCGCGGCCCTGTTCGGTCAGATCGATCACCAGGTTGCGTTCATCGCGCGGATCGCGTTCGCGGGTGATCAGCCCGGCGCTGTGCAGGCGCTTGAGCAGCGGCGAGAGGGTGGGGGAGTCGAGCTGGATGGCTTCGGCGATCTCCTTGACCGACATCGGCGCCGAACCCCACAGCGCGAGCATCACCAGATACTGCGGATGGGTCAGGCCCATCGGCTCCAGTAGCGGCCGGTAGACCGCGAGCACCGCGCGGTTGGCCACCGCGAGCGCGAAACACACCTGGCGGTCCAGGCGCAGTGGATCGTCGATCGCCGTGCCGTCTTCCTTCATGCCCGCTACGTTAGCGCATTAACAGTTAGTGCATGAAGTAATTGTGATCGGCGTCCTGTTAGCTCCCCGGTCGGCCGGGTGGTCTGATAGATGGATGGGTACGGCAGGTACGAAGGGTGTTCCGCGCGCGGAGCGGGAGCGGCAGATCCTGGATGCCGCGACCGAGGAGTTCGGCCGGTTCGGTTATGCGGGCACATCGCTGGCTGCCGTGGCCGCAAGGGCCGGTATCTCCAAGCCGATGGTGCTCGCGTACTTCTCATCCAAGGACGGGCTCTTCTCGGCCTGCGTGCGGCGCGCGGGCGACAATCTTTCCGCCCATATCGAGAACGCGATGACCGAGGGGCTCTCCGGTCTGCGCCTGCCCGCGATGGTGCTCACCGCCGTCTTCGCCGCCCTCGAACCCCGGCCCAACGATTGGAACGTCCTCTGGGATCGCAGCCTGCCCGATGAGGGGAATGCGCCCGCCGAGGCCGCGCGGGTGCGCACCCGGCTGATCGAGCAGGCGTCGCGGGGTGTCGCGGTGGTCGGCGAGGCGGGCGGTCGCGCTGTCGACCCCGACGACCTCGCGGTGCTGACCGAGGTGTGGACCGGGATGGTGAGTTCGGTGGTGCGCTGGTGGCTGCGTCATCCCGAGCATTCGGCGGCCGAGATGGCCGCGCGGTCGCTGCGCATCATCGATCTGGTGGCCGAGGCCGGTGTGCGGGATCGGCGCGCGTGGTCTTGACCCGTTTATGACCGATCGGTAAATTAACGGTTCGTCGCGCAACGTGGCGCGATCCGCAGGCCCGTGATCGGGTGTGCCGGAGCTGGTCGAGAGGTATTCCTATGTCGGCAACCAGTATCAGCGACCGAAACGAGCAGCGCAGTCTTCCACTGCGGATGGCGGCCAAGGCCCTGCTGCGCGGGCTCGCACCGCGAGTGGATCGGCGCGTCATCGAATCCAGCAGACCATTCGATCGTCCGGATATGCTGCGCCCACATCAGGATTCGTCGCTGTGGGCCTGGACGCACTACGGGATCTTCATCCCGCGCCTACCCGGCAGGCACCGCTACCTGAACACGATGACGCTGATCGGCGCCACCGGCTCGGTGTGCTTCGACAACGACTATCTCGCGGTCGCCGATGCCCGGCACACCAGCACGGTGTTCTCCTCCACCGCGCATGCCGGCCACCGTCATTACCGCGCCTACGACACCCGCACCGAGTGCGAGTTCGCCGCCGACGGTTCGGTACTGCGCTGGGGCGAGGACCTCGAAATCACCGGGACCTACCCGCATTTCACCCTGACGGGGCGTTATCGCGGCTTCCGCGTCGATGCCGAGATCACCGCCACGGCCCAGGCTTCCTGGTTCATCCGCACCCCGGTCTACGACCACGTCAGCCTGCTGGCGACCTGCCGCGGCACCCTCACCGACGCCGAGGGCAGCGTCGATATCGACACGCTGTGCACGGTCGAGTACGCGCGCTGCGTCTCACCCCAGGCGTTGACCGCCCGCCCGGTGCCCGAGCGACTGAAACTGCCGGTCGATTTCTTCACCTACCAGATCATCAACCTCGACCACCGAACCCAGTTGCTGCTCACCGACGTCCGGGCAGCGGGCACCACCGCCTGCCGTATGGCCCATCTGCGTTCCCTCGACGGCGACGCCCGCGCCTTCACCGATGTCCGCATGGAGGTCCTGTCCGACCGGACCGCCGTCGACGAACTCGGCCGCGTGATGCGTGTTCCCCGTGAACTGCGCTGGTCGGTGCGCGACGACAGCCGTGAGGTCTTCGCCATGCACGCCACCGTCGATTCGCCCCTGCGCTACGGGCACGGCCGCGGGTACGCGGGCGCGTTCACCTATGCGGGTAGCTGGCGCGGGCGAGCGGTCGACGGCAGCGGGTACCTGGAATGGGTGGACTGCGAGGGTCGTTGAGGGTCGCTCATGCGCGTCGTGCGCGGTGCCGAGTCGGGCGGATCCGAGCGGTACCCGCGCCACGGATCCTGCTGGCCCGGCGGCGGTCTGATCAGTCCTCAGCTGCTCACCCGGCGACCGATGGTGGGTCGATCTCGCCGTCTCGCGCGAGCGAGCAGCCAGAGGCCGGTGCCCGCCGCGCCGAGAGCGACGAGCAGTAGCGCGCATCCCTCGATCAGCAGGGCCGCCCACCGCGGCACCCACAGATCGAGTATTTCGACGCCCGCGGCGAGGAGCAGATAGCCGCCGCAGGCCAGCATGATCGCGGCGGCGCCGAGGGCGGCGGCACCCAGTAGCGCGATATGAAGACGGTCGAGTAGGTCCGCGCGTAACGCGACGGCCTTGCGTCGCAGCCACTTCCACACGGTGATCAGTGTCCGGTATCCGCTGGTCAGCATGCTGGCGTACTGCGGCGCGTCGGTATCGGGTTTCGGCTCGGTGACGGTCTCGGTCATGCGGTCCCTTCTCTCACCTGATCACAGCTTGTGCGACGGTCGCCCGGAGCGCACCGCCGCGCCGCGCCAGGTCTGCCCGGAGCCGCATTCGGCCGGTTCGGTGGCCGTGATTCGATTCGCTGCGCGGCGAGACCTCATGCCGACACCCGCGTCGACAACCGGCCGAGCGCGAACCGCGCGAACGGGCGCACGAACGGCGCGGCCCAGCTCAGGGGTAGGAACGCGAAGATGGCCGGGCGTCCGCCGACGGTCCACGACACCTCGGTGCCCGCACCGTCGACCGATCGCAGCCGGAAGTCCTGCTGGTAGGTCAGCACCGCGAGTGGTACGGAAGTGCGCACACCGACCACGGTCAGTCGGCGCCCCGGTTCGGCGTGGGTGACCTGTTCGAGCGAGGCGAACAGCAATGCGTCGAGGGTGCGTACGGCTCCGACGCCACGGTCGGTGCTCTGGTAGCGGATGCCGTTGATCAGCGGAAACCAGGAGAACGCGCCGTCGCAGAGAGCGTTGTAGACCCGCTCGGGTGCGGCATCGAAGCGGCGGGTGAGCGTCATCTCGAACGATGGGCTGCGTGACCGGAGGGTGCGGATCAGCGACTCCGGTTCCGGTTCGGCGTCGACGGACAACAGCTTCCGGGCACGCGCGCGCAGCACGACGAGGGCGATGAGTCCGGCGAGCGCGCCGAGCACGACGAGAACCGCCGCGATGATGACGAGTTGTTTCATGAGTCTTCCTCTGGAGTGGTGGTCATTGCGGCAACATCGGTGAGACGACGTCGTTCACCAGCCAGGCGCCGTCCACCCGCTGCATGGACAAGGTGACCGACAGCTGCCCTTCGCGCGGTTGTCCGTTGGTGCCGACGCTGCTGATCGACTGCCCGATGACGACCACCGCGCGGGCACTGTTCTCATCACCGGATTCGATGGCGCACTGCACTTGCCCCGGCTTGGACACCACCTGCCCCTGCACCAGCACCTCGCGCAGATCCTTGCTGGTGGCGTCGAACTCCTGCTTCCAGTCCCCGGTGGCGCCGTCGAGCACCGCGGCGAAATAGGTGTCCAGGTTCGTGGCGTTGTAGTCGGCCAGCACCGGGGCGTAGGCACACGCGGCCTGGCGCGCGGCCTCCTTGGCGTCCTCACGTGACCGGACCTGCTCGGCGCGAAAGGCTAAGTAGCCGGTGGCGGCGAGGGCGGCGGCGAGCGCGGTGCACATGGCGGCCATGGTGATCCGCCGGTGTCCACGCTGTTGTGGCTCCGGGGATTCGAGAACGCGGCCGTCCTCGCTGTCGTCGACAGGCTCTGTCGGATCGGGATCGGTGGTGCTCATGGAACTCCTGTCATCGGCGGATCGGTCGAACCGGCATCATTTGGCGGGTAACGGCACCGAGAGTTCGTCTCCGGTGACGCCGGGTGGGGGACCGGAGCCGTTGTCCGGCACATTGGGCCGCGGAGCGTTGGCGGAGCCGCGGATCTGGATCTCGGGGCGGGTCGTGACGCAGTAGTTGTGGAGGCGGACACGGCCGTCGGAGACCTCGGCGGGGGAGACGGGGACGGTGTCGTACTCACAGGTCGGCCGGGGCCAGATATCGGTGAGGGTGTGGAAGGCGTTGTCGTGCGCCGGAATACCCATGGCGGCCGAGCCGAGCCGGATCGCGGGGAACAGCGCCCGCATGGCCGGGGTGCGCAGCCGGGCGGCGCGGGTGATGGCGACGATATTGGTGACCAGGTCGGTGATCGGGTCGGTGGTCTCGGCGATGACGCCGCCGAGGGTGGCGAGTTCACCCGGACCGAGGTCGAGCAGCCTGCGCACTTCCTGATCGGCGGCGGTCAGCTGATCGAACAGCACACCGGAGCCGCGCACGAGCGTGCTCAGATCGGGTTGGGCGTGGGCGGTGGTCTCCGCGATGATGCTCAGATTCCGGATGAGCTGGGTGGTCTGCGGCAGCATTCCGGTGAGCCCGGCCATGGCGTGGCTGATACCGGCGATGACGGTGCGCAACCGGCCGGGTCCGTCGGTGAGGGCTTTGTCCAGCTCGTCCACGATGACGGTGAGTCGCTGCGGATTCAGGCCGCCGATGAGTTCGCCGGTATTGGACAGGAACGATTCGATCGTCACCGGCGTCGATACCCGCGTCGCGTCGATGACCGAACCATCGGCGAGATAGGGGCCTTCGCCCGTGCTCGGACGCAGATCGAGGTACTGCTCGCCCGCCGCGGAGAGCCGCTGTACCGCGGCGGCGGTATCCAGCGAGATCCTGGTGCCCGCATCGATGTCGGCGACCGCGGTGACACCGGCCTCCGACAGCCGCACCGAACGCACCGTGCCGACCCGCACACCGCGCAGGGTGACATCGTTGTTCGGCAGCAGCCCACCCGACCCGGGCATCGACACCGTCACCCGGTACGTCTCGCGCAACGGGTTGAACCGCACGATATCGACCGCGATATATCCGGAACCGGCCACCAGCATCGCGATCATGCCGATCGTCGCCACGACCGTCACCCGATCCGACAGCCGGGTGGCGACCCGCACCACGATGTTCGCACCGCGATCGAGGAGCCGATCGGCCAGTCGCAGCGCGGCGTCGAACAGTCGCAGCAGGGGATAGATGATGCGTTGTCTCATCGGTGACCGCCCTGCAAACGTTCCTGCACCCTGGCCAGGACCTGGGCGAGGCTGCCGGCGAACGCGGCCGGATCACTGCCGTCGGGCAATCTGCTGCCGGTCGGATCGGTGAGCGCGCCGAGGCTCAGATACGAGATCCGCGCGCCCACCGCGAGACCGGTGCCCTCGGTGGTGGCCTGTAGCGACGGATAGAGGTTGTGCAACCCGTCGAGGGTGCCCGCGAGGTTGTCGCCCATCCGGGTGAAGCCGCCCATCAGCTGCTGCACACTGTCGAACAAGCTGCGGAACCGATCACCGGTGGTGGTGGTGAAGTCACCGAGCGCGGCCATGGTGACCGACACCTTCGCGGTGAGATCGACGATCGCCTGATTGTTCTCGGCGATCACACCGATCAGCGGCGGGAATTGTGCGGCGGCGGCGCCCAGTTCGGCCTTGCGCGCATTCAGGGTGGTGGTGAGTCCGGTCAGCCCGTGCAGCACGCTGTCGATCTGCCCGGTGCGCTGGTTCAACGCGTCAAGCGTCGCGGTCAATTCGGTGAGCAGATGCGCCAGCTGCGGGCCGCGGCCACCGATCATCGAATTCATCTCGCTGGTGATCCGAGCGACCTGGTTGAGCGCACCACCGTCGAGCAGCATCGACATCGACATCATCAGTTGCTCCACCGAGGCGCCCGCCGCGGTGTGCTCGCGGTCGATGGTGGCGCCATCGGCGAGCGGTACGGCCTCGGGGCTCCGTTCGGGCACCGTGAGAGCGATGAAGACATCGCCGAGCGGCGTGGCCTGGCGCAGTTCGGCGCGGGTGCCTTCCGGCAGCTGGATGCTGCTGCTGATCGCCAGTTCCACCTCGGCGTGGAAATCGACGGTGTCGATCTCGGTGACCACGCCGACATCGGTGCCGCCGATCTTGACCCGTGCGCGTTCGGGCAGGTTGAGGGCGTCGTCGAACACCGCGTGCAGGGTGTAGGTCGGGCCGTCCACACCGGGCTGTGGAAGCGGGAGGTTGTCGATGGTGACGGTGCAGCCGCCGAGGGCCAGTACCGCCAGGGCCACGGCGGTCATGCGGTGGAGGCGCCCGTCCATGCGGTCGGCTCCGCGGTTCGGGGGCGCGCTCGTGTCGTCGCCGTGGCTGTCGTGCGGCCGGGCCGAGCGCTCGGCCAGCGGGCGGGTCGTATCACGGTGATGGAACCAGCGCTGTCGACTCGGGCGGTTCATGACGTCAGACCCAACAGCGCGGCGGTCAGACCGAAGTCGGGCCCGAAATCCTCCAGCCGTCCGGTGCGGCAGCCATCCGAACGCAGCTGCACCCGTTCGCAGAACAACGACAGGGTTTCGTTGTCCAGCAGCGATTTATCGGTCAGCAGATGCAGTCGCAGCGCCCGATGCTCCTGGCTCATCGCGGCGGCGAAGTTCTCGAAGAACAGCGGCCCCACATCGACGATCTCGGTCAGCCCACGGGCATGGGCGCGCATCTGCGCGGTGATGGTGGTGAGCCGATTCAGCGCCGAGGTCAGCGGTTCGCGGTTCTCGGCGACCACGGCGCTGGTATTGGTGACGAAATCGTTGAGCTGGGTCACCACGGCGTGCAGGCCGGGCGCCTGATCGCTCATCAAGGTCATCAGCTCGGTGAGCCGCGCGCTGAAATCGCGGACGGTCCGATCGTTCTCGGCGACCACCTGGGTGATCTCGTTGAGTTTCACGATGGTGCCGGAGATCTGGTCCTTGTTGGCCAATGTCACCTCGAATGCCGAGGACAGGGCGTCGAGTGTGGCGCGGATCTTGTCGCCGTTGCCGTCGAGCAGCGGAAACAGCACCCGGCTCGCCATCGGCCCCTCGGTGGAGCTGCCTTTCAAGGCGTCACCGAGCTGTTCGAAACTGCGCAGGATGCGGTCCAACTCGACCGGAGTTCTGGTGCGCCCCAAGGGGATATGCGCGCCGTCGGACAAGACGGGCCCGTCGGCGGTGGTGGCCGGGGTGAGTTCGATATGACGGTTGGTGATCAACTGCGGTGACACCAGCGCCGCCGTGGTGTCGGCGGGCAACTCGACATCGTCGATGCTCATACGCACCTCGACGAAGGCGCCCTTGGCTTCGATCGCGTCAACCCGCCCGATGGGCACGCCGAGCACCGACACCTCGTTGCCGACATAGAGCCCGGCGACATTCTCGAAATCGGCGCTGATGTGCAGCTGGGTGCCGAGCACGCGATCGGGAATCGAGGTCAGGCTGTGCGGAAGCGCCGAACAGCCCGCCGCGAAGGCCACGACCAGAGTGAGTACGGCGAAACGGATACGGTTGCTGGTGATCATCATCGGCACTCCTGCACCGCGTGCGCCAGGCACAGCCAGTTGTCGGGGAAGACCCACGGCAGATAGACCTCGCCGTAGGGGCCGTTGCCGAAGGCATTGTTGAACTGCCGCAAGGCCACCGGCATCACCTGATAGAGGGCGTCGAGATTGTCGCGGTTGTGCTGCAAGCCTTGCGACATCGTGTTCAGGTTCTGGATGAGCGGACCCAACTGGCCGTCGTTGGTCACGCCCATGTTCTGCAAGATCGCGGAGACGGCGGCGATATCGTCGAGCAGGCCGCGGATCAGTTCCTGACGCCGGACGACGGCGTCACCGATCGCCTGACCGTGCGTCAACAGCATCAGCACGCTGTTCTGATTGTCGGCGACCAGCTGCGAGACGGCATCCATGTTCTTCAGCAGGCTGTCCACCTCATCGCGGCGATCGCCGATCACCCCGGCCAGCACCCCGACGCTGTCGAGCGCCTGCGCGGTCAGCTCGGGGGAATCGCCCATCTGTTGGTGCACCGCCTCGAGCGCGGCTCGCAGCTTGTCCGGGTCGAGGCGTTCGATGTGCTCGAAGGAGTTCTCGTAGACCGGATCGTCGACGATCTTGGACAGGTTGTACGGAACGGTGGTGCGCTCGAGCGGGATCCGATCCTCGGGCAGGCCGCTGCCGGTCCCCGGATTCAGCTCGACGTGCATCTTGCCGAGGATCGTCGACATCTCGATCGCCGCACCCGCGTCGGCGCCGAGCGTGAGACCATCGCGGATCGCGAGTTCGACCACGATCCGGTCGCGACGCAATTGTATGTGCCCGACCGTCCCCACCTCGATGCCCGCGACATCCACACTGTCGCCGGCCCGCAGCCCGGCGGCCTGGGCGAACTCGGCGCGGACCGTCCGGTGACCGATCCCGGCCCGCGTCAACAGGCTCGAACCGATCAGCAGCGCCAGCACCACCGCACCGGCGGCCAGTCCGAGCCACCAGTGCCGGTTCTGCGAATAGCTGGGGATGGCCGCCCACATCTCGGGCAGGCTCGGCAGACCGAACCGCACGAGGATGCGGTTGATCAGCCGCAGACGTCCGAGGAACTGCTCCATCACCGGCACACCTCCGAATGCGCGTTGCCGCCGACCTGTGAAAAGACGCCCTGCGGGAACAACACGCCCCACAGCGACACATCGAGACCGCAGACATAGGAACTGATGTAGGTGCCGTTGCCGCTGATCCGGGCCAATCCGGCCAGCACATCGGGTAGTTCGACGGCCGCGCGATCGAGCCGGGCCCCGTTGGACAGCAGCAGATTCACCCCGGCCGTCGCGTCCAGTTGCGCCTGCGCCATTCCGGGCGCCACCTGGCCGATCAGCTCGGCGAGCTGCGCCGTGGAGTCCGCGACCTGGGTGACGGCGCCCTTCAAGGTCGCACCCTGCTCGTACAGCCCGGAAACCAGCGCACGCGATTGGGTGATGAGGGTTTCCAGTTCATTGCTGCGATTGGCCAGACCCGCGATGACGCCGCTGAGGTCGGTGATCACCGCGCCGAGGATCTCGTCGCGCTCCCGGAACGTGCTCGCCAATCCCGCCGCCCGGGTGATCAGCGCCGACAGCGACACCCCGTCGCCCTGGAGGGCCTGCACCATCGTCTCCGACAGCGAGTTCACCTCATCGGGCTGCAACATGCTGAACAGCGGTTCGAACCCGGCCAGCAGTGTGGAGACGTCGAAGGAGGATTCGGTGCGCGCCAAGGGAATCGACGCGCCGTCGGTCAGCCGGTCGCCAGCACCCGGCCCCGCGGCCAGTGCAACGTACCGCTGCCCGATCAGATTCTGGTACCTGATCAGCGCCTTGGTAGTGGTGTACAGCGGCCGGTGCGATTGCACCGAGAACTCCACGCGCGCCTTGCGCCGCTCATCGAGTTCGATGGTGTCGACACGGCCGACCCGCACCCCGGCGATCCGGACATCGTCACCGACCCGCAATCCGAGCACATCGGTGAAGGTGGCCGTGTAGGTATGTGTGTCACCGGAGACCGAACGTTGCAGTGTCGACCAGATCGTGTACGTGGCACCGAGCGCGAGAACGACGAAGACGGCGAGACCCGCCATCGCGCCACGCGACCTCATACCTCGGCCTCCGGCTCGGTGCGGCCACCGGTAATCCGATGACGTTCGGCGCGGGGCCACGGTCTCGTTCGGGGGTGGCCCGGATCCCTCATCGCAGCTGCTGGTTGCTGCGTGCGGTGGACCGGAGTCGCCAGGGCTCTGCGAGGTGCCATGTCATCTACTTCCTGTCCGCGGGCTCGCGGAGGTGTCGTGGACGGTGACGGAGCCACCGGTGAGCGCCGGACCGAGCAGTAGCAGCTGGGCACTGTTCGGTTCGCCGCCGACGAGGGCGGCGACGGCGGCGCGTCCGCGTAATGCCTCGGTGGACGGTGGTGTTGTCGGTTCGTCGTCCGAAAGAGCTGGTTCCGGGCGCGCGTCCGGGTGGCCGCCGGTGGTCGCCGCGGGATGATCGGGTACGGGTACGGGTACGGGTACGGGTACTGGTGCCGGTGCCGGTCCCGGCGCGAGGGGGAGCGGGAATGGCAGCGTCGGCACAGCTGGAATGCCGGGCAGCCCGGGAATCACCGGCATCTGCGGCAGGCCGGGTATTCCCGGTGTGGTCGGCGGCGGCCCGGCCGACTCCAGATGGCGCGGAATCAGCGCGGGTGGCAACCGTTGCGGTGGTGCGGAATTCGGTACCGAGCCGTCGACGCACCGCGGCCCGGACAGCTGCCCGTATCGCGGGCAGTCCGCGGCGGTGTACTGCTGGAACGGCGTGAATGTGACATCGATGGCCCAGCTCATCTGCCTGCTCGGTCCCCAGTGGAAAACACCGGCGAGCTTGCCGAGGGCCTCGTTGAGATTGGCGACCGATACCGCGATGGCATCGGGGTCGGCGGCGAGCGCGCCGAAGGTGTCGTCCAGGCCCGCCACCAGTTCCTTGCCCGCGTCGGGATTGCGGGCGAACAGGGCATTGGTCGCGTCGATGGCAGTGCCAGCGCCGGTGAGCAGCGCGACCACACCGGTGCGGCGTTCGGTGATGGTCCGCGCCGAGGTCACCGACGCGGCGAGCACATCGATCAGCTCGGGAGTGGAGGCGCTAATGGCGGCCGTCGCCGCGCCCAGATCGCCGAGCAGATCGCCGATTTCGGGGATCGCGCGCACTTGTGTGGTCCAGATATCCAGCCGTTCGATCGTCGAACCCGGTGCACGCGCGCCGGGGTCGAGCGCATCGGCGAGAGTGCCGAGCACCCGGCCGAGCTTCTCGGGCTGGATATGGTCGAGCACCGTGCGCAGCGTGGTGAGCGTGGTCTGCAATTCGGTGGTGGCGCGGCTGGTGTCCTGTTCGATGGTCGAGCCCGGGCGCAGCCCACGGGGCGCGGCGCCGTTGTCGACCAGTTCGATCGCGGTCACACCGAAGATGTTGGCGGGCACCACCCGCGCGGTGACATCGACCGGAATGCCCTCGGCAGCAGCCGGTTCCAGGTCGATCACCACTCGCTGACGTTCGCCCTTCGCGACGATGTCCACCTCGTCGACCGAGCCGACCAGCATCCCGCGGAACTTCACATCCGCCCGCTCGGGCAGCCCGTCGCCGGTGCTGGTCAGCGTCGCGATCACCTCGACCCGGTCGTCGAACGCGCCGGTATAGCGCAGGCCGAGTAGATAGATCACAGCGCTGATGGCCGCGAGCAATGTCAGCCCGAACAGGCCGAGCGTGCGGTTGGATGGTCCACGACCGCTCGCATCGATGATCATGCCCGCCACCTACCCGGAGATCCTGATGCCGGGGTCGATGCCCCAGATCGCCATGGTGAGCAGCAGATTCGCGAAAACCACCATGATGATCGTGACCTTGATGGCCTGACCGGCGGCTACCCCGACCCCCTCCGGGCCACCGGCGGCCACGAACCCGTAATAGCACTGGATGAACGTGGCGAGCAGGACGAACACCAGCACCTTCAGCACCGAATAGGCGATATCGACCGGGTCGAGGAACTGATGGAAGTAGTGGTCGAAGGTGCCGAGCGTGGTACCGCCGAGCAGCAGCACCGACAGCTTCGTGGTGAGATACGCCGTCGCCAGCCCGATGCTGTAGAGCGGGAGGATCGCCACCATCGCCGCCACCATCCTGGTGCTGATCAGATACGGCAGCGGCCGGATGGCGATGGATTCCAGCGCGTCGATCTCCTCGGCGATGCGCATCGAGCCGATCTGCGCGGTGAACCGGCACCCCGCCTGCGCGGCGAAAGCCAGCGTCGCCAGCAGCGGCGCCAGTTCGCGGGTGGTGGCGAAGCCGGAGATGGCGCCGGTGAGCGGGCTCATGGTCAGCAGGTCGAGAGCGGTATGGGATTCCATGCCGACAGTGATGCCGCCGAATCCGCACAGGATCAGTACGACGCCGATGGTGCCGCCACCGACGACCAAGGAGCCGTTGCCCCAGGTCACATCGATGATCAGCCGCAGCACTTCCTTGCGATAGTGGCGCAGCGCGAATGGAATAGCGCTCAGCGCCTGCCCGAACACCAGGCCGATATGACCGAGCCGCACACTCGCCTCGGCGGGCACTCGCGCGGCGGTGCCGAGTCGCTGGACGGGGCGCAGCATCGGCGGGACGTAGGAGGCCATCTCAGAGCACCTTCGCCGGGAACAGCGTGTTGTAGAGCTGGGTGATGACGATGTTGGTGGCGAACAGGATGATCGCCGAGGCGACCACCGCGGAGTTGACCGAGTTTGCGACACCGCCGGGTCCGCCCTTGGTGTTCAGGCCGGTATCGCAGGCGATGATCGCGGTCAGCGCACCGAAGACGGCGGCCTTGCCGATCGCGACGAGCAGATCCGACGCCACTGCGAACGAGGCGAAGGTGCTGACATAGGAACCCGGTGTGCCCGCCTGGATGTAGACGTTGAACACGTAGCCGGTGGCGAAGCCGACGAACACCACGAAACCGCACAGCAGCATGCTGATCAGCACCGCCGCCGCCAATCGCGGTGCGACCAGACGGCGGATCGGGTCCACCCCCATCACCCGCATGGCATCGATTTCCTCGCGTATGGTGCGCGATCCGAGATCCGCGCACATCGCCGAGCCGACGGCGCCCGCGATCATCAGCGAGGTGACCAGCGGTGCGCCCTGACGGATGATGCCGAGCCCGTTCACCGCGCCGATGAACGTGGTCGCGCCGACCTGGCTGACCAGCGACCCCACCTGGATCGACACCACCACCGCGATCGGGATCGCCACCAGCAGTGTCGGCGTGGCCGATACGTTGGCCATGAATGCGCACTGCCGCAGGAATTCACGCACCGGAAAACGCCGTCGCACCAGGGAAGTGCACAGTTCGGCGAATGCGCGTCCGGTCATGGTGACCTGCCGTCCCGCCGTTTCCACCGAGCGTTGTGGATGGTCACGCCAGTAGTCGAGTCCGAACCTGATGACGCGCTCGCGATCGGTCGGATCGAGGGCTTCCCCGGTACTGATCATGCAGCCGCCTTTGGCTAGGTAGAGCGAATCGACCCCCGCGCTTCCCCAGCTTTGCTACGCCGGTGAAGCGAATTGTCTGGGACAGTATCAAGCGCAAGGGTGTGCCGCTACCCTTTCGGGGCAGATTCTCCGCGGCGGTTGCGCGCTGATTTTCGGTCCACGGTGCGATCAGCGCTGGTTTTTCCCCGGTAGACCCGTTCGGGGGCAGTGTCTCGGACGGAAGCTGGCTCCCGGCCCGGTGTCAGAAATCCAGGGTGGGGATATCGATATCGAGCACCGACTGGGTGAGGGCGTCCAGCTGGTTCATGGCCGCGCCGATATCGAGCGCCTCCATCTCGGCGGCCTCGGCGCGCAGCTCGTCGAGTTCGGCGCGGAGGGCGGCAATCTCGTCGATGGCGGGTTCGTGATCGGCGGGTATCGGCGGCTCGCAGGCCTGCCAGGCGATGGCCTGATGCCACCAGGAATCCCGGCGAGCCCAGGACCAGACCACTCGGCGAGCCAGTGGGGCGTCGTCGGTGAGCAGGCGGGCGTGGTCGCCGTCGGTCCGGCAGGTCAGTTCGTGAATACCGTCGGGCAACTGTCTGGTACGGATTGTGTTCGTACCGTGCGCGAGCGTGAGCCTCGGGCCGTCGAGGTCTGGTTCATCGGAGATCAGGATCTCCATCAGCGATTCGGTCAACGCCGGAAAGGTATGCGCACCCGCCGTCACCGGGAGGCGGATCGCCGTGCGCGGATCGTGCAGCCGCCCCTCGGTGACATCGAATACCGCCAGATCACGGGTGGCGGTCAGTCGCAGCACCGCACACAGACACGCGAGATGATCATCGGACTCGCCACGCAACAGCATCCCGCGTCCATCGGCCGGTCGTTCCACCGACAGCGGTGCGGTCTGCTGTCGGAGCTGCGCGGATACGACGCCGACCACCGGCAGCGGCGCCGTCGGCTCCGGCCCGGCCAGGATCGCCTCGTACTGCTCGACGGCCCGTTGCGGCGAAGCTGTTGCGGCGGCGGGCAGTACGGCGAACACGGAACTCACCCGCCAAGTACAGCACTAACCGGCCCATCGCGGCATGGCACCGCGTGCACATCGCATCTCAGATGCCGGATACGTCGGTGATCTGGCCGATGCCGTAGGTGATCGCCATGGCCAGTGCGCCACCGATCACCACCCGCACCACCGCCCGGCCCCGCCTGCTACCGCCGAGGCCGGCGCTGACCGAACCGGTCAGCGCCAGCGCGATCAGCACGGCCGCGAACGTCACCGGGATCCGAAGATCGTTGGGCGGCAACAGGATGGCCAGCAACGGCAGCAGCGCACCGATGGTGAAGGCGACCGCGGAGGACAATGCCGCATGCCACGGGTTGGTGAGTTCCTTCGGATTCAGGCCCAATTCGGCCTCCGCGTGCGCGGTGAACGCGTCATGGGCGGTGAGTTCCTCGGCCACCCTGCGCGCGGTATCCGGCGACAGGCCCTTGGCGCGGTAGATGCCGATCAGTTCCGCGAGCTCGGATTCGGGCTTCTCGCGCAGCTCTCTGCGTTCCCTGGCCAGCAGCGCCCGCTCGGAATCGCGCTGGGTGCTCACCGAGACGTACTCGCCCACCGCCATCGAGATGGCACCAGCGCTCAACCCGGCGATACCCGCGGTGAAGATGGTGCTGGTCGCGGTGTTCGCGGCGGCGACGCCGACCACCAGCCCGGCGGTCGAGACGATGCCGTCGTTCGCGCCGAGCACCCCAGCGCGCAGCCAGTTCAACCGTGTCGCGAGCTGCTCGGTGTGCGGCTCGTCCGAATGTGGCGCTTCGCTCCCGCTCGACCCGCCGACTGAGTCCATGAGCCGCAGCCTATGTCACCGCGGCGCGGGCGAGGGCGGGGTTCTTGCGGATGGCGGTGGGCGGGTGCTGCCACCACCGGCGACAGCAGCGGGTCAGCGTGGCCTGTTCGGTGAGCCCGACGAGGGAGGCGATCTGGCTCATCGAGATATCGGTGGTGGTGAGATAGCGGCGGGTCTCGGTGCGGCGCACCTCGTCGACGACGGTGGCGAAGGTGGTGCCCTCGGCGCCGAGCCTGCGCTGCAATGTGCGCGGATGCACCGTCAGAAGCCTGGCCACCACACCGATTTCCGGTGGTGTTGTACCGAGCAGCTGCTGGACCGCCGCGCGCACCTTCGGCACCGTCGAGCTGCCGGTATCGGCGGTCTGCCGAGCCAGGAACTCCATGGCGAGCCGATGCAGATTCTCGTCACCACCGCTGAGCTGACGGGCCGCGAGTGTGCCGGGTACTCGCAGCAGCGCATCGCGTCGCCCGGCGCGAACCGGCGCGCCGAAGTACTGCTCGTATACCGATAGCGGTGCGGGCGGCCGATACGGCAGCTCCACCGAACGCAGGCCGTAACGATCCTCGGTCAGCCGCTGGATCGCGCGGTGTACGAAGGCGAGCCCGAGGTCGGTGCCCTGGATCGGTATCGCCGTCGCCGCCCGCACGCCATAGCGCAAGGCCACCACCCCGCGGTCGCCGTACGGGTCGGGTTCGAGCACCAGACTCAGCGAACGGGCGTGCACGAACAGGTACCGGGAGCTGCATTCGAGCACATCGGCCAGGGTGGGGGAGCTGCGGATGGCCAACGCCAGCGGGCCGAGCATGGCCAGATCCTGGCGCGTGGACATGCGCAGGCCGAGGTCGGGACAGTCGAGCCGGTGCGCAGCCAGTTCGAGCACCGCGGCCACCGCCTGATCGGGGACCAGCATGTCATCGGTGTCGAGGGCGGTGACCGGCAGTCCGCAGGCGGTGGCGAACTCCTCGGCATTGCCGCCCAACTCCGCGACCGTCGCCCGGAATCCGCGTAGTCCGGCGGAACGAATCACCGACATGTCGCACAGAATCAAATACTTGTCGCGTGAAGTCAAGTAGACGGTGCCGCCGCCATCGCACACTGGAGCCATGACCGAGACCGCTGTTGCCCCGGAACACCTCGATGTGGTGATCGTCGGCGCCGGACTGTCCGGCATCGGCGCCGCCTACCGGTTGCAGACCGAATGCCCGGGAAAGTCGTATGCCGTGCTGGAGGCGCGTGACGCCATGGGCGGCACCTGGGACCTGTTCCGCTATCCGGGCATCCGCTCCGATTCGGACATGTTCACGCTCGGTTACCCGTTCAAGCCGTGGCGCGACGCCCAATCCATCGCCGACGGCCCGTCCATCCTGCGCTACATCACCGAGACCGCCGTCGAGAACGGCATCGACCGCAAGATCCGGTACCGCACCAAGGTCATCGGCGCCGAATGGTCGACCGCGGCCGCACGCTGGACGCTCACCCTCGAACAGCGCGATGATCACGGCGGCACCGAACTATGCGCCTTGACCTGCGATTTCCTCTACGCCTGTGCTGGCTACTACAACTACGAGCAGGGCCACGCGCCCGAATTCCCCGGTATCGATACCTTCGCGGGCACCGTGGTGCATCCGCAGTTCTGGCCGGAGGAGTTGGACTACGCGAACAAGCGGGTGGTCGTGATCGGCAGCGGCGCCACCGCCGTCACCCTGGTGCCGAACATGGCCGAGCAGGCCGAACTGGTCACCATGTTGCAGCGCTCACCGACCTGGATCAGCCCGGTCCCCGGACGGGACAAGATCGCCGACCGGCTCCGGGCGACGCTGCCGCCCACTCTCGCGCATCGGCTGATCCGCACCAAGAACATCCTGTTCAGCGTCGGTTTCTACCAGTACTGCCGCCGCCGCCCCGAAGCCGCGCGCGCCTTGCTGACCGGTTTGGCCACCCGCATCCTGAAGGACGAGCAAGCGGTGGCCGAACACTTCACGCCCAGCTACGACCCGTGGGATCAGCGGCTGTGCGCGGCGCCGAACGCCGACTTCTTCAAAGCCATCCGCAAGGGGCAGGCCGAGGTCGTCACCGATCACATCGAGACCTTCGTACCCGAGGGGATCCGGTTGGCCTCCGGCCGGATGCTGCCCGCGGATGTGGTGATCACCGCCACCGGCCTCCAGTTGCTGGCCTTCGGCGGTATCGCCCCGGTGGTGGACGGACGGCCGGTGGAACTGTCGGACCAGTTCGTCTGGCAGGGCGCGATGCTCACCGGCGTGCCGAACTTCGCCGTCTGCATCGGCTACACGAACGCCTCGTGGACCCTGCGCGCGGACCTGACCTCCCGTCTGGTCTGCAAGATCATCAACCATATGGACCGCAACGGGTACGCGGCCGTGGTGCCGCGCCCGGACGGCGAACTCGACGAGCGTCCGCTGCTCGATCTGGCCTCCGGCTACATTCAGCGCTCTATCGGTGACTTCCCGCGCCAGGGCGACCGTCATCCGTGGAAGGTGCGGCAGAACTATCTGCTGGACTCCGCCACCACGATGCGCACCGATCTCGGCAAGACCCTGGCCCCCACCCCGCGTTCGGCGGTGCGGGCGCCCGTCGAGTCGGTGGTGCGCTGAGTGGTTCCGCACCGTTGTCGAGGACTGAAAAGCACACCCGTGCACAGTAATTGAATCCGCAACGGGGTTCGGTCGCCTATCGGCCGTGGTGCGTGGTTGTCGGTGGGCCGGGCTATCATGCGCTTGGTTCGTTCGGAGTGAACGAGCACACAGGCCGCGACCCGTGCTCGCCGGCGGGCCGATCGCGATCGTCGAGAGCAGAGGGGTCATCGATGGACAGGCCCGCGTGGGCGCCCGAGGGCGTGGACATGCAGCAGGCGAGCCCGGCGCGGATGTACGACGCGCTGCTCGGTGGATCGCACAACTTCGAGGTCGACCGGCGCGCGGCCGAGATGGGTACCCGACTGGTACCCGACCTCCCGCG
Organism: Nocardia cyriacigeorgica; assembly: GCF_029868385.1. Lineage (GTDB taxonomy): Bacteria > Actinomycetota > Actinomycetes > Mycobacteriales > Mycobacteriaceae > Nocardia > Nocardia cyriacigeorgica_F. The sequence goes on along the minus strand of NZ_JARWNX010000054.1, from coordinate 105,191 downwards.
CCTGGCATTGAGCAATCGCGCCTTCCTGCGTCGCGCGGTGCGGTATCTGGTCGGCGCGGGCGTCACCCAGTTCCTCGATATCGGATCGGGCATCCCGACCGCCGGTAACGTGCACGAGATCGCACGGGAACTCGATCCGGGCAGCCGGGTCCTCTATGTCGATCTCGATCCGGTCGCCGTGGCGCATTCCACGGCCATCCTCGGCGACGCGCCGGGTGCCGCGGCCATCGAAGGCGATCTGCGCAAGCCCGCGGACCTGCTGGCCCGGGTGCGCGATACCGGCCTCATCGACTTCGACCGACCGGTCGCCGTACTGCTGGTCGCGGTGCTGCATCTGGTCGCCGATTCCGACGACCCGGCCGGAAAGGTCGCCGAACTCCGCGCGGCGGTCCCCACGGGCAGCTATGTCGCGATCTCCCATCTCACCTCGGCGCTGCGCCCCGAAGACGCGGACAAGCTCGGTGCCTCGGCGGCCGAGGACAACCGCGTCGGCATCCACTTCCGTTCCCGTGCGGCCATCGAGGCTATGTTCGATGGATGGGACCTGGTCGAGCCGGGTGTGGTGGAGCTGCCTGCCTGGCGGCCCGAATCCGAGCGCGATCAGCACGAAGCGCCCGGCCGCTCACTCGGTCTGGCGGGGCTCGCGCGGAAGGTTTGACGCAGGGCGGCAGGGGATTCGGCAGGGGGTGCGATCGTGTGCGCGGGTGAACTCGCGGTGGTGTGGGCCGATGCGCTCGACGGTGCGGTCGCGCCGACGTTGAGTCGCGACCGGATCGAGGAGCTATTGGCCGGACTGGCCGAACAGCTCGTCGCGGCGCTGCGCGGGATCGCCGAACCGCGCACGGCGCGCGAGACCGCGGCGGCGTTGGTCGGCGCGAACTATCGCGATCCACAGGCCGTCGGGCGCACCATCCCGGTCATCTTCGGCGCCATGGCCGATCACACCGCACGAATCCACGGGCTCGACGCGGCGACGGTGCACGAGCACGCCGTGTTCGTCGCCGCCGAATTCGCCACCGGTTTCACCGCCGCCCTGCGCTCGGCGGCCCTGACCGAACAAGAGGCGACCTTATCGGCAGCCCTCGGCGCGGCGCGCACCGCCGAATCCCGGCGCGAGCTCTCCGAAGCCCGCTTCGCCGCGGTCTTCGCCGGTGCGTCGGTGGGCATCGGCACCGTCGACGTCGACGGGCGGGTGCTCGACGTGAACGCCGCACTCGCCGAGATGCTCGGCCTGCCGGCGGAGTCCATGCCCGGGCGTCCGGTCGCCGAACTGGTGGGTGAAGCCAATATCGGACGGGCCTACGCCCAGATGAAGCAGCTGCTCGCCGGCACCATCGACCGGTTCCGGCTGGAAACCGACCATCTGCGCGCCGACGGCGCCGTGGCCTGCATCGATCTGTCGATGTCCGCGGTCCGCGACCATACCGGGCGGGTGCGCTTCCTGATCGGTGTCGCCGTCGACGTCACCGACCGCAAGATGTTGGCCGACCAGCTGTGGCACGACGCCAATCACGACGGCCTCACCGGCCTGCCCAACCGCGGACTGTTCTTCGATCGGCTCGCCAGCGCCAGGCCGCCCGTGGGTGTCTGCTATCTGGATCTCGACGGCTTCAAGGAGGTCAACGACGAATGGGGGCATACCGTCGGCGACCAGGTGTTGCGGGTGGTCGGTGAGCGGTTGCAGGAGGGCGTCGCTGCGGTCGGCGGGCTCGCCGCGCGCATCGGCGGCGACGAGTTCATCGTCATGGTGCAGGAGTGCACCGGTGAGGATCAGCTCACCGCATTGCGGGCCGATCTGCTGGCCGCGCTGACCCGCCCGATGGTGATCGGCGAACGGCCCATCAGCATCGGCGCCAGTATCGGCACGGTCTACCTGGAGGAACCACCCGCCGCCGTCGACGAGACCATGCACGCCGCCGATACCGCCATGTACCGGAACAAGCCCTCGCGCACCCGCGCGCAGTGACCTGGACTGTTCGGTCAGGGGACGGTGTGGACGTAGAGCAGGCCGATGGTCGCCAAGGTCATCGCAGGGGTGAGCAGCCAGGTCTCGATCTTGTTGCCGGTGCGTGAGATCAGCGGAATCCCGAGCCGTTTGTTCAGCGGCCACAGCAGCGGGCAGCCCTTATCGGTGAGGCAGTCGCCGATCAGGTGGACGAGTGCGCCGAGACCGATCGCGAACGGTAACCACGGTGGGACATCGGGCAGCCAGCGCGCCATCAACACAGTGCCACCACCTGCCAGCAGGATGCACGGTCCATACGCTTTGAGCGAATCACCGGACGGGCACAGATGCAGGGCCCGCGCACCGAGGGCCAGCATGAAGAAGATCAGCCCCAAGGTGAAGTACTTACCCCACACATGTTGCCCCGCCCAGGTGGCCCAGCCCACGAGCAGCACGAACGCGAAACTGTGGGTGGCATGCCGGTGCCCACCCGACACCAGGGAAACACCCTTGGCCAGTTGATGAGTCACCGGTCCGAGTGAATGCGCGATGGTGCCCTTCGGATGATCGATATCAGGCACCAGCGCGGCACCCGCCGTGATGATGGTGCCGAGCACCAGCTCCATGGCACTCACCCGCACCGGGCCCTGGACCAACTCCAAGACCGCGACCGGCGCCATGGTCGCCGTCGCCGCGAAGGCCAGCGCACCGCTGGTGGCATGCGAGTGCCCGAGCATACTTCTCTGTTCCCCCCAACCGGTGGACCGTCATGTGCCCGAAGAACTTAGCAACACTCACAGACAAACTCCGGCGCACCGCGTCGACCTGCGTCGTTACCGCGACGCTGTACCCGGTGGCCGAACCCGGCCGATGCGCTTCGCCGCGGATGGCGAACGGGTTGGCGCTGCGAAACACCCGGCGGAATCGGACTCGCCGACCCGACGGTGGATATGAAACCCGAACCGCTCGAGGTCTTTACCGGGCCCTGCGCCTTTGTCATCCTGAGGTTCTCCGAACGCGTCGACGCGATTCGGTGCAAGGGGGTTGGGGATGATCGAAGAACGTCCGTGGCTCACGCCGATTCCGCGGTACGAGCCGCCGATATCGACATACATGCCGGACAGGGACCCTCGCCGAATGCGGGCGGGTGCGCGAACCGCGCTCGGCCGGGCAGCACCGATTCCGCGCTCGGAGCCCGATACGGCCAGATCGTGTCATGCGCGTCCGGCGCTGCGGGAATCCGCCGCGGCCCGAACGGTTCCCGCCGGTATGCGCCGTACATTGCGTGGGGCGTGCGCGGCCGGGGCGGAACCGGCGAGCGTTCGGGAAGCCCGTGCCTTCGCCGGTCGGGCGATGCGCGTCGTGCTCGAAGTCGTCGACGGCCGAAGGCCCTTCGCGCAGCTGGCCGCCCTCGCCGATCCCATGGTCGCCGCGGCGATGCGCACCATGATCGCCGGTGCCTGCGCGCCGGGGCGCGAGCTGGGCGTCGCGGTGCCCGCGCGGGTGCGGGTGATGCTGGTCGACGAACGTACGGCCGAGATCTGCGGCACCTACACGCGCGGCGAGCAGACGTTCGCCCTGGCGGGCCGGATCGCGCACAAGCGTCGAGGCTGGCAGGTGACGGTGCTGCGGTTGCTCTGAGCGACGGCTCAGAGCGTGGACCCGGCGGGCCACCCGCGCTCGTGTCGGTGGTGGCGGGCGACCCAAGTCGCGGCGGGCACTTCCCCGCCGCGAGCCCATCCCCGCGCGCCCCTGGTGTTCATGCTGCGGCGGGTTGCTGCCGGCGACGGTGATCGAGAAGGTCGTCGCCCGCTCACACGGTTTGTGTCGTTGCTTCGTCGTTTCGCCTGCTATTCACCGTATACGAGCCGGTGACCAGGAGAAACATCAACGCCGCCACCGCGATCGACGCTCCGACGCCGAAGATGGTGCCCTCGCGCGCGCCGACCACGCCGCCACCGAGAACTGTGCCGAGCCCGATTCCGGCGTAGATGGCCGAGGCGTTCAACGACACCACGAGCGCGGCCTCGCCCGGCGCCGCGTCGATGAGCCGATGCTGCTGCGCGGGTGTCTGGCACCAGGTGCCCGCACCCCACAGCAGCACCAAGGGGCCGACGAGCAGCAGTGATCGCAGGTCGGCGGCCGCGATCCACGTCAGGGCGGTCAACGCGACGGCCATGGTGGTGTACCCGATCGCGAGGACTCGCGACGGGCCCCAGCGATCGGTGGCATATCCGGACAGCAGATTTCCCGCGACCGCACCCGCGCCGTACAGGAACAGCATCACCGTCACCGCATGCTCCGCGACGCCGACACTCGCCAGCGCGGGCACCGTATACGCATACGCCACATAGCCCGCCGCCATACCGATCACCGTCAGCGGCAGGATCGTCGCCACCGCCGGTTTCGCCAACACCGCCAGCCGCGCCCGCAGCGGCACCCGCGGATTCCCCGGCAGCGGTGGGATCAGCCGGAACAACCAGGCCGCCACCAGCAGACACAGCGCCGCGACAATCCCCAGGGCCGCGCGCCAATTCAGCCACTGGACCGCCACATTGCCCAGCGGCACACCGAGCGCGGTGGCCACCGTCAATCCGCCGACGACGATCGCCAATGCCCGCGCCCTGATGTCCGGGCGGACCAGCACCGCGCTCACCGCACCCGCGTTCGGTGTGTACATCGCCGCGCCGAGAGCCGCGAGCACACGGGTGACCAACAGGAAACCGAAGCCGGGGGCCAACGCCGAGCCGAGATTCGCCGCACCAAGCAGGAGCAGCGCCGCGACGAGCAACGCACGCCGTGGAATCCGTGCTGTCACGGTGGCCAGCACCGGCGCGGCCACCGCATAGGCGACCGCGAAGACGGTGATGGACTGCCCGGCCGTCGCCGTCGACACCGACAGCGACCCGGCCATCTCGGGCAGGAATCCCGCCACGACGAAGGCATCCGTGCCGACAGCGAAGGTGCCGAGCGCGAGCATCCACACCGCACCGAGCCCCTGCGCGCCCACCCGTGCGGTACCGGTCGCCGTCGCCGTCGCCGTCGCCGTCGCCCTCGCCGTCGCCCTCGCGGTCGCCGTCGACGCTGGCGCTGGCGCTGGCGAGGTGGGCGCTGCTGGCGACGCCGGAGGTGCTGGTGAGGTGGGCGCTGCTGGCGACGCCGGAGGTGCTGGTGATGTGGGCGCTGCTGGTGATGTGGGCGCTGCTGCTGGCGAGGTGGAACCTGCTGGTGACGTGGGTGTCGGTGGCGACATCGGTGCTGTCGATGCCGGGACCGGCGGGGTGGGTGCTGCTGGCGAGGCCGCTGCTGGCGAGGTGGGATCAGCTGGTGACGTGGGTGTCGCTGTCGACGCGCGAGCAGCAGACGACGCGGACGCGGCTTGTAACTCGGCAGCGGAAGCGGCATTAATCGGGATATCAGACATCCCTATTCTCCTTGTGTGTACACCACCCGACGGGTGGTGGATTGATTCAGACGGTCAGCTGCGCATACGTGCGCCGCGTCCAGGTGACGGTGCTCTCGGGCGTCCGCGCCATCAGGTCGGCGATGGTCTGGGCGGCGAGTTCGCGCCGCCAGGCCAGGTCGGCCTTGCGCATCGCGGTGGCGACGCCGCATGGTGTGGCGAAGCGGGTGGCCGGTGCGGTGGCGCCGACGCCGTCGCGGCGGATCTCGGTGCAGCGGAACGCCTCATCCGGGCCCTCGATCGCGGTCACCACATCCATGAGGGTGATCCGTTCCGGTCGCCGCGCCAGTTCGAAACCGCCGCGCGCGCCGGGGATCGAGGTCAGGATTTCGGCGCGTACCAGGGCTTGTAGCCGCTTCTTCAGATACTGCTGTGGCAGGTCGAACCAGTGCGCGAGCCTGGCCGTCGGGATCGGTCCCTGATCCTCGAGCCAGGCAATGGTCAGGCAGCAGTGGATACCCCATTCGACGCCTTCGCCCATGCGCATGAAGGGGATATTACATATACCGATTAAAGGGTTGTCGGGCGGGTGCGTTAGCGTCGGGAACATGCGGCTTCACGTTGGATGTGCGATGTGGACGCATCCGCACTGGCAGCAGCGTCAGCTACCGGCGGGGGAGCGTCTGCGGTGGTATGCCAGCTGGTGCACGGCCGTGGAAGGCAATACCACCTTCTACGCCACCCCCTCGCGAGCCACCGTGGCCACGTGGGCCGCGCAGACCGACCCCGACTTCCGCTTCGTGGTGAAACTGCCGCGCACCATCACCCACGACCGCAGACTGCACGGCGCGGACGCCGACTTGCGTGCCTTCCTCGACGCGATCGAACCGCTCGGCCCGCGCACGCACGCCCTGTGGATCCAGCTGCCCGGCTCCTTCGGGCCCACCGACCTCGGTGTGCTGGCCGCCTTTCTGCGTGGCCTGCCGAACGGGTATCGCGTGGCGGTCGAGGTCAGGCACGGTGCGTTCTTCACCGATGGCGCCCCGGCGCGCGACCTGGAACGTGTGCTGTCGCGCGTCGACGCCGAATGGATACCGTTCGACACCACAACGCTTTTCGGCTCGGCGCCGACCAGCGACGGTGAACGCGAGGCATGCGGGAAGAAACCGCGATTGCCGCGCCGTATGCGTGCGCTCACCGAATATCCGATCGTGCGCTACCACGGTCGCGACGCGATCGAACCCACGGTGGCGGGCTGGCAGCCGTGGGTCCGCACCGTCGCGGAGTGGTTGCGGGAGGGCCGGTCGCCGACGGTGTTCCTGCACACGCCCGACAATGCCGCCGCACCCGAGCTGGCCCGCCGCTTCCACGACGAGGTGCGCGCCGCGGTCCCGGAACTCGAGCCGCTACCGGAGCCTGTGTCGACCGAACCGATGACGCTGTTCTGACCGCACCGAACTACGAGGCCCGTCCCGCACCACCGCGGAACGACAGCGCGTGCTCGCCGTAGTCGGTGAGCGGACGCGCCTCGACGGCCTGCCGGATACCGCTGGCGGGCAGCTGGGTCAGCTTGGCGAACATGGGAGTGTTGCCGAACGCCGCGCGCACCTGCGTCTCCGAGGCGTAGTCGGCGCCGTAATCGGCCAGCACACCGAAGTTCAAGGGCGCCAACGGAGTATTCAGCGGTGTGGGTTCGGCGGGACGGCCGAGCGCCGCGTACTGCGTCGGCACGCCCTGGTCGTACCAGCACAGTTCATAGGACAGCTGCTCGACGGTCGTCACGCTCACCACCGGCCAGCGCTGCGACAACCGCAGCGCCAGCGGATGTCTGCCGACAGGCGCGATCTCCCAGTTCAAGCTCTGCACCGCGACCCAGCTGCCGGACAGCCGTTCGATCAGCACCAGATCGTCGCCGAGTCGGTCGGCGGTGTTCAGCTCGGGATCCGGTGTGCTCCAGTGGGTGCGGTCCACACCGTGGAAGGCGGAGATATCGACGGGGTGCGCATCGTCGACCGCATAGGCCGCGATGACCGCCGCGCGAATCTGGGCGAGCGCATCCGTCGCGGAGCAGCGCACCGCGAGCGCGCCGAACGAGGTGGCGATATCGACCGGCTTGGAGGGCGGATCGGGCAGCGCACCCGCCGCCAGCGGTTTCAATCCGACCAGCGCCAGATTCCAGTTGATCTCCTCGATCGTGGAGAGATCGCCCGCGCTCTGATACAGGATCTGCTGCTGGGTCAGCCTGCCCGCGCGTTCGAGGGTGGGGCAGTCCAGTTTGGTCAGCGCGCCGAGTGTCTTACCGGTGAAGCCGATCTCGCCGATCTTCGTCTCGCGCATGGCCGTGGTCATCGCGGGCGAGGTGAGCGCGGCGTACCGCTCGCGGTACATGGCGACGGCCTGTTTGCGCTGTCTGCCGACCATCAGCGTGCGCAGCAGCGTGTTCAGGCTGGCGAGATACTTGCTGGATTGATCGGGGTCGGCGGCGAAGAGCCCGGCCCGGATCCGCACCGCTTCCTCGGTGGCCGCGACGGCCGCGCCCGGGTCGAGACGGCACAGCCACACACCGCATTTGGACAGTCCGTCGGCGCAGACGCCTGCGGCATTGGGATGGGTGGATGCCACGTGCCGGTAGGCGTTGCAGGCGTCGCGGATGGTCGCGGTGGCCAGTTCCCGGTGCCCGATGGCGCGCGCGGCCTGTTCCAGGATGCGCAGCGCGTCCTGGACCTGTCCGGCGAACTGGGCGGAGACATGGCCGTTGGTGAGCCAGCGCAGGCGGATCAGCACCGCCTCCTGTGCGGGTTCCAGCGCGGCGGCCGAACGGTCGCGGGCGGAGGGGTCTGCCTTGGTCGCGGCGAGGGCGGTTGCCAGTTCGCACAGCGATGTCGCCAGTTGTAGTTCGGATTCGGCCGAACGGTCCATGGCCGCACGACGATCCGTGGCCACCCGGCGCTCGACGGCGCTCAGATCCATCGCGATCCCAACTCCCGCATCACCTTCCGTCTCCGGTCGCCGATCGGCCGGTCCGGGTGATCGGGCCGAGTCTGCCACAGATGCGAGGTACGCAGCAGCCGGATGTGTGGGCTACCGGATACCGCTGGAAACCTATTGAGCGTGCCGTTGTTTAACGGTACATTAAACGGAGATAAGTACAGCGAGTCCGCACCACCGCGCGGACCGCGCAAGGCATCGTCGAACCGTATGCGGCGGTGCGATCCGAACAAGGAGTTCCGATGAACCGAACCACTGTCCTCGCACGCGCCCGCCGTGGCGTCGCCCGTGTGGCCGCCGTCGCCGCGATCGCTCTCGTGCCCGCGGCGCTGGTGCTGGCCCCCGCCGCCGCCGAGCCGCTCGTGCTCGAACCCATCCACACCGTCGAGCAGGCGCCGGACGCCTCCGGCGACGCCGTGTACTACGGCTATGGCTACGGCGGTTACGGCTATGGCGGATACGGCGGCTACGGCGGTTACGGGTACGGCTACCCGGGCTACGGCGGTTATGGCTATGGCGGCTACGGTTACCCGAGTTACGGCGGGTACTACATGTGGCCGATCATCCCTTTCCCGTCGACCGGTAGCGCTTCCTGAGTCGTGCCGGCCGGTCAGCCGATGGTCGGCTGAAAACACCGGCGGAGATGCCCTCCGGAATCGGTGCGACCGAGGATGATGAGGATCGTGGCCAATCTTCCGGAGAACCCCGATATCAAGCCCCGCAGCCGCGATGTCACCGATGGCCTGGAGAAAACCGCCGCGCGCGGAATGCTGCGCGCGGTCGGCATGGGCGATGACGATTTCGAGAAGGCGCAGATCGGGGTGGCCTCGTCGTGGAACGAGATCACCCCGTGCAACCTCTCACTGGATCGGCTGGCCAAGGGCTGTAAGGACGGTGTATTCGCAGCGGGCGGGTATCCGATGCAGTTCGGCACCATCTCGGTATCGGACGGCATCTCCATGGGGCACGAGGGAATGCATTTCTCGCTGGTCTCGCGTGAGGTGATCGCCGACAGCGTCGAGACGGTCATGCAGGCCGAGCGTCTCGACGGTTCGGTCCTGCTCGCGGGCTGCGATAAATCGCTGCCGGGCATGATGATGGCGGCGGCCCGGCTGAATCTGGCCAGCGTCTTCCTCTACGCGGGGTCGATCCTTCCCGGCATCGCGAAGCTGTCGGACGGCAGCGAACGTGAGGTGACGATCATCGATGCGTTCGAGGCGGTCGGCGCCTGCTCACGCGGGTTGATGAGCCGCGAGGACGTCGATGCCATCGAGCGGGCGATCTGTCCGGGCGAGGGCGCCTGCGGCGGTATGTACACCGCGAACACGATGGCGAGCGCCGCCGAGGCGCTCGGAATGTCGCTGCCCGGCAGCGCGGCGCCGCCCGCGACCGACCGCCGACGCGACGGTTATGCCCGGCGCAGCGGACAGGCCGTCGTCGAGCTGATCCGCCGCGGAATCACCACCTCCGACATTCTCACCAAGGAAGCCTTCGAGAACGCGATCGCCGTCGTGATGGCGTTCGGCGGCTCGACCAACGCGGTACTGCATCTGCTGGCGATCGCCCACGAGGCGAATGTCGATCTCACACTCGACGATTTCGCCCGCGTCGGCCGCCGCGTTCCGCATCTGGCCGACGTCAAACCGTTCGGCAAACATGTGATGACCGATGTGGACCGCATCGGCGGGGTGCCGGTGATGATGAAGGCACTGCTCGACGCCGGTCTGCTGCACGGCCAATGCTTGACCGTGACCGGCCGCACCGTCGCCGAGAACCTGGCCGAGATCGCCCCACCGGACCCGGACGGCAAGGTGGTGCGGGCCATGGCGGAGCCGATCCATCCGACCGGTGGGATCACCATCCTCGCCGGCTCCCTGGCCCCCGGCGGTGCGGTGGTCAAATCGGCGGGTTTCGATTCCGATGTGTTCCTCGGGACCGCCCGCGTCTTCGATCGGGAACGCGCGGCGATGGACGCGCTCGAGGACGGCACGATCACGGCGGGCGATGTGGTGGTGATCCGCTACGAAGGCCCGAAGGGCGGGCCGGGCATGCGGGAGATGCTGGCGATCACCGCCGCCATCAAGGGCGCTGGCCTCGGCAAGGATGTGCTGCTGCTGACCGATGGCCGGTTCTCCGGTGGCACCACCGGGCTCTGCGTGGGGCACGTCGCGCCCGAGGCGGTGGACGGCGGGCCGATCGCCTTCGTCCATGACGGGGACAGGATTCGCCTCGACGTCGCCGCGGGCACGCTGGACCTGCTCATCGAGCCAGCGGAACTGGACCGCAGGCGGGTGGGGTGGGCTCCGCTACCGCCGCGCTATACCCGTGGTGTGCTGGCGAAGTATTCGAAGCTGGTCGGTTCGGCATCGTTCGGTGCGGTCTGCGACTGAACATCGGCCGGAGGGTGCGGGCGCTCGCGATCGATCGGGCGAGCGCCCGCGGTCGCGGTCAGGAGGACTGGCCGGTCGGTGGTTCGCCGACGGTACGGGTCGGATCGATGACGGCGAACGTCTCGCCTTGCGGCGCACGGAGGACGCCCTGACGGCCGAACGGGCTGTCCTCGGGCCCACTCACCACCGTCGCGCCGAGTTCGGCCGCACGGGTGAGCGCGGTATCGGTGTCATCGACCTGGAACCAGGCCAGCCAATACGATTGGTCGCCGCCGGGCATTTTCGTCGCGTCGTTGATCCCGCCGAGTGGATAGTCGTCGCCGCCCCGGCCGAAGGTCGAGTAGACGAAGTTCTCGCCGTCACCGATCTCGGTGTACTTCCAGCCGAACACCGAGGCATAGAACTCCTGCGCTCGGCGGTAATCGCCGGTGTGCAGTTCGTTCCAGCAGTAGGCGGCGTGCTCGTTGTACACGCCCGCGCCGGTGTGGGCCATGGACTGCCACACCCCGAAGACGCCACCGGTCGGATCGGCCGCGACGAACATGCGGCCGACATCGAGCACATCGAACGGCGGCATGATCACCGTCCCACCGGCCGCGCCGACTCGCGCGGCGACCGCGTCGGCATCGTCGGCGGCGAGATAGGTGGTCCACACCGACGGCATCGGCATACCGGCGGGCTTGGGTCCTATACCGGCCGCCGCGCGCCCGTTGCGCAGTGCGATCAGATATCCGCCCGTGTCCTGCGGACTGTCCGGGATCTCCCAGCCGAACAGATCGGCGTAGAACGTGCGGGCCCGAGCCACATCATCGACCTGGCAGTCCACCCAGCAGGGTGTGCCTTCCGGCCAGGCGTCATCGCGGGTTGGCATCAGCAGAACCTCCCTGGCATTCGAGTCGGATGACCGACCGTCCGAACCCGGTCGGCGTTCGCTCAGTCAACCACTCCGCGTCGGTGCGGGACAGGGCCAGCGGCGGAGTTCACCCGATCCGGGTGAACTCCGCCGAGACGAGTCGCATCGGCTGCCGGACCACCAGCCGCCGGTCAGAGATCGAGTACCAGGCGGCCGCCGTCGCAGCGGGAAACGCACAGCAGCATGGCGCCCGCGGCGCGTTCGGCCTCGGTGAGCGCGGTGTCGCGGTGGTCGGGGTCGCCGTCGAGCACCCGAACCACACAGGTGCGGCAGAACCCCTGACGGCAGGAGTACGGGGTGGCGGGCCGGGCCTCGAGCACGGTCTCGAGGGCGGTGCGGTCGGCGGGGACGTCGATGATCGCGCCGGTGCGGGCCAGCTCGATCCGGAACGGTTTACCGTCCACCACCGGCGGCGCGGAGAACCGTTCGGAATGCAGCGCGACGCCGGACAGCTCGCGCACCGCGCTCGCCACGGCACCCGTCATCGCGACGGGCCCGCAGCAGAAGACCGCGGTGCCCGGACCGACGCCGGGCAGCAGATCCGCACCGGTGGGTAGTCCGTGCTCATCATCGGTCCGTACCAGGACCCGGCTGCCGAACTCCGCGAGTTCGGTGCGGAACGGGAGGGTGTCGCGGCTGCGTCCGGTGTACACCATGGTCCAGTCCACGCCCAGCCGCTGCGCCAGCCGCACCATCGGCAGGATGGGCGTGATGCCGATCCCGCCCGCCACGAAATGCGCTCGCGTCGAAGGCGATCCGTCGTATCCGGGAACGATGAACGGAAACGCGTTACGCGGTCCGCGCACCCACACCGTGTCACCCACGCGCAGATCCCGGTGCACCTCGACCGAACCGCCACCGCCGCCGGGGATTCGGCGCACCGCGATGCGGTAGCTCGACCTGTCGCCGGGGTCGCCGCACAGCGAGTACTGCCGCACCCGGCCCGAGGGCAGCTCCAGGTCGATATGCGCGCCGGGGAACCACCGCGGCACTGTGTCGCCGTCGGGGGCGCGCAGGGTCAGGCTCATCACCTCGGCATCGGAGGCGACCGGATGCCGTCCGGTGATCGTCAGCCGGGTCCGGGCGTCGTCGGCGGCGAGGATGCGTTCTCGACGGTGCACCGCACCGGCCCAGCCGAGCCGAAGCGCGGCCAGTCGCGCCATCGTCCGCATCAGGATGTCGCGCTCGCGGGTGCCGTAAAGGGCGGGCGGCACCGCGGTCGGCGCGGGGTACAGCTCGTTCACGACGCGATCGCCTTGGCCGCGGGCGAGGTGGCCAGATAGGCCACCGCCTGGCTGGTCGAACCGACCGATTCCGGCGAATAGCGCGGGTTGAACGTCGACAGCGCGCTCCACAGCAGCGAGGGCACACCGGGGAGCGCACCGCGCCACATCGCACCGAACAGCTTTATCGTCAGCCGGAGGTACCCCATGGTCGGCAGGCTCGGATCGGCGGTGACGAGGAATTTGGTGCCGCGCGCGACCAACACGATGAACAGCGGAAACACCAGCAGCATCGGTATCGCCCGGCGCAGGTATCCGGCGCCGAAATATACCGCCACATCGTGGGCGACATTGCGATGCTCGACCTCTTCGGCGCCGTGCCACCGATACAGGTCCGCCATTCGTGGATCGGCGTTCTTCCCTTCCAGATCGGCGTTGAGCACCCAGTCGCCGAGGAAGGCGAAGAAATGCTCGAGGCAGGCGATGATCGCCAGCCGTTCGACCAGATGCTGCCGCCGCGCCCGCTCACTGCGCGCCGGACGCGGACCGGCCGCGGTACGGAACAGGAATTCGGCCTGCCGCACATAGGGTTCGACATCGATTCCCTGCCCGGACAGCACCTGGTCGAGCACCTTGTTGTGGGTTTCGGCGTGCATCGATTCCTGGCCAATGAAGCCGATCATGTCCTCGCGCACCTTCTCGTCGCGCACCATCGGCAGCGCCTCGGAAAAGGTCTGGCAGAACATCCGCTCACCCTCCGGCAGCAGCAGATTCAGCGAGTTCATCACATGGGAGGCGATCGGCTCGTCCGGTATCCAATGCAGTGGCGTATCGGTCCAATCGAACTGCACATTGCGGGCCTGTAAGGACACCGCGCCGGGATCGACGCGCACCGGCCCGGACTTCCTGCGAAATCTCATCTCTGTCGTCCCCTCCGGTCTCAGGCGTGCGCGGCGGCGGTGTCGGGTGCGCGCCGGGACTGCTGTCCGGCCCGCAGGAACTGTCCGGTGCCCCAGTGCTTTCCGAGTCCGTCGGCGAAGACGCCCTCGCGGTAGACGGGAACGCCGTTGACGACGGTGGCGCGCACGGCGCGGTCATTGCGGTTGACCATCCGATCGAGGCCGAACTCCGGCATCGGGTGTTCGTGCAGCTCGTGCACCGACTCGTCCAGCCCGGCCGGGTCGACGATTACCAGATCGGCGCGGTCGCCGCACCGCAGCAAACCCGCGTCGATGCCGTACCACTGCGCGAGTTCGCCGGTCAGCCGATGTACCGCGCGCTGCACCGAGAGGAAGGGCCGCGGTGTGGTCCGGGCTCGTGCGACCCGCTCCAGCAAGCGCAGGTGGTAGTTGTAGAAGGCCATATTGCGCAGGTGCGCGCCCGCGTCACCGAATCCCATCTGGACGCCTGGATTGGCGGCCAGTTTGTCGGCGAATCTCGGGCGATGATTGGCGACCGTGGTGCGCCAGCGCAGGTTCGTCCCGTATTCGACGACCAGGTCCAGATAGGCGTCCACCGGGTGGATGCCGCGGTCGGCGCCGACCTGTCCGATCGATCTGCCCACCACCGATTCGTCCGGGCAGGCGAGGATCTCGGCGTCGAAGAAATTGCGATGCCAGATCCGCGGTGAGAATTTGTCGTCGTAGTTCTTGCGGAACCAGCGCCGATAGTCCTCGTCGCGCAGCAGTTCGTTGCGTTCGACTTCATCCTTGAGATGCAGCGCCGCCGCACCAGCGCCGAACTCCTCGAACACCACCAGATCGATGCCGTCGGCGTAGACGGTGAACGGCACCGGCAGATGCTGCCAGCGGAATTCGGTGCGCGCGAACCGGTTCAGCAGCGGTGCGGTGTACATCATGAAGTAGACCAGCGGCGGGTAGGCCTTGGAATCGGCCGCCGACAGCAGTGAGGTCTTGAGCTTCTTGCGTCCGGCCAGCCCGGAGCTGGCGAGGAAGAACTTCCAGATATTGGGCCGGAAGTTCACCGTCGGCGCACTTTGCAGAATGCGCTCACGCCTGCGCAACACCTTGTTCAACGCGCGGATCTCGCGTCCGCGGGCATAGGTCGACGGTAGCGAGCGCGAACGGTAGATATCGCCGTCGATCTTGTCGAGCGTATTCGACATCGACGACATCCCGAGGAAGCCCGCGTCCACCGCCTGATCGAGATAGGCCTGCATCCGTTCGAGTTCGGCGCGCGATGGTCTGGTCTGCCTGGTGACGGCGCGGTCGAGTCCGAGCACATGGGTGCGCAGATCCGAATGGCCGAGGAATGCGGCGACATTCGGTCCGAGCGGCAGGGCGTCGAGCGCCTTCGCGTATTCGGCCGGATCACTCCAGGTGCGTTCGCGTTCCAGCACACCGTGCACGGCATCGCGCGGTACCGCCTCGACCCGGCTGAAGATATCGGCGCAGTCGGAGTTGGCGGCCAGGATCGTCGACAGCGAGCAGTTGCCGACGACGACGGTGGTCACACCGTGCCGCACCGATTCCGAGAGTTCGGGTTTGATCAGGATTTCGGCGTCGTAGTGGGTGTGCACGTCGATGAATCCGGGCATCACCCACATGCCGCGCGCGTCGATGACCTCGGTGTTCGGGCCGACCGGGAGCGGATCTGCCGATACCTGCTCGACGATGCCGGCGCGGATGCCGAGATTGCGGCGCAGCGGTGCGGCGCCGGTGCCGTCGAACCAGAGGCCGTCGGTGACGACGAGATCGAAATCGGTCATCGGATGCTCCTCATCGCTCGCGGTTGTCGTCGATGAACGCCGCGCCGAGTTCGGCGACGAGTCCGGGGTTCTTGAACGGCAGCCAGTGCCCGAACGGCACATCGCGGCGCACCACATCGGCGACCCAGCGGTCGGTGTCGTCGTAGCCCGCCGGTCGCACCGCGATATCGCGGGTATTGACCACCAACTGCACCGGCACCTTGGTGTAGCGCTCGCGTGGACGGGCCAGCCGCGCGATGATGTTGGCGCGGTAGAACTTCAGGCCCGAGACCATATCGCGGTTCAACGAGTCGGCCACCTGGACCCGCTCGCCCGGAATGCCCTCGACCATCCGCAGGAACAGCCGCCACGACCAGGCCCGGCCGAAGGCCCGCCACACCAGATCCGACAGCACCGGCACCATGAAGAACCCGGTGTAGGCCGAGGAGATCAGCTGGGTGAACGGGCCCCAGATGTTGCGGGGTGTCGGGCTCGACAGTCTGGTGCGTACCCACTGCGCGAGGTGATCGAGGTTCGGCCCGGAGATCGAGGTGAACGACGCGATCCGCTGTTCGGCGTCCGGTTCGCACACCGCCTCCCAGACCTGCACCGAACCCCAGTCGTGGGCGATCACATGGACGCGACGATCCGGGCTCACGGCATCGACGACGGCGAAGAAGTCGGTGGCGAGTTCCTCGAGCCGATACCGCGCCACCTGCTTCGGCGCACTGGACTCCCCATAGCCCCTCGTGTCATAGGCGATGACGCGGAACCGGCCGGCGAGCAGCGGAATCACGTCGTCCCACAGGTGGTGGGTATCCGGCCAGCCGTGCACGAGCACCACCGGCTCCGCGCCAGGGTCGCCGTATTCGAAGACGGCGATGTCGATATCACCGTTTCCGACGAGGCGCCGTTGCGGCACCCGATCGCCGGTCCTCAGTTCGCCCGTCATCAGGCCCCTTCCCTCGGGCTTCATTGCCCGTCGCCACCCGGTACATATGCAGTACCGCCAGTACTGGGTAACGAGTGTTGCTACATAGGTGAAGGATGTCAACCTCGGGTGCGCTCCGGCATCCCGTGTCCCATAGTGATCGAGCACAGTTGTCCGCCGGTCGGTCGACAAAGAGTCGGGTGACGCGCGAGAGTAGCGGGAGGCGCGCCGTCTCGGGCGCGTGGCCGAGGGAGGTGCAGCAGGTGGCCGGTCGCGTGCCGAAGGGTCGTTTCGCGCGGGGGAGCAGGATCGGCAGACTGGCCGCGGGGCAAGCGGTACGCGGGGTCGGCACCCGCCTATCGATGGTGGGGCGTACCGAGCAGGCGCGTCAGGTGCTCGCGGAGCGGTCGGCGCTGCAAACCGCACAGCAGATCGTCACCGTGCTCGGTGGGATGAAAGGCGCGGCGATGAAGCTGGGCCAGATGTTGTCGGTGCTCGATATCGATATGGTGCCGCAATCGCATCGGGAGCTGTTCCGGGTCAAACTCGCCGAACTGCGCGATCACGCGCCCGTCGTGTCCTTTGCACAGATGCGGACGGTGATCGAAGACGATCTCGGACCACTGGCGCGGGCCTTCGCCGACTTCGACGAAACGCCCATCGCCGCGGCATCCATCGGTCAGGTGTATCGCGCACGGCTGCACGACGGTCGCGCGGTCGCGGTCAAGGTGCAGTATCCGGGGGTGGACGAGGCCATCGCCGCGGATATGCGCAACCTCGAGTTCTTCAGCCGAATGTGGAAGTCCATCCTGCCGAGCGCGGCCGATGCCGCCGTGCTCGACGAGATCACCCGCAACCTCGAACGAGAACTGGACTATCCGCGCGAGTCGCACACCCAGCATCGGGTGGCCGAACGCTACCGCGATCATCCGTTCATCGTCGTCCCCGACAGCGTCGAAGAACTCTGCACCCGCCACGTCCTGGTGACCGAACTGATCGAAGGCAAGCAGTTCCAGCAGATCAGGGAACTGCCGGAGGCCGAACGCGATCGGATCGGCGAACTCATCTACCGCTTCTACGTCAGTTCACTGTTCGCCGACCACGAGTTCTGCGGCGACCCGCATCCGGGCAATATCCTGCTCGCCGACGACGGGCGCGTCGGCTTCGTCGATTTCGGGCTGTACAACCGGATGGATCCGGTGCACGTCGACTTCGAGCGCATGTGTATGCGCTTCGCCGGTGAACAGCGGGCCGAGGACCTGTACGAGGCCTGGGTCGGGCGCGGCATCATCGACCCGGACGCCGGTGTCAGCCCGCAGGAATGTCTCGAATACGTCTGGGCCGCCGCCGGATGGCATCTGCTCGATGAGCCGATCACCATCACCCCCGAACTCGCCACCGGGGCGGTGGTGCTCGCCGTCGACCCCCGTGCCTCGGAATTCCGGGGTATGCGTCATCAACTCCTGCCGCCGGAACATGTGTTCTCCCGACGCGCCGACCTGTTCACCTATGCCGCGCTCGGCCAGCTCGGATCGACCAACAACTGGCATCGCATCGCCCGTGAGTGGCTCTACGACGAACCGCCGGTCACCGAGATCGGACTCGCCACGGCGCGGTGGCGGAGCCGCTAAAGTGAGCGGGCACTCATCTTCAGCGTGAACGTCAGGGGAGCGTGATGGCCTCGAAGACAGTCGGTCAACGACGACGTCCAAGCCAGGAGCGTGCCAAAGCGACCAGGGAACACATCCTGAACACCGCGGCGCGCCTGTTCGGCGAGCGTGGCATCGCCAATACCTCGACCAACCGGATCGCGAGTGAGGCGGGGCTGAGCGTCGGCACGGTCTACCGCTACTTCTCCGACCGCACCGTCATCGTGGAGGAACTGCTCGGCCGATTGCTCGAAGACATCGAAAGACGCTTCACCCAAAGGGTGTTCGATCGATCGGAGAACTCGATCGAACGTCTGACCATCGGCATCCTCGAGGTGGTCACCGAGGAACTGGTGGCCAATGCCGATCTGGTGCGCGCGCTCGTCGCCGGAGTCCAGTTCTACAACAGTGGAATTCCCGAGTTCGAACCACGGCTGCGGCTGCTGGTCAAGGTGTTGCTGATCGAGGTGCTCGGACCCGGCGACGATCACGAATACGACATGATGACCTTCGTCGTGCTCAATACCGGATTCGCGGCCGTGCTGCGCGCATCGGCGCTCGAAGTCGGTATCGAGGAGCGTCAGGAGGCCATCGCGATGACCGCACGCATGCTGCGCGCGTGGTTCGAGGTGGAAGCCGCGGCGCGCGGGCTACCGGAGTCACGGTTCGCCGGGCGTGGCGGGGTCGGCGCCCGGCCGATTTCTCCGTCCGCTCATGCGGCAACCAAAAAGTGAGCGGTTACCCAGCTATCGACATCGTCGGCATCGCATTTGGTGGCTCGTTTCCCCTATTTGCCTGCTAGAACGCCTGTCGGCGGACCATCGGGAACGGATGCAAAGAGGAGTGGAAGGTGAGCGCGCGCTCGCATTAGTGTTCGTTGCGTAGTACAGGTGACGAGGAGGTCACACGTGATGATCGAGAACGCGATGCGCTCCGGATGCCAGACTCCTGGTCGGCCGATCTCACCGGCCGTACACGATGTCCGCCGGATTTCCCGGCGACTGGTGGACCATCTGGCGAGTTCGGTTCCGCCGTTCACCACGCTGCGGGCGGAAGTGATGGCCGGTGAGGTGGCGGCCATGGTGCGGGCCTGCGTGGAGTGGTCGCTCCAGCGCATGAGCGGTGACGACACGCCACTGCCCACCGACCGCATCGATGCCGCTGCCGCCCGGTGGGCCAAGGACGGGCTGCCCATCGACGCCGTTCTGCATGCCTTCCACGCGGGATTCAAAGCGGGTCTCGACCTGCTGTTCGCGCGTACCGAACCGACCGGAAGCGATGACATCGTCGAGGGCGCCACCGCCGCACTGGAATTGCTGAATCAGATCACCTCGACGGTCAGCAAGGCCTATGTGCGCGAACACAAGGCGGGCGCCGCCGAACACCACACCGCCGTGCACACGCTCACCTCCGCATTGCTCGGTGGGCACGCGACCTCGAAAATGGCGCGCGAATGCGGTATTCCGATCGCGGCCGAATACTTCGTGCTCGCGGTCTCGTTGCCGTCGCATCCCGACGAAAGCCATCCGCGTCTGGATCCGCACGTCGTCGCCCGCCGCAAACTGCGCCGGGTGCAGGCCGCGCTGGCCGACCGGTTCGGTGACGTGGCGCTGTCGTTGCTATCGGTCGACGGCGGCACCATCCTGGTTCCGGCCACCGTCTGTGCCGAGAACGAACTCGACGATATGGTGCGCGCGCTGTCGGAGGCCGCGCTGGTGCCGATCCGCGCCACCGTCCTCACCGCCGCCGCCGATGGCGTGGCCTCGGCCGCGGACCGCGCCCACGATCTGCTCGACACCGTGCACCAGCTCGGACGCGCACCCGGCCTGTACCGCTTCGCCGAGCTGGCGCTGCACTACCAGCTCACCCGCCCCGGCATCGGCCGCGACATCCTGCACGCCCGTCTCGCACCGCTCGATGATCACCCCGAGCTGATGGAGACGTTGCGCGTGTACTTCAGCATGGACCTCAACCGTCAGCGCACCGCTCGCATCCTGCACGTGCACCCGAACACCGTCGACTACCGCCTGCGCCGCATCGGCCAGCTCACCGGACTCGACCTGTCGCCGACCGAGGGGCTCTGGTATCTGCGCTCGGCGCTGATCGCCCGCGTCAGCGGCGAGGGTAGGGCAGACGCATCGCTCGGCGCGCGCCAGCCCGCCTGAACCGCGTCGTCTGTTCGTTCGCCGCCGCAGTATGTCGGATCGGTCCGACCGGTCTGGCCTGGATCAGCGGCTGAACAGCGGGGCGACGGCCATACCACTGTGCCCGCACGCCGACCCCTCACGGCTGCCCGATTTCACCCGGAAGGTGTGAAGCGGTCGGTGCCCGCGCCCCGCTAGCGTCGCGCCATGGGCTCAGCAGCCGGTGATCCGCGTCCGTCGCCACGTCCTGTCGGCGGCGGGTCGAGGCTCCGCGCGTCGCGGCTACGAGGGGGCGGTGACCGTCGTCTCGCCGATTCCCTCCGGCGTGATCATCCAGGCGTCGAGAAGGAGGCACTATGAACGGCATCGTGGTGGCGGTGGTGGGTGTGCTGCTGTGCTTCTACGGCATCCGCTCGGTGCACCTGGGGATTCTCGCGATCGGGTTCGGACTCGGCTGGATGATCGCCGACCTGTTCAACGCGACCTTCTGGTGGTTGCTGCTGATCGCCTTGATCGGGGCGCTCTCCTCGTGGGTGGTGACCTCGCTGATCTTCCGGTTCGCGTCGTATTTCATCGGCGGTCTCACCGGCGCGATGATCGGCACCAAACTCGCCATGGTGTTGCAGCCCGGCGACAAGAATTGGGCGTTGAGCATGATCGTCGCGCTCGCCATGTGCGTGGCGGGCGCGTTCCTGGCGCAGAAGTTCCGCGCCCGCGCCCTGCTGTGGCTGACCTCGATCGGCGGCGCGGGCATGGTGCTCAGCGGAGCCGCCCTGATGAACGACGCACTGGAATTCCTCCGCAGCCCGGAACCCGGCTGGCAGCAGATCACCTCCACCCTGGCCTGGGCCGGTTTGTCGATCCTCGGCTGGATCACCCAGCGCCACCTGTTCGCCGAGAAGCTCGGCATCGAACACCTCGCCGGGGGCGACGACAACATCGACATGAGTCAGCGCAACGGCGGTTGGCCGACCCGTTAGTCGAACCGCCGACACCGGACTATCGGCTCGCCACCCTCGCCAGGTATTACGGAATCCGGCAGAACAGAGCACACGACGCACTCGACGACGCGAGAGTGCTTGTCGGCGTTCTGCGATCCCTGATCGCGGACGCGACTCGCCTCGGCGTCGTACCGCCACTGATGGCCTGCACGCCGAAGCACGGCAGTTCGGGTAGATCGAGGCGAACCTGGCCCAGCAGTCCGCCGAAGGTCTTGTGCGAGTTCGTATATCCGGGGCGGCTGGTCGACAGCGCTCCACTGGTTCAGGGCATGAAGGTCGCGTTCACCGGCGAGACACGAATCGAGCGTTCGGAATTGATCGGCCGCGCGGTCGCCGCGGGCCTGGATGTCACCGGCGCGGTCAGCAGACGCACCAGCCTGCTCGTGACGAACGCACCGTCATCGCATTCCGCCAAGGCTCGTGCCGCGGCCGAATACGGGACATCTGTTGTCACCGAATCCCACTTCCTCGCTCTGCTGGACGATATCCGGCCCGGAGAGCCCAAGGATGGTTCGAAGCCCGCTGGGCGAGCGAAGCAGACCGGGCTCCCGGCCGGTCCGCTGTCGGGGCGACGCGTGCTGGTTCTCGGCGGGCCGCACGAGGCCGCCGCCGCTGTCAGGACGAAGATCGCAGAGCTGGGCGGATCGGCGGCCGTGAACATGTCCGCTTCTACAACCAGCCTGAGACCGCCGGAATCCGATCGACCTCCGACGGGCCGAACGAACAAGTCATCGAGATCGTCCTGGACGCGCTGCCCGCACCCTGCGTGCGGATCGTGATCGCCGCCGCGATCGGCGGATCCGACATCACCTTCGGCGAGGTCGGCCCCATCGAGGTGCAGGCCGCCGCAGGCAACGAATCCGCCGTCTTCGCCCGTGCGACGCTCGATGCCGCCACAGCGGAACGCACCCTGATCCTCGCCGAGATCTACCGACGCGGAGACTCCTGGCGGCTGCGCGCCGTGGGACAGGGCTACCCGACCGGACTGATCGAACTCGCCGGCCGGTACGAGGTCGATGTGGACGGGGGATAGGAGCTTCACGGTGGCTGTCGGCGTCGCCTCGTTCAGCTATGCCGCGGTGGGGACCGAGACCAAGCAGGGCTGGAACTACTACGACAGCTTCGCTCGCGTCTGGGAACTGCTCGTCGGGGCCGGCCTGGCCCTGCTGACCGGACTGGTGGTGCCGTCGCGGCGGATGCGGCCGACGGTCTTCGCGGCGCCCGCCGAACTACCTCCACCGACCGTCGACGGCTGCATCGCCGACTGGGATACCCGTGATGTGGTGACCTGTACTTACGGTGCGGCCGACGCCGACCGGACGATCGCCGTCGTCGGCAGTTCCCATGCCGAGCACTGGGTTCCGGCGCTCCAAGTGATCGCCGAACAAGAGCGGTTCCGTATCTCCGTCCATCTCGAGATGGGTTGCCCGCTCACCCTGCCCGATGACGTCGGCTACAAGGGCGAACAGAATCCGGACTGTCGCGATTGGTCTCGTGAGGTCATCGGCCTGCTCGGTGAGCAGCGACCGGACTGGGTGTTCACCATCGGTACCCGCCCGATCGACTCCGGTGGCAACGAGCTCCCTGGCCGCTGAATCGAAGCGCCAGCTCGGCCCGGTGCTCGGCTGGCGGTGATCGATCCCGCCTTCGGGTGACCAGGCGGCAGTCGCGGCGCGGCGGGCTGCCGGGCCGCTGGTTCGGGCCTGTGCGCCATGAGCAGCGCACCGTCCGTCGACCAGGCTGCGCGGAGTGGGCTGGCGTATGCAACCATGATTACGAGAACAATAGTTTCGTAAATGGAGGACATCATGTTCGACGTCCGGCTGCCCGAGTGCCGGTTGCGCACGCGGCGCGTGCGCCAAGTCATCGCGGTGACGGAGGGGCGGAAATGACTGTTCTGGCCGATCCGCCGGTTCTTGCCGGGCGGCTGCGCACCGCATGGCGGTCCGCGCATACCACGGTCGCCGGTGTTCCGCAGTGGGCACGGATCGCTGCCTTCGCTGTTCCGTTGACGGTGCTTCCGTCCAGTCTCTGGCGGATCGGCGTCGCCTTCTTCGATGAAGACGCCTCGGGCAAGAGCGGGGATCTGCCGTCCTGGATTCCCGGTGAGTTGTACGTGATCGCCCTGTCGGTCCTGTCGGAACTGTTGGCGTTCACCGCCGTCGGGCTGGTCGCGGCGTGGGGCGAATGGTTCCCGCGCTGGTTTCCATGGCTACATGGGAGAAGAATCCCGACTCCGGTCGCCGTGGTCCCGGCCGCGCTCGGCGCCGCGACGCTGACGATCATGTGGACCGCCGCCTTCCTCACCGAGTTTGCCGGTGTCACCCTGCGCGGCGACCCGGTTCCTGCCGACTTCCCATCCCGAGCGGGCGGCTGGGAGGCGGCGCTCTACTACCTCTGCTACGCCCCGCTCCTGCTGTGGGGTCCACTACTGGCAGCCATCACCTACGCCTACTACCGGCGTCGCCGCACCGGGTGATCCGACGCGGCATCCGATCACGCGGTGTCGCCAGCAGCGGAGGGAGGCGAAGCGGAGGGAAGCGATAGGCCGGGCGTGTTCGTCCACCGAGAGCGAGCCTCGGGTGAGTGACGTCTCCAGCAGTGCTGTCAGGAATTCGAGGGCTGTCTCGTTCAGGTAGCAGACGAACCAGACAGGAGCGAACCATGAAGCACCGAATCGTCGTACTCGGGGCGGGATACGCCGGCGCCTATTCCGCCGGATATCTGGCCCGCCAACTGCACTCCGACGATTTCGAGATCACCGTCGTGAACGCCGAGCCCGATTTCGTCGAGCGGCTGCGTCTGCATCAGCTCGCCGCCGGGCAGGATCTGCGCCATCGGCCGCTGGCCGAGGTATTCGCGGGCACCGGTATCCGGCTACGGGTGGCGCGGATCACCGGGCTCGACGTCGAGAACCGGACGGTCACCCTCGCCGACGAGCAGGGCACCGGCCGGCTCGACTACGACACGCTCTTGTACGCGCTCGGCAGCACCGCCGCCGACCATGGCGTTCCCGGTGTCGTCGAGCATGCGTTCCATGTGGCGGCGCGGCCGGCGGCGCTGCGATTGCGCGCTCGCCTGGACGAGCTGAGCGGGGACGGGAATGTACTGGTGGTCGGCGGTAATCTGACGGCGATCGAGGCCGTCACCGAACTCGCCGAATCCCGCCCGGGACTTCGGTTCAGCCTCGCCACCAGCGGTGAACTGGGCGGCTGGCTGGGCCCGAAGGCCCGCCGCCATCTGCTACGTGCCTTCGACCGATTCGATATCGCGATCCACGAGCACACCACCATCACGTGCGTCGAGCCGTCGGCCGCGGTCGCCGCCGACGGCACCGTTTTCGGCTCCGACGCGACCGTGTGGGCCGCGGGTTTCGCTGTCCACCCGATTGCCGCCGCCAGTGGCCTCGCGGTGGAACCCAACGGCCAGATCACCGTCGACCGTCAGATGCGATCGGTCTCGCACCCGGATGTCTACGCCGCCGGTGACAGCGTCTTCGTCATCGGTGACAACGGGTTGCCGTATCCGATGTCGTGCGCGTCGGCCGGACCCACGAGCAAGCAGGCGATTGCCTCGATCGTCGGGGATCGGACCGGTCGCACGATCGCACCGGCTTCGCTGTCGTATATCGGCAACCACATCAGCCTCGGCCGCAGGGACGGGATCTTCCAGCTGGTCGACGGGGACGGGCGATCGAAGCAAGGGGCCCTACGCGGCCGGAAAGCCGCGCGCGTCAAATCGGCGATCCTCGGGACCGCCGCGTGGAGCGTCCGTCATCCGACGGTGGGAAAGCCGAGTCACCGGTACCGCCTGACCGTTGTCGCGGAACATTCACCCGGCGTGGTCGCCGCATAGTGTCGTGTTCATGGACGCTGTCGCCGTCGCGTGCTTCGAGGCCAGTCGCGATCGGCTGGCCTCGCTCGCCTATCGCCTCCTCGGTTCGGCAGCCGACGCCGAGGACACGGTGCAGGATGCGTTCCTGCGGTGGCAGGCCGCCGATCGGAACTACGTCGACGTCCCCGAAGCCTGGCTCACCAAGATCGTCACCAACCTGGCGCTCGACCGGCTCCGTTCCGCGACGGTCCGGCGCGAACGCGCGATAGGCGCGTGGATGCCCGAACCGTTGCTCGACGGTGACCCCATGCTCGGCCCGGCCGACACCGTCGAACAACGCGAATCGGTGACGCTGGCGGTGCTGACCCTCATGGAGCGGCTCTCGCCGGCCGAGCGGGCCGTATACGTGCTGCGCGAGGCGTTCTCCTACAGCCACGCCGATATCGCCGAGATCCTCGACATCACCGAATCCGCGAGTCAGCAGCATGCGCACCGGGCCCGGCGGCGTATCACCGGCGTGGTCCACTCCCGTGATGTCGACATCGACATCGCCTCCGCGCGCCGGATCGTCGAGGCATTCGTCCATGCCGCTTCCTCGGGCCGGACCGAACGGTTGGTGGCGTTGCTGACCGACGACGCGACCGGCGTCTCCGACGGTGCCGGCGGCTCGGCCAGAACGCTGATCCGGTTCCCGACCCCGCAGCGGCTCGCCGCCGCGGTGTGCGCGGGCCTGCGCCCGTCCGCTTCCAAGCGCAGACTCGCCGGCGGCTCACCCTCGATCCACGCTGCCGTGGTCAACGGGTGTCCGGCCATGGTGTTCACCCTCGACGGCCGGGTCGTCGGCATCGCGATCCTCGAAGTCCACGGCCACAAGATCGCCGGCGTACGCAGCATCGCGGCCCCGCACCGACTCGCTCGTCTCACCGCGGAGTGGCAGCGGCGCGAGCATGCGGCCCCACTGGTCCAGTCGTGGTAACGACTGTCCGACAATCGGTCTCACGTCGGCGGGCCGGCACACACATCACCCGGTCGTCGGCGCGCACGCGGTGATTCGTGCGCATCCCACCTTCGCCGCCGCGATGGGGCTCGCTGCGAAGTGGCGTGGCAGTCGGATGCGCAGGTTGTTGTCAGCATTGGGAATGGTGCGGGGAATGTGGCCCGCGCCATGGATAAGGTCGGGAGAACGCCTTGTGGTGGGCGATCGGAGAGATCGTCGGTCACCACCGCAGGTCCGCATACTCTCGCCAAGAGGTCAGGAGCGCCCCACCGGACGACAGAGCGCAGGTTTCCGCAGGTCGGAATCGGTGAGCAGCAATCACCTTCCGCGTGTACGAGTGCATACGAATCGCACAGCACGGGAATGTGCCACCGATGACACGGGTCTGTGCGCGAGGGGGGACTTGAACCCCCACGTCCGTGGACACCAGAACCTAAATCTGGCGCGTCTGCCAATTTCGCCACTCGCGCTGATGGTACGACCGTGCAAACTCTACCGGTCTGCGAGCCGATCGCGAAGCTCTGTAGGGGTGTGGCGTACTCGCGAGTAACCCGACCAGCGATTATAACGATTAGATAACGGACAATATGAGGGGGACTCATGTTTCGTCCAGGCAAACAGCGGGAGGACCTGCGGGTTCAAACATGAGGACGAGTCATGTTTCTCGCCCTTCTGGTACGTCCGTGCAGAAATACCGAACGGTAGCGGAAGGGTCGCGAGACAAACGTGAGGATTCCCTCATGATTTTGTGCCATCCTCGCCATATCAGGGCCAGTTGGGTGAGGAGTGCCCGCACGACGGATGTGCGGCAATCCCCGGACGGCATGTCGCCACGAGAAGGAAGACGAAGCGTCTTGACGATCAACGAGAGCACCACGGCCGGGACCGGATTTCGCGCACATGCGGGTAGGGGCGCATCCGACGGAACGCGATCGCCCTTGCTGGATCGTCTGCTGAACGGAGCGCCCTATGCGCTGGCGTTCGGCGGTCAGGGTGCGCAGTGGCTGGGCGAACTCGAGGAGATCGGCCGCGACGCGGCATTGGAGCCCGAGCTCACCGCGCTGGTGAACGAGGCCGCCGCCCTGCTCGAACCCGTTGCCGCGCAGTTGCTGGTGGTGCGGCCGGTGGGATTCGATCCGATCGGCTGGATGCTGGAGGACGAACTGGTCGACACCGACCAGGGCGAGACCTCGGCGGCCCCTTCGGATCAGGTGCTGCGCTCGGCGACGGTGTCGATGCCGGGTGTGATGCTGACCCAGCTCGCCGCACTGCGCGCGCTGCGCCTGCAAGGCCTCGACCCCGCCGAGCACGCGCCCGCCGCGATCATCGGACATTCGCAGGGCCGACTGGCCGCCACGGCGGTGGAAGCGGGCGGCGCCCGTGACGCCGAACTGCTCGCCATCGCCCAATTGATCGGCGCCGCAGCGGGTCTGGTCGCACGGCGGCGTGGTCTGATGCCGGTGGGCGATCGCTCGCCGATGGTGGCGGTCTCCAATGTCGACCCCGATGAGCTGCGCGCTGTGGTCGCCGAACTGTCCGAGGGCGTCGATCCGGCGGTCGCGGCGGTGGTGTCGATTCGTAACGGTCGTCGGCGCGCGGTGCTGTCGGGTACTCCGTCGCAGCTGGAGCGAGTGCGGTTGCGGTGCGAGCAGATCCACGCCGAGCAGACCAGGGAACGTGAGGCCAAGACTCGCGGCGGTGCGGTGTTCGCGCCGGTCTTCGAGGATATCGACGTCGATGTCGCCTTCCACCACCCGGCATTGGCCGACACCGTCGACCTGGTGACGGGCTGGGCGGGCCAGTGCGGTCTCGACGCCGACCTCGCGGGCTCGCTGGCGCAGGAAATCCTGGTCGATCCGATCGACTGGGTGGCGACCGTTGACAGTGTGGTTTCCGACGGCGCCGAATGGATTCTCGACCTCGGCCCCGGCGATCTGCTGTCCCGCGTGACGGGCGGTTCGCTGAAGGGCACCGGCGTCGGTATCGTCGCCGCGGCCACCCGCGCGGGCCAGCGCAGCCTGCTGACCCCCGGCGCGGCCCCCGAGGTGGCGCAGCCGTGGTCGGCATTCGCGCCGCGCCCGGTGCGGCTGCCCAACGGCCGGATCGTGGTCGAGACCGCGTTCACCCGGCTGACCGGTCGTTCGCCGATCCTGCTCGCGGGCATGACCCCGACGACGGTGGACGCCAAGATCGTCGCCGCCGCGGCCAATGCGGGCCACTGGGCCGAGCTGGCCGGTGGCGGCCAGGTCACCGAGCAGATCTTCGCCGATCGGGTGGCGGAGCTGAAGACCCTGCTGCACCCGGGCCGTTCGGTGCAGTTCAACTCGCTGTTCCTCGACCCCTACCTGTGGAAGCTTCAGCTCGGCGGTAAGCGGTTGGTGCAGAAGGCTCGTGCGGCGGGCGCTCCGTTCGACGGTGTCGTCGTCACCGCCGGAATCCCGGAGCTCGAGGAAGCCGTCGCGCTGGTCGAGGAGCTGACCGAGGCCGGGATCACCCATGTGGCGTTCAAGCCGGGCACCGTGGCACAGATCCGCGCGGTGCTGCGGATCGCCGACGCGGTGCCCGGCTACCCGGTGATCATGCACATCGAGGGCGGCCGGGCCGGTGGGCACCACTCCTGGGAAGATCTGGACGATCTGCTGCTCGAGACCTACGCCGAGCTGCGCGCCCGCGAGAACGTGGTGGTCTGTGTCGGTGGCGGTATCGGTACCCCGGAACGCGCGACCGAATACCTGACCGGCGCCTGGTCGGCCGAGCACGGCTACCCGGAGATGCCGCTGGACGGTGTGCTGGTCGGCACCGCCGCCATGGCGACCCTCGAGGCCACCACCGCCCCCGAGGTCAAGCAGATGCTGGTGGACACCCCTGGCACCCCGGACTGGGTCGGCGCCGGCACCGCCACCGGCGGGATGGCTTCTGGCCGCAGCCAGCTCGGTGCCGATATCCACGAGATCGACAACGCCGCTTCACGCACCGGACGTCTGCTCGACGAGGTCGCCGGTGACGGCGACGCCGTCACCGAACGCCGCGCGGAGATCATCGCCGCCCTCGACGCCACCGCCAAGCCATACTTCGGCGATCTGGCCACCATGACCTACATCGAATGGCTGGAGCGCTACGTCGAACTGGCCGTCGGCCTGGACCGCCGCAAGGATTTCGACTGCGGCAGCGATCTCGGTGAAGCCATCCTCGACGCCACCCGCTCGGTATGGCTCGACATCACCTGGCGCGACCGCTTCGCGGAGATGCTGCGCCGCACCGAATCCCGGCTCAACCCCGCCGACCGCGGCGAGATCGCGACGCTGTTCACCGACGACGATCTGGAGCACCCGGTCGCCGCGCTGTGCACACTGCGTAAGCAGTATCCGACGGCCGCCGACACCCTGCTGCACCCGGCCGATGTGCCGTTCTTCGTCGCGCTGTGCAAGACACCAGGCAAGCCGGTGAACTTCGTTCCGGTCGTCGACGCCGATGTGCGCCGCTGGTGGCGTTCGGATTCGCTGTGGCAGGCCCACGATCCGCGCTATTCGGCCGATCAGGTGTGCATCATCCCCGGCACGGTGGCCGTCGCCGGTATCACCAGGGTCGATGAGCCGGTCGGCGAGCTGCTCGATCGCTTCGAACAGGACACCGCTTACTCGCTGGTCCGCGCTGGCGTCGTCCCGGCGGCGATCGACGCGCGCCGCACCGCGTCGGTGACCTCGGGCACGATCGACGTGGTCCTGGCCGCACCCGACATCGAATGGTCCGGGCGCACCACCATCAACCCGATCCACCGCCTCGGCGATCTGGCCGATTGGACCGTCGACGGACAGGGCGCTGTTCATCCGCCCACCGGCGCGACGCTGGTCGAAACCACCGGTCCGGTGGCCGAGAACAGCTACGTCGAACTCACCGTTCCGCTGTACGCGGGCAATGTGGTTCGCATCAGGATCAGCGTCCCGGTGTCGGTGTACAACGGCGGTGCGCCGGTCGTCACCGCGGACGACGCCGATACCGCCATGTCCGCGCTGCTCGCGGTGGCCGCCGGACAGTCGCTGCCCGAGGTGAAGGGCCGCGTCGCGCACGTCAACCTGGCCTGGACCCCCGATCTCATCGCCGACCACGCCGGTGTCACCGGCTCCGGTCTGCCGCGCACGCTCAGCACGCTCGGGCGCACCGTCCCCGACGTCCTGGTCGGCGCCTGCTGGCCCGCGGTGTTCGCGGTGCTCGGCGCCACCCGCACCGAGGCCGCCGAATCGGTCATCGAGGGCATGCTCGACCTGGTGCATCTCGATCACCGGATCGAGCTGGTACGCGAATTGCCCGCCTCCACCAGCATTCTCGTGGTGCGCGCCGAATCGACGTCGGTGCTCGATACCGATATGGGCCGCGTCGTCGAGGTCGAGGTCGAGGTCGGCGAGATGCGCGATCAGGGCCTCGATGTGGTCCCGCTGGCCCGGCTGAGTGAGCGTTTCGCGATCCGTGGTCGCAACGGCTCCGGTGAACTGGCCGATCCGCCGCGCGCGGGTGGTTCGCTGTCCGAGCGCGTCACCGATACTCCGCGACGTCGTCGTCGTGATGTCACCATCGTCGCCCCGCGCACCATGGCCGCCTTCGCCGCGGTCTCCGGTGATCACAACCCGATCCACACCAGCGATGCCGCCGCCAAGCTGGCCGGTCTCGGCAGCCCGATCGTGCACGGTATGTGGCTGTCGGCCGCGGCCCAGCACGCGGTGTCGGCGGTCGATCCGCAGAGTTCGGTGCCCGCCCGCACGGTGACCGCGTGGACCACCAGGTTCCTCGGCATGGTGCGTCCCGGCGCCGAGATCGATGTGCGCGTCGAGCGCGTCGCGGTCGATCAGGGCAGTGAGATCGTCGAGGTGTCCTGCCGTACCGGTGGCGATCTGGTGATGACCGCGACCGGCCGGACCGCGGCGCCCAAGACCGTCTACGCCTTCCCCGGTCAGGGCATCCAGCGCAAGGGCATGGGTCTGGACGCGCGTTCGCGGTCCAAAGCGGCCAAGCAGATCTGGGACCGCGCCGATAAGCACACCCGTGCCGCGCTCGGCTTCTCCATCCTCGCCGTCGTGCGCGACAACCCCACCTACCTCAAGGCACGCGGTGTCGAGCATCGGCACCCGGACGGCGTACTGCACCTGACCCAGTTCACCCAGGTCGCGATGGCCACCCTCGGTGTGGCACAGGTGGCCGAACTGCGTGAGGCGGGCGCCTTCGTGGAAGGTGCGCTGCTGGCCGGACATTCGGTCGGTGAGTACAACGCGCTCGCCGCGGTGGCCGGGGTGCTGCCGCTGGAGGCGGTGCTCGAGGTGGTGTTCCAGCGTGGTTCGGCCATGCACGAGCTGGTGCCGCGTGATGCCAAGGGCCGCAGCGACTACCGGATGGCCGCGATCCGGCCCTCGCAGTTCGGGATGCCCGACGACGAGGTGGTCGGCTTCGTATCCGGCCTGTCCGAGCAGATCGGCGAATTCCTCGAGGTGGTCAACCTCAACCTGCGCGGTTCGCAGTACGCGATCGCTGGTACGGTGGCGGGTCTCGAGTATCTGGAATCCGAGATCGACCGCCGCCGCACCGAATTCGGCGGTAAGCGCGCCTTCATCCTGGTGCCCGGCATCGATGTGCCCTTCCATTCGACGGTGCTGCGCGAGGGTGTGCCGGAGTTCCGGCACAAGCTCGAACAGCTGCTGCCGCAGGATCTGAACCCGGACGTTCTGCTCGGGCGCTACATTCCGAACCTGGTGCCACGGCCGTTCTCGCTGGAGCGCGAGTTCATCACCGAGATCGCCGAGCTGGTGCCCTCCGAGCCACTGGCCGCGGTACTGGCCGACTTCGACTCCTGGGCGCAGCGGCCCGCCGAACTGTGCCGCGTGGTGCTGATCGAGCTGCTGGCCTGGCAGTTCGCCAGTCCGGTGCGCTGGATCGAGACCCAGGACCTGCTGTTCACCGATACCGCGCATGGCGGTCTCGGGGTGGAGCGGTTCGTCGAGATCGGTCTCGGCGCGACGCCGACGGTGGCGAACCTGGCGAGCCAGACCCTGAAGCTGCCGAGTTTCGGCACCACCACGGTCGAGGTGCTCAATATCGAGCGCGAATCGGGTGTCGTGTACTCCACCGACACCGATCCGGCACCGGTCGACGAGCCCGATGAGGCGCCCGCCGACACCGCGGCTGCCGCACCGGCTGCCACCGCGGCCCCGGCGCCCGTCGCCGCGCCTGCCGCCTCGGGCGGTCCGCGCCCCGACGACATCGTGTTCACCGCCGCCGATGCCACCCGCGTGCTCATCGCACTGTGGACCAAGCTGCGCATCGACCAGATCGGTCCGGTCGACACCATCGAAGGCCTGTGCGACGGCGTCTCCTCCCGCCGCAACCAGCTGCTGGTCGACCTCGGTGCCGAGCTTTCGCTCGGCGCCATCGACGGTGCGGCGGATGCGGATATGGGCGCCCTGTCGGCGACCGTCGAGCGGCTGGCCCGTACCTACAAGCCGTTCGGCTCGGTGCTGTCGGATGCCATCGGCGATCACCTGCGCAAGGTGTTCGGTCCGTCCGGTAAGCGGCCGGCGGCGATCGCCGATCGGGTCAAGAAGGTGTGGGAACTCGGTGACGGCTGGGCCAGCCATGTCACCGCCGAGGTCTCGCTCGGTACCCGCGAGGGGGCCAGCGTGCGCGGCGGTGACCTCGGCGGACTCGTCTCCGGCGCCCTCGGTGACGCCGCGGCGGTCGATGCCGCCATCGACGCCGCCGTCCAGGCGGTCGCGGCGCGACGCGGTATCTCGGTTTCGCTGCCCACCGCCGGTGGTGGCGGGGGCGCGACGGTGGACGCCGCCGCGCTCGGCGAGTTCACCGAGCAGATCACCGGCCGCGACGGTGTGCTCGC
The DNA here is from genome assembly GCF_029868385.1 of Nocardia cyriacigeorgica. Lineage (GTDB taxonomy): Bacteria > Actinomycetota > Actinomycetes > Mycobacteriales > Mycobacteriaceae > Nocardia > Nocardia cyriacigeorgica_F. The sequence continues at coordinate 72,189 of NZ_JARWNX010000054.1, read as the reverse complement.
CTCGGCCGCGCGCCTGGTACTCGAGCAGCTCGGCCTCAGCGAGCAGGTCTCCGCGCCGGAGGCCACCGACGACGGTCTGGTCGATCTGGTGTCGGCCGAATTGGGTTCGGACTGGCCGCGACTGGTCGCCCCCGCCTTCGATGCCCGCAAGGCGGTGCTGATCGACGATCGCTGGGCCACCGCGCGTGAAGATCTGGCCCGGTTGTGGCTGGGCGATGACGCCGAGACCGCGCAGCAGTCCGTGGCGGGCTTCACCGGCGCGGGCGAAGCCGTTGCCGCCCAGGCCGGTTGGTGGCGCCAGCGTGCCATGCACGAGGCCCGTTCGGTACTGGCCGGCCATTACGGCCGGATCGCCGAGGCCGCGCTGAGCACCGAGGAACCCGGTGTGTGGTCCGCCGATGTCGCCGTGGTCACCGGTGCGAGCAAGGGCTCCATCGCCGCCGCCGTCACCGGTCGGCTGCTGGGTGGCGGTGCCACCGTCGTGGTCACCACCTCGTCCCTCGATGACAAGCGCCTGGCCTTCTACCGTGGGCTCTACCGCGATAACGCCCGCAACGGCGCCGCGCTCTGGGTGGTCCCGGCGAATATGGCCTCCTACACCGATCTCGACGCGCTGATCGAATGGGTCGGCACCGAACAGGTCGACAATGCCGGTGGCGCCAAGATCAAGACCAAGGACGCGCTGACCCCGACCCTGCTGTTCCCGTTCGCGGCGCCGCGGGTGGCGGGCGATCTGTCCGATGCGGGTGCCCGCGCCGAGATGGAGATGCGGGTACTGCTCTGGTCGGTCGAACGGCTGATCGGCGGACTGTCGAAGCTCGGCGCCGACCATGACGTCGACGCCACTCTGCATGTGGTGCTGCCCGGTTCGCCCAACCGCGGCCTGTTCGGCGGCGACGGCGCCTATGGCGAGGCGAAGGCCGCGCTGGACGCCGTGGTCGCCAAGTGGCGGGCCGAGAAATCGTGGTCGAGCCGGGTCACCCTGGTGCACGCGCTGATCGGCTGGGTGCGCGGCACCGGCCTGATGGGTCATAACGATCCGATGGTCGAGGCCGTCGAACAGGCGGGCGTGCAGACCTGGTCCACCGACGAGATGGCCGATGAGCTGCTGAAGTGGGCCACCGGACGGGCCCGCGCGGTCACGGCCGACGGCCCGCAGCAGATCGACCTGACCGGCGGCCTCGCCGGCGCCAAGCTCGATCTGCCCGCGCTGGCCAAACAAGCGCAAGAGGCCGAGGAAGCCGCCGCTGCGGCCGATGCGAACGCCGATGAGGCACAGCTGATTCCGGCGCTGCCCGCACCGCCGACACTGACCTCCGCGCTTCCGGTGCCCGAATGGGGCCCGGTCACCGCCGATCTCACCGATATGGTCGTGATCGTCGGCGCCGGTGAACTCGGACCGTACGGCTCCTCGCGCACCCGCTTCGAGATGGAGGTCTCCGACGAACTGTCGGCGGCCGGTGTGCTGGAGCTCGCCTGGACCACCGGCATGGTGGCCTGGGAGAACGACCCCAAGCCCGGTTGGTACGACACCGAATCCGGTGATTACGTCCCCGAATCGGAGCTGGCCGAGCGGTATCACGACGCCGTGGTCGCGCGCTGCGGTATCCGCCGCTACGAAGACGACGGCGCCATGGTCGAGAATGCCGGTCCGCTGATGACCTCGGTGTTCCTCGATCAGGACCTGTCGTTCACCGTCGGCAGCGAAGCCGAGGCCCGCGCTTTCCACGCCGCCGACCCCGATCACACGGTGATCACCCCGGTCGCCGAATCCGGCGACTGGACCGTGACCCGCCAGGCGGGCACCGAGATCCGGGTGCCGCGCAAGGCGAAGCTCTCGCGCACCGTCGGCGGCCAGATCCCCACCGGCTGGGATCCCACCGTCTGGGGCATCTCCGCCGATATGGCGTCCTCGGTGGATCGGGTGGCGCTGTGGAACATCGCCTGCACGGTCGACGCCTTCGTCGGCTCCGGGTTCAGCCCGGCCGAGCTGATGAGCTGGGTGCATCCGAGCCTGGTGGCCAACACCCAGGGCACCGGTATGGGCGGTATGTCCTCGATGCGTTCGCTCTACGTCGACAACCTGCTCGGTGAGCCGCGCCCGAACGACATCCTGCAAGAGGCGCTGCCGAACGTGGCGCTGGCGCATGTGGTGCAGTCCTACGTCGGCAGCTACGGCGCCATGGTGCATCCGGTGGCGGCGTGCGCGACGGCGGCGGTGTCGGTGGAGGAAGGCGTCGACAAGATCCGGCTCGGCAAGGCCGAGGTCGTGGTGGCGGGTGGATTCGATGATCTCGGTATCGAGGGCATCGTCGGCTTCGGTGACATGTCGGCCACCGCCGATTCGGCGGCCATGAGCGCCAAGGGCATCAGCGACCGGTACTTCTCCCGCGCCAACGATCGCCGCCGCGGCGGATTCGTCGAATCGCAGGGTGGTGGCACGGTGCTGCTTGCTCGCGGTGATGTCGCGCTGGAACTGGGTCTGCCGGTGCTCGGTGTGGTGGCCTACGCGCAGTCGTTCGCCGACGGTGTGCACACCTCCATCCCGGCGCCGGGGCTCGGTGCGCTCGGCGCGGGCCGTGGCGGGCGGGAATCCCGGTTCGCCGCGGAACTGCGCAAGCTCGGTGTGAGCGCCGACGATATCGCGGTGATCTCCAAGCACGACACCTCCACCGCGGCCAATGATCCGAACGAGTCCGAACTGCACGAACGGCTCGCCACCGCGATCGGCCGCTCGGAGGGCGCCCCGTTGTTCGTCGTCTCGCAGAAGAGCCTGACCGGGCACGCCAAGGGCGGTGCGGCCGCGTTCCAGCTGATCGGCCTGTGCCAGGTGCTGGAAAACGGTGTGGTGCCGCCGAACCGGAGCCTGGACTGCGTCGACGAGAAGATGCGCGACTACCCGCATCTGGTGTGGGCGCGTGAGGCGTTGCGCTTCGGCGACCGGTTCCCGCTCAAGGCGGGTCTGGTGACCTCGCTCGGCTTCGGTCACGTGTCGGGTCTGCTCGCGGTGGTGCATCCCGAGGCGTTCGTCCAGGCGATCGACCCGGATAAGCGTGAGGACTACCAGCGCCGGGCCGAGCAGCGTCAGCTGGCCGGACGTCAGCGGATCGTCGAGGCCATGTGCGGTGGCGCCCCGCTGTACGAGCGGCCCGCCGACCGTCGCCTCGGCGGCGACGGCACACCCGCGGCGCAGGTGCGCGGACTCGAGGCCGGTGTGCTGCTCTCGGAGGCGGCGAGGTTGGGCGCGGACGGTCTGTACCGGATCGGTGGACGCGGTTGCGAGACCGGACAACTGGTTACCGACGGTTCCGATGCCGCCGGGCAGGCCACACCGTAGGCTGCGCCACTGTGACCATCCTCGGAATCGGCTTGGACCTGGTAACCATCTCCGAGTTCGCCGAACAGCTGCAAAAGTCCGGGACAACCATGCTCAGGGAGAGCTTCACCGCGGGTGAGCGGCGATACTGCCAGAGCAAGGGCACCGACCCGGCGCGCAGTTACGCGGCGCGATGGGCGGCGAAGGAGGCGGTGCTCAAGGCCTGGGCATCGTCTCGCTTCGCGCGTCGACCGCAGATCGGGGACAACCCGTATCCGTTGATCGAGGTGGTCAACGACGCCTGGGGCAGGCCGAGCATCAAACTGCACGGCCTGGCCGCGGAGTTCCTGCCACGCGCGCGGGTACATCTATCGCTCACCCATGACGGCGACACCGCCGCCGCCATGGTGGTACTGGAAGATCCGGGCGAGCTGGCCGATCTCATCGCGGGCAGAGTCCCGGAGAACTGATCGACCGACGGCACGCACTCTCGTCACGACGGGAGTGCGTGCCGTTCGTGCGCCGAGAGCGCCCACGCGCCGCATACGGCCACGAGGGGTAGCACCTGTCCGGCCGAGGTGGACAAAGTGCGGCGCTCAGCGACCCTTTACGCCTACAGCACAGCGATACCGCCGCTGCTGTCAGCTCTCGCTCGCGGTGCGTGACTCCTTCTCCGCCACCAGCAGATAGGCGACCATCAGCCGCTTGAGTTCGGAGACGGCGTCGGCGTGGCTCTGTTCGTCCTGGACCGAGAAGTTGAGCATCGAGTACACGACGTGCACCAGCACCTCGGCCATCATGGTGCGCCTGCCGCGCGGGGTGCGCGGGGTGAGCGGGCGCAGCATCTGCGAGACGACCTCGGCGAACTCCTTCTCGTGGATCGCGCCGGTGGCTCGCGTGGATGGTGTGGACTGCATGGCCAGCCACACCTCGCGGCGCGACGGATCGGTCATCCACAGACTGGCCAGATGATCGACGAACTGGTTCATATGCCGCAGCCAGTCCAGCGAGGGCACCTCGCCGTGGAAGTCGGCCAGCTCCTGGGAAACCGCGACCAGGTCTTGCCGATTCAGCTCGCAGACGATGACGTACTTGTTGGCGAAGAACTGATACAGCGTGCCGATCGGCACTTCGGCGCGCGCCGCCACCTCTTCACAGGTGAACGATTCGAACCCGACCTCGACCAGCAGTTCGCGCGAGGCCTGGAGCAGTGCGTCGAACTTGCGTTTGCTGCGCTCCTGCGTCGGCCGTTTGCGCGGCATGAGCTCCTGCGGGTCGTCTTGCAGATCCAACGCAGGGTCCAGGCGTCGTTGCGACCTGGTCTCCGTGCGTATATCCACACATCCAGGCTAGCGGTACCGGTCGGTCCTCGATACACGACCGCTCTCGACGGTGATCGAAACTGGTAATCGTCACCACCCATCCGTACCGCCTGTGGTATCGAACACATACCAAGGGCACGTGCCTTCGGCGGGTGCTCGGGGCAGGGATCCAGGGGAAATGCAGGGAAATCTCTCCAGGTGCACGGATTTCGGCGAGTCCGTGCACCGGTAGCGGCACAGGGAAGGCGTGAACTGTGGTAGCTCGATCCGAATCAGCTCGATCCGTCATCACTCTCGGCGTGTCCACCGAACGTGGCGCGGTACACGCGGTGGCCCTCGGCGACGAGGGCGCGAAATTGTCCGACCGGGTGCTGCTGCATCGGGTCGCCGCGACAGCGGGCGACGGGAAGGCCGAGCTGGCCGATACCGTGGCACGGGCATTGGATCGGATCGCGGCCGAGATCGGCTCCTCCGGTGAGATCGCCGGTATCGCGGTGGCCTACCGCGATGCCGCCGAACGCCGCGCGATCGTCACCCGGCTGGCCTCCGGACCGTGGCGCAGCGCCTCACTGGTGTCCACCAAATCCGCGCACCTGAGTGTGGCCGGGGCGATGACCTGGCTCAACGAGTTCGACAATCTGCTGATCTGCGAGGTCGTGCCCGGATATCAGGCCTTCACGCTGGTGGATCAGGGCCGCAGCCGGGTGCTCGCGGCCACCGGGCATTCCGGTGCGGTGGTCACGATGGAGACCATGCGCGCGGCGGTCACGGTGGCACGCGATCAGCTCGACGCCGCCGAGGTCAGGCCCGACGCGGTGGTACTGATCGGCACGGGCGCCGACCAGCCCGCCGTCACCGGCGCCGTCGCCGGGTTCGGTGCGCCGGTGATCCCCTGCATGATCGCCGGGTCCGCACCCGCCATCGGCGCCGCACTGTTCGCCATGGACGATCTGGTCGAGGCCGCGGTGCCGATCGAGCAGGCCCGTCGGCAGCGCGGCGGCGGCGTCGCGCTGGTCGCCGCCGCCGGTGTACTGGCGGGCGGCCTCGCCGGTGGCGGGGTGTATCTGCTGAGCCAGCAGAACCGGCACTCCGCCCCCGCCGCCACCGACACGATGTCGGCCGCGAACTCACACACCGTCGGTGCCGACGACACCGATATCGCCCGCCCGGACGCCCCGGTGAATCCGCCGCCCACGCCGGTGCGGGCGCCTGAACACGTGGCCTTCCAGCCGGGTTCGGCGACGACGGTCCCGGAGACGGCGAGCCTGCACACCACCCCCCGTCCGCAGTACGCGGCCCCGCAGTGGAATTCGTGGCCGGATGAGCGCGGTGTGCCATTGGTCCCGGCCGCACCGGAGACCGCGCCCGCCGCCTGGGATCCGAGCCGCAATTCGATCCTGCCGGAACCGGAAGTGAAAGTCGGCGCACCACAGGGACTGCTGTTCCCCGGTGAGACGCCGCCGCCACCGGCCTTCACCCCCGAGTCCTACGCCTGGTGGACCGAGCATGTGCGCATGCTCGCCCAGTGGGCCGCCGAACAGGTCTTGCCGAGCTGATCGGCAGCCGCGGTGCGGCTCAATCCGTGGTGCGCCGCCGGAACAGCGCACGCGCCGCGAGATAGCCCGCCGACGCGATCACCGCACACCAGACGATCGCCAGGGCCGCGCTGTTGCCGATCGGGGTGCCCATCAGCAGTCCGCGCATCGTCTCGATCACCGGTGTCACCGGCTGATGTTCGGCGAAAGTATGCAGCCAGCTCGGCATCGATTCGGTCGGGACGAAGGCGCTGCTCACATAGGGCAGGAACATGAAGCCGAAGGTGAATCCGTTCGCGGCTTCCGGATTGCGGGCCAGCAGGCCGAGCGCCGCCGCGACCCACGACAAGGCCAGCACGAACATCGCGATCACCCCGATCGCGGCCGACCAGCGCAAGGGTTCGGTGGTCGGCCGGAAACCGAGCGCCACCGCGACACCGATGACGATCCCGGTGGTGAGCAGATTGCGGAGCACACTCTCGGCGACATGACCGGTGAGTACCGCGGATCGGGCGATATCCATGGTGCGGAACCGGTCGATGATGCCGTTCTGCATATCGGTGGCGAGGGTGGGCGCCGTCGTCGCGGCACCGAAACCGGCGCACAACAGGATGATTCCCGGCACGACGTAGTCGATGTATGCGCCGGGGCCGACCTCCATCGCGCCGCCGAACACGTAGACGAACATCAGCAGGATCATCACCGGCAGCGCGATCGTCATGATCATGGTGTCCGGACTGCGCAGGGTATGGCGGATATTGCGATCCAGCATGGTGCCGGAATCGGCGGCGGCGCGCACGGTGCGTGCGGCGGGGGACAGGGTGGTCATCATCATCTCGTTTCGGTGCGGAGGCTGTCAGGCCGCGGATTCGGCAGGAGTGGAGTGGCCGGTCAGCGCGAAGAACACATCGTCGAGATCCGGCAGATGCACGGTCAGTTGGTCGACGGCGATATCGAGATCGTCGAACCGGTTCAGCAGCCGCTTCACATCGCCCGCATTACCGTCCGAAGGCACCTGCAAGGTCAACTGGTCCATATCGACGAGGCTGTGATCGCCCGCGGCCACGACACGTTCATCGATGGCGCGGGCGGCGGCGGTCAGCAGGTCGCGGTCGGCGAAGCGCATCCGGATGTGACCGCCGGGGGCCAGCTGTTTGAGTTCGTCGGGGGTGCCGTCGGCGACCAGCTTGCCGCCGTCGAGTACGGCAACCCGGTCGGCGAGCTGATTGGCCTCCTCCAGATACTGCGTGGTCAGGAAGATGGTGGTGCCATCGGCGGCCAACCGCTGGATCACCTGCCACAGATCGCGGCGGCTGCGCGGATCGAGGCCGGTGGTCGGTTCGTCGAGGAACAGGATGCGCGGATCGCCCATCAGGCTCATGGCCAGATCGAGGCGGCGGCGCATACCGCCGGAATAGGTGCCTGCGGGACGGCTCCTCGCGGCGGTCAGGTCGAATCGCTCCAGCAGTTCGGCAGTGCGGCGGCGGGTTTCGGTGCGGCCGAGGTGCAGCAGCCTGCCGGTGAGGTGGAGGTTTTCGACGCCGGTCAGCACATCGTCGACCGCCGAATACTGGCCGGTGACGCCGATGAGCCGACGCACGACCTCCGGTTCGTCGACCACATCGTGTCCGAAGACGCGTGCCATGCCCCGATTCGGGGTGCTGAGGGTGGCCAGGATGCGCACGAGCGTGGTCTTGCCCGCGCCGTTGGGGCCGAGCAGCGAAAACACCGTCCCCGCAGCGAGGTTCAGGTCGATGCCGTCGAGCACCACGTGCTCGCCGAATGTTTTGCCGAGGCGGTGCAGTGCGAGCGCGGGTGTGCGGTGGGGAGCCATCGGATCTCCGATCAAAACTGTTTATGGTCTAAACTCAGTTTATAGAATAAACAGTTATCTGGCACAAGGGAAGGCCCGTGGCCACGCGGCTAGAGTCGACGCGAGCGAGGGAAGGTGAGCAGCAGATGACGTCCGGCGAAGAGGTACTACCCAAGTCGGTGGCGCTGATGTGGGGGATCGACCAGCCGGGCGGCCGCGGGCCCAAACGTGGCCTGAGCCTGGATCAGATCCTCGAGACGGCGATCGCCGTCGGCGATGCCGAGGGCTATGCGGGGCTGTCGATGAACCGGGTCGCCCGCGAGCTGGGATTCACGGCGATGTCGCTGTACCGGTACGTGGACAGCAAGGCCACGCTGGTGGATATGGTGCTCGATCGCGTCGTCGGGCCGCCGCCGGAGATCGAGCCAGGCCGATCGTGGCGCGAGGGCCTGACGGTGTGGGCGCGCCGTGAATACGAGGTGCTCGGCCGCCATCCGTGGACACTGGACATCCCGCTCGGGTCACCACCGCTCGGCCCGAACAATATGGCCTGGCTCGAGGTGGGGCTCGGCACCATGCGGGATCTGTCGGTGCCCGACGCGATCAAACTCCAACTGGTCATGAACATGTCGTTGTATGTGATGGGTCGGCGCCGGATGGCCCGCGATATCGCCACCGGGGTGGACCTCGACGCCGATTTCACCGAGCCGCTGCGGCGGCTGCTCGACCCGCAGCGGTTCCCGGCATTACTGTCCGCGCTCGGTAACCGCGCCTTCGACGACGAGGAGATCGACTGGGAGAAAGCCGATTTCGAGTTCGGGCTGGCGCGGCTGCTCGATGGCTACGAGAGCTTCCTTCGCTCGTTCGACTAGACCGAGAGATCCCGCCGCAGTTTGGCGACATGTCCGGTGGCGCGCACGTTGTACTGGGCCACCTCGATCTTGCCCGCTTCGTCGACGAGGAAGGTCGAGCGAATGACGCCGGTGACCTTCTTGCCGTACATGGTCTTCTCGCCGAACGCGCCCCACGCGGTGAGGACGCCGCGTTCGGGGTCCGACAGCAGCGGGAAGGTCAGGCCCTCGTTATCGCGGAACTTGGCCAGCTTCGCCGGTTTGTCCGGTGAGATGCCGATGACGTCGATGCCAGCGCCCGACAGTTCACTCAGGTTGTCGCGGAAATCGCAGGCCTGCTTGGTGCAGCCGGGGGTGCTCGCGGCCGGGTAGAAGTACACGATCACCTTGCGGCCGCGATAGTCGGCGAGCGAGACCTCGTTGCCGTCGGCGTCGGGCAGGGTGAAATCGGGGGCGGGATCGCCGGGGGAGAGGCGGTGGTTGTCGGTCACCACCGAACCGTAACCGAAGGCCATGACCGCGACCGCGGATACACTCGTCGGCGAGCCCTGGACCGGACCGCCTACGAGCGCCGGGCGGGGTCCGCGAACCTGCCGCGCATCGCGCGGCGACGCACGACACAGCACCGGACCGCGCGCGGGCGCGGCGATCGTCTACAGGAGGCGCCAAGTGGCAAGGGATACCGAGCGGATCGAGCAGGAGATCGAGGCCGCGCGGACGCGATTGGCCAGCACGCTGGACGAGATCGCGGTGCGGGCCGATCCGCAGCGGATCGCCGACGACACCAAACAGCTGGTGGTGGCCAAGGTCAACGAGCCGAAGGTGAAGTACACCCTGATCGGTGCGGGTGTGTTGCTGGCCGGGCTGGTGCTGGTCAAGATCTTCCGCTGAGCGCGGGCCGGACCCCGAAAAGACGAACACCCGGTCGGCCGCAGCCGCACCGGGTGTTCGTCTATTCGAGCGTGTCAGACCGTCGGGCACGCGAATCCATCACCGTCGGGATCCAGATGCGGGCCGAAACCGGGTTCGCCACGGAAGATCGGCGCCCGGCCCGCGGCCTTGACGTCCTCGCAGTTGGCGAAGGCGCCACCAGCCGAGCCGGTCTGCGCGGTCCCGGCGGAGCCGGTGGCGGCCGAGCCGGTGTCGGCGGCGGACGAACCTGTGCCTGCGGAACCGGAAGGGGCGGGGACGGCCAGCGCGGCCGGTGCCGCGAGGAGGGTCAGTCCCGCGACGGCGACGCTGACAGTGAACCGGCGAACGTTCATGTATTCCTCTATGTCTGCTGCGGTGGAGTTGGCGCTCTCGAGTCCGAACGCCGCATCCACTGTTGTGACGACCCACGCACTTGTCAACCGGGTGGCACCGAAATGCCAGCTGCGACCGGTGGTTCTGCCTCGGTGGTCAGGGGCCGCACCGCGCCGGAGGGTGCTCGATGAATTCCGGTGAAACGGCCGGTTGTGATAGGGATTCTGCTATGTCCGTTGAGTGTCGACCGCCGCGTGCGATCTTCGCGCGCCCGGTACGCGGGCGCGCGAGTTGATCGGGAGAGGGCAGTTGGTACGGATCAGCGAGGGCACGGCGGCCGCTACGGCGACCGCCGCTTCGGTGCCGAAGGACGCGAAAACGACCGACTATCGCCTGGATCTGGACGGTCTGCGCGGTGTGGCGATCGCGTTGGTTGTGGCCTTCCACATCTGGTTCGGCAAGGTGTCCGGCGGCGTCGATGTCTTCCTCGTGCTGTCCGGTTTCTTCTTCACCGGTATGTTGCTGCGCCGCGCCGAGGGCGACGGCGGGATCGGCCTGTGGCAGACCTTCCGTCGCACCGCCCGGCGCCTGCTGCCCGCACTGTTCGTGGTGCTCGCGCTGGTCGTGGTGATGACCGTGGCCGAGCATCCCTATACCCAGTGGGCGGATATGTCGGGCCAGACGGTGGCCTCGGCGCTGTATTACCAGAATTGGTACCTCGCCAACGCCGCCGCCGACTATCTGGCGGCCGATCCCTCGGTGAGCCCGCTACAGCATCTGTGGTCGATGGCGGTCCAGGGTCAGTTCTATGTGGCGATCACGCTGCTGCTGGCCGCGGTGGCCTGGATCTGCCGCCGCACCGGACGTCGCTCGGCGGTGCGTCCGGCGGTGGGCGCGCTGGCGCTGGTCCTCGGTATCGCCTCCTTCGTGTACGCGGCGCTGCGCTCCGGTTCGTATCAGGAGTGGATCTACTACGACAGCGGTGCGCGGGCATGGGAGCTGCTGGTCGGCGCCCTGCTCGCGGTGGTCGTACCGTTCGTGCGGGTACCGGATCGGCTGTGGGCGAAGATCGGGATGTCGCTGCTCGCGGCTGCCGGGCTGTTGGCGGTGCTGACCTGCGGAATCCTGTTCGACGGCGCACGTCAGTTCCCGGGTCCGGCGGCGCTGTTCCCGGTGGGCGCGGCCGTCGCGTTGATCCTCGCGGGCCGCAGTACCGAGTCGGGGTGGCGGCCCGCGGTGTCCCGGCTGTTGGCCACTCGGCCGATGGTCGAACTCGGCGCCATCGCCTATGCGCTGTACCTGTGGCATTGGCCGCTGCTCATCTACTACCTGGTCCAGACCGAGGCCACCGAGATCACGCTGGGCGATGGGCTGGTGATCATCGGTCTGTCACTGGTGCTCGCGGTGCTGACCAACCGATTGATCGAGGAACCGCTGCGGTTGCGTTCGGGCGGATCGGCGGCCTCACCGCTGTGGCTGCGTCGCGGGGCCGCGGTCGTGGTGACCGTCGTCGGTGTGCTGGTGCTCGGGGTGTCCGGGTTCTGGCAGGGCGTGCTGATCAACAACCCGGCCCGGCCGATCGGTGCGCTCGATCCGGTGGTGTATCCGGGCGCCGAGGCCCTGCTGGCGGGTGCGACGGTTCCCCCTGCTCGGGTGCGGCCCTCGGTGCTCGAGGCGCCGGGAGACCTGCCCCCTTCCACCATCGATGGCTGTATCTCCGACTGGTTCACCACCGAGATCACGACCTGCGTCTACGGTGATCCCGCTGGCGCGCGGACCATGGCCGTCGTCGGCAATTCCCATGCCGAGCACTGGTTGCCCGCACTGGACGCGCTCGGGCGCGCGCACGGTGTGAAGGTCGTCGTCCTGCTCAAGATGGGCTGTCCGCTCAATCTCCGGGAGGACGCCAAATATCGCGGCCTCGATATCCCGGACTGCCGGGATTGGTCGCGGGCCGTGGTCGACCGGCTCGGGGCGGAACGGCCCGACTGGGTGTTCACCACCGCGACCGAACCGCAGTGGCCGATCGGCGGCGACAAGACTCCCGACGAGTTCGTCGAGGTGTGGACCGCGATGGCCGAGCGCGATCTGCACGTGATGGCCATCCGGGATACACCGTGGCTGCGCAATGACAAGGGCACCCGATATCGTGCGGTCGACTGTCTGGCCGCCGGTGGCGATGCCGACAATTGCGGTATCGCGCGCAGTGAGGCGTTGTCGCCGGTGAATCCGGCCATCGAACCGGCCGCTGCCTTCCCCAATGTGCATCTGCTCGATCTCAGCGATGCGGTGTGCGGCCCGGAGATCTGCCGGGTCGTGGTGGGCAATGTGCTGGTCTATCACGACGAGCATCACCTCACCGCCAGCTATGTCCGCACCATCACTCCCGAGCTGGAACGTCAGATCGGCGCGACCACCGGTTGGTGGTGAGCGGGCCGAGCCCGTTCGCGGCATTGGTGTCTATGTCAACCACATGTGGTTAGCATCGTGTGGTGGTCCGATGGCTGAACGACGAGGAACAAGCCACGTGGCAGGCCTACATCCTGTTGCGTCAGCGGATGGATGCGGCGATCACGGCCGGGCTGGCGGCCGACGGGCTGTCGATGGCCGATTACGAGCTGCTGGTCCCGCTCTCGGCCGCACCGGAGGGCTGTCTGCGCGCCAAGGAACTCGCGGTGCGGGTGTGCTGGGAGAAGAGCAGGCTGTCCAAGCATCTGGCTCGGATGGCGGCCCGCGGGCTGGTCGAGCGTGAGCGCGTGGCCGACGATGCCCGTGGCGTGCTGGTACGGCTGACGCCGCAGGGGCGGGCGCTGCTCGCGCATGCGGCACCGCACCATGTCGCACTGGTGCGGGAGATGTTCATCGACGGCATCACCGAGGCGGAGGCGCGGTCGTTGCGGTCGCTGTCGGCGCGTGTCGCCGAACGGTCGGAACGGGACGGCCGAGGGCCGGGCGCGGAGTACACCGCGACGCCCGGCGACGCTCACACGGTATGACCGGGCGGGCCGTCGGCGGCTGGTGACCGCACGCCCGTGCGGCGCCCGACCGGCCTCGGCCGGGAATCGGACTCAGGACCAGGGCACGATCGGTGGCTTGACCCACATCAACTTCTCGTCGCGGTGCGAACGCCGGGCCGCCGGATGATCGGGGTGACGTCGCGCCCACGCGTCCTTCTCGTCGAGCAATCCCGCCACCGACTGCCAGGTCTCATCGGTGCTCGGCGGATTGGTCTGCGCGGCACGGGCCAGTTTGCGTCGTGTCGCGGCGGGCATCGCCAGCAGTTCGGCGCTGGTGATGCCGCGCTCCCAGAGGAAACCGGCCAGGAGCCGCGCCTTCTCGGCGCGGCTCCTGGCCGCTGCGTCGGAGTGGGCGTAATCGGCCATGGCGCAGTGTACGTCGGGGCCGATGACGCCGGTCCGGGTCAGTACGCGCTGTTGACGTTGTCCATCGAGCCGTAGCGGTGCGCCGCGTAGTTGCAGGCGGCCACAATGTTGGACACCGGGTTCCAGACGTCGAACGGGGTGCCTTCGACGTGGTAGGCGGCGAAGGTGGGGTCGATCACCTGGAGCAGGCCCTTGGACGGGATACCCGCCGCGGCGTTGGAATCCCACAGGTTGATCGCCTGCGGGTTGCCGGTGGACTCGCGCATGATGTTGCGCATGATGCCGTCGTAGGAACCGGGGATGCCCTTGGCGGCCATGATGTCGAGGGCCTGGCGGATCCAGCCGTCGAGGTTGTCCGGGTAGACCGGCGGCGCGGGGGCCGGGGCCGGAATCGGCTCCGGTGCGGGGGCAGGCGCGGGTGCGGGGGCCGGTGCGGGCACGGCCTCGGCGACCGGCTGATCGGCGGGCTTGTCGGCGGCGGGCTCGGCCTGCGCGGCGGGCTGCTGCTCGGCGACCATCGCGATGCGCTCCGGAACGCTGTCATCGGCGACCGATACCGCGGAGGAGGCGGCGACGGCGACGATTCCGGCCGCGGCTGCCGCGAAGGCGAATCCCTCACGAAGCGAGCGGCGGCGGATGGTGGGAAGGCGTCGGTCAGGCATGGCGAAATCGGTTCCTTGATCGGTGTAGGTTTTCGATCCGGCCGCAGGAAGGCAGCACGGATCCACGGCGGCGGCTCTCTGCGCGCACGCCGGAACAGGGCTGTGTGCTGTTGTGGGGTTGTGTTGTGCGACGGGAACACTCAGCGGTTCCCGATCACCGACGCGTGGATCTCATGCGGTTCCTGGGAATTCGTGTCCCGGCCCGCCGCGTCGCGCGGAACTCCACTCGGGTGGAGCGTCGGCCCTTGCTTCGACCTGATTGCAGAATGGTCACGGAAGGTTAACGGAAGGTGAATAGAGGGCCAATCGGAGGCGATGTTGACCTTGAAACCCTCGAGTGAACTGCATCGATCCGGAACCTATGCAGGGGGTTTGCGATTAAACCTCTTGTGCCTCAGCTCACAGAACTTTTCAACACAAAGTCTGTTTCAGGGCCTGAAAGTGACATTCCCGTGACCTTGCCGGTGTATTCGCGCGTGACCGCGCCCACTGGGTCGAACAAAAGAAAGCCCCGGCATAATGTGATGCCGAGGCTTTCTTGTTGTGCGCCATCAGGGACTCGAACCCCGAGTCCGCTGCTGTGGTTCGGCCAGAGTTCACAGCCGGTCGCAGTGGATCCCAGCTGTCGCTCCAGCCTCGGCGGCGCGTGATGCGTGACTGTTCTGGGCGATCACTGTGAATTCGGTCTGAGAATGGCGATTGAACACAGCCGGGACGACTGCGGCATCTTCGGTGATCGAAGCCGGAGTCTTCCCATGCACCGCCGGCGGGCCGACCACTTCAATCGCCCCACGATCCCGCACAGGTCCTCGTGTCGCGGCCGCCCGGCCTCGGCGCGATCAGCGGAGCCGGACCGCGGTGCCGGTGACCCTGACCTGCTCCTCGCCCGGATGCAGCGTGACTTCCAGCAGCGACGGTCGACCCATGTCGTGGCCTTGGTGGAGGGTCAGCTCGGCGTCGGGCGGAACCAGGCCGAGCTGGCGCGCGTATGCGCCGAAGGCCGCGGCGGCGGCACCGGTGGCGGCGTCTTCTACGACGCCGCCGACGGGGAATGGGTCGCGGACGTGGTAGATCGTCGTGGTTTGGCGCCAGACCAGCTGCACCGTGGTCAGGTCTAGCCGATGCATCAGCGCGAGCAGGCGGTCGAAGTCGTAGTCCAGGTCGGCCAGCCGTTCTCGTGTGGCGGCCGCCAGTACCAGATGGTGTACCCCCGCGTACGCGATCCGCGGGGGCAGCGCGGGGTCCAGCTCCTGGCTCGTCCAGCCGAGCGCCGCCAAGGCCTCCGCGACATCGCTCGGATCTGCCTCATACACCCGCGGCGGCACGGTGGTGAGCGTGGCCTTCAGCGTCCCGTTTTCGTCCTGTACGGCGACCGGTACCAGACCGGCCTGGGTGTGGAGGTCGAAATTCCCGGGTCCGAACCGTTCACCGAGTGCGATGGCCGTGGCCACAGTGGCGTGGCCGCAGAAGTCGACTTCCGCCTTGGGGCTGAAGAACCGAAGGGTGAAGGTTCTGTGGTCGTCCGGGGTGGGGCCGGGTGTGAGAAAGGCGGATTCCGAGTAGCCGAGTTCGGCGGCGATTGCGGTCATTGTGTTGTCGTCGAGTCCGGAGGCGTCGAGTACAACCCCGGCTGGGTTGCCGCCGTGGGGGCTGGTTGCGAAGGCGGTGTAGTGCAGGATGGCGGTGGGGGTCGGAGCGTTCATTGGTGAGGATTCTTTCTGTCGGAGCCGGATTGCGGGTGAGTGGACGGGAGTCGAGGGGTCACTGGTCGTTGGCGCGCCACTGCGACAGGGTGAACATGGCGAGCAAGGTACCGGTGGCGAAGGCTGCGGCAGCGAGAGCCGCCGATAGCCGCAGGCCGGGTATGAAGCCGTTGGAGGCGGCGAGCATGCCGAACAGCGCCACCCCGGCGGCGCTGCCGACCTGCCGGGAGACGTTGAAGACGGCGGCGGCGATGCCCGCCCCTGACGCGGGGGCGGCGTCGATGATGGCGGCAGTGGCAGCCAGGGCCGTCATGGTCTGGCCGAGCCCGGTGGCAACCAGGGCGAACAGCAGTACGGAATAGGGAGTGTGCGGCCCGGCGAGCAGCCAGCCGAGGAAGCCGGCGGTGCCGAGCATGAGGCCCGCGGCCATCGGGATGTACGGGCCGGTACGGGCAACGATCCGGCTGAACAGCGGTGCGGCTGCCAAGCCCATGCACACCGACGGCAGTAGCGCGAAGCCAGTCGCCAGAGCGCTGAAACCGCGTTCTTGCCGGAAATACAGGGTGGTCAGGAAGAGCATGCCGTAATAGCCGAGGCTGATCAGTAATCCGATCGCGGCGGTGCTGGTAAAGGCTCGGGAGCGGAACAATGAGGGTGGCAGCAGCGGTGCGCGCTTGCCGCGGCCCCGTACCATCTGTGCCTCCAGGACTCGCTCGACCAGGGCAAAGGTGACAAGCGCGACGGTGCCCAGGCCGAAGGCGGCCAGGATAGGCGTCGACGTCCAGCCGCGTGCGCTCGCCTCGTTGAGGCCGTAGGCCAAGGCGACGAGCCCGACGATGCTGAGCGCCTGTCCCAGCGGGTCCATCCGGTGGGCGCTCGCCAGGCGGGTGGAGGCACGGAGATAGCGCAGAGTGAGGTGCACGGCGAGAACGCCGATAGGCAGATTCAGCCAGAACACGAATTGCCAGTCGACAGCTGAGACCAAGACCCCGCCGACCACGGGGCCAGCGCCGAAAGCGACAGACGCCACCGCGCCCCAGATCGCGATAGCCCGTGTCCGCACTGCCAGATCGGGGTAAGCGGCTTGCAGGAGTGCGAGCGAGGCGGGTACGAGCAGTGCCGCGCCCACACCCTGGGCGAGCCGTCCGGCGATCAGCGTACTGGCGTTCGCGGCGAGGCCACAGACTGCGGACGCGATCATGAAGACTCCGAGGCCGGCAAGGAAGACCCGCCGATGCCCGAGTCGATCGGCGAGGCCACCGCCGAGCAGGAGCAGCGCCGCGAAGACGGTGCTGTAGCCGTCGATGATCCATTGCAGAGCCGAGGGACGGGCGCCAAGGGACGCGCGGATATCGGGGAGGGCGACATTGACGGCGGTCACGTCGAGCATTACGAGGAAGTAGCCGAGGCTGAGTGCGACCAGCGGGGCCAGCGCGAGTGTGGATCGCGAGTTGTCCGCGTCGGGGGTTGAGGACGATTGGGATGAACCGGTGAGACCGTCGGCGTGGATGGGCCGGGTGGCGAGGTCCGTGGAGATCATGTGGTAGATCCTCTACCCCAGATATTTCGTCATTCGTCGAAGTGTTGATGTCATATGCTGTCGTCATGTCGGATCCCCACCCGCTCCAGCGCCAGACCGATATCGCCCGTGCCGCAGCTCTGATCGCTGATCCCTCCCGGGCCGTCATGCTCAAATGCCTGGCCGACGGCCGGACCCTGCCCGCGAGCGCGCTGGCCGGCGAGGCCGCGGTCAGTGCCGCTACGGCCAGCGCGCACCTCGCCAAGCTGGTGGAAGGCCGGCTTGTCACGGTCGCGCGGAAGGGGCGGCACCGCTACTACCGCCTCGCCGGTTCCGATGTCAGCGCGGCCCTGGAGGCGCTGGCGCTCATCGCGCCGCCGTTGCCCATCACTTCGCTGCGGGAGAGCAACCGCACCAACGCACTGCACCGCTCCCGCACCTGCTACGACCACCTGGCCGGACAGCTCGGCGTCGCCCTGCTTCAGGCGCTGCTCGACCGCGGCATTCTCACCGGATATGACGGAGTACACCGTCCCGAGGACGCGGTGCGCGACCGCCCCTCGGCTTACGGTCATGACATTCGTTACGAACTCACCGACACCGGCCGCGAGCGACTCGGTGAACTCGGCATCGACACCGACCGCTTGCCGCCGCGCCGGCCCGCGATCCGATACTGCGTCGACTGGAGCGAGCACCGCCACCACCTGGCCGGCGGTCTCGGTGCGGCCTTGACCACCCGACTGTTCGACCTGGGCTGGGTGCGTTGGGGCGTCGCCCCCCGCCTGGTCCACCTCACCGACCATGGCGCCGCCGGCCTCGAGCAGTCACTTGGTCTGGTACTCAGCGAAGCATGAACATCACCGCGCTACCGCTGGGGCCCATCGTGGCGACACAACGCGGCGCCGGCATGTCTCCTTCAAGAGTGGAATGGCGACCTGACGCGGCTATCCGGTGCGCTGCTGTGTGAGCATTATGTGTGCACGGCTGGACGCGCCCGAACGCGTCGCTCCGGTAGGAATTCGGGAACGACCGCGTTCGGTGGGGCTTGAAAAGAGCTGTGGACCGGCGCCGGGCGCCGCGCCGACTATCGTGCGGCGAACGAATCAGCTGGGGCAGGCCGGTAGCAGAGGCGGATCACCCCCGAGGGGAAGACAGTGGTGCTGGTCGGCTCCAACCGGAGAGGTCCGATGCCGTCGAGGATTTGCGGCCCGTCCGCCCAGAGGTAGGGGCTGACGTTGATCCAGAACTCGTCGACCAAATCGTTTGCGATGAGGTCACGGGCCAGCTCGCCCGCACAGGGGACGATCAGATTGCCGTCGTGTTTGTCTTTGAGGTTGCTGACGGCCTCGGTGAGAGCTCCATCGAGCAGGGTGGCGTTCCACTCCAGCGGTGCGCTCAGCGACCGCGACGCAACGTACTTGGGCATGCTGTTCATCCGGGCCGCGTACGCCTCGAAACCCGGAGCATCGGCGAGCTTGGGCCAAGCCGCGGACAGGCCTTCGTAGGTCTTGCGTCCGAGCAGCATTGCGTCGGCGGCCTGCCACATCTCACGTCCTGCCCGCATGCTGTCGGGGTCGGTGACCAGCCACCCACCGTGTGGCTCGGGTGCCGGTGCTTCGAAGGCGCCGTTGACGGTCGTGCCGACGTTGATGATCAGTCGTCCCATGAGATTGCTCCTGTTGGTGTTGGTGTGCGGGTCTGCGGCGATGGTCGCCGCTAACTTGTGGGTGATTCGGGTGATGGACCGCGGTCGGTCGCCGAGATCAAGAGCCCGAGCGACCCTGTTATCGCCACATGCTCTCGGTGAAGATGCGTCTGTACCGTGTCGCGATCGGCCGGGTCTCCTGATGCCGATCATCGCTATCGGACCTGGTCGAACACTTCGGCTGCGGGTCAACCATCGGCCGATCGGTGTGCGCGCGTTGGTCGAATATCATCGATGACCAGCTGCGCGGGTCGAACCAGGGCAGGAGTATGTAAAGGAGAACCGGTGGAGCTGCGTGACATCGAGGTATTCCTCACCCTTGCCGACGAACTCCATTTCGGGCGGACCGCGGAGCGGCTGCACCTCACTACCGCTCGGGTGAGCCAGGTCGTCAAGAAGGCCGAGCGCAGAGTCGGTGGCGTGCTGTTCGAGCGGACCAGCCGCCACGTCGCCCTGACACCGCTCGGCAAGCAACTGCGCGACGAGTTGGCCTCCACGTACTCCGGCTTGCAGGATGTGCTCGAACGCGCCGGCCGGACCGCCCGAGGTGCAACAGGCCTGCTCAAGCTAGGGATGCTCAGTTGGAAGACCGAGATGGTGCGTCCGGCGCTCGGAGTCTTCGCGAGGGAAAGGCCGGATATCGAGGTGCGGATACGTTCGGTGGGTTTCGCGGATCCTTTCGCTGGGCTGCGTTCCGGCGATATCGACGCGGCGGTGTTGTGGCTTCCCGTTCGTGAACCCGATCTGACTGTCGGACCGCTGGTATTCGTCGAGCCCATCCTGCTCGCGATGTCGGCCTCGCACCGTCTCGCTACACGTACGTACGTTTCGTTGGAGGATCTCGCCGACGAAGTGGTGATGGGAGGCGCCTATCCCGCCTATTGGCGGGACGCGCTGGTCCCGCATCGGACGCCTGGCGGCAGGACGATCCCGGTCGGGCCGACGGTGACGACGTTCGAGGAGATGCTCCCGATCCTCGCCACCGGCGAAGCCATCTCACCGGTGCACGCGCACGCGGCCCAGTATGCCCGCCGCCCGGACGTCGTCTACCGGCCGATTCGTGATGCACCCGCCGCCAAGTGGGCACTGGTCTGGCGCACCGCTACCTCGAACGATGTGGTTCGCGATTTCGCGGCAGCCGCCGCATCTACCCCTCCACGAACTGAACTTCCGCAGCGCCCCGGTTGATCGGACAAATCGGTGCGCTTCCTGTCGTGGCCGACACGGTCCACTCGAGACCGTCGGTGAGGTATGCCTGGATCTGTCCGTGGCCGGATTTTGAACCTGCCGATGTACTGATCGACTGTGGACTTGTTCGCTGACACGGACACGGCACTCCTTCGCTCCTCTGCCGACCGTACCGACCGAGGATTGACAACACTGCGACAAGGGACCTCACCCGAGGTGACACGACCGCCATCGGCCTGGCCGAATCCCGGTAGTCGAGACACCTGCGATCCCTTTCTCCACTGATGATTCCTCCCGGCTCGCGGAGGATCAACGCTTGAATCGAGCAGCATCGTTAACCCATAGTTGACGTTGTCATCTCGGCGATGACGCACGACCATGTGGCAGCTCGGAACCAGGGCGCAAGCGACGAATCTCGGCCCGGCACTCCGACAACAACGGCACTTTCTCGCCTCTACCTGGCTCGGATAGGGCTGTGGTCATCGGCCGGATGGCCCATATCGAGTTGCCATCGAGTTGCCGCATGCGGCATTCCACGTGCCGTCGACGTCGCCTCACTTCCGAAACGCGAGCAGGATCGCGTGCCCGCGATGATCCGGGTTGTGGAGCGATCGGCGGGTGAACCATGGCGATCTGCCTGACGAACAGTGGGCGCCGTTGGAGCGCCTGTGCGCCGCGGACCAGCAACGTGAATCGAATTCATGAACGAGGAATTCTCAGGCAGGGCGGATGACGCGAGTGACAGCACCATCGAACATGTGCACAAAGAAAGGCCCCTAACCATAATGATCTGGTCAGGGGCCATGCTTGTTGTGCGCCATCAGGGACTCGAACCCCGAACCCGCTGATTAAGAGTCAGCTGCTCTGCCAATTGAGCTAATGGCGCGTGCCCCGTGTTCCGGTGCGGGACAGACATTAACAGGACCGGGCGCAGAAAGTGAAATCGATACATCGGCCGAGGGTGTGGCGTGCGTCGCTCTACCCGTAACGGGTTGTGGTTCGCATGGGATCTAACCGTGAAGACGCGCCGAGACGAGCCGGTCGTCACGTTGGGAACCGTCTGCCGGGCTGGCAGAATGGCAGCACGTGGTCTCGACCGGCCCGCCCGGTGCGGTGGGTTGAGCTCGGTGGGTAATCGGTGGGATCCGAAGCCGTCGGTGCGGGCTGTTGCACCGGGACTTGAAACGGGGTTGAGATGCGTATTGGTCGAGGTCGACATCGGTCGACGTGGAAGCTCGCAGGGCCGCTGGTCCTGCTCGCGGTCGTGGCGTTGGCATTGCCTTCGTGCTCGTCGTCGGATGCGGCGAACGAGCATGTGGCCATCGACCGCAACCCCATCACCGAACTGATCAAGCCGAAGCTACTGGCGCCGGTCAAGGACGGCGATGTCGGTGTATCACCGGCCGCGCCGATGGCCTTCCAGGTCGAGGACGGCAAGTTCACCAACGTGTCGTTGCTCACGCCGGAGGAGGAGCCGGTCTCCGGTGCTCTCGCGTCGGACGGCCGCTCATGGGCGACCTCGGAGCCGCTGGGTTACGGGCGCACCTACAAGTTGGTGGCCGAGGCGGTCGGCCTCGGTGGTGCGACCACGAGCACGCTGAGCTTCACCACCACCTCGCCCGACAACAAGACCAAGCCCTATCTCATCCCCGGTGAGGGCGAGGTCGTCGGCGTCGGGCAGCCGGTGGCGATCCAGTTCGACGAGAACATCCCCGATCGCAAGGCTGCGCAGGAAGCCATCAAGATCACCACCGAGCCCGCCGTCGAGGGTGCGTTCTACTGGGTGAACAATCGCGAGGTCCGGTGGCGGCCGGAGCATTTCTGGGCTCCTGGCACCAAGGTCACCATCGATGTGAATGTCTACGGCAAGGATCTGGGTGACGGGCTCTACGGCCAGGACGACATCCACTCCTCGTTCACCATCGGTGATGCGGTGATCTTCACCGCCGACGACAACACCAAGCAGGTGACCGTCCAGAAGAACGGTCAGGTGATCCGCACCATGCCGACCTCGATGGGTAAGGACAGCACACCCACCGATAACGGTGTCTACATCGTCGCCGACAAGCACCGCGAGATCATCATGGATTCCTCGACCTACGGTGTGTCGGTCAATTCACCCGACGGATATCGCACCCCGGTCGACTTCGCGACCCGGATCTCCTACAGCGGCATCTTCTTCCATTCGGCCCCGTGGTCGGTGGGTCAGCAGGGCTATTCGAACACCAGCCACGGATGTCTGAACCTGAGTCCGGCCGATGCGGCCTGGGTGTTCGAGAACGCCAAACGTGGCGACATCACCATCGTGCAGAACACCGTCGGCGGGACGTTGTCGGGTGTGGATGGCCTCGGTGACTGGAACATCCCGTGGTCGGAGTGGAAGGCGGGCAACGCCGACGTGGGCTGATACGGCCCGAGAGACGCCACGAGCGGGCACCGGTGATCCGGTGTCCGCTCGTCTGGTTTTCGGGTCGCTCAGGGCAGCATGTCGCAGCCGAGGTGGGCGTTGCCGGCCATGGCGGCCGCGCTGCCGGTGGCGGCGCACAGCAGTTTCTCGCCGCCGAGCAGCAGCCGGTCGAGGTTGGGCAGGCCGGCCGAGCCGGTGCCGGAGGAGCCGGTGGTGGCGAGTCCGCCCGCCGAGCCGCTGCTGGCGGAACCGGAGTCGGGCATATCCGGCAGCCCGACCGCCGCCGCGGCCGTTCCGGCGGATCCGGTGACGAGGGTGGCGCCGATGAAGGCTGCGATTACCGCGGAACGCATCAGGAGATGTTGTCTTTCTCGTCGAGCGGGTGCGCCACGGTGGCGGCCCCCTTTCGCGCAGTCTACGGACCGGTGCCGAGATGCACCACACATTCGGACTATGAACGTTTCACATGTCGTGAACGGGCTCGTGCGCACGTCACAGGCCCCGGCTCGGCGCGAACCGGGGGCTGTGACCATCGCTATCGAGCCGGTGACAGGCTCTTGTCGTCTGGCTCGGATGTGCGCCGCAGCACCGAATGCGAGCGGCTGTAGGCGAAGTACACGACGGTCCCCAGCGCCATCCAGATCACGAAACGCAACCAGGTCTCGATGGACAGATTGAGCATCAACCACAGGCAGGCGAGCGCGCCGAGGATCGGCACCACCGGGACGAACGGCACCCGGAACCCGCGCGGCAGATCCGGGCGGGTACGGCGCAGGATCAGCACGCCCACCGACACCAGCACGAACGCGACGAGGGTGCCGATATTCACCATCTCCTCGAGGGTGCCGAAGTCGACGAACCCGGCCAGCAGTGCGCACACCACACCGACGATGATGGTCAACCGCACGGGCGTGCCCTTGGAACCGGTCTGCGCGAGGCCGCGGGGAAGCAGGCCGTCACGCGACATGGCAAACAGCACGCGGGTCTGGCCCAGGTACATCACCATGACCACGGTCGACAGCCCGGCCAGTGCGCCGATGGCGATGATGTTCTTCACCCAGGTGGCTCCGTTGAGTGCGAAAGCCGTTGCGAGGGTCGCGTTCCCGTCCGCGAGCTGGGTGTAGGACACCATGCCGGTGAGGACGAGCGATACCGCGACGTAGAGCACGGTGACGATGGCCAGCGAGCCGAAGATGCCGCGCGGTACGTCGCGCTGCGGATTGCGGGTCTCCTCGGCGGTGGTGGCGACGACATCGAAGCCGATGAACGCGAAGAACACCAGGCTGGCCGCGGCCAGCAGCCCGTACCAGCCGTAGCTGGTGCCGCCGGAGCCGGTGAGGAAGGCGAACAGCGACTGGCGCACACCTTCGGCCTTCTCCGAGGGCTCCGAGGGCGGAATGTAGGGCGTCAGGTTGGAGGGCTTGAAATAGGTCGCGCCCACCACCAGCACCAGGGCGATCACACCGAGCTTGATCGCGACCGCGATGGCCGATACGCGGGAGGACAGTTTCGTCCCCGTGGCCAGCAGGACTCCGACGATCGCGATGATCAGCACCGCACCCCAGTCGAAGTGCACCGATCCGATCTCGACGACCGGTGCGTTGGCGCCAAGCACCTCACCGAGATACTGCGACCATCCCTTGGCCACCACCGAGACCGCGAGCGCGAATTCCAGGATCAGATCCCAGCCGATGATCCACGCGATGACCTCACCGAAGGTCGCGTAGGCATAGGTGTAGGCGCTGCCGGCCACCGGAACCGTCGAGGCGAACTCGGCATAGCACAGCGCCGTCAGACCGCAGGCGATCGCCGCGAAGACGAACGCGAGCGATACCGACGGCCCGGCCACCGTGCCCGCGGTGCGTGCGGTGAGGGTGAAGATGCCCGCACCGATGACCACGGCCACACCGAAGATGGTGAGGTCCTTCGCCGTCAGGTCCTTGCGGAGTTTCGAATCCGGTTCGTCGGTATCCCGGATCGACTGTTCCACCGATTTGGTGCGGAAGATTCCGCTCGTGATCGCCATGGCAGGTCTCCTCACTGACATCCGCGGCGCCGTCAGAGTGACCGCGGGATGGCATCGAGGCGACGCTCGGCGAACCGATTCGCGGCCGCGCCGGTGCCGATGCCCTCGGCCAGCGCGGTGGCGATGATGTCGCGGCACCGATCGAAGATGTCGGCCACCTCGAATTCGATCTCGGCGGGTGCGGCGGCTCTGAGTTCGCCTGCCACCTGGATGAGTCCGCCGGCGTTGGCGACGAAGTCGGGCACCCAGGTGATGCCACGGTCGTTCAATGTCTGTTCCACGCCTGGGTCGGCGAGCTGGTTGTTGGCCGCGCCGCAGACGAGCTTGGCTTCGATGGCCTCGGCACTGTCGGTGGTGAGGGTGGCGCCGAGCGCGCACGGCGCGTAGACATCGACCGGGGCGGTCGCCACCGCGCCGAGCAGGCGCACGGACGGATGTTGCTGCGCCACGCGCCGCATCGCGGCCTCGTTCACATCGGCCACGCACACCTCGGCGCCGTCGGCGAGCAGTAGTGCGATGAGTTCACGTCCGACCTTGCCGACACCTTCGACGCCGACGGTGCGACCGGCGAGTGTCGGTGCGCCCCACACGGATTCGGCGCCCGCGCGCATGGAGTGGAACACTCCGAGCGCGGTGAGTCGGGCGCTGTCGCCGGAGCCGCCCGCCGCGGTGCTACGTCCGGTGACGTGGCGGGTGTGCCTGCCGATGACGTCGAGATCGTCGGTGTTGGTGCCGACATCGCCCGCGGTGATGTAGCGGCCGCCGAGCGTCTCGACGAAGCGCGCGTACGCCGCGAGCAGCGCCTCGCTCTTATCGATCGCCGGATCACCGATGATGACGGCCTTGCCACCACCCAGATCGACCCCGGCGGCGGCCGCCTTGTAGGTCATTCCCCAGGACAGTCGCAGCACATCCTGTAGCGCCGCTGACTCGTCGGCGTACGGATAGAAGCGGGTGCCGCCGAGCGCGGGGCCCAGTGCCGTCGAATGGATCGCGATGATCGCCCGCAGGCCGGTGGTGTCGTCCTCGCAGAACACGACCTGTTCGTGGCCGCGGGAACTGAGCCCGTGTGAGCGGCCGAAGACTCCTGCCTCGGGGTGCAGAACTGTCACTGTCGATTCCTTTCGGTGGTGCCGGGGAGCGGTGTCTGGTGGACTACCGCTCCCGCGGCTCGGTGACGCCGCGGGTCTGCGGCGGTTTCAGTGCGTCCGAGCCGGATCAGTGTTCGATACCGAGTTCGCGCAGGCCGGCCCAGTACAGCTCGACATTGCCGAGCTTGACGTCCTCGTAGCCGCGCACCACATCCGGCAGCTCGGCGGCTTTCATCGCGATGTCGTAGGTGTCGCCGGTCAGGCCGTCGGCGAGCCGGCACACCATCTCGGTGTAGTGGGCGAGCAGTGCGCGCTCCACCTTCCGGACGTGGGCGTAGCCGAACGGGTCGAGCCGGGTGCCGCGCAGCACCTTGCCCTTCGCGAGCAGTTTCAGCGCCAGATGTGATTTCGGCCCGAGGCCGATCTTCTTGCGCCGACCCATTGCGCGCAGCATCGGCGGATGCAGTTTGTAGGTGAGCTTCTCGCCGCCGGGCACCTGCGCCCGCACCTCGTCGAGGAATGCCGGATCGACCAGCAGCCGCGCCACCTCGTACTCGTCCTTGTAGGCGGTGAACTTGTACAGCCCGCGCGCCACCGCCTCGCTGAAGTCGGTGCGCTCGGTGACGGCACGCTCGGCCGACCAGACGTGCTCGACAGTCTCGACGTAGCGCCGCGCCACCTCGACGTTCTGGTAGCCGATCAGCTCCGCCGCCCGCCGCTCGACAAGTCGCCGTACCTCACCCTCGAAACCGGTGTGCGCCAGCAGTTCCGCGGGCGCCACCGGCGGAGTACGCCGCGGCCGCCCCTCATCGACGGCCGCGGCGAACGTCACCGGGTCCGCGACGGCGACGCGTCCCCAACGGAAGGCCGCGATATTGCTGTCCACCGCGACACCGTTGATCCCGATGGCCTCCTCGACCGCCGCGGCGGGCAGGCGAAGCCCCCCGGACTGGACGGCCGCGCCGACGATCAGGAAGTTGGCCGCCGCCGTATTCCCGAACAGCGTCTGCGCCGCGGCCAGCGCGTCGAAGTGGCTGACCGAGTTCGATACCGCGGCAAGGCGATCCAGCAGCCCATCCGTATCGGGATAGGTCACCGACTTGTCGTAGACCATATCGCCGGTGGGGGTCGGGCTCGTCGAGGCCACCGCCACGGTCTTCGCCGCATCGCCGTACTGGAGATACCGGGTATCGGTGGCGGTGAGCAGATCGATGGCCATGATGCAGTCGGCGCTGCCGGGGGTGAGCCGGTTGGACGGTTCGAGCCCATTCGCGCAGAACCGCAGATGCGACACCACCGGGCCCGCCTTCTGGCTCATCCCGATCTGGTCGAGGCTTTCCACGTCGTAACCGGCGCGCAGAGCGGCGGTGGCGAGCACCTGGTTCACCGTGACGATGCCGGTACCGCCGATCCCGGCGATGAGTACATTCTGGGTGCCCTCCGGAACGCCGAGACCCGGTTCGGCCACCGCGGGCGGCTCGACAGTCCGGCGAGCGGTCCCTGGTTTCCTGGTCTTGTTCTGCGGGGTGAGTTCGACGGTCACGAATGACGGGCAGTCGCCGTCGAGGCAGCTGTAATCGGTATTGCAGGAGGTCTGATCGATGCGGGTCTTGCGACCGAACTCGGTGTCGACCGGCTGCACGGACAGGCAGTTGGATTTGGTGCCGCAGTCACCGCATCCTTCGCAGACCGCCTCGTTGATCACGACACGGGTGTTGCGCACCGGCAGCGTGCCGCGTTTGCGTTGTCTGCGGGCGTCGGCCGCGCAGTGCTGGTCATAGATCAGCACCGTGACGCCCTCGATCTCGCGCAACAGCTTCTGTGCTTCGTCGAGCCGGTCGCGATGCCACAGCAGGGTGCCCTTGGCCAGGGCCTTCTTCTTGTGCCGTTTCGGTTCGTCGGCGCAGATGATGATCTGGCGCACGCCCTCGATGGTGAGCTTATGGGTCAGCTGCGCGACGGTGAGGCCGCCCTCCACGTCCTGGGCGCCGGTCATCGCGACGACCTCGTTGTAGAGCAGCTTGTAGGTGATGTTCACTCCCGCCGCGACGCAGGCCTGCACCGCGAGCTGGCCGGAGTGGAAGAAGGTGCCGTCACCGATGTTCTGGAACAGATGCGGCACATCGGTGAACGGCGCCTGGCCGATCCACTGACTGCCCTCACCGCCCATCTGGGTGAGGCCGGTGACGGCGCTGTCGTTGCGCCCGGAGAGGGTGACCAGGGTGTGGCAGCCGATACCGCCGCCACCGATCGATCCCTCGGGCAGCGCGGTGGAGCGGTTGTGCGGGCATCCGCTACAGAAGTACGGGGTCCGCTTGGCGGAGAGCACTTCCAGCGTCAGCGGTGGTGGCGCCGCTCGTTTCAGTTCGACCCGATCCCGCAGTAGCCGGCGCAGCGGGCCGAGTAGCCGGCCCGCGGTCAGTTCGCCGTCGACCGGCATGAGCCGGGCGCCGCGCTCATCATGTTTGCCGAGGATCCGCGGGGCGTCGGCGGTGCCGTAGAGGATCTCGCGGATCTGGGTTTCGATGAACGCCGTCTTGTCCTCGACCACGATCAGCTGTTCGAGACCGCGCGCGAATTCCGTCACCGCGGATGCTCCGACGGGATAGGGCATCCCGATCCGCAGCAGCCTGATGCCGGCGCGATGCATGGCGGCCTCGTCGACCCCGAGGTCGAGCAGGGCCTGGCGGACCGCGTCGAAGGTCGTGCCGGTGGCGGCAAGGCCGATCCTGGCCTCGGCCGGATCGACCTCGATGACGTCGAGATCGTTGGCCGCGCCGTATGCACGGACCATCTCCCAGCGCGGACCGTACAGATCCGCCTCGGCGAGCACGCTGTCGGAGGGCGCGGCCATCGGCCGCTGCCGGTAGACGAAAGGCTTTCCTTCCCACTGCACGTCGGGGATGGTGAGCGGTCGGTCGGCGACCGAGGCGTCGACGGTCCACGCACCATCGGCGACATCGGCCACGATCTTCATCGCCACCACGCAGCCGGAGGCCCGCGACAGCGCCACACCCTGCATACCCATGGTGATGATCTCTTCGGCGTTGCGCGGGAACAACACCGGGACGCCCATCGCGGCCAGTGACCGCTCGCTCACCGCTGGCACGGTCGAGGACTTCGAGGCCGGATCGTCGCCGACCAGCAGCAGGACCCCGCCGCGCGGGTTGACGCCGTACATGTTGGCGTGCCGGATGGCGTCGGTCGCGCGATCCACCCCTGGACCCTTGCCGTACCAGACCCCGACGACGCCGTCATGGGTCGCGCGGCCCGCGGGCAGTTCGGCCTGGCTGCCCCAGACCGAGGTGGCGGCGAGTTCCTCGTTGAGGCCGGGTACGAAGGTGATGTCGTGTTCGGCGAGCACCTCCGGCATACCGAACAGCATCTTGTCCACCCCGCCCAGCGGGCTGCCCTGATAACCGGAGACGAATGTCGCGACGCGGCGGCCCGCACGGATATCGCGCACATGCTGTTCGACCAGCAGCCGCGCGATGGCCTGTACGCCGGTGAGCAGGACCGGTCCGGCGCCGGAGCGGTAGCGGTCGGCGAGGTCGTACGGCGAGGTCGGCTCGGCCTGCGGCAGACAGGTCGGACAGGCAACGGTCGTCATGACACCTCACCACTCTTTCGGCAACCCAGATTGTGAGCCGCACACGAAGGGAACTGCGTTCGGTGCAGCGAAATCTGCCGTGGAAGGGTGATCTGTGTCAACAGTCGGGAGAAAGGTTGATCAATCTGATCAAAAGTGATCTAGCGCACTATTCACGATGTGTCATTCTGCTCGAGCGTAGAGAGATCTGAGTCACATCATCGGGTGTCGGGGCTTTTCGTCAGGTGTTCGACGAGCGGCAGGCATCGGTATTCGATCGGTGTGGCCAGCGCCAGCATCGTCTCGGTGTGTTTGACGCCGGGGATGGCGTGGACCCGCTGGATGATCTCGAGCAGGTCCTGCTGTGAGCGTGCGGCGATGCGGACGAGCAGGTCGCCGCGTCCGGTGGTGGCGTGTACTTCGAGGACGTGCGGGAAGTCGCGCAGCGCTTCGACGATGTCGTTCATCTTGTTCTGGTCGAGTTCGATACCGAGGAAGGCGTGCACGGCGTATCCGATGGCCTGTACGTCGACGTCGGGTGGGTATCCGCGGACCGCGCCGGATGTTTCGAGCCGTTTCATCCTGGCCTGGACGGTGTTGCGGGCGATGCCGAGGCGTTGGGCGAGTTCGAGGATCGGCGCGCGCGGGTCGGCGGCCAGCTCGGCGAGCAGCGCGGAGTCGAGTGCGTCGATCTTGATGCTCATGCCGCATTCTCGCATGGTGTGGGCGGTGGGTTCGGGTCGAAAAAAGAGATCGGGCCCGGAAGAATTCTTCCGGGCCCGATCTCTTCGGGGTGAGTGACGGGACTCGAACCCGCGACAGCCAGGATCACAACCTGGTGCTCTACCAACTGAACTACACTCACCATCGCCGGTGTGACACCGGCGCGGTCGATAGTAGCGCGTCAACCCCTCTCGGAGCTAATCGGTTATCGGCGAGTCGCTGACCTGGGGCTTTTCCGTCTGGCCGGATACTTCGGCCGCGACGGTGGCGATCTCCGCGGTGGACGGGCCCGGTGCGGCCACGAAGGCGGTGCGCCGGTAGTACTCCAGTTCGCGGATGGATTCTTTGATATCGGCGAGGGCGCGATGGGTGAGGCCCTTTTCCGGCTGGCCGAAATAGATCCGCGGGTACCAGCGGCGGCACAGTTCCTTGATCGAGCTGACATCGATCATCCGGTAGTGCAGATGGCTGTCGAGGGCGGGCATATCGCGGGCGAGGAAGCCGCGGTCGGTGGCGATCGAATTGCCCGCGAGCGGCACTGTGCCCGGGGTGGGTGCGAACTGACGGATGTAGTCGAGCACCTGTTGCTCGGCTTCTTCCAGGGTCACCGTGGAGCGGCGCACCTCGTCGGTGAGGCCCGAGCGGGCGTGCATGTCGGCGACCACGGGCGGCATCGCGGCGAGGGCCTCGTCATCGGCGTGGATGACGATATCGACACCGTCGCCGAGGATGTTGAGGTCGCTGTCGGTCACGAGTGCGGCCACCTCGATCAGCTTGTCGCTGTCCAGGCGCAGCCCGGTCATCTCGCAATCCATCCACACCACTAATTTGTCGGACACTCGCCATACAGTAGTCAGCGCGGAACCGGGCGTGTCCGATTACCTCACTTCGCCGGTCACGGCCTGTTGCGGCGATACCCTGTTCCCGAGGTATTCGGCGCGGTAGTGCTCCACCTCCACCGTGTCGTGGGCAGTTCGGCGCGGCGCCGCCGGTGGTTCGCCACCACGCGCGGGTCGTGTCCGGCTCTGCCCGAACAGCGTTTGCCGCGGCGGGAACACCGCACGCAAGGACAGGCCCACTCGGCGGATCGATCGCGTGGTGTTCGGCGCGATCACCTCGGTGTGGTCGATGCGCTCGACACAGGAGGACCTGCGATGACCACCCCTCAGGAGAAGGCAGCGGCCGCGCGCAAGGCCGCCGAGGAAGCCGCACGGGTCGCGGCGGAGGCTGCCGCGGCGGCGGAGGCCGCTGAAGCCGAAGCCGCGTCGGCCGGGACGGACACCGCGGCAACGGGGTCGGGTGGTGCGGCGGAGTCCGGTGGTGCATCCGCCGATGCGGGTGATGTGTCGGCGAGCGCAAATGCCGACGATGGAGCGGCCGAGCCGGCCGACGATGCGGGAGATGCCGGCTCGTCGAAGGCACGCACGATCGCGGCGGGATATGCGGCCGAGGGAGCGGCGTTGGAACTCGGCACCGTCCTCGTCGACGGGGCGGTCGATCCCACCGCGCGGGTGCGGATTCCCCTGCGCACGATGAATCGGCACGGTTTGGTCGCGGGAGCCACCGGAACCGGTAAGACGAAAACCTTGCAGGGCATCGCCGAACAGCTCTCGCGCGCCGGGGTTCCGGTGGTGCTGGCCGATGTGAAGGGCGATCTGTCCGGGCTGTCGCAGCCGGGGGAACAGAACGAGAAGCTGGCCCAGCGAGCCGCGGAGACCGGTGCCACCGACTGGGCGCCCGCCGGATTCCCCACCGAGTTCGTCTCGCTCGGCACCGGCGGAATCGGCGTACCGATCCGGGCCACCATCACCTCATTCGGTCCGATCCTGCTCGGTAAGGTGCTCGGGCTCAACGAAACCCAGGAATCCACGCTCGGCCTGATCTTCCACTGGGCCGACAAACAGGGCCTCGGCCTGCTCGATCTGAAGGATCTGCGCGCGGTGATCCAGCACCTCACCAGCGCCGAGGGCAAGGCGGATCTGCACGGGATCGGTGGTGTGTCCTCGGCGACGGCCGGGGTGATCCTGCGGGCGCTGGTGAATCTGGAAGCCGACGGCGGCGACACCTTCTTCGGCGAACCGGAACTCGACCCGTCCGATCTGCTGCGCACCGAAGGCGGGCAGGGAGTGATCACCCTGTTCGAACTCGGCGCGCAGGCGGCGCGGCCCGCGATGTTCTCCACGTTCTTGATGTGGGTGCTCGCCGATCTGTTCCACACACTGCCCGAGGTCGGTGATGTGGACAAACCAGAGCTGGTGTTCATCTTCGACGAGGCGCATCTGTTGTTCGCCGACGCGTCGAAGGCCTTCCTGGATCAGGTGGAACAGACCGTGAAACTGATCCGATCCAAGGGTGTCGGTGTGTTCTTCTGTACCCAGTTGCCCACCGATATCCCGAATCCGGTGCTGTCCCAGCTGGGTGCGCGGGTCCAGCACGCGTTGCGCGCATTCACTCCCGACGATCAGAAGGCGCTGTCGAAGACGGTGCGCACCTATCCGAAGACCGATACCTACGATCTCGAGCAGGCGCTCACCTCGCTCGGCACCGGCGAGGCGATCGTGACCGTGCTGTCGGAGCGGGGTGCGCCGACCCCGGTGGCGTGGACCAGGATCGTGCCGCCGCGCTCGCTCATGGACACCATCGGCGCCGACACGATCAAGTCGCGGGCGTTGGCCAGTGCGTTGCAGGGCAAGTACGGGCAGACCGTGGACCGGGAATCGGCCTACGAGATGCTCGCGGCCGATGTCGCCTCCGCCGAACCCGCGGTCGAACCCGAACCCGCCGCCGGCCGTTCACCCGGTGCGGACGAGGATTCGGCCGCGGAGCGCATCATGAAGAATCCCGCGGTCAAGAGCTTCCTGCGCTCCGCGGCGACGGTCGCGGGCCGTGAGATCTCCCGCAGTCTGTTCGGTACCCGTAAGCGCCGCTGAGCCGACGCCCGTTCGCGGTGTGGGTATCGACCTCGTGTCTGTGGTGCCGGTGGGCCGGTAGCGGCGAGCATTCACCGCTACCGCTATCGGAGAACCACGAGGCGCTAGGCGCCGATATCGCGGGCCATGAGGTCGGCGGTGGTTTCCCGGCGCACCAGTTCGTGCACGCGACCATCGCGGACGGCGACGATCGGCGGGCGGCCGACACTGTTGTAGGAGGAGGCGAGGCTGTGGTGGTAGGCGCCGGTGCACGGAACGGCCAGCACCTCACCCGGACGCAGATCGGCCGGTAGCCGGATATCGGTGGCGACGATATCGCCCGCCTCGCAGTAGCGGCCCGCGACGGTGGCCGTCATCTGCGGTCCGCGTGGATGCCGACCGGCCACCACCACTTCGTACCCGGCGCCGTAGAGCGCGACGCGCGGGTTGTCGTTCATACCGCCGTCGACGGTGACGAAGGTGCGCCCGCCGTCGATGTGTTTCACCGACAGCACTCGATAGAGCGTCACCCCGGCGCGCGCGACGATCGCGCGGCCCGGCTCCATGGCGATGGCCGGTCGGGGGAACCGATGCCGGGCGCAGGCCGCGTCGAGGGCGTCATCGATGATGTCGGCCAACTCGGCCAGATTCAGCTCCGCGTCGCCACTGCGGTAGGCCACCGCGTGACCGCCACCGAGATCCAGTTCGGTGAGGATGTGGTCGTATTCGTGCCGGACCCACGACATTTCGCCGATCAACCGCCGGACGGCCTCCCCGTAGTAGTCCGGGTTGTAGATCTGCGAGCCGAGGTGACAGTGCAGGCCGACCAGCTGGAGGTTCGGCTGCGCCATGATGCGCTGCACCGCTTCGGCGGCCGTCGCGCCACCGAGCGGGAAGCCGAACTTCTGGTCGACCACACCCGTGCGCACCGCGGGGTCCCCGTGCACGTCGATACCGGGCGACAGGCGCAGCAGCACCCGCTGCGGCCGAGTGGCCAGCGCCGAGAGCAGGGTGATCTCGGTGAGCGAATCCACCACGATCCGGCCGACACCGGCGTCGATCGCGGTGGCGAGTTCCTCGCTCGATTTCCCGTTGCCGTGCAGCACGATCCGCTGCGGGTCGACCCCGGCGGCGAGTGCGATGGCCAGTTCACCGCCCGAGCACACATCCACCGACAGACCCTCTTCGCGCACCCACCGCGCCACGGCCCGGATCATCAACGCCTTCCCGGCATAGATGATCTCCGCTTCCGGGAAATGCTTGCGATAGGCGCGGCACCGCTGCCTGACCTCCTGTTCGTCCAGCACATACGTGGCGGTGCCGAACTGATCGGCGATATCGGCCAGCGCCACCCCACCGAGGGTGATCCGCCCCTCGTCGTCGTAATGCGTGTCCTGCGGCCACACCGCCGAATCCAGCCGCGGCCGCACCACCGTCCGCAACGACGGAAATATCTCGAGCAACGTCACCAGCTTCTCCTGCGACGCCCCCGCTTTCTCGGTATGCGGGGCCACCTCGAGTACTACGCCGCGCCAGAGCGCCCGGGCACCGCGCTGACGAGTCCTTGACACCCTCGCCCATCAATCCTGACCAGCTGTTGACGCCAGTCGCGATGCCGGAGCCGATGGCCGTCGCCGGTCGGCAGGCGGCGTGGGCCCGGTGTGATCAGGGCGGACCGCATTCGGCAGCGGTCGAACGATCGGACCTCGCCACGTCCGTGGACAGGTATTTGCGCACCGATTGCCGATACGGGCAGACTCGGTGGCCGGACATCGATCCGGCTCAGGTCCGGCTGGGAGGACAGGTGTGACGATGTATCGGACGCTCACGTTCGCCGCTGTCGTGCTGCTCTCGGTCGTGAGCTGCGGTGATGAGGTCGCCGACCGGGCAGAGACGTCGTCGCCGCCCGCGCCGGTGATCCCCGCTCCGCCACCCGAGTTCTGGTCGGCGCCCGCCGACACCGCCCAGCAGCACGCCGCTGTCGCGCAGGCGACGCGGCAGATCGATGTGTGCTCGCTGCTGCCGCGGGATGTGCTCGACGATCTCGGGGATATCAGGGATGTGGCGGTTGGGCTCGACTCCTGCCGCGCGACGCTCGGCCGGGATACCGCGGGTGAGGACAGCGTTCTCACCTGGCATGCGACCCTGCTTCCGGAGTTGGCTCCCGGGCGCGGCATCAGCAAACAGCTCGGTGATGTGAGTGTGCGGTTGGTTCCCGATCGCGACGACGGGCCACCGCGCTCCTGCGGCGCGACGGCGCGGTTCGTCTCGGGTGCGGCGTTCTATCTGGGTCTCACGACACCGGGGCAGGACCCGTGCGCCGTCGCCGACGGGGTGCTGCCGGGGATGATCGACCGGTGGCGGCAGTCGCCGCCCCAGGGCACCTCGCCCGATACGGTGCCGACGGTGCTGCTCGGCGCCGACCCGTGCGCGGTCCGCGCGAAACTGGCCGACACCGGCGACACCGATCAACGTCGCCTCACCCAATGCCTGTTCCGATACCGTGACGACACCGTCACCGTCACCTACGAATACCGCGTCCCCACCCATGTGGCGGCCGGCGGCACCGAGGAACGCTTCGGCGACCACATCGTGCACCGATCGGTATCGCTCTACGACAACACCATCCCGATCTTCACCGCGGTGGTCGGCCCCGAATTGCCTCCCGACAGCACCATGTTCGGCCCCCGCGTCCCGATCGTCGAGGTCTCCGCCGCCTCCGATGCCGTCGCCAGAGACGTGATGACCCAGCTCTTGACTCTGTTCCCGCCGCGGTGACGCGCCTTCGGCCGCGCCCGCCTGCGGTTTGTCGGGAGGTACACGCGACGGCGATGCGGTGCCGCGCTGCGTTATGTCCGTTTCCCCGAGGTGGAATGGATCAATCGGCTCCGCCTACGATCGTGACGTCGGGTCAGCTGCCCAGCTTCTTGTAGAACGCCCCGGCGACCGGCGCCGTGACCGCGCGCGGTCCGTATTGACCGGCGACGCTCATGCCCTTGGAGATCAACCCGGGGACGATGCGCATCTTGTTGCGGGCCAGGGCGTCGATGGAGGCCTTGGCGGTGGATTCGGAGGAGACCCACATGAAGTCGGGGACCATGCGGTCGACGATGGATGCTTCTGCGGGGTCGGGGGTTTCGGTGCGGACGGGGCCGGGCGCCAGCAGGGTGACATTGACGCCGGTGCCCTTGAGTTCGCCGCGCAGCGATTCGGAGAAGGTGTTGGCGAAGGCCTTGCTCGCGGCGTAGGTGGCGTTGTTCGGGATCGGCATATTGCCCGCCGCCGAACCGCTGATCAGGATGCCGCCCGCACCGCGTTCGATCATGCCGGGCAGCACCGCGAGGGTGAGGTCGTGCACGGCGACGGCGTTGAGTTCGAGCTGATCGCGCTCGTAGGCGGGGTCGAGGTCGGCGACCGCGCCGAAGGTCGCGATACCCGCGTTATTGCACAGGATGGCGATATTGCGCGCCGACAGCTCCTCCACCAGCGGTGCTCGCTGCTCCCGGTTCGCCAGGTCGACGGCGCGTACCTCGGCGGTGATGCCATGGGCCAGGGTCAGCCGCTGGGCCAGCTCCTCGAGGATATCGCCCCGGCGGGCCACCAGGATCAGCGAATATCCGCGCATGGCCAGCTCGGCGGCCAGCGCGGTTCCGATCCCGGACGAGGCTCCGGTGACGACGGCACGATTGTCGGCGGTGGGGGCAGGCAGGCTCACGCCATGAGCGTAAGCGACATCGATCGGCCACCGCGCGCCGCCCGCGTTCCGCAAACGGCGTCCGCCGGTCCTGCCGGGTTTCGCCCATCACCCGAGGCAGGTCGAGGGCGTAGGGCGACCACGCGGCAATCGTGTGCTGCTCTCTATCGGCTCATCATCGAACCGTCGATGAGCGCCGCGCCGCGTTCACAACCGCGCGGCCAGACGCGTGCCCTGGTCGATGGCGCGTTTGGCATCCAGTTCGGCCGCGAGTTCGGCGCCGCCGATCAGGTGCGGATGCACACCGGCCGCGCGCAGGTCGTCTTCCAGATCACGCACCGATTCCTGACCGGCGCAGATGACCACGTTGTCGACCGGGATCAGCTGTCGGCGTTCCCGCTTCTCCCCGAAGCTGATGTGCAGTCCGGCGTCGTCGATGCGTTCATAGTTGACACCGCCGATCTGCTCGACTCCCTTGGCCTTCACCGCCGCTCGATGCACCCAGCCGGAGGTCTTGCCCAGGCTCTTGCCGAATGACCCGGACTTGCGTTGCAGCAGCACCACATCGCGGGCGGCGGGGGAGGGGAGCGGCGTGGCGAGCTGGCCGCGCACCTGCTCATCGGCCGAATCGACGCCCCATTCCTGCTTCCACTCGTCGAGCTTCAGCGTGGGATGGCCCTCGACGGTGAGGTATTCGCTGACGTCGTAGCCGATACCGCCCGCACCGATCACCGCGACGCGTTTGCCGACCGGCTTCTCCTCGCGCACCAGTTCGGCGTAGGTCAGCACCATCGGATGGTCGATGCCGGGGATGTTCGGGATGCGCGGGCGCACACCGGTGGCCAACACCACCTCGTCGTAGCGGCGATCGACGAGTTCGGTCGCGGTGACGCGAGTGCCGAGATGAACGGTGACGCCGGTGAGTTCGAGTTTGCGGGTGAAGTACCGGATGGACTCGTCGAACTCCTCCTTACCGGGGATGCGCCGCGCGATATCGAACTGGCCGCCGATCTTGTCCTCGGCTTCGAACAGGTCCACCCGATGCCCGCGTTCGGCGAGATTCACCGCCGCCGACAGTCCGGCGGGCCCCGCGCCGACCACCGCGATGCGCTTGGCGCGCCGAGTGGGCAGCAGTTTCAGCTCGGTCTCGTGCCCGGCGCGCGGGTTGAGCAGGCAGGAGACGGTCTTGTGCTGGAAGGCGTGGTCGAGGCAGGCCTGATTGCAGGCGATGCAGGTATTGATCTCGTCGGCCCGGTTCTGCGCCGCCTTGTTGACCCATTCCGGGTCGGAGAGGAACGGGCGCGCCAGTGAGACCAGCTGGGCGTCGCCGCGGGTGAGGATCTCCTCGGCGATCTCGGGCATATTGATCCGATTCGACGCGCACACCGGGATGTTCACCCGCGAGGTGATCTTCGCGGTGAATTCCACGAAGGCGGCGCGCGGCACCGATGTCACGATCGTCGGCACCCGAGCCTCGTGCCAGCCGATATCGGTATTGAGAATGCTGGCCCCAGCGGCTTCGAGTTCCTGTGCCAGCGCGACGATCTCGTCGAAGGTCTGGCCCTTCTCCACCAGCTCGGCCATGGACAACCGGAACACGATGATGAAATCCGGCCCCACGGCGGCGCGGGTGCGGCGCACGATCTCGACCGCGAGTCGACGCCGGTTCTGCGCCGAACCGCCCCATTTGTCGGTGCGCTTGTTGGTGCGCGGTGCGAGGAACTGGTTGATGAAATAGCCTTCACCGCCCATGATCTCGACACCGTCATAACCAGCGAACTCGGCCAGCCCGGCGCAGCGCACATAATCGTCGATGGTCTGCTCGACACCCTTGGCGGAGAGTTTGCGCGGCCGGAACGGATTGATCGGCGCCTTGATCGAGGACGCCGACACACTGCCCGGCATATACGAATACCGGCCCGCGTGCAGGATTTGCAGGGCGATCTTGCCGCCTTCGGCGTGCACCGCGCGAGTGATGACCCGATGCCGGTAGGCCTCGGTCCTGTTGGTGAGTTTGGCGCCGAACGGCAGCAGCCAGCCCGTCCGGTTGGGTGCGTAACCGCCGGTGATGATGAGCCCGACGCCGCCGCGCGCGCGTTCGGCGAAATAGGCGGCCAGGCGGTTGGTGTCCCAGGCTCGATCCTCCAGGCCGGTGTGCATCGACCCCATGATCACGCGATTGCGCAGTGTGGTGTGGCCGAGGTCGAGGGGCTCGAACAGATGGGGGTAGCTGGTCGATCGCACGATCGGGCTCGCTTTCTGACGTCAGTCCGCGCCCGGGGCTGTCGGGGGCGGTGGCGGGGTATTCGATCGCAGGGCGTGCAGGACCTCGTCGCACCATTCGATGGATCCGGCCTCCAGGCGGATACCTGCGCGGAGCACCAGATACTGGTGCAGCCCGGTGCCGGTGAGCTGATCCGGCGCCGGGAAGTCTCGTTTCTCGATGAGCCGGTACAGCTCGAGTCGATGGGTGTGCTCCTCGCGGTGACGGGTGACCTCGGCGCGCAGCGTGTCGAGATCGCCGTAGGACGCCGCGCGCACCTTGACGAAGAGTTCATTGCGTTGTCGTTCGATCTCGGTGGGCTCGGCGATCCAGCGCGCCAGTTCTGCGCGACCGGCCTCGCTCACCGAATAGACCTTCTTGTCCGGCCTGCCCGCCTGGGCGACCGATTCGCTGTGCAGCCAACCGGATTCCTCCATCCGGCGCAGCACCCGATAGATCTGCTGATGGGTGGCGCTCCAGAAATAGCCGATCGATTTGTCGAACCGACGGGCCAGTTCGTACCCGGAACCGGCACGTTCGGTCAGCGATACCAACAGGGCGTGCTCGAGTGCCATACGATACAGATTATTCGATACCCGAAGTACTATGCAACTGGGTGCATATGGCCGTGTGGTCCGGGTCGCTCATGGTAGGGCCGAGAAGGAACGAGCGCGTCGCGATCGCCGCGGCAAGGCGCGAACCGAAGACCGGCTCCGCGCCGCGCCGTCGATTAGGGTGCGCATATGAGCGAGGTCGACGCGCGCGGTGAGGCCGGTACCGGGCGCGGGCAGGTGGTGGCGTGGGGGCTGTGGGACTGGGGTTCGGCCGCGTTCAACGCCGTCATCTTGACCTTCGTGTTCTCGGTGTATCTGACCGACAGCGTCGGCGACGATCTGCCCGGCGGCATCTCGGCGAGCGCGTGGCTGGGCTGGGCGCTCGGCATCGCGGGCCTGGTGGTCGCCTTGACCGCGCCGATCAGCGGGCAGCGCTTCGACGCCACCGCCAACCGCAAACGCTCGCTCGGCGTGCTCACCGCGTTGACCGTGGCCGCGATGGTCGCGATGTTCTTCGTCCACGACGACTACCACGATCTATGGCTAGGGCTGGTGTTGCTCGGCTTCGGTTCGGCCTGTTTCGAACTGGCCAATGTGCCCTATAACGCCATGCTGCGGCAGGTCTCGACACCGGCCACCGTCGGCCGCGTCTCCGGATTCGGCTGGGCGATGGGCTATTTCGGTGGCATCTTCCTGCTGCTCATCTGCTACCTCGGCTTCATCGCCGGTGAGGGTGATCAGCGCGGGCTGTTCGGCATCCCCACCGACGACGGACTCAATATCCGGTTGGTGGCCGTATTGGCCGCGGTGTGGTTCGCGGCGTTCGCGCTGCCGGTGTTGTTCGCGGTGCCCGAGGTGGTGCGCACCGGCGCCGATCCTGGTGCGGCGTCGGCCGGGTTGTTCGGCTCGTATCGGGTGCTGTGGCGGGATCTGCGCGAACTGTGGGCCGCGGATCGGCGCACCGTCGGCTTCCTGCTGGCCAGCGCGATCTTCCGGGACGGCCTCGCCGGGGTGTTCACCTTCGGCGCGGTCCTGGCGGTCGGGGTGTACGGCTTCGCCGATGACGATGTGCTGCTGTTCGGCATCGCCGCGAATGTGGTCGCGGCCCTCGGTGCGATCGTCGCTGGCCGCTTCGACGACCGGGTCGGGCCGAAGCGGGTGATCGTGGTGTCGCTGGTGGCGATGCTGATCTGCGGGAGCGCGTTGCTCGCGGTCTCCGGTCCGCTCATGTTCTGGATCTTCGGCCTGCTGCTGACGGTATTCGTCGGCCCGGCGCAGGCGTCGGCGCGCTCGTTCCTGGCCCGGCTCGCTCCCGCCGGGCGTGAGGGTCAGCTGTTCGGCCTCTACACCACCACGGGCCGGGCGGTCTCGTTCCTCGCGCCGATGCTGTTCGGCTTCTTCGCCTGGGCGTTCGCGACCGACCGGGCCGGCATCCTCGGGCTGCTGGTAGTGCTGGCCATCGGCCTCGCCGCCCTACTCGCGGTGCCGTCGCCGGACCCGGTGCGGGAACCCTCCGGCCCCATGGGGCATCCGAACGAGTGACGGTTCGGCGGACGCCGCCCGCACGTCGACAGGTCGAGTCGGGTTGCGCCGGAGTCGGATCCACGCGGGATTGCCTACGGCTTCCAGGCACCCATGCCCAGCGCGATGAGCCGCACCTGGTAGACCGTGCGATCGACGGTCGGCTGCTGATCGCGCGGTGCCGCCGCCACATAGTCGGCGATACCGTCGGCGACGGTGGACACGATCAGGTCCGCGGCCAGCTCCAGGTCCTCGGGTGACCAGGAGTCCAGCGCGCTGATCCGGGAGAAGTCGACCACCAGTTCGCGCACGATCAGCTGCATCTCCAGGGCGATCGCCTGGCGCAGCGCGGCCGAACCACCGCGTCGCTCCCTGGTCAGGAAACCGAACAGCGCACGCTTGTCCGCGACCTGGTCGAAGACGAAGCGGACGGTCTCGGCCAGATGCGCGTCCGGGCGGCGACGCAGTTGCCGCAGTGCCAGGCGCAGGGCTTTGACGCCCTCGTCGACGAGGGTGGCGCCCAGATCGTCCAGCGAGGCGAAATGCCGGTAGAAGGCCGTCGGCACGATACCGGCCGAGCGGGCGATCTCGCGCAGGCTGAGCGCGGCGAACCCGCGTTCGGCGGCGAGGGCGAGGGTGCCCTCCAGCAATGCCCGCCGGGTGCGCTCCTTGCGCTCGACTCGGGTTTCCGCCTGCTCGCTCATCACGGTGAGCATACATCCGTTCACCATGTGCTCATTTCGTAGATGTAGTTCGCGTCACATGAACTCCTGGTTGACATCCATCCCCGGTCATCGGTCACACTGTTGAGTGTACAGACGTACACTGAAATTTGTCTCGGGCTCGTCCGCCGAGGGTGACCAACGACAGGCACGGAGAAACCGCATGGTGGATCTCATCAATCTGGTGCAGACCCTGACCACACCGCATCCGCTCGATCGCTATCTGGAGTTGGTGCGCCCGATGCTCACCGCCCGCGAGATGCGCGCGGAGATCGTGCGGGTGGACCGGTCGGTGCCGGGCACGGTGTCGCTGTCGCTGCGCCCCACGCGACAGTGGTCCGGCTTCCGGGCCGGTCAGTTCGTGCAGATCGGCGTCGTCATCGACGGCGTGCGCCACACCCGCTGCTATTCACCGGTGAATTCGCAGCACGAACGGGACCGCCGCATCGACCTGACCATCCGGGTGCATCCGGAAGGCCTGGTGTCGCGGTACCTGCACCGGGCGGCGGAGCCCGGCCTTGTGGTCGATCTGGAACCGGCCTCGGGCGTCTTCCATCTGCCCGAGGCGCGGCCGGACCGAGTGCTGCTGATCAGCGGCGGCAGCGGTATCACCCCGGTGCTGTCGATGCTGCGCACCCTCACCGACGAGGGGCACAGCGGTCCGGTGGTGTTCCTGCACTACGCGCGCACACCGGAGTACGTGCCGCATCGCGCCGAACTCGCCGCGATCGCCGCCGCGCATCCCAACGTCGCACTGGAGATGCGCTACCCGGAGGTGGACGGCAGCACGTTCGATTACGACGAACTCGAGCGGGTCGCACCGTGGTTCGCCGACGCGCACACCTACCTGTGCGGACCCGGCCCGCTGATGGATTCGGTGCGCACCGTCTTCGAGGCCGAGCAGCTCGGCGATCGCCTGCATACCGAGGAGTTCACGCTGTCGGTGGCGCCGGTCGACGCCGCCGATGTGCACGGCACGGTGACCTTCTCCGCCAGTGCGGTCAGCGCCGAGAACACCGGAGGCAGTCTGCTCGAACAGGCCGAGGCCGCCGGGCTGAGCCCGGAATTCGGCTGCCGGATGGGAATCTGCTTCTCCTGCACCGCCATCCGGCGCACCGGCTGCACCCGCAATCTGCGCACCGGTGAAACCGACGCCGATCCCGATCAGCCCATCCAACTCTGTGTCAGCGCCGCCGTCGGCGACGTCGACATCGACATCTGACAACTGAAGGGGAGCAACCGATGACCATTCTGACCGAGACGAAGGACGGCCCACTCGTCCTCACGCCGGACCAGGTCGAGGAGATCGGCCGCGCGCTCGATGAGCTGCGCGACCGCATCGTCGCCGACCTCGGTGAACGCGACCGCGAATACATCTACTCGATCATCAAGGCGCAGCGCGGTTTCGAGATCGCCGGGCGTGGCCTGATGTATCTGGGCTTCCTGCCCCCGTTCTGGCTGGCCGGTGTCGCCGCGCTCGGTGTGTCCAAGATCCTGGACAATATGGAGATCGGCCACAACGTCATGCACGGCCAGTACGACTGGATGCGCGAACAGGGCCTCAATTCCCGTGTGTTCGAATGGGATACGGTCTGCCCGGCGGATCAGTGGAAGCATTCGCACAACTACATGCACCACACCTACACCAACATCCACGGCCGCGACCGCGATATCGGGTACGGCATCCTGCGCATCGATGAGGGTCAGAAGTGGAATCCGTACTACCTGGGCAACCCGGTGTACGCGTTCCTGCTGATGGTGTTCTTCGAATGGGGCGTGATGCTGCACGACCTGGAGGCGGAGAACATCATCCAGGGCAAGCGCAAATGGTCGGACCTCAAGCCCCTGATCAAGGGTCAGCTGCGCAAGTCGGGGCGCCAGGTGCTCAAGGACTACATCGTGTTCCCGGCGCTGACCGGGCCGCTGTTCGTCAGCACATTCGCGGGCAACTTCGCCGCGAACCTGGTCCGCAACCTGTGGGCGTACTCGATCATCTTCTGCGGACACTTCCCCTCGGGCGTACAGACGTTCACCGAGGAGGAGACCGAGTTCGAGACCCGCGGTGAATGGTACGTGCGGCAGATGCTCGGCTCGGCCAACATCTCCGGCGGCAAACTGTTCCACATCATGTCGGGCAACCTGTCGCATCAGATCGAGCACCATCTGTTCCCGGACCTGCCCGCCAATCGCTACCCGGAGATGGCGCCCGAGGTCGAGGAACTGTGCAAGAAATACGGTCTTCCGTACAACACCGGCCCGTTCAGTAAGCAGATCGGTTCGGTGTGGGCGAAGATTTTCCAGCTGGCTCTGCCGCCGCGTCTGCTCGAATCCCGTTTCGCCGCCCTGCTGCCCGCTGCCCTGCGGAAGAAGCCTGCTCCCGGTGTTATCGTGATGCGACAGCGGAAGGCTACCGAAGTGGGCGTGTAAATGATCGGGAAATTCGAAGCCAACAAAGATCTGATCCAGGAATTGACGTCCTCCGGTGCCAGGCATGTCGGCAATATCGCCACCATCATCACCGGCACCGTCTCCGAGGTCACCCGTGAGATCGGTGAGTGGATCACCGACGCGATCGAAATGAACGAAGCGGCCGCCGCGGCCAAACGCGACGCCGCCGACGCGGTCGAGGTTGCGGCCGACGATCCGGAGTTCGCCGCCGAGCCCCGGATCACCGACCACGACGATCCGCGTTTCGGTCCCGATGCCACCCCGGCCAGCTATGTCGAGGCCGAGGTGGTCGATCCGGAGACCGACCGCCCGCGCTAGCGGGGATCGACCACCATCGCGGCGAACCCCCGCGGATGGATGCGCCGGGCCGAGGGGCTCCGACTGGGACGGATACCCTCGGCACCGGCGCGATCCCGTTGCCGGGCGGTCGTCGTCGCGGGCGTGAGCGCCACCGCTGCGGCTGCCGGCGCACCGTCGGCAACCGTCCGCGCGTAGTGCCCGCATACCGGCAGTCGATGGGCTAGCCTCGGAGTTTGTGCCCGCCTATGTGTCCTCACCCGAGTTGACATTCGGGTTCATGTTCGCGCTGGAAGACCCCGAGCGAATCGCCGAGGTCGTACGCGATCTGATGCTGCGCCAGACCGTATCGGTGTTCCGGTTGGCCCGGCTGTCCGACGATGCGGGCCCGCCGCAACGCTATGTCGTGAACTGGTCGTCGATTCCGCAGATCACCATCACCAC
The DNA here is from genome assembly GCF_029868385.1 of Nocardia cyriacigeorgica. Lineage (GTDB taxonomy): Bacteria > Actinomycetota > Actinomycetes > Mycobacteriales > Mycobacteriaceae > Nocardia > Nocardia cyriacigeorgica_F. Next base: position 27,259 of record NZ_JARWNX010000054.1, on the reverse strand, counting down.
CAGCGCCCCCGAACCCGATGTGCTGCGCGAAGATCGCATCATGCTGGTCAATGCGTTTCTCGCCGAGGACGGCGAGATCAGCCTGTACTCCGCGCACGGCGAAGCCCCGCACTGACACCGGATTTCCGGCCGCGACGGGCGGCTGTCCGCTGGTGACCGAATATTTGTTGGCGTGTTGGTATCGCAACGTTGCCGAAGGCGAACGTGTTGTGCGACACAATCACCAGATACGGCCATGGTGCCGTCCCGCTCCCCGAGCATTGGTGAAGGAGTGTCGATCATGCAACCCGGCAATCCCGAGAATTCCGGCGTCCCCGTCGTATCCGGCTATCCCGTCCACGTCCGCGGCGATCTCGACCCCGGTCTGTCGCGGTGGATGTGGTTGGTGAAGTGGATTCTCGCCATTCCGCACTACATCGTGTTGTTCTTCTTGCATATCGCGTACGCGGTGGTCACGATCATCGCTTTCTTCGCGATTCTGTTCACCGGCCGGTATCCGCGCGGTCTGTTCGATTTCAATGTCGGAGTGATGCGCTGGTCGTGGCGGGTCACCTTCTATGCGTGGGGTGTGCTCGGCACCGACAGATATCCGCCGTTCTCGCTCGATTCGCGGCCGGACTATCCGGCCGATGTGGTTGTCGACTACCCGGACAGCCTGCATCGCGGCCTGGTGCTGGTGAAGTGGTGGTTGCTGGCGATCCCGCACTATCTGCTGGTCGGCGCCATGGTGAGCGGTACCTGGGCGGCGTCCGGCTGGGACGAGGACTGGTCGGGCGCCTACGCACCGCCGGTACTCGGACTGCTGGTGTTCATCGCGGTCATCGCCCTGCTGTTCACCGCGCGCTATCCCGGTGGCCTGTTCGACTTCGTCCTCGGGATCAATCGGTGGGCATTGCGTGTACAGGCGTACGCCTCGCTCATGCGGGACGAATATCCGCCGTTCCGGTTGGATCAGGGCGCTCGTGAGGGCGATATGCCGGACGGGCCCGTCGGTCTGAACAAATAGCCCCCATGACAGCGGGTGGTGGGCGCCGATAACAGGCCCCACCACCCGCTGTCGCGTCAGCCCACCGGAACCGGCGCGTCCAACCGGCCCGCGCGGGTGAGCAGCGCCAGTCCGCCCGCCGAGATCGCCCCGATCGCGATCAGCCCGGCCCAGGCCAGCGAGCTGAGCCCGGCCGCGCGCGCGGCGTCGAGCACGGTGCCGGTGCCCAGGTTGCCGAGCAGGATGCCGATGCCGACGATGGTGTTGTACAGCCCGTAGTGGGTGGCCACCAGCCGGTCACCGCACAAGGCGACCACGGTGTCCATCTCGAACGGGAACACCGCGGCCGCGCCGACACCGAGCACCGCCGCCGTCAACAGCATGACCCCGATCGCGACCGGCGTGCCGAGCGCGGTGCCAGGCACCAGCAGCAGCGGCACGAACGCGGCGGCCAGGATCATCATGCCCAGCACCAGACTCTGCGGGCGCCCCCAGCGTGCGGCGAACCAGCGGGTGATCCGCAGCTGACCGGCGATGGCGATGAGCCCGGACACCACGAATACCGCCGTCATCAGGGTGGTCGCCGCCTCGGCGCCCACCACCCTCGTCGCCTGCATCGGCAAGGCCAGATACACCTGGAACGAGAGCACGTAGCAGCCGATCATCGCCGCGGCGAACAGCAGGAACGGCCGGTTCGCCACCACCACGCGCCAATCATCGAGCACCGACGCCGATTTCTGTTCGGCCTGGTGCTGCGGCAGAGCGCGCAGCTGCGCGATGGTCAGCAGGGCGAACACCACCGCCGATCCGGCGGCGGTGGCGCGGAAATCGAAGGCCATCAATGCCAACCCCACCACCGGGCCGAACAGGATGCCCGCCTGGTAGAAGATGTTGAACATCGCGAAGGCCTCGACTCGGCGATCGGCGGAATCCACCGCGAGGTAGGCGCGCACCGCCGGATTGAACAGCGCACCGGCGAAACCGGTGGCGGCCGAGGCGATCAGCAGCGCCGGTAGCGAATCCGCGAACGCCAGCAGCGCGAAACCGCCTGTCCGCAAAAGGCATCCGGCCACGATCAACGGTTTGTAGCCGAGCCGATCGGCGAGTGTCCCGCCGACGAGGAACATGCCCTGCTGGCTGAAATTGCGGATACCGAGCACCAGGCCGACCGCCCAGGCCGCGAGGCCGAGCGGACCCGCCATATATCCGGCCAGATAGGGCATCAACATGAAGAAGCCGGTATTGATGGCGAACTGATTGAGCATCAGCATCCGGCTGGGTTTGCTGAAACTGCGATAGGTGGTGAAGAACTCGATCACCGGATGGTCTCCTGCGCGGTCGTGGCCGTGTCGTGGCTCCGGTCGATGGTGTCTGCGCTCGGCCGGGGCATGGTGGCGGAGGCCTCGCCGACGGCGTGCGGGGTGGTCGCGGCCTCGGCGCGGGTGGCTGCCGGTCGGCCTGGGCCGCCGGGCGGGTAGCCGTCCGAATGCGGTGTGCCGGGTGCGGTCGCCGGGTCGCGACGATGGCGACCATGCGGATCGACCACGGTGGTGCAGCGGGTCCAGCGGGTGACCACCGCGTCGGCGGGATGTGCGATGGTCGCTGGTTCATCCGGGATCGGACCGTCGAGCAGGCCGTTGGCCCGGCAATAGTCGTCGTTGTACACGGTGTCGAAATAGCGCAGCGGCCCATCGGGGAACACGGCCGCGATACGGGTCTCGGGTTCGGTGGTGCGGGCCAGCCATCCGGCCACCAGGGCGACCGCCCCGACGCTCCAGCCGCCGCTGGCATGGTGGGTCGCCGTCAGCGCGCGGCAGGCCCACACCGCCTCGGCCGGTGCGACCCAATGGATTTCGTCGAACGCCGGATAGTCGACGTTATCGGGATGAATGCTGGAGCCGAGCCCACGCATCAGCCGCGGCCCGGCGGGTTGGCCGAAGATCGTGGACGCCACCGTGTCGACACCGACGAGCCTCAGATGCGGGAAGTACTCACGCAGCACCCGTGCGACCCCCGCCGAATGGCCGCCGGTACCCACCGAGCAGACCAGCACGTCGATCCGGCCCAGCTGCGCCACCAGTTCCAGCGCCAGTGATCGGTAGGCGTCCCGGTTGTCGGGATTGCGGTACTGGTCCGGGCACCAGGCGCGCGGATCCTCGGCCAGTAGTTCGGCGACCCGATCGCGGCGGGCCTGCTGCCAGCCGCCGACCGGATGCGGTTGCTCGACCATCTCCACCTGTGCGCCGTAGGCGGCGAGCATATGCCGCATGAGCGGTTCCAGCCCCGGATCGGTGACGAGGGTGACCGGATGCCCGTGCACCATCCCGGCCAGCGCGAGGCCGAGTCCGAGGGTGCCGCTGGTGGATTCGATGATCGGATCGCCGGGCGCGAGTTCACCGCGTGCGGTGGCGCGCTCGACCATGTGCAGGGCGGTGCGGTCCTTCATCCCGCCCGGATTGGCGCCCTCGAGTTTGGCCCAGAACCCGCGACCGGACGGTGCGAGCGGTTCGGTCACCCACAGCACGGGGGTGTTGCCGACCATGGTCGCGGGGCGAGGGCAGCGGTGTGCGGTGGTCAGTAGCGCCGCCGGGCTCACGCGCGGTTCGGGGGCGTACTCCCGAGTGGCGGTCCCGGGTCGAGTCGTGCCGGGGGCGACGCCGGTCGGGGCGGCTGTGGTCGGGGCGGCACTGTGCAGTGCGGAAGACATGGGAACAGTCGATTCTGTGCGGTCGCTGATCACAGCGAAGGTGGTGTGGGTGCGGTACGCACGAACACCGGCCGGGCCCGGCAGCATCGGCCTGACGCTGGCCGATCAGTTCCTGGCGATACAGAATCGGGTGAGTATTTCGCGGCCGCTGTGGACCGGCGGACCGCTGGACGGCGGCGCCCGCACCCCGTGCGCGATCAGGGCGGTGAGCGAGAGCGCGAAGATCAGCAGTGCGGCGAGAACCAACAGCTCGAACAGACTGCCGCCGCTGCGTGGCAGCGTCGCGAGGACGGCCTCGGTGGGAAGATGCCGATCAGGCTCGGCGGCGTGCTGATGCGGCATGGTCAGCGCGCGCACCGCCTCGGGACTCGCGATACCCGGATCGGTGGATTCGATATGCGTATGCACCAGGGCGGCGTGTGTGGGGAACACATGGCATTCCGGCAGCGACATCGCGATCGTCCACACCGTGAACAGCAACGCGACAACGACCCGGATACCCGGGGTACGTATCGCGCCGATGGTCACGTCTGCCGATGGTACAAGCCTCCCGGCGATGGGTAGCGGGCTCGCTATCGATGGCTGGAGCCGGAGCGGCCGCCGCTTGATCCGGAGCGTCCCGAGCGCGAACCCGTGCCCGACCGGTTGCCGCTCTCGGAGCCGCCGCTGGCGGTGTGCTTCGGCGCACCGGTGGTGTGCGGGTGGGAGGAACCGCCGGAACCGGGCTTCGGTGCAGGTGGAACCGTCGGTGTGGCCATCGGGGCGGTCGCGGCGCCGGGGATCGCGCGTTTCGTGGACGTCGTACTGGTCGGCCGATCGGCGCAGGCGAGCCCGTCGTTCTTGCCGTCGAGCTGATCGAGCTGAGTGGTGTAGCCGGAATCACCACGGCGCAGCGGCGCTTTCCCCGCCTCCCATGCCTGCGTGCAGTTCTGGAACGGCTGCGCGCTGGTGGTGGCCGCCCCGTGCGAGGAACTCGACGACCGGCGTTTCTTACCCGAGCCGCAGCCGCTCATCGACAACACCAGAACGGCCGCGAGCAACGCGCCCAGCACGACGAGCACAGGTCGTGACCTGACCATGATCGGTTCCCCCCAAAGGCTTTCGGATCAGATGGACCTCAGCCAGTATCGACGAGCGCCCCCACTTGCGCAACGAGTAGGCCGCGAGTTCGTCGCGAGCAGTGTGTATTCCGATGGTCATACCGATCAGCAGCGCGATCATCATCGTTGCGAGCAGTGCTATCGCCGTCATCGATTCGCCTTCGTGTGCAGACCGGCCACCAGGCGATGTGCGGCCCGGATCGGCCGACGCAGGGGTGGTGAGCCGCTCGCCGGAGTGGATGCCACACCGGCATTGTCGGTTCGCGCGAACGCGCGATGTTGTCACTCGTTCATCCACGCCGCGACTTTCGTCGTTACGGCGACGCGCCGGTGCGGTGCGCGCGAAACGTCAGCGCGCGGACCGGTAGATGCGTCGGACGATGTCCTCGATCTCGGGTTCCTCGATGGACAGATCACGCACCTCGGCCCGCTGTGATACCGCGGCGAGAAGTCCGGCGGCGGTGGTGGTCTCGGCGTCGAAGGCCAGCCGCTGCCGCAGACCGCCGCCCTCGCTGGACACCAGGGTCGCGCCCGGTAGATCGGTCATATCCGGTGTCGGCTCGGCCAGATCCACTACCAGGACCCGCCGTGCGCCGACGGTCGCGCCGAGGCCGGTCAGCGATCCGTCGTACACCAGGCTGCCGTGGTCGACGACGAGGACGCGATCGCAGAGTCGCTCGATATCGCCCATATCGTGGGTGGTCAGTAGCAGGGTGGTGCCGTGCTGGGTGCGTTCATCGCGCAGGAATTCGCGCAGCCGCTGTTTGGACAGCACATCGAGCCCGATGGTCGGCTCGTCCAGGATGACGAGGTCGGGGGAGTGCAACAGCGCCGCCGCGACCTCGGCGCGCATGCGCTGGCCCAGCGACAACTGCCGCACCGGGGTGTCGAGGGTCTCGCCCATCTCCAGCTGTTCGACCAGCTCATGGGTGCGTTTGCGAGCGATCTCCGGATCGAGCCGGTGGATCGCCGACAGGATCGAAAACGATTCGCGCAGCGGAAGATCCCACCACAGCTGTGATCGCTGCCCGAACACCACGCCGATCCGGCTCGCGAGCTGCCTGCGTTGGCGCACCGGCTCCAGCCCGCAGGTCCGCACGGTGCCCGAGGTCGGCACCAGGATGCCGGTGAGCATCTTGATGGTGGTGGATTTTCCCGCACCGTTGGCGCCGATGTAGCCGACCGCGGAGCCACGCGCGACCCGGAAGGTCATCCGGTCGACGGCGGTGAGCACCTCGCGTCGTCGGCGCCAGTGGTTGCCGTCCTTACGGCGCAGCACGAATTGCCGCGTCAGATCCTCGATCTCGATGATCGGATCGGGTGTCGAATCGTCCATCAGCCGCCGCCTCCCTGATAGTGCCTGGTACCGAGCCGCCACATGCCGAGCGCGATCAGCCACACCCACAGCGCGGCGAGCGGTGTCAGCCAGGCCAGCCATGCGGGCAGAAAGGTCGGGCCGGGCAGGCCGAGCAGCGCGATGGTCGGCAGATAGGCGGTGAACGCGACGGGGATCGCGAAACCGAACAGCAGCCGCAGCGGCGCCGGGAACACCGATGCGGGCTGGGTGGCGGCGAACATACCGCCGTAGGTGAAGCTGTTGGTGAGTTCGGAGCCGTCGATCAGATAGAACTGGCAGCCCGCCGCGCAGACGAACAATCCGCCGAACAGCGCGATCGCGCTCACCGCGGCCATCGCGAGCAGCAGGACCGCGCCGGGTGACCAGTCGATGTCGTTGCGGATCAGCCCGAGGATCAGCACGGCGACCGAGACGAACGCGCGGGCGAATCGGCGCAGCGCGATATCGCCGGTGATCAGTTGCAGCAGTAGCGGCTGTGGCCGCAGATGGTAGGTGTCGAGGGTGCCGAGCCGGATCAGTGTCGGGAGCTGGTCGAGATGGCCGAAGATCACCTGCGCCAGTGCGAAACCGGTGTTGCTCAAACCGAACAGCAGCAGCGCGGCGTCGAGATCGAGCCCGCCGATCACCCGCCCGCTGCCGAAAATGACCCACACCTCGCCGAATTCGGCCAATCCGAGCAGGAACGCGCCGAACAGATCGCTGGCGAAGGACAGCCGGTAGCTGCGTTGTGCGTCGAGCCGGGAACGCAATACCGCGCGATACGGGGCGAACCAGGTGCCGGTCGCCGTGCGCTCAGCCACCCTGCACCTCGAGTTTGCGTCGTCCGGCCCGCACCAGCACCTGGCCGAGCGCGCCGATCACCACCACCCAGAACAGTTGGACGCCGACGACCTGGAGCGCGTCCACCCCCAACACCCGGCCGGAGAGCACGTCGACCGGCGCTTGCAGGATCGAGGGGAACGGTGTCGAGTACGCGATGGCGCGCAACCAGTCGGGGAACAGGTGGATCGGCACGGCCAGACCGGCGAGGAATACTCCGCAGGTCCGGTGCAGGATTTCGATTCCGCGCGTCTCCACCACCCAGAAGCCGGCGACGGACACCGCGAACAGGCACAGGAACGACACCGTGACCGCGAGCAATACGCTGATCGACCCGAGCAGGTACGGCCCAGGTGTATCGGGCATCGCCAGCCCGAACGTGAGCGCACCGACCAGAAGGCTCGGCACACCGCGTGGCAGCAGGGTGCACGCTGCGCGGCCCAGGTCGGCGGCGAGGTAGCCGAGCTGTACATCGACCGGACGGAGGAAGTCGATGGCGATATCCCCGTTGCGGACGCGCTCGCGCAGTTCGGTATGCGGGCCCATGAATTGGACCGCGCCGAGCAGACCCTGCGATATCCACACGTAGGCGCCGATGCTGTCGGCGTCGTAATCGCCGAAACCACCGGCCGCGCCCACCGCGGCCACCATGACCGCCGCGCGGACGAACCCGAACACACAGTTGGTGAACAGTCCAGCGAACATGGCCAGTTTGTACTGCCATTGCCGCCGGAAACCGGCCACCGCCAGATACCAGTACACCGCGGACGACCTGCGCAGATCCTGTGCCGTGGTGAGCACAGCCGACCCCCTCCCGATGCCGAGGCACAAGGATCCGATTTTACCCGTCGGGTGGGTTCGGTGAAAGCTCTTATTGCCGCAGTGCGCGATCGGGGACGGTCAGTACAGCACGCTGTAGGTCGCCGCCAGTGTGAAACCGTGCGGACCGGCTTCGCAGCTGACGGTGCCCTGATAGCCGACGCCGCAGGTGGTTCCACCGAGGCTGATCTTGTGGCCCTCCGGCAGGACGGCCGCTTCTGGATGGGTGAAGATCGGATCGTCGGCGTCGATGAAATGCGCGGGCTCGAACAGCCCGGCACGGATCTGATCGGTGCCCGCCGGTGCGTCGATCGGCACCGCGTCACAGCCCGCGGGGCCGTTGTTCCAGTAGATGGCGCAGTGGCGGCCGTCCGGGGTGGTGAAGAAGGCGGTGCCCTTCACCGATGGATCGGAGACGAGGTAGCGGGCGGCATCGATGGGGGTGTAGTCGTCCAGGTCTGTGCCCTGTGCGGTGGCCGGGCCCGCCGCAGCGAGCAGACCGGCCAGCGCGAGCGGCAGAGCGATCAACGCCGTTCGGATATGGCGCATCGAGCTGTGCATGGAGATCCTCCTCGGTCCGTCTGTCCAGTGTGTCGTCATCGTCACCGGCGCCGTTAGCCGAGGCGCCCGCGCAGCTCGGCCGCCCGCGATTCGACCTCGGCGCGTAGGGCGGTGAGTACCGCGCGAACGGCGTTGCTGCGCAGCGACTCTTCGCGCGCCACCGACCAGTAGGAGATCTCCGGGTCGAACTCCGCGCGCAGCAGTCGTCGTAGCTCGGGTCGTTCATCGGCCAGGTACACCGGCAGGATACCGATTCCGGCTGCGGCGACGGTGGCTTCGACGTGGGCGAAGACGCTGGTGGAGCGCAGGCTGGTGGCCGGTTGGGGTAGCAGTTTGGCGGCCAGGTCCAATTCGTCGACCTGGAGGGCGGATTCGATGTAGTAGATCAGGCGGTGGTCGGCCAGATCGGCCAGTGCGGCGGGGCTGCCGTGGCGGGCGAGATAGCTCTCGCTGGCGTACAAGCCGAGGTGGTAGTGGGTGAGGAAGCGGGCGATTGCGCGATGCACGTCCGGGCGTCCGGCGACGATCTCCAGATCGACGCCGGACCGGTTCTGCCGGACCCGACGGGTGGCGCTGATCAACTCCACCGACAGGCGGGGATGGTTTTCCTGGAGCCGCGCCAGCGCGGGCACGGCGAAGCGGACCGCGAATCCGTCCGAGGCCGCGATCCGCACCAGACCGCTCACACCGTCGCGTTGCATCTGTGCGGGAGTGGCCAGTTGCTGTAGCGAGCGCTCGATCTCCTCCGCCACAACCAAGGCGCCACGGCCCAATTCGGTGAGTTCCCACCCACCGGAACCACGTACGAGCACCCGGCCGCCCATCGCCTTCTCCAACGCGGCGATACGCCGGGACGCCGTGGTGGAGTTCACGCCGAGCGCATCGGCGGCCGCGGAGAACTTACCCAGCCGCGCCACCGCGAGCATGACCAGCAGATCGTCGGGATTGGGCTGGCCACCGGCCATATGTCGGCGCTCCGCGGTCATCCGACGATCACACCACGGCGGCTGCAAATTTGCAGCCCATTGCTGCAAAAGTAGGTCTCGAACTGCATTGATCTTTATACCGAGCGTCCCATAGCGTGGCCTGCATCACTTATTTCTTGCCAAGCGACAGCAGGATGGAGCTAGACGATGGCAACAATCGCGTGGATCGGCCTCGGCCATATGGGCAACCCCATGACGGCGAATCTGGTGGCTAAGGGCCATACCGTCCACGGCTTCGACCTGAATGCCGAGGCGCTCGCCGCCGCGGCCGGAAATGGGGTGAAGCCCTGTGCGTCGGTTGCCGAGGCCGTACAGGGCGTGGACGCGGTGTTCACGATGCTGCCGAAGGGCGAGAATGTCCGTGCGGTGTATGAGGGGCCGGATGGTATTCTCGCCCAGGCAGATTCGTCGGCGCTGCTGGTGGACAGCTCGACCATCGATATCGACACCGCCGCCGCGCTGCACGAGATCGCGCGGTCGCGCGGATTCCGGTTCGTCGACGCCCCGGTCTCCGGTGGGATCAGCGGCGCCGCCGCCGCGACCCTCACCTTCATGCTCGGCGGCGAACCCGATGCCGTCGACGCGGCCGCCGAACTGGTGGAGCCCATGAGCCGCAACATCATCCAAACCGGAGGCGCGACCTCGGGGCAGGCCGCCAAGATCTGCAACAACATGATGCTGCTGATCAATCTGGCCGGATGCGCCGAGGGCGCGGTACTGGCCGAGCGGCTCGGACTCGATCCGCAGGTGTTCTGGAATGTGGCCTCGGTGTCCTCGGCCGATTCGTGGGCCCTGCGGACCTGGTATCCGGTGCCGGGGATCGTCGAGACATCGGCTGCCAACAACGGATTCGATCCCACCTTCGCCGCGAGCCTGGCCAACAAGGACATCGGATTGGCGCTGCGGGCGGGCGAATCCACCGGCACCCCGCTGCCGACCGCGAGCATCGTCGCGGGTCAGCTCCAGGATCTCGTCGACAGCGGTCTCGGTGACCGCGATTGCACGCTGATCGTCAAACACATCGACGACACCATCTCCTGATTAGCCATCGAGCCGAAAGACGCAGGCAATGAACCGTATTCCGCATTACCTCAACGGCAAACGCATCGATACCGGTGCGCGCACCGGGCCGGTGTTCGATCCCGCGACCGGCGAGCAGACCGCCGAGGTGGTCTTCGCCTCCGCGCCCGAAGTCGCCGACGCGGTCCAGCTCGCCAAGAACGCACTGCCCGGTTGGCGCGCCACCGGCCTCATCCGACGTTCGGATGTCTTCTTCCGGCTGCGCCAGCTGATCGGGGAGCGGCGCGAGGAACTGGCGCGCATCATCTCCGCCGAACACGGTAAGACCGTCGCCGACGCGATGGGCGAGATCGCGCGCGGTGTGGAGAACGTCGAATTCGTCGCCGGGCTCACCCATCTGCTCAAAGGTGACTATTCCGAGCAGGTGGCCGCTGGTGTCGATGTGCATCAGGTGAAGCAACCGGTCGGGGTCGTCGCGTGCATCACGCCGTTCAACTTCCCGGCGATGGTGCCGCTGTGGATGGTGTCCTCGGCCATCGCCTGCGGTAACACCGTCATCCTCAAACCGAGTGAGAAGGATCCCTCGGCGGCGGTGTTGCTCGCGGAGCTGTTCAGCGCGGCGGGACTGCCCGACGGCGTGCTCAACGTCGTCCACGGCGATAAAGAGGCCGTCGACGCGCTCATCGATGATGACGATGTGGCCGCGGTGAGTTTCGTCGGGTCGACGCCCATTGCCGAGGCCGTCTACCGCAGGGCCTCCGACCGCGGTAAGCGCGTACAAGCGTTGGGCGGGGCGAAGAACCATATGGTGGTCATGCCCGACGCCGACCTCGACGCGGCCGCCGACGCGGCGGTCTCGGCGGCCTACGGCTCCGCGGGTGAGCGGTGTATGGCGGTATCGGTGCTGGTGGCCGTCGGTGCGGTAGCGGATCCGCTGATCGACAAGATCACCGAGCGGGTGCGGGCGCTGCGGATCGGGCCGGGCTCGGATCCGCAGTCGGAGATGGGTCCGCTGATCACCAAGGAGGCCAGGGATCGGGTTGCCTCCTATGTGGCGGGCGCGGCGGGCGACGGTGCGAAGGTCGTGGTGGATGGACGTCAGCAGCTGTTCGATTCGGATGGTTTCTTCATCGGTGTCAGCCTGATCGATGAGGTCCGTCCGGGTATGAAGGTCTACGACGAGGAGATCTTCGGTCCCGTCCTCGCGGTAGTGCGGGTCGACAGTTATCAGGAAGCCGTCGATCTGGTCAACGACAACTACTACGGCAACGGTGTCGCCATCTTCACCCGCGATGGTAAGTCCGCCCGCCAGTTCGAATACGACGTGGAAGTCGGCATGGTCGGGGTCAATGTGCCGATCCCGGTACCGGTCGGCGCCTACTCCTTCGGCGGCTGGAAGAAGTCGCTGTTCGGTGACACCCACATCTACGGCCCGGAGAGCATCCACTTCTACACCCGCAGCAAGGTGGTCACCACCCGCTGGCCCGAGCCGTCGGAGAGTCAGATCAATCTGGGTTTCCCGGCCAACGCCTGATCCGCTCGTCTCGTTCAGCCCGCCGGAATCGTCCGGCGGGCTGTGCGATATCGGCTCTGATCATCGGAAGTACGGGTGGTCCTGCACCCAGTGGAACCCGCGGCTGCGCAAGGTGAAGCTGTTCGGATCCACGCGTTCCAGGGTGATCGTCACCGGGCGGTCATACAGGTTCCCGTCGAGAATCAGTCGGTCCGGGGTGGGTCTCTCGGCAGACAGGGTCGCGAATGGTGGCCGCGCGGCCGTTGTGTCGGTCATATCCGGCACGGTGGTGAGTTGCAGCTGCCCGTCGGGGAGGAAATCGGCGCGTGCAGGCACCAGTTCGCCGTTCATCCGTTGGTAGGTCGCTTCCTCCGGGTCGTCGAAAACGAGGCGCTGCCAACGGTTCGCATCAGTCGTCAGCGGTGGCACCGGCCTTCCGTCCACGGTGAATTCGCGTACCTCCCAGATTCCGTACAGCTCGGATCTCGGGCTCGCGGCACCGTGCTGTTGCTGCCAGACCCGCCAGTTGTCGTAGCTGCCGCTCAGTACGACCCAGAGGCCGAGGGCGATCTGAAGCCAGGCCGCGATGCGGTTTTTCCGGTCGTCGGCGAACAGCGCGGGTTGGCGCAGCGGTGCGCACCCGCGTTGTCGTACGAACACATCGGCCAGTCGCCGGAGATACGGGGCGAGCAGGACCAGGCTGATCAGCAGCAGATGCGAGGAGAGCAGCTTCTCCGGGACATCGAACGTCAGGTTCATCAGCAGGATCTGCGCCGTGCTCGCCAGACTCAGTGCGGCGCCGAGCACGGATGTTCGTGGTACGAAAAGCGCCAGCCCGGCAACGACTTCCACCGCACCGAGGGCCATCTCGTACGCGGGGGAGCTGCCCACCTGTAGCCACAGCACCGACATGGGGCTGAAGCTGCCGTACGGCTGTAGCAGCTGCGCGAGGCCGGGGCCCGGCATCTGGTTGGGGATGAGCTTGGCCATCCCGAACGACAACATCTGCCCGCCCAGGCACAGCCGCAGCAACAGCGTGAACCAGGCCAGCAGCCCGGGGTAGGCGGTCCGGCGGTCGAACGCGGTCCACACCGCGGTCGCCACCACCGCGACGACCAGGAGGCAGAACACCAGCACCCAGACGGCCGTCTGGTCACCCGCGCCGGAATCCGTGAGCAGCGCCGCGTCGACTCCGAACAGCGTTTCGCCCACCCAGCTGGTGACGGGGTCGGTCACGGTCGGGCCCCATGGTCCGTTGTGGCCGGGGACCCAGCGGCCGAGGACCCCGAGCAGCGCCAACGGGATCGGGGTGACGAGCAGACAGAACAGGCCGAAATAGACGACGCAGAAACGGAACACCAGGCGCGTCGACGGACGCCAGTCCGGCGGTGTGGTGACGCGGTCGGCGACGTGCGTGCCGATCACTGCCGCATCCTCGGGTCCTCGGTGGGGTCGGCATACGGGGCCGGGCAGCCGTAGTCGACGGCGTCGGGCCGCAGTTCGTAGTGCCACGGCTCGTTCGCGTAGATCTGGCACAGCCCGTACCCGGCGCCGTACGCGGACAGCCACGTCGTGGCCGTGGTGGGTCCGATATCGACAGCGTCGCCCGACACATGAGCGGACGTGTCGGGAGTCGCCACCCATCGGGCGGCCTCGGTTTCCGAGCCGTACGTCGACACCGCTTCCCGCAGTAGTTGCGCCTGGTACTCCGGGGAACGCCAGCCGCTGTTGACGACCAGTTCGATGCCCTCCTCCGCGGCGTCGGTAGCAGCTCGGCGCAGGGCATCGCGTAGATCGGGATCGAGATGTGCCACCGACGGAATGTCGTCGGCGAAGACCGAGACGCCGGGGGGATCATGGTGTAAGCCGGGCGGTACGCCGACCGACGATACGGCCGAGGGCGCCAGGGACGCGAGTGGCTTGTACGCGAGGACACCGATGAGCAGGGCGCAGCCGACCATCAGTGCCGCAAGGACAGTCGGCCGGGGACCTGTTCGTGCTGGTTGACGGTAGTTCATGCCCTCAGTCAAGGCCGCGTGGCGTTATCGGCCCGTATGCGGTTTTCGATACACCGGCGATACACCACGGCTGGGAGGATCGAGGGTCTATGCGCGTACTGATCGTCGAGGACGAACCCTATTTGGCGGCCGCCATTCGTGATGGGCTGCGCCTGGAGGCGATCGCTGCCGATATCGCGGGCGACGGCGACACCGCGCTGGAACTGTTGGGCGTCAACGCCTACGACATCGCCGTCCTCGACCGCGATATCCCCGGCCCATCCGGCGACGAGATCGCCGAACGCATCGTCGCCTCCGGTAGCGGTATGCCGATCCTGATGCTCACCGCCGCTGACCGGCTCGACGACAAAGCGAGCGGGTTCGAACTCGGCGCCGACGACTACCTCACCAAGCCCTTCGAGCTCCGCGAACTCGTCCTGCGCCTCCGAGCGCTCGACCGCAGGCGCGCGCACAGCAGACCACCCGTGCGGGAGATCGCGGGTCTGCGGGTGGACCCGTTCCGCCGCGAGGTCTACCGCGCCGGCCGCTATATCGCGCTGACCCGCAAACAATTCGCCGTGCTCGAGGTTCTCGTCGCCGCCGAGGGCGGCGTGGTGAGCGCCGAAGAACTCTTGGAACGGGCGTGGGACGAGAACGCCGACCCGTTCACCAACGCCGTGCGCATCACCGTTTCGGCGCTGCGCAAACGTCTCGGCGAACCGTGGATCATCGCCACCGTCGCCGGGGTCGGCTACCGCATCGACGCCGATACCGGGCGGGAAGGAGCCGACCGTGGCTAGAGCCCCCGGATTGAGCGTTCGCCTCAAACTGACCCTCAGCTACGCCGGTTTCCTCATGGTGGCCGGTGTCCTGCTGCTGGCCGCCGTGCTGATCTTCTACCTGTACTTCCTGCCCGCCGGGTGGATCAATACCACCGGCAACTTCTGGATCGACCGCCCACTGCTGCTGCGCTCGTTCGCACCGTTCATGGCGGTCGTGTTGGTCTTCCTGCTGCTGTTCGGTCTGCTCGGCGGCTGGATTCTCGCCGGTCGGATGCTCGCCCCGCTGACCCGCATCACCGCCGCCGCCCGTATGGCGGCGAACGGATCGCTCTCGCACCGGATCCGGCTGCCGGGCCGCGGCGACGAATTGCGCGAACTCGCCGACACCTTCGACGCGATGCTCGCCCGGCTCGAGGCCCACGTCGCCGAACAGCAGAGGTTCGCGGCCAATGCCTCCCACGAACTGCGCACCCCGCTGGCGATCACACGGACACTGCTCGATGTGGCCCGCAATGATCGCGACCACGACAGCGACGAACTGGTCGACCGCCTCCAGGCCGTCAACACCCGAGCGATCGACCTCACCGAAGCCCTGCTCCTGCTCAGCCGCGCCGACCAACGGTCATTCACCCGGGAGCCCGTCGACCTGTCCCTCCTCGCCGAAGAAGCCACCGAAACGCTGCTGCCCCTGGCGGAAGCGCACGGCATCACCCTCGAGACCTCCGGCGATATCACCCCGACCATGGGCTCGCCCGCCCTCCTGCTCCAGCTGACGACGAACCTCGTGCACAACGCGATCGTCCACAATCTCTCTGGACAAGGCGCGGTATGGGTCGGAACCGGTGTTCAGCCCGACGGTGTGGTGCTGGTCGTCGAGAACACCGGTGAGGTGCTCACTGCGCAGGTGGTTGCCACCCTCGCCGAGCCGTTTCGGCGCGGCGCCGGACGCATCCGCACCCATCGCGCGGGTGTCGGTCTCGGGTTGGCCATCGTCGACAGCATCGCCCGAGCGCACGGGGGCACCCTCACACTGGCCCCGCGCCCCCGCGGTGGGCTTCGCGTCATGGTCCGACTTCCCGCACGTCCGGGCGCGGCGACCGGACCCGACGGGGTGCAGCGGTGAACGAACAGCCGCGATATCCCGATGCCGTGGAGGAATCGCTTCACCGCCCGGCCGTCAGCGTCAGGTGTGATCATCACGTTTCCGGTTCGGCGACACGCTTATCCGGGGCGAACGGCGCGCGGGTGCGCGGCTTGTACGGTCAGTGAATTCTTGCCGTTCCAGCCGAATCGAGGAGTGGATATCGTGCGTAGAACCATGGTGATGATCGGGACCGTCGCTGCCGTCTGGGGAGGTCTGCTCGCTGTCGGGACCGCCATGGGCGATACCGCCGATGCGTCGGATTGCCCACGGCACAGTGCCTGCGCCGAATTCCGGGACGGCACCGTCGCCGTCAGCAAACCCGTCACGTCGACGAAACCCGCACCGACCGTGAAGAGCGGGCCGCCCACGCGGGGGACGCCGACCAGGAAGCCGGGCCCCTCGGGGCAACCGACGACCACGAAGGCCGCGCCGCCGACCGCCCAATGCGAAAAGGGCACCGTGTGGAACGGTCGCACCTGCGCCTGACATCGGCGCACACGCGGCTCGGTACCGGAATCCCGGTACCGGGTCTGCGGTAAGGTACCGACCATGTTGATCGAGTTCATGCGCGTGCGCGCCGCGTAGTCGGCGCACCCTTCCGCCTTACGAGGCCGGACTCCGTCCCAGCCGCCCCTGTGCTGCGGGCCGGACGTGTCGCCGACGAGTACGTCACCTTCGACACGAAAGTCTCTCGCATGACTGCCTTTTCCCACGCGTCTTCGGCGCGCCCGACGTTCGTCCTCGTGCACGGTTCGGGTACCAGCTCGTTCATGTGGACCTCCGTACAACGCGAACTCGCGCTCCGCAGCCACCGCACCTACGCCGTCGACCTGCCCGGTCACGGACTCGACGCCCAGTATCTGCCCGCCTATCAGGCGCCGCAGGACTTGGCGGCCCTCGCCACCACCCCGTCCACGCTGGCCGAGGTCGGCCTGGCCGACAACGTGGCCACCGTGCTCGACGCCGTCGTCCGACTGCACGAGCACGGACCCGTCGTGCTGGTCGGCGCGAGTCTCGGTGGGACGACGATCACCGTGGCCGCGAACCGGGCCCCGCATCTGATCGACCGGCTGGTCTACATCTCCGCCTGGGTGTGCACCACACGGCCGAGCCCGGTGGCGTACATGTCCGAACCCGAATTCGCGGACAGTGTGCTGCCGGAACTGGCCGGATTGAACGTCGGTGACCCGGCACTCGGCGCGGGCCGGGCGAACTACCGGACCGCCGATCCGGAGCTGCTCCGGGGATTGAAGGAGGCGACCATGGCCGACCGCACCGACGCGGAGTTCATGGCGTTCCTCGATATCCTGCAACCCGACGAGTCGTTGGCGGCGATGACCGACGATGCCACCGCCGACCCCGAGACCTGGGGAACCGTCGCGCGCACCTTCGTCCGCCTGACCGGCGATCGATCGATTCCGCTCGCCATGCAGGACCGTCTCATCGCGGAGGCCGACGCGTCGACACCCGGCAACAGGTTCGACGTCCACAGTCTCGATACGACCCATGCGGGGTTCATCTACCGCGCGGCCGAGATCGCCGACCTGCTGACCGCATCGGTGTGATCCGATAACCGAACGGTCCTCGCGAAAATGATCGCGGGGACCGTTCGGCGGCCTGCACCGCAGCGTCGGATACTGCCCGCGGGGTGGGCACCCTGCGCTATCCTGACCAAGGCGACAGTGCCTTCCGACAGGCCTGGACCGCGGTGCCGATGCCCGCTCGCCATGCTCCGCGCACACTCGTCGCCACGAGCACATCGCACGCCCCTCCTCTCCGGTCATTGCCGGACATCGGACGTTTCGTCCACCCTCCGAGATCACCGTCAGGCCGTCTCGTGTCGTTCGGCTCGTCCGACGGTCTCTCGACCACACGACAGAATGGAGTGAAACCTCATGACTATCAACAGGATTACCGACGGCGTGGAGCGCACCGTCATCGAGAACGTGCTCGACCGCAACCGCGAAGCACTCATCGACACCGTCCGCGGACTGTCCGACACCGACGCCCGGCGACGACTCGTCGCGTCACTGACCACACCGATCTCCCTGATCAAACATGCCGCCGCCGCGGAACGGATCTGGTTCCAACGATTCTGGGCAGGACTCGACGAATCCGAATGCGACGGCTACTCGCGCCGCGACGAAGGCACCTTCGCCGTCGCCGACGACGAACCACTCACCGACGTCATCGCGGAATTCGAACGGGCGAGCACACGATCACGAACGATCGCGTCCCGCTTCGACCTCGACGACACCATCGACATCCCGGGCGAAGGCACCGTCAGCATGCGCTGGACCCTGCTCGCCATGATCGAAGAGTTCGCCAGGCACGCAGGTCACGGCGACATCCTCCGCGAACAGATCGACAAACCGGCACGGTGAACGGGTCGGCAGGTTGCCACTGCCCGATCCCGCCATCGCCACGGGCGCCAGCTCAGTCTGCATGCGCCGAAAAGTGCTGAGAAAATTGCCTTTCCGGTCGTACCGTGGGCAGGGTGAGCATTGTTTCCGACTACGAGCAGCTGATCGCCGACCAGACTCGCGTGCTGGGCGCCGACCATCACGACACCCTGACCAGTCTGCATCGACTGACCGAATTTCAGTTCGACTGTGGTGATTTCTGATCACAGCTCAACAGCAGCCGACCGACGAGAAATAGGCAATCGGCCATCGGAGCACCGGGCGGCGCACCGAACTCCGCGTTCGGTGAGCACCGCCGGACAAGCTCGAGAACCTACCGCCGCACCGAACCCGGGCTTGATTGAAGAGCGACCGAATGGGTACCCAGCCGTCTAGGAGATTGCCTGCCGAACCGGCGCGCAGCTGTTCGCCGACGTCCTACGACGGGAGATCCGATACAACCAGACCCACGAACAACCCACCACCGGGCCACGCTCGTCGCAACTCACATGACCGCCGTAGTCGACTCGCCAGCCAGGCGCAGCAGCCACTGACACCGACGACCAGCGCGGGAAGCCGTCACCCGGGTGGGTGACGGCGGTCCCATCTCTCTGGCGCCCCCGGCAGGAATCGAACCTGCGACCTAGGGATTAGAAGGCCCTTGCTCTATCCAACTGAGCTACGGAGGCAGTGGTTTCCACCATTGCCGACTTCGACCGTGGTGTCCAGCCAGAAAGTATAGCGACCGTCCAGCTCGGCCGGTCGGTGAGCGTGGGACGAGGTGGGCGCGCCGGGCCGGACACGCCGGATGGACGCTGCCGACTACCCTCAGTCGTATGTCGTCACCGCTAGGCCTGTCCACCGAAACCGATGTCGAGATCTCTCGGCCGGGCTCGGCGGCCACCTTCGCGGCGCTGACCGTCATGGCCGGTGCGATCACCGCGGTGGTGGCCGCGCTGGTGGTCGGGTTGTCGGCCGCCGAGGCGCTGACGCTGCTCGGCATTCCCGATCCGGGGCCGCTGACCACCTACGGTATGCCCGCGGTGCGCGCGCTGTCGGATCTGTTCGCGGCGCTCACTGTCGGCTCATTGCTGTTCGCAGCATTCCTCATCCCACCGCAAACGAGCGGGCTACTCGACGTCGGCGGCTATCGCGCGGTGCGCCGGGCGTCGAACATGGCGCTGGCCTGGGCCTGCTGTGCCGCGCTGCTGGTGCCGCTGACCGTGTCCGACACCACGGGCCGTCCGGTGCGGGAACTGCTCGCGCCGACC
This sequence comes from Nocardia cyriacigeorgica, assembly GCF_029868385.1. Classification (GTDB taxonomy): domain Bacteria; phylum Actinomycetota; class Actinomycetes; order Mycobacteriales; family Mycobacteriaceae; genus Nocardia; species Nocardia cyriacigeorgica_F. The sequence goes on along the minus strand of NZ_JARWNX010000054.1, from coordinate 7,796 downwards.
GAACTGTGGCAGGCGATCGATCAGGTCGCACTCGCCGGTGCCTGGCGCACCACGGTGGTCTTCGCGTTGATCGTCGCGGTCGGCTGCCGCCTGGCACTGCGCTGGGGCTGGACTCCGGTGCTGTTCGGCGGCGCCATCGCCACCATGATGCCGTTGGCGTTCACCGGACATTCCTCCTCCGGCGGCTCGCACGACATCGCCACCAACAGCCTGATCCTGCACCTGGTGTCGGCGGCGATCTGGGTGGGCGGCCTGTTCGCGGTACTGGCCCACGCGCTGCGCGACGGCACCCACACCGATCTCGCCGCCCGCCGGTTCTCGGGGATCGCGACGGTGGCGTTCCTCGTCATCGCCGCCAGCGGCGTGATCAATTCCTGGGTGCGGGTACCACTGGACGAACTGTTCACCAGCACCTACGGCCGCCTGGTACTGGCCAAGGCCGCCGCGCTGATCGTGCTCGGTGTCTTCGGCTACTTGCAGCGCCGCGCCGCGCTGCCCGCGCTGGCCGCCGACCCCAAGGACCGGTCCGCGCTCATCCGCTTCGCTGCGGTCGAGGTGCTGATCTTCGCCGCGACCTTCGGCCTCGCCGCCGGGCTCGGCCGGACCCCGCCACCGCCGCCGCGCACCGTACCGACACCGGTCGAGGTGGAACTCGGTTACGAGCTGGCCGGACCGCCAACGGTGTCGCGGCTGCTGTTCGATTGGCGCTTCGATCTGATCTTCGGCACCGTGTCGATCGTGCTCGCGGCCTTGTATCTGCTCGGGGTTCGGCGGTTGCGCGCCCGCGGCGATGCCTGGCCGATCGGACGTACCATCGCCTGGCTCTCGGGCTGCGCGATCCTGCTGTTCACCACCTCGTCGGGCGTCGGACGGTACGGGCCCGCCATGTTCAGCGTGCACATGGGCGCGCATATGGCGCTATCGATGCTGGTGCCGATCCTGCTGGCGCTCGGCGGCGCGGTGACCTTGGCTCTGCGTGCCCTGCCACCGGCCGGACGCGGCGGTGTGCCTGGACCGCGGGAATGGATCCTGGCGGCGGTGCACAATCCGGTGTCGCGGGCGCTGACCCAGCCGGTGGTGGCCTCCGCCATCTTCGTGGGCGGGTTCTACGCGCTCTACCTGGGCGGAATCTTCGACAGTTTCGTCGACTCGCACGCCGCGCATCTGCTGATGAATCTGCACTTTTTGTTGAGCGGCTACCTGTTCTATTGGGTCGTGATCGGTATCGACCCCAAGCCGAGACAGGTGCAGCCGCTGACCAAACTGGGCATGGTGTTCGGTTCGCTGCCGTTCCACGCGTTCTTCGGCGTGGCCCTGATGAGCACGACCACCGTGCTCGGCGGCTGGTTCTATCGCAGCCTCGGACTGGACTGGAACACCGATCTGCTCGGCGATCAGCGCACCGGCGGCAGCCTGGCCTGGGCCAGCGGCGAGATACCACTGGTGGTAGTGATGCTCGCCCTGCTCATCCAATGGTCACGCAGTGATCAGCGGTTGGCTCAGCGCACCGATCGCGCGGCCGAACGCGATCACGACGCCGACCTCGCCGCGCACAACGCCATGTTCGCCGAACTGGCCGAACGCGACCGGGCGGTGCGCAAATGACCGATCAGCGCACTTCGGCACCACAGCAGCGGCCGTTCGCCCGGTTGTACCGCTCGGACGTGCGCGCCGCGCGCAGGCGCCTGGCGGGCCGGATCCGCCGGACACCGGTCTTCCACACCACGGTGACGGGTCCGCACGGCCTGGTACCGGTCACGCTCAAGCTGGAACATCTGCAACACGGCGGCACTTTCAAGGCGCGCGGCAGCTTCAACGCGCTACTGGAATCGAGCGACGATACCGACCATGTGGTGATCGCCTCCGGCGGCAATGCCGGTATCGCGGCCGCCCTCGCCGCGGCGGCGCTCGGTAAGACGTGCACGGTTGTCGTGCCCGAATCCGCGCCGCATACCAAGGTCGCCGCGATGTGGTCCTATGGTGCCGAAGTGCTGTGGCACGGCACCACCTACGCCGAAGCGCACGCATACGCGAGCGAACTCGCCATCGAGCGGCGTGCGCTGCAACTGCATGCCTACGACCTGCCCGCCGTCGTCGCCGGTGCCGGTGTGGTCGGGCTGGAGCTCGAAGAACAGGTGCGTGGCAGGCCGCCGGTGCTGGTCGCCGTCGGCGGTGGCGGCCTGGTGGCCGGTATCGCCGCCGCGCTCGGCCGCAGACAGCGGGTGATCGGAGTGGAGCCGGAGGGCGTGCCGACGCTGCACGCCGCGATGGCCGCGGGACGGCCGGTCACGGTCGGGGTGTCGAGCATCGCCGCGGATGCGCTGGGTGCCTCCCGGATCGGCGATATCGCCTTCGATGTCGCGCGCCGGTACGACGTGGGATCGGTGCTGGTCACCGATGACGCCATCGCCGACGCGCGGGAATACCTGTGGCGGGAGTTCCGCCTCGTGGTCGAGCTGGCCGGTGCCACGGCGCTGGCCGCGGTGCGCAGCGGTGCCTACGTCCCGGCGGCGGGGGAGCGGCCGGTGGTGGTGCTCTGCGGCGCGAATACCGACCTCACGACCTTCTAGGTCCGGCCCGCGTATCTCTGCACGCGATGATGTCGCCGAGTCTGCTCGGCTCCGACCGTTGTGCCCTGTCGACGTGCGGAACGCCGGTTGTTCACAGGCTTACGAGTTATCCACAGAACGGGTGTAGCGACTGTCGTCCGGGGTGGTTCCGGCGCATGCTGGAGAGGTCGCTCGCGGTGATCATCGGCTGAAGATGGCGGCGGATCCGGCGCAACGGCGGGTTCCGCGACATTCGTGAGCGGTGTCGGCCCGGCACGCAGGTCGGGCCATGGGGGCATCTACGAAGGGGTGGAGAAATGTACGAGGCGATATCGACGGTCGTGGGAACCGTGGTCAACCAGCCGGTCATCCGGGAACTGCCCGGTGGCGAGCAAGTGCTGACCTTCCGGATGGCGAGCACCTCCCGCCGATTCGATCAGAGTTCCGGCGAATGGGTCGACGGCGCGACCCTGTTCCTCACGGTCAGCTGCTGGCGCAAACTGGTCGCGGGCGTGGACGCCTCCATCGGTCGCGGAGATCCGATCATCGCGCACGGCCAGCTACGGACCAACGAGTACCGCACCCGCGACGGCCTCGACCGACGTGATCTGGAGATGCGCGCGAGCGCCGTCGGCCCCGATCTGTCCAGGTGCACGGCCCAGGTGCACCGCTGGCGCCAGGCCGCGAACACGGCAGCGGTCGGGATGGGGAATACTGCTGGGCACTCAGGCGCTGATGGTCCAGAGCACGGGGGCGACGGGCAGCAGGTGGACGCGGAGGTCTCCGCGCTGGCACCGCCCCGGACTCCCGACCACGAACCCGTCGACGCCTGACGCGTATGCGTGCCGAGCGCAGGCGCTGGCTCTGCTTCGATCCGTCATTCCTCGCACCGATAGGCTCTTTCCATGGCTGAGTTCATTTACCAGATGAAGAAGGTTCGTAAGGCGCACGGCGACAAGGTCGTGCTCGACGATGTCACCTTGAACTTCCTTCCCGGCGCCAAGATCGGTGTCGTCGGGCCGAACGGCGCCGGTAAATCCAGCGTGCTGAAGATCATGGCCGGACTGGATCAGCCGAACAACGGCGACGCCTTCCTCGCTCCGGGCGCGACGGTCGGCATCTTGCAGCAGGAGCCGCCGCTCAACGAGGAGAAGACGGTGCGCGGCAACGTCGAGGAGGGCCTCGGCGAGGTGAAGGTCAAACTCGACCGGTTCAACGAGATCGCCGAACTCATGGCCACCGACTACTCCGACGAGCTCATGGAAGAGATGGGCAAGTTGCAGGAGTATCTCGACCACGCCGACGCCTGGGATATCGACTCCCAGTTGGAACAGGCCATGGACGCGCTGCGCTGCCCGCCGCCGGAGGAGCCGGTCACCAACCTCTCCGGTGGTGAGCGCCGCCGCGTCGCGCTGTGCAAGCTGCTGCTGAGCAAGCCCGACCTGCTGCTGCTCGACGAGCCGACCAACCACCTCGATGCCGAGAGCGTGCTCTGGCTCGAGCAGCACCTGGCCTCCTACCCCGGCGCCGTGCTCGCCGTCACCCACGACCGGTACTTCCTCGACAACGTCGCCGAGTGGATCCTGGAGCTCGACCGCGGCCGTGCTTACCCGTACGAGGGCAACTATTCGACCTACCTGGAGAAGAAGGCCCAGCGTCTGGAGGTGCAGGGCAAGAAGGATCAGAAGCTGCAAAAGCGCCTCAAGGACGAACTCGCATGGGTGCGTTCCGGTGCCAAGGCGCGCCAGGCCAAGAACAAGGCGCGTCTGGGCCGCTACGAGGAGATGGCCGCCGAGGCCGAGAAGCACAGGAAGTTGGATTTCGAGGAGATCCAGATTCCGGCCGGGCCGCGCCTGGGCAATGTGGTGGTCGAGGTGGAGCATCTGGACAAGGGCTTCGGCGATCGTCAGCTGATCAAGGATCTGTCGTTCACGCTGCCGCGTAACGGCATCGTCGGCGTGATCGGCCCCAACGGTGTCGGTAAGACCACGTTGTTCAAGACCATCGTCGGGCTGGAACAGCCCGATAGCGGTGAGGTGAAGGTCGGCGAGACGGTCAAGCTGAGCTACGTCGACCAGAACCGCGCGGGCATCGACCCGAAGAAGAACGTCTGGCAGGTGGTTTCCGACGGGCTGGACTTCATCGAGGTCGGCAACCAGGAGATGCCCTCGCGCGCCTATGTGAGCGCGTTCGGCTTCAAGGGGCCCGACCAGCAGAAGCCCGCCGGGGTGCTCTCCGGTGGTGAACGCAACCGGCTCAACCTGGCACTGACGCTCAAGCAGGGCGGCAACCTGATCCTGCTCGACGAGCCGACCAACGATCTGGACGTCGAGACGCTCGGTTCGCTGGAGAACGCGCTCGAGCAGTTCCCGGGTTGTGCCGTGGTCATCTCCCACGACCGCTGGTTCCTCGACCGTACCTGCACCCACATCCTGGCCTGGGAAGGCGATGCCGACAACGACGCCAAGTGGTTCTGGTTCGAGGGCAACTTCGAAGCCTACGAGGCGAACAAGATCGAGCGGCTCGGTCCCGAGGCAGCCCGGCCGCATCGCGTCACCCACCGGAAGCTGACTCGCGGGTAACCGCAAAGCTCTTGCCCACCGGCCCCGGGTGCGGGACTAGTGTCGAGACCGGCGTCACTTTGTTGCGGAACCGAATCCGAGGGAGTTGGCGAAAAAAATGACGGTCTCGTCCGAATTGTCCAGTGCGGCGTGGGTCGCGGGGTTGCCGCAGCCATTGCGCGGCGACCTCGCCGCCCTGGAAGAGGCATACTTCCGCCACGTCGACGCGGGCGATGTGGACTGTGCGATCACCGGGATCACCCAGATCTTCCGCAGGCATCTGGAACTGGCGATGACTCGCGCTCCGGGCCGGGCCCTCGTTCGGGTGTATCACCCCGACGACGGGTCCGGCCTCGGCGCCGCGGTCCAGGTGGTCACCGACGATATGCCCCTGCTGGTGGAGTCGATCACCTCGTCGCTGAGCCGGATGGGGGTCAGCGTCAGCGAGGTGATCCATCCGATCTTCGAGATCGAACGCGACGGCGACGGCAGGTTGATCGACGCCAAACCGCATGAGGTCGATGCCAACGGCGGCGTCGGACTGCGGGAAAGTTGGATGCATCTGCAATTGCATCCCTCGACGAGCCGCGCGGTCCTCGACCGGATCGAGTCATCGATGCCGGATGTGGTGGCCGATGTGCGGCAGGTCATCGGCGATACCGCCGCCATCCGGGTGGCGCAGAGCACCCTGGCCGACGAACTCGACCGCGCCGCCGCCGCCGCAACAGCGCCCTTCCCCTCGGTCGATCTGACCGATTGCGCGAATCTGTTGCGCTGGTTGGCGAGTGGGCATTTCACCGTGCTCGGCTACGCGCGATACCGCACGGACGCCGATGCCACCGCCGCCTCTCGGGTCGTCCCGGATTCCTGCCTCGGTGTGTTGCGTCCCGGCGTCGGTACGGATTTCGACGTCCCCGTGACCAGCGGTGAGCAGCCGCTGCTGATGCTCACCCAGGGCCTCGTCCCGGCCACTGTGCATCGTTCGGTGTACCCGTACTTCATCGGCGTCGCCGACCTCGACGCCACGGGTTCGGTTGTCGGCCAGCATCTGTTCATCGGTGTCTTCACCGTCACCGCGGTGCACGAGAACGTGCTCGACATTCCGGTGATCTCGCGCCGGGTGCGGTCGGTGATCGAGGACAGTGGATTCGATCTCGATTCGTTCTCCGGGCAGGGGATGCTCGAGGTCGTCCAATCGTTCCCACGCACCGAGCTGTTCTCCTCCGACACCGAGACGCTGCGCCGGACGGCCACCGCTGTGCTGAACGTGAGTCTGCGCAGGCAGGCGCGGTTGTTCATGCGGGCGGACAGCTTCGGCCGGTTCGTCGCCTGCATGGTGTATCTGCCACGCGATCGCTACACCACCGCGGTGCGCCTTGAGATGCAGGAGATCCTGGTCCGGGAACTGGGCGGGGTGTCCATCGACTATTCCGCGCGGGTGAGCGAAAGTGAGCTCGCCAGCGTGTATTTCACGGTGCGTATGCCCGCGGTCGCGGCGGATGCCGGGGGGCGGGCGCCGATGATGGCCGATACCTCCGAAGACAACAGGCTGCGCATCCAGCGTCTGCTCGACGAGGCCAGTCATACCTGGGACGACCACCTCGACGACGCGGTGAGCACCTCGACGGTGCTCGATCCCGGCGTGGTCGATCGCTACGCCGATGCCTTCCCCGAGGGGTACAAACAAGACTTCGAGCCCGCACGGGCATTGGCCGATATCGCGCGGCTGGAGCGGCTGACCGAAGGCGATATCGATCAGTACCTGTACCGCCAGCCCGGTGCCGCGCCGGGATCGTGGCGGTTCAGTCTCTACATCGGTGGCACCGGTGTGTCACTGAGCCAGGTGCTGCCGGTCTTGCAGAGCCTCGGTGTCGAGGTGATCGATGAACGCCCGTACCAGATCCGGCTCGAGGCGGCCACGGGTGAGGTGGCAGCCGAACGCTGGATCTACGACTTCGGTCTGCTCGCCCGGCCTGAACTGCTGCGTAGCGCGCTGGACGAGGATCTGGACGCCGAGCTGCTGGAATCGGCAGCCCGATCGGATGCCCTCGATGCCAGGTCGCGTGGGCTGCGGTCGCGGTTCCTCGAAGCCTTCGCCGCAGTCTGGTACGGCCGTGCCGAAGCCGACGGGTTGAACGAACTGGTGCTGCGCGCGCGGATGCCGTGGCGCGAAGTGGCCATCCTGCGCACCTATGCGCGGTACTTGCAACAGGCCGGGTTCCCGTACAGCCAGGCCAATATCGCCCGCGTCCTGCTCAGCTATCCGGAGGCCGCGCGGCTGTTCGCCGAGCTGTTCGGGGCCAGGTTCGACCCCGACACCCATTCCGCCGAACGTGCGGCGCAGTTGGAAGCGGAGGTGCGGAGCCGGATCGACCAGGTGGTGAGCCTGGACGCCGACCGCATCCTGCGGGCCATCCTCGGCCTGATCGCGGCGACGCTGCGCACCAACTACTACGTCACCGACGCCGACGGTCTCGCGCGGGACTACATCTCGATGAAGGTCGAGCCGGGCGAGATCGCCGAACTGCCCAAGCCGCGACCACAATTCGAGATCTTCGTGTATTCGCCGCGGGTGGAGGGTGTGCATCTGCGGTTCGGTGCGGTGGCGCGTGGTGGTTTGCGGTGGTCGGATCGGTTGGAGGATTTCCGTACCGAGATTCTGGGTTTGGTGAAGGCTCAGGCGGTG
>NZ_JARWNX010000053.1 GCF_029868385.1 Nocardia cyriacigeorgica | reverse complement strand
TGACACCGGGCACTGATCACCGGATCGCACAGGCGATTTCGGCCCTGGTCGAAGCGCTGCCCGGGGGAAGGTGGCTGCCGCAGTAGACCCGAAGGGCGTGCAGTAGCCCGCCACTCTCCCGGTGGTGCCTTGGGGTTGCCCCCGCGCCCGGGCACCCCCGAGACGGGCCGCGAACTTTGGGGTTCGGTCTCGCTTCGCTCGAAATTTGGGGGGTGTCACCGACCGCTGTGTCGGTGATGTATTCGATTATGCCGGGGTGGGGTGCGGCTTGTTCAGGAGTTGCCGAGCAGCAGGTCGACGGTCAGTTCGAGGCGTTCGGTGACGTCTGTTGCCGAGGCTCTCCTGGTGAGCCAGGCCACCAGGTTCGACAGCCAGACGTCGCTGATGACGCGGGCGATGGCGAGCTGACGTTCGGTGGGTTCGCCGTCGTTCATGGCGCGGGCGAAGACCCGGTCCATCACCTTGCCGACGCGGTCGACCTCGGCGGCGGCGGAGGCGTCGGCGAACATGAACGCGCGGGTCATGGCCTCGGTGAGCAGCGGGTCGCGCTGCATCATCCTGGTGATCTGGGTGAGCAGCAGATGCATCCGCTCGCGCGGGGTCTGCCCGGCGAGGGGTTTGCGTTTGCCCTCGATCTGCTCGAATTCTCGCGACAGCGCCGATACCAGCAGGTGCACCTTGGACGGGAAGTAGCGGTAGAGGGTGCCGACGGCGACGTCGGCGCGTTCGGCGACCGCGCGCATCTGCACCGCGTCGTATCCGCCCTTGGAAGCCAGTGCCAGCGTCGCGTCGAGGATCCGCTTGCGGCGTTCCCGCTGCGCGGTGGAGCTCAGCTCGTCCTCGCTGAGCGTGGTCACGGCGGCTCGGGTGCCCGAGGCGGGCGCCCCGTTCGAGTCGGCCTGCTGCGAACGGGAGGGGCTGGCCATTGGTGCAGGTCCTTTCGTGTCGGGTGTGGCGGAGCGCGGTGCCCACGTGGGTTCGCGGGCTGCCACTCGCGCCGGACCCGCTCGGGTCGGTGGTCGTGCGCATTCGATCCTGCTGGACGAAAGCATCGCTTGACTTACGCCCGGCCAGGATATTAGAACATGTTCTAGGTGTGGGAGTCACGCCGGAGAGGCGGTATGTACTGTGACCATCGCCACCACTGACGAGCATAAAGCCGTTCAGGAGTCGATGAGCGGATGGGCAGCAGCGGTACGTCCGATTGCAACAATGCGCGACGATACGACCGGCTTCTGGCGCACGTATTGGGGCCGGTTGACCGAACTCGGGATCTTCCGGGTCGCGGTCGACGAGCAGGCGGGCGGCGCGGGTGGATCGTTCTCCGATCTCGCCGTGCTGGTGGAGCAGGCCGCGCACGATCTGGTCGGCGGACCGGTACTCACCACCGCGTTGGCCGGTGTGGTGACCGGCGGACGACTGGACGAGGAGCAGCCGTGCGGTATCGCGCTCGACACCGTTGTCGAGTCGGCGAGCAGCCTATCCGCTGTGGCGTCCCGGCGGGGGAACTCCGCCGGTGACCTGGTGCTCGACGGCGTCTGGGAGACCGTGCTCGGCGCAGCAGCGGGGACCGCGGTGCTGCTGCCGGTCCGGGTCGGCGACGAGGTGCGCTGGTGTCTGGTCCCCGCCGACGCCGCAGGCCTGACCGTCGAACCGCTGGAACCGCTCGACCCGAGCACCCCGCTGGCCCGGGTGCGCTGTGCTGACGTGCCGGTGCCCGCCGCCGACGTATTCGCCCCCGATGTCGCTGTCGAAGACCTGATCGTGCTGCTCGCCGCGGCGGAGCTGGCCGGGGTGGCCGGATGGTGCCTGGAGACGGCGGTCGAGTACGCCAAGGTGCGCGAGCAGTTCGGTAAGCGGATCGGCACCTTCCAGGCCGTCAAGCACATCTGCGCCTGGATGCTGTGCCGCACCGAACTGATCCGCGCGGTCGCCGCCGACGCCGCCGCGGCGGCCGACGACGCCCGCGCGAACGCCGCCGCCTCCGAACTCCCGATCGCGACCGCCATCGCCGCCGCCATCGCCTTGGACGCCGCGGTCGACACCGCGAAGGACTGCATCCAGGTCCTCGGCGGTATCGGCTTCACCTGGGAGCACGACGCGCATCTGTACCTGCGCCGCGCGGTGGCGCTGCGCCAGCTGCTCGGCGGGGCCGGGCATTGGCGCACCCGCGTGACCGAACTGACCAGGGCAGGCGCCCGCCGGACCACCGGCGCCGATCGGGTGCTCGCCGATGTGGCCACCGAGACGGGTCACTCCGGTGAGGGCGTCGGTGCCGCGGTGGGTGTCGCGGCCGCTGTCGGCAGCGTCGCCGGTGTCTCGCTGGAACTGGACGACGCCGGCAGCGGACTGGCCGCCGAGGTCGCCGGAATCGCGGCGCTGCCCGTCGATCGGCAACGCGATGCCCTGGTCGAGGCCGGTCTCGCCATGCCGCACTGGCCGAAGCCCTACGGTCGCGGCGCCGATCCGATGACGGGTCTGGTGATCTCCGAAGAACTGGCCCGCGCCGGTGTGCAGGCCCCCGATCTGGCCATCGGCGGCTGGGCGGTGCCGACCCTGTTGCAGCACGGCACCCCCGAGCAGATCGAGCGGTTCGCCTGGCCGACGCTGCGCGGTGAGGTGATCTGGTGTCAGCTGTTCAGCGAGCCGGAGGCCGGTTCCGATCTGGCGGCGCTGCGCACCACCGCCACCAAGGTCGACGGTGGCTGGATGCTGCGCGGGCAGAAGGTGTGGACCTCACTGGCCGACGCCGCCAACTGGGGCATCTGCCTGGCCCGCACCGATCCGGAGGCGCCCAAGCACAAGGGCATCAGCTACTTCCTGGTCGATATGCGCAGTGCGGGCATCGAGATCCGTCCGCTGGTGCAGATCACCGGTGAGGCGCGCTTCAGCGAGGTCTTCCTCGATGACGTCTTCGTCCCCGACGAATGCGTGGTCGGCGCGCTCGGCAACGGCTGGAAGATCTCCCGCTCCACCCTGTCCACCGAGCGGGTGGCCATGGGCGGCAGCGGAATCGGCCAGGTGCTCGAAGAACTCATCGCGAAACTGCCCGCTACCGGCCGCGGGTCCGAGTCGATCAACGATCGGCTCGGCGGATTCGTGGCCGAGGCCATCGCCGGTCTGCTGCTGGAACAGCGGGCGGCGGTGCGGATGCTGGCGGGCGGCGATCCCGGTCCGCAGAGCAGTGTGCGCAAGCTCGTCGGGGTGCGGCACCGGCAGGCCGTCGCCGAATTCGCCGTCGAAGTCGCGGGCCCTGCCGGTGCGCTGGAGACCGAGGCGACCAAGGAGTTCCTGCTCACCCGCTGTTTGTCGATCGCAGGCGGCACCGAGCAGATCCTGCTGACCGTGGCCGGTGAGCGGATCCTCGGGCTGCCGAGGGATACGGGCAGCTGAATGCGCGAACAGGACACGGGGCCTTCGGCTTCGAGGAACGACTGGAGATAAGCGTGGACTTCACCAGAGACGAGGCCCAGGACGCCGTGGCCGAGGTCGTCGTGAGTTTGCTGGAGCGTGAATCGGCACGCGACGCCGAATTGTGGCAGCCCCTGGTGGATACCGGGCTGCCCGCGGTGGCACTGCCGGAGCGTTTCGGCGGTGACGAGATGGGTGTGGGCGCGGTCTCGGTGTTGCTCACCGAACTGGCCACCGACGCCGTCGCCGTCCCGGCGCTGCCGACTTTCGGGTTCGGCGTCTTGGCGCTGCTCGGCGCACCGGATTCCGTCGCGGAGGCGGTGTTTCCCGCGGTGGCCGACGGCGCTGTCCTCACCGCGGCACTGCACGAACCGGGCGCGCCGTTCACCACGAAACCGGAGACCGAGGCGGTCGCCGACGGCGCGAAGGTGCGCATCACCGGTCACAAGATCGCTGTGCCCTACGCCGAGCAGGCCCGCTGGATCCTGGTGCCCACCGATGCCGGTGTCGCCGTGGTCGATTCCGGCGCCGAGGGCATCACCCGCACCGCCTCACCGGTGTCAGGGGCGATGCCCGAATACACGCTCCGGTTCGAATCGGTCGAGATTCCGGCCGAATGGTTGTTGCCCGAGGCTCTGGTCGATCTGCATCGGTCGGCGTTGGCCTCGATCGGCGCTGTCGCCGACGGCCTGCTCGAGGGTGCGCTGAAGCTCACCGCCGAGCATGTGCGCACCCGTCAGCAATTCGGCCGGCCGCTGGCGGAGTTCCAGGCGGTGGCTCAGCAGATCGCGGACATCTACGTGGTCTCGCGCACCCTGCACGCCGCCGCCGTATCCGCGAACTGGGCACTGGCCCAGGAGGATTCGAGTCCCGACCACGAGTCCAGGATCGACGACGATCTGGACGTACTCGCCTACACCGTGGCCGCGGAACTGCCGCGCGCCATGCAGAAATGCCATCACCTGCACGGTGGTATCGGCGTCGATATGACGCATTCGATGCACCGCTACTACTCCCAGGCCAAAGACATCGCCCGCTGGCTGGGCGGGGAGTCCCTGCGCCTCGACCGATTGGGGGCCAGATGTTCATCGATCTGACCGTCGAGCAGCGTCGGCTGCGCGACGAATTACGTTCCTACTTCGCCGATCTCGTCACACCCGAAGAAGAAGCCGCGATGGCGGTGAACCGGCACGGCGACGCCTACCGCGAGGTGGTGCGCCGGATGGGCCGTGACGGCTGGCTGGGTGTCGGCTGGCCCAAGGAGTATGGCGGCCAGGGCTTCGGCCCGGTCGAACAGCAGATCTTCTTCAACGAGGCCGTGCGCGCCGATGTGCCGTTGCCGCTGGTCACCCTGTTGACCGTCGGCCCGACGCTCCAACAGTTCGGCACCGAGGAACAGAAGCAGAAGTTCCTACCGGGCATCCTGTCCGGCGATATCCATTTCGCCATCGGCTACTCCGAACCGGAGGCCGGTACCGATCTGGCGTCACTGCGCACCAGCGCGGTGCGCGACGAGTCGGGGGATTGGATCGTCAACGGGCAGAAGATCTTCACCACCGGCGCGCACGAGGCCGACTATGTCTGGTTGGCCTGCCGTACCGGTTCGGTGGAATCGCGCCATCGCGGCATCACGATTCTGATCGCCGACACCAACGACCCAGGCTATTCCTGGACGCCGATCATCACCTGCGACGGCGCCCACCACACCAATGCCACCTATTTCGACAGTGTCCGCGTACCCGCGAACATGCTGGTCGGCGAGGAGAACCGGGGCTGGAGGCTGATCACGACCCAGCTCAACCACGAGCGGGTCAGCCTCGGACCGTCCGGCAAGATCGAGCAGCTCTACGACAAGGTCGTGGCCTGGGCGCGCCCGCTCGGCCTGCTCGACGAGCCCGATGTGCGCCGCGGCCTCGGCCGCATCCACGCCATGGTGCGGTTGAACGAACTGCTGAACTGGCAGGTCGCGGCCACCCACAGCGATGCCGACGAAGACCAGGCCAGGGTGATCGCCGACGCATCGGCCACCAAGGTCTACTCCACCGAATCCCTTCAGGAAGCCGGACGGCTGGTGGAGGAGATCGTCGGCCGCTACGGCGATCCCGCCGAACCGGCCACCGCCGAACTGCTGATCTGGCTGGACCGGCGCACCAAACAGAATCTGGTCGTCACCTTCGGCGGCGGCGTCAACGAGATCATGCGTGAACTCGTCGCCTCCGCGGGGCTGCGCCTGCCGCGCGTGCCGAGATAGCCAACGAGAACGAAGGAGCAGCGCGTGCCGGAAACACTCACTCCGCAACAGATCACCGCCGCCGGTGAGAAGATCATCGCGACGGGCGAGTCCTCGCATCGCGCGGGCCGCGACCCGGTGAACCAGCCGATGATCAACAACTGGTTGGAGGCCATCGGCGACACCAACCCGATCTACGTCGACGAGGAAGCCGCCCGCGCCGCGGGTTTCGCCGGTATCGTCGCACCACCCGCGATGGCGCAGGTGTGGACCATGCCGGGTCTGCACGGCCAACGCGCCGCCGACGATCCGATGAACGCCACCATCGAACTGCTCGACCAGGCGGGTTTCACCTCGATCGTCGGCACCAACTGCGAACAGACCTACCACCGCTACCTGGTGCCGGGGGAGCGGGTCACCGTCACCAGCAAGCTCGCCGATATCACCGGCCCCAAACGCACCGGGCTGGGTGAGGGCTGGTTCATCACCTTCCAGACGCGCTGGTACGTGGGTGACGAATTGGTCACCGAAATGCTGTTCCGCATGCTGAAATTCGCCCCCGGCACCGGCACCCCCGCGGAGGAGCCCACGCCGGATACGGCCGCGCGGGTGCGGCCGCTGGTCTCGCGGGATACCGAATTCTTCTGGGCCGGAACCAAGGTGGGGGAGCTGCGGATCCAGCAGCTGCCCGACGGCACCCTGCGGCATCCGCCGATCCCTGCGATCTGGCAGGACAAGTCCGAACCGACCGGCTATCGGGTCGCGTCGGGGCGCGGCACGGTGTTCAGCTACGTGGTACATCACGCGCCGAAGGTTCCCGGCAGGCAGTTGCCGTTCGTGGTGGCGCTGGTCGAATTGGAGGAAGGCGTGCGGATACTCGGTGAACTCCGGGGTGTGGACCCCGGCGAGGTCGAGGTCGGGTTGCCGGTGGAAGTCGGTTTCGAGAAGCTCGACGACGAGACGGCGCTGCCGTACTGGACGGTGATCGCGTGACCGCCACCGTCGAACCGGCCACCATCGCGGTCGGTACCGAACTGCCGGAGCTGGTGATCCACGCCGATCCCACCTTCGTCATCAGTAGCGCGCTGGCGACAAGGGATTTCCAGGATGTGCACCACGATCGGGACAAGGCCGTCGAGCGCGGTTCCAAGGACATCTTCGTCAATATCCTCACCGACACCGGTCTGGTGCAGCGCTTCGTCACCGACTGGTCGGGGCCGCGCACGATCGTGAAGAAGATCGCGCTGCGTCTCGGTGTTCCGCTGTACGCGGGCGACACCCTCACCCTCACCGGCAAGGTGACCGCCATCGAGGGCGAGGACATCCATATCGCCGTCACCGGGCGCGACAGCCTGGGCGACCACATCGTCGCCACCACCGTCATCGCCATTCGGCCTTCGGAAGCAGGTGCCTAGATGAGTGCACAGTCGGCCCTGTCGGGTCGGGCGGCGATCGCGGGTATCGGCGCCACCGATTTCTCCAAGAACTCCGGTCGCAGCGAACTGCGGCTGGCCGCCGAGGCGGTCACCGCGGCCCTCGCCGACGCCGGGCTCACCCCCGCCGATGTCGACGGCCTGACCACCTTCACCATGGACACCAATACGCAGGCTGCGGTGGCCCGCGCGGTCGGTATCCCGCAGCTGAAGTTCTTCAGCCACATCGGCTACGGCGGCGGCGCGGCGTGCGCGACGGTGCAGCAGGCGGCCATGGCCGTGGCTACCGGTGTGGCGGATGTGGTCGTCGCGTACCGGGCGTTCAACGAGCGGTCGGAGTCGCGATTCGGCCAGTTCTCCACCGCATTGGCGGCCGCGCCCACCTCATCGGGTGTCGACGCTGGATGGTCGTATCCGCAGGGTCTGGGCACCCCGGCCGCGCAGGTCGCCATGGTCGCGCGACGCTATATGCACGTATACGGCGCCACCAGTGCCGATTTCGGCCGCGTCGCCGTCGCCGACCGCAAACATGCCGCGGTGAATCCGAATGCCTTCTTCTACGGCAAGCCGATCACCCTGGAAGACCACCAGAATTCGCGCTGGATCGCCGAACCGCTGCATCTGCTCGATTGCTGCCAGGAGTCCGACGGTGGCGTCGCCATCGTGGTGACCAGTGTGGAGCGGGCCAAGGATCTGCCCAACCGCGCCGCCGTCATCACCGCCGCCGCCCAGGGCAGCGGCGCCGACCAGTACGTCATGACCAGCTACTACCGCGACGCCATGACCGGCCTCCCGGAAATGGGCCTGGTCGGCGACCAACTGTGGTCGCAGAGCGGCCTGCGCCCCGAGGACATGCAGGCCGCCATCCTCTACGACCATTTCACCCCGTTCGTCCTGATGCAGCTGGAAGAACTCGGCTTCTGCCCCCGCGGCGAAGCCAAGGATTTCATCGCCGACGGCGCCATCGAACTCGGCGGCCGCCTGCCCCTCAACACCCACGGCGGCCAACTCGGCGAGGCCTACATCCACGGCATGAACGGCATAGCCGAGGCCGTCCGCCAAATCCGCGGCACCTCCGTCAACCAGGTCGAAGACCTCACCAACATCCTGGTAACCGCAGGCACCGGCGTCCCCACCTCCGGCCTCATCCTCTCAGCCGACTGACGCGCCGAGTGGTACCTGACTGCGGCCCCTTCTCGGTCGTTGCGGCAGCCAGGTGCCACTCGTCGGGGGCGCGTGGCGAGCGCGTCGGCGCGACGGGGGCGTCGGCGGTGAGGGGCCGTGGTCGCACTTCCGAATGGGGTGCGAAAGCCACGGATACCGGGTATATTCGTGCGTGCGGGATGCAGTAGCGTCCTCGAAGTGGACCCGGCAGCCATCCGGACGGTTGGTGAGCCGGGTTTCGCGTATCTAGACCAACTTGCGAACCGACTCGATCTTTGGATCGACACGTTCCCGCCATGGGCCGCCTTTGGCAACGCACCACGCAGCCGCGTCGGAGATCCAGAGGATCGGCTCGGCGCTGGCCCGCATGTGGTGGTAGGTCAATCGGTCGGCAACATCGCATTTCCGGACTGCCTGATAAAGAACACGTTTGTCGCTGTCGATCAATGAATCGTCGGTTTCCAGAACCAGTCGGGTGCCCCCGGATGTGGCCAGATCCTCGACCACGGCACTCAGACACGCGGCACGAGCCGACATCGCATTCTTGATCTGCGTGGCATCGTAGACCACGATCTGGACATCGAGTTCACAGATCGCCGAGCATATTGCCCGCCTGCGTGGGTCCGATTCCTTCTTGAAGTGGATCCTGGATTGCCCACCGACCAGGTGTTGCCGCATCACTTTCCGCACTGAATCGACGCGTGTCCCCTCGGTGAAGGTGGACACGATCAAGAATCCGTTCTGCTTCGTTTCGTCGATGAATGCTTGCACCCCTACCG
Source organism: Nocardia cyriacigeorgica (assembly GCF_029868385.1). GTDB lineage: Bacteria > Actinomycetota > Actinomycetes > Mycobacteriales > Mycobacteriaceae > Nocardia > Nocardia cyriacigeorgica_F. The sequence continues at coordinate 16,795 of NZ_JARWNX010000053.1, read as the reverse complement.
CCTGTCGCTCAGCCACGTATGCTTCGGCCTGCGCACGCGACGTGTCCAGGCATGGCGGACAACGGTACTCGCCTGCGCCGACATCGCCGATCGAAATCCATCGGCTGAGGTCTGGAGTTCTTCGGCGCGGGAACAGGATTGATGACGACGAACCGTGGGCGGCGTGCGACAGTCGGGGTGGTCAGCCGGGGAGTTCTCCGCGTAGGTAGGCCGAGAGGAGGTGCGTGAGCTGGGCGACGCTTTCAGGCGTTCCCGCCGGATGGTCGACGCGGGCACCGGCGAAGCGGTCGAAGGTGGCGCCTTCGATGACGGCGATGAAGTCGGCGGCGGTGGTGGCCGGGTCGGTGGCGCCGAGGTGTTCGAAGAGGGTGTGGGCGCGGGCGTGGGAGAAGAGGCTGTCGACCAGGCGGGGGTGGAGTTCGGGGTCGGCACTCAGTTCGATGGTGAGGGCGTAGCGGACCACGAGGTGGGCGCGGCGCTGGGAGAGCATACGGTCCAGCCAGGCGCCGACTCCGGCGGCGATCTCGGTGAGCAGCTCGGCTCGGGGGCGATCGGTGGGTGGTGGGGCGTCGCCGAAAGCTGCCAGGAAGTCGGCGCGGGTGCGTTCGGTGATGTGGTCGACCATGGCCTCGAGTAGCGCCCGCTTCGTGCGGAAGTAGTACGAGGTGGACCCGGCCGGGAGGGTGAGGGCGGTGTCGATGGCGCGATGGGTGAGCGCGCGTATGCCCTGTGCGGCAACCAGTTCGACGGCCGCGTCGACGATCAGCGTGCGTCGGTCCGGTGTCGACATATGTGCCCTCCTCGGTGCGCTGTGGCGCAGGTAACCGCGACACCATCCGTGAACAACTCTACTCTACATTTGTAGAGGAGGTGTCATGGAAACGATCCGATTGGACGCCGATCAACAACACGCGGCCGCCGTACTCGACGGGTTGCTAGACCGTCGTCACCGTCCACGCAAACACCACCGCGGGGTCTACCTGCACGGCAGACCGGGCCGCGGCAAGACCATGGTGATGGACCGCTTCCTGGCGACCGTCGATTCGAATCGCAAGCGCCGCTTCCATTTCCACACCTTCTTCGCCGCCCTGCATACCGATGCGCACACCACCGGCTCCATCGACACCGCCATCGACGCCCTGCTCGGCAATGCCCGCCTGGTGTGCTTCGACGAATTCCATGTGCACGACATCGGCGACGCCATGCTGATCACCCGCACACTCGACGCCCTCTTCGCCCGCCGCCGCACACTGGTCGTCACCTCGAACTACGCCCCCGCCGAACTCCTGCCGAACCCGCTGTTCCACGACCACTTCCTGCCGACCATCGACCGCATCACCGCCGAACTCGACGTCGTGTCCCTGGACGGCCCGCTCGATTACCGCACCACCTCGAGCGGCTCCGCCACCGGATTCCGGTCCGGGCGTTATGTCGTCGGCCCGGCGTCCGATTCCGTTGCAGCCGTTACGGGCCCGGGCGGCGTGCAGCCGACGGACAGCGCCTTCACCGGCACCGAGCCCCTGGCGCGTGACCGGCACACCCCAGGCGCTGAGATCGACGGCGTCATGGATGCTTCCGGTGGTCGAGCGGGTGAAGCCGACCCCGGTCGAATCGCCGTCACGCCCGATCCGTCCGCCCTCGCCGGGGCGGTGCCCTACGGTGCGCCGACCACCCGGCCGACCGCCGTGGATGTTCGCTGGTCGCCCGCCGATCGTGCTGCGAGCCGCATCGCCTCGTCCAGCCTCATCGGACGGGTCGAGTCCGATGAGGCGACCCACCGGACGTGCGCACCGGGCGGTGCCTCCGGCGAGGTATCCGACTCTTCGACGGATGGGCCCGGCCCGCGCGTCGAGGTTCCGATAGGTAGCCGGACCGTGCGGGCCCGCGCGGCCACCGCCGACACCATCACCATCGATTTCGCCGACCTGTGCGCCACCCCCACTTCGGCCGCCGACTACGTCCGGCTGGCCGAACGCTTCCACACCTGGACCCTCTGCGGTGTCCCGCTGCTGCGCGAGGTGCCCCCGGACTGGGCGATGCGTCTGGTGAACCTGGTCGACGTTCTCTACGACGCGGACCTACCGCTCACTGTGTACGCGGCCGCACCGGTCGACGATCTGATCGGCGGTGTGCACGGTGTTCCGGATATCGCCAGAGCGGCGAGCCGTCTTGGTGAGTTGTCACAAACCGGGGCGGTGGCTGTCGGTTAGCTGAGCCAATGGCGAGCGCCCCCGCCACGACCTGGGACGAGGCGGTTAAAACGGACGTACTCCGAAGTAATCGATTCCCTCCCGAGCGGACCGTTCGGCATGTAACTATGTGGCTGTTTTGGGCAGTACACAAGTATGGGGTAACGCAGTGGTCCGGTCGCGAGCGCCGATATCGCGCGTGATCGTAGTGATCACGCTGCTCGTCTGCGCCGTCATCGCGCTGCGCGGGTACCTTCCCGGCGCCACCGAATCCGATGACGGCCCCTCCGCGCCGTCCGCGCTCGCCGTCGCCTTGATGCCGGTACTGCTGACGGTCTCGATCGTCATCCTGCTCGCTGGCGTCATTGCCAGCCAGCATCGCCTGCCGCTGGCCATGCCCGAACCCGATCCGGATACCGACCGCGAGCCATGGCGGCTCGGCCGCGCCGGGCTGATCGTGCTCGCCCTGATCGCGGCCGTCGCGCTGTTGTTCGCGATCTTCTCGGCGATCTATTACGTCGGCCTGCAACCCGAGACCGAAACCTCCGTCGCACCGCCGACCGCGGCCCCGACGACCACGGGCGAGACCCCGCCCGCCGACCCCGCTACGGCCGCCGAACCTGCGGAACTCGCAGGCACGGCGCTGGTCCTGGCGATCATCGCGGCGGTCAGCCTCATCGCGGTGGCCATCGCCGGACTGGTGGTGGTGGCGATAACGACCCGCCGCACATCCGAACCCGCACCCGAACCGCAGGCCCCTGCGGTGGAAACCGCCGCCGATTCCCTGGCCCGCGCCGCCGAGATGGGCCTGGCCGCGATGAGCGCGCCCGGTCAGGATCCACGCACCGCGATCATCGCCTGCTATGTCGCGATGGAACGCGGCCTGTCGGCGGCCCGTTCCGCCGCGCCACTGGTCTCCGACACCCCGATGGAGGTGTTGGCTCGCGCGTTCGAGCACGGCGCGCTGCACGACGCGTCGGCGCGGGAGTTGGTGGCGTTGTTCGAGGAGGCCAGGTTCAGCCCGCATTCGATGCTCGAATGGCAGCGCATGCGTGCCGAACAGTTGCTGCGCATCGTGCTCGCCGATCTCCAGGGGGAGGTGGCGACCGCATGAGTGGGTCGGCGCCAGGGAGCGGCGGCTCGGGTTACCACCGGCAGCGCCTCGCTCCCGCGAAAGGGGGCACGGCATGACGCGGCTCGGCATGATCATCACCGCGGTGCTGGTGGTCGTCGTGATCGAACTGATCACCCTCGGCCGTGCGCGCGAGGCGATGCTCGCGGCGGCGGGTGTCCCGGTGGCGGTGGCGCTGGCCTATCTGGTGTGGTCGCTGCTCGGCCGTTCGGGTCCGCGTGAGGACGCCCTGCCCGATGAGATCGAGAACGGTCCCGCCGAGATGCTGCACCGCTGGCATGCCAGGGCGCAGATGCTCGCCGACCGCGCCGACGGCACCCGCGCGGACTGGGACCGCTATCTACGACCCCTGTTGGCCAAGGAGTTCGAATTGTCGGCCGGAGTGCGGGTCGCCAAGAACCGCAGGGCGATCGAGGCCGCCGGAATCCACCAGTTCGGTCCCGAACTGTGGCGTTGGGTGGATCCGGCGAACTCGGAACTGCGTGACCAGGTCGGTCGCGCACCGGGACGGGAGGCGCTGGACGAGATCCTGCGCCGCCTGCAAAGAATGTGAAACGGGTTGAGCGAGTGCGGGTGGACAAATGACGATGCCTTTGGACGTGACCGTCCAACGCAGTGAGGCCGTGTTACGGGAGTTGTCCCGTGTCGTGGTCGGCAAACGAGACGAGTTGCAGCTCATCATGATCGCGGTGCTCTCCGGTGGGCATGTGTTGATCGAGGACCTGCCCGGCCTCGGTAAGACGCTCATCGCCAGATCTTTCGCCGCCGCGCTCGGCCTGGATTTCGCCAGGGTGCAGTTCACCCCGGACCTGCTGCCAGCGGATCTGCTCGGTTCCACCATCTACGACATGTCCACCGGACGGTTCACCTTCCGTCGCGGACCGGTGTTCACCAATATGCTGCTGGCCGACGAGATCAACCGGACCCCACCCAAAACGCAGGCCGCGCTGCTGGAGGCGATGGCCGAGGGGCAGGTCAGCATCGACGGTGAAACCTTCCCGCTGCCACAGCCGTTCGTGGTGCTGGCCACCGACAACCCCATCGAATACGAAGGCACCTACCCGTTGCCGGAGGCGCAGCTGGACCGGTTCGCCATCCAGCTGCGGCTCGGCTATCTGTCCGAGCGCGATGAGACCCAGATGATTCGGCGCAGGCTCGAACGTGGTGCGTCGACGCCGCAGGTGGGTCAGGTGGTGGACGCGAACGGGCTGATGGAGATGCGCCATTCGGTCGAGTTCGTCACCGTGCACCCGGATGTGGTGGGCTATATCGTCGCGCTGGCCTCGGCCACTCGCGGGCATCCGCAGGTGGAGGTGGGGGCGAGCCCGCGCGCGGAACTGGATCTGGTGCAGATGTCGCGGGCGCGGGCATTGCTGCTCGGACGTGACTACGTCATTCCCGAAGATGTGAAGGCGCTGGCCGTTCCGGCGATGGCGCACCGGATCACCCTGCGTCCGGAGATGTGGGTGCGCCGGATCCGTGGTGAGGATGTGATCTCCGAGTTGCTGCGTCGCCTGCCGGTCCCACGCGCCGCCACGCCATGAGGCATCGCGACTCGAGCACCGCGCTCGAGGCCGAATTACAGTGGCGGCCCGCGCCATTGGTCTACATGCTGGCCGGGTGCGCGGCGATCGCGCTGGTGCTCGCGATCGTGGTGAACAGCTGGCAGCTCGTGGTGTTCGCGGCACCGCTGCTCGGGGTGCTGGCCACCGCGCCGTGGCAGCAGTCACGCACCCGCATCCAGATCGACGGCGGTCCGACGCAGCGCTGTTTCGAGACCGAGGAAGTGGTGCTCACCGTCGCGGCGTTCGTCGAGGAGGGCCATGCCCTGTTGCGGTGCACGCCGGAGCCGACCACGGGTCTGGAGACCGTCGTCGAGGAGGCGAGTGATTCCGGTGCGGCCCCGGCCGGGCTGCGGTTGGCGTTGTCGGCGAACCGTTGGGGTCGCTATCCGGTGGGGGTGCGGGTGTCGGCGTTGAGTCCGGCCGGTCTGGCCGTTGCCACGGTACGCAAGCCCGCCGGGCAGCTGTTCGTCTATCCGATCACCGATCCGCAGCGAATGCGATTGCCGCGCACCGAACTTCCCGAACGCCTCGGCGTGCATCTCACGCGTAAACACGGTCCAGGTGTGGAGTACGCCGATATTCGCGCCTACGCGCCGGGTGATCAGCTGCGCATCGTGAACTGGGCGGTGAGCGCGCGGCGCGGCAGGCTCTATGTCACCGAACGGTTCACCAACCGGTCCGCCGATGTCGTCGTGTTGATCGATACCTCGCTCCAGGCGCCGGGCCCCGCGACCGATTCGTTGGAGCTGTCGGTGCGTGGCGCCGCGCAGGTGGTGCAGTCGACCTTGCAGGCGGGCGACCGCACCGCCGTCGTCTGCCTCGGCCAGGATCCGCGCTGGCTGCGCCCCGATATCGGCCGACGCCAGTTCTATCGCATCGTCGACACCGTCCTCGACGTCGGTGACGAGCACATTCCTACCACCGGCACCCTTGCCCCGCATGCCGCGGTTCCGTTGGGCGCGATCATCATCGCCTTCTCCACCCTGCTCGACACCCAGTTCGCGCTCGCCCTCATCGACCTGCGTAAACGCGGGCATGTGGTGGTGGTGGTCGATGTGCTGCGCGGTACCCCGTTCGCCGACGGTCTCGATCCGACGTTGGCCAGGATGTGGCAGCTCGAGCGCGCCACCATGTACCGCGATATGGGCACCGTCGGCGTCGATATCGTGTCCTGGCCGGAAGACACCCGGCTGGATCAGATCATGCGTCTGCTTCCTCAACACCGCCGAACCGTCCGGGTGCGCCGATGATTCGTTTCCTCGCAGTCCTTTCCGGTGTCCTGCTCATCGGCTCGATCACCTTGATGACGCCATGGGCGGGCCTGCCCGCGGTGGCGCTGGTCGCCGCCGGCTGGTGGTTCCGCCCCGCCGCCGTCGCCGCCGTGCTGCTCGCCGTCGGCGTCCTCGCCTGGGACGATTCCGGCGTACTCACCGCTGCCGCAACAGGATTGGTCGCCACCGCCTATCTCCTCAACACGGCCACCGTCACGGCCCCGGTCGGCGTAGTCCCCACCACCATCCCCTCGGTCACCGGCGCCGTGGTCTTCACCGTCATCGCCGCGGCCGCCGCCCTGCTCCCGTTCCACCTCGCCTGGGCCCCGATAGCCGCCCCCATCCTGGTGATCCTCCTGTTCGGCCTGCTGGTCCACAGCATCACCCGCCGCCCGAACAACGGCTCCGAACCCAACCCACCCGCTGACCCCTCGAGGGTGTAGCGGTATCAGCGCCGCTTCCCGAATCCACATCGTCTCGTCGCGCCCGACCTTCCCGCGCGCCCACCCGATCGGGTGCCGGTCGCCCGGACGTGAATCGCACACGCGCTCAGCGGAAGTCTGCGATGTGGTCGCGGACCCACTGCGCATACGGCCGCGCGGGCGAGCCGATGAGGTCCTGCACGGTAGTGGTCGGCTGGCCGGGCGCGTCGACCATGGAGGCCAGCCCGCCGAGGATGAAGTCCGCGTATTCCGGTGCGATCCAGCTCATGTCCGATCTGGCCTGCGCGGGCGTGATCTCCTCCCATTCGAGGGGACGGCCCAATACCGCGCCGATCGTCGCGACCTGCTCGATCCTGCTCAGTGCGGCCGGTCCGGTCAGCTCGTAGCATGCGCCCGCGTGCCCGTCGGTGGTCAGTGCGCGTACCGCCACCGCGGCGATATCGGCCTCGTGCAGCAACGTCATCGCCGCCGCGCCGTATGCCCCACGCACGAGGTCACCGGTGCGGATCTGCGGCGCCCACTCCAGCGTGAGGGTCGCGAATCCGTGCGGCCGCAGGAAGGTCCATTCCAGCCCGGATTCCCGGATCGGCCGCTCGATGATCGCGTGCGCCGCACCGATCGGGTTGTCCTGTTCGGCGAGGTCGTCGTGGACCGCGGCCGAGGAGAGCAGCACGATGCGGTGTGCGTGCTCGGCAATCACCTCGACCACCGAATTCGCCGCATCGGCCGACAGCATCGGCCAGGTCAGATACACCGAGTCCACCCCGTCGAGCGCCGCGGCCAACGTGTCCGGTCTGTTCAGATCGCCCGGCGCCACCTCGACCCCCGCGGGCAGTGACGCCGCGGCGGGATTGCGGACCAGCGCCCGCACCGCGATCCCACGCGCCGCGAGCTGCGCCTCGACCTGCCCGCCGACGTGCCCGGTCGCCCCGATCACCAGAACTCTGCCTGTTCGTGTCATAGGGCAAACGTAAGCAGGAAACTTACCTGATGTAAGCCCATACCTGGAGGTAAGCTCATGGTATGGAGGTAGGTTTCCGGGCAGGTGGGGGCACCGCGGCGGCCCGCAGTGACGCATTCGACAGTGACTGCCCGGCCCGCACCGTCCTCGACAAGCTCACCAGCCGCTGGGGCGTCCTGATCCTGGCCGCCCTGTGCGACGGCCCGCAGCGCTTCCACGTCCTGCGCGATCGCATCGGTGGCATCAGCGAGAAGATGCTGTCCCAAAACCTGCGCACCTTCACCGAATACGGCCTCACCGAACGCACCGTCGAACCCACCTCCCCACCGAGCGTCACCTACACCCTCACCCCGATGGGCCAGGAAGCCGCCGAACAACTACGCGGCCTACTGAACTGGGTCGCCACGAACGCCGCCGCTATCACCGCCCCTAACCCATAACCCCCGCACCCGGCGTCGAGGCACCTGGCTGCGGCGTTTCGAGTAGCCCCCGCAGCGAGGTGCCACACGCGGGCGCAAGCCTTGGCGTTTGAGTCGGGTCGCGTGGCGTTTTGGGGGCGGTCGGGGCGGCGGCTCGGATGTTGCATCCGGCATGACAACGACTTTCACCGCGGCGCCGGAAGCGGTGCGCCGCGCCTGGCCGTCCCTGCTCACCATGTTCCTCGGCAGCTTCACCCTCGTGACGGCCGAATTCCTACCGCCAGGGGTATTGACCGCGCTCGCGAACGATCTGGGTGTTCAGGAGGGTGTGGTCGGGCTCTCGGTGAGCGCGACGGCGTTGACCGCGCTGCTCGCCGCGCTCGGACTCGGATCGCTGTTTCCGCGGATCGATCGCCGCATGCTGCTGGTGGCATTGACCATCGGCGCCGCCGTATCGAACGTGCTGGTGGCGATCGCACCGAACATCGGGCTGCTGCTGATCGCGCGGCTGCTGCTCGGTGTGGCGGTCGGCGGTTACTGGTCGATGGCGTTGGTGATCGCAGCGCAGTTGGTCCCTGCCGCCAGACTGGGTAAGGCGATGATGATCGTGAACGCGGGCACCACGGTCGCGACGGTGGCGGGTGTGCCGCTCGGGGTGCTGTTGGGCACCTATGCCGGGTGGCGCGTCGTGTTCGTCGTCGTGGCCGGGCTGTCGATCGCGGCGGCGATCGCGGTCAGGGTGGCGTTGCCGCCGATCGCGCCGACCCAAGGCGTCGGCTGGTCGGCGATGGGTGGCGCGTTGCGAGCGCCGGGTGTGGCGCTCGGCCTGGTCGGCATGGTCGCCGTCATCGGCGGAAACTTCGCGGGGTACACCTACATCCGTCCGGCGCTCGATGAGCTGCTCGGCGCAGGTCCCACCGCAATCGCCGTGCTGCTGGCACTGTTCGGTGCCGGTGGCCTGGTCGGAAACTTCGTACTCGGCTCGCTCGCCGACCGGCGCCTGAACATCCTGCTGGTGGCGGTTCCGGTAGCGATCGGCCTGTCGCTGCTCGCGATCATCGGCTCCGGTGCTGTCGCGGTGCTCGGCTACGTCGCGGTCATCGTCTGGGGCGCCGCGTTCGGCGGCATCCTCAATCTCGTCCAGGTGTGGATCTCGCGGGTGCTGCCCGACCGGATGGAAGCCGGAAGTGGGCTGGTGGTCGGCGGTTTCCAGCTCGCGATCATCGCGGGCTCCGCGGTCGGCGGACGTGGCGTCGACGGTATCGGCCTCGCCGCGACCTACGGTCTCGCCGCTGCGGCCGCGGTGCTCGGTGGAGTCGTGCTCCGGGTCTCATCGAGCCGCGGTGCCGCGAGCTGACTCGGTCGGTCGGTGGGGCCAGGTTTGGGCGCGGTCGGGTGCTGCTGGCCGCCCCACGGTGCCCGGTTGTGTTCACGCCGTGCCCGGTTGTGTCCACGCCGTGGGTGCGCTGGCTGTGGGTCGTCGGTTGACCGACTGTGCCTGGTCGGGTCACGCCGTGGGGTGCGCTGGCTGTGGGTCGTCGGCTGACCGACTGTGCCGGTCGGGTCACGCCGTGGGGTGCGCTGGCTGTGCGTCGTCGGCTGACCGACTGTGCCGGTCGGGTCACGCCGTGAGTGCGCTGGTCGTGCGTCGTCGGCTGACCGACCGTGCCCGGTTGGGTCACGCTGTAGGTGTGTGGGCCGAACGCCGCCACTCCGATGGTGTGAGGCCCGTATGCCTGCGGAAGGCTCGTCCGAACGCGGTCTCCGACCGGTAGCCGAGGCGGCGGGCGACCGTGCCGATGGCGGCATCCTTATCGGCCAGAATGCGTTGAGCCTGTTCGATCCGCAGTTGCGTCAGGTAGCGCCCCGGTGTGAGTCCGGTCGCCGCCTGGAACCGCGCGGCGAATCCCGACCGTGAGGCCAGCGCTACCCGCGCCAGCGCCTCCACGGTCCAGTCCTGTCCTGGATCGGCGTGCATGGCGGCCATCGCTCGCGCCACTCCCGGCTCGTTGACCCGCACCAGCCATCGCTTCGGTGCACATCCTCGTGTGTACCAGGATTCGATCGCCATCGACGCGATGAGCGTGACGACCCGGTCGCCCTGCACGCCTACCGGGTCGGGGCAGTTCTCGACGAGATGCTGCATCATCGTCGCGGCCAGCGGAGCGTGCTGGACGAAATCGGTCAGCAGCACTCGCGGCGGCAGCGTCTCCATCGCGCTCCCCGAACCGATCGCCGCGAGCCGCACGCACAGCACCGTGGCCTCCGACAGCGCGTTGACCGCAAACCGCTGCCCACACGGTACGAACAGAAAATCACCCTGCGCCAGATCCTCCGCCGCACCGATACCTTCGATCCGCACGAGCCCCTCGGTCACCACCAGCGCACTCGGCTCACCGACCGGGTACTCCCATTGCCCGGCGGCCAGTGTGAACACATCCCGTCCGGCGAACCGCCACCGGAGCCCGGCCAGCACCTCTTCCAGCCCGCCGCGACCCGCATCGACCAGCGTCAATGTGCACATCCCTCATGGTGAAACCCTTGCCGGATTCACGGTACCAAGAGGGATGTGGGCGGGTCCGTTTCACGGCGGTCCCGGCAGTCGACGGCGACCCGCAGCCAGTTCTGCGGCGAGGTCGTCGTACCCGACGGCGAGTTCGGCCAGACGTTCCCATGCGTCGCCGAGGTCGGTCGATGTGCCCGCCAGGGCGGCGTAGGCGTCGGCGGTGTACTGCGCCAAACGGTCGACGATCGAGCCGAGGGTTTCGGTGTGCAGCCGGGCGGAGCCGGGTGCGGGCGGCAGTTGGCTGTTGACCCAGCTGTCGATATCGCGGATGAGTCGTCGCCGTTCGATGTCGATGGTCTCTCGGTCGGCCAGCGTCGCGCGCGAACCGCACAGGCGGCGTTCGTGCAGGCTGGTGAGCTGATACGCCAGCCGCAGCATCGGATGATCGGTGTACATCTCGGTGCGGCAGGCGTGCAGCAGTCGATGTTTCTCGGGCAGCGGATGATTCGGCATCGCGTCAACGAAACACCGTCTACCGCCGATCGAGCCGCGATACGGGCAGGTTTGTGCGCAATCCCAGCACGATTCCCGCGACAGCCATCGTGGATTGCCCGCGATGAACGACCGGCCGCGTCCGATCGAGCGACGGCCCGCTCCTACCTACGCGACCGCAGATACTCCTCATGGTTGCGGTCCTCCCGATAGAACCGCTGCGTAATCGAGATCAGCCGCCCGATCTCGTTGCCGAGCGCCGTGGGACCGGCCGGTTTCGCGATGATCGGATCGCCGGTCTTCACGTAGTAGCGGCCGTCGTCGTAATCCATCCACCAGAAGCTGCGCCCGAACGCGGGTCTGGCATCGACGGCGGGCCCGGGAAAGACCATGATCTCGCCGAACGCCTTGCGGTGTCGTTTGAACACCCGGTCCAGCTGCTGGGCGAGGCTGGCTTCGCCGTGGCCGCGCACATATCGCGAGCGGTCGGCGTTCAGGTCTTCGCGCCGAACCTCTACCGGCGGCGCGGTTCCTGCCTGAGCTCGGGGCAGCGCGGCAAGGGCTTGTGCCGGAATCTCGTCGGCCGCACAACCGGTGACGATCACATCGCCACCGATGTCATCGGAGGTCCCCGCCAACTGCACCAGCGCGGCCCCCGCATAGCCGTTCACCGCACCGTGGAAACGGTAGGTCGTCCCCGAGCCCTTCTCGCCGAATCCCTTGATCTCCACCCGTGCCTCGGGTTCGCGCAGCACCTCGAGCACCCGCATCAGCTCGACCGAGTAGAAGCCGTCCAGCAGCTGCGCCACCGCCGCTTCACGCTGCATCCGCAGATCTTCGAAGCTGTCGGCGACCGGCCGGTACCGCAGCGGATAGGGCAGACGATCGGAACCATAGGCAGACCAGAGGATCTGGAATTGCAGTCCGGTGAAACGCCATTCACTCATCGGTTCACCCCTCGGCGCCGAGCACCGGCGGCACGGTCTTCGGCATCGAATCCAGGCCGGTGAGTTCCTCGCCGTTCTGCTGGTTGATCAGATAATCCTTGATCGCCGACTGCCCCGATTTCTCCTCGTCCTGACCGCCGCCCCGTCCGGGAGCGCCCATACCGCCCATCGGCATACCGCCGCCCATCCGGCCAGCGCCCGCACCGGGCTTCCCGGCCGCCGCCGCGGCCGCCGACGCGCCGGACTGCGGCGTACCTCCACCGGGCAGGCTGCGGCCCTGGCCGGGGGCGCCACCACCGGATGATCCGCTGCCACCGGACCCGCCGCCGCTGCCGGGGATCCCGGAGCCCGAACCCGGACGTCCCGATCCGCCAGGGACATATCCGGCGCCGGTGGGTGTGCCGGGCGTGCCCGTGGTCGCCGCCTTGCCCGTATCGGTTGGCGTGCTTGTGGTCTGGGGTGTGCTCTGCGTCTCGGTGCCCGCCGTCGTGGTGCCCGGCTCTTCGGTTTCCGTTCCAGGATCGTCGCCGCCGATGTCGTCGCCCCCGCCGGTCTGGCCGGGGTCGCCGCCGCCGTCCTCGCCGCCGGTATTGCCGCCTCCGGGGTTTTCACCGCCGGGGTTCTCACCACCGGTGCCGGGCGGCTTGGGGACGTCTCCACCACCGTCGTCCACGACTTTCGGCGCGGCGGGCAGCACGGGCACATTGTGGTCGGTCTGATTCGCGACCTGCCCGTACACGGTTCGCAGAATTCGGCGCCCTTCGTCCTCGGCTTCCTCGGTGGTGTAGTCGCCCTCTTTCATGATCCCGTCGGGCGGAAGCACTTTGCCGTCGAGATCCTTCGGCTGTTCGGCCGTGGGCATCAGCGCCTTCGTCTGATGCAGACCGGTCACCATTTCGTTCAGTTTGATACCGACGAGATGGGCAGCGGTGCCGAGCGGCTCGGTGCGCGTCGCGTAGTTGTTCACCGCGTTCACGGCCGCGCTCGCCGAGGCGCCGGACCACGCCGCCTTCCCGCCCGCCCCGGTGGCGACGGTCTTGTGGAACTCGGTGTTGAACGTGGTCGCGGCGTCGTTGATGTCCTTGCTGATCTGCAACCAGGCCGTCCCCGCGGCCTCCACCAGCTCCGGCTTCATACCGTTGACCTTCTGCACCATCTGCGCGAGGTTCATCGTGTCGTAATCGTCGGGCCCCTTGATCCGCGGATCCTCATAGTCGCCGTCGAATTTCGAAGCCACGAACGCCTGCGCGAAATAGATCGCCGACCGGTCGTAATTCCATTGCCGCTGCGCATCAATGACCTTGCGCCGGTACTCCTCGTAGTCGTCGCTCATCCCACCCCGCCTGATAGTGCATTGGTCGATACACGCTACCAATCATGGGCGTCCCCGCACCATCGGCCACCACACCGGATCTCGTCCACACCAGGGCCGACCGCTGCTCCGGGGTTGTTGGGGGTAGGGGCGGACGGTAGCGTGCTGGAGAATCGTGTCGCCTCCTCACCCGCCCGCTGGCGGGCGCGAGCGCGACGTGGGTACAGAAGGGGGCCACGTGTCCGTGCACAACAGAAGGTTCCCCCGCGCTCAGCGGGTGCGTGGGGCAGTGCTGCTCGCCGCAGCGGTATTCGGGGTCGCCGGGTGTTCGGGGTCGACCGATGGGGCGCCGACGGCGGTGGAGAGTGTGGTGGAGAGCCCGGACAGCGGGCAGGGGTCGGAGCCGGGGAACTCCGCGGCCAGCACGACCAGTCAATCGGCGGATGCGGGTCTGTGGGATCCCTGCGGCTTACCGGAATCGGCACTGTCGGCTGAGGGCATGGATCCCGCGTCCAAGGAGTCAGGTATTGCCGACGTCGATTTCACTGACGCCGGTTGGAACATCTGTCAGTGGAAGGCGACCGCTGGTTGGTACAGACTGGCTGTGCTTGCCGGGCCGCCGAGTCTTGACGAAGTCGAAGCCAGGCCGGACTACGCTGAGTACACACCCACGACTGTCGGTGCACGACGTGGCGTTCAGTTCCGAAGCCCTGGCGCAACGCATGATCTCATGTGTTATCTGGCAGTCGAGATTCCGAATGGCACCGTCACCTTCAGGGCGTCGGCGCGTGCTTCGGTGGGGGCCAAGGAAGATATGTGTACCGTCGTTGGCCAACATGCATCGGGCCTCGCCAGCTTTTTGCCTGAGTAGGAGTGGATAGATGAGTGTCGTCGATCTCGGCGGTGTCGATCCGCAACAGTGGCGGAACCTGTTGGACGAGGCGAATGCCGGTCGGCTGGCCCTTGACCCCGAGGTGGGTAAAGGACTGGACGTGGTGTGCGACAACTACCTGTCAAAGCTGGATGATCTAGTCGACAAAGCATCGCTCGTCGCCTATGTCGATGGCTTCGGAACGTTTCCTTCAGGCGTCGCGTTGCAGGAAAAGTTCACCTTGAAGGGTTCTGGAGACGCGCAGTCGATCGACACGATTCTCATGGAACACATCGAGACCGTCAAACTGATCAAGCAAGTTGTCGCCAAGTCGATTGCGAACCTGACCGAGACCGATCAGGGCACAGGCCAGCAGGTTACGAAGACCGGCCAGGATATTCCGCAGGGACAGAACTGACGGATGGATTTGTGGACCCCGGGCCGATGGCTGGACTTCGCGGATGGGTTCAGGGGTTGATCGTGTGTTCTGTGAACGTTCCGCAGGGGCGGAAGCCGAGGCGGCGGTAGACGGGTTCGCCGTCGGCTGATGCTTGCAGGACTGCAATGCGGGTTTCTCCGGCGTGGGCTGTGTGGAGGGCCGCGAGGGTGATGGCGCCGCCGTAGCCGCGGCGGCGGTGGGTGGTGAGGGCGGAGATGTTGTAGATACCGGCGACTCCGGCGTGATGGAACACTTCGGCGGAACACACCGGGCGGTTCTCCACGTAGCCGACCAGATAGCGGGCGGGGCAGTGTGCGGCCAGTGCTTGCGGGGCGGCCTGGGTGAAGAAGCGGCGGACGGTGTCGGCGGGTGGGGTCCAGTTCGCAGCGAGGACGGTGGCGTAGTCGGCAAGTTGGCCAGGCGTGGTGACGCTCTGGATGTCCAGGCCTTGGACGGCGGGCGGTGGCAGGGTGTCGTTCAGTTCGGCCCACATCGCTGTCTCGCTTTCGGATGCCGGCAGACCGGCCGCTGTCAGGCGGGTGGTGAGGTCCGGTGGGGTCGAGGCGGGGCCCACCCACCAGGAGAAGCGGCGGCCGGTCGGAGCCAGTGCTCGAGCGGTCTCGGTGATACGTGTGGCAGCGTCGTCGGCGGTGAAGCGGGCCATGGCAACGATGTTGAAAGTGTCGTCGTCCAGGCCGCTGTCGGCGACCAGGAGGTCGTCGGTCTCGGTGACAGTCGCACCGGCCATGCTCCGGTGCAGGTGGCAGGCGTGTTCTGCCAGGTTCCGTTCCATCCTGTCCATCAAGTCGGCTTCATCGAGGGAATGGTCGTTCATAGCGATGATCTCAGCAGGACCGGTCGAAGATCGCATGCGATTTCGAGTCATGCGCCAGCGACCAGCGCGTTCGATACACGGCCCCAGG
Organism: Nocardia cyriacigeorgica; assembly: GCF_029868385.1. Lineage (GTDB taxonomy): Bacteria > Actinomycetota > Actinomycetes > Mycobacteriales > Mycobacteriaceae > Nocardia > Nocardia cyriacigeorgica_F. The sequence goes on along the minus strand of NZ_JARWNX010000053.1, from coordinate 1,325 downwards.
GTTCGTGGGCATCGCTGACCTCGGCGGTGTAGATCCGGGCAAATAGCGCCAACCGCTGGACCAGGCAACATCAGTCGATCTGAGGTTTGGTGCTGTCGCACGGTTCGTGCGGTTCGGGATCGGGGATGGATTCTCGAGCAATAGCGGAGCGGGCCCTCGATATGTTGCCCAGGGCCCGCTCGGTGGAATCAGTGTCGGTCGAACTTGCCGCCCGCTACGCCGGTGGTGAAAGTCGCCCACTCGTCCGGGCCGAAAACGAGTGCACCGCCATCGGGGTTCTTGGAGTCACGGACGCCGACCAGGTTCGCATCGAGGAAGGCCACCTCAACACACTCGGTCGAAGCGTCGCTGTGGCTGCTCTTGAACCATCGAGCGTTCGTAACGTCAACGTTCACGATAGAAACTCCTTCGCTACCTGCCGGAGCAGGGCCCTGCTGTCCACCGCATCGAGGGCCGCAGCCTGAAATGCCTTGTGAAGCTCATGGTACCGATCCACATCTCGAGGCTTCTCCAGATAGAGGCTGCCCGTGTATGTGGGGACATAGACGACGGGCGGCTCGATTTCGCGCCCTGCCTTGTCAGTTCCGAACTCGAGAATGACGAACTGCCCGCTGCCATGGCCGCCCGGCACGCCAGCGGTGTTGGGCAGTACTCGCAGGGTGATGTTGGGGCGTGTGCTCATGTCCGCGAGGTGTTTGAGTTGCAGGCCCGTGATTCTCGGGTCGCCGATTATCCGGCGAAGCAACGATTCGTGCAGCACCACATCGACTTCCACCGGCTGCCGCTTCCGCGTGACGACCATCTGCCGGTACTGGCGCATCTGCACGCGCCGTTCGTGCTCGGCTGGTGACTCGCCGGGATGTCCTTCCCGAACCAGTGCTCGCGTGTAATCCGCGGTTTGCAGGATCCCCGGTACCAGCTCCACGTGGTACGAGAGGAACCTTCGCGCAGCCGCTTCCAGCCCCATGTACACATCGAACGTCTCCGGTATCAGATCCCCGAACGCGTGCCACCAGCTCTTGACATTGGCTTCCTGCGCGAGCCCGATGAACGCCGCCGCATGATGTTCCGGTACCGCGTACAGCTCGCACGCTGCTTCGACCTGGTCGATGTTGACCTTCGCGTTCTGTCCGTGTTCGAGCCGGTACAGACTGGTCGATCCCATCTCGAGTAGTACCGCCGCTTGCGTCAGGCTCAGTCCGGCGCGGGTGCGCCAGTCCATCAGGTAGCGGCCGAGTTGGCGGCGCGGCAGTGTGGATCCGGTGTCCTGCATGGGTCCTCCCCATCGAGGGCGGGCCGATCGACCCGCAAACGGGTAGAGCAAT
>NZ_JARWNX010000052.1 GCF_029868385.1 Nocardia cyriacigeorgica | reverse complement strand
GGTGGCGTTGGTGGTGTCGACGTCGCTGGGTGATCAGTTGGTGGCTTATGTGGTGCCCGCGCCTGGTCACGGTATTGATCAGGCGGGGTTGCTGGCGGCTGTTTCCGAGTCGCTGCCTGCGTATATGGTGCCCGCGACGATTGTCGCGTTGGACGCTTTCCCGTTGAACCCGAGCGGGAAGCTGGATCGTAAAGCGTTGCCGGAACCGGTATTCGAATCCCGTACGTTCCGCGCACCGTCGACGCCGGTGGAGGAGATCGTCGCGGGGGTCTTCGGCGAGGTGCTCGGCGTCGGCCGGGTCGGCGCCGATGACGACTTCTTCGCGCTCGGCGGCAATTCGCTCATCGCGACGCAGGCGGTGTCACGGCTCGGTGCCGCACTCGGTGTGCGGGTGCCGGTGCGGGCGCTGTTCGAGACGCCCGCCGTCGGTGCGCTGGCGGCCGCGGTCGAATCGCAGACCCACGGTCGCCGGACGGTCGCGCTCGGCAGTATCGAACGCCCGCGGCAACTGCCGCTGTCGTTGGCGCAGCGACGCATGTGGTTCCTCAACCGCTTCGACCAGGACACCGCCCTCGGTGCGGCGGCCTACAACCTGCCGTTCGCCCTGCGATTGACCGGCGCGCTCGACGTCGACGCACTCCGCGCCGCCCTGACCGATGTGATTGCGCGGCACGAGGTCCTGCGGACGGTCTACCCGGAAAGCCCGGACGGTCCGGTGCAGGTGGTACTCCCACCGCACGACGGTGCCCCCGTGCTGAGCGTGCGCTCGGTGGACGAGGCCGAGGTACCGGACGCGGTGTACGCGCTGGCTTCCACGCCGTTCGATGTGACCGAAGAGGTTCCCCTGCGGGCTGTGCTGCTGCGCGTGCGAGATGCGGGCGCGTACAACGAGGGCGTCGCCGGTGGAACATGGCCGACCCGAACCCGGCCGGAGGAGGGTGTCGATCCGGCGCCCGCCTCGGCAACGCGGCTGCGTACCGGTGGACCGATCAACGGCGCCGACGCGACTGCCGACGAAGCCGGGCATTCGGTGCGCAGGTCGCCCGAAACGGGGGAAAGACAGGCCGATGGTGCGGAGGACGCCACCGTGGGAGCTGCGGAGGCGCTGAGTTGGGACGTCGGCGGGCGCCACGGGCAGCGCGTCGGTGCGACCGGCGGTGCGGATGAGGCCGGGGCCGACGAGGCCGTTGGGCACTCACGCCTGGCCGATGAACAGACCTCGGGGCGGCTCACCGGTGGTGGGCGGCCGGGTACCTATGTGCTCGCGGTGGTGGTGCATCACATCGCCGGTGACGCGTCGTCGATGGCGCCGCTCGTACGCGATGTGATGGTCGCGTATGCCGCGCGGGTGGCGGGCGTTGCGCCCGGATGGGAACCGTTGCCCGTCCAGTATGCGGATTACGCGCTGTGGCAGCGGGAAGTGCTCGGTGCCGAAGACGATGCGGATTCGGTTGCCGCGCAGCAGATCGCGTTCTGGCGTGCACAGCTGTCCGGGTTGCCGGATGTGCTCGAGCTTCCCGCGGATCGGCCGCGACCGGCGGTCGCATCGATGGCGGGCGGTCGGGTGCCGATCGACATCGACGCGGAAACCCACGCCGGGCTGGTCGCGTTGGCGCGTGCGCACAACGCCACGCTGTTCATGGTGGTGCATACGGCGTTCGCGGTGCTGCTTGCCCGATTGTCGGCATCGGCCGATATCGCCATCGGCGCGCCGGTGGCCGGGCGTGGCGAACGTGAACTCGATGATCTGATCGGCATGTTCGTCAATACCGTGGTGTTCCGTACCCGGGTCACCGGCGGCGAATCGTTCACCGATCTGCTGGCGCGGCAGCGTGAATCCGATCTGCAAGCCTTCGCGCACGCCGATATTCCGTTCGAACGGCTGGTGGAGGTGCTCAACCCGCCGCGCTCGACCGCCCACCATCCGCTGTTCCAGGTCGGAATGTCGTTCCAGAATGTGGCGCGCGCGGAACTCGAACTGCCGGGCCTCGCGGTCGGCACCGTGGATGCGGATCTGGATGTCTCGCAATTCGATCTGCACCTGATCGTCGGCGACGGTTACGACTCCTCCGGCGCGGCCACCGGCATCGGCGGGTTCCTCACCTACGCCACGGACCTTTTCGACGAGGCCACCGTGCGCGGCTTCGCCGACCGTCTCACCCGCGTGCTCACCACGATCGTCGCGCGCCCGGACACCCTGGTCGGGGACATCGACCTGCTGGCCGCCGCCGAACGCGAACAGGTGACGCTCGACTGGAACGCCACCGAATACCCGCTCCCCGGCACACCGACCCTCGCCGCGCTCCTCGACGCGGCCGTCGCGACCCATCCGGAGCGGATCGCGATCGTCGCCGAACAGGTCGACGGGCTGGTCCCCACGCCCGGCCATTCACCGGCCTCGATTCGCGCTGTGGGCGTCGCCGACCAGTCACCTGAGGCCCATCAGGTGTCGGTCGGCGCTGCGAGCGAGGCTGATCGGCCGACGACGAGCAGCCGGTCGTCGGGTCGCGACGGGGCAGCGGCTGACCTGCTGCCCGGTCACCAACGTTCTACGCCGCGCTTGACCACCCTCACGTATCGCGCTCTGGATGAGCGGGTCAACCAGCTCGCTCGCTACCTCATCGCCCAGGGCGTCGGCCCGGAAACCCGTGTCGCACTGGCGCTGCGGCGGTCGGTGGATCTGGTCGTGGCGATGTATGCGGTCAGCCGCGCGGGCGGGGCCTACGTGCCGGTCGATCCGGATCAGCCCGCCGCGCGGACGAAGTACATCCTGGCGACAGCCGATCCGGTGTGCGTGCTCACCAACGCGGCTGCCGGATTCGGTTCTGCGACTGCGGGTGTGACCGCCGGGTTCGACGCGGCAACCGCTGATGCCGCCCCCGGGTCCGACTCGGCGACCAGCAATGCTGCGGCCGGGTTGGATACGGTGACTGCTGATGTTGCCGCCGGGTCTGACTCGGCGACTGCTGACGCTGCCTCCGGGTTCGGCGCGGCAACCCCTGAAATCGCCCTCGAGCTCGACGCGGCGGTTGCTGATGGCGTGGGCGACGCCGGACCGTTGACGGTGCCGGTGGTTTCGCTGGACGAACTCGATCTCGCGGCATTCGATGCGGCTCCGGTCACCGATGCGGACCGGGTGCTGCCATTGCGCGCGGACCACGCGGCGTATGTGATCTTCACGTCCGGTTCGACCGGCCGCCCCAAGGGCGTCGTCGTCCCGCATGGCGCCATTGTCAACCAATTGCGCTGGAAGACCGATGAATTCGGGCTCACGGCCGATGATGCCGTACTGCTGAAGACGGCCGCGACCTTCGATCTGTCGGTATGGGAGTTCTGGTCGGCCGCCGCGTGCGCCGGACGTCTGGTCGTCGCCGCGCCCGACGGACATCGCGACCCTGCCTATCTGGCGGAACTCATCGCCGACCAGGGTGTGACGACCCTTCATACGGTGCCGTCGATGCTCGATGCCCTGCTGACCGCTGGGCTGCCCGGCTCGCTGCGCCGGGTGCTCGCCATCGGCGAAGCTCTGCCCGGTGCGCTGGCGCAGCGCGTTCTGCGGGACCACCCGAGCATCGAGCTGTTCAATCTCTACGGCCCGACCGAAGCGGCCGTCTCCATCACCGCTCACCGCGTCACGACCGCGGATCAGGTATCGGTGCCCATCGGTGCGCCCGAATGGAACAGCCGCGCTTACGTCCTGGACGCGCGCCTGTATCCGGTCCCGCCGGGTGTCACCGGCGAGCTGTATCTCGCGGGCACCCAGCTGGCCCGCGCGTACATCGCCCGCCCGGACCTGACCGCCGAACGCTTCATCGCTGATCCGCTCGCCCCCGGCGCCCGCATGTACCGCACCGGCGATCTCGCCGCATGGACGTCGACCGGCGAACTGGAGTATCGGGGCCGCACCGACTTCCAGGTGAAGATCCGTGGTTTCCGCATCGAGCTGGGCGAGATCGAAGCGGCGCTGCTGTCGCTGCCCGGCATCGCCCAGGCGGCGGTCGTGGCGAACTCCGATGCCAGGACCGGCGACCGGCTGGTCGCCTATCTGGTGCCCGATCCGGGCGTCGGAATCGATGTGGCGGCGGTGGAGTCCGCGCTCGGTGCGGCGTTGCCCTCCTACATGGTGCCCTCGGCGTTCGTCGTGCTGGATGCATTGCCGCTCAACGTGAACGGCAAGCTGGACCGTAAGGCTCTGCCGGAGCCGGAGTTCGAGGCACGGGAGTTCCGCCCGCCGTCGACGCGGGTCGAGGAGATCGTGGCGGGTGTGTTCGCTGAGGTCCTCGGGGCCGAGCGGGTGGGCGCCGACGACGACTTCTTCGCGCTCGGCGGCAACTCACTGCTGGCGACGCGGGTCGCGGCACGGTTGGGTGCGGCATTGGATGCTCGGGTTCCGGTGCGCGCCTTGTTCGCTGCGTCGACAGTCGCGGGCCTGGCGGTCGAGTTGGCGCAGCACGCGGGCTCCGGGCATCGCGCGCTGATCCCGATGCCGCGTCCCGACGACATCCCGTTGTCGCTGGCGCAGCAGCGGATGTGGTTCCTCAACCAGTTCGATACCGCCTCATCGGTCTACAACATTCCCGCCGCCATCCGGCTGACCGGCGAGCTGGACGCCGACGCATTGGCGGCGGCGATCAACGATCTGGTGGCGCGCCACGAAATCCTGCGCACCACCTACCCGCAGACCGATGACGGTCCCGTGCAATCCATCGCCGACGCGGTGTCGATCGACCTCACCGCACGCCAGATCGCCGAGGATGAGGTCGCGGACGCGGTGCGCGATATCGTCGCCGCCGGATTCGATGTGACGCGCGAACTCCCGTTCCGCGCCGAACTATTGCGCATCTCCAGTACCGATCACGTGCTGGTGTTCGTCGCGCATCACATCAGCGCCGACGGCTGGTCCATGGGCCCGCTCACCCGCGATCTGATGCTCGCGTACGCGGCACGCAGCAGTGCGGTGGCACCGCAGTGGACTCCGCTGCCGGTGCAGTACGCCGATTACAGTCTGTGGCAGCGCGAAACCCTCGGTGACGAGGCCGATCCGGACAGCCTCATCGCCACCCAGACCGGCTACTGGCGCGAGCGGCTCGCCGGTCTGCGCGAGGAACTGCCGCTGCCCGCGGACCGTCCGCGCCCGGCCGCCGCGTCCTATCGCGGCGACACCTTCGCCATCGATCTCGACGCCGAACTGCACGCCGCACTGGAACGCGTTGCCGCCGAACACGATGCGACGCTGTTCATGGTGGTCCATGCGGCGCTGGCGGTGCTGCTCGCGCGGCTGTCCGGCACCACCGATATCGCGGTGGGCACCCCGGTGGCCGGTCGCGGTGCGGCCGAACTCGACGAGCTGATCGGCATGTTCGTCAATACGCTCGTCCTGCGCACCGAGGTGGATTCCGCCGCCGGTTTCGACGCCCTGTTGCGCGAGGTGCGCGGTGCGGATGTGGCGGCGTTCGGTCACGCCGATGTCCCGTTCGAGCGGTTGGTCGAACTGCTCGATCCGGTGCGTTCGGCCGCACGGCATCCGCTGTTCCAGGTGATGCTGACCTTCCAGAACCTCGACCGCACCGAACTCACCTTGCCCGGCCTCACCGTATCGGCGGTCGACCTCGACATCGCGGTCGCCAAGTTCGATCTCCAGCTCACCATTGCCGAGCAGCCGGATACCGCGGGGATGAGTGCGGTGTTCACCTACGCCACCGACCTGTTCGACGCAGCGACGGTGCGTTCGTTCGCCGACCGCTTCCAGCGGGTCCTCACCGCTGCGGCGGCCGATGCGAGCACCGTGGTGGGCGATATCGATCTGCTCACCGTCGGTGAGCGCGACCGCGTCCTGCACGCCTGGAACGCGCCCGGCGCATGGGTACCGGGTGCGACGCTGCCGGATCTCATCGCCGAACAGGCCTGGCGCCGTCCCGACGCCGTCGCCGTGCGCGCCGGTGGCGCCACGCTGACCTTTGCCGAGTTGCAGCGGCGCGCGAACCGGGTCGCCCGTGCCCTCATCGCGCGTGGCGCCGGACCGGAAGCGCTGGTGGCGGTCGCCGTCGAGCGCACCGAGGACCTGCCCGTCGCATTGCTCGGCGTGCTCGCGACGGGAGCCGCGTATCTGCCGGTCGACGCCACCTACCCGGCGCAGCGGCTCGAGTTCATACTCGACGACGCCGCCCCCGTCTGCGTTCTCACCACCGCGGGCGAACGCGATCGGGTCCCGGTGGGGGAGCGCCCGGTCGTGCTGCTCGAGGACACCGCCGAATATTCCGACGCCCGGATCGGTGACGCCGACCGCATCGCGCCGCTGCGCGCGGACAACCTCGCCTACGTCATCTACACCTCCGGTTCCACCGGTCTCCCCAAGGGCGTCGGCGTCACACACCGCAATGTGGTCGAACTGTTCGCCAATACCCAGCCGCTGTTCGGGTTCGGGCCGGGAGATGTGTGGACGCTGTTCCACTCCTACGCCTTCGATTTCTCGGTGTGGGAACTGTGGTGCGCGCTCACCCACGGCGGCAGTGTGGTGGTGGTCGACTACCTGACCTCGCGGTCACCGGAGTCGCTGCGCGAGTTGCTGATCCGCGAACAGGTGACGGTGCTGAACCAGACGCCGTCGGCGTTCTACCAGCTCGCCGAGGCCGACCGCGACGCCGACGGTGAACTGTCGCTGCGCTACGTGATATTCGGTGGTGAGGCGCTGGACTCGCGTCGGCTGGCCCGCTGGTACGAACGTCATGCGCTCGACGCGCCGCGATTGGTCAATATGTACGGCATCACCGAGACGACCGTGCACGTATCGTTCCTGTCGCTGGATGAGGACACCGCCGCGCGTCCTGGCCTGATCGGGCGTGCCATCGCCGGACTGGAGGCCCGTGTCCTCGATGACCGGCTGCATCCCGCGCCCGCGGGCGTGCCGGGCGGAATCCACATCACCGGCGCCCAGCTGACCCGCGGTTATCTCGGCCGCCCCGGTCTGACCGCCACCCGGTTCGTGGCCGATCCGTACGGTGCGCCGGGGGCGCGGATGTACCGCACCGGTGACGTCGGCCGCTGGCGCGACGCCCCCGCACCGGCCGCGCTGGAATACGTGGGTCGCAGCGATCAGCAGGTGCAGTTGCGCGGATTCCGCATCGAACTCGGCGAGATCGAAGCCGCCCTGCTGCGCTGCCACGGGGTCGGCCATGCCGTCGCCGTGGTTCGCGCCGATGCGGTCTCCGGCGATCGGCTCATCGGCTACCTCGTCCCCGCGCCGGGCCAGACGGTCGATCCGGCCCGACTGCGTGCCCAGGTGGGCGAATTCCTCACCGGCTATATGGTTCCCGACGTCTTCATGGTGCTCGATGCCCTCCCGCTGACCCCGAACGGCAAACTCGACCATCGCGCGCTGCCGGAACCGGAATTCGCGGGCGCGGCCGTCTACCGTGCCCCCGAGACCGAACTCCAGCGGGCGGTGGCCGGGGTCTTCGCCGATCTGCTCGGCGCCACCAGGGTCGGGCTCGATGACGATTTCTTCGGCCTCGGCGGCAATTCGCTGTTGGCCACCAAGGCCACGGCCCGGCTGCGCGCGGTCACCGGCGTCCCGGTGGCGGTGCAATGGTTCTTCACCGACGCCACTGTCGCCGGTTTGGCCGCCCGCCTGGCAACGCCCGCCCCGGAACTCGACGCCGGTACCGCGCTCGATGTGCTGCTGCCGCTGCGCGCCGAGGGCGAGGCGGAACCACTGTTCTGCATCCACCCCATGTACGGCCTGGCCTGGTCCTACGCCGGACTCGCCGGGCATATGCCGCCGGAGGTGCCGCTGTACGGGCTGCAATCGCCCGCCCTCTCCGATGACGGCGAACTGCCCGAGACGCTGGCCGAACTCGCGCATCGTTATCTGACCGAGATACGGACCGTCCAGCCGCACGGCCCGTACCGGCTGCTCGGCTGGTCCCTCGGTGGCGTGCTGGCCCATGCCATCGCCACCGGACTCCAGGCCGCGGGTGAGGAGGTCACGCTGCTGGCCATGCTCGACAGCCATCCCGACCCGGATGTCGCCGGATTCCACGCCGCCGTGCGCGAGGCGCTGGCCGAACTCGGTCTCGGCGCCGACCTGCTCGGTGCGGGCGATGATATCTACGACCTCACCGACGAGGCGTTGGCCACAGTGCACGCGATGATTCCGGCCGAACTGATCGCGCTCACCCCGCAACGGTTGCGCCGGGTCTATCGTGGCGCGGTGCGCTCGGCCGAGCTGATCGCCGGATACCGGCCCGGTGTCTTCGACGGCACCGTCGAGTACTTCAGCGCCGCTCTCGCGCATCCACGCCAGGTCACGGGGGCTCCGCGCGCCGAATACTGGCAGCCCTACGTCTCCGGCGCGGTGGTGGATCATCCGATTCCGGTGAGCCACGATCAGATGACCGCACCCGCCGCGCTGGAGGTGCTCGGCCCGCGCCTATATGCCCTGCTCCAGCCGCCCATCTGACCGATCGTGGCCGTGGCCGCCCGTTGCTTGCACGCGCGGGGGATAATCGGGCCCGGTAGTTCGTCGCCGAATCGATGAACCGCCGCGAACGGTAACGATCGGCACACGCCCACTCGATGCAGTGATGACGGCGTACTCCGTCGATCGGTACGGGCCGAGGACACGACGACAGGCAGGGTGAGGCAGCTACATGAAACCGGTGGGTGGGCAGTGGCGCGGCGAGGTCCGGGGGACGATGCCGGCATGACCGGTCAGCGCTCGGCACGAGTTCGCCCCACCCGTATCCGGCGTCCGCGGGTCACCACCCTGCCGCAACTGCTCGCCACCGCTGTCGAGGCGAATCCGGGTGGTCTCGCGGTCACCTTCGCCGACGCCACCACCACCCTCGGCAGTCTCACCTATGCCGAACTCGATGATCGGTCCACGCGACTCGCCCATCTGCTGATCGCCCGCGGAATCGGGCCGGAAGATCTGGTCGCGGTCGGCATCCCGCGGTCGCTCGAATCGGTGATCGCGGTATGGGCGGTGGCCAAGACCGGCGCCGGATTCGTCCCGGTCGACCCGAACTATCCCGCCGACCGCGTCGAGCACATGGTCACCGATTCCGGCGCCGTGTTCGGGCTGACCGTCGCCGAGGTCCGCGCCGATCTGCCGGATCGGGTGGAATGGCTGCTCATCGACACCGCCGAGACGGCGCACGCGCTGGAGAACTATCCGGCCGATCCGGTCAGCTACACCGACCGGGTGCGCCCGTTGCGCGCCGAACATCCGGCCTACGTCATCTACACCTCGGGTTCCACCGGTAAGCCGAAGGGCGTGGTCGTCACCCAGGCCGGGCTGTCGAGTTTCTGTGATGAGCAGCGCGAACGCTATCGGGTGACGCCCGATTCGCGCACCCTGCACTTCGCCTCACCGTCGTTCGACGCATCGGTGCTCGAACTGCTGCTGGCGCTGGGCGGTCCGGCCACCATGGTGGTGGTCGCGCCGACGGTGTACGGCGGCGACGAACTCGCCGCGCTACTGCGCCGCGAAGGCGTGACGCATGCGTTCATCACCCCGGCCGCGCTGGCGTCGGTGGATCCGGCCGGTGTGGACGAACTGCGAGTGGTCGTCGCCGGTGGTGAGGCCTGCCCACCGGAGCTGGTGCGGCGCTGGGTTCTGCCCATCTCCGACGGCCGGACCAGGGAATTCTTCAACGGCTACGGTCCTACCGAGACCACGATCATGACCAATATCAGCGCGCCACTGGTGCCGGGCGAACCGGTGACCATCGGCGGGCCGATCCGCGCCATCACCGAGCATGTGCTCGACGAACGTCTCACCCCGGTGCCGGACGGCGTGGCGGGCGAGCTGTACATCGCGGGCGCCCAGGTGGCGCGCGGCTATCACGATCGGCCCGCGTTGACGGCGGCCCGCTTCGTCGCCAACCCCTTCGATCCGAGCGGGGCCCGGCTCTACCGCACTGGCGACCTGGTGCGCGTGACACCGGAAGGCTCCCTGGAGTACCTGGGGCGCAATGACTTCCAGGTCAAGATCCGCGGTTTCCGCATCGAACTCGGTGAGATCGACGCGGTGCTGGCCGGACACGACAGCGTCGACTTCGCGGTGACGATCGGGCACCGGCTCGACAGCGGCGCGATCATCCTCGCCTCCTATGTGCATGCCGCGCCGGGCGCCGTCATCGATGTCGCGGCCCTCGACGCGTTCGCCGAACGCAGCCTGCCCGCGCATATGGTGCCGACCGCGATCACCGTGCTCGACCGGATCCCGCTGACCCCGGTCGGCAAACTGGATCGGCGCGCGCTGCCGGAACCGCAATTGCAGACCAGGGTGTTCCGCGCGCCGTCCGGGCCGTTGGAGGAAGCCGTCGCCGAGGTCTTCGGCGATCTGCTCGGCAGCGGTGAACCCGTCGGCGCCGACGACGATTTCTTCGAACTCGGCGGCAACTCGCTCATCGCCACCCGGGTCGCCGCGCGTCTCGGCGAAGCGGTGGGCGCACGGGTGCCCGCCCGGCTGATCTTCGAAGCCCCGACCGTTGCGGGTCTGGCCGCGAAGCTGGAACCGCTGAAGGGTGCGGGCGGGCGCCGGGCACTGACCCCGATGCCGCGCCCCGACCACATCCCGCTCTCGCTGGCACAGCAGCGGATGTGGTTCCTCAACCAGTTCGACACCGCCTCGGCCGCCAACAACATTCCCTTCGCGGTGCGGCTGAGCGGCATGCTCGATGTGGCCGCCCTGCACGCCGCCGTCACCGATGTCATCGAACGGCACGAAACCCTGCGCACGGTGTATCCGGCCATCGACGGCACCGGCTATCAGGTCATCGTGCCCGCCGCCGAGGTGGTGCCCGATCTGGCGCCGAAACCGGTGCCGGAGGCCGAACTGCCGGACTGGCTCGGGCAGCTCGCGCTGACCGGATTCGATGTGGCGGCCGAGGTGCCGTTGCGGATGGCGCTGGCCGAGGTGGGGCCGGGCGACCACGTCATCGCGGTGGTGGTGCACCATATCGCCGCCGACGGCGCCTCGGTGGCGCCGTTCATGCGGGATCTGCTGTCGGCGTTCCTGTCCCGGCGCAACGGCGCGCGACCCTCATGGGCGCCGCTGGCGGTGCAGTACGCCGATTACACGCTGTGGCAGCGCGAGGTGCTCGGGTCCGAGGACGATCCCGATTCGCCCGCCGCCACCCAGATCCGCTTCTGGCGCGACGCACTCGCCGGCGTCCCGGATCGGATCGAGCTGCCCGCCGACCGGCCACGGCCCGCGATCGCCTCCGGTCGCGGCGCGGTCTACGACTTCGAGATCGACGCGCGCACCCATGCGCGCCTCGGCGCCATCGCCCAGCAGACGGGCGCGTCGGAGTTCATGGTGGTGCACGCGGCGTTCGCGGTGCTGCTGGCGCGGTTGGCCGCCACCGATGACGTCACGATCGGCACACCGGTCGCCGGTCGCGGTGAACGTGAACTCGACGCGCTCATCGGCATGTTCGTCAACACGCTCGTGCTGCGTACCCCGATCGATACCGGTGCCTCGTTCACGACTCTGCTCGAGACGGTCAAGGACACCGATCTGGCGGCCTTCGCGCACGCCGAACTGCCTTTCGAGCGTTTGGTCGAGGTCCTCGATCCGGTGCGTTCGCAGGCGCATCATCCGCTGTTCCAGGTGGCGCTGTTCATGCAGAACCTCGGCCCGGTCGCGCTGGAGCTGCCCGGTCTGACCGCCGAGACCGTGGACTTCGGCGCCGATTTCGCCAAGTTCGACCTGCAACTCACCGTCTCCGATGCCGCCGAGGGCTATCGCGCCGAATTCACCTACGCCACAGATCTGTTCGACGCACCGACGGTGCGTGAGTTCGGCGCGAAGTTCCTGCGCCTGCTGCGCGCGGCCGTCGCCGACCCCACCACCGTGGTCGGCGATATCGATCTACTGGACGCCGGTGAACTCGACTACGTCACCGCGAGCTGGAATGCCAGCGGCCACCGAGTGACCGACAGGTTTCTGCACGAGGGTTTCGACGCGCAGGTCCGGCGCACCCCGCGGGCGCTCGCGCTGGTGGCCGAGGACCCGGTGCCCGTGGAGCTGACCTATACCGAGCTGTCCGAGCGCGTCAACCGACTGGCCCGATTCCTCATCCGGACCGGGGTCGGCCCGGAGTCGCTGGTGGTACTGGCCATGCCGCGATCGGTGGAGCTGGTCGTGGCCATGTATGCGGTATCGCGGGCGGGTGGAGCCTATGTGCCGGTGGACCCCGCACATCCGGTCGAGCGCATCGGGCACATCCTCGATACGGCAGCGCCGCACTGTGTGTTGAGCACGCGGGCAGCGGGTTTCGCCGCGGCCACCGAGGCACCGGTGCATCTGCTGGATGCCGTGGACCTGTCGGAGCTGTCGACCACGTCGATCGCGGACACCGAACGGCGCACGCCGCTGCATCCCGATCATCCCGCGTACGTGATCTTCACCTCCGGTTCGACCGGCAAACCCAAGGGCGTCGCGGTCACGCACCGTGCCATCGCCAACCAGCTGGCGTGGATGGCCGACGAATACCGGCCCCGTACCGGTGATGTGTACCTCCAGAAGACCGCGACCACCTTCGATGTTTCGCTGTGGGGCTATTTCCTGCCGTTGCGTACCGGCGCCACTCTCGTGCTCGCCGCGCCCGACGGTCATCGCGATCCGCGCTATATCGCCGAGACGATCGCGCGTCACGGCGTGACCCTGACCGATTTCGTACCGTCCATGCTGACGGTGTTCGCCGCGCACGCGCGTGACGAGGAACTGGTCTCGTTGCGTGATGTCTTCGTCATCGGTGAGGCGCTGCCGCCGGAGACGGTGGCGGCATTCCACGCGGTGAGCGACGCCGGTCTGCACAACCTGTACGGCCCGACCGAGGCGGCGGTGTCGATCACCTATCGCGAGGTCACCGAGGCGGACGGCCCACTCGTGCCGATCGGCGAGCCGGAATGGAATTCGCAGGTCTACGTGCTGGATTCGCGGCTGAGACCGGTGCCGATCGGTGTGCCGGGCGAGCTGTATCTGGCCGGTGACCAGCTGGCGCGCGGCTACCACCGGCGGGTCGATCTCACCTCGGACCGCTTCGTGGCCAACCCGTTCGGATTCGATGGCGCACGGATGTACCGGACCGGTGATCTGGTGCGCTGGACCGCCGACGGTGAACTGGTCTATCTGGGCCGCACCGACTTCCAGGTGAAGTTCCGTGGGCAGCGCATCGAACTGGCCGAGATCGAGACGGCGCTGCTCGACGATCCGCGCGTGGGTCAGGCGGCCGCGCGGTTGATCACCGGGACCGATGGTGATTTCCTGACGGGTTACGTCATCCGGGCGATCGGCGCCGACCTCGATGTCGAGATGCTGAGAGAGTCGCTGTCGCAGCGGCTTCCGGCGTATATGGTGCCGACCGCGGTGGTCGAGCTGACGGAATTCCCGCTCAATACCAGCGGCAAGCTGGACCGCAAGGCGCTACCCGTGCCCGAACTACGCACCGTCCGGTTCCGCGCGCCCGTCGATGCCGACCAACGCCTGGTCGCCGACGTCTTCGCGGAGGTCCTGCGCCTGGATCGGGTCGGACTCGACGACGACTTCTTCGCCCTCGGCGGCAGTTCTCTCGACGCCACGCAGGTGACCGCGCGGGCCGGGGCGGTGGCGGGTATCCGCGTCCCGGTGCGTGCCCTGTTCGATGCGCCGACCGTCGCCGGATTCGCGGCCGCGGTGGCGGGACTGCGCGCCGAGGCCATGCCTCGACCGGCGCTGGCCCGCCGCGAGCGCCCCGATCTGATCCCGCTCGCCCCCGCTCAGCAGCGGTTGTGGTTCTTGAACCGGCTGGAAAGTCAGGACGAAGACGCGGCGTCTACCGGTGTCTACAACTTGCCCGTGGTGTTGCGGTTGACCGGAATACTTGATCCGCGAGCCATGGAACTGGCCGTGCTCGATGTGCTGCGCAGGCACGAATCGTTGCGCACGCTGTACCCGGAGACCGAGACGGGGCCGTACCAGTCGATCCTGGCCGCCGACGCGATCGGATTCGGACTGAACCCGGTGCGGGTGCGAGCAGCGGAGGCCGACGCCGCGGTGGCCGCCATCGCGGGCGGTGGATTCGACGTGACCACCGAACTGCCCGCAAGGGTCGCGCTGCTGAGCATCGACGGCAGCGACGAACATCTGCTGGTCTTCGTGGTGCACCATATCGCCGCCGACGCACTGTCGCTGACACCGCTGGTCGGCGACCTGATCACCGCCTACCGCGCCCGCAGCACAAACACCCCGCCGGAACTGCCCGCGCTCGCGGTGCAGTACGCCGACTACAGCCTGTGGCAGCGCGAACTCCTCGGCGCCGCCGACCATCCCGGCGACCTGGCCAACCAGCAGCTCCGGTTCTGGCATGCGGTGCTCGACGGCCTTCCCGCCGACCTGGCCCTGCCCGCCGACCGGCCGCGTCCGGTGCGTCCGTCCCAGAGCGGTGCCGCCGTCGATTTCACGGTCGCGGCCGAGACCGCCACTGGTCTGCGTGTGTTGGCGCGACGCGGCGGCGCGTCGCTGTTCATGGTGGTGCACGCGGCCCTCGCGGCGACCTTGGCGCGGATGAGCGCCACCACCGACATCGTGATCGGCACACCCGTCGGTGGTCGTGGCGAACGCGAGCTGGACGGGCTCATCGGCATGTTCGTCAATACCGTGGTGCTGCGCAGCGAGGTGCGCCCCGACGCCACGTTCACCGAACTGCTCGGCGCGGTCCGTGACGCCGATCTCGCGGCCTTCGCCAATGCCGAACTGCCGTTCGAGCAGCTGGTCGACACCATGGCCGTGGACCGGACCACCGGCGCGCATCCGCTGTTCCAGGTGATGCTGAGCTTCGCCGAACAGCGCGGCCCGCTGGCACTGGAGCTGCCAGGATTGCGCATCGAGCCGGTCGATATCGCGGACGAGACGGTCAAATTCGATCTGCACCTGGTGCTCGGCGATACCGGTGATTCCGTGTTGACCGGCAGCCTGCGCTACGCCACCGACCTGTTCGACGCCACCACCGTCGAATCACTCACCCAGCGTTTCCTACGTGTGCTGGCAGCGGTCGCCAGTGCCCCGGACACCCCGGTCGGCGAAATCGAACTGCTCGACCCCACCGAACGCCGCACACTGCTCGACACCTGGAACGACACCACCCACCCGCTGCCCGCCGACGAGACGCTCGCCGGTCTGTTCGCGGCGCAGGTCGCCCGCACACCGGACGCACCTGCGGTCACTTTCGACGGGCCGCCCCTGGCCGCCCCGTCGCCTGATCGTGCGCGCTGTTCGGCGATTCCGTCCCACCTGTCGCCCCACCAAGTCTCATCGAGCCGCTCAGAGTTGTCGGCTGATCCGGTGTCCGGTGATGGCCCGGCATCAGGTCAACCCGGCGTGCTGGCCGACCCGCCTTCCGGTAGCCGTTTCGCACCGAGTCGCTTCGAGTTGTCGGCCGATCCAGTGCCCGGTGATCGCTCCGGCATGGCCGACTCGTCTCCCGGTAGCTCTCCCGCACTGAATCGCTCCGAGATACCGGCTCATCGGTCGTCTGACCATCACCACGCACCGGCGCACTCGGAGACGCTGTCATACGGCGAATTCGCGGCACGGGTGAACCGCCTCGCACGGCGGTTGATCGAGGCGGGTGCCGGCCCGGAGACGCTGGTGGCGCTGGGAATGCGTCGTTCGGTCGACCTGGTGGTCGGCATGTATGCGGTGACCGTGGCCGGTGGTGGGTATGTGCCACTGGACCCGGATCATCCGGCGGAACGCACCACCCACATCCTCGATACGGCGGCACCGCTGTGCGTCCTCACCTCCGGCGCGGATCTGGATGTGGCCGTGGAGCAGATCCGCATCGATGAGCTGGATCTGGCGGAGTACTCGTCCGCGCCGGTGACCGATGCCGACCGCCGCGCTCCGCTGCGGGCGTCGAATACCGCGTACGTGCTGTTCACGTCCGGCTCCACCGGCCGCCCCAAGGGTGTGGCGATGAGTCACGGCGCCATCGTCAACCGGTTGCGCTGGATGCAGTCGGCGCATGTCGCGCTCGACGGCAGCGATGCGGTCATGCAGAAGACTCCCGCCACATTCGATGTGTCGGTGCCGGAGTTCTTCTGGCCGTTGCAGGTCGGCGCGCGGCTGGTTCTGGCCGCACCGGACGGTCATCGCGATCCGGCCTATCTGGCCGGGCTCATCCGCCGCGAGGCGATCACCGCCGCGCATTTCGTCCCGTCCATGCTCGCGGCTTTCGTCGCCGAGGAGCAGACCGACCTTCCCGCGTTGCGTCATATCTTCTGCTCGGGTGAGGCGCTGCCCGCCGCTGTCGCACACCGGGCTCGCGCGTTGACCGGTGCCCGCGTGCACAACATGTACGGCCCCACCGAAACGGCGGTCGAGATCACCGCGCACGAGGTGCGTGACGACGAGACGGTGCTGCCGATCGGCGGTCCGGTGTGGAACAGCCAGGTCTACGTCCTCGATACGCGGCTGCGTCCGGTACCGGCCGGTGTGCCGGGCGAGTTGTATCTGGCGGGTGCTCAGCTCGCGCACGGGTATCTCGGCCGCCCCGATCTGACCGGTGACCGGTTCGTCGCCAATCCGTTCGGCGCGCCGGGCACTCGCATGTACCGCACCGGCGACCTGGTGCGATGGACCGCCTCGCCAAGCGATGCCATGGCGGACGGGCACGCCGCGGGCGAGTTGATCTTCCTCGGCCGCACCGACTTCCAGGTGAAGGTGCGCGGGCTGCGCATCGAATTGGGCGAGATCGAGTCAGCGTTGCTAGCGCTGCCGCCGGTGGCGCAGGCCGTGGTTCTGGTGCGCGACGATCACGGCACCGGCGCGCAACTGGTCGCGTACCTGGTGCCCGACGGTGTGATCGATATCGACGCCGTGCGTGCCGACCTGGCCCGCGCCCTGCCCGGCTACATGATCCCGACCGCTTTCGTGGTGCTCGACGCGTTCCCGGTGAACGCCTCCGGCAAGCTGGACCGCAAGGCGCTGCCCGCGCCGGTCCTCGCGCCGACCGAGTTCACCGCGCCCGAGGGGGCCATGGAAACCCTTGTGGCCGAAACCTTCACTGCGCTGCTCGGCGCGGACCGGGCCGGTGCGGGCGATGACTTCTTCGCGCTCGGCGGGAACTCGCTCATCGCGACGCAGCTCGCCTCTCGGCTCGCCGAGGCGACCGGCGCGCAGGTCCCGGTGCGCACCGTGTTCGACGCTCCGACCGTCCGTGAACTGGCCCGGCGGATCGAGGTCGGCGCATCGGATTCGGCAGCACTGCCGCTCACCGCGCAGGACCGCACCGCGCCCATCCCGCTGTCCATCGCCCAGCAGCGCATGTGGTTCCTCAACCGCTTCGATGCCGCGAGCGCCGGTTACAACATCCCGTTCGCCCTGCTCCTGACCGGTGCGCTGGACGTCGCCGCACTGCATGCGGCCATCGGCGACGTCATCGCCCGGCACGAAACCCTGCGCACGATATATCCCGAACACGACGGCACCGCAGCACAACTGGTCCTCCCCGCAGACGCGCAGTACCCGCGACTCGCTCCGCAGCCGATCACCTGGACCGACCTGCCGGACCTGGTGGCCGCAGCCGCCCGATCGGGTTTCGATGTGACCAGTGAAGTGCCGATCCGCATCGAGCTACTACGGGTCGTGAATGATTCCGCCTCGGCGGCCACCGCACCTGCGGGTGACGCGATGATCACGGCCACGTCCGCTGCTCCGACCGGAGAAGCTCTCGATATCGCGCGAATGGCCGACGAAGTCTCCGGGATAGGCGCAGGCCCATCGTCCACGCTTGCTGTCGATGCCACGGACTCGACCATCCCGGCCTCAACCGCTACGGCTCCGGGCTCGGCCCACCGCGGTGACGAGCCTCGTGCCGAGCAGACCCATGTGCTGCTGTTCGTCGTCCACCACATCGCCGCCGACGGCTGGTCGTTCGCCCCGCTGACCCGCGACCTCGCCGCGGCCTACCTCGCTCGCTCCTCGGGTTCGGCACCGGCGTTCGCGCCGCTGCCGCTCCAATACGCCGATTTCGCGATCTGGCAGCGCGCCGCACTCGGTGATCCCGCCGACCCGAATTCCCGGCTGGCCGAGCAGCTCGGCTATTGGACCGAGCAGCTGGCGGGCCTGCCCGAGGTCCTCACCCTCCCCTCGGATCGTCCGCGCCCCGCGATCGCCACCCAACGCGGCGGCGCACTCACCGGCCGTCTCGATGCCGGGCTGCATCGGCGCATCCAGGAGTTCGCCGCCGCACATCGCGCTACACCGTTCATGGTTCTGCACGCCGCGTTGGCGACGCTGCTGGCCCGGCTCGGCGACACCGCGGACGTCGTGATCGGCACGCCGGTCGCCGGTCGCGGTGACCAAGCGCTGGACGATCTGGTCGGCATGTTCGTCAATACCCTCGTACTGCGCGCCGAGGTGCACCCCGAGACGACAAGCGCGGAACTGCTCGCACAGGTCCGCGCGGTGGACCTGGCCGCTTTCGACCATTCCGCCGTCCCGTTCGAGCAGTTGGTCGACGCGGTGAATCCGGTGCGCTCGCAGGCCCATGCCCCGCTGTATCAGGTGGCATTGACCTTGCAGAACCAGACCAAGCCCGACTTCCATCTGGACGGACTCGGTATCCGCGCCCTCGAGGTCGAGGCGGCGCCGATCCAGCTCGATCTGGACTGGACGCTCACCGACCGCTACACCGTCGACGGCGCTGCCGACGGCATCGACGTGCACTTGCACTACGCCCTCGACCTGTTCGACGCCGACACCGCTGCCCGCTTCCTGGCGGCATTCGAGCAGGTGCTGTACGCCTTGGTCGATGATCCCGACGTTCTCGTCGGTGAGATCGAGCTGATGTCGGCGGCCGAACGCGCTCTGCTGCTGTCGGAATGCAATGCCACCGACCATCGGTTGCCCGTCGAGACCTTGGACGACATGTTCACCGCCCGTGTCGCCGCGACACCGGACGCCGTCGCGGTGCGGTTCGAGGGTGTCACGCTGACCTACGCCGATCTCGCCTCTCGGGTGAACCGGCTGGCCCGCAAGCTCATCGCGGAGGGGGCGGGACCGGAGCGGATCGTCGGGCTGGCCGCCCTGCGGTCGGTCGACATGCTCGTCGCCATGTACGCGATCATGCGCACGGGCGCGGCCTATGTGCCGATCGATCCCGATCATCCGGCCGAACGCATCGCATATGTCATCGATGCCGCCGCGCCGCTGCTGATCGTGCAGGTGGGCGGCGCGCGACTACCGGAATCGGCCGTGCCCGTCCTGGATTACGCGACTCTCGATCTGTCCGGATTCGACGATGCGCCGATCACCGATGCCGACCGCGCACATCCGCTGCGCCCGGACAATGCCGCCTACGTGCTGTTCACCTCCGGGTCCACCGGCCGCCCCAAGGGCGTGTCCATCTCGCATCGCGCGATCACCAACCAGCTGCGCTGGCTCGAGTCCGAATACGAGATCACCGAACGGGACCGGCTGCTCCAGCGCGCTCCACTGACCTTCGATGTCTCGGTATGGGAGTGCTTCCTGCCGATCACGGTGGGTGCGCCGGTGACCGTGGCGCGGCCGAGCGGCCATCTCGATCTCGACTATCTGGCCGGACTGCTCCGCGCGGACGGCATCACCTTCGCGGAGTTCGTGCCCTCGGTGCTGGCCGCGTTGCTCGGTGAGGGGATGGGCGACGCGCTCGGCGCGCTGCGCCACCTGCACTGTGGTGGTGAGGCGCTGACCCCGGATCTGCTTGCGGCACTGCGCGACGGCCTCCCCGGCGCCGTGCACAACTCCTACGGGCCCACCGAGGCCGCCATCTCGGCGGTGTTCCACGAGTTCACCGATCCGTCCTCGGAATCCGATCGCGATGTGGCGATCGGGCGACCCTGCTGGAACACCCGCGCCTATGTGCTGGACGCTCGTCTGCGGCCGGTGCCGATCGGGGTCACCGGTGAGTTGTATCTGGCCGGTGAGCAGTTGGCCCGTGGCTATCAGGGCCGGTCGGCGCTCACCGCGGAACGGTTCGTCGCCGATCCGTTCGGTGCGCCGGGCCGGACGATGTATCGCACCGGCGATCTGGTGCGGTGGAACCGTAATGGTGATCTGGTGTACCTGGGTCGCAACGATTTCCAGGTGAAGCTGCGTGGTCAGCGGATCGAGTTGGGTGAGATCGAGGCGGCGCTGACGTCGGTGGCGGGGGTACGCGCCGCGGCGGTCGTCGCGGCCCGCGATACGTCGGGTCAGGACTGCCTCGTCGGCTATGTCAGCGGCGACGGGGTTTCGGCCGACGTAGTCCTCGGCAGCATCCGCGACCTGCTCCCGGCGTACATGGTGCCCGCCCATCTGATGGTGCTGGATGAGATGCCATTGACCACGGCGGGCAAGCTCGACCGTAAAGCGCTGCCCGCCGTGCAGGTCACCGGCACCGGAGCCGCCTTCCGCGCACCCCGTGCGGGTGTGGAATCGGTGCTGGCCGTATTGATCGCCGACCTGATCGGCACCACGACCCCCGTCGGCGCCGATGACGATTTCTTCGCCCGCGGCGGTAACTCACTGCTGGCCATGCGGCTGGTCGCACGCGCCAATGCGGCGTTCGGGTCGGCACTGACCGTGCGCGCGGTCTTCGAAGCGCCGACCGTTGCTGGGCTCGCGGCTCGCATCGCGGCCGGGAGCGCTTCGGCTCGTCCCGCATTGGTTGCGGCCCAGCGACCCGCGCGTATCCCGTTGTCACTGGCGCAGACCCGGATGTGGCTGCTCAACCGCATCGACCCGGATTCGGCCGTCTACAACATACCGATCACCATCCGGCTCACCGGCGATCTGAACGTGCCCGCACTGCACACCGCGCTACTGGATGTGGTGGACAGGCACGAATCATTGCGGACGATCTTCCCCGCCGACACCGAAGGCCCCACCCAGGTGGTACTTGCCGAAGCTCCGGCCGGTGAACTGACGGTGCACCCCATCGACGTGTCCGAAACCGAGCTCGAGGCCGCGGTGCTCGCCGCCGTCTCGGGTGGTTTCGACCTGCGCACCCGCATCCCGGTGCGGGCGACGCTGTTGCGTATTGCGCCGGACGACCATGTGCTCGCGGTGGTGGTCCACCACATTGCCGCCGACGGAGTCTCGACCGCACCCCTGGCTCGCGATCTGATGACGGCCTACTCCGCTCGCGTCGCGGGCGCGGAGCCCGGCTGGTCGCCGCTGCCGGTGCAGTACGTCGATTTCACCCTGTGGCAGCACGCCGCACTCGGTTCCGCCGACGATCCGGCATCGGAGCTGTCCGCGCAGATCGCGCACTGGCGTACCGAACTCTCCGGCCTCGCACCGGTCCTGGAATTGCCCGCCGACCGTCCCAGGCCCGCGGTGGCCTCCGGCCACGGCGCGACGGTGGAATTCGGCATCGGCGCCGCGCTCACCGCGCGGATCGCCGAACTCGCCAGGGCACATGGTGTTTCGTCGTTCATGGTCGTGCACGCCGCCTATGCCACGCTGCTCGGGCAGCTGGCGGGCGTGGACGATATCGCCATCGGCACACCCGTCGCCGGGCGCGCCGAGGAAGCGTTGGACGAGCTGGTCGGCATGTTCGTCAACACCCTGGTACTGCGGACCAGGGTGGACGGCGATCGGTCGTTCACCGACCTGCTCGCCGAGGTGCGCGCCACCGATGTGCGTGCCTTCGCGAACGCGGAACTACCGTTCGAGCGGCTGGTGGAAGAGCTGGACCCGGTCCGCTCCCAGGCGCATTCGCCGATCGTGCAAACCCTGCTGACCTTCGAGCATCGCGACGACACCACCCTGCGGTTGCCGGGCCTGGAGGTCGCCGGGTACCCGATCGACAATCGGGTCGCCCAGTTCGATTTGGCGCTCGAACTCGGCGAACGAGCCGAGGGCGATGCGACCGTCCTGCACGGTGTATTGCGTTATGCCACCGACCTGTTCGACCAGACGACGGCGCAATCGTTCGCGGCCCGCTTCGTGCGTGTGCTCGAGACCGTCGTCACCGCGCCGGAGCAGCCGGTCGGTGCGATCGAGCTGCTCGACGACACCGAACGGGCCGCACTCGACCACTGGAACGACACCACGCACCCGGTCGATCCGGCAGCGACGCTCGTCTCGCTGTTCGAAGCCCAGGTCATCCGTACCCCGGACGCACCCGCCGTCACATTCGACGGTCTCGCCGACACCGATCCCTCCGCGAGCCTGTCCTACGCCGAGTTCGCCGCGCGCGTGCACCGCCTGTCCCGCTGGCTAGTGGATCAAGGCGTCGGCGCGGAATCGGTGGTGGCACTCGGTATGCGCCGATCGCTCGATCTGGTCACCGCCATGTACGCGGTGGTCGCCACGGGCGCCGCCTACCTGCCGCTCGACCCGGACCACCCCGCCGAACGCACCGAATACGTGCTCACCACCGCGCGCCCGGTCTGTGTGCTCACCTCCGGCCTCGACCTCGATGCGGGCGCCGCCCGTCAGGTCCGCCTCGACCGCCTCGACCTGTCCGGCTATCCCTCACATCCGCTGACACCCGCCGACCGGATCGGCGCCCTCACCCCCGGCAATACCGCCTACATCATCTTCACCTCCGGTTCGACCGGCCGCCCCAAAGGCGTCGCGGTCCCGCACCGCGCCATCGTCAACCGGCTGGTGTGGATGCAGGACGAATACACCCTGACCGCCGCCGACACCGTGGTGCAGAAGACACCCGCGACCTTCGACGTGTCGGTGTGGGAGTTCTTCTGGCCGTTGCAGACCGGCGCCCACCTCGTCCTCGCCCGCCCCGACGGTCACCGCGATCCCGCGTACCTGGCGCGCCTGATCGCCGATGAGCAGATCACCGTCGCGCATTTCGTGCCCTCGATGCTCGCGGTGTTCCTGGAAGCACAGGCGCCAGGTGCTGGGCGCGACGTTGCCTCTGCGGACACGAAGCCGCTGCGCCTGCTGTTCGCCTCGGGTGAAGCCCTGCCCGCCGCGACCGCCCAGCTGGCCCGCGAGCTGACGGGCGCCGAGGTACACAACCTCTACGGGCCGACGGAGGCCGCCGTCGACGTCACCTTCCACGCGGTCACCGACGACGATCAGGCGTCCGTGCCGATCGGCCGTCCGGTGTTCAATACCGGCCTGCTCGTGCTGGATTCGCGGATGCGTCGGGTCGCGCCCGGTATTGCGGGTGAGCTGTATCTGTCCGGCGCCCAGCTGGCCTCGGGCTATGTGGCGCGGCCGGCGCTGACCGCAGAACGCTTCGTGGCGAATCCGTACGCCGCGCCGGGGGAGCGGATGTACCGCACCGGCGACCTCGTGCGCAGGCGTGTCGACGGCGAGGTGGAATATCTGGGCCGCACCGATTTCCAGGTGAAGCTGCGCGGTCTACGCATCGAACTCGGCGAGATCGAAGCGGCGTTGACGAAACTGGATTCGGTCGGCCGCGCGGCGGTCGTGGTGCGGTCGGATCAGCGCCTCGGCGATCAGTTGGTGGCCTATCTGGTGCCCGCCGGAAGCGTCGATATCGACGCGATCCGTGCAGCACTCGCCGCCGAACTACCCGCCTATATGGTGCCCGCCGCGTTTGTCACCCTCGACGAGCTGCCGCTCAATTCCGCTGGCAAACTCGACCGCAACGCCCTGCCCGCACCGGCCTTCACCGCCGCACCCTTCCGTGCGCCCGCCGCTGGCATCGAGCAGACCGTCGCCACCATCATCGGTGAGCTGCTCGACGTCGAGCGGATCGGCGCCGACGACGATTTCTTCGCCCTCGGCGGTAACTCGCTCATCGCCACCAGGGTGGCGGCCCGGCTCGGCGTCGAACTGGACGCCGAGATCCCGGTGCGGTCGTTGTTCGATGCGCCGACGGTGGCCGGGCTAGCCGCCCGCGTCGCCCGGCTGCGTGGCACCGGCGGCAAGGCCGCACTCACCCGCAGACCGCGCCCGGAGACCGTGCCGCTGTCGCTCGCCCAGCAGCGCATGTGGTTCCTCAACCGGTTCGATCCGCAGGAGACGGTCAACAACATCCCGGTCGCGATCCGCCTCACCGGCAGCCTCGACATCGATGCGCTGACCGCCGCCATCGCCGATGTGGTGGGCAGGCATGAAACCCTGCGCACCGTCTACCCGGATGTCGACGGCGTCGGCAGCCAGCGCGTCCTCGAACCGACACGGGTGCCGCCCATCGTCGCGCTCGATGCGCGGCGCGCAGCCGAAACCATCGCCGAGTTCGTCGGCACACCGTTCGATGTGACCAGCGCGGTGCCGGTGCGGATCGGTCTGGCCCGACTCTCCGAAGACGAACATGTCCTCGTCCTGGTGGTGCACCATATCGCCGCCGACGGCTTCTCGATGGCGCCGCTGGCCCGCGATATCGCCACCGCCTACGCGGCCCGCGCCGCCGGTACCGCACCGGCCTGGACCGAACTGCCCGTGCAGTACGCCGATTACGCGCTGTGGCAGCGGGAAACGCTCGGTGCCGAGAACGATCCGGCGACACCGGCCGCCGCCCAGCTCGCCTACTGGCAGCAGGCGCTGCGCGGGCTGCCCGCCCAGCTCGACCTGCCCGCCGATCGGCCCCGACCGGCGGTCGCCTCGCACACCGGCGCGAGCATCACGGTCGGGATGAGCGAGGAACTCCACGCGCGGATCGTCGCATTGGCCGCCCGCACCGACACCACCCCGTTCATGGTCGTACACGCCGCGTTCGCGGTGCTGCTGGCCCGCCTGTCCGGCACCACCGATATCGCGATCGGCGCACCGGTGGCCGGACGTGGTGACGCCGCACTGGACGATCTGGTCGGCATGTTCGTCAATACCGTGGTGCTGCGCACCGAGGTCGACGCCGCCGCCGGTTTCGCCGAGCTGCTGCACCGGGTCCGCGAACGTGATCTCGACGCCTTCGCCCACGCCGAGCTGCCGTTCGAACGGCTGGTGGAGGTGCTGGATCCGCCGCGTTCGCAGGCCAGGCATCCGCTGTTCCAGGTCGCGTTGTTCTTCCAGAACCTGGCGCCGGTGCGGCTCGAGCTGGACGGGCTCACCATCACCGAATACGACGATCCCGGCCACGAAACCATCCGCTTCGATCTGCAATTGACCGTCAGCGATCGGCAGCTCCGCTTCGGCTATGCCACCGACCTCTTCGACACCGACACCGTGATCGGCTTCGGCACCCGGCTGCTGTGCCTGCTCACCGCGGTGACCGGGGAGCCGGACCGCGCCGTCGGCGATATCGACCTGTTCACCTCCGGCGAACGCCATCGCGTGCTCACCGAATGGAACGATTCGGCCCATACCGCCTACGTCCCGGAACTGCTGCTCGACGAATTCGAGGCCCAGGCCACGGCGACACCGGAGGAACCGGCACTCGTCTACGTCCCCGACGACGGCACCGCCACCAGCACCCTCGGCTATGGCGCACTCGACCGCCGCGCCAACCGGCTGGCCCGCCACCTCATCGCCCTCGGTGTCGGCCCGGAGTCATTGGTGGCGCTGTCGATTCGTCGCTCCACCGACCTGGTGGTCGCGATGTACGCGGTGCTCAAGGCGGGCGGCGCCTATGTGCCGATCGATCCCGATCATCCCGCCCAGCGCATCGCCCATATCCTCGACACCGCACGGCCCGCCGCGCTGCTGACCACCGAACGTGATCAGCTCGACCTCGGCTACCAGGGGCCGATGATCTGCGTCGACACCGTCGCTCTCGATGGGCGATCCGAGGAACCGATCGCGGCGGCCGAACGCACCGCTGTGCTGCGTCCGCAGCATCCGGCGTATGTGATCTTCACATCCGGTTCGACCGGAAAGCCCAAGGGCGTGGCGGTTTCGCATGCCGCGATCGTCAACCAGATGAACTGGATGCAGGCGCGGTATCGGCTCGGCGGCGACGATGTGTACCTCCAGAAGACCGCGACCACTTTCGACGTCTCGCTGTGGGGCTATTTCCTGCCGCTGCGGGTCGGCGCGACGGTCGTGCTCGCCACCCCGGACGGACATCGCGATCCCGGCTACCTCGCCGAGGCGATCGGCGGATACGGCGTCACCGTCACCGATTTCGTGCCATCCATGCTCAGCGTATTCGCCGCGCATGTGGGGACGGCCGGGCGCACCGACGCCCTGCGGTCGCTGCGCATGGTGTTCGTCATCGGTGAGGCCCTGCCCGCCGAAACGGTGCGGGCCTTCGGCGCGGTGAGCGCGGCGGCCGTGCACAACCTGTACGGGCCGACGGAGGCCGCGGTCAGCATCACCTACCGCGAGGTCACCGGGGAGGTCGAGCGCACCGTGATGCCGATCGGCAACCCCGAATGGAACAGCCGCGTCTACGTGCTGGACGCGCGACTGCGGCCCACGCTGCCCGGTGTCGCGGGGGAGCTGTACCTGGCGGGTACGCAGCTGGCGCGCGGATATCACGGACGGACCGCCATTACCGCCGACCGGTTCGTCGCCAACCCGTTCGGTGAACCCGGCGAGCGGATGTACCGCACCGGCGATCTGGTGCGGTGGGAGCACACCGCATCCGGCGCGGAACTGGTGTATCTGGGCCGCACCGATTTCCAGGTGAAGTTCCGCGGTCAGCGTATCGAACTCGGTGAGATCGAAGCCGTGCTGGCGGCCGCGCCGGGTGTCGCGCAGGCCGCGGCGCGGGTCACCGAGGAGCATCTGGTCGGCTATGTGACCACCCTGCCGGGTGTCGCTGTGCCCGAGGACGAGCTGTTGCGCGCCGCTGCCATCGCGCTGCCCTCGTACATGCTGCCGTCGACGATCATGGTGCTGGACGCCTTCCCGCTCAACGCCTCCGGGAAACTCGACCGTGCCGCCCTGCCCGATCCGGTCTTCGACCGCGCCGCCTATCGCGCCCCGACGACCACGGCCGAACGGCTGGTGGCCGAGGCCTTCGAGAGCGTGCTCGGTACCGGGCCGGTCGGCGCCGACGACGGCTTCTTCGACCTCGGCGGCAACTCGCTCACCGCCACCAGGGTGCTGGCGCGACTCGGGGAGCGGCTCGGTCGCCGGGTGCCGGTGCGGCTGCTGTTCGAAGCGCCGACGGTGCACGGGCTGGCCGCGCGCCTCGGCGAAGCCGACGAACACGTGATCGCCCTGGTCGCGGGCCCACGACCGGAATGGATTCCCTTGGCGCCGGTACAGCGCGGCATGTGGTTCCTCAACCGGCTCGACCCGGCGTCGGCGGCGCACAACATTCCGGTGGCGATGCGCATCCGCGGTGAACTCGACACCGGCGCGCTCGTAGCCGCCTTCGGTGATGTGGTCGCCCGGCACGAGGTGCTGCGGACGATCTACCCCGTCGACGGCACGGGCACCGGCCATCAGGTCGTGCTGCCGGTCGAATCCGCACAGTCGCGGCTCACCGTCGAATCGCTCACCGGATCGGTCGAGGACCGTATCGCCGCCTTCATCGGCGCGGGATTCGACGTCACCGCCGAGGCGCCGATCCGCGCGGTGCTGCTGCGTGAGCACGACAGCAGTCATGTGCTCGTCGCGGTGGTGCACCATATCGCCGCCGACGGCTACTCCATGCACCCGATGCTGCGTGATCTGCTGGCCGCCTACCTGTCCCGAGTGCTCGACAGCGCGCCGATGTGGCCGCGGCTACCGGTGCAGTACGCCGATTACGCACTGTGGCAGCACGACGCGGTGGATTCGGTGGCGGCCGAGCAGCTCGCATACTGGGCCGAAACCTTGCGTGACCTGCCCGAAGAATTGGCGTTGCCGATGGACCGGCCGCGTCCGGCCGTCGCCTCCACACGGGGGAGCAGCGTCCGGGCCCGGATCGGCGGCGGTGTCGGCGCGCGAGTGCGTGAGATCGCGGCCGCGCACGACGCCACCCCGTTCATGGTGCTGCATGCCGCGCTCGCCGCGCTGCTGGCCCGGCTCTCGGGTGGCACCGATATCGCCATCGGGACGCCGGTCGCCGGACGCGGGGCAGAGGCGTTGGACGATCTGGTCGGCATGTTCGTCAACACCCTGGTGCTGCGCACCCGGCCCGAACTCGACCTGTCCTTCGCCGAACTCCTCGCGCACACTCGCGATGTCGATCTGGCGGCCTTCGCCCATGCGACGGTGCCGTTCGACCAGGTCGTCGACGAACTCGGTGTCGACCGCTCGCAGGCCAGGCACCCGCTGTTCACCGTCGCGCTCAACTACCTGAACACCGGCGGTGACACCTTCTCGGTCCCCGGCCTCGACCTGACGCCGGTGCCGTTCGAGGAACCCGTCGCGCGTTTCGATCTCCAGTTCACCGTCGCCGCCGACCTCGATGACGACGGCCACCTCGGCATCGAACTCGACTACGCCACCGACCTGTTCGACCGCGCCACCGCGGCCGGTCTGCTACGCCGATTCGGTCGCCTGCTCGGTGCGCTCACCGCCGAGCCCGATCGACCCATCGGCACCGTCGAACTGCTCGCCCCCATCGAACGCGCACAACTGCTCGCGCGCCGTGGTGCCGCACCGGTGCCGCCGTGCACCCTCGCCCAGCTCATCGCCGGCGCCGTCGCGGCCGATCCCGATGCCATCGCGGTCGTCGCGGGTGAGCGGGAGCTGACCTATCGCGCGATGGACGAGCAGTCCTCGCGACTTGCCCGCCTGCTCATCGCCGCGGGGATCGGCGCGGAAGACGTGGTGGCCGTCGCCGTTCCCCGTTCGGCCGAATCGATGCTCGCCGTCTGGGCGGTGGCCAAGACCGGCGCCGCGTTCGTTCCAGTCGACCCGACCTATCCGGCCGACCGCATCGCCCATATGTTGAGCGATTCCGGCGCCGCGCTCGGCCTCACGACCCTCGCCTCCCGTCCGGCGCTGCCCGACGGCGTCGAATGGCTGGTGCTGGACGCGCCCGCCACCGCGACTCGTCTCTGGCATTCGAGTCCGGCGCCGATCGCCGCCACCGAACTGGTGCGCCGGGTGCGGGTCGCCAACCCGGCCTGGATGATCTACACCTCCGGTTCGACCGGTGTGCCGAAGGGTGTGGTCGCCACGCATACCGGGATCGCCGGAGTGGCCGTCGCACAACGTGATCGGTATCAGGTGGGCCCGGATTCGCGGATTCTGCACGTCGCCTCACCCAGCTTCGACGCGTCCATGCTGGAACTCCTGCTGGCGCTCGCCGCTGGCGCGACACTGGTCATCGCACCGCCCGGTGTCTACGGCGGCAGCGAGCTGACCGCCCTGATCCGGGATCAGCGGGTGAGCCACGCCTTCCTCACCCCGGCGGTCCTCCGGACACTCGATCGCACCGAACTCGACTGCCTCGTCCGACTGACCGTCGGCGGCGAATCGTTCGGCCCGGATGTGGTTCGGCGCTGGGCTTTCGGCGAGCGGCACTTCCACAACACCTACGGCCCGACCGAAACGACCATCATCACCACGATCAGCGCACCCATGCGCCCCGGCGATCCCTTCGATATGGGCACGCCGATCCACGGCATGTCCGGGGTCGTGCTCGATGCGCGGTTGCAGCCGGTGCCGGTGGGCGTCACCGGTGAGCTGTATCTGCGCGGACCCGGTCTGGCCCGCGGCTATCACGCGCGGGCGGCGCTGACGGCGCAGCGGTTCGTCGCCGACCCGTACGGCCCGGCCGGTGGCAGGCTGTACCGCACCGGCGATCTGGTGCGTTGGACCGCATCCGGCGCCATCCAGTACGTGGGCCGCTCCGACCAGCAGGTGAAGGTGCGCGGACTGCGCATCGAACTCGGTGAGATCGATGCGGTGCTCGCCGCGCATCCGAGCGTGGAATACGCGGCCACCGTCGGCCACACCGACAGCGCAGGGGCGACCACCCTGGTGTCCTATGTCGTCGCCGCGGTCGGCCACACCATCGACACCGCGGATCTCACTGCGCACGCCGCCGAATCGTTGACCGCCTACATGGTGCCGAGCGTCATCATGGTCCTCGACGAGCTGCCGCTGACACCGGTGGGCAAACTGGACCGGAAGGCGCTGCCGGAGCCCGAGATTCGCACGGCGGAGTTCCGCGCACCGGTCACGTCGACCGAACACACGGTCGCCGCCGTCATCGCCGCGGTACTCGGTCTCGACGGCGCACCCGTGACCGGTGACCGGCATTCGCCGTCCGCTGTCGGCCTGGACGACGATTTCTTCGCCCTCGGCGGAAATTCGCTCACCGCGACGCAGCTGGCCGCTCGACTCGGGAGCGCGCTCGGCGTCTCCGTCGGGGTGCGGACGATATTCGAGCACCCCACCGTCGCCGCACTCGCCGCCGCCCTCGATACCGCCCGAGGTGCCGGAGAATCCGCACGGCCTGCGCTCGTTCGCCGCACCGATGACGCTCCCGTCCCGCTCTCCCTCGCCCAACAGCGCATGTGGTTCCTGAACCGGCTCGACCGCCAGTCCACCGCCTACAACATTCCGCTGGCCGTGCGCCTGACCGGTGCCCTCGATATCGCCGCCCTCAATGCCGCCGTCACCGATGTGGTGCGACGACACGAGGTGCTGCGCACCGTCTATCCGCAGCGGCAGACCGGTCCGGTGCAGATCGTGCTGCCGATCGAGCGGGCGGGCACACCGGTGCTGGTGGCGATCGCGGTCACCGCCGACGATCTCACCGCCGCGGTGGCCGACTTCGTCGGCGACGGCTTCGACGTCACCGATACGGTGCCGATCCGCGCCAGATTGCTGGCGCTTGGCCCGGACGAGCACGTGCTCGTGGTGGTGGTGCATCACATTGCCGCCGACGGGTCCTCGCTGGCGCCGCTGGCGCGTGATGTGATGGCCGCCTACGCCGCCCGCAAGCGCGGCGCCGCACCGGACTGGGCGCCGCTGCCGGTGCAGTACGCCGATTACAGCCGCTGGCAGCGGGAACTGCTCGGCAGCGAGGACGACGCCGAATCGCTGATCGCACGCCAGCTCGACTTCTGGACCGACGCGCTGGCCGGGCTCCCGGCCCAGCTCACCCTGCCCGCCGACCGGCCACGCCCAGTGGTGGTGTCCACGCAGGGCAGGCATCTCGATTTCACCATCGACGCCGCACTGCACACCCGGCTCGCCGAACTCGGTCGCGACGGTGGCGCCACCCTGTTCATGGTCGTGCACGCCGCGTTCGCGGTACTGCTGGCCCGACTGTCGGGGACGACCGATATCGCGGTCGGCACGCCGGTCGCGGGCCGTGGAGAGGCCGAACTCGACGAGGTCGTCGGCATGTTCGTCAACACTCTCGTCCTGCGCGCCGAGGTCGATACCGCCGCCGGATTCACCGAACTGCTGGATCGGGTGCGCGCGGGCGATGTCGCCGCCTTCGCCAATGCCGACGTACCGTTCGAACGGCTGGTGGAGGTGCTCAACCCGGAGCGCTCCACCGCGCGTCATCCGCTGTTCCAGGTCGGTTTCTCCTTCCACAACCAGGTGGAAGCCGATTTCGCCCTCGACGGATTGACTGTCACCGCAGCCGATTTCGATGCCGAGGTCTCCCAGTTCGATCTGCATCTGGTGGTGACCGACCGCTACCACGCCGACGGAACACCCGCCGGTATGGCGGCCTCGCTCACCTACGCCACGGCACTGTTCGACGAGTCGACCGTCGCCGGGTTCGCGGGCAGACTGCACCGCCTGCTCGCCGCGATCTGCGCGACCCCGCACGCGCCCGTCGGCGATCTGACGCTGCTTGACCCGGCCGAGGCCGAACGCGTCCTGCGCACCTGGAACCACGCCGAGCACGAATTCGCTCCCGCACTGCTCACCACGGCGTTCGAATCGCAGGTGGCGCGCACGCCGCGGTCGATCGCGCTGCTCGCCGCCGATGCCGGCCTCACCTACGGCGAGTTCGGGGCACGGGTGAATCAGCTGGCCCGCGTCCTGATCCGGCACGGTGTCGGCCCGGAAACCTTGGTGGCGTTGGCGATTCCACGCAGCATCGACCAGCTGGTCGCCATGTACGCGGTGGTGACCGCGGGCGGCGCCTACGTTCCGCTGGACCCGGCGCATCCGCTGGATCGTACGTCCGCGGTGCTGGCGGCGGCCTCGCCCGCGCTGGTGCTCACCTCGGAGCGTGCGCGGATGGCGCTGCCGGACGCGCTGGAGCCGCCGGTGCTCGACATCCGCACCGTCGACTCTCTCGCGGACGAGTCCGGGCCGGTGCGCGCGCATGAGCGCCGGGCCCCGCTCACGCCGTCGAATACCGCCTACGTCATCTTCACCTCCGGTTCCACCGGCACGCCGAAGGGTGTGGCGGTCTCGCACGCCGCCGTCGCACATCAGCTGGATTGGATGCAAACCGAATACGGCCTAGGTGTTGGTGATTCGGTCCTGCACCTGACCTCGGCCGCGTTCGATCTGTCGATCTGGGAACTGTGGTGGGCCACCCGCACCGGAGCCCGCATCGTGCTCGCACCGCAGGGCGCGCACCGCGATCCGCATCGGCTGCTCGGACTGCTCGACCTCACCTCGGTCACCACGCTGACGGTGGTCCCGTCGCTCCTGGCCATGCTGGCCGAGGCGGCGGGCGACCGGCGGCTGCCCGCATCACTGCGCAGGCTGCTGGTGATCGGTGCGGCACTACCCGCCGCGACCCTCGCGCGGATCACCGCGAAGACCACCGCGCGGGTGGACAACCTCTACGGTCCCACCGAGGCGGCGGTATCGGTGACCAGGTTCCGCACCGAACGTGGCTCCGGGCAGCCGGTCGTGCCGATCGGCACCCCCGAATCCGGCAACCGGGTGTACGTGCTGGACGACCGCCTGCATCCGGTTCCCGCCGGAGTGATCGGCGAGCTGTATCTCGGTGGCGCGCAGCTGGCCCGCGGCTATCACGCCCGCCCGGACCTCACCGCCGAGCGCTTCATCGCTGACCCGTTCGGCGCACCCGGCGCCCGCCTCTACCGCACCGGCGATATGATGCGCTGGAACACCGGCGGCGACCTCGAATACGTCGAGCGCCGTGACTTCCAGGTCAAGGTGGGCGGTTACCGTATCGAACTCGCCGAGATCGAGCACGCCCTGCGTTCTCGACCCGAGATCGCGGACGCCATCGTCATCGCCCACCGCACCGGCGGTGAGAACGCTATGCTGGCCGGTTATTTCACTACGGTCGCGCCGCTCACCGAAGCCGCTCTCCGGACCGCGCTGTCGGAGCGGTTGCCCAGCTACATGGTTCCGGCGGTGCTGTGGCAGTTGGCAGCTTTGCCGTTGACCGCCAACGGGAAGGTCGATCGCAACGCTCTGCCGCGGCCGGAGCTGGGCACGCGCGAATTCCGCGGTCCGGTCACCGAGCTGGAACGTGCGGTCTGCGCGATCTTCGCCGAAGTGCTCGACGTGGGATCGGATGAAGCCGCTGTTCGGGACGGTTCCCGCGCCGATATCGGTCTCGATGACAACTTCTTCGAGCGCGGCGGCAACTCCCTGCTGGCCACCCGTGTGGCCGCGAAGCTCGGTACCGCACTGGATGAACAGATCCCGGTCGTATGGCTGTTCTCTGCCCCCACCCCGGCGGGTGTGGTCGCCCAGATCGAACAGCGCCGGGCTGGTCGCGGTCGGATCGACGCCGATGCCGCGTTCGAGGTATTGCTGCCGCTACGGCCCGGCGGTTCACGGGAACCGCTGTTCTGCGTGCACCCCGTCGGCGGTGTGGCCTGGTCGTTCGCGGGACTGGCCGCGCATATCGAACCGGACCGTCCGCTGTACGGGCTCCAATCGCCCGCGCTGAATTCCGATGAACCGCAGGCGGGTTCGATCGAGGAATGGGCGCAGCGCTACGTCCGGGAGATCCGCGCGGTGCAGCCCGACGGCCCCTACCATCTGCTCGGCTGGTCACTCGGCGGTGTGCTCGCCCACGCCATCGCGGTCCTGTTGCAGGACCAGGGCCAGCACGTGGCGACCTTGGCCATGATGGACAGCCCGCTGCTCATCGACGTCGATTCCTCGGCGCCGATCCCGGTCGCCGAACTGCTCGGCGGCCTGCTCGACGACCGGAGCACCGCCGAACTCGATCGTGACCAACTGGCCGACCACCTGTCCCGGCTCCCGGAACCGTTCGCCTCCTTCGGCCTCGACCGGCTCACCCGAATCCTGGACTCCGGCGCCGATGCGCTGCGTCTGATCGCCCGCTACCACCCCCGCCCCTACAAAGGCGAGCTGGTGTACTTCACCGCCGCGGCCGACGACCCCACCGGCGCCACCGGCGCCGCCACCTGGTCCGACGCCGTCGACGGCACCGTGCACAACCATGCCGTCCAGACCACCCACTGGCGGATGACCACCGATGCCGCACTGGCCCGCATCGGCCACGTCCTCACCACCCGCCGCCCCGACCACGACCGCCCATGAACCGCACCGGCCATATCGAGAAAGGCACCACCGTGACCAACCCGTTCGACGACGACAACGCCCCGTTCTACGTCCTCATCAACGACGAAGGCGAACACTCCCTGTGGCCCACCTTCGCCACCGTCCCCGGCGGCTGGACCATCGCCCACGGCCCGTCCCCCCGCACAACCTGCCTCGACTACGTGGAAACCCACTGGCTCGACATGCGCCCGGCCTCCCTCATCCGGGCCATGTCCGCCGAAGCGAACTGAACGCGCCGCGGGCCCGGCGAACGCTCAGTGCGTTCGCCGGGTATTGGTCGGGTTCACCGGCGAACGTAGATCCCCACCAGGTCTTTGAGGGCGCGGTTCTCGCCGTGCAGTTCTTCGAGGGCGATGCGTAGGCGCCGGACCTCGAGGGCGAGATCGTCGGGGGAGCGGTGGCCGAATTCCGGGTCCGCGGCCGGGGTTACGGTGGGTGCTGCCTTGGCCACGGCGACGAGTTCGGCGGCGGGCTTGTCCGTGGCGGGGGACGCCTCGGTGGCCTCGGTCGCGGTGTCGACGGTGACGGGTTCCGGGATCGTGATCGGAGTCGCGGCGACCGGCGCCTCGGGGGCGGGGGCCGCGGTCTTCTCGGGAGCGGAGCCGTTGGTCGAGGCGACGCGCTTACGTGTGGTGGCCTGACGCGGCTTGCGCGGTTTCTTCGCGGCGCGCCTACGGGGGGCCGGGGCCTCCTCGACGGCGACGGTCTCCTCGGCGGGCGCCGAGTTCGCCGCTTCGGCCGCCTTCACCCAGTTGGTCAGCGCGCCCACCGACGGCCAGCCCGCCTTCTGCACCACTTCCTCGCACGCCGCGTTCAACGACTTTCCCTCGGCGCGGGCCTTTTCCACCTTCTTGACCGCCCTGGCTTTTTCCGCATCGGTGAATCTCTTGGCCATCGTTGCCGCTCCTGCTATCCAGATCATGTGGGTATGCCATCGTGTGCCGAACACCGATGACAGCACAGCCAGTGCCGTGCGAAACATAACGGA
This sequence comes from Nocardia cyriacigeorgica, assembly GCF_029868385.1. Taxonomy (GTDB): domain Bacteria; phylum Actinomycetota; class Actinomycetes; order Mycobacteriales; family Mycobacteriaceae; genus Nocardia; species Nocardia cyriacigeorgica_F. The sequence goes on along the minus strand of NZ_JARWNX010000052.1, from coordinate 49,229 downwards.
TATACCCGATTCCATGCCAATCATGACAATGCTGCGAACGTCTCGGACAATTCGTCGCTCCACAGCCGAGACATTGCGATCGACCCTGCTGTCAGCGTGTTTCGCTGCACGGGAACAACTTCGACGTGGGCGCCGTTCGATTGGTGTGGCGCGGATGCCGCAACGCCTGTGGCGGATTTCGCGGCCCGAGATTTTCGGTACGTAGCGGTATAGCCGCTGGATATCGACTAAGCCGGGGACACCGATACCGGCACACCGTTGAACACAGCATTACCCGACGGGATGTCGACAATCGCATCGTCGGTGAGCACATTGGTGTTCACCCCGGCATGTGCACGCGCCACGCGCTGACCGTCGCCGGTATGTCCCCAACCGTGCGGCAAGCTCACCACACCCGGCATGATCGCCTCGGTGGGTTCCAGATCCACAGCGAGTTCACCGGCGGCCGATTTCACCACGGCCCGATCGCCGAGCCCGAGTCGATCGATATCGCTGGGATGGATGTGCAAGGTGCAGCGGTTCGTCCCGCTCACCAAACGCGGCATATTGTGCATCCAACTGTTGTTGGAACGCAGATGGCGGCGGCCGATCAACACCATCTCCGGCGCCACCGCGGCCAGACCGGCCCGCAGCCGTTCGACGTCAGCGAGCAATTGCGGCGGCGCCAGCTCGACTCGGCCGGACTTGGTGCGCAGCACTTCGGGCAGCCGCGGCCGCAGGGGTCCGAGGTCGATGCCGTGCGGGTTGTCCAGCAGCGTCGTCAGAGTGAGCGTGCCGCCGTTCCACGCACCGTAGGGACCGAGCCGCAACATCATGTCGAGGCGCTGTTCGGTCGTATTCGCACCGGCCAGTTCGGATCTGCGCTCGGCGAGCCCGGCTTTGTGCAGGGTGCCCGCGATCACGAATTCGTCGAACGCGTCGAGCGCGTCGCGCCCATCGGCGCCGCGATGCGAACCTCCGGTGACCGCCGCCGCGAGCCGGGCGATGACAGCCGCCTCGGACGGCCGATCGCCCAGCGGCACCAGCGGCCGCGAATAGCGGGCGTAATTGCGGACCGCGAACTGCAACAGCGCGAAGTCGTAATGCGGTGACTGCAAGGGGCGCGGTGGCGGCAGGATCACATCGGCGTGACACGTGGTCTCGTTCAGATAGCAGTCGACGCTCACCATGAAGTCGAGTTCGGCGAACGCCGCGTCGAGCCTGGCGCCGTTCGGTGCCGACAGCACCGGATTACCCGCGACCGTGATCAAGGCCCGGACCCGGCCCTCGCCCGGTGCGCTGATCTCATCGGCGAGGGTCGCCACGGGGAGTTCGCCCATGGCCTCGGGCAGTGCACGAACCCGGCTGGCCCAGCGGCCGGTGCGGAACGGTTTGCTGCGCACGATGCCCAGCGCCGCGGCCGCGGCGAACATGGCACCGCCAGGAGCGTCCAGGTTCCCGGTGAGCGTGTTGATCACGTCGACGAGCCACTGCGTCACCGTGCCGAACTCGGTGGTGCAGGTACCGATGCGGGCGTACACGGCGGCGGTGGCCGCCGCGGCGATTTCACGCGCGAGCCGCACCACGGTGTCGCCGGGCACCCCGGTGCGTCGCTCGACCGATTCCGGCGTGAAATCCGCTGCGGCGGCGCGGACCTCGTCGAGACCGCGCACCTCCACGCCCACCCGGACGAGGCCCTCGGCGAACAAGGTGTGCACGATTCCGAACAGCAGATAGGCGTCGCTGCCGGGCCGGATGAACAGATGCTCGTCGGCGGCGTCGGCCGTGCGGGTGCGGCGTGGATCGACCACCACCAGCCGCCCACCGCGCGCCCGCAGCGCCTTCAAGCGGCCGGGGAAGTCCGGCGCGGTGCAGATCGATCCGTTCGATTCCAGCGGATTCGCGCCGAGCATCAGCAGGTAGTCGGTCCGATCCAGATCGGGCACCGGGATGGCGAGCGGATCGCCGAACATCAGGCCGCAGGAGACCTGTTTGGGCATCTGATCGGCGGTGCTCGCCGAATACAGGTTCCTGGTGCCGAGTCCACGAATCAGCGCCGGGACGTACAGCGCGCCCGCCACGCTGTGCGCGTTGGGGTTGCCGAGGTACAGCGCGGCCGATTGGTTGCCGTACTCGGCCTTCACCGCGGGGAACCGCTCGGCGATCAGGTCGAACGCGTCATCCCATGACGTGGTGCGCCAGTCGCCGGTGGCGCGGTCGCGGACCATCGGTTCGGTCAAGCGGTCCGAATCGGCGTCGAGGGCGCCGAGGCTGGCGCCCTTCGGGCAGAGGAAACCCGCGCTGAACGGGTCCTGCCGGTCGCCGCGGACCGAGAGGACGTGGTCGTCGCGGTCGAGAGTCAGCTCGAGCCCGCACACCGCCTCGCACAGCGGGCAGGTGCGCAGTCCGAGCCGGGTGTTCTCACCCGGCGAGAGGTCGGCGGTGGAGGCTGGGAGCGAGGACGTGCGCGTGGCCATATCTCATGGTCGCTCAGATCAGATTCTTCTGCTTGCGTATCCGCCTGCGCAGATCCGCCATCAGCGCATAGGACCCGCCGAACCGCAGGAATCGCGGTATGAACCGGTTGACGAACCCGACGAACAGGAAAAGGTGTTCGAACCGCCGTTGATCGGCGTCGGTCCACTCCACCCTGAGCTGTTCGCGGAAGTAGGGGGCGAGGAAGCCGATGGTCAGGAATCGCAACAGCCCGCGGAAAGGGATCCGCAGATACCAGTGGATCATTCGCAGATTCAGCAGATCGTCGAGATATCCGCGCACGAAATCGTCGAGCACGGCCCGGCGGGCCAGATCGTTCCAGTAGGTATCGAAATCCTTGCGGGTGGCGGGCCACGTCTGCCTGGTCACCTGCATCCCCGTCGCCAGGGTCGAGGAGGTCTGATAGAACTGCTCGGCCTGTTCTTCGGTCATCTTGCCGTTGAGTAGCTGGTAGGTGTCCTCGAAGCCGATGAACAGGCAGGCGGCCACCCACAGTTGCAGGTCGCGGTCGAAGGCGTTGTATTTGACCGTGCTGTCCGGTCCCGACCGCACCTGACGGTGCGCCACGTTGACCGCCTCGCGGAAGGCGTCGATCTCGTCCTGGGTGCCGAGGATCGACACGGCCAGATATTGCGTGGTGGTCCTGGCCCGCTTCCACGGATGAACCATGAGCGCACCGGACTTCACCCGGCTCTCGGCCACCCCGTAGCCGACACCGGGCCGCGCCATCTGCATCACGACATTGGCCGCCGCGCCACCGAAGCTCCAGAAATCCAGGGCGTCGGTCAGCGCGAGCGGGCGCTTGGTGAAGGGGCGATGTTCGGCGCTGATGCGGATGCGGGTCTGCTCGGTGGTCAGCGGCGGAAGGTCATCGTGCTCGTGGGTTCGCGCGACTGCGGTCATGATCGAACTCTCCTGCTTCCGATGGGGCTCGAAGGGTGCCACCGGACCCATTATGTTACTGGTAATTCTTCCTGGCAAGGGCAGTTCGACTAGTGAACAGTCGATAACTTTTGCTCGCACATCGAACCCGTATCGCCTGGCTGGTCTGGTCAATCACGCCATTGCTGGATGGAATCTTGTCGAATCTCTTCCTTCGCGAGCGGAATGGTGCGTAACATACCGATCCAGCCGGACCGGTGGGGAGACGCGCCGGGCAGACAGCACGCAGCGGTGCGCACGGCGGCGGGGATCGTGCGCCGGGCGGGTCGACCGGCGTAGGAAAGGACTCAGGCGATGCTCAAGAAGCTGGATCGAATATTCAGCTACGAGATGAAGGTCTCCGAATTCATCGGGACCCTCGTCATCCTCGGCATTCCATACGGCGCGATCGGTGTCATCTGGACGCTGACGCACACCAGCCATCTACGCGATATGCACGGAATCGACGTCGTCATCTCATTTCTCGGCGCCATCGTGTGCTGGCCCGTGCTCACCTTCGCGAATGTGTGCATGACCTGATGATGATCCTGGTGTGGCTCATCGACATCGTGGTGAGCGGCGTAAAGATCCTCGGTGGGCGGACGACAGTGAATCCGGTTCTGCGATTCGGGCTGTGGCTCGCGGTGCTCAGTGCCGTCGCCGCCGGTATCGCGGTGGTGGGTTACGGGCTGGTGGAACTCCAGCACCAGCTCAGCGGTGAGGTCACCGCCCGCGGGATCGGATAGCCGATGGCCATCATCGAAAAGCCCTCGCAGCAAACCGATCTCGAGAAGGCGATGGCCGATGTCAAGGGCCTGTGGCAACGCCATCCGCAACGTTCACTGGAAACGCTCGGCCGCCAGGTCACCCTCGGCCGCGATGCGCTCCTGGAAACCTTCCGCGCCATCACCGCGCGACGCTTTCCGTTCCAGGAATTCATCAAACAGTGCGCCTTCATGGCCAGTGTGTCCGCCGCGCCGACGGTATTCGTCGCCATTCCGATCGCGGTGGTGGTCTCCATTCAGGTCGGCGCGCTGGTGAATCAGGTCGGTGCGACGACCTTCATCGGCGCCGTTGCCGGGCTCGGCATCATTCGTCAGGGCGCCCCGCTGGTGACCTCGCTGATGATCGCGGGTGCGGTGGGCTCGGCCATCTGCGCCGACCTGGGATCGCGCACCATCAGAGAGGAGATCGACGCCATGATGGTGATGGGCGTCGACCCGGTGCGCCGACTGGTCGCGCCGCGACTGGTGGCGGCGGTGCTGGTGAGCATGCTGCTGTGCGGTTTCATCGTCTTCGTCGGGTTCGCGACGGCCTATATGTTCAACGTCTACGCCCAGTCGGGCACACCGGGTTCGTTCATCGGCTCGTTCGCCTCCTTCGCCGTCGCCAACGATCTGATCGTCGCCCTGGTGAAGGCGGCCGTATTCGGTGTGCTGACCGCCATCATCGCCTGCGATATCGGACTGCACGCCAAGGGCGGGCCCGGTGGTGTCGCCGACGCGGTGAACTCCGCGGTGGTGAGTTCGGCGCTGATGTTGTTCGCCACCAACATCATCCTGACCCAGCTGTACAACACACTCTTTCCGGCGAAGGTGATCTGAGGTGGGCAGCTCCTACACCCCGCCCGCGCTGAAACCGGTGCGGATGGCGGGCGCGGCGGCCGCGGTTCCCCTCCAGGCCAATCGCCGGGTCGGCCATCAGGCGATCACCTTCGTCCAGGCGGTGGCGGCGATTCCCTTCGTCCTGCGGCACTACCGCAAGGAAGTGCTGCGGTTGACCGCCGACGTCGGCTTCGGCAACGGTTCGCTGATCGTCGGCGGCGGCACCGTCGGCGTGGTGATCATCCTGTGTGCCTTCGGTGGCATCACCGTGGGAATGGAATCGTTCACGGCGTTGAATCTGCTCACAATGGGGCCGTTGACCGGCGCGATCTCCGGTTTCGCGACCACACGTGAGCTCGCCCCGATCCTGGCCACCCTCGCGTTCGCCATCCAGGCGGGCTGCCGTTTCACCGCACAACTGGGTTCCATGCGGATCTCGGAGGAGATCGACGCGCTCGAGTCCATCGCGATCCGGCCGCTGCCGTATCTGGTGACGACGCGGATGATCGCCTCGACGCTGACCATCGTCCCGCTCTACAGCATCGGACTGGCCACGGCCTATCTCGCGACGAAGTTGTCGGTGCTGTTTCTCGGCGGCACCTCGGCGGGCACCTACGACCACTACTTCTTCCAATTCCTCATCGGCCCCGATGTGTTCTTCTCTCTGCTCAAGGTGATCGTTTTCGTGATGCTGTCGACGTTCATCCAGTGCTACTACGGCTATTTCGCCACCGGCGGCCCGGAAGGTGTCGGTGTGGCGGCGGGCCGGGCGATCAAGATGGTCATCGTCGTCATGGTGTTCGCGAATCTTTTCCTGACCCTCGCGATCTGGGGTATCGACCCCGGATTCCGGATCTCCGGGTAGGCGGCGATGATTCTCGATCCGAGTGGACGCGGTCCCACCGCACGCCAGCTCACCCTGTCCGGGCTCGCGGTCATGGCGACCATCGTCATGTTGCTCGGCCTGCTGGCCTTGCGCTACACCGGCTATTTCGAGGCCAGGGTGCCCGTCACCGTCACGCTGACCAGCACCGGCGACGGGTTGCCCGCCCGCGCGGATGTGAAGTTCCGCGGCATGGTGGTGGGCGCGGTGAGCGCGGTCGACGTGGTGGCCGCCGGACAACGCCAGGAAGTGGCCGTCGATCTGAAACCCATGGTGGCCGAGACCATCCCGGATAATGTCACCGCGCGGGTGATCCCGAACAACCTGTTCGGCGTGACCGCCATCGAACTGGTCGACAACGGCCCGTCCGACGGCGTGCTGCACGCGGGTTCGGCCATCGCCGAGGATACGAGCGTCGGTACGGTCCAACTCCAGACCACGCTGACGGTGCTGCGCGATGTGCTGAACAATATCCAGCCCGATAAGCTCGGCCGCGTCCTCGCGACCTTCTCCGCTGCCCTCGATCCCGGCGCTCGCGTGCCCGGCTCCACGATCGAACGACTCGACAACTGGATCACCCAGGTGCGTTCGATCGACGGCATCGGTGAGCTGCTCGGCGATCTGGGCCGCGCCACCACCGCGTTGAGTCAGTCGGCGCCGGAACTGGTCGGTGTGCTGTCGGAGTCGGTGACCACCGCGCGCACCCTCACCGAACGCCGGGACGATCTGATCGCGCTGCTCGCCAATGCCAGTGGTGCCGTCGACGCGGTGAACAGCCTGTTCGCCCGCAATCCGAACGCGGCCAAGGAACTCGTGCCCGGCCTCGACGAACTGTTCGGCTCACTCGCCCGTGACGCCGACGCCATCCCCGCCACCGCCGCCAACCTCAACGCGACCTTGCAGAAGATGCAGTCGGTCTTCGGCTTCGGCCCACGCAAGCAGATGGTGTGGAAGATGGACGTCTCCTTCACCCCGTTCCAGCAGTACACGGCCGAGGACTGCCCGCGCTACGGCCAGATGTACGGCCCCCGCTGCGGTGGACCGACCGTGCCGCAGGTGGCGCCGCCGCAGGAGTTCCCACCGCAGATGCTGCCGCGACGGCTCGATTCGGCCGGGCCCGCTCCCGCACCGGTCCCGGTTCCCGGCATCGCTGCGGCCCAGCCCGGAGCCCCCGCCATCCCCGGTCTGCCGTTCATACCCGGATTGCCCGCGATCCCCGGAATCACCGCACCCGTGCCCGGCGCACCCGCGTCCGCCGATGTTGCGCCGGGCGAAGCCGAACCGGAAGCGACCACGCCGAACGGCATTGCGCCTGCCGGTGGGCCGCCCGCTGACGCCGCGCCCGGAGAGTCCACGCGAGACGGTGTTGCGCCTGTGGGTGCGTCGCCTGGCGCGACCGCGCCTGCCGGGTCCGCATCGAACGGTGCCGCGGCCGCCTTACCGACGCTGGGCGCGTCCGGCTCGACCGGCGCCACGGTCGCCGGGCCGAGGCGCGTCGTGCCGACACCGGGCAGGGCCCCCGTGGCGACGGTGCGCGGTCATGCCGCGGTCGCCCAGGTGGTGGGCGGTCGGCCGAATGCCGCGCAGCTGCTGTTGCTGACGCCGCTGCTGGCGGGTGGAACCGTGGAGGTCTACGCGTGAGATCAGGGAAAGCGCTGCTCGGGTTCAGCCTGTTCGCGGTGCTCGCGACGGTGTTGACGTACACGATCTGGTCGACCTTGCAGCGTTCGGTGCCCGGCCCCACCCATACCTATTCGGCCACCTTCTCCGATGTGCTCGGGGTGCGTGTAGGTGACGATGTGCGGATGGCCGGTGTGCGGGTCGGCCGGGTGGACAGCATCGACTTCGAACCCGACTACAAGGCCAGGCTGGAAATCCGTATCCAGGATCGGCAGCGGCTCACCACCACGACCAAGGCGCTGGTGCGATATCAGAATCTGATCGGGCAGCGCTATATCGCGCTGGTTCCGGGCGAGGGCGATGGCACCGCGCTCGAACCCGGCGGGCATATCCCGCTGGAGCGCACCGAACCCTCCTTCGATGTGTCGGCCCTGCTGTCGGGTTTCGAGCCGTTGTTCAGTGTGCTGCAACCCGATCAGGTGAATTCGTTGTCGGAGACGCTGATCCAGGCCCTCCAGGGCGACGGGGTGTCGTTGAGCGCGTTGATCACCCAGGCCGCCGAGTTGGCCACCACCTTCGGACAGCGCGACGAGATCCTCGGCCAGGTCATCACCAATCTGAGCAGTGTGATCGCCGGTCTGGCCAATCGCAGCAAGGAGTTGGAAACGCTCATCACACAGGCCAGATCCCTGGTCGACGCGTTGTATGCGGAGGGGGAGTCGTTGAAGAGTTCGGTCGATCGGGTGGCGAATTCCACCGATGCGCTGGTCGGGCTGATAACCCAGGTCAAACCGGATATGGCCAGGGCGCAGAACGATGCGACCAGCGGGGTGGCGCTGCTGCTGCTCAATGGCGCCGCACTGGATCAAGCGGCGATCGAATTGCCGAATGTACTCAATGGGCTGGCCCGTTTCACCGGTTACGGCGCCTATGCCAATGCCTATATCTGCCGCCTCGATGTCTCGCTGTGGGGCGTACTGCTGCCGCCGGGACTGTTCTCACAGGTCGGCGGGGATTCTCAATCGGAGGTGTGCCGGTGATGGCGCGGATAGGACTGCCGAATTATTCGGCGAACCGATTTCTGTGGCTCGGTGTCGGCGCGGCGGCCGCGGTGGTGTTGCTGCTGATCGGCTCCAGTGTGATATCGGAGGCGAGGCTGTCGGACAAGACGATTCGGGCCGAATTCGCCCAGGCCGCCGGGTTGCGTCCCGGAGCAACGGTCGATGTTTCGGGTATCGAGGTCGGTGCGGTGCAGGCGGTGACACTCGTCGACGACAAGGTGGTTGTCGATCTGCGGGTACGCCGCGATCTGCGGCTCGGCCCGAACGCGCGTGCGGCGATCAAGATGTCGACCATTCTGGGGCGGCTGCATATCGAACTCACGCCCGGTGACGGTAAAGGGCTGCCGGACAATCGTATTCCCTTGGCGAATACCTCGGTGCCGTACAACCTCGGCAAAGTCATCCAGGACCCGAAATACACCTCGTCGTTCGAACGGATCGAGCGCATCGACCCGGCGAAACTGCGCACGGCATTGGATCTGTTCGACCAGCAGATGGGCCAGTCACCGGAACTGGCGGTGACCGCGCTCGACAGTATCGGCGCACTGGCCAAGGTGATCAATGATCGTCGTGATGAGGTCGACGTGCTGTTGAAGGGCCTCGACCAGGTCTCGCAGCTGGCCGCCGACAATCAGAACAGCGTGCTGCTGCTGTTGACCCGCGGCGAAGCCATCGGCAATGCGGTGTCGTTGCGTCAGAACTTGTTACGCCAATTGCTCGACAATGTGGCCGCACTGTCGGGGCTGCTGAGCGAGATGGGTATCGAGAACAACGGTCAGCTCGGCCCGCTGATCCAGAACCTGAACACCATGACCCAGGGACTGGAGAAGAACCGCGACAATCTGGACCGGCTCTACGAGATCATGCCGGTGGCCTTGCGCCAGTTCAACAATGCGCTCGGCAACGGACCGTACGGTGATGTCTGGGCGCCGTGGTTCCTGCCCGACAACTGGTTGTGTTTCGCGCAGGTCGTCGAGGGGTGCGGCCGATGAGAATTCGCACGATCATGCGCACGGCGGCACTGTGTTTCGCCGCCACCTTCGCGGCCGGATGCGCGTTGCTGCCCGACAGCATCAGCTCGCTACCCGACCGGTACCTCGGTGAACAATTGCGGATCAGCGCCGATTTCGAGAATGTCGCCGGACTGTACGCGGGTAACGAGGTGGCGATTCTCGGTGTACCGGTCGGGCGAGTGGAGACAGTGACGGCCAAGGGCAGCTACGTGCAGGTCACCATGTCCATCGACAAGGGCGTCGCGGTGCCGGAGAACGCTATGGCCGCACTCATCTCGCCGCAGCTCATCACCAACCGGCACGTCGAATTGGCGCCCGCCTATTCCGGTGCGGGACCGCTGCTCGCCGATGGCGCGCATATCCCGCTCGAACGCACGCGGGTGCCGGTGGAACTGGACCGGATCCTGGAGAATTTCGATCAGCTCGGCGCCGCGTTGAAAGGTGACAACGCACAGGGGCCGATGGCGAGCCGGGTGCTGTTTCCGCTGTTGGAGGGCAATGGTGATCGGCTCCGCGACACCCTCGACGCGCTGTCCTCGGCGTTCGAGGTGTCCTTCGCCAACAAGGACCAGATCGCCAATACGATCATCAAGCTCAACGAGATCACCCAGATCATCGCCCAGAACGATCAGACCGTCCGCGATTTCAGCGGCAGGCTGACCGAACTGGTGCAGTTGATGGGCGAGCAGTCACCCGGCCTACAGGCGGTGCTGACCCAGCTCAACGATTTCGTGAACAACACCTCGACCGTGGTCGGTCAGAACTCCGACCAGTTGGCGGGCGCACTACAGCGTTTCACCACCATCACCGCGCAGATGCGGGCGAATGCGCGCGGGCTCACCGAATTGGTGGATGTGGCGCCGCTGTTCTTCGAGAATTTCTCGAATGCGGTCAGCCGCGAACACCGGGCCCTGCGGTTGCACGGCCTGCTGGACAAGGCAGTGCTCGACGGTGAGGTGCTCTCGCTGTTCTGTGAACGCGTGCAGCTGCGTTCCGATGGTTGCCGCACCGGCAAGATCCAGGATTTCGGACCCGATTTCGGGCTCACCGCCGCCTTGCTCGGACTCGCGAAATGAGCGTGATGATTCGCCGGAAGCTGGGCGCCGTCGCCCTGACCCTCACCGCGGGACTGGCCACCGGCTGCGGGGTGACGGTGGACAGTGTGCCGATGCCCGAACCGGGTATCGGCGGGCCCGGTTACACCATCCGGGCCGCGTTCCGCGACGCGCTCAATCTGCCCGATCGCGCGCATGTGAAGATCGGCGGCACCGATATCGGCGTCGTCACCGCCATCTCCACCACGAATTTCGTGGCCGATGTGGAAATGCTCATCCGCGACGACATCCAGCTGCCCCGCGGCACCACCGCCGAACTGCGCCAGGCCACCCCGCTCGGTGACGTCTTCGTCGCGATGACGCTGCCACCCGCCGCACCGGACACCCGGCTGCTGCAACCGGGAGAGGTCATCACCACCGAGCACACCGGTGCTGGCGCCTCGGTGGAGGAGCTGATGGTGGCGGTCTCGCTGCTGCTCAACGGCGGCGGGCTCAATCAGGCCGCCGAGATCACCGCGCAGATGGATTCGATGTTCGGCGGGCGCGCACCGCAGCTGGCACACATGATCACCGAGCTGACCGCCGTGCTGGCGGCGCTCAATGCCCGCACCGGCGATATCGACAGTGTGCTGTCCGGGGTGAACGTGCTGACCGGTGAACTCGCCGCGCGCAAGGCCGAACTCGGCCAGGCCGCCGACACCTTTCCCGCATTGCTCGGGCTAGTCGCGGAGAACAATCGCGATATCTCCGCGCTGATCGGCAAGGTGGCGGTCACCATGGACGCGCTCGGCGATTTCACCGGGACGACCGGACCGGATTTCGTGAGCCTGTTCGACAGCATCCAGCGGCTGATGTCGGGTTTCACCGGGATGGGCGACGATCTCGGCCAGACCCTCGAGCGGTTCCATCAGCTCTACCCATCGCTGGACGCCACCCTGGAGGGCCCGACGCTGGCGGTGGCCGCGACGGTGTCCTATCTCAGTGTCGGCGCGCTCACCGACCCGACCGGCAGCAGGCTGCCCGAACTCGGTGACGTGCCCGCGTTCATCGGCAGCCTCGCGCAGGTGATCCAGAAGGTGATCGGCCGGGTGACCAGCCCACCGCGACCGGCGCCCGCCCCGCAGGACGGTGGCCGATGAACATTCCGCTGTGGAATTACCTGGTTCGCCGTCGCGTCGCGGTCGCGAATCTCGGGCTGGTGGTGATCCTGGTGCTCGGGTCCTGGTATCTGGGCGCCGAGGTACTGCGGATCAATCCGCTGCCCAACTCCTATTCGGTGACCGTCGAGCTGCATGGTTCCGGTGGACTGCTGACGGGCAATGACGTCACCTTCCGCGGGACCAGGGTCGGCCGGGTCAGCGAGGTCCGGGTATCGGAATCCGGTATCGCCGCGGTGGCCGAAATCGACTCCTCGGCACAGATTCCGGTGGGCGGCACGGTGGCGGTCGGTCGGCTGTCCGCGGCGGGTGAGCAGTATCTGGACTTCCGGCCGGACGCCGATACCGGGCCCTATCTGGGTGATGGTGCGGTGGTGGATGTTTCGCGAACCTCGACGCCGGTCTCGGTGCAGTCGGTGCTGACGAATATGAGCGGATTCATCGGCGGACTGAACCCGCAGCGGCTCACCGTCATCGTGAACGAACTCGACAAGGCGCTCGCCGGTGGCCCGGACCGCCTGCGCAATATGATCTCCGGGATCAGCCGCGCCATGGCCGGTCTCGACGATCTGCTGCCGCAGACCCGTCAGCTCATCGACAACCTCGGCGTCATCGCCGAGACCACCTCGCATGCCCAACCCGATCTGAGCACCCTCACCACCGGCGCCGGAGCGCTGTTCGAGCAGCTCACCGCCGCCGATGCGGAGGTGCGTCGATTCCTCGAGCTGGCACCGGACCAGCTCGCCACCCTCGGTGGGTTCGTGCGGGCCACCGAGGACCCGATCACCAACCTGGTGACCAATTTCGTGGCCATCACCAAGGCCGCCAAACTCCGCGCCCCCGCCATCGCCGCGCTCTTCCCCGCGCTGCGGGAAGGTGCGGCAGCCATCGGCATACCGGCCCACGACGGTGCGTACCACACCCTCGTCGACCCCTGGCCGCGTCCGACCTGCGAATACGACACCATCCCCGTCGTTCCCACCACACCGACGGCCGACACCCGCACCCGCCTCTACAACTACTGCATCACCAGCAACCCGGCCTTGCAGATCCGCGGCTCCGCCAACGCCCCACGCCCGAACATCCCCGATAACACCGCGGGCCCGCCACCGGGCGTCACCGGCAACGAACTCTCCCGCCCGATCCCCGGCAGATAGGACCGAAACAGTATGAGTACCAAAGACATCGACTCCGCCGCCGCGGCCAGCGGGAAGCCGTCGCTGAACGAGCTGTCGGTCGCCGTCGAACGGAACCGATCCGCACACCGAACCGAGGACGAGCCGGTGGCCGCGGTGCCGGGTACCGAGCGACCACGCGGCAAGCTCCCCGCACCGCGTGTGCTCGCCGCGCGGTGCGCCGTCGCGCTGCTGCTCGTCGCGGCCGCCGCGTCATCGCTGTACTTCTACCTCCAGGACCGCGATAAGGACGCCGTACTCGCGGCGCAGGAGAAGGCGCGGCAGGCGGCCTGCGAGTACGCGCCGGTACTGGCCAACTACGACGCGAAGAATCTCGACCCGTATTTCGCGGCCGTGCTCGACGGCGCGACGGGCGACTGGCATCAACAGTTCGAATCCACCAGTCAGGAATTGCGGGAGGTGCTGGCCGAAGGTCAGGTGGTCTCGGCCGTGAGTGATGTGCAGTGCGCGATCACATCCGGTGACGAGACCTCCGCCGAGGCCATCGTGGTGATCGGGCAGACCATCACCAGCCTCGGCACCCAGGGCCAGCCCGCACCCGGCCAGCTGTCGATGGTCATGCGGATGGAGAAATCGGGTGATCGCTGGTTGGTCAACGAGATGAACGCACCGCTGGCTCCCGCACCGCGGCCCTGACCCACCGCCTCGGCGCGGCGGCGCGAATCCCTCACCGGCCGAACAACACCTGCCGCATCAGTGTCGTCACCCGCGTGCGGGAACAGTTCGGGTCGACCGAGCCGAACCGCTGCCCGAGATCGACCACCATCGCCAGCGCGGCGTGCACGAGCACTCGCGCGGCGGGTGCGGCGAGTTCCGGGCGCGCGGCCACCAACAGCTTGGCCCACTCGTCGACATTGAGCCGCTGGATGTTTCGCAGCACCGAGCGCTGTTCGGCGGGCACATTGCTCATCTCTGCGTAGTAGACGAAGGTCAGCTCGCGTTCGGCGAAGGAACCCTCGACGAACTGGTCGATGAGCGTGCACAGCGCCTGTTCCGGTCCGTCGGAACCGCTGACGGCGGGGCCGATGGCGGCCGAAACCCGTTCGGCCGCACGGCGAAACGCGGCGGCGAGGATATCGCCTTTACCGCGGTAGAACCGGTACACCGCAGACGAGGCGGGCAGCCCGGCGGCGACGGCGATGTCTTCGACGCTCACATTCGGGTATCCGCGCTCGTGGAACAGCTCGACCGCGCGCACCAGCAGCAGTTCGTGTTTGAAGGTCAGCGGGATCTCCCGCGCGGTGGTGGTCTCGGTGTCGTCGGCCGGTGTGGGCAGCCGGGTGTCGGTGAGCGCGCGGCAGGCGGCGCCGAGCAGTTCGGTCAGCGCCCGCACCGGTAGGGCGACGTGATGATCGCCGATGCTGCTCAGCACGCTCAACAGCGCCGCCGACAGCACCGCCCGGTCGCGCGCGGGCAGGGCGGGCCGGTATTCACCGAGGCCGGTCCGCAAGGCGCTGTCGACGAGGGCCAGCTGGGTCGCCAGCATCGCGGCGTCATCCGGTTCGAGGTAGCGACGCTGCCAACGCAGTAGCGCGGCGCTGCGTCGGTTGGTGATGGACGCGCTGATCAGGGCGTCGAGTTCATGGTCGAGTCGGTTGCGCGCGGTCCACTGATCCGCGTCCTCGGGTAGGCGCACCGCCTCGACACTGAGCGTGCCGAGACGCAGCGTTTCCGCCCGGAACAGCGCGTATTTGCTCGGATAGTGGCGGTACAGCGCGGTCGAGCTGATATCGAGGCGAGACGCGATGTCCTCCATGCTCACCCCGTGATAGCCGAGTGATCCGAAGGCTTCGGCCGAGGCCGCGGCGATCTGTGCCCGGCGGTCGCGCGGTCTGCGGCGAGGCGTCCGTGATCCGGTGGTCTCGCCCGCGGTCGTCTCCCGCGTCGAACGGCGATTCCGGGCTCCCATGCGGCGATGATAGCCCTGTCGCGCCCCGGTTCACGGCGACTTCACCGCCGTGTGGGAGAAGTGAATTGCAAATCACAAATATGCCGGTAACGAGTACTATTACCATGTGTATAGAAAGAATGAGCCATAACATACGAGACGCGGGGTCGGCAGGTTTCAGCCGTGATCGACCACCGGATGGTGCGCGGTCAGAGCTGGGCGGGCCGCCCGAACAGCACGATCTGCATCAGTGCCGCGACGCGGGCCTGCGAGGCGATCGGCGCGGTGCCGAACGACCGCCCGAGATCCACCACCAGGGCGAATGCGGCATGGACGAGGAACCGCGATTCCGCGGGCGCGAGTTCCGGTCGAACCTCACGCACCAGCCGCGCCCACTCCTCGACGCTGAGTCGCTGGATATTGCGCAACACCGTACGTTCCTCGGCGGGCACATGCTGGAACTCGGTGTAATAGACGAAGGTCAGCGCGCGCTCGGTGAACGAGCCCTCCACGTACTGGTCGATCAGTGATACCAGCGCCGCCTCCGCACTGTCGGCTGTGGCGACGGCGGGACCGATGGCGCTCGAAACCCGTTCGGCCGCACGGCGGAACGCCGCGGCGAGCAGATCGCTCTTACCGCGATAGAACCGGTACACCGCCGACGCCGCCGACAGTCCGGCGGCGGTGGCGATATCCTCCACGCTGACGTTCGGATAGCCGCGATCATGGAACAGTTCGACGGCCTTGCGCAGCAGCAGTTCGTGTTTGAACGAATCCGGGATCTCCGCCGCCGCGGCGGGTTCCACCGCGTCGCCGACGGCGGGCAGCTCCGCCTGTGCGATATCCCAGCAGGCCGAGGACAGCAGGCGGGCAAGCGATTTCGCGGGCAGTGCGGCGTGATGATCGGCGATGCTGGTGATGGTGGACAGCATGGCGGCGCGCAGCACCCGCAGATCGTCCTCGGTGAGCGCGGGCCGCAGTGCGATGAGTTCGGCGCCGAGTGCATCGAGGACGGTGGTCTGCTGCTCGTTGAGCAGATCCAGATCCTCCGGTGTGAGGTAGCGACCCTCCCAGCGCACCAGGGTGACGCTGGCCCGGTTGTCGATGGTCGCGGTGATCAGCGCGTCGAGCACGCGGCGCAGCCGCTGTTCGGGGGAGTGGTCGGCGACGTCGTCCGGTAGCCGCACCGACTCCGTCATGGCCCGGCCCACCCGCAGCAGTTCCTCCCGGAACAGGGCGTACTTGCTGGGGTAATGCCGATACAGCGCGGCCGAGCTGATACCGAGACCCGAGGCGATGTCCTCCATGCTGACACCGTGATAGCCGAGGGAGCCGAAAGCCGACGCCGCGGCCGCCGCGATCTGGGCTCGCCGGTTCTTCGGCCTGCGCCGGATCTCCCGTGGCGCCGAGTCGCCGTTGCTCGTCGCGCGCACCGTACGGCGATTGTCGACACTCATTCCGACATGGTATCGCCCGGTAACCAGCGACAATGTGGCGCTCCCCGCCGTGCGTCGTGGATCACCGGCGGCCGGGCGGACGGATCCGCGAATACCAGTCGAGCAGATCGGGATCGTCGACGGCGCTGCGCTCGACCACCCGAGCCGGGTCCGCGCCCTGGAACAGCTTCTTGATGGGTACCTCGAGCTTCTTGCCGGTGCGGGTGTGTGGGACGGCGGGCGCGGACCGGATCTCGTCGGGCACATGCCGCGGTGACACCTCGGTGCGGATCACCGTCTTGATCCGCTCGGTGAGTTCATCGGTCAGTTCGGCGCCGGGCGCGAGCACCACGAACAGCGGCATCCAGTAGCCGCCGTCGGGCTGCTCGGCGCCGATCACCAGGGCTTCGGCGATCTCGGGCAGCCGTTCCACGGCCTGATAGATATCGGCGCTGCCCATTCGGATGCCGTGCCGGTTGAGGGTGGAATCGGAGCGTCCGTGCACCACGATCGAGCCGTGCTCGGTCAGGGTGATCCAGTCACCGTGCCGCCACACACCGGGATAGGTGTCGAAATAGGCGTCGTGATAACGCTTTCCGTCCGGATCGCGCCAGAAACTCACCGGCATGGACGGCATGGGCCGGGTGATCACCAGCTCACCCACCTCGCCGCGCACCGGTCGACCGGATTCGTCATAAGCATCCAGTGCCACACCGAGATAGGGCGCCGACAGTTCACCCGGCCACACCGGCACCGTGCGCACACCGCCGACGAACGCCGACACCACATCGGTGCCGCCACTGATCGAGGAGACCGGAATATGCGCGCCGACATTGTCGCGCAACCACAGCGCCGACGAGGGCGGCAGCGCGGACCCGGTGATGCCGATCAGCCGCAGGGCCGACAGGTCGTGCTCGTGCTGCGGCACCGCGCCCGCCTTGATGCAGGCCAGTACATAGCCGGGGCTGGTGCCGAGCACCGTCGCGCGCACCTTCGCCGCGATCCGCCACAGCGCGTCCGGCTCGGGATGGGTCGGGCTGCCGTCGAAGCAGACGATGGTCGCACCCGCCAGCAGTCCGGCGACCTGGAAGTTCCACATCATCCAACTGGGGCTGGTGTACCAGAAGAAGGTGTCCTGCGGCCCGATATCGGATTGCAGCGCCACGGCTTTCAGATGTTCGAGCAGCACACCGCCGTGGCCGTGCACGATGCCCTTGGGCAGTCCGGTGGTGCCGGAGGAGAACACGATCCACAGCGGATGATCGAAATCGACGGCCTCGGTGTCGATCACGGCATCGGCCTCGGTGGTCGTGACGGCATCGGCCCACGCCATCGCATCGGGAACCTCCAGGCCGAGCCGCGACACCACGACGGTTTCGCGCACGGTGGGCAGCCCGGCCCGCAACTGCGCGATGTCCGCGCGTTTATCGTGCGCCTTACCGCCGAAACGGTAGCCGTCGGCGGTGACCAGCACGGTCGGTTCCAGCTGGCCGAGCCGGTCGAGGGCGGCCTTGGCGGTGTAGTCCTGCCCGCATGCGCTCCACACCGCGCCGATCGCCGCTGTGCCCAGGAATGCGATCACGGCTTCGGCGACATTGGGCAGGTACCCGGCCACCCGGTCGCCTGGCCGCACCCCGAGGGCTCGCAGGGTCCGTGCGAATGCGGCGGTGCGGTCGATCAATTCGGTCCAGGAGACCTCGGTGACCTCCTCGCCGCCATCCGAGAGCTGCACGATCGCGGGCCGGTCGGCGCGCGCCCGGCGCACCACCTGATCCACATAGTTCAGCCGGGTGCCGGGAAACCAGCGCGCGCCGGGCATGGTCTCCTCGGCCAGGACCTCGCCCGCGACCTCACCGAGGTCGAAGTAATCCCACAGCGCGCGCCAGAAACCGGGCAGATCATCCACCGACCACTGCCACAGCGCCGCGTAGTCGGGCGTGGGGACGCCGGTGCGTGCGGTGACGAAGCGGGCGAAATCGGTGACCCTCGCCTCGGCGATATCCCGGTCGGTGGGCACCCACTGTGGCTGCATCGTGGTTCTCCTGGTTCGGTGTGTGGATCAGCTGCGGGCGCGTCGGACGAGCTGTTCGGCGTGGCGCAGCACGGGGGCGTCGACCATGCGGCCTCGATAGGCGAATACGCCGCGATGCTGCGGCGCCTGTTCGAGAACCCCACGCGCCCAGTCGATTTCATCATCGGAGGGGGTGTAGGCATCCCGGATGACGGCCACTTGGCTCGGATGGATGGCCACCTTGACATCGAATCCGACGGCGACCGCGTCCTCGGCCTCGGTGCGCAGCCCGCCCAGATCGGCGATATCGAGGTACACCGAATCCAGGGCGAACCGGTTGTGTGCCTTGGCGGCCAGCAACGCCTTCGACCGGACATGTCTGGCGACGTCGCGGTAGCCGCCGTCGGAGTGCCTGCTCGATGTGCCGCCGAGCCCGGCGACCAGATCCTCCGCACCCCACATGACGCCGATGGTGTTCTCGGCCGCCGCGGTGCGCTCCACCTCGAGCGCGCCCAGCGGCGATTCCACGAGCACGATGACCTCGTACGGCGACAATGCGGCCAGCTGGGCCGTCGACTCGCATTTCGGCAGCATGATCCGCCGGTACCCGGTATCGATCAGCGCGGCCAGGTCGTAGCGATGGTCGTCGGTCCCGGCGGCATTGACCCGCACGATCGTGGTCTCCGGGTCGAGCGGCGTCTCCACCAGCGCGGTCCGGGCGGCTGCCTTATCGCTCGCGGCGACGCCGTCCTCCAGATCGAGGATCACCACATCCGCCGCGGCGGCCGCCTTCGCGAAACGCTCGGGCCGGTCCGCCGGGCAGAACAGCCAGGCGGGTCCAGCGGGAATCCAGGCCCCGGTCACGCCACACCATCGCCTGGCTGTGGGCGCACCCGGATCATCGCGTTGCGTACCGCCACCGCGACCACCGTGCCGTGCTGGTTGCGCGCGGTGTGCCGGAAGGTGACGATGCCTTCACCCGGCCTGCTCTTGGACAGGCGTTTGTCCAGTACAACCGTTTCGGCGTAGATGGTGTCGCCATGGAACAGCGGCGCCGGGAACTTCACTTCGCTGAAGCCCAGGTTGGCGACTGTGGTGCCCTGGGTCAGATGTGCGACCGCGAGGCCGACCATGGTGCCGAGGGTGAACAGCGAATTCACCAGCCGCTGATGGAACGGCTCCTGCGCCTCGCTGTAGGCGGCGTCGATGTGCAGGCCCTGCGGATTCATCGTGAGCGTGCTGAACAGCACATTGTCGGTTTCGGTCATGGTGCGGCCGGGCCGGTGCTCATAGATCACCCCGGTCTCCAGCTCCTCGAACCACAGCCCCGTCTGGACCACTCGGCGTATCTCGGCGCCCGGCTCGGTGGACCCGGCGTCGTGCTCGGCGCTCACAGTCCAAGCTCCCGCGCGATCAACATCAACTGCACCTCCGTCGTGCCCTCACCGATCTCCAGGATCTTGCTGTCGCGGTAGTGCCTGGCCACAGGGTATTCGTTCATGAAGCCGTAGCCGCCGAAGATCTGAGTGGCGTCGCGGGCATTGTCCATCGCCGCTTCACCCGCGATCAGTTTGGCGATCGAGGCCTGCTTCTTGAACGGTTTGCCCGCGAGCATCAGCGCGGCCGCGTCGTAGTAGGCGGCGCGGGCGGTGTGCGCGCGGGCCTCCATGCGAGCGATCTTGAACGCGATGGCCTGATTGGTGCCGATCGCCCGGCCGAAGGCCTCGCGCTCCTTGGCATAGCGCACGCTCTCATCGACGCAGCCCTGCGCGGCGCCGGTGGACAGCGCGGCGATGGCGATGCGGCCCTCGTCGAGGATGCGCAGGAAGTTGGCGTAGCCGCGCCCGCGTTCACCGAGCAGGTTCTCCTCCGGCACCCGCACATCGGTGAACGAGAGCGGGTGGGTGTCGGAGGCATTCCAGCCGACCTTGTTGTAGGCGGGTTCGGCCACGAAACCGGGGGTGTCGGTGGGCACAAGGATGGTGGAGATCTCCTTCTTGCCGCCCGTTTCGCCGGTCACCGCGGTCACCGTCACCAGTTTGGTGATGTCGGTACCGGAATTGGTGATGAACTGTTTGCTGCCGTTGATGACCCAATCACCACTGTCGGCGACCGCGGTGGTGCGGGTGCCGCCCGCATCGCTGCCCGCACCGGGTTCGGTGAGGCCGAAGGCGGCCAGATTGCGGCCGCTGGTGAGTTGCGGCAGCCATTCCTGTTTCTGTTTGTCGTTGCCGAACCGGTAGATCGGCATGGCGCCGAGCGAGACGCCCGCTTCCAGGGTGATCGCCACACTCTGGTCGATCTTGCCCAGTTCCTCGAGCGCGAGGCACAGCGCGAAATAGTCGCCGCCCATACCACCGAACTCCTCCGGGAACGGCAGGCCGAACAGACCCATCTCGGCCATGCCCTCGACGACCTTGTACGGGAAGGTGTGGTTGGCATCGTGTTCGGCGGCGACCGGCGCGACCACCTGGTTGGCGAAATCGCGGACGGTGAGCGCCAGATCGCGGTACTCGTCGGGAAGTGTTCCGGTGGAAAGGAAATCGGTCATCGTGAGTCCTATCGGTCTGAGGCGTGATCGGCGGTCGATACCGTGTCCGGTGCTGTGCCGGTGACTGCCGAGGCGGTGGATTCGGGGCCGGATCGCGCCGGATCGGCGGCGTGGATCGTGGCGAGGACCTGGTCGAGGCTCACCTGATCGCCGGGGCGGACCAGCAGCTCCACAGTGCCCGCGGCGGGGGCGGTGAGCGAATGCTCCATCTTCATCGCCTCCACCACCACAACGGGCGCACCGGCGGCGACCTCCGCACCCGGCTCCACCACCACCGCGATCACCGAACCCGGCATGGGGCTGCGGATCTCGGTATCGCCCGCCTCGGCATCACCGGCGCGGACATTCACCTCCGCCACCTCACGTAGCGCGATGACCCCGAACGGGCCGCCGACCCACAGGCGATGATCGTGTTCGGCGACGCGGTAGTCGCGGCGCAGGCCGTCGACGGTGATCGTCAGCGCATCCGGTGCGGTGAGTTCGGCGCGCAGCGCGACGGGCGCACCATCCGCACCCACCCGCAGTTCGGCGGCCGCGGGCGTACCGGTGAGGTAGACGTGTTCGATGCGATCGCCGCCGTCGAGCCGGATCGAGGTGGGGGCGGCGGCCCCGACCCGCCAGCCGGTCGGCAACTGCCATGGATCGCGCACCGTCGCGGGCCAGCGGCGCAACCAGTGGTAGACCGCGCCCGCGGCGAACGCGTCATCGGTGACCGGTGCCGGGGTGAAATCGACGGCCCGGCGATCCAGCAGTGCGGTATCCAGCCGACCGGCGACCACATCGGGATCGGCGAGCAGGAAGCGCAGGAATTCGATATTGGTCGTCACACCGAGCACCGCGGTATCGGCCAGTGCCCGGTCCAACGTCGCCAATGCGGCCGCGCGATCGGGACCGTGCGCGATGACCTTCGATAGCATCGGGTCGTAATCGCTGCCGACGACGGTACCGACGCGCAGCCCCGAATCCACCCGCACGCCATTGCCACTCGGCTCGGCCAGATCGACGACCGTGCCACCGGTCGGCAGGAAACCACGGCCGGGATCCTCGGCGTAGACGCGGGCCTCCACGGCATGCCCGATGAGCCGGATATCCTCCTGCGCCAACGTGATCCGCTGCCCGGCGGCTACCCGCACCTGACATTCCACCAGGTCGACGCCGGTCACCATCTCGGTCACCGGATGCTCCACCTGCAAGCGGGTGTTCATCTCCATGAAGAAGAACTCGTCCGGACGGTCCGCCGACACGATGAACTCGACCGTGCCCGCACCCACATAGTCGACGCTGCGCGCGGTATTGCAGGCCGCGGTGCCGATCCTGGCCCTGGTCGTCGCGTCCAGCAGCGGTGAGGGTGCCTCTTCGATGACCTTCTGATGTCTGCGCTGCAAACTGCATTCGCGTTCGCCCAGATGCACCACATTGCCGTGCTGGTCGGCGAGGATCTGCACCTCGATATGGCGCGGCCGGGTGACGAACCGCTCGAGGAACAGGGTGTCGTCACCGAATGCGGCACCGGCCTCGCGGCGCGCACTCGTGAGCGCGGCGGGCAGTTCGGCCGGGTCGGTGACCAGCCGCATACCCTTACCGCCACCACCGGCGGACGGTTTGACCAGCACCGGATAGCCGATCTCGGTTGCGGCCGCGATGAGCGCGGCATCATCGAGTCCGGGTTCGGCGATACCGGGCACCACCGGCACATCGAAGGCCGAGACCGTGTTCTTGGCGGTGATCTTATCGCCCATCACCTCGATCGCCTTCGCGGGCGGACCGAGGAACACGATGTCCTTCTCGGCCAGTGCGGCGGCGAAAGCGGCGTTCTCGGACAGGAATCCGTAGCCGGGATGCACGGCCTGCGCACCGGTGCGCACGGCGGCGTCGACCACCTTGCTGATATCGAGGTAGCTCTCCCGTGCCGGTGCGGGGCCGAGCCGGATCGCGATATCGGCCTCGTGGACATGCCTGGCGTCGGCGTCGGCATCGCTGTAGACCGCGACCGAGCGGATGCCCATGGCGCGCAGCGTGCGGATGACGCGCACCGCGATCTCGCCACGATTGGCGACCAGGACGGTGTCGAAACCGACGGGATGAGTCTTGTTCAACATGGTCATCACATCCGGAAGACGCCGTAGGAGACAGGTTCCAGCGGAGCCTGCGCACAGACCGAAAGGGCCAGGCCGAGCACGGTTCTGGTGTCGGCCGGGTCGATGACGCCGTCATCCCAGATCCGCGCGGTGGAGTAGTAGGGATTGCCCTGCCGCTCGTACTGATCGCGGATCGGCGCCTTGAACTCCTCCTGATCCTCCTCGGTCCACGGCTTACCGCTGCTGTCGAGTTGGTCGCCGCGCACCGTCGACAGCACCGAGGCCGCCTGTTCGCCGCCCATCACCGAGATCCGGGCATTGGGCCACATCCACAGGAAGCGCGGTGAATACGCGCGTCCGCACATGGAGTAGTTGCCCGCACCGTAGGAGCCGCCGATGACCACGGTCAGCTTCGGTACCCGCGCACACGCCACCGCGGTCACCATCTTGGCGCCGTGCTTGGCGATACCGCCCGCCTCGTAATCGCGGCCGACCATGAATCCGGTGATGTTCTGGAGGAACAGCAGCGGAATCTTGCGCTTATCGCACAGCTCGATGAAATGGGCGCCCTTCATGGCGGATTCGCTGAACAGCACGCCGTTGTTGGCGACGATGCCGACCGGATGGCCGTGGATATGGGCGAAGCCGGTGACCAGGGTCTTGCCGTACTCGGCCTTGAATTCGTGGAAGCCGCTACCGCCGCCGGGATCGCCGTCGACGATGCGGGTGATCACCTCGCGCACGTCATAGGGCGTACGCAGATCGACCGGGACCACGTCGTACAGCCCTTCGGCGGGCGCCGCTGGCTCCACCGGCGGCCGCACCTCCCATGGACTGTCCTGGCGTGGGCCGAGGGTGGCGACGATGCGGCGCACGATCCGCAACGCGTCCTGATCGTCGTCGGCGAGATGATCGGTGACACCGGAGGTGCGGGAATGCAGTGCGCCGCCGCCGAGTTCCTCGGCGGTGACGACCTCACCGGTCGCGGCCTTCACCAGCGGTGGACCGCCGAGGAAGATGGTGCCCTGATCGCGCACGATCACCGCTTCATCGCTCATGGCGGGCACATACGCACCGCCCGCGGTGCACGAACCCATCACCGCGGCGATCTGGGCGATGCCCTTGGCGCTCATATTCGCCTGGTTGTAGAAGATCCGGCCGAAATGCTCGCGATCGGGGAACACCTCGTCCTGATGCGGCAGATACGCCCCGCCCGAATCGACCAGGTAGACACACGGCAGATGGTTCTGCAACGCCACTTCCTGGGCACGCAGATGCTTCTTCACCGATAGCGGGTAGTAGGTGCCGCCCTTGACTGTCGCGTCGTTGGCGACGATCACGCATTCGCGCCCGGACACCCGGCCGATACCGGTGATGACGCCCGCGCCGGGGCATTCGTCGTCGTACATCCCGGTCGCCGCCAGCGGTGACAGCTCCAGGAACGGACTGCCCGGGTCGAGCAGCTGATCCACCCGCTGGCGCGGCAGTAGCTTGCCGCGCGCGATATGGCGCTGCCTGGCCTTCTCGGGACCGCCGAGCGCGGTCGCGGCGAGCCGGGCGCGCAGATCGGCGACCAGCGCCTGATGCGCCGCGTAATTGTCGGAGACCGCGGCGCTCGCGCGCGGGTCCATGGTCATCGTCATCACGCCATCCTGCCAGTCAGTTAATCGCTGATAACTGGAATTCAGGTTAATCTTTACTAACCGAGTTGTCCAGACCGGCTGGGAGGAGCGCCGATGACCGGCACGGAAACCGGCACGCTCACGCGCCGTGAACAGCAGAAAGCCGAGCGCAGGCGGCAGTTGCTCGATGCGGGCGCCCGGCTCATCGCCGACCGCGGCTTCCTCGGCATGCGCCTCGACGATCTCGGCGCGGCCGTCGGTATCAGCGGCCCCGCCGTGTACCGGCACTTCCCGAACAAGGAGGCGCTGCTGGTCGAACTGCTGGTCGGGGTCAGCCGCCGCCTGTTCGAGGGCGGCGAGGCCGTGGTGGCCGATGCGGAGTCGCCGCTCACGGCGCTGGGCCGTCTGGTCGACTTCCACCTGGACTTCGCGCTCGGTGAGCCCGAACTCATCCGCATCCAGGACCGCGACCTCGACAACGTCCCCGAACCCGCCCGCCGCGAAGTGCGCCGCTTCCAGCGCCGCTACGTCGAGATCTGGGTGGGCGTACAGCGCGAACTGCACCCCGACCTGCCCGAAGACGCAGCCCGCGTGAAGGCCCACGCCACCTTCGGCCTGCTGAACTCCACCCCACACAGTGCGACCCCGGCGACCGCGGCACGTGCTCGGGCGATTCTGCGGGAGATGGCGATCGCGGCGTTGAGCTGACGCGGTCGCTGTTCGGCGCCTCACCGCCGGATTCGACCGATCACCGGGCGCTCCAACCTCCGTCCATCGTGTAGGAGGCGCCCGTGACCATCCCAGCGTCTGGCCCCGCCAGCCATGCGGTGAGCGCACCGACTTCCTCCGGCTCCACCAGCCGTTTGATCGCGCTCTCGGTGAGCAGAATCCGTTCCAGGACTTCGCTTTCGGCGATGCCATGAGTTCTGGCCTGATCGGCGATCTGCTTGTCGACCAGGGGGGTGCGCACATATCCGGGGTTGACGCAGTTGCTCGTCACGCCGTGCCTGCCGCCCTCCAACGCAGTCACCTTGGAAATGCCCTCCAAGGCGTGTTTGGCGGCGACGTAGGCGACCTTGTACTCCGAGGCCCGCAGACCGTGCACCGAGGAGATGTTGACGATTCGGCCGAACCCCTGCTCGTACATATGCGGGAGTGCGGCCCGGATCAGCAGGAACGGCGCCTCGGCCATCAGCGTCATCAGGGTGCGGAACCGTTCCGGCGCGAAATCGGTGATCGGGTCGATGCGCTGGACGCCTGCGTTGTTCACCAGGATGTCCATGTCGAGGGTCAAGTCCTCGAGTTCGGCGACATCGAGCAGATCCACCGCCCATGCGGTGCCGCCGATCTCCTCGGCCAGCGTCTTCGCACCGACCTCGTCGATATCGGCGACCGTGACGTGGGCACCGCGCGCGGCGAGGGCATGAGCGCAGGCCGCACCGATTCCGCTCGCCCCGCCGGTCACCAGCGCGCGGCGCCCCTCGAGCGTGCTCATCGAACCGCCGCCCGAGTTCGCACGTGCTGGGCCGTGGTGGGCGTGTTCCCGCGAACCCACTGACAGGTGCTACTGACCGGGCCGGTCGACCGGCGGCCCCACACGATTTCGCAGCCTCCTTCGAATGCGCTCATTTCGCGATCACCGGTACGGGCGTAGGCGCGATCGTCGCGGCCCGCTCGGCCTCATCCGCCAGATTCGCCGCATCCGCCGAGTCGATATCGGCGAGGTCGAGGCCGCTGGTCTCCCTGGCGACGATCACCGCGACGGCGGTCACGGCGCAGGCACCGGCCAGATACCAGGCGATCGGCACCGAGGAGTCGAAGGTGTCCAGTAGCCGCACGGCGATGATCGGGGCGAGCGAGCCCGCGACGATCGAGGTCACCTGATAGCCCAGCGAGACGCCCGAGTACCGCATCCGGGTGGGGAACATTTCCGCCATGATCGCGGGCTGCGCGGCGTACATGAGTGCGTGGAACAGCAGGCCGATGATGATCGCGGACAGGATGATCGCGTTATGGCCGCTGTCCATCATCGGGAAGGCGAAGAAGCCCCAGGTGCCTGCGGTGATCGCGCCGATCAGATATACCGGCCGCCGGCCGAACCGGTCACTGAGCCTGCCGACCATCGGGATCGCGAAGAAGTGGATGGCGTGTGCGATCAGCAACCACCACAGGATGGTGTCGGTATCCACATCGACCTGCACCTTGAGATAGGTGATCGTGAACGTGACGACCAGATAGTACATGATGTTCTCGCCGAAGCGCAGACCCATCGCGGTGAAAACGCCACGCGGATAACGCTTCAGCACCTCGACCACGCTGAACGAGGTGGCGCGGGCCTGCTCGGCCTCCTGCTGCGCGGCGACGAAGATCGGCGCGTCGGTGACCTTGGTGCGCACGTAGTAGCCGACGAGCACCACCACCGCCGACAGCCAGAACGCGACCCGCCACCCCCAGCTGAGGAATGCCGCGTCCGAGAGGGTCGAGGTCAGCGCCAGCAAGACGACCGTGGCCAGCAGATTGCCCGCGGGCACACCCGCCTGCGGCCAGCTCGCCCAGAATCCGCGGCTGCGGTTGGGGCTGTGTTCGGCCACCAGCAGCACCGCACCACCCCATTCGCCGCCCACGGCGAAACCCTGGATGAAGCGCAGGATGACCAGCAAGGTCGGCGCCCAATAGCCGACCTGCCCGAAGGTCGGCAGACAGCCCATCAGGAAGGTCGCGGCACCGACCAGCAGCAGGCTGAACTGGAGCAGCTTCTTCCGTCCGTATTTGTCACCGAAGTGGCCGAAGACGACGCCGCCGAGCGGCCGGGCCGCGAAGCCCACCGCATAGGTGACGAACGCCGCGAGGATCGCGTCCAGATCGCTGGTGCCCTCGGCGAAGAACACCTTGCTGAACACCAGCGTCGCGGCGGTGCCGTACAGGAAGAACTCATACCACTCCACCACCGTCCCCGCCATCGACGCGGCGACCACTCTGCGTAGGCCGGTCGGTGCTGCTGGGGCGGTCTGCTTCGCCGCGTCGTGCACGCTCATCGTTGAAACTCCCTCATCAGCGCGACCAACCCATCGATCGGATGTGATGGCCGCCACAGGTCATGACGATGAGTATCAGTGCACAGGGTTATCGGCGGCAATGGCCAGATGCGCAGGGTATGTCTGCAAAAATGCAGACGTGAATGCGTCCGCGTCCGGTCCGGCTCGTCGTCCCAGCGCCGACGATCTGCTGGTGCTGCTGGCCGTCGGGCGTTCGGGCCGCTACGTCACCGCCGCGAACGAACTCGGCATCAACCACACCACCATCGCCCGCCGCATCGCCGCGTTGGAGCATGCCCTCGGCGGTCGGGTACTCACCCGCTCGGCGGGTGGTTGGGAACTCACCGAACTCGGCAGTGCGGCGTTGGCTGCGGCGGAATCCATCGAGGCGGCGGTCAAGTTCATCGCAGTCCCACCGGACCGCCGGACGCTCGAGGGTGTGGTGCGCTTGTCGGCGACCGACGGGTTCAGTGCCTATCTCGCCGCACCCGCCGCCGCGCGGGTCCGGCGCGAGCATCCACGGGTCGCCGTCGAGATCGTCGCCACCACCCGGCGGGCCTCACAGCAGCGGTCCGGTCTGGATATCGAGGTCGTCGTCGGCGAACCGCAGGTGCAGCGCGCCAAGGCGATTCGGCTCGGTGACTACTGTCTCGGCCTCTACGGGTCCCGCGATTACCTCGACGAATACGGGACGCCGGGCACCATCGCCGATCTCGCCGCTCACCCACTGGTGTACTTCATCGATTCCATGCTCCAGGTGGACGATCTGGATCTGGCTTCGAGCTTCGCGCCCGCCATGCGCGAGTCGGTGACCTCGACGAATGTCTTCGTCCACGTCGAAGCCACCCGCGCCGCAGCCGGTCTCGGCCTACTCCCGTGCTTCATGGCCGACCGCCACGACGACCTGATCCGAGTGCTGCCCGATGCCGTCACGATCCCGCTGTCCTACTGGCTGGTCGCCCGGCCGGAAACCTTGCGCCGCCCCGAGGTGGCCGCGGTGGTCGACGCGCTCGTCCAGTTGATCCGCGAACAGCAACCGGTTCTGCTCGGCAAGGCGTAGGGCCGTACCAGGCCGACGATGCCCCGAAGACATCAGCGGCCCTGCCCGCACCGGCACCAATCGACGACGATGCGTGCGGAGTGTTCCACCTCGGTCTCGGACACCACCATCGTGTACGACGTGGCGAGAGCGGGCAGCCCGTTCATCGCGCATTCATAGCCGATCCGGTGCGCCAAGCCTCGAACCCAGCGGATCGCGCGCGTCCGTTCGGCCGGGGACGTTCGTCCGGCGTCGCACACGATGAGGAGTCGGCGCGCTGCGATCGCCAGCGCTGTGCTGGTGGCCATATCGCAGATCTGGCGTTCGACCGACCGCACTCTTCGGGCGCGGTGGAACAGTCGGATTCCCGCTCCACTGCCGGTGTGTTCGCCGAACAGGTCGGCGATCAGTGGCCTGTCAGCGATGACGATGATCGATGCGGTGGTTTCACCTGCGGTCTGGTGGGCCGAGCCGATCGGGCCCTGCTCCGCCGGGAGTGGGTCTCGTCGTCGGACGCTACGATCGTGAACCTGCGCGTATGCGGGCAGTGGCCGTGAGATATCCGGTGCTCCACCATAACTCGCCGGTATGCCGGTGCGGTGGAAGGCGGTGATCACGGTATCCAGCAGCCGAGTCGGTCGGCCGATGATCACCGGTGATGGACCGGGAGTCCGGTCCATCGAGGGCCGGTGGCGTCGGGGGTTGGTATCGCGTTCGCCCTTACGGTTCGCCTTCGTCGCGATCACGACTGCCGTTCCCGTCTACTCGGATGGGCTGGGTCCTGGCGTCGAACATCTCCTTGATCCGGGCCTTGATCTCGGTGGTGCTGAAGCCTGATCCGGGCTCGGCCGTTCGGTCGGCGGTTCCGGATGAAGTCATGGCTACTCCTGAAAGGTGAAAATATATGCGTGGCTATTTTCTACGTGTCGATCTCGAGAAAATTGACACCGCTTGATCCCGGTTTCGGTCAGGTGCTGATCCGGCACCATGGAAAATTGATTCGGTGCATATCGAATCGGAAACTTTCCCCCCGAATCACCGGCGACAGCAGCCGAGGGTGTGAACGTGTGTCGAGGCGAAAGATCGCTCAGCCCTTACGCTTCCGGCTGATCGCCGATGCACCGGTTGCCCGCTCCCGCTTCGCCGCCCGCCGCTCCTTGATGGTGGTCGCGGGTTTCTTCGGCGCCTTACCACGAGATTAATCAGACATTGTCGCTCCTGCTTTCGAAGTTCCAACCACCTCGACCATACGTCAGAAAAAAATAAAAGCCAGTCCGCTAGCACGTGCGCTCCGACGGCCGTCGCCGAGTGGCACCTGAGCGGGGGGCTACTCGACGTTTGCCGCGCTCGGGTGCCACTCGACGCGCGTCACTGGCGGGCGGTGCGTGGCGCGGGCTGGTGCTGGTGTGGTCGGCGACGGGGGATCGGCGGTCGGCTGGGTCATGTCGTGCGCGGGTGTGGGTGGAGGTCGCCTTTAGGGTGGGGCGATGGCGGCATTGACCGATCCCGCGGTGCGGGACTTTCTCACATACGGCACGCGGACCGCGAAGGTGGCGTTCACGGCGAGTGATGGGCGGCCGGTGGTGGTTCCGGTCTGGTTCGTGGTCGAAGGCGAGGAACTGGTGTTCAACACCGGCAAGAGTTCCGCGAAGGGTAAGGCGTTCGCCCGTGATGGGCGGATCGCGTTGTGCGTCGATCTCGAGGAGCGGCCGTACGCGTTCGTGCAAGTCCAGGGCACGGTGACCCTGTCGGAGGATCTGGACGAGTTGGTGCGCACCGCCACCGCGATCGGTGCCCGTTATATGGGCGCCGACCGTGCGGAGGAATTCGGTAAGCGCAACGGTGTCCCCGGCGAGGTGGTAGTGCGGGTGCGGCCGGACAAGGTCATCGCGGCATTCGATATGACGGGGTGAATAGACTCGTCGGCGCCGACGCGACGCCGGTGCCCCGAAGAGTAGAGGACAGCGCATGCCCGAGTCACCGACCAGCGTGCCCGCGCCCCGTCGCGACAGCCGCGCGGGCCGTGGTGATACGTCCGCGACACGGTACGCATCGGCAACATCGCGCACCGACGTGACGGGCGGCATGCGATGACGGTGCACTTCATCGGCGCGGGCCCCGGCGCGGCGGACCTCCTGACCGTGCGCGCGGTCAACCTGCTCCGCAGCTCACCGATCTGCCTGTACGCAGGCACCTACCTCGACCCCGAGATACTTGCCCACTGCGCCCCCGACACCGAACTCGTCGACACCCAGCACCTCGACATCGACCAGATCACCGACCATCTGGTACGCGCCCACGAATCCGGCCGCGACGTCGCCCGCCTGTGCTCCGGCGACCCGTCCATCTACTCCGCCCTCACCGAACAGACCCGCCGCCTCGACGCCCACGGCGTCCCCTGGGACGTCACCCCCGGCGTCCCCGCCTACGCCGCGGCAGCAGCGATCCTCGGCGCCGAACTCACCGTCCCCGAAGTCGTGCAATCGGTAGTCCTCACCCGAACCCAGGCCCGCTCCACCGCCATGCCGGAATCGGAGTCACTGACCGAATTCGCCCGCACCGGAGCAACTCTGGTCCTCCACCTGGCCATCACCCGAATCCGCCCCCTGGCCACCGAACTCGCCGAATCCCACGGCCCCGATTGCCCCACCGCCGTCGTCTACCGAGCCAGCCAACCCGAGGAACTGGTACTGCGCGGAACCCTGGCCGATATCGCCGATCAGGTCGAGGCAGCGGGGCTACGCCAGGCCGCGGTGATTCTCGTCGGGCGAGCGCTGGAATCGGGGATTTCCTGTGCAAGTTCCCATCTGTACGACCCAGCACGGGATCGGCATCACACCGATTCGGACCCGGCGGACGGCTCGGATGGATATCACCGCAGGTAGAGACGTTCTGGTTCGGTCTCCGTCCCGTCCGGCCCGCATGGATCGGCACGGGCCGCCAACTGGTCGTCTGTTAAGGTCGGGCGTCCTGAGCCGTCACAGGTCGAAAGGGTGGGGATGGGGCGCCTTATCAAGATGATGCTGGTTGCGGGTGTTGTTGTGCCTGGGATTGTGGCTTGTGGGGGGAGTACTGAGGGGTCGCCGACGGCGGAGGGGAGCGCGAGCGCCGCACCGGTTGCACTGTTCGATCCTTGCACCGCGATTCCCGACGAGGCGCTGACCACGGCCGGCGTCGATCCAGCGGCCGTCGAGAAGGGGGCGGCGGGAGTGGATCAAGCCGGTTGGGAGATCTGCACGTGGCAGGGGCGGCAACACTCAGTGACTGTGTTCTCGACGGGTTTGACCGTCCAGGATTTCGAGCAGAAGCCCGGGAATGTCGAGTTCGAGGACGTGACAGTCGGCGGACGTCAGGGCCGGCAATTCAGAGTTGCCGGGGCATCGAAAGACCTGCTCTGCGACGTCGTCTTCCCCGCCGAGCAGGGAGTTGTCCAGCTGCGGGTCATGAGCAATGTATTGCTGGACGATCCAGCCGATCCGTGCGTAACCATTCAAGACGTCGGGAAATCGATAGTTCCTATCCTTCCCAACTGAGCGGGGGCAATGAAATGAGTCAGGACGTAGCGCTATGGGACCAACTCGCGGGCAAGGCGCGCGCCGGAGAGTTGTACCTTGACGATGAGCAGGCTGCGTTGAGCTGCGCGAAGGCCTGCGATCAGCACCTCGAGGACCTGCGTGGCATCCTTCAGTCGACCGCGACTGTCCAGAACGTCTCCGGCTTCGGCAACTTCAAGATGGCCGACGACCTGGTCAAGAAGTTCCTCGCTCAAGCAACCGGCGAGGACCGTTCGATCGATGCTGTCATCCGCGAACACATCGAGGTCGTCAAGGACATGCGCGAAGTCTTCGCCCTCTCCTTCAAACGCATCACCGGCCAGGAAATCGAGAACACGGCCACCATCTCGTCCACCGGGGTCAAGTGATGGTGTACATCCCCTCGTCGAAACTGGGCATCCTCGGCTGGGATTTCAGCGATATGGCGTCGGATGTCGGTATCGCGATCACCAACTTCATCTCCGGCGAGGATCTGGAGCCCGAGGTGGATGCCGCCGCCGTGCAGGACAAGTACAACCTGCAACGGGATGGGGTGCGCACCAAGGCGGGTGAACTCGGTTTTGACGGCGAGGTTCGCCCACCGATGGTGGTGGCCGGCCCCGACGAATTCGAACGCCACGATATCGCCACTCTGCGCGCGAAGGTCGACCAGATCAGCATCGAGTCGGTATCCAACCTCGTCTCGACGTGGAACACGATCGGCGATCGCGCGAAAACGACCATCGACACCTTCAACACCGCCATGCAGCGCGCCACCGATGAGAGCATCTGGAAAGGCGCCTCCCGTGACGCCGCATTGGGTGGTGTGCGCGAATACACCACCAAATCCGCGCAGCTGACCAATGCGGCGAAGTTGACTGCCAGCAAGCTCGCCGAACTTCAGACCGGTCTCGAGCCGACGCTCGCTCTCGTGCCACATGCGCCCGAACACCGCAGCGGCACCGACAATGCCCGCGCCTTCATCGCCGGTCGCGGCTGGCGCAATGACGACGTCGCCAACTACAACGCCAAGGCCGAGGCTTTGCGGGTGCTTCGCACTGTCTACGCCCCGGTGATCAAGGAGTCCGACACCGGCGTTCCCTACATTCCGCGCCCACACAACCCACTGTCGGACGATGGCAACGGTAATGGGAACGGCAACGGTAATGGGAACGGGAATGGCAATGGAAACGGTAATGGAAACGGAAACGGCGGCGGTGGCGGCACTTCCGGCGGCGGCGCGTCGGTAGAGCCGGAGCAGCCGACGGAATCGGGCGAGGAAACGACCACCGAGTCACCGGACCCGTCGACCACCGCCGCGAGCACCGAAACCGGCACCACAACCCCACAGTCCACGACGCCCGCATCGACCACCCCCGCTTCGACGTCTACCTCCGGACTGCCCGGTGGTGCGTCGACGACCGGTTTCCCCGGCCGGGGTGGTGGATCCGCAGGTGGCGGTTCGGGTTCGGGCGGTTCGGGTAGCTCCGCACCGGGGGCCGGTCGATCGCTGGCCGGCGGTCCGGGCGCCGGCGGTACCGCGGCGAATGCCGCCGCGGCCCGCGCGGGTTCCGGTGCGGGTGGCCTCGGGCGGTCCGGTATGCCGGGCATGATGTCGCCGGGCGCGCGCGGCGGTAATTCCTCCGAGGAAGAATCGTCGAAGGGCGTGCCGGACTACCTGATCAATCAGGAGAACGGCAACGAACTCACCGGGCTCGATTCCATGGCAAAAACGGTGCCACCGGTCATCGGCGAGTAACCAGAGGATATCCGCGTGAATACTGTGCGGCGGTGGCGGTTCACCGCGCTCGAATTCCGGACGCTGTGGGACGCCACCGGCCGTGACGTCCTGCCCTATCCGTTGCAGCATCAATTCACCACCGAATTCCGTTCGGAATCACTGCGTTTGCGTCAGGCCGCCGCGAAAACGCTGCAACCGCAACTCGACGATGACCTGTTACGTGCGGTGCACGTTCTCATCGTCCCCGAGGCCAGAGTGGAATTGGCGGGCTTCACCGGCACCGGTCGGGACCGGAAACTGCGCGCGCACGCCGGTGTACACCATGAGCACGGCGCGATCGCGGTGCAGGAACCGGGCCCGGACAACGACCACGGTGGCGATGTCACACTGGCTTTTCTGCCCGATACCGGTGTGGCACGGGAAATCGTCGCTGTCTTGCCCGATTGCGGTCCCGGCCGTGCGGAGCAATTGCGGGTCGCCGCCGAGGACCTGGACAAACCCCCTCCGCCCGTCCGCGACTCCTGGCGAACCACCCCGCGTCAAGAACTCGAACGCTTCTTCGCCCGCCCGACCACGTGTATCGCACATATCGGCGTCTACGCACTCGGCAGCCCCGACAACCGGCACACCGAGGGCCGCAAGGACTTCCAGATCACCGATTTCGACGACGACGGCCGCTACGTCACCGTCGGCGACAACACCATCGTCACCAAACCCACCACCAGCGACCGAATCACCACCACATTGCAGGACATGATCTCCCGGACCGTGACGGCGGTACGCGACGGCGTCTACCTGCCGCGCTGAGTGCTGAGCCGCCGCGATCATCGCGCCACCCGATATCGCTGCCGCCTCGAGTCCGGTGTGATGCGCCCGGCCGCGATCAGCGTGGCGAACGCGGCCCGTTTGCGGGCGCAGTCATGCGCGCGGTGGTGCTGCATGGCGCGATGTGCATCGTCGAGCGATAACGGCGCCAATGGCAGACCGCACGTCCACGCGGTCGTATCGAAGGCCCGCTCCGCCGACCGGTGTGCAAGCTCCCGGCGATGCGCCGGCGCAGGTGGCGTCGGCCGATCGACCGGCCACACGCACCCGACGATCAGCACCGCGACCCCGCACCCCGCAAGCGCGGACACGATGGCGGTCAACACATGCCAAGAATCCGCGGCGTTCATCCCCGACCACCCACCGCGTCCATACGCAGCAGCCCGTCGCGAACAGCCCGCAACAACGCGACCTCTCGCCGGCTCGTCTCGTCCATCGGATTCGTACGAGGTGGACATGAGGAAGGGCTCGAGGGTCTGTCGCCAGCCTCGTGTCCACGTCGTGGAAGTGCCGTAGGTGGTGTCGGGGTCATGGTCGCCTTTCGAGTCGGGCACTCAGCGCCGGGGGCTTTCGCCACCGGCCGGCGGCTGTGCGGGTCGGTGTGCCGAAATCGGGTGTCGGCATCGGCCCGGCGCCGGGTGCGGAATCAGCCTCGCGTGGCGGCCATGGGTGAGTCGACGGCAGAAAGTGCGCAGACCAGATGTGCAGAATCTGCCGTTGACACACCTGACGTGCGGTTTCGGGTCTAGAGTTCGCTGACCACAATTCGCAGGGGGCAGTTGATGGACGATGAAAAGCTCACGGCTGCATGGGAAATACCAGCGTTTCGCAGACTGCTCGCCGCCGGTGAGCCCGGCCGAGCGCTGGCGCTGGTCCGCAAGCGCATGGGCTTGTCGCAAGCCGACTTCGGACGGCTGTTGCACTGGGATCGCGCACATGCAGGCCGTGTCGAGCGCGGCGAAGTCGGCACGATCTTCGATCTGCGCGAACTGTGTCGCGCCGCCGACGCATTGGGCATCCCTCGCTCGGCCCTGACTCCGCTCTTGCTCGGATCCGCCGATCCGAGGACCATCGGAAGCGGGGATGAAGGAGCCGAGGACGTGAACCGCAGACAATTCGGCCTGGCCACGACGGTCGCCCTCGCCGGAGCGGCCGGAAGTTCTGCGGAACCGGTGCAGATCGGCGCTCCGCATATCGCCTATATCGAAGACGTGACCCGTCGATTGTGGGACCACGACAACCGATTCGGTGGGGGAGCGATCGCGCGGTACGCGCTGGAGCAGTACCGGCTGGCGCGGAAATTGCTCGACTTCGGTGAGTACGGGCCGCGAACAGGTAGTGCGTTGATCGGCGCGACCGGCCGCCTGTCCAGCTGCGTCGGGTGGCTCTCGTACGACGCGAACCAGCCGGTTATCGCCCGCCGCTGCTACACCGACGCCATCGTGCTGGCCGAACAAAGCGGCGACGACGACATGATGGCGGGCGCCCTGGGCGGGTTGAGCATCATCCTGACCGACCGCCCCACGAACAGCCGCGAACCGGTCCGTCTGACCCAGCGGACGAGTGAGCTGGCCAGACAAGTTCCCTCTGCCCGTCTCAACGCGCTACGAACCGCGAGATCGGCGAGTGCATACGCTGCCGTCGGCGACCGCCGGGAGTTCGAGCGTGCGACGAACTTGGTCTGGCGTGAGGTCGATCGCGGACTCGACGACGCCGACGACCCGGTCTGGCTGGCCTTCGTCACCGAACCCGAGCTACGCGTCCAAGAAGCCAAGGGCCACAAAATGCTCGGCCAACACCACCGCGCCGCCACCCTGTTCCGCGAAAGCATCGACCGCCCCACCAACCTCCCCCGAGACGAAGCCTCCTACCGCACCTACTACGCCGCCTCTCTCGCTGGCCTCGGCGACACCACCGAAGCCCTCACCGCCGCCCACTCGGCCCTCGATCTACTCGACGGCCCCGTCCAATCCCCACGGCTACTGGCCGAACTTCGCCCCATCCGGAGCGCGGTCCAGCACGACCGTACCGATCGAGCCGCCTCGTTCTGTCGCCGATATGACGGGCTGGTCAGCGTTCGGCGCTGACGCGGCGGGTCCGTGATCGTCTCGTGCGTGCGGGTCGCGACGGCACTCGTCGAGACGGAGGCGCTGTCTCGATTGCTGCTGCGCGCCGAGGCCATCGCTTCCTCACGAATCGAAGGACTGGAGATCGGCGCCCGGCGGCTGCTGCGCGCGGAAGTGGCTCGTGACTTGGAGGGGGAATCCTCGGGTGTGACTGCTGCCGAGGTGCTGGCGAATATCGACGCGATGGCCTTGGCTACCACCGTGGTCGGACCCGGTGATGCGATCACCGAGACCGCCCTCCTGGAGGTGCATCGCAGACTGCTCGCGGGCACCAAGCTGGCAGCACATGGCGGAAATCTGCGGGAGGTGCAGAACTGGATCGGCGGCAGCTCCTACAATCCCTGCTCGGCCGAGTTCGTTCCGCCACCCCCGGAAGATGTGCCCGAGCTGATGCGGGACCTGCTCGACTTCTGCAACAGCGACGATCTGCCCGCTGTCGCCCAGGCGGCGATCGCGCACGCCCAATTCGAGACGATCCACCCATTCATCGACGGCAACGGCCGAACCGGCCGCGCGTTGTTCCACCTCGTTCTGCGTCGCCGCGGCGTCGCCGAACGTATCGTCGTACCGGTGTCGCTGATCCTCGCGACATGGAGCGACAGCTACATCGACGGGCTGAATCGCTTCCGTCATCTCGGCCCGCCCGACTCGGAGCAGGCAATCGAGGACCTGAACATCTGGGTCGCGCGCTTCGCGGCCGCATGTACTCGCGCGGCCGGCGACGCTACAGATTTCGAACATCGAGCTGCCGATCTGCAACATTCCTGGCGTACTCGACTAGCGCCCGTGCGCGCGAACTCCGCACTCGACCTATTGGTTGGCAAACTCATCGGCGCCCCGATCCTCACCGTCGCCACAGCCGCGACGCTGATCGAACGCAGCTACCCCGCCACCAACGCGGCCATCGAGCGTCTGACCGCCGCCGGAATCCTGCGACAGCTCACGATCGGTCGCCGCAACAGGGCATTCGAATCCCCCGACGTGATCACAGCATTCACCGCACTGGAACGCCGCCTCGCCAGCCCTGACGGTGACACACGCCCATCACCACCCAAACGTCCGGTACCGCGTCGCCCTTCACGCAGACTCTGAATGAAATCGGCGACGCGTCCTCTCTAGAACTCGAATGTTCCCGTCTGGGGCCAGGTTCCGTTCTTGCGGTTGCGGGCTTCCGCCCATGCTGTCGCGTGCTGGACCGTTACGTGGATCGCGCGGGTGTCGGTTCTGGTCGCCAGGGTGTGTTTGTCGATCACCAGGTGGTGTTCGGTCGGAGACTCTGCGGGTGGTTCGGTCAGGGACTGGGCTCGGACCTGGTATTCGATCTCCTCCGGGGTTTCCCGAGTCCGTTCGATATGGGCTCGCCACATCGGCGGATAGACCTGGTAGCCCTGAACCTGCCCGCCCGTTCTGATCGCTTCGTCGTATTCCTCACCGATCAGTTTCGGCGGCAGGCTCCGATGCGCCGTCACCACGCCGGTCTGCTTGTTCACCACGTAATTCCCCAAACCGAGGCCCTGCCCGTTCGCGATCTCTTCCGCGGTCAGGACCGGGCGAGCCACCCACCCGAACTCGGTCTCCAGAATCGTCAGTTCCCGGCTCGGGTAGATCGTGGCGAGGTACTGCTCCACTTGTTCCCTGGTCGGGACCGGTTGTGCCTGCATCGTCGGCTCTTTCGTCGCGGGGAAAGTGGACTCGGGTTCGTTCTGGAACTGCTAGCTCCGATTGAGGATATCGGTGGTCAGCATGCGACCGCCCAACAGTCGCAGGGCGGCGAATCTCGAGTTCGCGCGACCGAGGTTCTGGGTCCGGGAACCGCGTTCGTAGTAGAAGACTTCCCACCAGCCGTCCTCGGCCTCGATGACACACCACGCCTGTTCTCGTGTTCTGCCCTCGGAGACAAGCGAATCCGGTGTGCTGACCTTGGAGAACTGCGCCAATTGGCTGGTCGGGTCCTGCGGGAAGAGTTCGCCTCCGGTGGTCACAGTGCCATCTCCTCGATGAATCCCGAGCCCACCAGGTCGACGGCGGGCAGGAGCGTGAAGTATTGGGTGCCGCCGCCTGGCTGTTCGAACCAGGGCGCCACCGCGCCCGACCACACCGGCGTCTCTTTGATGACCCGCCATCGCCGGTAGCCGGAGTGCGCGTAGTCGAGGGGGAGTGAGCGTTCGACGAACGGTGTGCCGATGTCGTACAACAGGCGGGTGTAGGTCGATCCGAACGAGTCGACGATTCGTCCGGGTTCGAGACGGATCGGTGCCCGGCCCGCAGGGTCGGCGAAACCATCCGGATGCTGATTCGGGTCCGGCCAGACCAGCCGACGTTCGCCCATCGGCAGCCCACGGTCCTCGGCCACCACGAATTGTTGTATCCAGTCGCTCTCGGTGAGTTCGCCGAAGACACCGCCGGAATCATCATGCAGCAGCGATTGCACTGCGGGATGGGTGATCGGTACTCCACCGAGCGCACCGGCGGTTCCCCTGCCGGGTGCGAGCGGCTGCGTACCGTCCAACCCGCCGCCGATCATTCCGAGCATGCCCCAACACGCCGCGTCCTGCCTGTTGTACACGCACCGGTCGTGGCGGCCCCCGCGCTCGTACCAGAAGACCTCATAGGTGCCGTCTTCCATGGGGACGAGGCAATAATGATCGTCGGCGAATCTGCCGATCGAGAAGATCGACTCCGGCACGCCGAGGCCGCGCAGGATCATATCCAGCTCGTTGTAATCCA
Source organism: Nocardia cyriacigeorgica (assembly GCF_029868385.1). GTDB lineage: Bacteria > Actinomycetota > Actinomycetes > Mycobacteriales > Mycobacteriaceae > Nocardia > Nocardia cyriacigeorgica_F. The sequence continues at coordinate 9,632 of NZ_JARWNX010000052.1, read as the reverse complement.
CGTCCTGACCTTTCTGAAGGCCTTTCGGTCGGCCTCAATCGAATAGCTTGTCGAACTCTCGTTCGGCGGCTCTCAACGCCTCCGGATCGAGAACAGCCGGGGCGAAGTTCTGGCCCTGCGCATGAGCAATGAACGCAGCGGGGACCTCGACTCCGTACTCGCGCACAAAGTATCCCCAGTACGAGGGCCAGGCCCACGTCCCATCGGTCGAGTAGCCGATCGACACCACTCTCTTCTTGGTCGGATTCAGTGGGTCGTCGATGGATGCAGTGACCCACAGGGCGCTGGATTCGTCGAGGTAGGCGGCCAGCGGAGTGCGTAGATCCTGATCGAGTCGGTCCAGGCGCTCGCGAACGGAGACCTGCTCGAAAGGGGCTTCGTCATCTGCGTCATCGAGCCGGTCCACGACCTCGTCGAAATCGGGCAGCATGTACATCGGTCTAGGGCCTTCCAATCGAATCGGATCGATTCTCTACCATCTGCCGGAATCTTCGAACGCGAAGCTTCACTCGCTGTTGCGAAACTCGACTATTGATTCTGGCCACTTATATCGTCGGATCGCCAGATCAAGTTCCTCGGGAAAGTCTCCACCAAGGAATCGAATACCGCCGGACCATTCCTGCACGACGGATTCGTCTTCGGCGATTAGTATTGCACTTTCACCCCCGCAGTCGGCGAGCGGTGAAATCTTTCCTGATCTGTGTTCGTGGTGGGTAGATCTGACCGCCTGCTGGCGGCCGACCTGTCCGCATCGCTTCGGCGTAGTCTTCGGCGATCATCGGTCCCGGCCAGCTCGGATACTGGGTCACCACCCCGGTCTCGGCGTTGACCACCAGGCTGGTCATCCCGACGGTCTGACTGAATGTCGTTCCCGGGGCCGGCTCCGGACTGCACAACCACCCGAATTGAATCGGACCGATGCGGTATTTCTGGCTGGGACCGAGGATCTGTGCCAGATACTGTTCCACCTGATCCTTGGTTTTATACGGTGTCGGCATTCATTACTCCTTGGTCGGCGGGTATGGGGATGAAATCCACAGTCACCGAGTTACCGACCATCCCTGGGGTGGTGTCTCGGACACGGTCCGGTGAGGATGTCGGTAGTCGGCATGCGACCGCCTAGTGGGCGCAGGGCGGCGACCTTCGAGTTCGCTCGGCCGGGATCTTGGGTTCGGAACTTGAACCGCGTCGGGGTCGCTCGGCGCTCGGGTGGCCAGGCGTGCGGCAGTCGAAGAGAACTCATTCCTGCGAGCGGGAATTGCGGTACATCTCCGCCACTTTTCCATGTGGGAGATTCGGCCATAGTGAGAGTTCGCCGGTGTGCCTGTCGATCACTCCGACACCTGATCCGACTCGGCTGGATCTGGGGCGAGGCTTCGACCCGCTGGCCGAGTCGTCCCGGACGATAGGGGCCAGCGGATAGACGACGAAACCTAGGTCGAACTCGTACACCCCGCCGCGGATCGGGTTGTGAGGGTTGTTGCCGCGGCCCATCCATTCGTCGGCTATGGCTTGAGCCTGGTAGATGTCGACCGGGCCGGATCCAGGCCGAGGAGCTGGTTCCGTGTTGCGTGGAAGGAGTGGGATCACCACGCCTTCTACCTTCGGGACCTCTCCACTTTCGCGGAGTCTGTATAACTCGAGCGCAGCCGTTTCGGCGCTGATCGGCGTCAACGCTGATTCTTCGACGTCGGTTGGTGGCTCGACTGGTTCCCAGGTCCCGGTGGAGCCGAACGATTCGATACGGTCAGTAGATAGGCGCCGAACGATTTCGGTGTGTTCTGCGATACTCCGTCGGATGAAGTACTCGACATGGCCGGGCACGAATTACTCCTTCGTTGGCGGGAGTGCGCTGGTGTAGCTGAACGACGGTGCCTGACCGGCATCCTGCCTCGCGAACTCGTCTTCCCACATCTTGTAAGTCCGCTGGAAAAGTGAGGTGATGAGTGCTCGTTCGTCGGGGCTCAGATGCCGCTGCTCCGTCCGACGCTGTTCAAAGATTGCCGTGATCGTGTCGTACAGCGCGAAAACCGGACCGGTTCCGCGGAGGTGTTCCATCCGGGCCTCCTCGGTTGCCCTGATGAACTCTCGCTGGGACCTGAAAGTTCTGATATTGCTTTCGGATCGGGCGCCGAGGATTTCCTCCACTATATCGAAAGGTGCGGATTCGAATCTTCCTGTCCTGATATTCAGTATGGCGCCGATATCCCGTCCGTCTGGAGTTCTTTCCAGTACGATCGGTCGATCGAAGTAGCGGTAGTAGCGCAGGTGGCCCGCGATCATTGCAATCCCCTTTCCAGTGCCGTCTGAAACATCTCGATCGAGCGGCGTTCGAGCGCGGCATTCAGCGCGGATTCGTTCGGTGTCAGTTGCCGGCCTTCGGATTCGGCAAGTGACTTGAGATCACGCCTTCCTTCGTACAGGGCATGTTCGTAGTCTGCGACTTCGTCTATGTGGCTGAGATGCAGTCGGAGTTCGGCGATGTGTCCGTCAGGCATTCTCACCTTCATCTGGAGATCGCGATATCCCGAGCCGACGGGTTCACTGAACCGGTCGTCGAAATCCACGATCTCGATCCTCTCATCGCTTGCCAGTAGATCAGCCGCGCGATAAATATCTGCCACGCTGTTGAACACGATCTTCGCGCCTACGAGGTCCGTCAATCTGGACACGTTTCCTCCGTACCCGGCAATTTTGTCCTCGGCGCGGCTCCTGTCTTTCGGCTCGTTACGCCATCCGGGCTGCCCATCTGTTTCCCGAGACACCTCGCGGACAACGTTGTTCAGGGAATCCTGTGTGGACTGCCAATGTTGGTATTGACGATCGAGATACTGGCGCCTGTAGTCGGGATCTCCTTGCCTATTCACGTCGAAATCCGGTTGCCGACGGTCGGTTTCCAAGTAGTCCTCGGTTGCCGTGCGCAACAATTCCGATATGGCGCGCTGTGTCGATGTGAGTGGTGTCGGCTCAGGTCCGGACGCGGATTCGTGTTCGGTCAGAATCTCGTCGGGCCCGCGGTCGCGCACTTCATGCGCGGCATCTACCAAAACCGGGATCGACTCGGGGTGATTCATCAGAGACGCGAGTGTCTTGGGGCGTGCAAGGAGTGAGTTTTCGAGGTAACCGGTTTCCTGTAGCAACACAGCCAATTCGGGGTGCTGCGGGAGAAGGTGTCGAACCGCTTGGCCTATCGGCGTCTCGACGCCGTCCACTACGATCGTTGTGCCTTGCCCGTCAGCGCGATCCAGGGCCTCCACTACGTGAGCCTGGCTCAGATACTCTTCTGGGCTGAGCAACGGTTGTGTGGGCCTGCTGTCCGCTGCTGGATCGGCTGCGTCGGGATGGTCGTCGGCTGGGCTGTCCCCGGGTTGCTTCGGCGGCCCTTCGGGAGGGTCGTCGGGCGCATCCGAGTAGTTGTGCTCAGGATCGACAACAGGATTCCGGTCGGGATCCATCGTTATCGCCCACACGTCACCGACAGGAGCTGTGAACGGAAAGTAGTCGGTTATCGTCCTCGACTGGAAATCGACCCACAGCAGTCTGCCATTGTCGTTGATCAATGCGAGCTGATGCGATCCGGGATCGCTGGGCTGACCGGTGTACGGATCAATCTGAGGCGGATCCGAGGGTGCCCATTCGACGAGGACCGCTGCGGTCGACCCCGGCCCGGCGTCCGCTACCTGCTGGATAGCCTCATCGAGTCCGTCGTCGCCACTTCCGGCGTGCGAATACCGCGCGCCCGCCCACTCTTCCATGTTGGAAATGCCATCGATCTCCCCGGCCCAATCCGGCCGACCGAACTCGTCGGTCTCCAGCATCCGCGCGGCAGCGGCGTGCGGTTCACCATAAAATGTTGACAATCCTGCCCTGGTCGCATCGACACAGTTGATGCCGCGGCCCGAGTCGGCCCATGGCCCGCCGTCGTTGACCTCATCCACCCATGGGTGGCTGACGGGAGGGTGTACCAGCGGTTCCCCGTCGGGCCCCCGCGGTACCGCATTCTCGACAGCCTGCTGAAACTCGGGTTCGACAGGCCGCAGTCCTCCGGGCTGTTCGAAGGGGCGAACCTCGTCGAGCGGCCGGCGCGGCACCAGATCCATGTGATCAGCTGCGGTCGATGGTTGGGAGGGGTCTGTTGGCGTGCTGTCCGATGCGGAGGATCCGGGTCGCCCCGCGGGGGCTGCTGGCGGAGTGCCGCTAGGGCCAGTCGTCGAATTACGGTCCTGGCTGGTTGTTTGATCAGAAGATCGGGATGCCCCAGCGGTGTTCTGGTCGCTCGGAGCCGCGAGTGACTGGGCGTTCTGCGGGGCAGTCTCCGGGCGATGACTATCGTCTAGAACTCGAAGGTCCCGGTCTGGGGCCAGGTCCCGTTCTTGCGGCTGCGGGCTTCCGCCCATGCCATCGCTCGGGTGCATGTGGGATGGATTGCCGGGGTGTTCGTGTGGTGTTGGAGGTTGCGTTTGTTGATCGTGAGATGGTGTTGTGCCGGTAGTTCCATGGGTGGTTGGGTCAGCGACTCGGTCTGGACTCGGTACTGGATCTCGTCGGGAGTCTCCTGAATCCGGTCGACGTGCACTCGCCATGTCGGTGGGTACACCTGGCGTCCTTGGACTGGTTGTCCCGTCCGAATCGCTTCGTCGTATTGCTGCCCGATCGTCCGCGGATGCAGGCTGGTGTGAACTGTGATCACTCCGGTCGCCCTGTTGACGACGTAGTTCCCCTGGCCGCGCCCCCTGCCCGCTGCTTGTTCCTCCGGCGTCAGGATTCGACGGCACACCCATCCGTACTCGGTCGGGCGAACCGAGAATGTTCGAGTCGTCTCGAGTGCCCGAGCCAGGTATTGCTGAACTTGTTCCGGTGTTTGGAGCGATTCCGGCATCGTTTGGTCCTCCGGGGCCGATTGGGATGAATTCCAGCAAGCACGATTCGTCTATTAGCGCGGCGGGTGGAACATCGAAGGTCGCCCCTGTCTGTGGGTCCCACCAGACCGGGCCGCTGGCGCCGTAGGGATAGACGATGACCGTGACGTGCCCGCCTTCAGCTATAGGCCGACCGTCCTCGTCGAACATCGGGTTGTCGTCAGCGTCGAGAGCGTGCCAGTCATTTCCGATAAGCGCTGACGAACCCGGTCCGAGACGAGCGATATGGTCGTGTATCGCTGCTGCTTGCTCAGCAATAGACATGCTGCTGTCGAAGCGTTGCCAGTCACTGTTGAGCCAAGTGCGGGCGCGTCGGTCGCCATCGTGTTCGCCGTCGTCGTCGATGGTGCCATCCGGGAGTTCGTCAGGGTAGCGCGGGGCGGAGACCTGGGGGTTTCCGTAGAACGACGATAGAGCAGAAAGCGAGCAGTCCAGGCAGTTGTTCCCGCGGCCTTGGACGGTTGGTCCGCCATCGTTGATCAATCGGCCGTAGGGGTGGGTGCGGGGGTCGGCGCCTACGGTGAAGTCGCTGCCGTTACGTAGGGCGTCTTCGACGTCGTGTTGGTACGAAGAATTCTCAACCCGGCTCAATCGCTGCGGGCCCTCTATACGAGTGTCTGAGGGGTTCTCGAAATTGAACCCAGCGCGGGCTATCGCGATCTCATTGCTGAGCTGGCGTAGTTCACCCGTCGTAAGGCCGATGGAGCTGTCGCCCGTTGGGGCGAGACCGAGTTGAATTCGAATATTGTCTGCAAGGTGGGTGGGATTGTCGTGCAATGACCAGTTGTTGAAGTCGCCGATCCCGCGGCTGGAACCGGCCTGTAGGTGTGCATCGGCGGGATTGCTGGTGAATTCGACATCGACCAAAAGCCGATCACCGCCGAGGAGTTGGGGTGCGGTGTTGAAGGAGTGGTCGATTGCGTATTCGGTGTTGGCCATCAGGCGTTGCATGTCTGCGGAGCTGATGTTCGAGCCCGGGGTGAGGTGGACTCGGACGGTCAGGACCGAGACGTGTTCGCCGGAGGGGAGGCGGTGGCGGCGGATTTCGTATGCGGGGCGGCCGGTGTGGTTCGAGGGGACGCTCGTGACTCGGCCGTCGACCGGTGGTTGGTTGCGGTAAAACTGGCGGACCGCGCGAGCTTGCTCCGCAGGGGTTTGGGGCGCGGGGGTGGCGGGGTGGCGGGGCGAATGCGGTTGTGTGCCCGGAGAGTTGGCGTCGGGGTTTCGGGTGCGGCCTGGGTCCGGCCTGGGGGTGTCGCGGGGCTGGTCGGGGGTGTGGGCGCGCTGGGGGTTTGTGGAGTGAGGGGTGGCGTTCGGGTTCGGTTGGGAGCTACGCGTGGGTGCTTGATTGACGTTGGAATGGGTTGCAGGAGTAGTCGATTCGGGTGCCCCATGACCTGGATGGGTTGGTCGTCCTTGGTAGTGGGAGCCGAGATCGCCGCGAGAGTGGCTGGGAGTGGCGCTTCGAGGGTCCGTTGTTCGCGTGCTGGTGTGATCGCTTTCAGTAGGGCGCGCGGGTGTGATCGGGTTGAGTCGATCCTGGGGTGGCGTCGAAGGAGATTCGTTCCGAGTTGGACGGGGCGGCGATGCCGACCCGGGGGCTCGGGCGTCCGGGAAGGTCGGGTTCGGGCGGTTTGTGGTGAAAGGGCCCGGTGATCGGGGGCTGGTGTCGGTGGGGTTGTTCGCTTGATCGCGGGCAGGGTTGGGCCACCAGCTGGGGAGTTGGGTGCGGGCGCGGTGGGCTTCGGGGTTGGTGAAGTCGTGGAGGGGTGCGGCGGCGGGAGTTGAGTTCGTCGGGGTGTCTGTGGTGGGGGCGTCGTCGTTGGCGGAGGGGACGGAGTCGTTTGCGCCGTTGTGTGCGGGTGAGGTGGGCTCCGTGCCGTTGGTTGCGCCCGTGTCGGGGCGCGTTGGGTCCGCGGTGGAGGTGCTCGGCTGCTGCGAAGGTGTGGTGGCGGTGGGTGGGTTGGCGGCGAGGTGGGCTCGTTCGGCCTGGTATTCGGCTTCGGTGGGTTGGTAGCGGCCGGTGTGGGGGTTGTATTGGCCGGTGTAGAAGGGGTCGCGGGGGATGGGGCGGCCGTCGTTGAAGTGGGCTACGTATTTGTGGATGGTTGGGTCGTAGCCGGGGCGGTTGGGGGGAGGTGAGGAGTCGGTTCGGGGGGTGGCGGCTGGGCGGTTTGTCGTGGGGTTCGGGTGTGACTGTGGCGGATGGGCGGCGTCGGTGACCTGGGTGGTGCCGGTGGTCGGCCTGCCGGTGATTGCGTCGGGGGTGGTGGGGCGTTCGGTGTTGTTCGTGCGCGTTGGGGTGCGGCCGGATGTGGGAGTGGTCTGTGGGGCGAGGCCGGGTTGTGTTGTGGGCGTGGGGTTCTGGGGTTGCGGGGGTGTGGTGGAGGTCGGCGCGGCGGTGGCCGGGGAGGCGGGCGAACTCGGCTGGGTGCCTGCGTCGAGTGGGGGTGCGGTGGCTGTTGCGGCGGCGGCGGTGGTGTTCGCCGGGGCGGCGTTGGGGAGGGGTGCGCCGGTCGTGGATTGTGACTCGGTGTCGGTGGGGGAGTTCGGGGCCGGTAGGTCGAGTGGGCTCGAGGGGTGCTCGGACGGCGCGTCCTGATTCGGCGGGTCGAGGGGACTTGGTTGCTGCTCGACAGGGGCGTCCTGGGGTGGCAGATCCAGCGGGTGCGGCGTTTGAGTGGGTGGGGCGTCTTGGGCGGGTAGATCGAGCGGATCGGAGGTCCGATTCGGTGCGGGGTTCTGGTTGGGGAGGTCGAGCGGGCTCGGTTGTTGGGTGGGTGTCGGTTCCTGGTCGGGGAGGTCGAGGGGGCTCGGTTCCCGGGTGGGCGCTGGTTCTTGGGGCGGGAGGTCGAGCGGGCTTGGTTCCTGGGTCGGCGCTGGTTCTTGGGGCGGGAGGTCCAGCGGGCTCCGAGCCTGGTCAGGAGAGGTGTTCGGGGAATCCTGGTCTGGGAGATCCAAGGAGCCGACGGGGGCATCCTGCGCGGGGAGGTCGCCGGGGCGTGGTTGCTGGTTTGCCGGGGTCGGAGTCGATTGGCCGGGTTGGGTCGCGGAAGGGCTGTCCGGTGTGGTCGTGGGGCTCGGCCTCGAGTGGGCCGACTCGGCCGGGGAGGTCGGCGATGTGGGGGCCGAAGGCGCGGGCGGAGTTGTGGGTGAGGTGGGCTGCGCACCGTTGGATGAGCCGGGGTTCGGTTGAGTGGCGTTGCCAGGCTCGGTCGGCGCTTGTTGCGGTGGCGTGGTGGGAGTCGAGGGTGAAGTGGGGTCTTGGGTGGGCAGGTCCAAGGAGCTGGGCTGCGGGTCCGGCCGTACAGGGGAGTCGGCGGCGTTATCGTTGTCGGAGCCGGTGGTGGTGGGCTCGTCGGAGGTCGGCGCGGTGGGTTGGGGGCGGTCGGCGGGTGGGTTGTTGCCGCCGGAGTTGTTGTCTCCGTTGGTGTTACCGGCTGTGTCGGTGGTGGGTGTGGGCTGTGGTGGTTCGTCGGTGGGGGGATTGTTGCTGTTCTGGCTGTCGTCGTTGTGGTTGTTGCCGCTGTCGTGGTCAGCGGGGGCGGTGTGGGTGGGAGGTTCGTTGCTGTTGTTTTCGGCGGAGGTCGGGGTGTTGTTCGGGTCGCTGGTAGAGGCCGGTTGGGTGGGGTTGCCGGCGCTGGTGTTGGTGGGGTCGCCTGCGGAGGCGGGTTGGGTGGGGTTGTTGTTTGCGCTGGTGTTGGGGTCGCTGGTGGGTGTGGGTTGGGTGCGGGCGGGTGGCTCGTTGCCGTTGCCGGAGTCGTTGTTGCTGTTGGCGTTGGCGGGGGTGGTTTGGCCGGGTTGGTCGTTGTTGGTGGTGTTGGGTGGGTTGTTTCCGCTGCGGTCGGTGGGGTTGTTCTCAGGGCGGTTGCCGTCGTTGTCCGCGTTGTTGTCGGGGTTCTGGTTGTTGCCGCGGTCGGGGTTGTTGCTTTGGGGGTTGTTGTTCGGCTGGTCGTCGTTGCCGCCGCCGCTGCTGTTGTCGTCTTCGTTGCGGTCGCCGCCGCTGCTGTCGTCGTTGCCGCCGCGGTCGTTGTTGCCGCTCTCGTCGTCGTTGTTGTCGGGCCCGTCGTCGTTGTTGTCGTTGTTGTCTGGCCCGTCGTCGTTGTTGTCTGGGCCGTCGTCGCCGTCTGCGTTGTCGCCGTCGTTGTCGTTGCCGCCGCGGTCGAACTGGTTTTGGGCGGCTCCGGCGGCGGCGCTGGTGAAGGTGTCGGCGGTGAGTTCGAACTCTTCACCGGTGATCGCGGCCATCGCGGCTTGGGAACCGACATCGGAGGCGACTTCGGTGGTGTAGTCGGTGGCGAATTGTTTGGCCCGGTTACCCAACGCGTTGCTGAGGCCTTCGCCGGCGTTGTCGCCGACGCCGTTGGTGAGTCCCCCGTCGCGGCCGAGTCCACCGGAGAGAGCGCCTCCGATGGCGCCGCCGGCGGCGGACTGCCAGACCGAGGTGAAATCATCGCGGGACAGTTCGCGGTCGCCTTTGGCGGCCTGGAGTAGTCGGATGCCGAGGTCGAGGCCGCCTTCTTCCAACGCACCGAGCGCGGCTTCTTTCACGACTCGGGACAGGATCCGCTGGAGTAGTTGTTTCATCGTCAACCGGATCGCGGCTTGGGTGGCGACGCGGGCGGCGGCGCCGGCGGCGGCTCCGGCGGGGGCACCGACCCCGGTGGCGGCCGCAGCGAGTGCGGCGGCCATTTCGACGGCGAAGATGACCAG